>NZ_KB892863.1 GCF_000373965.1 Uliginosibacterium gangwonense DSM 18521 | reverse complement strand
AAGGATTTTTGCAGCAGGCTTTGCCCATCTGCCAGGCGGATGAAAGGTTTGGGGTGAAGATCCCGGGAAACGGGCCATAGACGGGAGCCTGAGCCACCGCAAAGAATGGTAGGTATCAGCATCCAGTGCATGATAGATGTGCAGTATTGAGAATCACTGTAAATAACGCCACATAGCGACGCATATTAGAACCCGCTGACTTTGTTGACGTCCATTCAAAACGGCCCCATCTAGACCAGTAATTATCATCGAAACGATACCCACTTGTATTGATCTTATCCGCTTGAATATAAAAGTAGGGAACAGATGGAATTACCGTGAACATGTCGGCTACCTTACATACTCGGCAAAAGTAAATGTATTCGTCATTTTTTTAATTTTAACATATAGCCCATGATTTGTGTGTTTCCTCCCCCTTAAGCAAGATCGAAGCACTACTTGAAAAGGTCTCTTCGCTCGTATCTGACTGCCAAACGCTCCAGTTCCTGATGTTCCCAGGGGGCGGCCACTCGGTAGCGTTCACGCAGCCATACATGAAGATGTTCTGGAGATTCCGACCACATAGCGATGATGAGTTCGGTTACAACTTGGCGAACCCTGATTTCATTGGGTCCTTCTTGCATCGCATGATTGATTGATGCAATTGAGTCTCCATGTGTGCCCAATGCGTATTGACTCAAGGCTAAATTGGCCCAAGCCGCTCCGTTGTGTGGGCGTAAGCGTAAAGAATCCTGTTGGAACCGTAGTGCATCCGCGAAAAAAGCCTGGCGTAATACATCGTTCTGCCATGCTCTTTGCCCGCGCAAGGTATAGAGCATTCCCAAGTAGTCAAATACTAGAGGATTGTCTGGAGTAATCCGTGCCGCTCCTGCGAGATCATCACGAGCCTGCAGCCACTGTTCAACAGACCATCTTGCCTTGCCTGCGATCCAGGTATCAATCCGATAGCGTGCTTGCATCCCCGCAAAATCCCCCCGCATAACCCGTTGCGCCTGCCACATCCCCCAGACGAGTATCAGTAAGATCAGTACCGTTGTGCCAATATCGAAGACCCTACGCATGGAGTATCTACGAAGGGACAGCAAGTTTTTCCCTTTCCCTACCACACAACCGGGCAGGACCAAAGTAGGTTAATTCTTCCGCGTACCCTTTCCCAAAACGCTGTTCCAGTATGTGCCGTGCCTCAGTCATACGTGGAGGGCGTCCTACCAGATTATGTGCATCGCTGGCTACTGCATTTACCCAGTCCTTCTTAAGCATGAAATCAGCCGCTACGCTGACCCGTGGTCCAAACTGGCCTACGAGAGAAGCGGCCGTAATCTGCAAATAACATCCTTCATCCACAAATGCTTCAACGCGTTCTGGCTTGTCCATTATAGCTTTGTTGCGTTCGGGATGAACCAGTACCGGACGAATGCCGATTCCGGCCAAATGACGTACCAAGTTAATCGAACCAAGAGGAATCTGGGCGTCTGGCAACTCCAATAGCATGGTTCGCCAACCATCGACCTCACCCAAGAAAGGGATTTCTCCTCTCTGCACCATATCTATAACTTCGTGAGACAGGCGTACCTCTCCAGCAAAAGACAGTTCCAGATCAATATTTTCTGCAACCAAAACCTGACGAAATTTCATACATAGCTGTGCAATACCGGCCCGATGATTGTCGAACCTCCCGGGAAATACATGCGGGGTAGCCACCACATGGGTAATTCCATCCGCCACACACGCACGTGCCAAGGCCAAAGCTTCCACTTTGGTGGTAGGGCCATCATCAATGCCCGGCAAAACGTGACAATGGATATCGATCATTGCTCAAAACCCATGTGTTTGACATTAACGCATAACTTTTCCGATCGCCTATGCTACGCTCTTTTCCGTCTCTTTCTGCGCATAACCGTAGCCATAGTCATAGCCATATTTGTAGCCTTTCTGACCATAGCCGGAATACTCGCCATAGTAGCGCTGAGCTTTGGCAAAATCGAGGTGATTTAGAACAACGCCTAAGACCTTGCCGCCTGCACGCTGCAAGCGTACCAATCCCTTACGAACCAGTGGATAAGGCGTTTCCATCGCGCGCACAACAAAGAGTGTGCTGGTAGCGAGCGGAGCAATAACCAAAGCATCACTTACCAGTTCAACAGGAGGCGTATCTAGGAATATGATTTCGTATTGATTTCCCAGTTGTTCCAAGGTATCGCGGAAGCGCTGGGAAAGTAATAGCTCTAAAGGATTGGGAGGGATGTCCCCTACTGGCATGACGGTCAATGAAGATCCTTTGACATGATGTATGCATTCTTCCAGTGCCGCTGTACCAGCTACCAGATTGGATAGCCCCTTGACCCCGGGCGGTAACTCCAGGCGATGTGCAATCTGTGGGCGACGCATGTCTGCATCAATCAGCAGCGTCTTCTTCGCCTGCGCATGAGCCAGCGCTAGGTTTGAAGTAATCGTGGTCTTACCCTCGTTCGGTATGCTTGAGGTCACGACAATAACACGACTTTTTGCATCCAGATCAGATAGCAAAATCCCCGTACGCGCGGTCCGCACCGCTTCAGCCAGATGGGATTCAGGTTTGTGCAGGAACATGGTCATAGCATTCTTGCCGACTTCCGAACCCAATTCTGGCAGGGCCGAGAGTACTGGGACATGAAAACGGCGTTCCGCATCTTCGATGCCCTTGACCGTATTATCAAGCTTATCCAGCAGCAACGAGATCAACACACCCGCAAAAAGCCCCAGTACCAATGCGATGCCAATCACCTGGCTCTTGTTAGGCTTTGCCGGCAGGCGTGGTATGACTGCCGCATCTACAATGCGTGCCACCGCGCTTTGCAAGTCGGTACTTTCATGCGTTTCCTTGGCACGACTGATAAACATGTCGTAGAGCTGCTTGTTCGATGCGACTTCACGCTCCAGAACCCCAAGCTGGAATTCCTGACGGTTGACGTTCTGCACCGTACCCCGGGCCGAATTCAATGCACCGTCCAATGCCTTTTCTGTCGCCACCGCCGATTCATAATCCCGGCTCAAACTCTCTGCGACCACCTGCATTTGGCGAGTGAGATTGTCTCGAGTCGCCTTCAGTTCTGAGAGGGCTTGAACCATCTTCGGGTGTTCAGTGCCATAGCGCTGCTGCAACTCTGCAACCTTTTGGGATGCGACGCCCTCCGCACGTTTCGCCTCCAGTACTGCAGGATGATGGATTACTGCTGGAACGGTAGAATAGTCGCCGTCCTTAACCGTCTTCATCTGACGGTAGGCGCTCTCAGCCTCAGCGCGATGGGCCTTGGCTTCAACCAGTTTCTGGGTGACATCGCCAATTTGTTGCCCGATCATGGTCTGCACCGACCCGGAAAGATTCACGATTCCTTGCTTGTCCCGATAAGTCTGCAAAGCCTGCTCAGAGGCTGCCAACTTCTCACGCAGCCCTTGGGTCCGATCTTGCAGCCAAGTGTTAGCTTGTTGCGTCATCTTGAACTTGGCTTCGCGATCCGCCATGATATACGCATCTGCCACCGCATTGGCAATCTTGGGAGCGAGCTGTTTATCTTCGGATTCAAAGCTCACCTTCACCAATTGGCTCAGGCGTATAGGCTCCACGAACAGCTGCTTGGAAAACCGCCCCACCACCACATCAACCAGCTTGTCTTCGGTCCAAACAGTTTCTTCGGCCTCAATCCCCAATGCCACCTTGATCTGACCGAGCAGACTCTTATCTGGCTTACGTGGGTCGAATTCCGGATTCGACCATAAGCGCATCCCTCGTACCACGCGGCTCGCCACATCGCGCGATTTCATGAGTTCAACTTGGGTCTGGTAGTACTCCTTCTCTTGCGAAAAACCAGTATACACATCCTCAATCGACAGAACCTTGTTCTTGTTCTGCTCAATCAATACGGTGGTCGTCGCTCGATACACCGGAGTAAGCGAATAGACGACAGCCCCGGCCAACAGCGCCACAGCCAACCCAAGCGCCAAAATGGCCCATTTTCGCTTGGTGATACTGCGCCAATATTCAAGCAATTCAAGCTTACTCTCTTCGGATAGTCCTCCTGTTACAGACACGAATGGCTGTTCTGCTTCGGGCGCAATCTGTGCATTCTGATTCATAGTGAGACAAACCTCGTTGTATTCATCAATCCGTTGCCGTCGGCATCAATAGAAAGCACCGCGCCTTAGAAGAAGCTCTCTTCCACGGTAACAATGTCACCTGGATAGATTGGCGTATTCAGTTCCACCTTGTACTGACGTTGTTGAGGATCATCTCCTCGAATCACAAACAGTTTGTTCAAAGAGGCGCGTTCCTTAAAGCCACCAGCCAGTGAGGCCGCTTTGCGAATCGTGAGTCCGGGTTGAAAGGGGTACCCCCCAGGTTTATCGACCATGCCGTTAATGAAAAAGGGGCGGTATTCATCTACCGATACCGATATCTTGGGATTGATGAGTATTCGCCCGCTCAAGCCTTCCACCACCATCTTCTCAACTTCGCCAAGCGTTTTTCCCCGTACAACCAATTCGCCTAGATTGGGCATGAAAATCGACCCCCCATCGGTCAGGCGTACTTTCTCAATACTCAGATCGTCCTCACCAAAGACCCGAATCGATACAACATCACCCGCACCGAGTCGGTAACTGGAAAGGAATTGAGCGGGAGGAAGCAAAACACTGGCTGGAAGAACGTTTTCCGGCTCTCGTACCTGAGCCACCGCTATCAAACTCCATAGAACAAATGCTGAAACGCTCAACGTACGAACAAATGAGAGCATCGGTACCCCTAAATTGTTGTGATAGGTGTCGCACTCATGAAGTGAGAGCATCCATTTATATAGTAAAGTAAAAAATAATCATTATTAGAATGACGCCTGTATTTTCACGATCGTTTGGCGACGTATATAATCTAAAGTATCGTCATTCGAATTGCGGTGGGAAAACGTAAATTCGGCCCCCAATCCCAACCAACGGCGCATGTCATACATAATGCTTGCAGAATAAACATCATCCACGTCCTTGCGCCCACTTATGGTGTAACGCGTACGCTGACGTCCAGCTGATAGCTTGCTGTGTACATAATCCATCCAATCATGATTCCAAGCTAAACTGAGATTTTTTGTGATAGGCACCCCGGAAGAGCTCCCGCTCGGATCGCTTGCCGCACGACCTGAAATAAGATCGAAAGAGCTATAGGTGAGTGGCTTCCAGCGCAGAGCCGCTTCCCAAGACAGGCCCTTATAATCAGGGTTTACTTCGTCATGAACATAATTCTTGGCTTGCAAACCGACCTTGGCCGACCCTGCCAGTACCGCCGTCGCATCCCAACTGGCCCCGAGCAAATAGCGCATATCAGTATTCTGCAGCAGGCGGGTATCGTGCTTATAATCAAAGGTTGTGCGCCGAACTTCTGTCAGCAGGCGGGTCTTTGGTGCGATCTTATAGTAAAAACGCGCCCCTAAATTCATGTTGTCAACATCAGCAGATTCAGTGTTGATACGGTCATTCAGATAGCGTTTCGATCCAATGCCTGCATCAAGCTCCACACGTCCGGTAGCCTCCTCGGCTCCGTAGCGAAACGTTGTGTTGGCGGCATAAGTACGATAGTGATCCGCCACCGTACCGTTATTTGTACGATCTGTCGAACCAATAGGGTCATAATGATCCCCTGCAGAAAGCTGCCAAGCAAGTCCGGCACGCCCAGTAAAAACGTTTTGCGCACCAAGTATCAAATCGTTTTGTCCTAAGCTGTTTGGATCATAGCTGGGATAGCGAACATAATCCCCTAGATATGACAAAACATAACGGTCAGCACGATAGGCTGCCTGTGCAGATATGGTCGGCCGTATCCGGAATAGCAACGACCCTACTTCATTCCCGCGGGAAGACTGTTTTACGTTGCTATCGTAGCCTGCGTCAAACTCTGCGTCCGCAAACAAATCAACCCCGTCAGCAATCCTCAAAGGATGTGGCGTTCGGGTCTTGGCTATAGGTATTCCGGATGATTCAAATGCGTTACCAGAAAGCACATTCGACGAGTTGGGTACCGCAGAATAGGCTGAGGGTACTGAGGCCGTTTCGGCCTCGGCCGCCATGGCCCCCCCCGCACCCAGGGAAAACAATGTGGCTACTGCGATATGAATGCGATTGTTGGATTGCATGCTGCCCTCTCATTCTCTAAGCCGTAAACCTTTGAGGTACTGATCCACCTTGTTGCGGTATCAACCAATATCATTGATGACCTCCTTGGTAGCGGCTGTGTGCGGAACCAACACCCAAACCACGGCCAACAAAACACAAAATACCAAGGCGTTCGCCGGGATCTGCAGATTGAAATCCACCCAACTATGAATCAGTAGTGCACAGATGGCCATCGCAACACCGAAAGCAACACCGCGATTGATTCTCGGCTCATGTTCTTTCCATAATATTAAGATCCGTGCGATTGTCATTAATACCATTGTGGCTAATAATCCCAAGCCAACGAGCCCCGTTTCTGCAGCCAACTGTACATAATCGTTGTGAGCATGATCCCAGAACGAGTTCTTGTCGGCACTCTTGAACCTGGGAAATACGGTATAAAAACTACCTGCCCCAAATCCACTGAGTGGCCGCTCTATCACCATGCCAAAGGCCTGACGGGGTGTTTGGGAACGCTGCTCAACAGTTTCCTCTCCCCGAGCGTGCTCATTATCCAAAGCGGTATTCTGCAAACGTTCCACAACATGATCGATCCCGACCCACTGCCCGATAACGACAACGTCGATCACAATCAGACTCAATATCAACCAGAAAGCAGCTATTCGCAAACGTGGGTTACGCAACATAGCGATCCCACCAATCACTAGCATTGAAGTAAAAAACGCCACACTCCCCATGCGTGATCTCGTCAAAACCAACGCAATCACCATAATTACCAGCATTAGACGTACCAACATCTTGCCCGACATCATAAACTTCAGTACATTGACCATATGCTCACGCCGATTTAGAGTTTTGTTCTCGCCACTGCCCATGTGGGCAAGCATCAGCCCCACCCCAGCAGGGATACATAACTCCATATATCCGGCCAAATGATCGAAATTAGCGAACGTCCCTGTTGCGCGCGTGCCCTGTGTAAATGGCATGAACAGAAAGATATATGTCGCCCGTGAAGCGAAGAGACCAATTGCAATGAGTGCCTGACTGACTCCAGAGGCAAGAATGACAGCCATAAGCCAGCGTACGTGTGCCGAACTCTTTACCAATAGCAGCACTAAAGAAAATGCTGCAACATAAGTAAGCGTGGCAAGCAAATATTGCAGCGTATTGAATGCGTCCGCTGTTTCCAAACCCGGTATAACACCGCTCCACTGCAAAGCCAGCCACAACGCGAACAAACACAGACACGCCAGTGGCCAAGTTCCAACACCTAAACAGGTGAAGATTGACTCCGCGCGCCACAATCGGGCGATGCACAGTGCGGCAAACAGGAATATCATGCTCACTGCTAACAAGCCTAGGGCCCAAGTTCGATTACTTGCCAAAGGCAACGGTGCCCAAAAGAGAAGAACCAGAAAGTTGAAGAATACCCACCGATCCGCACCATACCGAAAGCATATTCTCCACGCACCATCACTGGCCATGCAGGCTCCCGAATTTAAACCCGATTACAACAAAATGGCAGCCTAAGCCGCCATCCGCAGCCCCCAGCACACCTTTGTTGGTTAGCTACGGCTTGCGCCACCACCGCCACCGCCAAAAGAAGGGGCCGTGATGGCAGGAGCGGTTGTCCCCCCCGTCGTTACGCCAGCGGCCGATGGACCCGGTGCCGGGCCTGCTGCAGTCGGTGGCAGCAAATTGATCGGGTCAGCACCTGCCGCAACCAGTGCATTGAATACCTGTTGAGAGGGTTCTCCAGCGGACAGCAGGGCATTTTGTGCTTGTACAGCAGGAATTTTGGCGTTCAGCAACGCCGCTGCAATCAAACTAACATCGACACCACCAGCCTTCAGGGCAACAACAATCTGCTGCGCCGTCATGCCAGATTTCAGGCTTGCTGCCACCTGCTGATCGACTGACTGTTGGGTTGGGGTATCTGCCGCAGCAGCAATATTGACGGCTACTGTAGAAGCCATTATGGCTAGGGCAAGCAATGAAAGTTTCTTGACGATTAACATAATGCCTCCTTAAAGGCCACACATTTATAACCAGTCTAGCACCTGATTACTCATCATAAAATACAGACTTTCGTACAAATCTACGCATACTCCATCTCAATAGAATTATTAAATTCGTTTCAATAGTTCGAAGAAATACCTCCATGAATCAATCGGCGACGCTATTCGCCTCAAATGTAAAATGCTTTTTGACCACATATGAAGTACTCGTATGAGACTATTGTCGAAGGCCCATCCTCCACTATTCAGTGGCCGTTAAATGCCTTATAGAAAAATCAACGAGACTCTATATCTCGATTTGCGCAATGATTAACAACTCAAAATAACCAGATTCACTCGTACAATCCAACACACCAGAAAATCTCAAGACATGCACCAAACTCATTCCATCAAATCCACCTATCTACCTACAGCAGAAAAAGACTAAAGAACAATGCAACGTGCTCACTGCAAATATTCGACCGCCACAAATGCATGAAATAGTTTTTATTAGGTATATGTATTGAAGACTCACCGCAGGAAGAGACAATGATGTCCAAATTGTATTGCTACCACCTTAGCACCACTCATCTGGGCGATCAGCCTTCCAATCAGACATGGCCGCCTCAAGGGAATACATGTACACATATCCCTCGCGTTTGAGTACTGCAGGCTCAATGTTGTTGGAACGGACAAGCTTACGAATTCGTATCGGACTGACTGGCTGCTCCACACCGAACACACGAGACAGGCCCTCAATGAGGTAGGACGCAGCCAGCAAAAAAGTATAAGGAACACTTGGAACAAACCTTGTGACACCTGCTACGTTACAAGTCGTCACAACATAATCCTGCACAGTCGGAGTTTGTGGCAAGCAAAAATTGAACAAGAAAGCGCCCCCGCTTTCCGGCAAACGATCAAGCGCCCAAAGCATTGAGTTAACAAGTTCTTTGACATACCCACCCGCCTTACGAGTGTGACGATTTCCCAGAAAAAAAAAGTAACGCTTCAACGTTGCCTGTATCAATCGAGTAACATTACCCCGTTCTCCAGGGCCAAACACTACACCTGGACGAACAATTACGAGACAACGCTCTTGCTTCGATCTCTGCCATGCTATATGTATTTTTTCGGCAGCAAGCTTCGAGCCACCATATCCAGACACTGGTGTAGGAATCGACTCCTCCGTTTTTGGCTCTTCCGTTGGACCATAGGGCGCAATACTACTCGTAAAAATCAATTTATTACACCCGACTCTATCAGCCCACGCACATACATTGTCCGCTCCAGGCAAGTTTGTTTCGTAATACTCGTGCAACGCATGCCCTGGCTCACGATGTATCGCAGCAAAATTAGCTATCAAATCAGTCGATTCTGGAAGAATCCACCGATCAATACTAGATCGAACATCCAATTCAACATATTCTACAAGTCGCAGATCGAACTCAAAATCATGGCGCATTGGTGCAATATCTGCCAATACAACACGTTCTGCCAAGTGATGTGTCGTCAAAAACAAAGCAAGATGGCTTCCGATAAAACCGGTCCCGCCGAAAATCACGCAAGTTCTAAATTTTTCAGCCATATACTCAGCTCCGCAAGATCTCGCGAACAACATGTTCAATATTGAATTTATCGATTACATATTGCTGCAGACGGCCCTTCCGTACGGCCCGAGTCTCCGCGGCCAGCGCCTGTTTGAATTTGCCAAATGTATCAACCAACTCTTGCGGGTTCCAAGTGTGCACGACAGCCCCTGCATTAGCATTCTGGACCAGCAAACCAACTTCGCTCCCCTCATCGCAAATCACAAATACCGGGACACCCGCTGCCATCAGATTCGGAAGTTTCGATGGCAAGGAACCATCCCCTGTTCCCAACTCCTGAGGAATGAGCTGAATGTCGGAGCGCAAATACAACTCATCTAAATCTTCGCCAGAAACCAAATCGTGAAAGTCTACTGTGCCATCCGAACCGTGCAAAGACTTCAACCTCTCGAAATGAGGTCCGCCGGAAAATATATGGCATTGGACATCTTTGTCGGACTTCATCAAAGCCACCATGAAAGTGTATAGCCCATCCGGTTTTTGCTTATTACCCAATGCACCGGAATATACTATATGTGTTTTTTCCGGCGGGAATAGATGACGCAAATTCCCTCCACCAACCGAGCAAAATTCTGGCAACACCACAAAGGGATAGCACACTACGCATTTTTTAGGCGACAGCCCATACTCTGAAAGAGCCCTATTTTGCATCGACATAGATAGGAAAATCAAACGATCGCATGACTGAAAACAACGCTTCTCTACCGCATGAATCGCAGCCCCTACCCACTTAGCGAGCAAGCCTTTCTCCTGCCCAGCATATACCCCCTGCAGATCGTGAACCACCCCTACTTTACGAACACGGTGGGAAATAAATGCACTCAATACACAAAAAAACAGACTGGGTGGGAAGATAGGAACTACCACCTCTGACTTGATACGACGAGAGAGACAGGTCGTCACAACATGCCAAGCAAACCATGTCTCCAACACAGCACGACGCAAAAAGGTTGAAGCCGGGTAGCGCACAAACTCCCCGCCCCGGAAGATCGATACCCCTGCCATTTTGTCCCGGCTAGGCATTACCTTCCATGCCGGAAACAAAGGATGTGAAGACACCACACTCACTCTGACACCACGGAGCACGAGCGCTTCAGCCAAGCACGTATTGTATTTCCCGGTAGAAATCAATTCCGGGAAAAAGAATGGCGACAGCAACAGTACTTCAGATTCCGATCCCATTCTCACCCTTCCATGACACGCGGGCGAACCGGCTGACACGGACTGCCCACACAAACCATACTTTCAGGCATGTCTTTGAACACAGAGCTTCTTGCCCCAATAACGGCACCCTTTCCAATCCTCACTCCGGGGGCTACAAACACATCTGCGGCCACCCATGCCTGCTCCTCAATCACGATCTTTTTTGCACGGATGCAAAAATCCTCTCTTGCATAATCATGATCGGCTGCACACAAATAACTACGTTGCGACACCACCACATGAGCCCCAATCTCGATTTCGCCCAGACTATATAACTCAGCATCATCACCTATCCAAACATGGTCTCCGATAGACACCTTCCATGGATAGGTAATGCGCACCGTCGGCCTGATAACAGTTCCCCGGCCTACCCGAGCACCAAACAGACGTAGCAACCAAGCTCGAAATCGATAGGCAAATTGAGGTGAACAACGAAAAAACGTAGCCTGCACAATCCACCACAATTGCACCAAGACAGCCCCCCTGCCGCGAAAGCCCACAGGCAATTCGAATTGAGCCAGATCTTGCATGCGTGTCACAACAATTCCTTGATTGTTGAGACAAGACTCGCAGTCATCTGCTGAACGGTATATCGATCAGCAAAAGTTTTACGCGCTTGCGCCCGCATAGCACGCCTCTTCTCCTCGCTGAAACCGATCCATGTCCGCAAATTGCCGATTGTATCCTCAACGTTATCCTCTCCAGCCAAACCCGCGCCGTCTTGTACAATTTCCGACCAGATATTGACCTTATTTGAAATGATGACCGGCACGCCACACCCCAAAGATTCCGCAACAGCTATACCAAAATTTTCCTGATGGGAAGGCAAAACAAAAATATCACTGGCATAAAACGCCCCCCACTTCAAATCCCCTAACAGCATTCCCGGCCAAACGACACGGTTCTCCACTCCCAAGCAGACAGCCAATTTTTTCAAGCGAGCCACCCATCCTGTCTGATCCGGTCCCGCCATCACCAAAACAATATTCGGATCCAACGATGCGACCCGCGCAAATGCCTCGATTAGAATATCGCACCCTTTCTTTTCCTGAATCCGACTCAAAAACAGGAACAAACGTCTACCAATCAACTCGGGATACTGAGCATAGAACATGTCACGTAACTCCTGCGCATTCTGAGGAGGCGTAGCCGCACCGTATTTCACAACCCGCTCATTGGCCTTGTATAACCAGAAAGACTGAGACGCAAGGCGCCGTTCCTCTTCGCAGGTGAATAACACTGCTCTCGCATCGCGCAACAAGGGATAAACGCCCCAAGGCCAATACATCCACTTCTTCACATGCTTGAGCGGATAAGTATGCTTAAACCAAGGATCCAACATGCCGTGTGTGTAGACAAAATAAGGCACCTTTGAATTTCTAAGTGCCAACCAAGCGGCAAGCCCATGGTATTGCCAAATTCCATTCACAACAATCGCATCAAATCTACATGCATTTTCCTTGATCCAACCGACCATCTTATTATTAAAAGAATAGATACCAAGACCGTTCCCTAGCGTATTGGCCTTGAGCGGCAACTTATTCAGAAACGTCTCATCCATCCCATCGGAACACACTACTTCCACATGTACACCAGATATAGCATGAATATGCGCCATCTGCATCACGCCTTCAACCGGACCACCAGCCTTCGGATTCATCGATGAAATTATGTGAAGAATTCTCATGCCGATCAGGCTCCTATATATCGATTGCCATAAACGAGCCTGACAACCCAATCGGGCGCAATGTTGATCAGATGGATAAACATGTAATACACCACAGCGTTTACAACACCCTTGTGTTTCCGACGGAAATAAAAATTTATGGTTGGAGGATTCCCCAAAGGCGAATAGAGACGACGAAATCTTGCTCTCAAGTCACTTCCCCACAATCTAATTCGGCAGAAGTCGTTTTTCTCACCCCGAGCGACAAACGATTTGCTCGTAACTACTGATAGACCTTGGGCACGCGCTCGATAACCATAATCCACATCTCCCAGATCATGGTGATAGACAGGATCCAAATTCCCGACAATGTCAAAAACCTGCGCCGGAACCAAAACCACGTTCCCATTCATGTGGTAAACTTCCTGCATCTCACCATTGGGCTGCAACAAACGCCCTGCAGAATCCGTTCCACCATAGATCGCCTGTCCATCACCAGCATCCACAAGACCAACCAACACGGCCCTGTCTTGACAGACCGACACACACTCAAAGAGCTCCCCCAAACAATGCTCATACACAACAACATCATCATTGACCCATAAGTAATACCGATAGCCCCGCTTGGCCGCAACTGACCAAGCCAAATACATACCACGATTCCAGAACAAAGCACCATTCCCTTGGATGACCTGCACCTGCGGAAACAACTCGGCCACAGCGTTACCGGTTCCATCTGTAGAACTATCATCAACAAGAAACACATCCAGATCTCTACGTAGAATAAACAAACGCTGAAGACAGGCCAGCGTTTTCTCTCTCCTATTAAAACAAGTCAGCAAAACTGCAACCTCACTCATGGAACCTCCGATACGCATGTTTCAAAAACCTGGAACATCCTGGGTTGATTCAAACACCCGCCGTTTCCCGGTTTTCAACAACTGAGCAGGAACACCTCCAATCACAGACCCTGTGGGGAGCCCTGTGTAGTCACGGTTGCACAGACTGTTCGCAGCGACAACACACTCACTCGGCGTTCGCGTCCCTTTCATCACTGAAACACGATTCCCTATCCAGTTCAAATCCCCAATCGAAATTTCTCCATCGCGTAAATTCAGCTTCCCCGATTCAATATCCATTAAAAAATGAAAATTTGTATCGAAAATCTGGCACTCCCAGCTCACATCGATTTCATTACCAAAGGTAATGCGATTCACGCAAAATACCTTCGTCAGCGCACCAATCCGCACATTATCGCCACATTCAAAGAAACCATTATTTTCCACCCTGAGCAACGCACCATGCCCGACCTCCAGTTGACCACGAATAATCCACGTCCCCTTCAGATCGATAATCGTCTGGCTTCGTGGAAACATTTCAGATCCACGCCCGCCGATCTTGATCATCCCTCTTCTAACACAGCCCCCTTCAAACACAATACACCCAGATAAAGACTGAAACCTTATGTCATGATAAAAATCAAATGGAAAACGTATAGCCTGGCGCCAAGGGAGCATTCTTAAATTAAAATACAGAATAGCGACCCAATTGTGATAGAAAATATGCCCCAATATTCTATTCACCATGCACAAAACCTACCAATAGCAAGCGTTCTCAACTTTATTTGCCTGCGTAGGCTTTTCAAACTGTGCCGGATAGACCCATGTATCATTAAAAATCGGTGAATAATCAATGCCGATTGACTGACCTGGCCGATAATTCCAAACTTTGGCATACTGCTCCTCCCAACGTTTTCCTTTGATGCCGAATAAAAGCTGCGTTCCCCCTCCTAAATGAACTGCCTGCTTACCCATTCTCTTCACATGGGCAGCAAGAGGCAAGCCATAAGCACCGCACCCCAAAATGCAGACATCAAAATCTATATTCGATATTCTATTTTCCATATAGCTCAATGCTTCAAACCAATCCTTATAAGGAACCGTTGTTCCTGCCACGGACTGAACCGCCCGAAGTGTGATGAGTTCAAAGTCGGGCAACACATCTGAGTTATCAAACAACTCCCGGCGTCTTTTGTACTGTTCCCGAATCGTATGATCAAATGGATGAACAACTAGAACTCGCTTACCTTTCAGAACTGCCGTCCATGGATTCTCTACAAAAAAAGGGTACAAAGTTTCGAGCTGTACTTTCTGTACGCCTACAGACAGAGGCATGAACTTCTCGTAATATTGAAATGACCCAAGCAGATCAATCAAAGGAATATCTTCCAAGTAACGTCTAGAAAATCGCTCACTCGTTTCCACGCTCGGTGGAAATATGCCAGAAAACAAACTCATCACTTCAAAATGATCTTCATTCCACCAGGGCGTATGCGTCTGGTCAGAAATATAATCAAAAACTTTTCTAAAATATGTGCGGTCACTTTTTACACACAAATAGTTATTGATGCAGTTAAGTTCGGTGGTTCCGAACCTAGAAATCATGCAGGGTCTTGACATAGAAAGTAGGGCATACATCTTTTCGTTGGCAGACGCTCTATCCATGTCGCACTCAGGAGGGAAAAATTTCTTTCTCACCAAAAATCTATAGCTATGCTTAGCTGCTCTAACAGCATAATCCCTAAGCTTCATAACCCCTCCACAGAGGATACTGTCTAAGTTTCACATTTCCAATTATTACGCCCAAAACTAATTAACTGTTTATCCGTTAACTTTCTAAATTCTGGGCACAACGCCAAGCCAATAGCAACAAAGTGAACAATCCATAAGAAGTTTAGTAACAATGGGCTCTCCAAGAACGATAAAGCCCATCTCATGGCGATAAAGACACCCAAGGATTTGCACAATAAATTGTTGGAAGAATAAATCGCTAAATACGAAGATAAATAGCATATTGCGAAATATATAAAAACATAAGCAATACCTCCATACACCAAAAGTGTTAAAAACCCAGACTCACTCCCCCCTAAACGTCCATCATCATATCCTTCATTACTTTCTGCCAACACAGTGTCCGGACTCGCTACCGCGCTCCCACCAAACATCCACGCATTCTCTTTATTTAAGTAGTTGTATGCATCAAGATAAATACCTGTTCTTGAATCAACAACTAACGGCCTTCCCAGTGCATCTTCGGCCACAACTACGCTTCCTGCACTCTCCTGTATATATACAAAAGGATTAAAATTAAACAACAATGCGGCCGCGACAAGAACCAGAGGGCCGAACAAAAATATCCTTCTTAACAAAGAAAATATTTCTCTCCCTTTGCTATTTGAAAATAATATTTTTTTGTACACGATCATCTGAACCAGCAATATCAAGACAGACAAAATCACGCTAAGCATATTTGCTCTATTCGCTAGATCATAAGCAAACGAACTAATTAGTGCCGCCAAAATAACAATCCTATATTTTGATGACGAATACCAAAAAAACAATGATACTAAATAAATATATGCAGCATAATATACATAAAACAAACCATCGTTTTTGTCGTTAGTTTGAACGAACCAAAAAATAAAAGACAAAGGAAATACATTCTTTATAAACACTTCAAATATATAAAAAAAGGATTTTGTGGAAGCTGACAGCATTGAAAAGACAGGAAACAGCAAGGTCGGAACAAACACAACAGAAAGATATCTCCACTCTTCATAGCTTTTTGCTACAAAAATACTATGAACAACGACCACGCAACCATAGTAAAAATACACCCACAATAACTTTTTAAAATCAAGACACTTAGCTAGCAACCCAGTAGCCCCACCCGATAACAGCACGCATATAACGACAAACAAAAAGAATTGAATAGCAACTCTAGTGGTATGCCCAGGGAAAAATACCCATTGAATCCCTGCGATCGCCAACAGGAAAAACACACATTTTTCTAATGAAAATTTATTCATTCTATATACCAAATTCTGTTGTTTTTAACCCCAATATAAAATCATGATACCTCTTTCCATATGCATCCCATGAAAGCAAATTGGAAGAGGCATTAACATAACAACGAACACCTGTTTGTGTGTTCGCCAAATCTAACGCACATTTTATGCAAATATCTAGTTCGGCCTTATTGTATTCACGCATTTCAATTATCCACCTGCTATCAAAAAGCATAGATCTTAGATCTCTACCTCCTGTGTGCTCAGAACACACCAAAGGCAGCCCGCAAATAATTGCTTGAAGCTGAACCATCGCCAATCCATCCTGCCTTGATGGCAAAACGAAAATCTTTGCCTTGGCGTAATAACCAACAAGAAGTGTCTGATCCACTCTATCCACATGCGTGAAGTTATTGTCCGAAGGAAAATCAACATCAACTAAAGATCCAACATGCATAAGGCGATATTTCTTTTCTTTACATACTTCCACCAAAATATCAGACCCTTTCTGATAACTCCATGAACCTACTGTTATGATGTCGTAAGTATCTTTTTGGTCTAATTTAGTAGGGTGAAACATCGAAATATTTACCCCATATGGATTTCTAAAAATTTTTTTAACGGGGATTTTTCTTTCAACAAAACTGCGTTCAACATGCTCAGACGGTATTGCTATGTAGTCTGCGGACTCATAGGTGCGCACAGTTCTATCCGTAAAATATTTAGGCTGCTTTTTTACTTCAGGTATTTCATTTAGAATTCTTTGCTGCTCTTCTATATGCTTACTTCCCCATTCCAAAATTACAACAGAACCATACTTTTTTTTAGCTTTATTTATAGACAAATCATAAACAGTACCGAGTGCAATACAAACATCACATGGTCTCATTAATATAGATACGCACCAATCCAGTAGGCAGTGCAAAATTCGTATAGACCAATACGATCCTTTACTTATCTTGAATAGTGCTAAAAATGGAATCATTGGAATAAAAAGTGAAACACTACATTTTTTTTTCAAACCATACCTAACAGCTCTATTTCTAGGAACAAATGAATAGAACCTTACATCATGACCAAGTTTTTCCAACTCAATAGCCAAATCGAGCAAATGAAAACGATGGGAGGCTGCTATATTTATTTTCATATACTATCCCTGACTACTTGTTCTTGACTGTGTATATGCCGTATAGTCATTTCCCAACAAAGACTCGACACATAACCCAATATGAACAACAGTTCGCTTGCGTAAGACATAGGCAGGATTCCCTGTAACAATATCCATTGACTTAATATTGGACACAATCACAGAACCTGCGGCGCAAATTGCACCCCGTCCGATTCGTCGGCACGAGGGCAAAACAAATACTCTTGTTGCTAACCAACAATAATCTTCTATTTCAATTCCATATGTCTTGTATTCCCAATATGGAGAATCAACATTATGACTAGCCGTCATAATTTCTACATCATTACCTATAATGACCTTGCTTCCGATCTCTACCGGTGAGCGGAGATCAATTTTCGACGACTGAATGGATGTATGGCTGCCGACTCGCAGGTTTTTATTGGCTTTCTTCGCCAGTGCGTAGGGCATGGTCACGCATTCGCCAATGATTGCGCCGTTACGTCTTGCCACCCAGACAATGAAGTTATTTTTTAGATAATTCAGATAGCGGGGAAGGAGCCCCTTGTAATATCTTAGGACTGTTCTTGATCGAATGCTATCGTTGTAGGGAATCGCATTTTTCATGGTATCTCTATCGTGACATCCAAAGAGGTTTTGTCCAGAAGCTTCTATCTGAAACCAGTTCGGATAGGTATTTTGGCCACGTTTCGTTCAACATGTTTAGGGCGTGCCCAACGGTTATATAGAGCATGGGAAGTTCGCAAAGGATCATGACTAGGCCGACGCCATTGAGCCCTACCAGGGGCATAATCAAATAGCTGAGTAGCAATGAGCTGGCCGTCGCTGTAATAAAGGCTAGAGTAATCTTTTGATGTTGATTGGTAGCCATCAGTAGGACCCAGCTGGTTTGCCACAACACATTGGTAAATGCGGCAAGTAACATGAGCATGAGCAATATGCTGTTCTGCTCGAAGGAGTGATGTGTCCATACACTGACGATCCATTTCCCAAAAAACGAGAGCAGTGTTACGGCAAGTAAGCCCATCCAGAATGTGATGGCGGAAATCTTGCCGTGCAATTGGGAAACGATATCCATTCTTTTTTCGCCGTAAGCGGCAGATATTTCTGGCCAAGCGGACTGATTCAGCAATGTCACCATCTGCACGAGAAATCTCGTGAGGGTGCGGTAGGTGGAGTAGATGACGACTGCTGCTGAACCGAGGACAATTCCTATGACCAGAATCATCCCTTGCAGGGCAAGAGCCAACCCCAAGGGAAAGGCAATGAAGGCAAGTGCGGGTTTAAAAAGACGGCGAATTTCAGAAATCCTGGCATGGGCAAAGCCAAGTTTGAGCCATGGGCTTAGTTTGATGGAAAGAGTGAGAATCACGATGGTTGTGGCTGCCTTGCATGCCAACATGGATAGGGCGAGCGTTTGTACATCGCCCTTACACCATAGAACCAATACGGATACAGACCATTCGATCAACCTCGCTGCATTGCCCAGCAAGGTGCCGTACGCATAGTGACCAACCGCACGATAAGCGGTGTTAAAAATATTGGCTTGCAGTCCAATCAGGACGTAACTGACGAGTATTAATATGACATATTTGGATTTTGACTCGCCTATGCTTTTGATAGAGAGCAATGAGGATACGTTAGCGATTTCCGTGCCGGCAATAAAAAGCAAGGCGATCAAGATGGAAACCATGCTGATAAGTACCCAAATGCTTTGATAGGAACACAAAGCGCCTGCTCTGTCCCCCTTGGCGACTTTCATGGTCATATCGTTGGCTGCAACGGATGCGAACCCTATATCGCTTAAAGACAGGTACATAGGGATCGAACTCAGAACCAGCCATTCTCCATAGGTTGAGACACCCCAGAAATATAGAAACAAGGGGACACTGACTAACTGAATCAGTATGGTGACCAATTGCCCGAAAGCATTAGCACCAAAGTTCTGGATGAGTTTTGATTTCATCGTCATAATCAGGTTGCTATTTATAAGGCTCTAGTCCGTACATACGTAGGGGCTGGAGTACCCCATCGCAATCATGATGTTTTTGACTTCGCACAATTTTTCAGGGGTCATCGCTTTTTCTACCTCATTATGATTGTCAAACTCCTGATTAATTGTTTCCAAAGTTCTGGCTTTTTGTATATAGCCTTGGGGGTCAACATACCCTTGGGTCGCTTTTCGCAACGAGTCCTCTTTAGATCGATAGACATAGTGATTAATCCAAACAACTGCATTTTTTGATGGACGAACGAATGTTCCCCAAAAAACCTGCCCGGTCGCCGAGACCGAATACCTAAGATGCTTATAGAAGAAGTTGTGTGAATTCCACAACCCAGTGACTTTGGCAGGGTCAACCACCACTTTTACGTGGGCATTGTATTTTTCATCTGTCATTAAAAAATTTTCTATAACAAGCCCACTGGGTAATTTTTCGTGTCCGCTACTACCGTACATTCTCCAATTTATTCCAATAGAGCTTGCTCTTGTTGATTTCAAAAGCGAAAGCAATTCGCCTTGTTTTTTTTCAACAATGAACTCATCAGCATCAACAAAGGCCACCCATTTCGATTCACATGCTTTTGTGGAAAAGAAGTCGATATAGCAGCTTGGATATGCAGGAACTCGCGGCCAGTCAACAATAGACACAAAGGCCTCGTCTATAAAAGGCTTTAGAATCTGACTGATTTCGTCAGTACTATTATTGTCATATATATATACATGCTCGAATCCCAGCGATTTGTAATAGGCCAAAAACTCCGGCATAAATCTGGCTTCATTCTTTATTCTAACGCATGCACTTAGATAGTACTTTCTCGGCACATTCCGGTTTGGCAATATGGAAATAAGTCGGTTTGTGAATTTGAAGTGCAGATACCTCAGGAAATACCCGATATGCCCGCGCAGGGTGACCAAGAAATAGTGTCTATAAACTAAGTTATGCAGGAAGGTCATGTGCATCCCTCATGAAATAGATCCTGAGAAAAAATCATCAATATTCCGTACACACTGGCAAGTCGTAACCGTGTGCCTTTAGCAGGGCATACTGTTTTGCCTCCTTGAGGTCATTTTTGACCATTTCTGCGCACATCTGCCTGACGCTAATTTCAGGTTCCCAACCGAGTCGATTCTTTGCTTTTTCTGGATCACCAAGCAAAGTGAGTACTTCGGCTGGACGGAAATAACGTGGGTCAATACGTACGATTACATCGCCAGGTTTGACGGCAAATGCATTAGCCCCGTCCACACGTAAAACCCGCGCAATTTCGTTTTCTCCCTCGCCTTCAAACGCAAGGTGAATACCTAGTTCCATGGCACTCCAATCGATGAATTGACGAACGGTGTATTGGCGCCCAGTTGCGACAACGTAGTCATCAGCTTTTTCTTGTTGAAGCATAAGCCACTGCATTCGAATATAGTCTTTAGCGTGGCCCCAGTCACGCAGCGAATCGATGTTTCCCATGTACAAACAACTCTCCAAACCTTGAGCGATATTAGCCAAGCCACGAGTAATTTTTCTGGTGACGAAGGTTTCCCCCCGACGTGGAGATTCGTGGTTAAAAAGAATACCGTTACAGGCATATATTCCATATGCTTCCCTGTAGTTTACAGTAATCCAATATGCATATAACTTTGCAACCGCGTAAGGGCTACGAGGATAGAACGGAGTCGTTTCTTTTTGCGGGATTTCTTGTACAAGTCCGAAAAGTTCAGAGGTAGATGCTTGATAGAAGCGGGTCTTTCTTTCAAGCCCCAGGAATCGGATCGCTTCTAATAGTCTGAGTGCTCCCAATGCATCTACATCGGCGGTATATTCAGGTGATTCAAAGCTCACTGCCACATGGGACTGGGCGCCGAGGTTGTAGACCTCGTCGGGTACAACTTCGCGCAAAATTCGGGTAAGATTGCTTGTGTCTGTCAAATCACCGTAATGAAGTTTGAATCGAGCATTTTCGATATGAGGATCCTGATAGATATGATCGATTCGCTGTGTATTAAATTGGGAGGCGCGGCGCTTGATGCCGTGCACTTCGTAGCCTTTTTCTAGGAGGAACTCAGCAAGGTAAGAGCCATCTTGGCCGGTAATACCAGTTATCAGTGCTTTTTTCATGTCGAGAGCTTTTATCACAGGTTTTACAGACGGTACCAACACTCAAATACTGGAGACAAGACTAATAGAAGCAGCTGCAAGCTGGCATCAATGTGCTGAGAGATAGGATTGATAGGTATCTTTGAGTCCCGCTTCCAGATTGATCTGGGCTTGCCAGCCAAGGCTCTGTAATCTGGAGCTGTCCATGAGTTTTTTTGGGGTTCCATCAGGTTTGTTGGCATCAAATTCGATGCGTCCTGTATATCCAACAATCTGTGCGACTTTTTCAGCAATGTCTCGAATGGTGAGGTCGGAACCATAGCCGACGTTAATATGACTCAACATCGGACGTGTGTGTGTTTCATAGATAGATTTGTCGAGATTCATTACATGGATGCTAGCGGCAGCCATGTCGTCAACATGTAGAAATTCCCGATACGGAGTGCCTGTTCCCCATAAGGTCACAACTCCAGTTGGCTTGAGGGGGTTACTCAGGGTAATCGGTTCGGTAGGACTGAGTCCGATCATGGATTTGATGTCGGACGGAATTTCACCATAGCGCTGCTGATTGGCAATAATGCCGGGTAGATCCTGTTCCATTGCGAGTTTGGCTAGATGGAATTTTCGGATCATGGCGGGCAAAACGTGACTGTTGGCTAGATGGTAGTTGTCGCCTGGCCCATAGAGATTGGTTGGCATAACGCTACGATAGTCTGTGCCATATTGGCGGTTATAGCTCTCGCAAAGTTTGATTCCTGCGATTTTGGCAATCGCATAGGGTTCATTGGTTGCTTCAAGCAACCCGGTCAACAGCGCTTCTTCCGTCATTGGCTGAGGTACTTGCTTGGGGTAAATGCAGCTAGATCCAAGGAATAGCAGCTTACAGATCCCTGCACGCCAAGCTTCATGGATGACCCCGGTTTCGATCATTAGGTTGCTGTAAATGAATTCAGCCGGATAAGTATTGTTGGCGTGTATGCCCCCCACTTTGGCTGCTGCCAGATAAATCTGGTCAATGGCCTCTTGCTGGAAAAAGTAACGAATCGCCAGGTGATCCGTCAGGTCAAGCTGATGATGGGTCTTCGTAATGATGTTTTCAGGCGATATCCCGAGCGTGAGCAGTTGTCGGACAATGGCAGAACCAACCATCCCTTTGTGGCCTGCTACGAAGATACGAGAACTTGAAAGCATAAGCTACACCTATTATAGGTTGCATAAATGCGCAGAAATAACTACTTTACAAAGAGCATGTCAGGTTGACATGGCGCTTGACTCACTTTCTTGCTACAACACGATCTCGTTCATTGACCGTTAAGGCTGAAGTTGATAGAGCAAGCTCGTTACCAGGTTTAATGCCAATTCCGGGATGGATTTTTGGTGTTTCGGTGCTTAAAAGAATGACCCCTAAACTTGCTAGGCATACCACCGCACAACGGATGAATAAACTCATCGCTAACCTCCTAATGGATGTGTGCGTGACACTTGTGAACCTAGATAACTAATTTCAATTATCGAATAGATCACAAATTCACGATTTCATCCCAAATATATCGTGGTGGAAAGCAGTGAAATCGAGACCTGCCCAGATTGACACCTATTTCCTTTGCATCAACCTTCCCAAGAAAAGCAAACATCCACCGACTATCATCTCATGGGCAAGAGAAGCTATAGAGATCTGTCTTACTTGATAGTTTTGATATTGCGTACACTATTTGGGCAAAAGAATGCGCCACTAATACGCAGTATCATCTTTCAAAACCACTAAAATGGTGCGAATGATGATCTTGAGGTCCAGCATCAACGACCAGTTACGCAGGTATTCCAGATCCAGCCGGATTCTTCTTTCCATCTTGTCCAGGGTCTCTGTCTCGCCACGCGCACCAGCAACCTGGGCAAGCCCGGTAATTCCCGGGCGTACCTTGTGCCGAACCATATAGCCCTTGATCAACTGGCGGTACTGCTCATTGTGGGCCACTGCATGAGGTCTGGGACCGACGATGCTCATACGTCCCTGTAGTACATTGATGAATTGAGGGAGCTCGTCTAGGGAGGTGCGGCGTAGGAATGCACCCACGGGGGTTATTCGCACATCGTTTCGCTTGGCTTGCTGGACCACTTCCCCGTTGTCTTGTGTGGTCATTGAGCGAAACTTGTAAACAAATATCTTTTTGCTGTCCAGTCCATATCGTAACTGCTTGAAGATGATCGGGCCTGGAGACGACATGCGCACTGCCAGTGCACAAGCAAGCAAGACCGGTGAAATAAGGATCAGGATAAGTACGGAAAGAATAATATCCTCAATCTGTTTGATGATTCCGTTGAGCCCTGTGAATGGACTTTCACATACTGCAACTACTGGCATTCCGCCATACTGATCTACGCGGCCTTGGATCAAATCTGTTACAAACATATCTGGGACGAAAAATACCGAGGCAGTCGTATCTTTGAGGCTATTCAACAAGGCAAGGATGCGCGGCTGAGACGCCATTGGTAAAGAGATATAGATGTGATCAACTGATTGAGACTTCACATAGCTTGCCAACTCCGCAGTTGCTCCCAGCAATTGATGATTATCCATCTGTGTGCTCAGACGATCACGGGTGCGGTCATCGAAAAACCCCAGAAACTTGATCCCGGCGTATTTGTCGGCTTTAAATCTTAGAGCCAATTCCGCTCCTGTGTCATTAGCTCCAACAATTATAGCCGTACGGCGTAGTTGCTCCATTGCGGCCAGCATTACATAGCGAAATGCTTCTTGGGCGAACACAAGGCCGAACAAAGTCACGAGCTGCCATGACACAACAAGATTGGCATCGTAGAATCTCGCGTACCCGGTAGCGTATCCAAACAACTGCAGCGTCAGGCATAGCGTAGCCCAGCGCACAATTGTATTTAGCAGCATGCGCCAGTGGCTCTCCGAGACGTGTATAACGCCTGGAAAAAGTAGAAGGAATGTTAAAACGCCAAGAACTGCGTAATGTCTGGAGAAGGGCTCTCCATACCATTTCATGCAGATTGCCAGACTCAGCACAGCAACACATGGCCCCAAAACCGTCTCCAACCCTCGTATCAACGGGAAACGATAGTGTGTATCGTCATGCTGGTGTACCCATGAAAATGCGTGAGAGGTTGTGTCCATTCCACTCTGAGTCTGTCAGAAGCAATGCTCTTATTATTAAGGTAGTACACAATATTATGTAGGAACAATATCACACTAAAAATCAAAAACTTGCTGTACAAAGAGGCAGAAAACAAAATGAAATATTTTAAACAAATGCACCAATAGCATAATCAAAACGATATATACGAGTCTGAAATAGTACATATTTTTCAATAGACTAGGCTTTTTATAACTTCTACTATTCAGTTAAAGCGTTTGGTCGCTGCTGGACCAGTTACTCCAAAAACTCCGAGTGCGGCTAACTTGGCCCACTCAGCTTCACTGGCGACTCGCTCTGCGATTACCTCGATTTCAAGGCTATTGGCAACATCTATCACAGCTTTGACAAAACGCTGGTTGCCATCATGTTGCTCTATATTGGTAACAAATGAACCATCCAGTTTTAAATAGTCAACGCTCATCGCATGTAAACGGGGCATGGCTGAAAAGTGGCGCCCAAAGTGCTCAATACCTAATTTGCACCCTGCCTCACTGAGCAGGTGGGCAAACTCATTAAGTCTATTAAGATCCCCGTCTTCAGGGAGTGTGCGTTCAGACAATTCAATCCACAAATGTCGAGCAAGTGCCCCAGCGCGCTGCAGTTGAGTACGAATACTTTGTAAGAAATAGGGATTTGACAAAGAGAGGGAAGAAATATTGACGGCAATATCGTCTTGAGGCTTATTCTGGAGATAGTCAACAGCCAATTCCAGAGTGAGCAGATCCACCTCTGCTGTCATTTCTAGCCTGCTAGCTGCTGGCATGAATTGGCCTGCAGTCAAAATATGCGTCTCTTGACTGCCGGTATCTTCCATCCTGAGCATGGCCTCGTGATGGATGAGGCTTCCGTCAATCCTGAGAACCGGGAAAAAGGCAAGGTGAAAGCTTTTCCGCTTCAAGGCCTGCTGGAACCGGGTACGCCACTCATCGCTCGGTACGGCAATATATGGGTGTGTACCTGCATCACCGGCTACAGCAGGCGTTGCGGCTTCGGCTTGCATCAGACAAGCATCCATCCTGAGCATAATATCGGTGGCAGTTTCTCCACGTTTGTACACCGTCCATCCGATGGCCGCAATCTGATCACGGTCGGTATAGTCCTGTCGATATAGATCATCAAATCCTTTAAGTAATTGTGTACACAGCTGTTTGATTAGTTCAGCATCGAGTGTGGGTAATATCAATCCGAAATCAGCTCCGTTCAACCGCGCAACCGTTGCACTGTCATCAAATTGCAAAGTGATGGTCTTCAAGAGATTGGCGATTGTTTTGATCAGCAGATCTGCACGATCACGGCCAAGCCGGTGATTGATACCAGCTAGATCCTGTATGCGCACAACGGCTGCAATACCCGCTGGCGCGGCCTGCTCATCATGCATGATTGAATTCACCCCCCCAATGAACACATTTCTATTGGGGAGTTGGGTCAAGCTGTCACGGTTGCTCTCATTACGCAATTGCTCGATTCTCGCCGCCTGTTCATTGAACATGGCTTGCACGCGGCGAACCATGGTATTCATGGCCCGACCAATCAGGCGCAACTCTGGCACCTGAGGTTCTGGCAGAGTCATGAAACGACGAAAGCCTATGGCCACCGCCTGCCCGACAATCGCTCGTAAAGGCTTTGCTGCCCACCGCATCAACAAGGCCACAATCAGGCATAACATCACGCCGATGCTCCCCAACATCATTGCCAGCTGGAGGGTTCCATTCCACAACTCAGTGTAGGCATAGCGCGCGCTGGCACGCACCTCAACCTTGCCCATTTGTGTCCATCCATCTGAGACCAGTGCTTCTCCTGGAGGCGCCTCCAAAGGAATTAGGCGTACAAACCACAAAGGAGCCAAAGGGTCAGGAGCCGTCGTGTGCCGTTCAACTTCGATTTCCCCATTGGCGTCTCGGTAAATAATGGATTCAAAATGCCCTGAATCGAACAGCGCGGTCACCAGCAGTTCCCGCATGGCTGGATTTTTTTTTTGTTGCGACATAGACAACGCGAGCGAGGCTGCACCATCATTGGCCTGCGCTAATAGCTGCTGGGTCAGATAATTTCTCGCGGTGTATACACTGACCCCAAAGCACCCGAATAAGCCTAAGAGCATGGCCATAAACACACTGAACCATAAACGGCCTAGCAGTGACATAGCACATGCCCCTTATCGAAAAATTCTATTGATACGTGTAATAGTAATAGGATATTTACGGCTCATAACCTTCCTCCTTCATCTTTCGCATAAGATCCTGCCATCTGGAGAGCTGGCTGACGGTGCCTGTTTTTTCAATGCTTGTCGTTTTCCATATACCATCACTATTGAAACTGAAAACAGCAACGAGATCTGGCCGGCGGCTGGCTAAAAGAATGTTTGGATTAAGAATGTCCAGAATGTACGGTTCAGCATTCGGGCTTGAGTAATACCCCAGTACCATGTGTGCTTGTGGAGGTGTGTTGCCGATGCTGGCCATAACATAAATCCACCGCAATTTGCGCCTATCTACTCCTACTTCTATAAGGCTAAAGTATTTGGCGATGACGTAATCTTCGCAATCTCCTGCCCCCTTCCCTAGAAACTCCAAAGGGGTCGCCCAATAGTCATCTTGACGCCAGACCACTATATCCTCTGCATATTCCATACGACGGTTAAAGAAATCGTTGATCTTGACCAGCTTGTCCGACTCCGATGACATTTCGAGTTCAACTAGCAAAGCGCGCCAATCTTTATAATTGCGAACGCCCTGGTAGCCATAGTGAGTAGTGATATATTGACGCATCCGGTCTATATCTACAGATCCCCAAGACAGCGCCGTGCCTAAAATTGCCATTACCATGGCGAGTTGGCTGAGGCGTAAAATTTTTCTAAGGGCAAATGTCAAAAAAGTGCCATTCCTACACAAAAATCGTATGGACTTTGTGGGGGTTATCATTTATACGTGGGGAGGTAAGCATCTAGCGGCGATAACACCAGTTTCCAGTCGCACTCCCCTTGCCCCCTCACGGCCCATTTATCGGCGGGATGAACAGGATGTATATCAAATTTTTCAAATTCAAATAAAACCTGCCCTTTAGCGCTAGTGAGCGTTGCAACAAAATCGAAGGTAAGATTACTTGACGCGATATTTCTGTGATTTTTTGACATTCCAACACTCACAAAAAATATTGCCAAATTGACAGACCGCCACTCCTCAAGCAGCCAAGTCAACCCCAACCATAACTCGGTCACGGCCGCAATGTTTAGCCGAATACAGTGCCACGTCGGCTGCAGACAACAGCGCTTCAACTTTCGCATCACGCTCCGGTACAACGCTCGCGATACCAATGCTGACGGTCACTAACGTATGACCGCCATCACCCAATACGTCGCAACCAGCCACCGTTCTCCGTAATCGCTCTGCCATATGCCTCGCGGCATCAAGCGGAGTTTTCGGCAACAAAACAACAAACTCTTCGCCCCCTACTCTGGCAGCGAGATCTTCAGGACGCCGAGCAAAGCACCGGATTACCGCCGCAACGGATTTCAGGCAGGCATCACCCGCAGGATGTCCAAGCGTATCGTTGAGCTGTTTAAAGTGGTCAATATCAATACTCAACAGACTCAAGGGCTGAGTTTCGCGCTTGCATTGGCGCCAAGCGATCTTCAAACTATCTTCAAAGGCTCTACGGTTGTATAGAGAAGTTAGCGGGTCATGAATGGCTTGCCTTTTTGCACGCAATTCTGCCTGTTTGCGTTGAGTGATTTCAGAATGTACGATCACCACGAAATCCCCTTCTTGCGTAGATGTTCGTGTAGCCTTCACACAATACCAACGTTTCTTTGGAGATCTGTGGCAGGGGTACTCCAGCGAAATTGTAGTACCTGGCCGTGCTTTGCAAACACGATTAATGACTTTTGCGACCCTTTGATTGATGCAATCTTGCTTGGCGGTATTGCAGGAATTCAGATAGTTCTGACCAATCCAGTTTATATCTATAGACATATCATTGGCTTTGCCAAACTGAACCCATGAAGCATTTACGTACAGCAGAATGCCGTTACTATCAATCACCGCAACCTGGTCTTCTATCGCATCAAGAATAGCCTTAAAGAAATGAAGCGGAGCAATCTGTAAGGTTTCGGGATCGTAAATCATCTAAATTTCCCTGTAAGCAAACACAATCTATTTCTATTGGATGGAAATATATAACTTGGACCTCCCTCTCTTGGTAGCATATCGCTTATGCGCCGATAATTCTGTGGCCATACGTACAGATCCACTCAATCAGATGTCTTTCGAAGGTATAAAAAATAGTCCTTATGCACATTTACATATTTTTTATGGTTTATCGTGAATAATTTCACGTTTTTATTACCTTTTGACAGTAAGTCAAATTTTTTATTGGCATATAGGGATCTCGAAAAGTTCCTCAATGGCACGAGGCGCAGCTGGCCAAATGCTTTTGTAGTAACATACAAAAAGGATACCCGCCTTATCTCGGCGCAGCGCCATCAAGACCGACCTGTTTGCTGCCGTGCAGCATCGCAAGAAGATTGATAGTCTGGGAGACCTGCTGGCGAAGATTGGCAAACACCTAGGCTTAGGTGGAGCCTCACTCTGTACTGCAACCTGGTGGGCTGGCCCAAAGACTCCTTCCGCTGACAGAAATACGGAGATCAGTTGTTGGGGTGACACTCTTGGGCCACCCGGCAGTGTTGAAGTCGCCACCACGGGCCAATTGGGCAAGACGGTCTGGGTTAAAAGGCAGGCCGGGTACGAACAACAGCCACGCAAAAGCACCTTGCTATGAGGCGTTTTTCCTGTCGGCACATTCTGTGCCGCCCTGAAACCCCCATTGCTCTCCAATTGAGAGGAGACTTTCATGTCATTACTGCGTTAAGTGTTAATCCTTCACCATAGACAAAACCCCAAAGAACCGGAGAGCGATCAGGACGGACCGATCACCTACTCTTTGGTGGCGCTGCCAATTGATACGGCCAAATCGATTAGCACTGATTAAACAATCCTCAACTACTTGGTTCTTCTGAGAGGTGTAAACAATGAACGCTCAAGCCGTTACGCTCACTGCGGACAAGTCAGCTGAGTTAGAGCAAGCACTGAGTCTTGCAGGTGCCAATGGAGAATGGCTCAGTAGTGATTTCTCTTTAACGGATACAATCCATCCGGTGACTAAGGAATTCGGATTTGCATTGAAGGCCACCGCACCTGCTACGGCAGATGCTGATCTACTGGTCATTCAACATTCGGAAAGCGGTGTGATTCAATTCGTCTTCCCCGAATACGACACGCCACACCACGAACAGAACAAGAATGCCGACATCGTAAAAAGGTTCGGATTTATTGCGCCCCATCAACTTGGTGCCGCTGTTGCGGATGCTGAAAAATGGGTCGGACGTGCCGCGTTGAAGATTACGAAAAATCTACCAACAGATGTCATCTGGGCGATCGCCCGTACCGTCGAGGCCGCAAATAAAACCGAAAGTTTTATTGCGCTGAGCAACGGGTACGAAACCCCCGCAACACCACAACAATTAGATCAAGCACAAGGGCAACGCGTTTTGATCTTCATACACGGGATATTCAGTTCCATTGCAGGGGCATTCTCTGATCTTGGAAAGCCAGATCAAGATGACGCCACCATGCAAAAGTTGATCAAGGCGTATAACGGCCATGCGTTTGGTTACGATCACTGGACAATCAGCAAGACGCCGCTTGAGAATGCGCTGGATCTGCTAGACAAGATCCCACTGGGCGCAAACTGGACGGTGGATCTGGTTTGTCATAGTCGTGGGGGACTGATTACGCGTGCATTATGTGCAAATCCCAGCACAACAGACAAGTTGGACCATCTCGACTTGCACAAAATCGTGAGCAAGCGTAACGGTAAAGTGAAGGATATTGGGAAAGTGTGTTTTGTCGCAGCAGCCAACCAGGGGTCGCCGCTGGCCAATCCCGATGAAATCCGTAAATTTTTGAACATTGCCGCGTTACTGGCATCGAAATCACCATGTTTTGCGTTGAACGTCGTGGTCGGCTTAGCCCGAGTTCTCGTGTCATCGGCATTCAACTTACCCAGCGTGCAGCAACTCGCCACGACCTCCAGTTTGGTCAAGGATCTCAACCAGATCAAGAACCTCATGAATCCAAAGAATGTATTTGGTGTTCGTGCAGATTTCGATTATGCGCACTCGATTCTTCTGGAGATGGGAGTGCTTTTAGACAAGTTACTCATGAAGATCGACAACGATCTGGTCGTCCCCTATGATGGCGTTGCTTCAACCAACCCTACGATTTCGGCGGCAGATCTGCTGGAATTTGGTACGCCAAATGAAAAACAGGGTAAGGTTTGGCATACCAATTTCTTCGGGCAGGAGAGGACAAAAAACTATTTAGTGACGCATTTCGTCTCATAGCGTCCTTGCAAGTGCGTATCCAAGGTTGCCGCTTTCCCAAAGGACTGGGCGAGATTTAGTTTTGCTTTCACATAAGAGCGACATACGACCAAGAGGAACGATAACCGTTCCTCTTGGCTGCGCGTGTGTAATGCAAAGTGGCTTATCCATAGCCAAGGCATAAGGGTGAATCTCAACAACGCAAGCGCAGGTTACAAGTGGATGTGACGCCACCATCCACCTCTAAGTATGCAAATTTGTTGGGGTTTAGTGCTGTCTACATATGGGTAGGCATTCTAAAACCCACCGCGAGCACTTTGCCAATATCTTTCCCAAGTACAACTCTAATATGTACCCGGTGCATCTGATGTAAAGACGATATTGACATGGTACTTGCTCCAAGATGAGCCGCAAGCGTCATCGCATCTTGTTGATAACCTTCTGAATATTGAACCTGCGTCCATTTTTGCACAAAGGGTCGCTGATCCGTCAGGCGTACCGATTTCATTCCTATACTACTGAGCATGGCACTCACCCTGTGGGCCGCACCTCGCTGTCCCATCCCGTTCGAAATCTCCAGCCTAAAATTTCTCGGTTTATCTGATGCCGACACTATCGCATCGGCCCCCATTTCCTTAATAGAGTAACTGGCGTCCTCTTCTATCCGTTTTCTAGAGCTGTCAGCGCCAAACGTAGATTGGACAACAGCGATTTCCTTTACTGATTCACTATCAACCTCAGCCATAGGCACACCAACAGTCAAAGCATTGTCTGGTGGTGATGTCGACTTATCTTCCTTACCTATGCTAGTAGTGGCTGAATTCGGCTGTACCGTCCAAACAGACGGAGCCTCGCGTCGTACTGCCACTGTTTTCTGAAGCAGGCGAAAGTTCTGTTCCGCCTTCGCATTCGTTGGATCAATCCACAAGGCCTGATTCAGCCAATTTGCAGCCTCTTTGGTTTGTCCTGAGAGCAGATAGGCATATCCGAGGTTACTCAAAACATATGATTGGTCTGGCGCCAACCGCGCTGCAGTTTGAAGCTCCTGAATAGATTCATCGAATGCCCCCCGCATTGCCAACAACACCCCAAGCGCATTGTGCGCCTGCATATGCTCGGGGTTGAAGTGGATGGCTTTTCGATAAGCACTCTCCGCTAATGGGCTACGCTTTTGTCCATCATAATACAAGCCGAGCTTGTAGAACTGCTCACCGCGCTGAAAGTTGGATTCATAGCCCACGCGCACAACCGACTCCACACTCCAGGCAAGCTCGTTCTGCCTGAGCGTGGACGATTCACACCCTGCAAACAGCAAGGCCATGCTGGACAACACTGCACCTTTGAAACACTTTGCGGTGCAATACGTAGCCAAGAAAGATGTGTCGCCACCTTCAAATCGATGCATATTCGAGGTTTTCAATTTCCACCTCCAGTCAAGGAAGGTAAAAGTATGCGGTAAATCTGGATGAATGCAGGCCCCAACAGTACCAGTAGGAATGAAGGAAAAATGCAGAATATCAACGGAAAAAGGAGCTTCAAACCGATCTTTGCAGCCATCTCTTCGGCTCGCTGACGCCGTTTGGTCCTTAGCATTTCTGAGTGAATACGTAAAGTGGAAGCAATACTGGTTCCAAAACGGTCGGCCTGTACCAACATTCCCACCCAAGAATCTACTTCGCTTACCCCAGTTCGTGCCGCCAAGTTGCGCAAAGCCTGCTCACGCTCACCGCCAGCCCGCAATTCCAACCCTACCAGACGCAATTCTTCACCGAGCGTTGCACTCCTGGTCTCAATATCCGTGGCCACCTTGGCCAACGCAGCATCTACGCCCAAGCCTGCTTCAACACACACAGTCATTAAATCGAGAGCATCTGGAAAACTCTCGAATATCTCTCGTTGTCGCATAAAAATCAAACGACCGAGAATGAAATTTGGTAAATAGTAACCAACAGTTGCTACGCACAACATGAATGTCAATATAACGTTGATTTTCACATCCCCCGTTCCCAACTCCAAAGCCAGGTAGGCCAGCAATGGAAATGCCAACGCCAACAATGTCTTGGAACAAAAATACAACACTGGAGCAGAGGCATTACGTATCCCGGCATTTAGAAAACGAGTGCGGATTCCAGATGTCTCCCACCCCTCGTCTGGCAAGGAGAGCTGGCTCAATGGGGCCATAAATTGAGAAAAACGCTCATGCCAACTTGCTGCACGGCGCTCCATTCCCACCTCGTGCTTACCCCCTTTGATAATTGACAAGCGCTGGCTTGTTGCTTTAGGTGACAGGCGGCTCAAGGAAAACGCCACAAGCCCAAATACGGCAAGAAACACCAAACCAAGAAATGCCATCTGTACATATGTCATGATGATAATCTCCTTCAGTGGCCTGATGTTTGGCGACAAATCTCTCCATCACACCCGAATTTTGATGATACGGGTCATCCACCAAATCCCAAATGCCATTAGGGACAATGCGCCATAAACTAGTCTTAGTCCGAAAGGATCCGTCCACAGAACTTCCAGAAAACCAGGATTGATCAAATGAACAGTCATACCCGCAGCAAATGGCAGCAACGAAAGAATCCAGGCAGACATACGGCCTTCTGCTGACAGGGTACGAACTTCGCCCATCAATCTAATGCGTGAGCGAATGATTGTACTGATGTTGTCCAGCAATTCAGCCAGATTCCCACCTGTTTCGCGCTGTATTAAAACGGCAACAACCAGATACCGCAGGTCCGTGCTTGGTATACGCGACAAGAGGTTGAGCATCGCGTCATGCACCGAAACACCGTAATTGATCTCATCAAACAACACGCGGAATTCCGTACCAACCGGTGCACTCATCTCCTCCCCCACCATTTGCAGGGCGGTTGGAAATGCATGGCCTGCGCGTAGCGCGCGCGCTATCATGTCAATGGCGTCTGGCAACTGATTTTCAACCAGTAGTAAACGATGCGAACGCGATTGAAGCACATGCCATGTCGGCAAGGTTGCCAAGCCAATCCCCAGCAAGATGGCAAATGGAACACCGCGCCCCATAAATAGCATTGAAAACAAACCAAACCCAAATAGCATTAAGGATATCCCTAGAAAATCCCCTACCGAAAGAGATAATCCAGATTGAACCAATACCCGATCAAGACGATGAATTCTAGGCAGGAGCAATAATAGCCGCTCCAGGCCAGCAGACTCGCTTAGCACACGCTGCTTGAGTATCGACAGCTGGATTTGTCCATGAGTTCCAGCCGAAGCGGCCCGCAAGCGACGTTCAATGCGACGCGCCTCTGGGCCTCGCGTGGAGTTCCACCATAAAAAGCCGCCTTCAAGCCCAACGACAACCGCAATGAAAACAGCAACGCTAAACATCAGGAAGACAACATCAACCATCATCCGCCCTCCTCATCAATTTGCGATCTTATTCATAGCGACGACTGGGGTCAAACAACGAGTCGGCAAGCAAAATGCCATGCGCACGCAGTCGTTCGCCAAATTTAGGGCGTACACCACTTGCTGAAAAATATCCCTGGACAACACCCGTTTCTGAAACGCCCGTTTGGCGGAAACTGAATATCTCCTGCATCGTGATCATGTCACCTTCCATACCGGTGACCTCCTGCAGACCAATGACCTTACGTTTCCCATCAGACAGCCTGGCAACCTGCACCACAATATTGATTGCTGAAGCTATTTGTGCACGCATCACCTTTGGCGTTGAGTTCAGCCCGGCCATCCCCAACATGTTCTCCAGACGCATTAATGCGTCACGGCTCGAGTTGGCATGAACTGTGCTCATGGACCCCTCATGTCCGGTATTCATGGCTTGCAGCATATCGAATGCTTCTGCTCCCCGCACTTCGCCAAGAATAATCCGATCTGGTCTCATGCGAAGAGAGTTTCTGACTAATGCTCTTTGCGTAACCTCACCCTTGCCTTCAATATTTGAAGGTCGAGTTTCCAGGCGAACAACATGCGGTTGCTGTAGCTGCAATTCTGCAGCATCCTCAATCGTAATAATTCGTTCGTTATCAGGTATATAACTTGAAAGAATGTTCAACAAGGTTGTCTTGCCACTCCCTGTGCCACCCGAGATCAAAATGTTGATTTTTGCACGAGTTAGCCCCGCAAGTAATTCAGCCATCTCTGGCACCAGCGTCTTATATTCCACCAAGTTATTCATGGTCAGCGGTATTGAAGCAAACCGCCGTATGGATAAAACCGGACCATCTAGCGCAAGAGGCGGGACGATGGCATTAACCCGTGAACCATCCGGTAATCGTGCATCAACCATCGGGCTGGATTCATCAATGCGCCGTCCAACCCTGGAGACAATCTTATCGATGATCTTCATCAAATGTGCATCATTGACAAAGGTCACATCTGTCAGCTCAATCCGCCCTGCCCTTTCCACATACACTTGGTGAGCATTGTTGACAAGAATATCCGATACCGTGTTATCGGAGAGCAACGGCTCCAATGGTCCCAACCCCATCATCTCGTACTGGATATCCCGCACCAAGCTACGTCGCTCTATTTCGTTGACGACAATATTCTCCGCTTGCAGTAAGCTCTCGACCATGCTACGCAGTTCTGCAAGCAAGCGGTCAGGAGTCAGCTTCTCCATCGCTTCCAAATCAATGCGATCAAGAAGGACCTTATGCAAATGGCTTTTTAGTTCCTGATAGGCCTGATTACTACGTGCAATCGCCGTCCTTGAGGTAGCGGCCTCAGCACTGGGGGTTGTACTTGTACTGTTGACCGATTCGAGCCGTTCTCTGAGTGACACGTCGACCTCCATCTTCATTCGTGTTCTAGAACTTACTTGTGACCGAACATGTCACGAACGCTTAACTACACTCCACACATCTATAATATATTTATAGCATCTACTCATGAAAAAATGTGTGATAGCCATCCACTCCGCTCAGATCTCACTTCTGTCCTTTGACCAAGATCTTGAGCTAATTCAATCAAAGCTTTGCTGATCGAATCAGTCCGTTGCCCCTTGACAATTGGAATTCCAAGATTGACTGAAGAGGCTGCAGCCATATAACTATTGGGGACACTTTTGAAGACCTTTTGCCCAACTGTTCTCTCCAGGTCAGCTAAAGTTATTTCCCCTCCTTTGACATAGCGATTTACGACCAGTCGAATGCGGCTTGATGGATATTCCAATGAATGGAAAATATTGATCAAACGTTTGCTATCTCGAACAAATGGCAGTGTTAGCTGAGCCACCATAAAAATCATATCGGACATATCCAGCGCCTGGAGACTCAATGCATCCAGCGAGCGAGCCACATCTACAACGACAAAATCATAATTTCTACAGGCAAGACGAATAATCGACTCAACATGTTCAGCTTTTACATCTGGCGCATGCGAAGGATCATCAGGTGCCGCCAACACATGGAAATCAGGTGTTACCTCAAGCATGGCTGCGCGGAGAAAAGAAGCATCCAAACGACGGATCTCACGACATACCTCTGCAATATTGCTTGGTGGCCGCTGGTCTGACACAAACATCGCGGCATCCCCAAACTGCAGATTCAAATCAATCAACGCCACCCGTTTCCCCTGCCCGGCAGCCAGTGAATAGGCAAGGTTCGCTGCGATAAAGGTAGCTCCACTCCCACCTTTGCAGGAGAGAAATGACAGAACCTTACCATCGCTACGCGTACTCTGCATCTGAGAACGCTTGAGCTGGATACGACCAATGGCCTCCTGTAAGCTGTCTTTGACCATTGAAGTCGGAATCACTTCGCGCACACCTGCGCGCATAGCGCGCATCAGGAAATCAGCCGAAACTTCTTCTGAGATCAGCACAAGCTCAAGATCTGGGCGTCGCTGACCCAAGGCTTCCAAAGCAGGCATATCCTTTGCTGTTGCACCATCAACAATCAAGACATCGGGGCCGGAACCATCTATGAAAGCAGGTAACTCATCAACATGCCAAAGCCCTCCCGAAACTTCAGCGGAAGAATCCTGATCAAGAACGGCCAAGCGGATTTTGTTAAACCGTTCATTGTTATCGGAGAGAATTTTTATTCTCATAAGAGGTTCTATTTCCTAGCTAAACAACGTAAGCCTGTATCGACAGATTAACTACATACTGGATTTGCCACTCCACCAAATGTACTTTGCAGACTTTCCCGTGGCAGCGTCGTTCTAAATTCCGGCAAACTCAGGTTGAGTGACAAAAACGGAATCATGGTGTTGATCGCAACGCCTGAGGCAACGCTAACGGTGACTTCCGCACAGGAACTAAGATTGCAACCTTGCGGAGAATAACTGAGTTGCACTTTGTCTCGCGGAATCAATGGGTAAAAGCCAGAGACCTTGTCGGCAACGACACCCGCGTCGATATCACATACTGCAGCAATGCGTGCGCCCATCCGGGTCAGCTCTGTTGCGGTGTTCCAATAGAACATCACCCGTGCTAATTCGATGATACCAATCATCAGCATAAAGAAGAGGCTGGCAACCAGGGCAAACTCAATCACCGCTGCGCCACCGACATGGCGCCTGAAATTGGGTGCATGGTTTTTCATAACACTTGCCTCATCGTTGCACTGATACTTCCAAATGTAATACTTGATAACAATAACGGCACCAACGAGTTGAAGTGATATCCGCTGATCGTCACGGTAACCAGATTCACCGTTCCGCTGCCCGTCTGCTGATTCAGATTCGAACCTGCGCAACTCACCGAATCACACACAGAGATCATTGATGCGGTAAGCCCTGGCACCACCACGGTTCCTGTACAGCCTGTATTACCATATAGTGCCAAGCACTGCGCAGCGCCAATACTGCCTGCATCACCTGGCGCATATTGGCTTAGATAACGCGAAGCGCTACGCACCGATTTGGTCAGTGTGTCATATTGGTAGATGGCCCTACCGTATTCGGTAATGCCAAAAGCCATGACGAGCAGCAGAGGGAGCAAGATTGCAAACTCCACCACCGCTGCACCACGTTCATAGTGTGGTTTCAGCATGATCACTCCTCACTGTACAAGCGTAGGAACCAATGGCCCCGAACCACCACTACCTGGAACTCCGCTGCTTCTACAAGGGCTACCAGGCGAAGCAGCGTTTCCACGATATTCCAAATAAATTGTTCCATTTGCACCGTTTGACATGGGATTAAGCATTAACACACACCCCATATCGACAATAGGTACGGTATTACCGGCACTGCAATCTACAATGGGCACAGTCAGCAAGCGCCGCTCGGCACCATAATTTTTGTAGTCACTTGCTGGTGAGACGTTGCCAGAAATGTTTCCCCCAGGCCCGGAGACGCCATACTGTGCACTAATGAATGGCGTATTGCTCTGTTGCCGACTGATGTAATCGCTCATTGCGCTGGTGCCAATGCCAATCACCGGGCTTCCGGGCACCTTGTTCGGATACGCGTAGCCGGTGCGATCCGGCGGTGCCGTCGCGGGGGTATAGGCGTTCGCTCCATTTGGGTACAGGCCGAAACGAGTGTTGTAAGCAGACTTTGCGCCTTGTTGCGCACCAGGTTGTTGCACATTGCTGCCAATCTGGATGCCACACACCGAACCGCTTCCTGCCAACTGGTCGCGGATTTCATTGTTTCCCCCTGCATTGGGGGTAAAGTCAACCCACTTAAACCCTCCTGTCACATTGTCGTTGTTGCCATTGGAGGTGAAGTTGGAACTAATCCATTCACCCAGGCTATAACCATAGTTTGGAGCAGAAGAAGCAGGCTTCATGCAAACACCAACGGGGGCTGCATTGCAAAAACTTTGGGCAGAGCCGATTGTAGCCACGGCATAAGCCTGAACGTTGGAAGCACCAGCCCCTAAAGCGCCCATAAACCAGGGGACGATCCCGGTCGCGTGTGCCGTACACATCGCAAATTTTGAGGCGGCACTGGCTCCACCAGTACGCGAGAGGTAGGTGGAGTTGGGAGCCAATACCGTATTGAATTTTACGTCACTGGAACTGATTGTAATGTCAATAGATTGGAAATCACGTTTGTTGCGTGCGGCAGTAATCATGCCCGCGTTTTCAGCATTCAGAAGATAGGCGGAGGTGCAACTTCCCGCAACGCTTGTATCGCAAACCAGTTCTGCCGCTGCTGCAAGTGCGCAGGCATCCGCAGCCGTTTGCAATTCACTTCGATTGACATACAGGCGCCCAAGATCGAATACCAGCCCGGCCATGCCCACCATTACCAGCATCGCCAAACCCACGATGATGGCAACCGCGCCACACTGTCTGCGCCTTTCCTGTAGATGGTTTGCCATATGACCTTCTCTACCTCTATTTTGCAGATGTGCCAGTACCTACGCCAATCATGAATGAAGGTGTGCTTGGCTCACCCGATGGTTTTGTGAAGCTTTCATGGTAGCGCTCCATGGCACCTTTTGCGGATTTTCCATCCATCCCAGATACGGGGGCGGTATTGCGCGAAGCCATCGGATCAAGAACCTGCTGGGCCTTGATCAGACTCAAGGCTTCGCCCAACTGCGCATCCGTCCGTGGGGTGGTGGTCGCCACGCATCCCGTAAGACCTATGACGCCGCACGTTGTGACGAGAACAAGTATGCAAAGTGATTTCATGTTCCACTCCTCATGTTTACTTCACTTCAAAACCGCCTTGCACGGGGGGGGGATTCGTGGGGGTACGGTCCTCAGGTTGGTGCGCCGCTGGGCTTCGCCCTTCGAGCTTGCCGTTCATGATCATGTCGTAACGGGAGGGCTCAGAATACGCATCAGTTGGCAACACGTAGTCGGGCGACAAAGGTTTGACCAGATGGGGTGTTACCACGAACACGAGTTCCGAGCGATCATTCTGGAAACTGGTACTGCGGAACAGGGCCCCAATGATAGGTAACTCACCTAGGAAGGGGAACGCGGTGATGCTAGATGAGACGTTATTCTTCATCAACCCACCAATTGCGAAGCTCTGCCCATCCAGCAATTGCACCGTCGTCGATGCCCGGCGGGTCGTAAATGCTGGCAGGATTGAAGTACCAGATACATTCGTCGCAGTAATCGCTATACCTTGCGAACTCAACTCTGAGACTTCGGGATTGACTTTCAGGTTGATCCGTCCGCCAGCCAATACTGTGGGGGTGAACTTGAGGCTTACCCCGAACTCCTTTTCCTCCAACGTAATGCTCGTTCCACCCGAACCATTATTGTTGGACACCGGGATAAAAATCTTCCCGCCAGCCAGGAAGCTGCCTTCCTGACCACTGATTGCCATCACAGTTGGTTCAGCAAGAATTTTGACCAGGCCGTCCTGCTTTTGTGCGTCAGAGCTGATCGTGGTGGCATTCTTGCCCGCCAGGATCGGTAGGGTGATTGATGATCCGCCAATACTGGCGGACCCCGCCGGGATCGTATTGCCCACGGTAGTGCCATTACTGGTTACTGACCCAACCAAGCCCAAACCTACCGTACCGCCCGTGGTACCAGAGATCTGCCCCGTCAGCAGCCCCTTACCCCCAAAAAGTCCAGTGAGGAAACGCACCATTGAACCATCGGCGGGAGAATATGCGCGAGAGAAATTGATGCCAAACTGATCCAGCAGAGACTTGGATATCTCAGCCACCTTCACCTCCAGCATCACTTGCTGCGGGGCTTTGACCTCCATTAAATTGATGATGCGGCTGGTCCCGCCTGTAGCGCCCGCAGACTGCTCTCGAACATATGCGCTGGCAATGTCCATTACGCGTTCGACTACCACGCTATCACTCACCACACCAGACACAACCAATGAGTCGGCCGCCGATGTGATTTTGATGTCATTTTCGCCAGGCAGAATTTCTTTGAGCGAAGCGTTCAGGCTTGCAGTATCGATTCCCACCACGACATCGATCATGGTGCACCGGCCTGCGCGGTCCAGCAAAATAATATTAGTTGAGCCGACAGTTTTGCCCAATAGATAGATTTCAGTAGGGCTCAGCAGCAGCACATCCAGATCAGCCGCCCCCGTATTCACGGGGTGTTGCTGCACCAGCATGCCAGATTTGCCATCATCAAACTTGATTGCCTCGCTAGGGCGCGCTGCAGGCGTATTCTGGGGGTTTCCCAAAAGCATACGGGCAACAGGCAAAGGCGGCCTAATCAACGTGGATTTACCGACCGACAACCGTACTACAGCCCCCACCTCAACCTGATTGCAGGGCGGGCTACCCGCTGCAGAAGAGGCCACGACTGGCGCTTTTGCCGTTTTGGATGTACTGGTGGGTGCAGCCATCACACTGGAACATGCAAACACTGATGCAGTTAGCATGACCAAGGCTCGTAACTGGAATACTGTGGGTTTCATTGTGTTACCTCCCGATCATTACGATGCCTGGGAATCAGAAACACTCGGTGGTTCTGCTGGTTCCGCGAATCACCTCTACACAATCACCACGCGGTGGAGGCGCTGAAGACTTGGCAGCACTAGGCGCTTTACTCTTTCGGGCCAGCTTATTCGCAGTCTTATGTGTAGGCGCAGCTTTCTCGAGGGCCGTAGGTGCAGACGCAGCTACTGCAGGCGCCGATTGAGCAGGCAGCCCCAGCAAACTTTCTTTGGTGGCGCCTATTGTCAGCGTGGGCACCTGATCTACCTGGTTGCGCAACACGAGTGAAAGCGTCCCCACAGATCTCGCCAAATCGATTTTCTCAGCCTGATCGGGTGTGACTTCGAGCGTGACCGCATTAACAACCTTGGGCTTAGTCTCATCGCGCCCTGCTTCCTGAGCCACCGCCAGCACGAGAATATGTTCCAGTACGATCTTGGAGATGGAGCGGTCCTTGTCATTAGTTTGAGCACCTTCGCCCTGGGCCTGTGTGTTGACCATGATGTCTACAAAGTTTCCCGGTAAGGCAAAACCCGCCACACCAATCACGTCATTGACACGCACAGTGATCGCCCGCTTGCCTTCTCCAACTACGGCTGACAATCCACCCTGGGTACCTTGAGGCGCAAGTTTGCCTTCCAGGATGGGTTCGCCACGAGTCATACTGGTGCGAGCTACCCGGCCGTCCAACAGCTTCGCGTCCCGAAAGGCGCCAGCGGGCATATTGCCACTGGGCCAATCCACCATGGATACTACTTCTGGTGAGATGCGTGACCCAAGCTGGATCTCCAACATCGCCACAGCCACCTTGTCGGCACCCACCCTGCTCTGCTCCTGTATCCACCGGGCAGCAAGCAACGCAGCAGCAAGCCCCGCCAACAGCGCCACTACGAGCATTACGATGCTACGCGCGTTTTTCATGACTATTCTCTCCTGAAGTCAAGTACACGCCGAACTGCCAGACAACGCACTACAGCATTCCTCGTGCATACTTCCATTGCATTTTATTCTCGCGCCTCTCGACCCAAAATATTACGTAAATGGCCAGATCAAGGTGCGAGCAAGCAAAATTTGCAGTGTTGTTCCACAAAAAATAGCAACCGCGTAGGGGAGCCTACCTGTCGTCTCAACATCCCCAATACTGAATCCGGCGCGCCTGCCAACAAGCATATAGAGTGTCATCAAACGCAGATTTGACAATACACTGGTCATCACGCCTGATGCGGACGCTACCAACAACGCCAGAACGCCACCGCTCAGAAAGGTGAGCAACACGGCGCCAATCACCTGCCAGGGCCCTAAAAAGGCTCCAACCGCCGCAAGCAATTTCACGTCTCCCGCCCCCATCACACGCATGGCGTACAAAATCAGGGGAATCGCGCCTCCCACCAACACACCCAACACTGCATGCCCAAAGCCGATTCCCCCAGAGTCTTCCATAAACAGCCCGCGACCGGATGTTATAAAGATATTGCATGCACATCCAGAAATTAATCCACACACCACCAGCCAATTGGGAATCTTTCTCGTCAGGATGTCACTCCAAACCGCCAGCACAAGTAGCAGCGGCAAAAGCATCCAGGCAAGTAAGGTGGCGGGCATTCAAACACTCCTAACCGAGGCAGATCACAACGCTGCGGCAACACTATTGAATGTGTCACTTACCTTGGTACCCATGAGAGTCACTGCCGCAATGATCACCACCGCAACCAGCGCTGCGATCAAGCCATACTCAATCGCAGTCACAGCCTCTTCATCGCAGGCAAATTTTTTCATAAAATTAACTAATGTTTTCATTACCATCTCCTTCTCATCAGGGATACAAAATCTGCTGGTTATGGCTACGAAATAAAGCCACTTACCACCCTATCGCCGCATCAGAAAGACATACAACGATTACAAAACTCCAGAATTTTCTGCGCTGCATTTCTCAAATTTGTTGCCACAACGCCGCCAGCGGGGACAAAGCCAACCACACAGAAGTGGAATGCCTGCAAAAGACACCGCTGCAACCAAATAGGTAAAAACGAATATTCTGATGCGGTTACTCCATATTCATTTCAGCACGTTTGCATCACTATTCTGCAAACATGTGGGAATTCATGCTGTTTCTTTAGTTATATGTCACGTTTAATATTAGGTATGATTGACGCTCCTATAGATCCAATATAGATGAGCCAAACGGAACGGTGATACGCACTTCCCCCTATTCACTAGGGGATAATTCACCTACGCAAAATGTGACAAATGTCCCGATATGTGATCCTGGAGCCTTGGTAACACAAGGATAGCTGTTGAAATCTTACTCAACGAACTGGTGCTACCATCAGTGTGGACATATTGCATGATAGTACGAAAATTCCGCGTCGCCCTTACCAAGGTCTAGTCGCACACCAATCTGGGCAAGCACGCCATCAAAGTCTCATGACATTCTCCACTTAATCGGGAATGATGAAGTCGTTCCTGATTGCCTGCGCGCCCGCTCTCTGTTTTTCAACCTTACGAAGATTGAACAAAAAGACTTGGATAGCACCCTCACAACGTTGAGTTTGAACGTCGTAGTTGCGTTTTCCCTCTTTGTCGGCACTCAAGTAGTCATGAGTACGCGTAATCTCATCAAACGCTTCTTGTTGGGTCAGGGCACGGGCCTGTTTGAGGCCAATTGCAACGCGAATCAGCGTGTCTGTGTATTCAGGGCAGTGCATTGCAAGCATCACCGCAGTGCCCTCAAGTTTGGCGCTCTCTGCGAGTGTGGCGGCATGGGCCGTTGTAAAGCAAAGAGCGAGTAAAATGGCGAGCGGTTTTATGACAACAGGTATGTATCTGGTACAAAAACAGGAGAATAACGCCTCCACCCAACACAGCGTACCCAATGCCAATCCAATCAGCCAAAATAGGAACGGTAAAGGCATCTAAGCACCTCCTAATCATGGCCACCTAATCATGGCCACCTAATCACAACGCAACAATCAATCCATACTCAATTGCAGCCACCAATTCTTCATTAAAAACAAATTTTGTGATCAGGTTGATAAATATTTTAATCACACACTCCTTTCCCACCAATAAACCGAGGCTCCACAACATGTGCCAATAACGACAATATGTCGCACATGTATTACCAGTTGAGTGCAAGCCCAATAATAATCAGCATGGCAAGAAGTGAGGCCAGTAACGCATATTCCATCGTTGTCATTCCCAGCTCGTCACCAACCAGGCTATACAGATCATTATGAAAAAAACAAGGGGGGACCGAAGCGCTGTTATACATCCATGTATCAAGGTTCCACATGGCACGAGCTCCGTTTTACTCGTAAGAAACGGCACACACCGTCGAGTATTCCAGCGAAGACAAACTTTTTCTATATTCTTAATGACCAATAAATACCTTGGCTGGATCAACTTTTTGATGGCATCGGCCACCTCTCAATGGCCGACGTCACGCCATCCTTACAAGGCCCTCTATAGTGCCGCTGCCACGCTATTGAATGTAGCTGCAACCTTGGTTCCCATGAGTGTCACTGCAGAGATAATCACCACCGCAACCAATGCTGCAATCAGGCCGTACTCAATCGCAGTCACGCCATCTTCGTTGCAGACAAATTTTTTCACAGAATTCACTAATGTTTTCATTGCCATCTCCTTCTCTTCAGGGATACAAAAATTGGTGTCTCTGGCACACGATGTAACCATCGACCACCCCATCGCTGTATCTCAAAGACATACAGCAGTTACAACACTTCACAGATTTCTACATTGCATTTTGCAAACTTGTTGCTACATCTTGCCAAAGGGAGCCAAGTCGGCCTCCCAAAAGAGTAATGCCGGCAAAAGCTACTACAGCAACTAAAGAAGCTAACAAAGCGTATTCCAATGCAGTTACGCCGTCTTCATTGCAGCACATTTGCATCACTATTCTGCAAACAAGTGGGACTTTCTGTTCTTTCTTTAGTTGCATGCCACGTTCAATGTTCAGCATGATTGGCGCTCCTCTAGACCTAATATAGATGAGCCATGGGAGACGGTGATACGCACTTTCCCCTATTCACTAGGGGATAATCCACCTACGCAAAATGTGACAAATGTCCTGACATGTGAAAAATGTCCTGACTCAATGAAAAACGAACTTGGAAAACAGGCGGGAGATCAGTAAATAAAGGGGACTACGCGATAGCGGACACGTGCGCAATATTCCCGGTAACCAGGCAGGCTCAATAGAATTTCTTCCTCACGCTGGATTCTGAGAATCTGCGCAAGACATAGGAGAGCGATAACAGCAAAATTCTGTAACGACAGGTTACTCATCAAAAAACCTAGGTGAGCAATGAAGTAGCCAAAATATATAGGATGTCGTAACCAGCGGTATGCGCCATGCGTTACCAACTTTCTTGTTGCAGGCAGAACGCCAAAAGAACGTCCAAGCGACAGTTTTGCATACAGTTGGAGAGCGAGGCCTGTGAGCTGAAAACTTGCGCCCATAAGCTCAGGAACAGGGTGTAAGGTAGCAGTTAGATCCAGCGCCAAAAAATAGACAAGGGAAAAACCACTTACCAGGACAGAAAGGGGGCGCCAATCTCGACGTAGGGCACGCCGGGAAAAAATGATGATAATGGCCGTAATTGTCTCGACGATAGCGACAAGCAAAATGGTGATATGCTCAGGGTGCTGCAACCAATGTTGTACAGCAACGATGACGAAATACAGAATCGCCACAGCGACATACAACCTGAAGAGAACATCCGTTAGTGCTGAACTCGCATAGACCTTATTATTATCTTCGCCCATTGCATTCCCGATTCATATGTATTTAGATTTCGGCGTCCTGATCCAGGCTGTGCTCACTTGCATAAACAAAAAGATCAATGCGATTTCTTATCTTCAATTTAGCATATATCGTAGAGAGATGATTGCGCAAAGTATGTTCACTGATATTAAGTGCTTCGGCAATCACTATTCCTTTGGCTCCACGCTGTAGAACCACGGCACGGATAATTTCGCGTTCGCGTGCCGTCAATTCACTATCTTTGCTCTGGGCTACCTCTTGTACTGATTTTTGGTTTGCTTGCCCAGGTAGCAGATCGAGAATTCTGTCCATCAATCTGTGATCAATCCAGACCTCACCCGCATGAATTTGCTTGATTGCCTGCAACAAGGTCTCCGCACTTTCATCCTTGAGTACGATGCCTTTGGCACCTGCCAAGATAGCGGCACGGTGAACGGATGGAGATCTATCCCCTGTCAGGATCAATATTTTAGCTGTGCTATTTTGTAGGATGAAAGGGATAATCTCAATGCTGCTCTGCCCACCTAGATCCAAATCCAAAACAATGACATCTATCTTTTTAGAAGACAGACTCGCGAACAACGCCTCACGGCACGAGGCTACACCGGCTACTTGCATGTGAGGTCGTGCACTTTCTACCAAACGCTGTAGGCCCCACAAGATGGTCTTGTGATCATCAACAATGAAGACCTGTATCGGAACGGACTCCGCCAAAACATCATCTGTCATCCTTGAACCTCCAACGAATTCATTCGATTGGTATTTCAACTGTGACTGTAGTACTGCAGTTATCAAACTCAACCCGAACATCTCCACCCAGTTCTGCCGTGCGTTCACTCAGAGAACGCGGCAGAAACGGTGAAGGCAATACCTTCTCGTCGCGCTCATTGCAAATTTTAAGAACCAGTGTGGTATCTTGAATATTCATGAATATCCATGCCCGATGCGCTGACGTATGTCGCCGAACATTGCTCAAACCTTCTGCCACCAAGTGAAATAGCTCGCCAGCCAAATGTCTATTGACTGGCAAAATGCCGTCGATGCTGACGTCGACCTGTACACCAAATAGTTGTGAAAATCTCGTTGCCTGGCGCTGTACAGCATTTCTTAGCAAAACGCCTCCCAGAGAAGAATTTCCCCGCAGTCCGCCCACAACATCGCGCATTGAGGCCAGTTCTTCATTCGCCATTTCCAACAGACGCGCAAGATCCGGTGCCAGACGGTTCTCAGTACCTGCTTCACGCACCAATGCCTCGATGGCAAATTTCAACCCGATATAAGGCTGAATAGCTGTGTCATGAAGATTGCGACCAATCCGGGAACGCTCCTCGTCGACTGCTTCATTGGATAGGTTTTCTATCAAAATGGCATTTTCTATAAATGGAGTCAGTTGCTCTGCTACTTGTATTAACATGCCCAAGTCATTTGTCCGCAATAATCCCACCTCACCCAACAATAACAGGCGTAAGTTACCGCTACTACGGCACAGCAATGGCACAGACATCAGGGCATCACATCCTAGAAAGGTGGCCAGTTCGGCTACACATTCAGGATTTTTAAACTCAGTCTCCTCGTTTATGGCCACAAGTTGTAGAGAGGGTGCCCCCCAATAGGGTTGTCGCATTACATACGTGCAGGCGAGTCCCTTAGGCAATAGCGCAATTTTTTCCAACAGGGGTGGGGTGGCAGAACTGGAGAGTTCGCAACAACACTCACTTTCTTCCCAGCATAGAATTTTTGGTGGTTTTCCCGTCTCCAAGATCACCATCAAAGCACCTTTTGCACCAAACTCTTGTGCAATGCGTTCAACCAAAGCAGGCGAAATGGAATCCAGGCCGCGCCTGACGTCAACCCGCTCCAACAATGTCACCGCAAATGTCAGGGCTTGGCGGGTACTAGCTTCTGCATGTGCAAGAATTGCCACCAACGGCCCCGTTAGCAACAAAGAAAGGGGCAAGGCCAAAAGCCGTGCCCACGATAATCCAGGCGCCAGAAAAACGAATTCGACTAATGCTGCCAGACTGCAAACAGCTGAAATAGCAGTGCTCTCTCCTATTCCTTGGCGCCAGGCGGCAAATAGTACGGGGAAAAACAGGAACAAGAAGTAGCGAACCCCTGCGTCGGCTGAAAGGCCAATCAAGAGCAAAAACCAACAAGCGTCCAGCCAGTGCAGAATGCGAAATAAGGGGAGCGGGAGGCCGCTGGCAGAAAGCCATAATAGCCCGCCTGCATACATGCTGAAACCAATGATACCGATGAACAAGCGGTGCTGTGCTTCCACTGGAGTATCCAGTAACAGCAACCCGGCGATAATCGCCAGCACAACCCGGAGACACTCAATAAGACGACTTTCTTCATTCTGTTGCTGAAAAAGAGGGATGCGGACGTGTCCCATTTATGACACCTTCCTGTCACTGTTTGTGGCACGAAAACATTTTCATACCTTCTTCATGACTACCATTTTCCGATCAAAGTTCACCTTGCTATAGAGCCCATCCTTCCAGATAACTTAGATCAGCCGAACGAAAAAACAATACACGAACGGACTCTTTTCCTATACTGGATCCTTGACAGAACATAACCCTCCCAGTTTAGTCGTTGCACGCGGTCTCTGCAGGAGGAATGTCCAAAGGGCTTGTAACCATATTTCAGAGATAACCCAGCATGAGGTAAGCGGTGAATTCACAGGGGTTTGAATCACTGCCTGTTTGACCACATTACCGAGTTCCCCGCACTCCGCGCCCAGCCATTGTTTGTGGGCACCTGCCAGGCACAGTTTGGCCTTTACACCCAGCAAGCCAGGGCTAGCTTGGCGGACACAAGCCAAGTGCTTGGATCGGCGCATTGATGGGATAGGACGCTTGGTCTGCATAAGCGGGCTGCCTCGGCAAGTAACAGGCTAGCGGCACGTTGGCCGTCCTGTATTGCCATAAAACCGTGGATCTACTGAAGTGGCAGAAAAGGCAGCCGTAGCAAACGACGGAATTGGAGCATCGGTTTCAACTGCCTGCACCCATGCCCAGGCAGTGAGGAACACACTCAAGCCGTTCCAAACTTGGTTTCGATCATGATCCCGGTGTCGCGCAACAAGTCTGTCGGCAAGACCCCACCTGCACAGACCACCACGCAATCGTTGGCAAGTTCCATGGTCTGATCGTGCATGATCAGACTGACACTCTTTTTTGAAATGCTCTTTACATTCGACTCCAGTAACAGACGGACAGCACCATTGGAGCGAGCCTGCTCTATCGCTATGCGGTTCTTGGTTTTGATGCGATTGAAGGCCGCGCTGCGGTATGACAAAGTTACATCCGTGTCAGGTTGTCCAGCCAAGGCCAGTGCAGCCTCAAGTGCGCTATCGCCACCACCCACCACCAGTACCTTCTGCCCACGGTATTGTTCGGCATCAATCAAGCGGTACACCACCTTGGGAAGTTCTTCACCGGGTACATCGAGCTTGCGAGGCGTGCCTCGTCGACCGATGGACAACAATACATTCTGGCAACGCAAAGCCTTATTCGTGGTATGCACAACAAATCCATTCCCCTCCTTTTCAATGCGCAAGAGCTGTTGTTTATATTCAATCTTCAAGCCGCTACGCTTGACAACGCCGTGCCAATATTTCAACAGGGATTCCTTGCCGATTTCACCTGGCGGCACCGAATCGAATCCTGGCAGACGTATTGCGTCAGTCATGACAACTTTATTACGCGGATAGTGATAGATGGTCCCACCTAATGAGTCTTCCTGGTCGACCAAGCAATAGCGTAGCCCCTTACGCAGCGCGGAGACGCCTGCAGCTAGGCCTGCAGGCCCCGCTCCAACCACTACAACGTCATACCCTTCTGCGGCGCCCTCATATCGCTTCCCCTTGGCGACCGATTCCATCGCCTGCACTCCCTGCTCTACCGCTTTGCGTACCAACCCCATCCCACCCAACTCACCTGCAATAAAAATGCCAGGAACATTGGTTTCAAAACTTGGATGAACGAGTGGAATGTCGATGCCGCGCCGTTCGGTACCGAATACGAGACTTATAGCATCGAACGCGCAGGCGCTGGCACACGCACCATGACCGATGCACGCCGCTGCATTGATGAGCTGGGCCTTACCGCGAATGATTCCCAATGCGCCTTCTGGACACGCATTGACACAAGAACCGGAGCCGATGCAACGATTGATATCGACTACCGGATGTAACGAAGCCGGTTCGGTCAATCCCGCCTCCACTGCCTCCTTGAGTGTGGCGTGGTCTTGACGTGCACGATTGTGGCGGCGCCAGAAATGCAAGCCCAAAAACGCCAGAAGCGGCACAAAATAGAGCGGCAGATAGTTGAGTGAATCAGTAAACATAAGGAAAGACCCGAAGACAAAAAAGCCGCTTGTCGGCAAATATGTTGTAAATCTTGGAAAATCTATCACATTAGTGTTGACTGTCGCATGGCGCTGTTTAGTCGATTCCGACCGACGGCGCTGACAACAAACCAACCATAAATATGACAGAGAGATTAATTCCTACTCCACCGGGAGCGTCCAGTCTACGCCTCCCCCGACGCAATACCACCCGCACCTGGGTCTTGCTGTGCGGCGTTGGCACACTTGTCGGCCTAACCTTTGTTATCGGTCGCAGCAACCTGTTTTCTCCGGGTGACGACATTGGTTACTATCTTGGCCTGAGCGGCGCTTTGATGATGCTCAGTCTGCTGGCGTACCCGTTGCGCAAAAATTTACGCGTGATGCGCACTTGGGGAGCCATGCGGCAATGGCTACGCATCCATGTTCTCCTTGGGATTTCTGGGCCACTCCTGATTCTTACGCATTCAACTTATCACCTGCGTACCCTGAATGCCACGATCGCGCTGGCCAGCATGCTGCTCGTAGCCGCCAGTGGTTTTGTAGGGCGGTTCATTTATGTGCGCATCCATAACACCCTCACCGGGCAGCGGGAAACGCTACAAAACATTCGTGAACGCGCCGGACTTGCCTCATCGGAAGTCCAGTCTGTGCTTGACTATGCTCCAGAGGTGAAGACGCGCCTGATGGCATTCGAAGCCACCTTGCAGCTGCCTCTGCAGTCGCCCTGGAGACGATGCATGCGCTTTTTGACCTTGCAACCGCGCACATGGTGGCTACGCCGACAATGCACACGAGTCATCCTAAAGAAGCTGTCGCAACACGCCACTGTACGTCAATGGGATACAGATAAGCTATCCCGTCGTCAGGATCGGGCTAAGAATGTACTCCGCCTGCATCTGGATGCGCTCATCAGTGTAGCGCAATTCACCGCATTTGAACGTCTGTTTGCCTTGTGGCACATCGTCCACGTGCCCTTTCTCTACCTTCTGGCCGCCAGCGCTGTCGTACACGTTTTGGCCGTGCACATGTACTGAAATGAAGACATTGCTCAAGCTCCTCTATGTGTTGACGCTTTGCTTAGTGGCTTCCCTGGCCCACGGGCAAAGTGTCGAAACGGTCATCATGCCCGGCAAACTTACCTCCAGCCATGCCAAGCTGGAGAGCGACTGCAAAAATTGTCACGTCCGCTTCAACAAAGCCGGGCAGGACGAACGTTGCAAAGATTGCCACAAGGAAATCAGACGAGACCTTGACACCAAACGAGGTTTCCACGGCAGATTGAAACCTCAGCGCTGTGCTGCTTGTCATACCGATCACGCTGGACGCGAGGCTCGTATTGTGGTGCTGGACGAAAAGAAATTTGACCACAGTCAGAGCAATTTTATGCTTCGCGGCGCCCACCTGAAGAAAGAATGTGCAGCCTGTCACAAACCCGGTCGTAAGTATCGTGAGGCACCTTCCACCTGCGTGGCATGTCACCGTGACAACGATGTACACAAAGGTGGCCTGGGGCAAGGCTGTGCAGATTGCCACAACGAATCGAATTGGAAAGAAGCAAAATTCGATCACAGCAAAACCGATTTCCCACTACTAGGTGCGCATATCTCTACAAGCTGCAAATCCTGCCATACCGATGGCCGCTATAAGGGAACGCCCAAGACCTGCATTGCCTGCCATCGCGTAGACGATCATCACAAGACCCACTTTGGCGAAAACTGCAGGAGCTGCCACGTTGAAAAGAACTGGAAGACGATCACCTTCAATCACGAACAGGATGCGCATTTTGCCCTGAAAGGAAAGCATCAAACTGCCAAGTGTGAGTCTTGCCATACGGGTTTCCTCTATAAGGACAAACTACAAGCAACCTGCATCAGTTGCCATCGCAACGACGACAAACACAAGGGCTCGCTCGGGCCCAACTGCGCAAACTGCCACATAGAGCGGAGTTGGAAGGAAACACGCTTCGATCACAGCAAAACGCGTTTCCCCCTGCTGGGCAAGCATGGCGACGTGGAATGTGGCGCCTGTCACAAGGATCAACGCTTCCGCGAAACGCCTTCCGAATGTATCACCTGTCACAAAAAAGATGATCGTCACAAGACCCGTTTCGGAGAGGACTGCAAGAGCTGCCACACGGAAAAGAGCTGGAAGGCATGGCACTTCGATCATGCCCGTGATGGCCATTGGGCACTGCAGGGCAAACACGCCAACACAAAATGTGACAGTTGCCACCAAGGTAACCTATTCAAGGACAAACTGAACCAGAATTGCGTAAGCTGCCACCTTAAAGATGATCGTCACCGTGGCACCCTGGGTACAGCATGTGGGCAATGTCATAATGAACGAGAATGGAAATCAACTGCATTTGATCATAATCGCACGCACTTCCCTTTAATTGGCCAACACAGCAAGGTCGAATGCGCACAATGCCACAAAACCCAGGCTTATAAAGATGTAGCGCGCGACTGCGTGGGCTGCCACGACAAACAGGACGTACACAAGAGACGCCTGGGGCCGCGCTGCGAAACCTGCCACAACAGTCGGGACTGGAGAAGCTGGGACTTCGACCATAACGCCAGGACCCACTTCAAGCTTGACGGTGCCCACGCGCGCACCACATGTGAGTCATGTCATACCGTTCGCATAGAAAAGCAATTCAATGTATCCATGAACTGCATCAGCTGTCACCGTATGGATGACGTGCACGAAGGAAAATTCGGGCCACGTTGTGAGCAATGCCACCTGACGAGTACCTTCCGTGAAGTTCGCTCCCGTTAGCAGACAAACGGTAGGCGCTCCGCTTCGACAAACGGAATCTCTAGGTTTTACAAGAGATATTCCGTTTCCAGGCTGGCCTTTATATTCCATTGTTGTACTCACTCAAGTACCACTCGTCGGCTTCAGCATCGGCCTGATTGACGTGTAAAAATCAAGCTTTTAGAGTTAAATAAAGTAAAGAAAATAAAGTTAATTATCCCAACAATGAGCGATGCGCCTCGAAGAGGGTAGTTCTATACCCCGAAAATGGCCCACGCTTCTTCAGAGAGCGCGCTTGATGATACTCAGGCTTGGAACAATCTACCGCGTTTTTATCGCCGCGCTACTGCTGGCTGCTGCATGTCTGGCGCACGCTCAGATTACCAAGCCTGCGGACCACGTGCGGACAGGTTTCCCCCTCACTGGTGCGCATGCAACGGCCCGTTGTGAGACGTGCCATTCCAATGGAATTTTCCGTGGCACCCCTCGAAATTGCACCACCTGTCATAGCCAGACTAGCCGAACCGCAACCACACACAAGCCTGCCAACCACATCCCTACCTCGCAGGAATGTAGCCAATGTCATAATTCATCAACATGGAACGGCGCCCGTTTTACGCATACAGGACTGAGTTTCAGCTGTGCCACCTGCCATAATGGCAGCACCGCTTCCGGTAAGCCCAGCACTCATATACAGACCACAGCAGGTTGCGACACCTGCCACCGCACAACCGGCTGGACGCCTGCCATGTTCAACCATGCAGGCGTGGCGGCTGGCAGCTGCGCAACCTGCCACAACGGCACCACGGCTAAAGGGAAACCTGCCAACCACTTGGCAACGACTGCAAGCTGCGATAGCTGCCACCGCACGACTGGCTGGATACCTGCGACTTTCAGTCATACTGGTGTGACTCCAGGCACATGTGCCACTTGCCACAACGGCACCACAGCCAAAGGGAAGTCCGCCAATCACTTGGCAACGAACGCCAGCTGCGACACTTGCCATCGCACAACCGGCTGGATACCTGCCACTTTCAGCCATACCGGTGTTGCTCCAGGAACCTGCGCGACCTGCCACAACGGCACTACGGCCAAGGGGAAACCCAGCAACCACCTACCGACCACAGCCAGTTGCGACACCTGCCATCGCACAACCGGCTGGACGCCTGCAACCTTCAGCCATACCGGCGTGACTCCAGGCACATGTGCTACTTGCCACAATGGCACCACAGCCAAAGGAAAACCTGCCAATCACCTGGCAACCACCGCAAGCTGCGATAGCTGCCATCGCACAACGGGCTGGATACCTGCAACCTTCAGCCATACCGGCGTGGCTCCCGGAACCTGCGCAACCTGCCATAACGGAACCACGGCCAAGGGGAAACCCAGCAACCACCTACCAACCACGGCGAGTTGCGATAGCTGCCACCGCACAACCGGCTGGACGCCTGCTACATTTAGCCATACCGGTGTCACGCCAGGAACCTGTGCAACCTGCCATAACGGAACAACTGCGACAGGCAAACCCGCCAACCACCTGCCAACCACCGCCAGCTGCGATAGCTGCCACCGAACGACTGGCTGGATACCTGCGACTTTCAGTCATACCGGCGTGACTCCAGGCACATGTGCCACTTGCCACAATGGCACCACGGCTAAAGGAAAACCTGTCAACCACCTACCAACCACGGCGAGTTGCGACACCTGCCATCGCACAACGGCCTGGATTCCCGCCTCCTTTAGCCATGCCAATGTCACGCCTGGAACGTGTGCCACCTGCCACAACGGCACCACAGCCACCGGCAAACCTTCAGGCCACTTTGTCACGACCCGTTCTTGCGATAGCTGCCACCGCACAACAGCCTGGACGCCAACAAGCTCCTATACCCACAGCTCACCCTACTACAAAGCGCATGGCAGCGGGCTAACGTGCTCAAGTTGCCACACCAGCAACAACGAAGTCATTCCCTGGAAATATGCCGCTTACAAACCGGACTGCGCGGGTTGTCATGCGGGTAACTTTAAGGCAGGCGAGCACAAGAAAGTCGCCTCTCCGACTGTGCTCTACACCGTAGCCGAATTGCGCGATTGCAGTGGCGCGTGCCACATCTATACCAATTCGTCGCTGACCACCATCAAGCAGTCACGCAGCGGCCACCACCACGCCACCGATGGTGGTTTCTAGCCCTACTTTCACGTTGTTGTAAACGATCGTTATCTGACCCAGGCGCCGCAACTGCGGCGCGGAAAAGGAATATTGACGCATGAGTAAGCTGACACACCGATCAACTATCTTCCTGACGGCGTTTTTCCTGTCCGCTCTTGCTCCTGATGCATTTGCGCAATTGCTCGATAACGTCAAGCTCTCGCAACAAGGCGACACGGCGGTCATCACCTTGAGTTTCAATACCGCCATCCAATATATGCGCCATTCCCCAGCCAGCAGCGGCGAGCTGATCAAGCTTGAAGTACAGGTCGTCGGAGATGCAAGCGATATCCGGGACATTGGCAGTGAGGCTCGCAGAGTCGACGGCCAAGGAGTGATTCCTGATGCAAATATCATTTTTGGCGCGGGTCAGGCCAGATCGCTGGTCAAACTTATCCAGTTCCAATTCGCACGTCCGGTCAGTTTCAAGATGGGGCCTGGCAACGATAACCGCAGCATCACCCTGCGACTGCCAATCGAAGCAGGCACCACCAAACCTATTACCAGGGACGAAACTACACCGGTTCGCTATGCTATCGTACTTGAACAATCCGACAAGCCAATTGAGCAGAACAGCCCCTTGCCCTCTGCGGCAGACGATTTCACACTCTTCAACGAACGCCTCACAGACAAGGGAGCAACACTATACCGCCTGAGTCTAGGTTATTTTGACACGCAGACCGATGCACAGAAATTTCTGCCCATGCTCACCCGAGCCTTCCCGCAGGCACGCATTGAAAAAATAGGTGATAGCCAAACAACCGTGGCTGCCGTCATCCCCCAGAGTAAGCAAGGGGAAACATCTCCTAGTCTGCCCACTGCGCCTTTGTCACCCTTAGCGGTTCCTCCAGAAATTGCGTCGCCCACGCCAGCCCAACTCAGCCCGGACGAAATCGAAAAGCAGTCGGCAATGCTTTTGGCAAGCGCACGCAGCGCTATCAACGCCAAGGACTATACAAACGCTATCCAGACACTCAACCAGTTGCTGCAACTCCCCCCTTCTTCTAGTTCCGAGGCGGCGCAATCCCTGGTCGGTCGCGCACGTGAGAACAATGGCGAATACAACAAGGCCCGGGCTGAATACGAACTCTACATCAAGCTCTACCCGAGTGGAATTTACGCCAATGAGGTGCGAAAACGCCTGGATAGCCTAGGCACCAGCACAGCCAGCGCAAGCACCAACCGCGCACGCGGCAGTAACCAGCGCCTGTCTCCGATCCCCTTCACGGCTGGGGGGAGCGTGTCGCAATACTACTACCGGGGTTCCACACAGTCAGAAACCCGTGTAGTCAATGCCACAACAATCGACAAGGCTAGCTTCAGCGGCACCGACCAATCCGCTCTGGTCAGCAATGTAGACCTGAACGCACGCTGGCGTAGCGAAACCACAGATAACCGTTTGGTATTTCGGGATTCCTATACGCGGGACTTTCTGACCGACGGGCACAACCGGAACCGTCTGACGGCAGCTTACTATGACATGAAAAACGCCCCCACCCAGATCAATGCGCGAATTGGGCGCCAATCCAGCCCAGGCGGCGGCGTACTGGGTCGAATGGATGGCCTGAATACTGGCTACCAGTTTGCACAGAAGTGGAAGGCAAACATCATACTCGGCTCACCGCATGACGATTATGTCAAAAGCACACGTACCTTCGCGGGTACCAGTCTGGATGCAGGCACCTTTGACGACCATTGGAGCGGTAGCACCTATTTCATCACCCAACGCATTGACGGCATTACCGATCGCCGTGCTGCAGGCAGTGAAGTGCGTTTCTTCTCGGAATCCGGCTCGGCCTACAGCCTTGTTGACTACGACATGTATTACAAGGCAGTCAATATCTTCATGCTCCAAGGCAGCTACACTTCTGGAGCCAACACCTGGAACGTGCTGCTTGATCGACGGATGACTCCGGCATTGCAGAGTTCAAACGCGCTGATTGGCTCAACGATCGCCACAATCGACGAACTCAAGAAAACCACGACCATCAATGACATCAAGGCCCAGGCGCGTGACCACACTGCGGTCGCCGAAATGGCTTTTGCTGGTGTGACACGCCAGTTGACCGATCACTGGCAGGTTGGCGTTGATCTACGCGACTCCCGCGTCGGCGCCCTACCCGCCACCGCAGATCTCCCTGCAACAACTGCCACTGGAGACGTCTACAACATCAATTTCCAGGTGATTGGCAGCAACCTCTACAAGCGACAGGATATCACCGCCTTCAATGTAGGAGTCCTGCGCAGCCGGGACTATAAAGGCTACAGCCTGTCGCTGAGCAATCTAGGCGTGTATTGGGAAAAATGGGTGCTTGAGCCATCTCTGCGTTACTACCGCCAGCTCGACGTGTTCCAAACCCGGCTACGGCGGATCACCCCTGGTATGCGTGTGACCTACCGTCGCACCGATGGTCAGAGTTTTGAACTCGATAGTGCCCTGGAGGATACCAAGACAAATGGCCCGACCCAAAGTGAAGACACTACGCGCTATTACATCTCGGCAGGATACCGTCTAGATTTCTAAAAACAACATGCAACAAAACGATTTCATGCAGCAACAAAGCTTCAACATGGGCATCGCGCCTACGCATACGGTGATATGACAATGATTCCAGAACTCGGGCACTTTGCGCTGGTCCTCGCTTTGTGCATTTCACTCGCACAAGCCGTACTACCGCTGCTTGGTGCATGGCACAACAACACAACCATGATGAACGTGGCACGCCCTGCCGCCTTTGCTCAATTTCTGTTCGTCGGGCTCGCTTTTCTGGTGTTGACGATTGCATTCATCCTGAAAGACTTTTCAGTGCTCTATGTCGCCAGCCACACCAGCACGCAGACGCCGCTAGCCTACCGCATCACCGCCGTATGGGGCAGCCACGAAGGCTCGCTGTTGCTCTGGGGGCTCATCCTTTCATTGTGGACCGCTGCCGTGGCACAGTTTTCACGGGCGCTACCTGAAGTATTCGTGGCACGCGTACTGGGCGTCATGGGATGCGTGAGCACTGGCTTCTTCGCCTTCCTGCTGATTGCCTCCAATCCCTTCCAGCGCCTCTTTCCGGCTGCCTTGGAAGGCGGGGATCTCAATCCCCTGCTACAAGACCCAGGCATGATCATCCACCCGCCGCTGCTCTACATGGGCTATGTCGGCTTCTCGGTCGCCTTTGCCTTTGCCATCGCCGCGCTGCTGAGTGGCCAACTTGATGCAGCCTGGGCACGGTGGACCCGCCCCTGGACCGCCGCCGCATGGATCTTCCTGACATTGGGCATTGCGATTGGCTCACGCTGGGCTTATTACGAACTGGGCTGGGGAGGCTGGTGGTTTTGGGACCCGGTTGAAAATGCTTCTTTCATGCCTTGGCTGGTGGGCACTGCGCTACTCCATTCACTGGCCGTCACCGAGAAACGCGGCGCGTTCCGCAGCTGGACCGTGCTGATGGCCATCGGCGCATTTTCGCTGTCGCTGCTAGGCACCTTCATCGTCCGATCTGGCGTACTCACATCGGTTCATGCCTTTGCCGCCGATCCGCGTCGTGGTCTCTTCATCCTGGCCCTATTGATTCTCGTCATCGGTACCTCACTCGTACTCTTCGCCTGGCGTGCCCCCAGCCTGTCCAGCGGAGGACGATTCCAGAACGTATCGCGCGAAACAGCGTTGCTGCTCAACAACGTTCTACTGCTGAGCGCCGCCGCATCGGTACTACTCGGCACACTCTACCCATTACTGGTCGATGCGCTGGGCATAGGAAAAATTTCTGTCGGCCCACCTTACTTTGAGGCGGTGTTCCTCCCCCTCATGGCGCCCGTGATCTTCTTCATGGTCATTGGCCCCCTCCTGCACTGGAAAGGCCATAAACTCTCTACCCTGCTGCCCAATCTACGGGCGCTACTGCTCATCACCGTTGTACTTGCCGCAGCACTTGCATGGATGGCTGGAGTGCCCGGCTGGAAAATGACAGTTGGCCTCGGCCTCGCCGCCTGGGTCATAGTGGTCAGCGTCCAGCAGTTACGACAACGTGTGAAAGATACCCAACGCGGTAAATGGTTCGACCGCCTGCTTGGTATTCCGCGTGGCTGGTGGGGCATGTGGCTGGCACATATGGGAATTGCCGTTTTCATACTGGGGGTGACCCTGGTACGTGGTCTGGAATCCAACATCGATGTGCAGATGCGCATTAGCGACACGGCTCATCTGGCAGGTTACGATTTCACCATGACGAACATCGAAGACTACGCGGGGCCGAACTTCGACTCGACGCGTGCGACCATCAAGATCACTCGCCACGCAAGCGAGATCGCTACACTGCAACCGGAAAAGCGCGTTTATCGCACCACAGGCACACCCATGACAGAGGCCGCCATCCATACTAATGGCATTATGGATCTATATGTTTCGATGGGCGATGAACTCGATAATTCGGCATGGATACTGCGCATCTACAGCAAACCATTTGTCTGCTGGATTTGGTTCGGTTGCCTCCTGATGGCAGCTGGCGGAGCCATTGCGGCCAGTGACCGCCGCTACCGGATGGCTCGACGCAAAACGCCCAAAGATGCATCTGCCCAACTCGCGGCAGACACTGCGAGTTAAGATGAAGGCTGAAATCGTGAAACAACCCTCGTATGGTTTCTTTTTCAGGATATGTCTCCTCCTTATCCTTTCCATGCACACGGGGTTCGCCCAGGCAACTGAAGCACGCCCCGTAGCAGACAACCCGGCGCTTGAGGCACGCGTGGACGCTCTTTCCACAGAGCTACGTTGCCTGGTATGCCAGAACCAGACGATTGCCGATTCGCAGGCTGGCTTGGCGCAGGATCTCCGCAACCAGATCCGCGAGCAACTAGCCGCTGGTCGTAGTGAGCAGGAGATCACCGATTACTTGGTACAACGCTATGGCGATTTCATTCTTTATCGTCCCCCCTATCGACCCTACACCCTGCTGCTTTGGGGTGGCCCCGCGCTACTGCTGTTCGGCGGCATTGGATGGCTGGCCTTCAGTCTGGCCAGGCAACGCCACCAACATGCCGAAGCACTGAGCAAGGAATCCCTGGATGCCGCACGTGCCCTACTCAATGCCTCGGGCACTCCAAAACAGGATCGTACATGAACATCGTTCTCTTTATTCTCGCCGCGCTGATGCTTGTTGCGGTGGCACTTACCTTCTTGATGTGGCCGCTTCTGCGTCAACGTGCGCAAGCCCGATTAACGGCATCCCAAAACGAAGCCACTTTGGCCTTATTGCGCGACCAGCAAACAGAACTGGATGCTGAGCTTGCTGCAGGACGTATTGATACCGCCACCCATCAACAGAGTTCTGAGGAAATTGCACTTCGCGCGCTAGAGGCAAGCAATACCACCTCCGCGACTGTCGCCACTCAGGGGTTTCCACGCCGATGGGCGCTGACGCTCGGCATTCTGTTGCCATGTATCGCTGCTGGCCTCTACGTAGCAACCGGAACACCCACTGCGATTACCTATCCAGCATCGGTCGCAACCATGTCGGCCGTACCTGGCGAGATGACGGGCAACGCACATACCAACCTTGAAGACATGGCAAGCAAACTCTCTGCTCGATTGGAGAAACAGCCTGACGACCTAGAAGGTTGGTTCATGCTTGGCCGCACCTATGCCTACCTTGGGCGTCATGCTGAAGCCGAAAAAATCTTCAGGAACCTGCTGCCCCGTATGCCCAACGACCCAGATCTATTGGCCGATCTGGCGGACTCTCTCGCCAGTACGCACGGCGGCAATCTTGACGAGGAACCCGCCAAACTGATTGAAAAAGCCTTACAGATTGCCCCCAATCATCTCAAGGCGCTGAACCTCTCTGCCTCACTCGCCTTCAACCGGGGACAATATGCCACCGCCGGACAACTATGGGAACGCATGCTCGCCCATATGCCGGCGGATAATCCAGATATCGAGACAATTCGTGCCAACATCAATGAAATCCGTACAAAACTCGGCCAGGAACAGCTAGCCTCGCCTGCAGTGCAACCCCTCAAAACCACGTCCAATGAAATTGCAGCGGCTTCACCCGCCAGTGCCTCCATCGGCATCAGTGGTACGATCAAACTCTCGCCAGACCTTGCCAAGCAAGTTGCTGCCGACAGTACTGTTTTCATCTTTGCTCGTTCAGGCGAAGGTGGCCCGCCACTTGCCGCAATACGCCTCAAGGTAGCGGACCTACCCGCGAAATTCGATTTCACCAACACCCCACTCATCATGTCTGAACGCCCGGTTCCTGAGAACCTCCACGTTGGTGCACGCATCTCGTCCAGCGGCAACGCAACCCCCGCTTCGGGAGATCCCGAAAGCGGAATGATCGCCGTAGAGAAAAATGCCAAAGACGTACTAATCAATATTGATCATCTGCATTCCTGATAGAAAGTAAGCATCCCCCGGCAAAGCCGGAGGCTTTAATTTGTTAGCCCCTCAAAGGGGCTGCTACATGTGCCGCCTGAAGGCGGCTATCACATGCCCAACTGCAGTTGGTCATAATGCTCGCCTTCCTTCTCTTGGTATCGGATGTAGGCTCGAACCATCTCCTCGTCCAGACCCACCGTTGAAACAAAGTGCCCTCTGGCCCAGAAATTCTCACCACCAAAATTCCTGCTTCGCCCATTGAACCGACGTGCAATCGAGATGGCACTCTTGCCTTTGATGTAATTTGCCAGGATTTTTCCTTGACGTGAAACAAGGAAACAGCCTTGCGTGCTCCCTACCCTAAGTACCGAAGGGGCCCGGAGGCAGATAAAGGATTCGCCTCCCACTACATTGGCCACCTACCTGCATTCAATGTTGAAAGTCTGGTCAAATGAAAAAAAGGCAGTTAGTCATTGTTGGCAATGGCATGGTAGGCCATCGCTATGTGGAGGAATTGGTCGACAAAGGAGGATTGACGCAGTATGAGGTCACAATCTTCTGTGCCGAGCCGCGTGTTGCCTACGACCGCGTGCACCTGTCCTCCTACTTCTCGCACCACACTGCAGAAGACCTGAGTCTGGTCAAGCAAGGTTACTACGAGAAGCACGGCATCAAGGTTTTGATCAATGAAGCGGTCAAGGCAATTGATCCTGTAACCCGCACAGTCCAATCCAACCAAGGCCGCACGTTGACTTACGACGCCCTGGTGTTGGCGACCGGCTCCTACCCTTGGGTGCCCAACATCACGGGGAGCGGCCATCACGATTGTTATGTGTATCGCACCATTGAGGATCTGGACGCCATCCAGCGCGCGGCCAAAACGGCCAAGAGTGGTGCGGTGATAGGTGGTGGTCTGCTGGGGCTGGAAGCGGCCGGGGCACTCAAGGCGCTAGGCTTGCAGACGCACGTCATTGAGTTCGCCCCCATGTTGATGGCCGAGCAGCTCGACCGCGCTGGCGGAGAACTTCTGCGGCGCCGCATCGAAGCAATGGGCGTGACAGTGCACACCAGCAAGAATACCCGTGAGATCCTGCATCACAAGGGCAAGCAAGGTGCGCATCGCCTGGAGTTTGCCGATGGCACGTCACTGGAAGTGGACGTTATCGTCTTTTCCACCGGCGTACGTCCGCAAGACACGCTGGCACGTTACTGTGGTCTGCCAGTGGCCGAACGCGGCGGTATCGCTATCGACGACCACTGCCTGACCAATGCGCCCGATGTTTATGCCATTGGAGAATGTGCAGCATGGCAAGGGCGCTTTTTCGGCTTGGTCGCCCCTGGTTACAAAATGGCCCAGATCGCCGTGGCCCACTTGCTTGGCGAAGCAGACGCGGCCTTTACGGGCGCAGACATGAGCGCCAAGCTCAAGCTGCTGGGAGTCTCTGTCGGCAGTATTGGTGACGCGCATGGCCGCACTGCGGGTAGCCATAGCTATGTGTATCTGGACGATGCCAACGGCGTGTATAAAAAGATCGTGGTGGACGCCGACAACAGCCGCCTGCTTGGCGCTGTACTGGTAGGCGATACCGAAGACTACGGCAACCTGTTGCAGATGAAGCTCAATGCAATGCCCTTGCCAGCGCATCCAGATTCGCTCATTCTACCCGCCTATGCGGGTGCCAAACCGGCGCTGGGTGTGGATGCCCTGCCCGATACAGCGCAGATCTGCTCCTGCTTCGATGTCAGCAAGGGGCGCATTGCCGAAGCGGTTGCCAAGGGCTGCCACACCGTTGCGGCAATCAAGGCTGAGACCAAAGCAGGTACAGGTTGTGGTGGCTGCGTGCCATTATTGACCCAGGTGCTGCATGCCGAACTCGCCAAGCAGGGAGTCGAAGTCAACAATCACCTGTGTGAACACTTTGCCCACAGCCGCCAGGAATTGTTCCACCTCATCCGGGTTGGCGGCCTGAAGACTTTCTCCGAGGTGCTCCAGAAACATGGCCAGGGCTATGGCTGTGAAGTGTGCAAGCCTGCCATTGGTTCTATCCTCGCCTCCTGCTGGGGAGACTTCGTGTTGCAGGACGAGCACCTACCGCTTCAGGATACCAACGATATTTTCCTGGGGAACATGCAGAAGGATGGTACCTACTCGGTCATTCCGCGCATGCCCGGTGGCGAGGTCACACCCACGGCCTTGGCTGCATTAGCCAAAGTGGCGGCGGACTACAAGCTCTACACCAAAGTAACTGGGGCCCAGCGCATCGGCCTCTTCGGTGCTCGCAAGGACGATTTACCCACTATCTGGGCGCGCCTGATTGATGCAGGCTTTGAAACAGGTCATGCCTATGCCAAAGCTCTCCGCATGGTCAAGACTTGCGTGGGCAGCACCTGGTGCCGCTATGGCGTACAGGATAGCGTGGGCCTGGGCGTAGAGCTGGAGCACCGCTACAAAGGCATCCGCTCACCGCACAAAATGAAATTTGGGGTTTCAGGCTGCACCCGTGAATGTGCCGAGGCTCAGGGCAAGGATGTCGGTATCATCGCCACAGACAAAGGCTGGAACCTGTATGTGTGTGGCAACGGCGGCATGAAACCTCGCCATGCAGATCTACTTGCTGCGGATCTGGACAAAGACACCCTCGTCCGCCTCATCGACCGTTTCCTGATGTTCTACCTGCGCACGGCAGACAAACTGCAACGTACCGCAAGCTGGCTGGACAATATGGAAGGCGGCTTGGATTACCTGAAGTCTGTGGTTGTCGAAGACAAGCTGAGCCTCGCCGCAGAACTGGAAGCCCAGATGGCGGACATCCGCGCAACCTACGTCTGCGAGTGGACTGCCACCGTGCAAGACTCCGCCAAGCAAACGCGCTTTGCCCACTTCATCAATAGCCCCAAGACCGATCCGCTGGTGCAGTTCGTGCCCGAACGCAGCCAGCACCGCCCTGCCACAATTGATGAACGCGTACCCCAATGCTGCGGATGCAAGGAGCATGTATGATGAACTGGACGACTGTTTGCAAACTTCAAGACATCGTGCCCGGCACAGGCGTATGTGCGTTGGTAGGGGACAATCAAGTTGCCATTTTCCGACCCAATAGCAGCGAACAGGTGTATGCGATAGACAATATCGATCCGTTCTTTCAAGCCAGTGTGCTCTCCCGTGGCCTGATCGTCGAGCACCAGGGCAAGCTCTGGGTTGCCAGCCCACTCAAGAAACAGCGCTTTGGCCTCAGTGACGGGGTATGCATGGAGAATATCGACCACTCCGTGCGCAGCTACCCTGCCAGAGTTCATCAGGGACAGGTGGAAGTAGCCTACTGACTCTGAACAGCCTCTAGCTGCTTCTTCTCTTCAAGAAACCGCCTCCAGCCCTTACGGGCGGAGGCTTTTGGCGTTCGCGCACAGCCATCTACGCTTGCAGATAGCATGCTCTGAAACACTATTTTTCAAACCCTCAGGAGTTGCTATCCAGACTAGTTCTTTCGAACTATAAGCCCCCTGCTTCTGGCGAATGTTGCACAGCCCGCGTCAAGCCTATGCTTGCACTGTCATGTTCGGGATCCTCCGTGCAGGGAGTGGCAAAGGCGATTCCCCAGGCGATCCGGACAATCAGCGAATTCGTATGTCCATCCAACGTTTTGTAGGAGCTGCGTAATGTCCAGTCATGTATTAAAGTCTTGGGAACCAGAAAATCCCGATTTCTGGCGCAACGGTGGCAAAGCCATTGCTACGCGCAACCTGTGGATTTCCATCCCTTGCCTGACCTTGGGTTTTGTAATTTCCGTGTTGTGGAGCATGGTGACACTCAACCTGCCAAATGCAGGCTTCACCTTCACCAAGGATCAACTGTTCCTGTTGGCGGCGCTGCCGCAACTCTCCGGTGCCACACTGCGGATCTGTTACTCCTTCATGCCTGCGTTATTCGGCGGGCGCAAATGGACGACCCTCTCCACCGCAGTTCTGCTGATTCCGGCACTGTGGCTGGGGTTTGCTGTGCAGGATACAAGCACCAGCTACCCAACGATGTTGACGATTGCCCTTCTATGCGGATTGGGTAGCGGAAATTTTGCAAGTTCCATGGCCAACATTGGCTACTTCTTCCCCGCCGCACAGAAAGGTGCGGCCAATGGTCTGAATGCCGGATTCGGCAACCTTGGCGTATCCATCGCACAGTTCCTGATTCCCTTGGCAATCACAATCCCACTGTTCGGTAGCATTGGCGGCGAAGCCCAGCACTACGTAAAGGAAGGCCTTGAAAAGAGCCTGTGGCTGCAAAATGCCGGCTTTATGTGGGTACCGCTCATTGCCCTGGCTGCTATTGCCGCGTGGTTCGGTATGAATGACATTGCCGATGCAAAGTCCTCGTTCTCCGATCAGGCCGTAATCTTCCTGCGCAAACACAACTGGGTAATGTGCTATCTCTATATCGGGACTTTCGGCAGCTTCATCGGCTTTGCGGGCGCATTTGCATTACTCACCAAAACCCTGTTCCCAGAAATCGCGGTAATGCATTACGCATTCATTGGCCCCTTGATCGGTGCCTTGATCCGCCCGGTAGGCGGCGCAATCTCGGACAAGATTGGCGGCGCACGTGTCACCTTGGGTGTATTTTTTGGCATGGTTTTAGGGGTACTGGGTGTGCTGGCCTGCCTGCCAGGAGCCCAAACAACCGGTAGTTGGCCGGGGTTCTTCGCAAGCTTCCTCCTGCTGTTTACCTGTGCCGGGCTGGGTAACGGCTCGACGTACAAGATGATTCCGACAATCTTTTCCACACTGGCACTTCGCCATCTCAAAGACAGGAATGAAGCAACAATCCGTCAAGCCAAGCTCACTGGCGCCAAAGAATCTGCCGCCGCTGCTGGTTTTATCAGTGCAATTGGCGCATATGGCGGCTATTTCATTCCTCAGAGTTTTGGTTTGTCGATGAAGGTCAGCGGTGGGCCGGAGTGGGCGCTGTATTGCTTCCTCGGCTTCTATGTTAGCTGCATTGTGATCACATGGTGGAACTACAGCCGCCGCAACGCTCCCATGCCTTGCTGAGTGACAAGGAGATAAAAGATGAGTCATTTTCTGGATCGACTGAAATTCCTCTCACGTACCAAGGAAACTTTTTCAGATGGTCATGGTGCGGTAGTCAATGAGGACCGCACATGGGAGAACGCCTATCGCGCCCGTTGGCAGCATGACAAAATAGTACGCTCCACGCATGGTGTAAATTGCACGGGTTCCTGTTCATGGAAGGTCTACGTCAAGAACGGCCTGATCACGTGGGAAACCCAACAAACCGATTACCCACGAACCCGCCCCGATCTGCCCAATCATGAGCCACGTGGCTGCCCCCGTGGCGCGTCATATAGCTGGTACGTATACTCGGCTCAACGGGTGAAATACCCGATGATTCGTGGTCGTTTGATGGAAATGTGGCGTGAGGCACGCAAAACACTTTCTCCCACCGATGCCTGGGCCTCAATCAGCCAAGACCCTGTCAAGGCTCGCCACTACAAGAGCGTGCGTGGACAAGGCGGTTTCGTGCGTGCCACGTGGGACGAAGCCAGCGAGATTATCGCCGCAGCCAATGCCTATACCATCAAGAATTATGGGCCGGACCGAGTGCTTGGCTTCTCGCCGATTCCTGCCATGTCAATGGTGAGCTATGCAGCCGGATCGCGTTACCTCTCATTGATTGGCGGCGTATGCCTGTCCTTTTATGACTGGTATTGCGACTTGCCACCGTCATCACCACAGGTATGGGGCGAGCAGACTGACGTGCCCGAATCTGCAGATTGGTACAACTCCACCTACTTGATGGTGTGGGGTTCCAACGTACCGCAGACACGTACACCAGATGCGCATTTCTACACCGAAGTGCGCTACAAAGGCACCAAAACCGTAGCCGTTTCCAGCGATTATGGTGAAATGGTCAAGTTTGGGGATATCTGGCTGGCGCCCAAGCAAGGCACAGATGCCGCGCTTGCCATGGCAATGGGGCATGTGATCCTCAAAGAATTCCATGTAGGCGGGCAATCTGCCTATTTCAAGCGATATGCCAAACAGTACACCGATCTGCCAATGCTGGTGCTGTTGAAGCCGCAGGGCGGTCATCTGGTGCCAGACTACTTCCTGCGCGCTTCGCATCTGTCCGTAGCTGAACAGGCCAACAACCCGGAATGGAAGACGCTGGTCATTGATGAGGCCAGCGGCGAATTGGTTGTACCGAACGGCAGTATCGGTTTCCGCTGGGGGGAGCAAGGCGAAAAGATCGGGCGCTGGAACCTGGAACTCAAAGATGGTAGCAACACGCACGCCATCGATCCGCGCTTGTCGCTCGTTGACGCATATGACGATCTGGCGGACGTGGGCTTCAGCTACTTCGGCGGCAAGGATGCCGACGATGTACTGGTGCGCAAGGTACCCGCCAAGCGTCTGCGCTTGGCTGATGGCAGTGAAGCACTCGTGACCACGGTGTTTGACCTGACACTCGCAAACTACGGTATAGACCGTGGCCTGGGTGGCGCAAACGTCGCCGCAAGCTATGATGAAGACATTCCTTACACCCCGGCATGGCAGGAAAAGCACACTGGCGTGAAAGCACATCTGGTGATCCAGGTGGCCCGCGAGTTCGCCCAGAATGCCGACACCACGCAAGGCAAGAGCATGGTGATCGTTGGAGCTGCACTCAACCACTGGTATCACAATGACATGATCTATCGTGGCATCATCAACATGCTGATGATGTGCGGCTGTGTCGGTCAGAGTGGGGGCGGCTGGGCGCATTATGTGGGGCAGGAAAAGCTGCGCCCGCAAACCGGCTGGGTTCCCCTCGCGTTTGCCACCGACTGGGTACGCCCGCCACGCCAGATGAATGGCACTTCGTTTTTCTACAACCATACCAGCCAATGGCGACATGAGAAGCTGGCAGTCGATGAAATCCTCTCGCCCACCGCAGAGGCTTCCAAATACGACCAGATGGCGCTTCTCGACATGAACGCGAAGGCCGAACGTCTGGGCTGGCTGCCCTCTGCCCCGCAGTTGGAAACCAATCCACTCGACATCGTGGCGCAGGCCGAAGCCAAGGGCCTGGACCCGATCAAGCACGCGGTAGATGAGATCAAAGCCGGACGCGTCAATTTCTCCTGTGACGACCCGGAAAACCCCAAGAACTTCCCGCGCAACCTGTTTGTATGGCGTTCGAATATTCTGGGTAGCTCCGGCAAGGGCCACGAATACTTCCTCAAGTATTTGCTCGGTACGCAGAATGCATTGTTCAGCGACGAGGATGACGCCATCAAACCCAGCGAGGTGAAGGTACGCGAAGCGGTTGAAGGCAAGCTGGATCTACTCACGGTGCTGGACTTCCGTATGTCCACCACCTGCCTGTATGGTGACATCGTGTTGCCATCGGCCACGTGGTACGAGAAGGACGATCTGAACACTTCCGACATGCACCCCTTCATTCATCCCTTGTCGGAAGCGGTACAACCCTTGTGGCAATCGAAGAGCGATTGGGAAATCTACAAGACCATCGCCAAGAAGTTTTCCGAGATTGCCGGCCCCTACCTTGGAACACGCAAGGATCTGGTGCTCACTCCCCTGATGCACGACACCCCAGGAGAACTCGGCCAACCCTTCGAACCCAAAGACTGGAAGCATGGCGAGTGCGAACCCATCCCTGGCAAGACCATGCCGCAGATGACGGTAGTGGAACGCAATTACGCCGACATCTACAAGAAATTCACCTCAGTCGGCCCCCTGCTGGAAAAAGCTGGCAACGGTGGCAAAGGGATCGGCTGGAACACCCAGAAGGAAGTCCAGGAACTGGGCGAACTCAATAAACCGGTTACTGAAGCGGGCGTAAGCCAGGGGCGGCCAAAGCTGGAAACTGCTATCGACGCCGCAGAAATGATTTTGACATTGGCACCAGAAACCAACGGGCATGTTGCCGTCAAAGCCTGGGAGGCGCTGGGCAAAATCACCGGACGCAATCACACGCATCTGGCCGAGGGGCGCGACCATGACAAGATCCGTTTCCGCGATGTGCAGGCGCAGCCGCGCAAGATCATCTCGTCACCAACCTGGTCGGGGCTTGAGTCCGAAGAGGTTAGCTACAACGCGGGCTACACCAACGTGCATGAACTCATCCCATGGCGCACCCTGACGGGACGGCAGCAGTTCTACCAGGATCACCGCTGGATGCTCGACTTCGGTGAGGGTCTGTGTGTCTACAAACCCGCCATCAATACCCGCACGATTGATGCAGTACGTGGCAAGGAGAGCAGCGGTCAGCATGAACTGGTACTCAACTGGATCACGCCGCACCAGAAGTGGGGTATCCATTCCACCTATACGGATAACCTGCGCATGCTTACACTTTCGCGTGGTGGCCCGCATGTATGGATATCGGAAACCGAAGCCAAGCAAGCAGGCATCCGCGACAACGATTGGGTAGAAGTGTTCAACGTCAACGGCACGCTGACAGCACGTGTGGTTGTCAGCCAACGTGTGCCAGTTGGGATGTGCCTGATGTACCACGCCCAAGAAAAAATCGTGAACGTGCCGGGCGCCGAGACCTCTGGTAAACGCGGTGGCATCCACAACAGCGTGACGCGCACTGTGACCAAGCCAACCCATATGATCGGCGGATATGCTCAACTGGCGTATGGCTTCAACTACTACGGCACGGTAGGCAGCAACCGCGACGAATATGTTCTGGTACGCAAGATGAATAAGGTTGATTGGCTCGAAGGCCGCCTTGAGGAAGGGGAACAAGCATGAAGATCCGCGCACAAGTGGCCATGGTGCTCAACCTCGACAAGTGCATCGGCTGCCATACCTGTTCTGTAACCTGTAAAAACGTGTGGACCAGCCGCGATGGGGTTGAGTACGCATGGTTCAACAACGTAGAAACCAAACCCGGCATCGGTTTCCCCAAAGAATGGGAGAACCAGGAGAAATGGCGCGGTGGCTGGGTTCGCCGTAGCGACGGCAAGCTCGAACCCCGCCAGGGTGGCAAGATGAAAATTCTTGCCAACATCTTTGCCAATCCCAATCTGCCGGAGATTGACGACTACTACGAGCCATTCACCTACGACTACGAGCATCTGCAGAATGCGCCGCTATCGCAAACGCCGCCCACTGCACGCCCGGTGTCTGCAATCACCGGTCAAAAGATGGAGAAGATCGAATGGGGCCCGAACTGGGAAGATGATCTAGGCGGCGAGTTTGAATCACGCAGCCGGGATCAGCTCTTCAATGACATCCAGAAGGAGATGTACTCGACTTTCGAGAACACCTTCATGATGTATCTGCCGCGTCTGTGTGAGCACTGCCTGAACCCGACCTGTGTCGCCAGTTGCCCGTCCGGCTCTGTCTACAAACGCGAAGACGATGGGATCGTGCTGGTTGACCAGGACAAATGCCGTGGTTGGCGCATGTGCATTTCAGGCTGCCCATACAAGAAAATCTATTACAACTGGAAATCCGGCAAAGCAGAGAAATGCACATTCTGCTACCCACGCCTTGAAGCCGGGCAACCAACCGTATGTTCCGAAACATGCGTGGGGCGCATTCGTTACCTGGGTGTCATGCTCTACGATGCAGACATGATCGAATCCGCTGCCGCAGTGGAAAACGAGCAAGATCTATATGAAGCCCAGCTCAAGGTTTTCCTTGACCCCAACGACCCGAAAGTGATCGAAGAGGCTCGCCGTCAAGGAATACCGGAAAGCTGGCTGGACGCTGCCAAGAAGTCGCCCGTGTGGAAGATGGCAATGGAGTGGAAGGTTGCCTTCCCTTTACATCCGGAATATCGCACGCTACCAATGGTGTGGTACATCCCCCCACTCTCCCCAATCCAGGGGCGCGCTGAGGCCGGGCAACTCGGTATGAACGGGATCATTCCGGATACCAAACAGTTGCGTATTCCAGTGAAGTATCTTGCCAACCTGCTCACGGCAGGCAAAGAGGCGCCTGTGATCTCGGCACTTGACCGTATGCTCGCCATGCGTGCCTACAAACGTAGCGAGGTGGTGGATAAGGCGCCCAATACATCTGTTCTCCAGCAAGTAGGCCTGACTGCAGCGCAAGTCGAAGAGATGTACCAGGTCATGGCAATTGCCAATTATGAAGACCGCTTTGTCATCCCCAGTTCGCACAAGGAAATGGTGGAAGACAGCTTCAATGAAAAGGGCAGTTGCGGCTTTACCTTTGGCAATGGTTGCTCAGGCGGCACATCAGAAGGCACCCTGTTCGGCAACCGCAAGCATGGCAGCGACATTTTTGTAGACATGCCCAAGTCACGCCGCAAAGCAAAGGGAGGATAAGCTCATGAGTCACAGCCAAATTTCCCCTGTCACTCTGCGCACCCTCTCTGCCTTGCTCACCTATCCTGAACAAGACTTGCTGGACGCGCTGGACGAACTCCAACTTGCAGTGCCCGAGGAGCACGCCTTGCCGCTCCTCGGATTGTTCACCTACCTGCGCACGCACGACCTGGTGCGCTTGCAGGAGAACTACGTCGATACATTCGATCGAAATCCTTCGCACTCACTGCATCTATTCGAACACATCCATGGTGAATCGCGGGATCGAGGGCAAGCCATGGTCGATCTGCTTGAAGAGTATCGATGTGATGGATTCGAGCCAACCACCACGGAGTTACCGGACTATGTGCCGTTGTTTCTTGAATTCCTGAGCGTGGTAACACCGGAACGTGCCCAAGGCCTGCTTGATGACGCCATCCATGTGCTGGCGGCTGTCGGAGGGAACCTGAGCAAAAATGGCAGCCCGTATGCATTGGTCTTCAATGTTGTGCAAGGCATGAGTGGCGTGGTGCCTGTGCCATTGGCATCTCCACCTGTACGCGACATGGACGAGGCACTGGAAGTTTTCGGCACGGGGGCAGATGGAGTCGAACCGCTCCTCAAACCGCAAACCACCCATACCCTTCAGTTCCATGCCCAGCGCCCGCCTGCCACGGCACGAATCTGAGTGCATTTCGACAAAGGATATATGTCATGAGCACATTGCACTATTTCGTTTTTTCGATCTACCCGTATATCGCCCTGTCAATTTTCCTGCTCGGCAGCTTGGTGCGTTTTGAGCGAGAGCAGTACACTTGGCGGAGCGAATCCTCGCAACTGCTCAAGCGTGGCAATCTGCGCGTGGGCAGCATTTGTTTCCACTTAGGCATTATCAGTCTGTTCGCAACCCATATGGTGGGCTTGCTCACACCGCCAGAGGTGTACCATGCCTTTGGGCTGACGACCGAGGCCAAGCAGATGATGGCTATCGTGGGCGGGGCGGGCCTCGGCGCTTTGTGTCTGGCCGGGCTGTTGATCCTGCTCCATCGCCGTTTCACCGAGCCACGCATCCGTGCAGTAACCAGCACTGGCGACAAGGTCTTGCTGCTGTGGTTGCTGACTACACTGCTGCTGGGCTTGGCGAGTATTTTTGTGTCCTTAGGCCACCTCGACGGTCATGTCATGACCCTGCTCGGGGCCTGGGCACAGCACATCGTCACTTTCCGCAGTGGGGCAGCTGAAATCATTGTGGATGTCCCCTTTATCTACCAGATACACATGTTCATGGGCATGACCCTATTCGTCATCTTCCCATTCAGCCGTCTTGTGCATGTGTGGAGCGGATTTGGTAGCGCCACTTACTTGACGAGGGCTTGGCAGCTCGTGCGCCCACGCTAAAACAAGGCTGTTTGTACCGTATACAGCGGCAGCGGGGATCGATTTGTATAAAATAGATCCCCGCTGCCGCTGTTTTGCCAATCAGATGAAAGGATCGATGCAACATGAAAGTACAGGTCTTGCAACACGTACCATTTGAAGACCTTGGTTGCATTGCGACATGGCTTGCCGGGCGCCATGCCCAAATAGACTACGTCCGCTTTCACCAAGGGCAGATTCCCCCTGCCGGAGATTTCCCTGATCTGGTCATTGCATTGGGCGGGCCGATGAGTGTGAATGACGAAGCGCAGTTCCCCTGGCTGAAGGGCGAGAAACACCATGTGCGCGCCCTGCTCTCCGCCCAAGTCCCTATGCTGGGCATCTGCCTTGGCGCACAGCTTATTGCCAGTGCGATGGGTAAGAAGGTTTATCCTGCGCCTGAACGTGAGATTGGCTGGTTTCCCATCCAAGGTTGTGGTAACAGTGATGCAGCTCTAAAATTTTCATTCCCGGCCACCCTCAATGTGTTTCACTGGCACGGTGAGACCTTCGATTTGCCTGCTGGCGCGCAACGTATTGCCCGTAGCGCAGTTTGTGAAAATCAAGCCTTCCAGCTTGGTCGCCGATGCATCGGCGTACAGTTTCACCTTGAGACAACACGGCAATCCATGCTGAGCATGCTGGAGAACTGTGCGGAAGACTTGCACCCAACTGGAAAGCATGTGCAGACACGGGAGGTGATTGAGACTGCCGATGATGCATGCTATGCCAAAGTCAATCGCGTCATGGGCTCTCTTTTGGATTATCTCGTCGAGCCCTCTATTTGATATGCCCTTATGACAAAGTCCGAGGAAAAAATCTCTGGCACATATGGTCCGTTAGCAGATATGCAGCGGCACAGCATCTCATTCCGGATTGTGACGGTTTCCCTGCTCGCGCTGGCAATTGCCTTGGCGATGATTGGCGGCACGCTCTGGCTATCCTGGCAATTAGAAGGTGGAGCGGCGGCAATCAACGATGCCGGCAGCCTGCGTATGCGCTCTTACCGTCTCGCGCTGTCGATGCAGATTCAGCCTCTAGATGCGAAACGGATTGATTCCGAAATCCAGTCGCTTGAAAAGACCTTGTATTCCCTGCACCGGGGAGACCCTGCCCGTCCCCTAGTTTTGCCTAGCGAGCTGGGCATCCGCAAGCAATATGGCTTGGTACTTCGTCTCTGGGATGAGCATTTACGCCCTCTTGCCGAGCATGCAGCCAAAGGCGACAGCCATGCGGCAGCTGCCTTTGGTGAGCAGGTCAATGCTTTTGTCGCCCAGATTGACATCCTTGTTTCTGCCGTCGAACACGATAACGCGCATAAAACGGGCCTACTACGCTTGTCACAGGCAGTGCTGATTGCCATTGCCATCATAGGCACGGTGGCCATGATCTACCTGCAGTATCTCTGGATCATCCGCCCGGTGGCCAGTTTACAGGCGGGCATCGCCAATCTGGCTACCCGGCGTTTCGATGTGCGCATCCCGGTCGAAACCGACGATGAATTTGGCGAGTTGGCACAGGGCTTTAATGCCATGGCCGAAGAATTACAGACGCTCTACCGTGGTCTGGAACAGCGCGTTCGTGACAAAACCGCCCAACTCGAAGCACAAAACCGAGAGCTTGCCATACTCTATGAGATGGCGGCCTTCCTGTCCCACCCCAGCTCGGTTGAAGCCCAGTGCCGAGGTTTCTTGCAGCGCATCCTGGCGCGCTTTCACGCAGATGGCGGCAGCTTGCGGATTCTGGACCAGGGCGACCAGCAACTGAATCTGGTGGTTTCTGAGAACCTTGCGCCAGAGGTCTTGCAAAGCGAACAGTGCCGCAAAGCCCATGACTGCTTGTGCGGTGAATCAACGCGCACGGGTGTTGCTGTGCTGCGGGATTTGCGCAATACCCCCAGACACAGAATCCTACCTTGCAACGAAGCCGGATTTTCCCAGATCGCAGCTTTCCGCATTGCCTCACCACAGGCTGCGCTGGGTTCGTTTACATTGCATTTCCAGCAGGCCTACCCAATCAGTGCAGCAGAAATGAAGTTGCTTGAAACCCTGGGGCAGCAATTTGGAACGGCCCTGGAAAATACCCGGCTGATGAAGCATGAACGCCTGCTTGCCGTCTCCGAAGAACGCAACCTAGTGGCCCAAGGATTACACGACAGTTTGGCACAAAGCCTCAACTTCCTGAATTTACAGGTTCAGATGCTGGAGAAAGCGCTTGTGCGTACTCCGCATGGCGAAGCCGAAAAAATTCTGCCTCTGCTACGCACAGGGGTGCAGGAAAGCTATAACGATGTACGCGAGTTGCTGGCGAACTTCCGAACCCGTTTGGAAAATCTAAACATCAAGCAGGTTTTGCAAGCTGCAACCCGGCGCTTTTACGAGCAGAGCGGCATTGAGGTTGAGTTTGAATACAGCGGGGAAGGCCCTACCCTATCGGATGAACAAAAACTACAACTGCTGTTCATCCTTCAGGAAGCGCTCTCGAATATTCGCAAACATGCGCAAACCCATAGCGCCCAAGTCCTGGTGCGTAACGATAGCGATTTCTATATGGAAATCAGCGACCAAGGGGTCGGATTCGATGCGGCGCCCCTCCCACAGCAATCCAATGCGGCCAGACAGGTCGGGTTGCACATCATGCAGGAACGCGCAGATCGGATTGGTTGCCAACTCACCATTGCATCCACCCGTGGAGTTGGTACCCGGATTGCTGTATTGTTGCGAGCCGCATCTCGTCAAACAGCCTGACGAGAAATAAGGACACTGCATGAGCGAGAAACTGAAAATCCTGCTTGTTGATGACCATGTACTATTTCGTTCAGGCATCCGGCTATTGCTACAAGGCGAAGCTGATTTTGCAATTGTTGGCGAGGCAGCCGATGGCTTGGAAGCCGTCAAATGCGCCCACCAACTCAAGCCTGATATCGTCTTGCTGGATCTCAACCTTCCAGGCCTGTCTGGCCTGGAAGCGCTACGCTTGATCAAAGAAGACACGCCAGAATGTGCTGTGATGATGCTCACCGTCTCGGAAGACGCGCTGGAGTTGGCCTGTGCCCTGCGGGGCGGGGCTGATGGCTATGTCCTGAAAAATGCCGAAGCCAGTTATCTCGTCGATGCAATGCGCAAGGTAGTGCGTGGAGAATCAGTGGTATCCCCTGACCTTGTTGGCAAGCTGGTCGGGCAGCTGCGGGAAGGCAGCAAACTCCCCGTGGCAACACCTGGTCCAAGCATGCTGACCCCACGCGAAAAAGAGGTCGTGCAGTGCCTCACGCGGGGCGAGAGCAACAAGGTCATCGCCCGTAACCTGAATCTGTCTGAGAGTACCGTCAAGATTCACGTACAGAATATCCTCAAGAAACTCGGCTTGAGTAGCCGTGTGCAGATCGCCATCTACGCGCTTGAGCAAGGCTGGGCAGCTACACCGGATTCGCAAGCCTAAGCCAAACAGGCAATCACTTACGCAAGTAAGTGCAAGTTGGCCCAAGTCTTGCTCAAAGTAGTCTGTCTATCGTCCGATCTGCCTTGGCCTTTGCTAGATGCTCAAAGTTCTTGTTATTGATGAAATCCAGGAACGCGCACTCGAAATCTGCGAGGGGCTTACTCGCGCCGGCCACATGGTTGCCGCAGTGCTGCCCGACGCCTTCGACCTGCACAGCAAAGTACAAAACCTACAACCGGATGTGGTACTGATCAATACAGATTCGCCCAGTCGGGATACGCTTGAGAACCTTGCCACACTGGATCGCAGCATGCCCCGCCCGGTGCTGATGTTCTCCGAAGATGATACTGACGATGTCATCCGCCAAGCGATGCGAGCCGGGGTATCCTCCTATGTGGTAGATGGCCTCTCCGCTGAGCGTTTGCAACCGCTGATCAAAGTAGCCACCGCCCGCTTCGACGAGTACCAGTCACTACGCCAAGAGCGAGACGAAGCTCAACGTAGGCTCTCAGAGCGTTCTGCCGTAGAAAAGGCCAAGGGCCTGCTCATGAAATCTCGGGGCTTGAGTGAAGACGATGCCTACCGAGCCTTGCGCAAAATGGCTATGGAGCATAGCCGTAAAATTGGCGAAGTGGCAGAGCAAATCATTGCTGCAGCCAACTTATTGCTTGGCTGAAGGGCTGACTACAATCTTCTGCAAAATGGCTGTTGAGTCAAAAACCATTCACCAACAATGGAATTTGATACAGATCAAATTGGTGCATGCAGCACCATTTGCGCACTACGGCAAGGCAGGAAACCACTGCACACCCGGGCCATGCATAGCAAACACAACGTAAGTTATTGATTCTTAAACGATAGAACAACATGGCATAAGATCTGCTATGTAGTATTCAGGTCAAGCCAACGGCGGCTTGCACGGACAACGGCGTCCAGTTACCCCTAGCCATATGGCATTGGGAAACTGTGACGCCGTTTTGTTTTGGTACACAAAATTCATTCCATATTCTCTATCCCCTGGAGTCAATCATGACGGAGAAATTCAATGCAAACCCCGGCCGACGTAGCTTCCTCATGCAAGGTGCCGCAATGAGTGGTGCAGCTGCCATAAGCAACTTGCTGCCTGCCACGGCATGGGCTGCGGGCAGCGATAAGCCGGAGCTTGCGGAAGTGAATATTGGCTTCATTCCCCTGACAGACTGTTCTTCAGTAGTGATGGCCAGCGTACTGGGGCTGGATAAAAAATATGGCATCAAGATCAACCCAAGCAAAGAGGCTTCCTGGGCAGGGGTACGCGATAAGCTCGTCAATGGAGAACTTCATGCAGCCCACGCCCTGTATGGCCTGGTATATGGTCTGCACCTCGGCATTGGTGGGCCAAAGAAGGACATGGCGGTACTGATGACGCTCAACAACAACGGGCAAGCCATCACGCTATCGAACGAATTGCGTGACAAAGGCGCCAAGGATGGCGCTGCACTTGCCAAACTGATCGCAAAAAAAGAACGCGAATTCACCTTTGCACAAACCTTCCCCACCGGCACCCATGCCATGTGGTTATATTACTGGTTGGCTGCCAACGGCATCAATCCACTCAAAGATGTGAAAACCATTGTTGTGCCGCCTCCGCAAATGGTTGCCAACATGCGGGTAGGTAACATGGATGGCTACTGCGTAGGCGAACCGTGGAACCAACGCGCTATCATCGACAAGATCGGCTTCACCGTTACCACCTCGCAAAACATCTGGCCTGATCACCCTGAAAAAGTACTGGGCACTACAGCAGATTTCGTTGCCAAATATCCCAATACTGCACGTGCCATGATTTGTGCGGTACTGGAAGCATCCATGTGGATCGACGCCAGCGCGTCCAATCGCAGCAAAACCGCAGAAACCGTGTCGGCCAAGGCCTATATCAATACCGACACCGACGTGATTCGTGGCCGCATGATCGGACAATATGAAGATGGATTAGGCAAGAGCTGGTCCGATAAAAACTTCATGAAATTCTACAACGATGGTCTGGTGAACTTTCCTTACCTCTCAGATGGCATGTGGTTCCTCACCCAACACAAGCGCTGGGGCTTGCTCAAGGAGGACATCGATTACCTCGCAATCGCCAGAAAAATCAACCAGATTGCGCTGTACAAACAGGCTGCAGCCATCGTCAAAGCCCCTATTCCCAAAAACGATATGCGTGTGAGCAAACTAATCGACGGCACTATTTGGGATGGTAAAGATCCCAAGAAATATGCAAGCAGTTTTGCCATTAAGGCCTGATAGCCCCTACTCAACAGGAGCACTCATCATGAGTACAACCCCTCTGCCCACGCTGCCTGACGGCACGCAAGCCGCGCCCCCAAGTGCGGCCCCCAGCGTCAAGGAGCCCGTCATCACCATGCTCAAAACCATTGCTCCTCAAAAAAACGGGGGCCGCATCCTCGCAAAGCTCAATGACTCACTCGGCATACTTATGCATACCGTCTTACCCCCGCTACTCGGCTTCGTACTGCTGTTGGGTATCTGGTCCATTGTATCGATGACCAACAAGGGGATCCCGACTCCGCAGACCGTATGGCATGCGGCCGTCGTACTCTTTTCCGATCCATTCTACAGCAATGGCCCAAATGACCAGGGCATTGGCTGGAACATCCTCTCCTCACTACGCCGCGTAGGCATAGGTTTTGGTATTGCCGCGATGGTCGGGATTCCAATGGGCTTCCTGCTGGGTCGCTTCCAGTTCCTCTCGCGAGCACTGGACCCGATTATCTCGCTACTACGGCCGGTCTCTCCCCTGGCTTGGCTGCCTATCGGCTTACTGGTGTTCAAGCGCGCCGACCCGGCTGCGACCTGGACGATCTTTATCTGCTCAATCTGGCCGATGATCCTTAACACCGCACAAGGGGTACAGCGTGTACCGCAAGACTATATGAACGTGGCACGCGTACTGAATCTCTCCGAACTCAAGATCATCACCAAGATTCTCTTCCCCGCAGTGTTGCCCTACATGCTCACAGGCATCCGGCTCTCCATTGGCACGGCATGGCTGGTGATCGTAGCCGCCGAGATGCTCACCGGTGGGGTCGGCATTGGTTTTTGGGTCTGGGATGAGTGGAACAACCTCAAAGTCGAGCACATCATCATCGCCATCTTTGTGATCGGTCTGGTCGGGCTGCTACTTGAACATGCCCTGCTATGGATCGCCCGCCGCTTCAGCTACGAAAGCAACTGAGATTGAAGGAAAATCCATCATGAAACCGCTAGTACAAATTGAACAGGTCTCGATGTCTTTTGCCACCAAGCAAGGCAAGTTCGTGGCACTGCGAGACATCAACCTCAAGATCCATGAAGGCGAAGTCGTTTCATTGATTGGGCATTCGGGCTGTGGCAAATCAACTCTGCTCAATCTCATCGCCGGACTGACGCTCCCCACCGAAGGCGCATTAATCTGCAATGGACGCGAGATAGCAGGCCCTGGGCCTGAGCGTGCTGTGGTTTTTCAGAATCACTCTTTGCTGCCCTGGATGAGTTGTTTTGAGAATGTCTACCTTGGTGTGGAACGGGTTTTTGGTGCCAAGGAGAACAAAGCCCGTTTGCGCGAACGCACCCAAACCGCCATCGAGATGGTGCACATGGGGCATGCGGCCAGCAAATATCCCAATGAGATTTCAGGCGGGATGAAGCAACGCATCGGTATCGCGCGTGCATTTGCGATGGAACCCAAAATCCTGCTCATGGATGAACCTTTCGGAGCCCTGGATGCGCTGACCCGCGCCGCGCTGCAGGATGAACTCAATGGCGTGATCCAGAAAACGGGCGCCACCGTCGTAATGGTCACCCATGATATCGACGAGGCCGCCCTGCTCTCCAACCGTGTCGTGATGCTCACCAACGGCCCGGCAGCCACGATTGGTGAGATTCTGTCAGTAAATCTTGCCCGCCCGCGCAACAGGCTCGCACTTGCCAACGATGCGGAATACAACCGCTGTCGCAGTGCGATCCTGGAATTCCTGTATCAAAAGCAAATCAGAAAGGCCGCTTGATCATGCAAAAGATGAAGCTCGTGTTGGTTGGCAACGGCATGGCGGGCATACGCACGCTGGAAGAGCTGCACAAGATAGCACCGGATATGTATGACATAACAGTATTCGGTGCAGAACCCCATCCGAACTATAACCGTATTCTGCTGTCCCCTGTGCTGGCAGGCGAGATGACGATCAAGGACATCATCCTCAACGACCTAGACTGGTATCGGGATCATGACATCCGTTTGCACACCGGTAAAAGGGTTGCCCAGATTGATCGCAAGGCACGCAAGGTCATTGCCAACGATGGTACAGAGGCCGAATACGACCGCCTACTGCTGGCTACAGGCTCGAATCCCTTCATTCTGCCGGTGCCGGGCAAAGACCTGCCAGGGGTGATCTCGTATCGAGATATAGCGGATACTGATGCAATGATCGATGCGGCCAACCGCCATCAGCATGCTGTAGTCATTGGCGCAGGGCTGCTCGGGCTGGAGGCAGCCAACGGTCTCATCCTGCGCGGCATGGATGTCACCGTGGTGCACCTGGGCGAATGGATCATGGAGCGCCAACTCGACCGTGCCGCTGGACAACTGCTGCAAAAAGCACTTGAATCCAAGGGGATGAAGTTCCGTCTCGCTGCGCAAACCGCAGAGCTGGTTGGCGGGGAATCAGGCCGAGTATGTGCACTGCGCCTCAAAAGCGGTGAGGTTCTTCCCGCCGATCTGGTAGTAATGGCCGCAGGTATCCGCCCGAACACCGAACTGGCAGAAAAGGCTGGGCTTTACTGCAATCGCGGAATCGTGGTGAGCGACACATTACAAACCTATGACCCACGCATCTACGCAGTGGGCGAATGTGCGAATCATCGTGGCACAGCTTACGGTCTGGTCGCCCCTTTGTTTGAACAAGCCAAGGTCGCCGCCAATCACCTTGCCTTGTATGGAATCGGGCGCTATGTTGGCTCGGTAACCAGCACCAAGCTCAAGGTTACCGGTATTGATGTGTTTTCTGCGGGAGACTTTTCAGGCGGAGAAAACACCGAGGACATCGTGTTCTCAGATCCCAGCATGGGGATCTACAAACGCGTTGTACTCAAAGACGACCACATCATCGGAGCCGTCATGTACGGCGATACAGCTGACGGTGCATGGTACTTCCAGATGATAAAAGATCATCAAAATGTTTCCGACATACGTAACCACTTGCTATTTGGCAAAAGCCATTTGGGCGACACCGGCCACAAAGGTCAAAACCAAGCGGCGTCCTTGCCCGACACTGCTGAAATCTGTGGCTGCAATGGCGTGTGCAAAGGCACCATCGTCAAGAGCATCAAGGAAAAAGGGCTGTTCACGCTGGACGATGTGCGCAAGCACACCAAGGCATCTAGCTCCTGCGGCTCCTGTACCGGGCTGGTGGAGCAGATTCTGGCCTCCTGCGTGGGCGGTGCTTATACCCCGGCAGATTCGACCAGCAAACCGATCTGTGCATGCACGGAACATCCGCATGGCGAAATACGACGTACCATTCGTGAGCAGCATCTAACCAGCATCCCTGCTGTAATGGAAGCCTTGAATTGGCAAACGCCAAACGGTTGTGCCACCTGTCGCCCTGCCCTGAATTATTATCTGATTTCCACTTGGCCACACGAGGCGCAAGACGACCCGCAATCACGCTTCATCAACGAACGAGCACACGCCAACATCCAAAAAGATGGTAGCTATTCAGTGGTGCCGCGCATGTGGGGTGGGCTCACGACCCCCGGCGAACTCAGGGCGATTGCCGACGCGGCAGAGAAATACCACGTTCCAACTCTCAAAGTGACCGGTGGGCAACGCATTGATCTGCTAGGGGTAAAGAAAGAAGATTTGCCAAAAATCTGGGCCGATTTCGCTGAGGCAGGAATGGTGTCTGGCCATGCCTATGGCAAAAGTCTGCGCACGGTGAAAACCTGCGTGGGTGCGGAACACTGCCGTTTTGGCACGCAGCGCTCAATGGAGATGGGCGTCAAGCTGGAAAAAATGCTCTTTGGCATGTGGAGCCCGCACAAGGTCAAGCTTGCCGTATCCGGTTGCCCACGCAATTGTGCCGAGGCTGGCATCAAAGATGTCGGCGTCATCGGCTTAGATTCCGGTTACGAACTTTATGTTGCAGGCAACGGTGGTATCAAGACCGAGGTGGCCCAGTTTTTCTGCAAGGTTAAGAATGATGCAGAAGTCATGGAATACAGCGGCGCCTTCCTGCAACTATATCGAGAAGAAGGCTTTTACCTTGAGCGCACTGTGCATTACGTAGAGCGTGTCGGGCTGGAGTATGTAAAAAGCAAAGTAGTGGAAGACGCAGCCAATCGCAAGGCCCTTTACGAACGACTGCTCTTTGCCTTGCAGGATTACAAAGACCCATGGCTGGAGCGCAGCCAGAATTCTGGCGAAGCCGTGTTGCGCCAAGCATTTGAGGACATCCCTGCGTGAAAAACCGGCGTTGGCCTCTGAGGAGAAGAAACATGAGCGAATGGGAAGAAGATGTCCCACATTTTTTTGACGACACCCAAGCCTGAATTGAACCCCAGGTAACTAACCTAACATTTAAGTGCGAGCGCGAACATGAACAACTGGAAACGAATCTGCGTCCTGACTGAGATTCCTCAACTGGGCTCCCGCGTCGTCAAGAGTACAGAACATGGCGACATCGCCATCTTTCGCACCGCGACCGATGAGGTATTCGCTCTGCATGACCAGTGTCCACATAAGCAAGGGCCACTATCGCAAGGAATAGTGCATGGCAAGCAGGTGACCTGCCCTTTGCATAGCTGGAAGATTGAACTGGAAAGTGGTAACGCCGTGGCGCCCGATATCGGCTGCACAAAGCCTTTCACAGTGAAGCTGGAAGGCGGAGACGTATTTCTGGCCCTCACTTGACCCCTTGCGACGAGGCTCCGATGATGGCTGAAACCAAAGCAACTTGTCCTTACTGCGGTGTGGGCTGCGGCATCATCATTGAACATGATGGTCAGCAGATCAATGGGGTACGCGGCGACCCAAAACATCCAGCAAATTTTGGTCGCCTGTGCACCAAGGGCAGCACCCTGCACTTAACTGCAAGGCCCGAAATGCGGCTTTTGTATCCGCAGCTACGCGTGAGCAAGGCAGAGGAGAAAACTCGAACAACCTGGGATCATGCGCTGGAAGTCGCCGCCACGCGGTTTGCTAACGTCATTACCGAGCATGGACCGGATGCAGTGGGCTTCTACATTTCAGGCCAATTGCTGACGGAGGACTACTATGTCTTCAACAAACTTGCCAAGGGCTTGATCGGCACCAACAATGTCGACACCAATTCTCGCTTATGCATGTCGAGTGCGGTAGCAGCATACAAACAGACATTGGGTGTTGATGCGCCACCTTGTGCATATGAAGATTTTGATCACACCGATTGCGTACTGATCGCCGGAGCCAACCCTGCCTACGCGCACCCAATTGCCTATCGGCGCATAGAGTCAGCCAAGGCAACCCGGCCCGAGCTGCGTATTATTGTGGTTGATCCCCGCCGCACCGACACCGCAGCCGGGGCAGACCTTCATCTAGCGATCCTGCCCGGCACCGACATCTGGCTCTTCAACGCCATGCTGCATGTATTGGTGTGGGATGGCTACGTCGATATGCCCTGGATTCGCGCCCATACCAAGGATTTTGAGGCCCTGCGCGAACATGTGCGTGAGGTCACGCCAGCGGTTGCAGCACAAATCTGCGGCGTTGCAGCAGAGGACATCGTCATGGCAGCCCGCTTGTGGGGGGAAGCGCAAGCCCCTATGTCATTGTGGTGCCAAGGCTTAAACCAGTCGCACCATGGCACCCACAACGGCACAGCATTGATTGCACTATCACTGGCCGTGGGCAAGATTGGCAAACCCGGCTGCGGCCCCTTCTCACTCACCGGGCAACCGAATGCGATGGGCGGACGTGAGGTTGGCGGACTCTCCAACATGCTCTCGGCCCATCGTGATTTAGCGAACCCGGCCCACCGTGCCGAGGTCGCTGCCTTATGGGGTGTCGACTGCGTACCGGATAAGCCCGGATTGAGTGCGGTCGACCTGTTTGAGGCTGCCCGCAGCGGCAAAATCAAGGCATTGTGGATCGCGTGCACCAACCCGGCCCACTCCATGCCCAATCAGGCACTCATCCGCGAAGCATTGAAACACTGCGAATTCGTCGTGTTGCAGGAAGCCTATGCCAACACCGAAACGGCTGCTTATGCCGACCTTCTTCTTCCTGCGCTGAGTTGGGCAGAAAAGGAAGGCACTGTTACCAACTCCGAGCGCCGGATCACTCACGTCAATGCAGCCATTGCCGGACCCGGTGAAACCCGAGCGGACTGGCGCATTGCCTGCGATTTCGCACAGATGCTGGGTGCAAAACTTGGGCGCGACAAGGGCGGAAAAATGTTCGCCTACCCCAATGCTGAGGCCATTTTCCTGGAGCATGCCTCAAGTACCCGAGGGCGCGACCTCGACATCACTGGCCTCAACTACACCATCCTCGATACGCAAGGACCCCAGCAATGGCCTTTCCCTGCTGGAGCCACCGAAGGCAAAACACGTCTGTACGCAGATAACTATTTCGAAACACCTTCGGGCAAAGCCCACTTCGTTGTGCCCAGCCCCCAACTCACGGCTGAGAGCATTGATGCACGCTACCCGATTCACCTGACTACTGGACGTCTGCGAGACCACTGGCACGGAATGAGCCGCACCGGTAAAGTTGCACGCCTGTACAGCCATGTGGATGAGCCCCGAATTGATCTATGCCGAGCAGATATGGAGAAACGCGGGCTGGGCGAAGGAGATCTGGTGCGCGTCAAAAGCCGCCGTGGTGCAATTGTTCTACGGGCGCATGCCGCAGAGGACATCCGCAGCGGTCAGGCCTTCATCGCCATGCATTGGGGGGGCAACACACTCGGTTCTTCAGGTGCCAACGAGCTGACGCTCAACACCACAGACCCCTATTCCAAACAGCCGGAATTCAAGCACGCCGCCATCCAGCTTGAAAAAGCAGATTTCCCCCACCAGGCGTTATTCATGCGCAGTGCCCTGAATGCCAAAACAGCCAATCAACTAGCCATCGAGCAAGCGGCTGCACTGGCACCTTGGCTAGAGCGCTTTGACTATGCGGCGGTATTCCTGGCAGGAAGAGAGTTCCCATGTGTGGTGCTGCGAATCGCCCACAGTCAGCCTATCCCCGCCGAATGGATAGCAGAGCTGGATACCGTCCTAGCCCTGGACGGACCGGATTGCCTTGTCTATAACGACCTCCGACGTGGCATCAGCAAAAAGGCCCAGGTAGATGAAGGTTTGCTCACCGGGCTACGACTAGTTGGCGAAACCGTCGCGTCCGGCTGGCTCAAAGAGCTGATGGTTGAACGAGCACCCACAGCAGCCGTGCGACGCTGGCTGTTTGCGCCACTGGAAGCCCTTCCCTTGCAACAGGGGACACGCGGACGCATCGTATGCAACTGTCTGAATGTATCGGAAAATGAGATTTTGGCGTGCGTGAACGCGGGAGCGGATTTGCCCGCATTGCAGCAGAAGCTACGATGTGGCACATCCTGTGGCTCCTGTGTGCCAGAACTCAAGCAGCTGCTGACGCACAAGAGAATGGCCGCTCAGCCCCACATTGGATAAAACTCGAACGAACGCGCACCCGATTGCTTGTATTGTTCTGGCGCTTGAAGAGCGGATTGCCCAAATCGAAAAGGCGCAGCCTTTGCAGAAGGCTGCGCCAACTCACTCCTCGTCACTCACACACGGCGCTCAATGGACAGCCTTGCGGCTACCCTCTGTTTTGCGGCTGCGAGTGGGTTTGCGGCGAACCGCGCCAGGATCAAACTCGCCATCCAAGCCCTTCAGGGCATCTTTACGCGCTTTGAGTGCCATTTTGAATGCACCCTCTTCTCCGTATTTCTTGACGGAGAATTTGACCCGTTTGCGTCGGCCATCGGGTAGCGGCCAGGATGCCACCCAAAACCAGCGCTGTTTTTCTTCCGGCAGGTCACGAGTTTCCGAGGCACAATACCGGCATACCCCGACGACACCAGAACGGTTGTTCTTTTTGACGATGTTGGAATATTCGCGCATAGAGAACGGGGGGTTCTTGGCAATCACCTCGTCGCGGTAGCTTTTGGCGGCAATGAAAGATTTCTGCTTGCCCCCATGAACCCCGTCACTAAAGTGCTTGCGGAAGATCACGCCGCGTCGCTGCACAGTTACAAGCCAGCCATGGGTGCGGCTGACCTCGTTGTCTACCCTACTGATTCCGTACACACTGCCTCGGCTCACTTCATACCTCCATCTATCGGTGGTTACGGCGGCGATGTAGCTGTTTTCGGCGCAGTACAGGCAAAACTTTAGGGGCTGACTTGACTTTTCAACACAAATTCAAACTTCACCCAGTTTTTGTGGCAGGAAATGAAACGGCTCCGCCCCATTGGCAAGTTTGCGGAAGCCTTCTCTCACACCGGCGCCCGGTGCCACGCAGGGCAGTATCCCCCCATCAGGAATTCAAGGATGCCTTTGGTCTGTCGGTATTACAGGTACAAACCGGCCTGTATTGCAGAGAGCCGAAGGAGAAACGCATGAAAATCACTGATTCCATGCTGCAGATGCAGAGCAGCAGCTATGCCTACACACGTTCCACTCAGGAACATGAGCTCGAAATATCTGTCCGTACCCCCAACAGCAGCACGGCTTCACCCAATAGCAATGCAGAGGCTTCAACACTTGTCAGCCTATCTTCCACCGCATTGAGCAGTCAACAGGCGAACGACACTATGGACCCGCGCCTGAGCCTATTGATTGCTGTCATCGAGAAACTAACTGGTCATAAAATCAAGATCATCAATCTATCGGACGTGCAGGGAGAAAATAACTCAACGCAGGCAGCCCAAAGTACAGCACCCACAAGCACTACGCCCAGCACGGAGTGGTCCATCCATTTTTCATCCACCTCCGTCCATGAAGAGGTGCAACAGACCAGCTATCAGGCAAAAGGCAATGTCACGACTGCCGACGGGCGCTCCATCAGTTTCGATGTAGGCTTGATGATGCAGCGTTATGAACGCACTGAAATCTCAAGCAGCTTCGATGCAACCAATGCCCCCAAGAGCAAAGACCCGCTCGTGCTAAACCTCTCCACCGATCAGGTCAGACTAACGGGCAACAGCGTCGCGTTCGATCTCAATTCAGATGGCAGCAAAGAAAAACTTGCCACGCTTGCCTCGGGAAGTGCCTACTTGGTGCTCGACCGTAACCATAATGGCAAGATTGACAACGGCAGTGAGCTGTTCGGCCCAAGCAGTGGGAATGGTTTCAGTGATTTGAGCCAACTAGACTCGGACCATAACGGCTGGATCGACGAGAATGACGCAGCGTACTCGCAACTTGCCGTATGGAATCCTGGCGGCACCATGGAGTCACTCGCTAATGCAGGCGTTGGCGCCATAGCCCTGCAAAATAGCGCAACGCCCTACACGATCAAAGAAGGGGGCAAGGAATTGGGCAATGTGCGTGCCACCGGGGTCTTCCTGACAGAATCCGGTGAGGCCAGGACTATCCAGCAGGTCGACATGGTCGTGTAAAAGCCGCGGGTGGAGAGCGCTGGCAAAGCTCTCCACCTTCCCTGATTTATCGTGGCCGGGCATCCCAGATTTTTTGCAGGCGTTTCACACTCACGGGCATCGGCGTCTTGAGTTCCTGGGCAAAAAGCCCGACACGCAACTCTTCAAGCAACCAACGGAATTCTTCCAGTTGTGTGTCCAGCACGCCTGCCTTCTGTTTGGCCAGCCATTCTCGCTCCCACGGGCCCGCCAGGGATTTCCAGTCAGCCATCAACTGAGCATCACGGCTGGGGTTGGCGCGGAGTTTCTCGATACGCACATTGGCCGCCTTCAAATAGCGCTGGAAATGCGCCAAACGTTCAAACGGCCAGAACACCAGGAAATTCTTGGGCAGGAGCTTGCCAATCTGCCCTTGCAAATCTGTCAGCACCTCGGGAAAACCCTTAAGATTGGCAAAGCGTTTTTGCAATGCAGCGTGCTCGCCCAGTAACGTTGTAGTCAAACGCATCAGTTCCTGGGCAACCAGACTAATGCGTGTTTTGGCTTCCTGCGCACGTTGCTCAAAGCTGGCCTGATCCTTTGGCAAGGGGGCAAGCAAACAGGTGCGGACCAGGGTAGCCTCCACCAAGTAGGCCTTGAGTTCAGCATCGCTACCAAAGGGCATGAACTGCAAAGCCAGCTCACGCAAACCGGGCAGGCGCTCAACTGCCTTGACCTGATCCTTGAGGTTCAGCGCGAACAGGCGTACCAAGCCTTTACGATGTACGCGTGCAGCTTCGTCTTCGGTATCGCATGGACACAGGCTGACCGAGTTGCCGTCATCTTGCAGCGCGGGGAATCCGATCAGGCTGCGGTTGCCCACTTTCACCTCCAGCAATTCCGGCAGCTCGCCGAAGCTCCAGGCGGTCAGCCCGCTCAATGGGGTGGGAGCAGAAATAGGCGCGGCTTCCAACTTGTTTGAAGGCTCCGAACGATGGCCGTTTCTGGAGTCTCCCACTTTGCTTTGCTCTGGCGCCGCCCCCTCCGTCTTGAGGTTCAGCGCCGCCAGTTGTGCGCCCAGTGATCCTTCCACTTGGGCGGCACGGAAAGCAGCAGCAACCTGATCTTTGAGCTGCATACGCAATTCAGCCAGATTGCGTGATTGCCCCAACACCCGCCCATGCTCATCAATGACGCGGAAATTCATGAAGAAATGCGGGTTGAGGTTCTCGGCCCGGAAGCTGGCAAGCTCCAACTTCAGGCTGACGCGGTCCTCCACGAAGCGCTGCAGCGCTCGCGCCAATGGCTCGTCTTGCGAATACACCGCCTCCGCCACCGCAGCGAGAAAATCCTGCGTACTCTCGGAAATCGGCTGCAAGCGATGACGATGCTTCTGGGGAACAGTCTTGAGCAAGGCAACAACCTTGTCTTCTAGCATCCCCGGCACCAGCCATTCGCAACGGTTGCCTGGCACTTGGTTCAGCATGGCCACGGGCACCGTCATCGTGACGCCGTCATCGGCTTCCTTAGGCTCATGCACATAGCTCAGGCGTAGCTTTTGCCCCATCACTTCCAGGCTGGCGGGGAATTTGTCACTCGTCGCGCCCGCCGCCTCATGGCGCATCAATTGTTCGCGCTCAAGGTGCAAACACTTGGGCTCCTTGCGTTCCGCCTGTTTACGCCACACTTCAAAGGAGCGGAGATCCATAACTTCGACAGGAATCTGCGCGTCATAGAAAGCCTCGATCAAGGCTTCGTCGACAAGCAGATCGGGGCGGCGCATCTTCTGTTCCAGACGCTCAATTTCCGCAATTAGACGCCGGTTATGCACGAAAAACGGCATATTCCGTGCAAAAGTTTCATCGATTTCACCCTGCACCAGACCATCCCGGATCAATAGCGTGCGGCACAGAGCAGGATCTTCCTTGTCATACCCGCATGCGCGACGGGCATACAGGGTAATACCGTGCAACACACCACGCTCCCAGGCCCGTACCGCCCCCTTGGCTTTTTCCCAATGCGGCTCATATACACTCTTGCGCAGCAGGTGGGCGCCCACTTCCTCAAGCCATTCCGGTTCAATCTTGGCAACGCATCGGGCATATAGCCGAGAGGTATCGATCAATTCCGCCGCAATCAACCATTTGCCTGCACGCTTGGCCATGAAGGAACCAGGATGCGGCCAGAACTTGATGCCACGCGCGCCCTGATAGGCGCCGACAAACGGCCCGCTAGCATCTTCAATCTTGACCCCGATATGCCCCAGCAAACCGCTCAGCAGCGCTTTGTGGATGTCTTCATAACTTGCGGTTTTGTCACTTTCCTTCCACCCATGTTCAGCACACAAGGCGTGAAGTTGGCCATGAATGTCACGCCACTCACGCATACGCAGCCAGGAAAGGAAATGCTGCTTGCACCATGCCTTTTGCTTACTGGAAGATTCATGCTTCCAGACCTGATCGAAGGCCTGCCACACATTCCAATACCACAGGAATTCGCTACGTGGATCGCCTTTTTCCTCTGGCGCGGTGCGAAAACGTGCGTGGGCCTGATCTGCCGTGCCGGGCTGCTCAGGCGGACGCTCACGTGGGTCTTGCACCGACAAAGCCGCAGCAATCACCAACACTTCTCGCAAGGCGCCACGATCCCGAGCGGCCAGAATCATGCGCCCAATCTTGGGGTCCAGCGGCAGCTTGGCCAGCTCTCGCCCGATAGGCGTTAGCTCATTGTCATCATCAACAGCGCCCAGTTCATTGAGAAGCTGATAGCCATCGCTGATCATGCGCGGGCTGGGGGCGTCGATAAAGGGGAAATCCTCCACCGCCCCCAAGCGTAACGACTTCATCCGCAGGATGACCCCGGCCAGGGATGAGCGCAACACCTCCGGGTCGGTATGGGCAGCGCGGCGGTTGAAGTCCTCTTCGTCATACAGACGTATGCAGATTCCATCCTCAACCCGCCCACATCGCCCAGCGCGCTGCTTGGCGGCACTCTGGGCAATTTTTTCGATCTGCAACAATTCCACCTTGTTGCGATGCGAATAACGATTCACCCGCGCCAAACCTGCATCAACCACATAGCGGATACCGGGCACAGTCAGAGAGGTCTCGGCTACGTTGGTTGCCAAGATCACACGCCGCCCATTTGAGCGGGAAAACACCCGTATCTGCTCCTGCGCTGACTGACGCGCAAACAGCGGCAAAATCTCGCCCCCTGGGGCGTGGTGCCCAACCAGATCCTTGCGCAACGCCTCGGCGGCCTCACGAATCTCGCGTTCTCCTGGCAAAAAAACCAGTACATCACCTGGGCCTTCGCGTTGCAATTCGGCTACGGCATCAACAATCGCCTCATACAGATCACGATTGGGATTGCGGTTTCTGGCCGTATTGATCCGAACCCCGGCACGTGGCGCGGGTTTGGCTTCGGCTTCTTCCTCATCTTCAATAGGGCGGTAACGTAGCTCAATGGGATACAGACGCCCGGAGACTTCAATCACCGGCGCAGGCTTGCCATGGCTGGCAAAATGTTGAGCAAAGCGCTCGGCATCCAGCGTAGCAGAGGTAACAATCACCTTGAGATCGGGCCGACGCGGCAAGAGTTGGCGCAGATAGCCTAAAAGGAAATCGATATTGAGGCTGCGCTCATGCGCCTCATCAATGATCAAAGTGTCATAGGCAGACAGCATCGGGTCTCCTTGCGTCTCCGCAAGCAGGATGCCATCAGTCATCAACTTGATGTAACTCTCGGCTTTGGTGTGGTCAGTAAAACGCACCTTGAAGCCGACTGCGTCCCCCAACTCGCTGCCCAACTCTTCGGCTATCCGCGTAGCGGTAGCCCGTGCAGCCAGACGACGGGGCTGGGTATGGCCAATCAGGCCCGATTCACCCCGGCCGAGTTCCAGACAAATCTTGGGAAGCTGTGTGGTTTTGCCCGACCCTGTCTCACCACAAATGATCACAACCTGGTGTTCGCCAATCGCCTTCGCAATTTCCTCCCGCCGTTGATTGACGGGTAGCGCTGCAGGGAAACTTGGGCGTGGAAGTTTTTCACGCCGGGCTGTACGCGTAGCGATCGACTTCTCAAAACGCTCACGCAAGGCCTCTGGCAGATCAACCAGCTTGCGTGCAGGCCCCTTGAGTTCGCGCAAAGCGCGGCGCAAGGTGGAGCGATCACGGGAGAGAACGAGGTCTAGCAGATCTGGAGCGGACATCTATCGGGCGTGATTTACGCAAATGCAATCAGGGCCGACATTCTACCCGCCTCATCCTGCCATCAGGCAATCCGAATCAGTGGGAGCGACGAACCTGGGTCCGAACGGGGGAAGGACCGCCTGATGAACGACCTTCGATGTGGCGGAACGTGATGCGCCCCTTGTTCAGATCATAGGGAGACAACTCCAGGGAGACCTTGTCTCCAGCAAGAATGCGGATGTGGTGCTTGCGCATTTTGCCGGAAGTATAGGCAACCAGCTGGTGTCCGTTTTCGAGCGTGACACGGAAGCGCGAATCAGGCAGAACCTCATCAACGACCCCGTTCATTTCGATCAATTCTTCTTTTGCCATGTCTTATATGCTCCTTGCTTGAGCCAGGTCTCGATCCGCGAGAAAACGGATCGACGGTGCAGGTGGCAGAAATGCCTCACCTGTACACCTTGCCGATCGCATTCTGATTGCCAGAGCGGGAAGAGATTCAAAATGAAAAAGAAAAAGCCCGGCTGGTGCCAGGCTCCTTCATTGGCAAGCATAGTATGGGCAAAATCAAAGCCTTGTTGCAGGCTGGGACTCCCTCCAATACTTGCTTGCAACGCGTCTTATTCTGCGGCGCGGATGTTTGATGCTTGCTCGCCCTTGGGGCCGCTCACAATATCAAAGGTCACGCGTTGATTTTCCTTCAGTGTCTTGAAACCACCACCTTGAATTGCCGAAAAGTGGGCAAAGAGATCCTTGCCACCACCATCGGGGGTGATGAAGCCAAAACCTTTAGAATCATTGAACCACTTTACGATGCCTGTTGCCATGTCTTGTATATCCTGAAAAATTAAAACCAAGGGACCTGCCCTTTGTGGGCGAAGCTCAAGACAGCGGGATGATGAGGGAGGAAATACCAGAAGACTCAGGCACTTACGCCAAACAACAGCAGCACAACTTGAAGATCGCTCTATTACTGTGCTCCTTATTTTGGTATTTGGCAAATAAAATCGCACTTTGTGCCACAAATAGTTTCACTGCCCTGTCGTCGTCAGCGGGCTCAGAGACTGCTTTGCCCCCGCCAGCAGCGCTTTACCCAGGCTGCCAATCAGCTCTGACTCAAGTAACCATGTATGCCAGTACAAGGGAACCGAGGCTGGCACGCGAGGGGTGATATCCACCAAAATGCCTTCATCCAGCAGACTTTGGCATTGGGCCAGCGGCGACATTCCATAACCATAGCCCAACACTGCAGCTTGCAGATAGGCTTCGAAAGCCGGAACAAAATGGTGTGGAAAACGCGGCTCGCTCCACCCCAGGCAACGGCGCAGATGGTCTGTCTGCAAGGCATCCCGGCGATTGAACACCAGCACGGGGGCCACTCGCGCAGCGCCGACATCCAGCCCATTTGGAAAATAGCGGCGAGCAAATGCTGGAGACGCCACGCACTTATAAGGCATTTCACCCAAGGCAACGGCCACAAAACCCTTTGCAGCCTCAGGGTCTGAAGTGATTGACCCCACCACCTCCCCATTACGCAGGCGTACCTGGGTTTGTGTCTGATCGTCGACCACAAACTCCAACATCACTTCGTAGCGGTCCATCCAGTCCTTCAGCGCTGGCAAAACCCAGGTCCCCAGGCTGTCAGCGTTGACGGCAATGCGCAGATGCCCTTGAGTCAGGCTCCCAGCCACTTCTGGCCACACCTCCATGGCGAGCAAGCGGGTTTGCCGCGCAAATCGCAAAAGGGGCTGTGCCGCAGGCGTGGGGCGAACCGGGCGGGTACGAAACAGCAAAGGCAGCCCAACCTGGGACTCCAACGCTCGGATTCGTTGTGAAACGGCCGATTGGGTAATCGCCAAAGCCTGCGCAGCCTTATCAAAGCTTCCCTCGGTTACCACAGCCTCCAAACATTCAAGTAAAGAGAAGTCGATATTCATTAGCCGCTCTTATGCCCCATGAAATATATGCACAATGCTAATACATCACATTATTTCTGGCTACAGTAAGCCCAGCCTTTGTAGCAACAAGAGAGAAGAAAAATGAATAGCTTCACCCACGGATTCATGGTGACCGCCGGATTGATTCTTGCAATAGGCGCCCAAAACGCCTATCTGCTGAAGCTGGGACTGACACGCCAACATGTACTACCAAGTGTACTGATCTGCATCGCCTCAGATGCCCTGCTGATAGGCCTGGGCATTGCAGGAATGGGCCGGATTCTCGATCAATGGCCACAAGTATTGTGGATTGCCACCTGGGGAGGCTCCGCATTTCTCGCCTGGTATGCATTCAATTCGCTTCGCGCTGCCTTTGCCCGTCGCAGCCTCTCCATCCAGGATGGCTTTGAGCGCATCAGCCTGCGTACTGCCACCACGATGATATTGGCCTTCACCTACCTCAACCCGCATGTATATCTAGATACGATGGTACTGATCGGCTCACTGGGCGGACGTCTGCCCAATGCGGAACGCCTGGGCTTCTGGGCAGGCTGCATTGGCGCTTCAACCGTATGGTTCATCAGCCTGGGTTTCGGCGCCCGCTGGCTTTCCCCACTGTTTGCCAACCCCCGGTCCTGGCGCGTGTTGGATGCGTTGATCGGCCTAAGCATGGGGCTGCTCGCCGTCAATCTCGTGCATTGATCGTTTGGCAGAAAGGCAAACACGGCGCCAAAGGGCCCCACCTCCCTGCGGCAATGCACATCCATACAATAGATAAACCAGCTTTTCATTGGCCCAGATTGAATTCGATTTTCAGCATGGTGGTTTTTCGTCCATTTGTCCTGCCCCGGTGATGGTTCGATAATGACGAAAAGACTCACGGACGGTTTCTATTAGCTCGGCCTCTTGCCAAGGCTTGGTAAGAAAACGATAGATCTCACCTCGGTTGATGGCCTCCGTCAAACTATCTACTGCAGTATAGCCAGAGAGTACCATACGGACCGTATCGGGATGCATTGTGCGGATACGCGCGAGCAATTCCGTACCACTCATTCCTGGCATACGTTGATCAACAATAATTACGCCGACCCGATGCTCAGCGAGAAGAGTAAGCGCCTCATGCGTGGTGGTGGCGGTGAGAATATTATAATTTTCCCTGCGCAATAAGCGTTTGAGTGAAGAAAGAATGCTTAAGTCATCATCCACCAGCAGCAAGGTAGATGCCGCTTCATTTTCAAGCACAACGTGTACTGATTGGTAGGAGCTCAGAAAGCGCGTGGTGTCATCTACGGGCATGGGATGGCTGATCAGGTAGCCCTGCGCCAAATCACATTGCATAGACCGAAGATATTGTGCTTGACCTGGATCTTCAACCCCTTCAGCGACAATTTCAAGTCCAAGACTATGCCCAAGCGCGATAATGGCCTTGACGATAGAGGCGTTACCGGCGTTGGTTGTCATATCTCGCACAAAAGATATATCCACCTTGAGTCTGTGCACCTTCAATTGTTGCAGATATCCGAGCGAAGAATAACCTGTTCCAAAATCGTCTATGGACAGTCGAACACCCAGGGTTTTAAGCTCGGTTAAAGACCTGAAAGATTGGTCCCGATCCACCATCACAAAACTTTCAGTGATTTCCAGTTCCAGCAGATTCGGGTCAATGCCCGTTTCCGCCAGAACAGTTTTAACAGAATTAACCAAATTGCCTGCACTTAACTGGACAGCGGAGATGTTGACCGCTGTTTGCCGTGGCGAAAGGCCCGCTTCGGACCATTTTTTTATTTGCAGGCATACCTCCCGCAAAACCCAATCCCCAAGCGGAATAACCAAACCACTCTCTTCCGCGAGGGGGATAAATTCATTTGGCGGGATCATTCCTCGTTCTGGGTGCCGCCAACGGACAAGTGCCTCCAGGCCAGCAATATTGCCATTATCCAGATCAATCTGTGGCTGGTAGTACACTCGCAGCTCCCCGTGTTCAAGGGCATAGCGCAGTTCCGCTTCGAGTTGCAAACGCCGCTTAGCACGATTGGTCATCTCCGGAGAGAAAAAGCGTAAGCCCCCCCTCCCCTGTTCTTTGGCTTGATGAAGTGCGGCGTCTACATTGCTGAGTAGGGTCTCAGAGTCCGTTCCATCATCAGGGTAAAGTGTAATTCCAATGCTGGCGCCCACGTAGACGTTCTGCTTGTCCAAAATGAATGGTTCTGCCAGCGCATTGATCATACGCTGCGCCATGAGATCGACTGGAATGTCTTTGACATTCTCCAGAATCACATTGAATTCATCGCCCGCAATCCGCGCAATGCTATCGCTTTCAGGCAATAGACTTTGCAAGCGCTGACTGACCTGCGTCAGCAACAGATCACCAAGCCGATGGCCTAGGCTTTCATTGATCGTAGCGAAATTATCAAGATCTATGCTGAGCAAGGCAAACTGAGACTGATTACGCTCAGCATGCAAAATGGCGTGATCAAGCAATTCAGCGAAGAGAACTCGATTAGGTAGACCAGTCAAAGGATCACGATGCGCAAGAATACGATATTTATCTTCGCTGAGCTGTAGTAGCGCCCCGCGTTGCGCCACAAGATCTTCCAGAAAACGGTGCAGCCTGGACAACTCCAAGTGGGTACGGATACGCGCACGTACTTCGTCAATATCAAAGGGTTTGGTAATGTAGTCAGCGGCTCCGACATCAAAGCCTTTGACTTTCTCTGACGTAGCATTGATGACAGTGACAAAAATAATAGGGATTCGATTGCCCATCGGAGTGGCCTTGATGCGTTTGCATACCTCATAACCATCCATACGCGGCATTACAATATCGAGCAAGATGAGATCAGGGGATATTGCGCCCTGAATGGCATCCAAGGCTTGTGCTCCAGTACGGGCAACCATGATACGGTAGTCGTCCTTGAGCACTTCGAGTAGTTCGTGGATGTTTTCGGGAATGTCGTCGACGACTAAAAGCGTGGGCGGATGGGCCGGATCAGCGTGTGCGGCAATGTTGAAGCTGATAGGGTTCTGGCGAAAACGCTTAAGCTCTAGCTGGTTGTGAATACGGGTCTTGAGCAGGTTCGGATTGACGGGCTTGGTAATGTAGTCTGCAACACCCAGTGCAAGTCCTCTTGCCTCATCGGTGGCGTCAGCCAAGGCAGTCACGAAAATAACCGGGATATTGGTGGTGGTCGGGCCAAGCTTAAGTGCAGAAAGCACTGAATAGCCATCCATACCGGGCATTTTGATGTCCAGCAAGATAAGGTCGGGTTGTGGCTGGCGGTGCGCCAGCTCAAGCGCCTTTTCACCGCTGGTGGCCGCATATAGGGAAAAATCGTCGCGCAACATCCCCATCAAAGCATGCAGATTTTCGTGGACATCGTCGACGATCAAAATGCGGGCACGTTTGTCGTTCAGGTTGGGTACTGGCTCGTTCATGACGGGGCATCCAGATAGGAGTTACTCAAATGCTGCAGTTTTTCATATGCCATATCAATTTCAAAAACATCAACCAGGTCAGAAATTGCCGCGATTTCCTGTTCAATCGAAGTTCCACGAGTTCCAGTTCGTAATTGTGCGAGTATGGGCTCTGCCTCACCAAGATCCGACTCCAATGCACACCTGAGCTGGTTCAATAGCCCACGCACAGCAGAGGGCGGAAACGGCTCAACATTAGATGAGTGGCAACTGTCATGCTCTGGGATGCGATCGATTTCACGCAGCACGTCTTGAAGATGCTCTTCCGCCTCGTTCAGAATGGCTGCATCAGGAGCGACTTTTTGCTTGAGTTGGGCATCAATAGATGAAACCAGTTCATACAGAGTCTGAACCCCGACATTTCCGGTGACGCCTTTGAGTGAATGACAGAATAATTCCGCGTCTTGCAGATTTCCAACTTCAACCAAATTGCGTATTTTTAAAATAGCATCAGCATAATTCTGGCGAAACCGTTTGAGCTGTTTCCGGTAGGCATCTGGCTTGCCGCCAATGCGACGCAGTCCGTCCCGTGCATTGACGTGAATCAACGCCTGTAGATCAGCAGGAAGACCACAGACGGGGGGTTTTGCTCCATCGGCCAATAAACCTTGCTGATCAATGCGCTGGCTAGGCAACCGAATCCACTTGGAAAGTACAAACATTAGCCGATCTGGGGCAATCGGTTTGGTGACGTGATCGTTCATGCCTGCCGCTTGACTGGCCTGGGCATCTTGTGCCATCGCAAGGGCTGTCATGGCAATAATCGGTAATGAGGAAAAACGCTCTTTGCCAGGCGTTTCTGCGAGCGCCCGAATGCGCTTAGCCGATTCCAGCCCATCCATGACCGGCATCTGGATATCCATCAAGACAGCGTCATAATCATTGGCCTGAACCTTGTCAAGCGCCTCCTGGCCATTCATCGCTTCGTCAACTTCCATGCCTTCACTGCGCAGCAACTCTGTCGCAAACTCTCGGTTGATATCATTGTCTTCAACAAGTAACAAGCGTGCGCCGACCAGTTGACCGCTGTTGGCAATCTCCGGCAATCTCGAATTACCCGGAGAATCCTGTCCCAAAATGCGGCCACGTCCGAGCACGGACAGAATTGAGTCGAGCAGCACTGACGGAGAGACGGGTTTGATCAAAAATCCGTCCACACCGGCTTGCTCTGCCAGACGAAAGACATCCTCTCGGCCATAAGCGGTAACCATGATGATTTTGGGTTGGCGAGGCAGGCTGGTTTCGCGGTGGATGCGCTGGGTGGCTTCATCACCATTCATTCCAGGCATACGCCAATCCATCAACACCAGATCATAGGGCGCCGCAGTAGCAGCCTGCAACTCCAACAGAGCAGCCGGGCCACTGGCAACGGTCATGACATCCAACTGGAAGAAGCGCAACATTTCAGTCAGAATTTCCCGAGAGACTTCATTGTCATCCACCAACAAAACCCGAATGCCCTTGAGCAAAGGCCCTGCTTGTTCAATCAGTTCCTTCTGATAGACCTGTGTCTGATGTGCGATAGGCAACCGCACAGTAAAACTGATCGTACTGCCTTTGCCCAATTGAGCGTCTTCAATCCAAATGCGCCCTCCCATCAATTCGGTCAGGCTTTTGCTGATAGCCAGCCCAAGGCCGGTTCCGCCAAATCTACGGGTAGTGGACTGGTCGCCCTGCGTAAATTTCTCAAAGAGTTGTGCCTGTGTTTCGGGACTCATCCCGATACCGGTATCGCGGACACTAATCTGCATATGCAAAGTGTTGTCACGAATACTCAGGGCGCGGAAAGCCAATTCGACTTCGCCTTTGTCGGTAAATTTTACGGCGTTTCCGCATAGGTTGAGGAGGATTTGCCCCAAACGCAATGGATCACCAATTAGGCGTGCAGGAATCGTTGGGTCATAGCGAATCAGAAACTCGATTCCCTTTTGTTCAGCTTGGAAGGCAATTGCATCCGTTAGTTGCTCAAGCACAGAATCCAGCCCGAACTCGATTTGTTCAAGATTGAGCTTGCCCGATTCGACCTTGGAAAAATCGAGTATATCGTTGATAACCCCCAGCAGTGAATGAGCGGCAGCCTGTACCTTGCACAGTTGAATACGTAGCGCAGGAGGCAAATCCTTTCTCAAGGCGAGATAGAGCATGCCTAGGATGGCATTCATGGGCGTGCGGATTTCATGGCTCATGTTAGCGAGGAAATCACTCTTGACCTGGGTAAGCCGTTCCGCCTCTTCCTTAGCAAGAAGCAATTCATCGGTACGCGCAGCGACGATACCTTCAAGGTTGTGGTTTAACTCGTTGAGCGCCTGCATGGAATCGAATAGACGCATGCGACTCTCGTTAAAGGCATTGACCAGCTCTCCCAATTCATCTGAGTAGGGATATTCAATTGCCTCCACAGGCGCGTCGTTCGGCTTGTAACGCCAGTTGGCGACCGCGAGAGAAACCTGCGTCACGGCATTGGATAAGCGATAGCGAATAGCCCATAGAATGATCAACCACAGCGCAGAAGTAATAACAAATGAATTTAGAAAAATAAACAGGCAGCCGTACTTGATACGATCCCATAACACGCTATGGTCAGAATACATTTTGAGAACCCCTATCACTTTGTTTTGGTTTTTCTGCGATGGGGCGGTAAGCAGCAATTCTGCCTGGCGGAATCGAGTGGAGAAAATGGTGTCGCCTTCTTTTGCGGCGGAGGGAACATTGCCAGACATCACCAAGGTATCGCCCGCAGCGGATTCAACCAGAACACCGCTGACGATTGCGTTCTGGCGAACTCCGGTGACGACATTCACAAGCTGCGGTTTATCCAATTCCCAAACAGCATTTGTGACGCTGGGCCCAATCGTTCGGCTCAAAGACGCCAAGTCATTGCCAATATCCCAGCTAACCGTGAAATACTGGATACCCAATTGCACCCCCGTCATGCAGAGTGCAATCAGAAGATACCATGGGAACATGGTGTAGAGCAGTCGTCTGGAAAGCGTCTGAGGGGAAAACATTCAGATTACTCCAACCACATGTTTGGATATTATTTCCACCACCAACTGGTATCCGACTCCGGTGTTTTGGGTGGCAGAACCGGGTTGGCAAGGCGGATAACCTGCCGATGTTCTTTGGCAAGCGCTGCAATCTCGTTTGAATGATATGTCTCAAACAGCTTGCGAAAAGAGCCATCTGCCAACGAGAGATTAAGTCCGCGTTCGATTCGTCGGGCCAGCGCAGCGTCTTCCTTGTTGACCCAAAAGTACACTGGGTAAGGGAAAAACAGCGCTTTGCTTTGCTCAACGACAAGTTGAGGATACCGGCTTTTACGCTCATCAAGCTCACGGGCAGCTTCATTCAATCCGCGTGGAAAGGCGTCGAAGCGGCCTCCTGCCAGCATGCCAAAAAGATTTTCATAGTTGGTAGAAGTCACCACCGTAAATCCACTCGCCTGCATGATGGGCAGATCGGCCCACTGACTGTTGAGGCCGAATGTCAATTGCTTGCGAAGCGCCTGTTCATCCATGCGGGCGATGCGAGGTTGATCAATGGCACGAATTACGAGCAGACGAAAACCCACGATGCCACGCAAGATATCGATCTTTATCGGCAGCATGAGGGATTCACGTTCAGCATTGGTACCCAGCGCGATGACATTGATTCGCCCTGACTGGAGCAACTCCATGCCACGGTTCTGGGTGATCTCATCCGCATACGGAACAAGGTGGACCGGACCATCCGTAGCCCGTGTGTGCGACAGTGCAAGCTCAAGAAGCTTCCAGCGGTACTCATAAATCGGCCCGGAAGGGAAATACTGCAAAGTTGTTTCATGACCCGCAGCCGATGTGGGCGGAGCAAATAAGCTTAGCCAAAGAATTGCTACGACCACAAACCATAAGGAGGATAAAGGGTGCAAGGTAGGGCGATGCGTAAGCGATTGGGTGTTCATGCCTTGGTTTTCCTTTGTAGCACTAGGCTTCAGCGGCTAGCCACGTCCCTGAACTGTTTCAATTTCGAGTGTAATCCTCCAAAACACAAAACTACAGTAGCAAGTACGGCATTCGATGCAGATACGGTCGTAAGGGTAGGTTTCGTTGCGGAAGGCCGTAAATGGCTTTGAACATAAGACTCCAACCCACGCGTGTGGCCGAACCCGTGAGATACGCGGATTTGGGAGTTCTGCTCATAATTCGTGGTCTGGATCACGGTGCGCGGCTCTGGATTGTGGATGATGTCAGTCAATTCAACACCCATGGCGCGATCCCCACAAACACGATCAGGCATAACCTGCTACGCGCTCAAGACGAAAACGATTGGCATACGGGCGGACTTGACAGCTGCGCAGGCAGCTCAGAAAAGCAGCGCTTGCGCCGTACCCAACTCACCGGTCTTCACTACCGCACAGCGCAAATCATTGCTTCGCCTTGTACATTGAAGCAGCAAGCAGCGCAATTAACGGTTATTATTCGCCTTTACTCTTAAAGCCCCCAATCCTGAATGCAAAGCGAAGTCAAGGACAAACCACGGTATGCCATCGTTGCGGCGGTGCAATTACCCACAGTCAACGATATTGAATTCGAGGCGTCGATCACAGAACTTCGAGAACTGGCTAAAACACTAGGGTTTCGGGTTGTACAGACCTTCATCCAGAAACGCGCCGGGTTCGATACCACAGGTTATCTGGGGGTGGGTAAGCGCCAGGAGATCCACGACTTCGTAAGTGGCGGGGCAGCTCCAGGCGGCAGCGAGGACGATGAAATTCAGGCGCTGTTCGTCGATCACGAGATTTCTCCCTCTCAGGCCCGCAACCTGGAAAATGAGGTCGGTTGCCAGGTCATGGACCGAACCATGGTCATTTTGGAAATTTTCCACCGCAATGCACGCTCCCGCGCAGCACGGGCGCAGGTGGAGATCGCACGCCTGGGGTACATGGCGCCACGCTTGCGCGAGGCAGCAAAACTCGCCGGGCCGCAGGGGCGGCAACGCAGCGGCGTAGGTGGCCGGGGCGCGGGTGAGTCGCACACTGAATTGGATCGGCGCAAGATCCGCGACCGTATCGCCGAGCTGCAACTGGAAATCACGGCCATGGAGGTGGAGCGCAAAACCCAATGTGCGCGTCGGCAAGAACGCCAGAGCCAAGCCAGCGTGGCGCTGGTTGGCTACACCAATGCGGGGAAATCAACCTTGATGCGCGCACTGACTGGCAGCGAGGTATTGGTTGAGAACAAGCTTTTCGCCACGCTCGACACCACCGTGCGCACGCTACAACCAGAAAGCGTACCCCGCGTACTAGTCAGCGACACGGTCGGCTTCATCAAGAATCTGCCTCATGGGCTGGTCGCTTCATTCAAATCCACGCTGGACGAAGCTCTTGATGCCGCACTCTTGCTGCACGTGATTGACGCCAGTGATCCTGGCTTCCAGCGCCAATTGGAAGTCACCGACGAAGTGTTGGCTGAAATCAATGCCAACGAGATGCCGCGTATCCGCGTTTTCAACAAAATCGATCACGTGGGTGATGCGGCAGCCCAAGCGGAATGCGAAGCAACGCTGCGCGAGAAATACCCTTCCTGCATTGTAATGAGTGCCCGCCGCACTGAGGATGTCAGCAAGCTGCGCGAAGCAATCATCTCCTTCTTCCAGCAAGATCTGGTCGAAGCAGAAATCTTCCTGCCCTGGTCCGCCCAACAGATGCGTAGTGACATCTATGCCAACTGCAAAGTGCTGGGCGAGCGCGCAGATGAAGCAGGAGCATTTTTCAGCGTGCGCGGCGATCAGACCACCATAGATCGCCTGCGTGAGAGATTCCCCCAGGCATAAAGCAGGAATCTGGGCAGCAAGCCGGACGCCAGTTGATGCGTTCGGCTTGCCACCCATGCGCCGCGTAAAATGCTTACAGTCCCCGTTGCTCCATCAGCACAGCCAGTTCAACGAGTCGGTTCGAGAATCCCCATTCATTGTCATACCAGGCAAGGATTTTGACGAGTTTTCCTCCGATGACAAGCGTTGAGAGACCGTCGATGATCGAAGAGCGCGGGTCGCCCTGATAGTCGCTGGATACCAGCGGCTCATCACTATAGCCAAGAATACCTTTGAGCAGGCCGGATTCGGCTGCGGCACGAAAAGCAGCGTTGACCTCTTCGACGGTGACCTCACGCTTGAGCGTTACGGAAAGATCCACAACCGAAACCACAGGTACGGGCACTCGTAGCGAATAGCCCGTCAAACGGCCATCCAAGTCAGGGATGACCTTGCCGATCGCCTTGGCTGCTCCGCTTGAATAAGGCACTATCGAGAGTGCTGCAGCTCGGGCGCCCCGCAAGTCTTTCTCCGGCTGGTCGTGCAAGGCCTGGCTGTTGGTGTAAGCGTGAGTGGTATTCATCAGGCCGTACTCAATGCCGAATTGCTGGTGCAACACAAGCGCGGCAGGCGCCAACCCGTTGGTGGTGCAACTGCCATTGCTGACCACTTTATGACGGGCTGGATCGTACAGACAGTCATTAACACCCAAAACAACCGTCAGGTCTTCGTTCTTCCCTGGTGCCGAAATGATGACCCGCTTTGCACCGCCCTGGGTGATATGCGTTTCGGCTTGGCGCTTATCAGTAAAGAAACCGGTGGCTTCAATCACAATTTCAACACCTGTTTCATGCCAGGGTATCGCGCCTGGATCGCGCTCTGCATATACGCGAATCGCATTCCCACCAACCACCAGTTGCTTGTCGCGGGTTTCCACGCTGGTAGGAAGCGCGCCAAGAATGGAATCGTGCTTGAGCAAGTGGGCAAGGGTTTTGGCGTCGGTCAGATCGTTGATCGCCACAATCTGGAAATCGTTGCGTCCTAATGCAGCACGCAAGACATTCCGCCCGATTCTGCCAAATCCGTTGATGCCTATTTTCACCATGATCTATTCCTCCGTTGTTGACCTCGGAAGAACAGTACGACAGCACACAAACGGCGTAAACGACAACAAACAATCAAATTACGCCATCTCACTTGCAGCAAAGCGCTTGCGGTATTCAGAGGGTGTGATCTGAAGAGTGCGCTCAAAGACGCGACGCAGGTTCAGCCCATTACCAAAGCCGGTGATGAGTGCGATCTGCTCAACTCCCTCGTCTCCCTGCTCCAGTCGCTGCCGTGCGGCATCCAGGCGAACTTCCTCGACGAATTTGGCTGGCGGTGCACCCGTTTCCCGCGTGAAGACGCGGGTGAAATTGCGCGGACTCATTGCAACCCGCTCGGCGAGCGCCTCAACCGAGAGATCTTGTGCAAGGTTTTCCAGTATCCACGTTTGTAAGTCCCTGATCGGGCCTGGAGTTCGTGCCTGGTTCAGCAGGTAACGACTGAACTGCGACTGCCCGCCCGGGCGACGCAGATACATTACGAGATCCTGTGCCACATCTCGCGCCAGCGTGAAGCCCATATCAGCCTCCACCAGCGCCAGGGTGAGGTCAAATCCCGCCGTGACCCCCGCAGAGGTCCAGATTGCGCCATCCTGCACATAGATCGGCCCACGCTCAACCTGAATCGCCGGATAGTCATTTTGCAGCGTATCCAGCAAGCGCCAGTGCGTGGTGGCACGGCGTCCATCCAGAAGACCCGCCTGCGCCAAAAGAGCAACGCGCCCCCACATACCGAGACTGTTCTCCTGGCGTGCGGTGCGGCCTGACGCACCCAGTCGGAGACGAAACGCCCCTCCAATTCGGAAGTCCCCCGGCCGGTGATCATGATCGTGTCGCGCGGCAGTTCGGGATCAAGCTCCTCCAGCGCATGATCGGCAACGAGATTGAGCCCCGATTGCCCACGTACCATGCGGTGCGGGTGGCTCGCTGCGATTCTGACCTCATAACGCGCCGTCGCGGGCACGCCAGTGTTCAGGCGATTGGCACGCATCAGGATGTCGGCAACACCGGCAGCTTCAAACAGCATACCGCCATCAGGCACAATAATCAGGAATGAAAGAATGTCATCACTCATAACAAACAATCAAAACAAGCCAACTACAGGAGTTTAGTATGAAGTGGCGTGAGGTGCCAAAGAGTTTTCCGTAGCGCCAGCGCGAACGCTAGGCTTCCACAATGCGTGCGCCTTTTACCGCTTTTGGTTGCCCATATCAACAACGTCAACCATCAGGCAATCAACACCCTTGCTTCACACCCAACTTACGTAAAATCACTTCCATCAAGCACCATTTGGTCACGCCACTTTGCAGCAAGTTCGCGCCCACAAAAGCGGTCACCCACAGCCAATTTGCATTGTGAAAGACGGGGCTCGCCTGCGCACCTAGTGCCAACGAAATCAAGATGAAACTACCTGCCACAATACGCACAATCTGCCATGAACTCATGATGTTCCTCTTTATCAAGGGTTAGGGGGAATAGACGCAGTATCACCTTCCGTCGAGGATTTGAATTTCTTGCTGTATGCTGCGTAATAGAGCAAGGGGATCACAACCAAAGTCAGCAAGGTTGACACAAGAATGCCAAAAATCAGTGAGATAGCCAGACCATTGAATATGGGGTCGTCCAAAATGAACAATGCTCCAATCATTGCCGCCAGCCCCGTCAGAATAATGGGCTGGGCACGCGTTGCAGCCGAATGGATCACCGCCTCACGGAACTCAACGCCTGCTGCTACCTGTAGATTGATGAAGTCGACGAGCAAGATAGAATTGCGCACGATGATGCCTGCCAAGGCAATCATGCCGATCATGGATGTGGCGGTAAATTGCGCGCCCAACAAAGCGTGGCCAGGCATCACACCAATAATGGTAAGTGGGATAGGAGCCATGATTATCAAAGGCGTGAGGTATGAGCCGAACTGCGCCACCACCAGCAGGTAGATCAAGATCAGCCCTACCGCATAAGCCGCTCCCATATCTCTGAAGGTTTCGTAAGTCACCTGCCATTCGCCATCCCACTTGATCGAATAGTTTCGATACGGGTCTTCGGGTTGGTGGATGAAGTACTCATCAAGTGTTCCTCCACCTGGAATCGCCAATTCCTTTATGGCGGAACGCATGCTGAACATGCCATAGAGCGGACTGTCGAGTTGCCCCGCCATATCGCCCACCACATAAATGACGGGTAACAAATCCTTGTGATAAATGGGTTGATCGATAGTGGTATTGGTCAGGGTAACCAGTTCGCGCAACGGTACAAGTTGCCCGGAGGCCGCACGCACGGTGAGCGCCAGCGCTTCATCCAACGAGCCTTGCGCCGCCGCAGGCAGACGCAACAGGTTTGCCGCCGGGTATTTGCTGGCGTCATGCAGATAGGTGACGGCTTCTCCTCCCATGCCAGTTGCCAGTGTCGTCACAATGGCGTGTTGGGGAATGCCGAGCAGTGCAGCCTTTGTTCGATCAACCACGAGTACCTGTTTAGCGGAACTGGCGAGAGTGGTGTCATCCACATCAACAATGTTCGCTGTCTGGCTGAATACTTTGCGAATTGCATGGGCAAGTGTCTGCCGCCCCGAAGTTTCTGGCCCATACACTTCTGCCACGATGGGTGAGAGCACAGGCGGGCCAGGCGGAACTTCCACAACTTTGACACGCGCATTGTACTGTGCGGCAATCTTTTGCAAGGCAGGCCGAACACGCATAGCAATTACGTGGCTTTGGTCGCTACGATGATGTTTGTCGACCAGATTAACCTGGATGTCGCCTAATTCCCGCCCTGCGCGCATGTAGTATTGACGCACCAATCCGTTGAAATTGATGGGGGCGGACAGGCCCGCATAGGCTTGGTAATTGACAACTTCCGGCACGGTAGAGAGGTAAGCACTCATCTCATGCAATACGGCAGCAGTGTTTTCCAGAGGAGAATCGGCGGGCATATCGACCACCACCTGGAATTCAGATTTGTTGTCAAATGGCAGCATTTTCAGCACCACCAGCTTTGCCATGGGCAAAAGGACTGAAAACAGGATCAATAGCAAGACCCCCAGCCACAGTTTCAGACGGTTTCTGCTACCGCGCTTTTCATCAAGAAAGGGAGGAAATACACGATGCGCGATACGATTGAGTCGCCCACCCACGCCAGGCGTTGTTTCCTCTGGATGTACAGTATCTTTGAGCCACAGACGTGCCAGCCAGGGCGTTACGGCGAAAGCAATCCCCAGCGAAAGCACCATCCCCATGCTGGCATTGATGGGAATCGGACTCATATAGGGCCCCATCAGGCCAGAGACGAAAGCCATCGGCAACAAGGCCGCAATCACGGTCAGGGTCGCCAAAATGGTGGGGCCGCCGACCTCGTCCACAGCCCCAGGAATCAATTCTGTGAGTGACTTTTCTGGATGCAACACCTTGTGGCGGTGAATATTTTCAACGACTACGATGGCATCATCAACAAGGATGCCAATTGAAAATATCAGCGCAAATAACGAGACGCGATTCAAGGTAAAGCCCCAGGCCCAGGACGCAAACAGCGTCGCCATCAACGTGAGAACCACGGCTGTGCCAACAATCGCCGCTTCACGCCGACCTAACGCAAAGAACACCAAGGCGACCACGGCGGTCGTAGCAAACAGTAGCTTTTGAATGAGCTTCAAGGCTTTGTCATTCGCCGTTTCGCCATAATTCCGTGTAACCGCCACGTCAACATTAGCCGGAATGACCACGTTTTTAAGCTGATCTACACGATGGATGATGGCGTTTGCTACGTCGACGGCATTTTGGCCGGGCTTCTTGGTCACGGCGATGGTCACGGCTGGGTATTCGCCGCCTTCTTTTCCCGTGACTCCATGCCAGACGTAGCGCTCCGGCTGCAGCGGGCCATCTCGAACTTCTGCCACCTCTTTAAGCAACACAGGCGCGCGGTTATGCACCCCAACTACCAGCTCTCCCACGGCCTGTGCGTCGTCCAAAAATGGGCCAGACTCAAGGCTGATGGCTTTGTTGCCCACGATCAGATCCCCAATCGGCAACCCTAGATTGGCGCTCTGCAACGCCACGCGTAGATCCGCTACGGTAAGGCCAGCGGACTGCAAGCGCGCCGGATCAAGCAGGATCTGCACGCCACGCTTCGGGCCGCCCAGGGTAGTGACTTCACGCGTACCTTTTACACGCTTGAGGTCGGCCTCGATCGAGTGCGCCACGCGCTCCAGATCGAAGCTGCCGACTTCTGCGTTCTTCGAGAACAGCGTCAAGGCAACAATGGGAACATCATCAATCCCCTTGGGTTTAATAATGGGTTGCCCGACGCCAAGATTGCTGGGTAACCAATCAGCATTGGAATGGATCGTGTCGTATAAGCTGACCAAGGCTTCGGTTCGTGGCACACCCACTTCAAACTGCACTGTCACCACTGCCATGCCGGGGCGGGAAACGGACGTCACATGTTCTACATGGGCTATTTGGGCAAGCACCTGTTCGGCAGGCCCTGCCACCATCTGTTCCACATCCTGCGCAGAAGCGCCGGGAAACGGGATGAGCACATTGGCCATCGTCACGTTGATCTGGGGCTCTTCCTCACGTGGGGTGACCAGCACCGCAAATAGCCCCAGGAGGACAGCGAGCAAAGCCAGTAAGGGCGTAATCTGAGCCGCCTGGAAATAGCGTGCGATTCGCCCCGAAATACCGAGTGTGTGTTCCGCACTGTGTTCGCTCATCATCCTGCCTCTCAGTGGCTGCGCGATGCGGCAATGGGATCAAGGGCAACACGCTCCCCTGCGTTGAGGCCGGACAAGACTTCGACCTCCCCCTCGCCTGCCCGACCTAAGCGAACTTGGCGCAACATTGCCCTGCCCTGGCTGAGAACATACACAGCATCCAACTCGGTACGGTGAATGACTGCCTGGGTAGGAATCATCAGGCGACCGTGTTCGCCGCCTTGCAGACGGAAGGTGGCACGCGCAAACATGCCGGGAAATACTTGCACGGATAGAGCAGGCAAGCCCAAACGCACCTGTACCGTGTGAGTTGTGGTATCGGCAGTCGGCAAAACAGTGAGGCTGCTGGCAATCAGCTTGCGTTGCCCAACTGGCAAGCCTGGTAGTTCGATACGTACTTCTGCTTTGTTTTGTAATTGAGCAAGCTTGCTCTGAGGTAAATTGGCAACCACCCGCATGGAGCCTGGATCAAAGACAGTCAGCAAAGGCTTGCCCGGCATCGCCATATCTCCCTGCTCGCCAGAGACTTCAGCCACCGTGCCAGCAAATGGTGCTGCCAGTGTATAGAATCCCGTTTGAGTCCCAGCCGCCCCCGCCTGAGCCGTTGAGCTGCGTACAGCGGCTTGCGTTGCCTTGAATTGCGCTTCGGCCTGATCAAGTGCCGCCTGGCTGATGTATTGCTTGCGGAAGAGTTGCTGCTGGCGTTCGAACTCTTTACGGGCCACGTCCAACTGTGCCTGTGCAGCGCTCACCTGGGCCTGACTCGCGCTCGCTTGCTGGGCGGCCGCCTGCGCATCAATGCGGACCAACACTTGGCCTTTCTGAACAGAATCCCCTGCCTTCACGATCAGTTGGGTAATCCGCCCCGATACCTGGGGAGAGATCACGCCCTGATGGACAGCCTCAACCACGGCCTCGGCAACGAACAGTTCATCACCTCGCACCTCACGGACAGGGGCCGTCGCCAACTCTGCAGCGGCAGCCCAGTTGCTGCCCAGGACGAGCACGACTGACAGAATCACCGCATCCATACGCATCTTGTGCCCCTTTAAACCATCAAGACGAAACCTTTAAATCACTATATTGCTATTTGGTTGTATAGTCAATATTATAGTTTTTATCGCCCCTCTCAGAACCGGGCCACGCCCAAACAAACCAGCAAGCTTTCTGCTGTGCATTGAGAAGAACGTTTCTCACGCAACGGAATGTTGTCACCCTCAAAGCTGTAGCCGACACATTCAAAACAGGCAAGAAATTTGCATAAGGTTTACACTCATTGCGAGTACGAGTGTCAGTGCCGCAACAAGGATTTGAGCCACTCCTGTTTACAGGAGTCTGCTTTTTATAGGAAATCGCCACAAGCGCTTCCCAAAAATCATTCACCCCAGAAAGGTGGCATATGTTTCGTTTGCGTATTTCCAGTGCCTTGCTGGCACTGGTCCCCTGTTTTCCCGCCCAGGCTGCCGAGGGGTTGTGGCCATTTAACCAAGCGCCTGTCGCCGCATTTCAAGCACAATATGGTTTTACGCCAAGTGCGCAATGGCTTGCACATCTTCAGGGCGCTGCCGTCAACTTTGGTGCCTCAGGCTCATTTGTTTCGCCTGAAGGGCTGGTTTTGACCAATCATCACGTGGTACTCGATTGCGTCAGCAAGCTGTCCTCTGCACAGCGCGACCTGGTGAAAAATGGATTTGTCGCCCACAGTCATGCGGAGGAGTTGCGCTGCTCGGGGGATGATGCCACTGTTCTGATTGACATCGTCGATGTCACCACCAAGATACGTGCTGCGGAAGACTCCGCCCAAACGGATGAAGAACGCGCCAACGCGAGGCGTGGTGTGATCACGGCGATTGAGAACACCTGCCAAAAGGAAGGTGGAGCCAGCCAGAAGTGCCAAGTTGTGTCCCTCTATCAAGGGGCTGCCTATCATCTGTATCGCAGTGAACGATACGATGACGTTCGATTAGTATTTGCGCCAGAATACCAAGTGGGATTCTATGGCGGTGACCCAGACAATTTCGTGTATCCACGCTTTGCCGTCGATATGGGATTGGTGCGTTTATACCGTGACGGCAAGCCCGTCCACCCCAAGCATTGGCTGAAGATCGACCCGGCAGGCCCTAAACCTGGGGAAATTCTGTTCGTGGCTGGGCATCCAGGTCGCACGGAACGCTTGAAAACCGAGGCCCAATTGCGCTTCCTGCGCGATGTACAAAACCCGTTGATGCTGGCGGGTATCAAGCGCCGCATTGATGTGGTGCTCGCATATGCCAAACAATCTGCCGAGGCAAATCGGCAAGCCACAGAAACATTATTTGGCTTACAGAATTGGTATAAGAGTCTGACAGGCGCGCAGGAGGCTTTGAGCCAACCCAGGTTCTTTGCACGCAAATCCCAGCAAGAAGCAGACTTGCGCGCGAAAAGTGCTGGCAAGGTCGCCGGTGATCCTTGGGAAGAAATGGCAGCGGTAGTAGCAGACCAAACCCCTCGTGCCAAGCTCGATTGGCTGGCGAAATTTCCTTATCATGGCCTGTTAAGCCAAGCAGGGTTACTGGTGCAATGGGCACGCCAAAGCCAACTGCCAGAGGATAAACGCCTGCCAGAGTTTCGCTCCGCTGCACTCCCCAATACCTTGGACCGGATCAAAACAGATGAGCCGTATTACAAGGATCTTGAGTTGGCCTTGAGCCTGGACCGTGCAAAGGAAGCGCACGAACTGTTGGGCGATCACCATCCCTACACCCTTGCCCTGAGTGGAGAGCAAGGCAATGCCAAAGCCTTCCTGTCCAACATCTATGCCCAAACCAGAATTGGTGACGTGGCCGAACGCAAGCGCTTGTTGGCAGCAGGTCCCGCTGCAATTGAAACCTCTGACGATCCAATGTTGGTGCTGGCACGCGCGCTTGAACCGATTGCGCTGGAATCTCAACAATTCACCGAAGATCATATCAAAACCCTGATCAGCCAAGCTGCGGCAAAGATTGAACAAGCACGCTATGCGGCCTTTGGTGCTGCAGTCGCGCCAGATGCCACCGGAACCTTGCGTTTATCATACGGCGAAGCCAAGGGTTATGTTGAACATGGCATTTCCCATCCGTGGAAAACAACAGTGGGAGGTCTTTATGACCGTGCCACCAGCTTTGCGCAGCAAACACCTTTTGACTTGGCACCGTCCTGGCGTAAGGCCCGTAGCAAGCTCAATCCAGATACGCCGCTTGACTATGTCCTGACTGCAGATATCGTGGGCGGAAATTCTGGCTCCCCAATCGTCAACCGGGCGGGCAATCTGGTAGGACTGATTTTTGATGGCAACCTGGCCTCCTTGGGTATCTATTATCAATACGGAGATGACACCGAACGCGCTATCGCCGTACACCCGGCAGCCATTATGGCCGCCCTGGACAAAGTGTATGGCGCCAAAAATCTGGTGCGTGAGATGACCCCCAAGCAGTAAAGCCGCTGTGCATGGAGGCGCCCCAACCACTGGTGCAGGGCGCACAGCACAGCAAAATCAAGAATGCATCTAACCTATTGTTTTTAAAACCATGTACTTTCGCAACTGCGTCCCGTCTGCGCTACAAGATAGGCTTATCACAGATTCTTCGATAGGTATCCACACTTAATTTAAGGTTTTTGGACCAGATCATATAAACTAAGGCGTTTACTGTACTTTGCGTATGAGGCTCATTGCGCAAACCAAGGGCAACTTCGGGCATGTTCCATGCGGACTGTTTGTGCTGAGCCACACTGTAGTGTTTTCAAATTACTTTAAACAGGCCCATGGGGTCTGTTTTTTATGGAGGTCATTCATGCTGCGTAGAACCGCGCTTGTTACCGCACTGGCCTTGAGCCTGTTTGCAACATCGGCCTTTGCGGCCAAGACTTTGGTGTTTTGCTCCGAGGGTAGCCCAGAAGGCTTCAACCCGATGTTTTTCACCACCGGCACCACTCAGGATGCCTCCTCCGCGCAGATTTTCAATCGTCTGGTGGAGTTTGAGGTCGGCACCACCAATATTGCGCCCGCACTGGCCAGCTCCTGGGATATTTCCAAAGACGGCCTGACCTACACCTTCAAGCTGCGCCATGGCGTGAAGTTCCAGTCTTCCGACAAATACAAGCCGACGCGAGATTTCAACGCGGATGACGTGTTGTTTACATGGAACCGCATGGCCGACCCGAATCATCCGTTTGCCAAGAACACCCCGGGAACCACCTATGCCTACTTTGAAGACATGGGCATGGCCAAGATCGTGGACAAGGTGGAAAAGATTGATGACTACACAGTAGTCTTCAAACTCAAGCATCCGGAAGCGCCCTTCCTGGCAGACCTTGCCATGGATTTCATTTCCATACAGTCTGCCGAATATGCCGAAAAGATGAAGGCGGCAGGCACGCCTGAACTGATTGACCGTGAGCCGATTGGCACCGGACCCTTCCGTCTGGTGTCCTACCAGAAGGATGCGGTCGTTCGCTACAAGGCACATGACCAATACTTTGAAGGCCGCCCGAAGATCGACAATCTGGTGTTCTCCATCACCCCAGATGCCTCCGTGCGGCTGGCCAAGCTGAAAGCCGGGGAATGTCAGGTCATGGCCTATCCGAAGCCTGCGGATATTGCTGCGCTCAAGGCCACACCGACTGTCAATCTGCAATCGAAGGAAGGCTTGAATATCAGCTACCTTTCCTTCAACGTCACAAAAAAACCTTTTGACAACAAACTGGTGCGCCAAGCTATCAATTATGCCATCAACAAAAAGGCACTTGTCGATACGGTTTTCCTGGGTGCCGGCCAGGTGGCTAAAAACCTGATTCCGCCGATTATGTGGGCATATGACGACAAGATCAAGGATTACGAATACTCCCCCGAAAAAGCCAAGGAACTGCTGGCCAAGGCGGGGCTGAAAGATGGCTTCGAGATGGAGTTGTGGTATGTGCCGATCCAGCGTGCCTACAGCCCGGATGGCAAACGCATGGGGGAAATGGTGCAGGCCGATCTGGCCAAGGTGGGCATCAAGGTCAAGCTGCTGACCTATGAGTGGGGCGAATACATGAAGCGCGCCAAGCAAGGCGAGCATCTGGCCGGCTTCTTCGGCTGGAACGGCGACAACGGCGACCCAGACAACTTCTTCGGCCCGCTGGCCTCCTGCGCAGCCGTCAAGGGTGGCGGCAACTACTCGCGCTGGTGCAACAAGGACTTTGAAGAGGCGATCTCCAAGGCAGCAGCCAGCAACGATCGCGCCACGCGGATCAAGCTCTATTCCAAGGCCCAGGAAATCATGCGTGAGGAAGCCCCGATGGTCTTCATCGCCCATTCCCTGCGCTACGAGCCGACGCTCAAAACGGTAGTGGGCTTCAAGGCTGCCGCTGTGCCGCCTTTGCATTATTTCTCCAAAACCGATCTGAGCAAGTAAGCTAGCGTCTGCGCTACAGTTCAAACACCGCATCAGTCTTTGATTGATGCGGTGTTGTGTCATTTCCACACGAAGGATTGTGCACACATGATTTCTTTTTTTCTGCGCCGCCTGGGGGTGCTGATTCCCACTTTTCTGGGAATCACCCTTCTGGTGTTTGCACTGATCCACATGATTCCGGGTGATCCGGTCGAGGCCATGTCCGGCGAGCGCGGCATGGACTCTGCCCGCCACGCCCAGCTGATGACCGAATTCGGCCTGAACCGGCCCCTGCCCGTGCAATATGTAGATTACGTATTCAAAGCCGCCAAAGGCGATCTGGGTCGCTCCATCGTCACGCAGGAATCGGTAATGCGGGAGTTTCTGGATCGCTTCCCGGCAACTTTTGAGCTGTCTTTATGCGCCATCACATTTGCTCTGACAATCGGCATTCCGGCGGGCATCATTGCCGCATTCAAGCGTAACAGTGTGGTGGATTACGGCGTCATGGGCGTCTCGCTGGCCGGGTATTCCATGCCGATTTTCTGGTGGGCGCTGCTGCTGATCCTGTTCTTCTCAGTTCAACTGGGCTGGACGCCGGTATCCGGGCGAATTGCCGTGGAATACGACCCAGAGGTGGTCACCGGCCTGATGCTGATTGATTCCCTGCTCTCCGGCGAGCCCGGTGCGTTCCGCTCTGCGGCGTCGCACCTGATCCTGCCCACCATTGCGCTGGGAACCATTCCACTGGCCACGCTGGCACGCATGACGCGCTCGGCCATGCTCGAAGTGTTGGGGGAAGACTACGTGCGCGCTGCACGGGCACGCGGCCTGTCTCCCTTGCGCGTACTCACCCGGCATGCCCTGCGCAATGCCTTGATCCCGGTATTGACCGTGATCGGCCTACAGGTAGGCACTTTGCTGGCCGGGGCCATTCTTACGGAAACGATTTTCTCCTGGCCCGGCATTGGCAAATGGATGGTAGAAGCCATCCACCGACGTGATTACCCGGTGGTGCAAGGGGGCATCCTGCTCTCTGCCACCATCGTGATTGCCGTCAACCTCATCGTCGATATGCTGTATGGCGTCGTCAATCCCCGTATCCGGCACCAAAGATGAATACATCCAACTCTCAACTGACCGTGGCGGAAGAAGGTATCAGCGCGCCTCCCTCACCACTTGCAGAACTGTGGCGGGATTTCCGCCGCAACCGGGGCGCGCTGATCGGCCTCACGCTGGTCGGCCTCTTCATTTTCATGGCCCTGTTTGCCAACTGGATCGCCCCGTATTCGCCCATCGAACAATACCGCGATTCGATTCTGGCCCCCCCCGCCTGGGTCGAGGGCGGCAAAGCGCAATTCCTGCTGGGGACTGACCCAGTAGGCCGCGACATGCTCTCACGCCTGATTTTCGGCACCCGTCTCTCGCTACTCATAGGGATCATTTCCATCGGGCTGTCCATGTCAATCGGCATTGTGCTCGGCCTGACTGCTGCGTTCAGCGGCGGCAAGACCGATACCGGCATCATGCGCCTGATGGATGTACTCATGGCGCTGCCCAGCCTCTTGCTAGCCGTCGCGGTGATTGCCGTGCTCGGGCCGGGGCTGATGAATGCCATGTATGCAATTGCCATTGTGCAGTTACCCGCCTTTGTGCGCCTGACCCGTGCTTCTGCCATCGCGGAACGCTCGCGGGATTACGTCACGGCCTCCCGCATTGCCGGGGCTGGCGTGCTGCGCCTGATGTTCATTGTGGTGCTGCCCAACTGTCTGGCGCCGCTGATCGTGCAGGGCACACTGGGCTTTTCCACGGCGATTCTGGATGCTGCGGCGCTGGGCTTTCTGGGCTTGGGGGCACAACCGCCCACACCGGAGTGGGGCTCGATGCTCGCCAGCGCCCTGGAATTTATTCAAAGCGCATGGTGGGTAGTGAGCCTGCCCGGTATCGCCATTTTGCTGGCGGTGCTGGCTTTCAACTTGATGGGCGACGGTTTGCGTGACGCCCTAGACCCCAAACTCAAGCGTTAAGACCATGGCATTGTTAGACATCAAGAATCTTTCGGTGCACTTTGGTACCGAAGCCCGCCCCATCATCGCGGTGGAACATCTGGATTTACAGATTGATGCAGGCGAAGTGGTTGGCATCGTGGGGGAATCCGGCTCGGGCAAAAGCGTAACCTCGCTGGCGCTGATGGGCCTGATTGATGCGCCGGGGCGCGTTTCTGCTGAATCCTTCAGCTTTGACGGACGTAACCTGCTCACGCTCCCCAAGCGCGAACGCCGCGCCATGCTCGGGCGAGACATCGCCATGATCTTTCAGGACCCGATGACCTCGCTCAACCCCTGCTTTACGGTGGGGGATCACCTGATCGAAACTCTGGCCGTACATGAGGGCGGCAGCCGTAAAGCCTTGCGCAACCGGGCGCTGGAGCTGCTCACACAGGTGGAGATTCCCGACCCGGCACGGCGCATGGCAGCCTATCCGCACCAGCTATCCGGTGGCATGAGCCAGCGAGTGATGATTGCGCTCGCCATTGCCTGCAATCCGCGCCTGCTGATTGCCGACGAGCCAACCACGGCGCTTGATGTGACCGTACAGGCACAGGTACTGGAATTATTGCTACGCCTGCAGCGTGAGCGCGGCATGGCCCTGATGCTGATTACGCACGATCTGGGCGTGGTGGCAGAAACGGCCCATCGCGTCGTCGTGATGTATGCCGGGCAGGTCATGGAAACAGGCAAGGTGCCCAGCATCTTTACCCAGCCTCGCCATCCGTATACCGAAGCGCTGCTCTCGGCCTTGCCGGAAAACAATATAGGGCGCGAACGTCTGCAGACCATCCCCGGGGTGGTGCCAGGAGCATATGACCGGCCACAGGGCTGCCTGCTCGCCCCACGCTGCCAGTATGCGCAAGAATCCTGCCGCACAACCCGGCCCACGCTTGCCAGCCCTGACGCTGGCAGCCAGGTGCGCTGCTTTTTCCCTCTGCATACCAGCGGCCCCAAGGAATAAGTCATGAGTGTTGAACATCACTTGTTGCAGGCCGACAATCTGGCCAAACATTACCCGGTTTCCACCGGCTTTCTCAAACCCAAGGGGCTGGTGCGTGCGCTCGATGGCGTGAGCTTCAGCCTTGTGGCGGGCAAAACGCTGGCGGTGGTAGGCGAATCCGGCTGTGGCAAAACCACACTGGCCCGCCAGATCACCATGATCGAATCCCCCACTGCAGGCCATCTACGGCTTGATGGCGTGGATATCGCCAGCAGCAGTGCCGACCAGCGCAAGGCGCTGCGGCCCAAGGTGCAGATGGTTTTCCAGAATCCCTATGCCAGCCTGAACCCCCGCAAGCGGGTGGGCAGCATTCTGGAAGAGCCGCTGGTCATCCACACCCAGCTCAATGCGGCAGAACGCGCAGAAAAAGCCCGCGCCATGATGGCCCGGGTGGGATTGCGGCCCGAACATTATGGCCGCTATCCGCATATGTTCTCCGGCGGCCAGCGCCAGCGGATTGCGATTGCCCGCGCCTTGATGACTGGCCCCAAGCTGGTGGTGGCTGATGAGCCGGTCTCTGCGCTGGATGTGTCGATTCAGGCCCAGGTGCTGAACCTGCTGATGGATTTGCAAGCCGAAACGCACATTGCATATATATTCATATCGCATAACCTCGCCGTCGTTGAGCATATTGCCGACGAGGTCATCGTGATGTATCTGGGGCGCGTGGTGGAACAAGGCAGCAAGCGAGAGATTTTCGATCACCCCCGCCATCCCTACACCCAGGCCTTGCTGGCAGCCACCCCGAGAGTTGAGGCAGAGCAACGCCAGATCAAGGTGATGGCGCGCGGAGAATTGCCTTCACCGCTCGATCCGCCCCCCGGCTGCGCCTTCCACCGGCGCTGTCCGCATGCCAGCGAGGTGTGTCGCAGCGAAGTACCGGTCTTGCGGCAGGTCGACAATCATATGGCCGCCTGCCATCACGCCGAGGAGATTGGCTAAAGATGGTAAAAGCACTGGATATTTGCACCTAAACAGGGCAAATCACTGTTGGCAACGATCAAATTCCGGCCAAATACACCATTTTCTATAGAAAATGGTGTATTTGCTTGATCTAGCACTTCGTCTTCCGCCTTGTATGCGCTAGGATGTGCGCGCTTTGTAGCTCATCCACGTCAAATTCAATCTAGAGGAAGCTCTCATGAACATGCCCACCACCGCGCCCAGCGGCCCCGCGTGGCGTCAGGCAATCGCTGGAGCACAAATATTGTTTGTGGCTTTCGGCGCACTTGTCCTGGTGCCCTTGCTGACAGGTCTAAATCCGAGCATGGCCTTACTTGGCGCTGGTGTCGGAACACTGCTCTTTCAACTGGTCACGCGCCGCGAAGTGCCAATTTTTCTGGGTTCGAGTTTCGCTTTCATCGCCCCGATCATCTTTGCCACCAAACAATGGGGCCTGCCAGCCACCATGGGGGCACTGGCTTGTGTAAGCGTGATGTATTTCGTGTTCTCGGGTCTGGTTGCCCGTCATGGCGCAGACATCGTTCACAAAGTCATGCCCCCCGTTGTGATCGGCCCGATCATCATGGTGATTGGTCTGTCACTGTCTGGCGTAGCCGTGAATATGGCCATGGGCAAGGCAGGCAGCAATATTCCCAATACCCAGGCTTTGTTGCTTGCTGCGGTTGCGCTGGGCACCACGATCCTTGTCGCCATTTTTGCCCATCGATTCCTGCGCTTGGTCCCCATCCTGATTGGGGTGGGGGTTGGTTATACCGTAGCAGCCCTCATGGGTGTTGTCGATTTCAGCAAGATCATTGCCGCACCCTGGTTTGAGATTCCCAATTTCACGGCACCGCAATTTAACGTTTCAGCAGTGTTATTCATGCTGCCGGTCGCTTTGGCACCCGCCATTGAACACGTGGGCAACGTCATTGCCGTAGGGGGTGTAACGGGTGTGGATTACACAAAGAAGCCGGGCCTGCATCGCACCCTGGCGGGTGACGGCCTTGGCGTTCTGTTTGCTGGGATGGTCGGTGGCCCCCCCATCACCACCTATGCTGAAGTCACGGGGGCTGTAACCCTGACGCGCAACTTCAACCCGGTGATCATGACCTGGGCCGCCGTATTTGCCGTGGCAATGGCCTTCGTCGGCAAATTCAATGCGCTGCTGCAGTCCATCCCTGCACCTGTAATGGGCGGCATCATGATCCTGCTGTTCGGTTCAATTGCCGCCATCGGCCTGAAAACACTGGTCAATGACCGTACCGATCTGGAACAGCCACGCAACCTCATCATTGTGTCGGTTGTACTGGTGTTGGGTATTGGCGGGTTCAGCATCGAGATTGGCAACTTCGTTATGCAAGGCGTCAGCCTGTGCGGAGTCGTCGCCATTCTCTTGCATTTACTGCTGCCCCACACACGCAAAGAGTAAGTCACCGTCGCATAAAACAAGGCTGCTTAAGAGCCCCTCCGGGGGTTTCTTAAGCAGCCTTTGCATTTTTCACGTTTGCTCATGCCCGTCTCCACGCGATAATGTGCGGCATGGAACAATCAAAATCGCTCTTTGTCCACCGCTCCTTCATCCACTTCTGGGCTGGAAGAATCGCAACCACCATGGCCAATCAGATGATGATGGTCGCGGTGGGCTGGCAGATGTATGACCTCACGCACAGCGCATGGGATCTTGGCATGGTGGGGCTTGCACAGTTCATCCCTGCCCTGCTCCTGACATTGGTGGTCGGCCAGGTGGCGGACCGGTTTGATCGCAGTCGCGTTCTTGCCGTATGCCTTGCCGGCCAATTACTGGTGACCTTAGGTTTGATTTGGGGCACATTGGGTGGGTGGATCAGCCGTGAATTTATCTTCATCGCATCCGTCGCCTTAGGCACAACCAAGGCTTTTCAGATGCCCACCCAGCAGGCGCTTGGCCCCCTGCTGGTTCCGCCATCAATCCTGCCGCGTGCCCTGGCTTTCAACTCTGCGGGGGCGCAATTTGCCATCATCGCCGGTCCCGCGATTGGTGGGTTCATCTACGTAGCAGGCGCACAGGCGGTTTACACGGTATGCAGCCTGCTGTTTGTTCTGGCGCTGGTATTTATCCTCCAGATCCGCCTTGCTCCAAGCGCCACCATTGCACGCAAACCCGTTAACCTGCAAAGCCTGCTCGCAGGGATTCATTTCATTTGGGAACGCAAATCTGTGCTTGGTGCGATTTCCCTGGATCTCTTCGCCGTACTGCTTGGCGGCGCCACAGCACTTCTCCCCATTTTTGCGCGTGACATCCTGCATTGTGGCCCCTGGGCCCTGGGTCTGTTGCGTTCAGCCCCTGCTGTGGGGGCATTCACGATGTCGATCTGGCTGACTCGCCACCCTATTCAGCGCAATGTAGGCAAGGTCATGTTCGCTTCTGTTGCATTGTATGGCATCACTACGGTGGTGTTTGGTATCTCCACCTACTTCCTGCTTTCCCTGGCGATGTTGGCCATATCGGGAGCCGCTGACATGGTGAGCGTTGTGATACGCCAGTCCCTGGTGCAGTTGGAAACGCCAGATGACATGCGCGGACGGGTCAGCGCAGTCAATTCGATATTTATTGGGGCCTCCAATCAGTTGGGAGAATTTGAGTCAGGAATGACCGCCGCCTGGTGGGGCACTGTGCCGTCTGTGGTGATTGGAGGACTCGGAACCCTGACAGTTGTAGCGCTTTGGATGAAAGCCTTTCCGAGTTTGGCAAGACGTCAGACCCTGACCTAAAGGGTAGAGCGAGCCTCACCAGCAAGGTATTTCACAAATAATTACATTTACACACCTTCAGTCTTCAAAACTTTTGACGATAACGACGTTAATGGCGGTTGAAGTGATTCAGTTTTAGATCGCCGAGCCTTTCATAATCTGTAGCCAGAAGGATGGGGAAGCCGCACAAAACCGAAACAAATAAGGATTTTGAGCAGCGCACAAACCTCATTTCATCTTCACGACAGATTTGTGGACTGGTTCCAAAAAAAACCGGGAAAACAAGACTGATGAACGACATTACAGCCCAGTGGCTGAATTTGCCTACTCCGCTGGAACCTTATTTGCTGCAACCAGCATACGTTGATGGTCGCCTTACCATCGGTTGGAATTCGCATCGATTGAGCAGCGTATATCAGCCGATTGTCAGCTTTAGCCACAGCAGTGTGGTGGGGCATGAGGCTTTGGTTCGTGTACAAACAGCAGATGGAGCCTCACTCCCCCCTCCCAGCCTGTTTGAAGCAGCCCGCGCCCTGGGCGAAACAGTCACGGTAGACCGGGCGTGCCGGGTCATGCACACATTCAATGCGCAGGATACTGAAGGCTGGTTATTCCTCAATGTACACCCCAATCTGTTTGCCACCCAGCATGAGATTGATGGAAAAACCTATTCTGAAGCGCTGACCCGCCATTTTGGTTTGGAACCCCATCGGGCAATTCTGGAGGTCACCGAAGAATCGGTTTCTGATCTGGAACGCTTTGAAGAGGGCATCAGTGGCTTGCGAGAACTCGGCATGGGCTTGGCAATTGATGATTTTGGTGCGGGTCACTCAAATTTCGACCGCATCTGGCACATTCAGCCGGATGTCGTAAAGCTTGATCGTAGTTTTGCCGTCCGCGCAATTCAGGATGATCGGGTGCGCCGCATGCTGCCGCGTTTGGTGGATCTTCTTCACGAAACCGGTGCAATGGTCCTGCTTGAAGGCATTGAGACAGAAGATCAGGCGCTGATCGCCATGGATGCAGATGTCGACTTTGGTCAAGGCTATTATTTTGCCCACCCCAAAACCCTGCCTAGCCGCTCACCCTATGAACTGGCCGAGCGGATGGGGAACCTCTGGCGCACGCATGACGTCAAAGTTTCAGCGCGTGAGCATTCCCGCCGCGCTGCACTGGAACCTTACATCCATGCCATCGCCCAGGCGGCCCAATGCTTCGCGGACGGATGTGGCAATGAAGATGCGGCCAAGGCCTACCTGACCTTGCCCATGACGCAATGCTTTTATGTGCTGGATCACGAAGGCCACCAGATTGGCCAAAATCTGAATGCGCCGCGTGGGCAAGGCAGCCATATTCTGCTGGAATTGGGACGTATGCCTGGCGCACGATGGTCTCGACGGCAATACTTCAAACGTGCCATTGCAGGCGAAGGCCGCCCGCAAGTCACCCGGCCTTACGCTTCGCTCACCACGGGAAGAATTTGCGTCACCATCTCAACACGCGTTGAACGCGATGGTGCCGAGCATGTTGTCTGTGGTGACGTAGATTGGGAGGCCATGAGCCAATCCACGGACTAATCATCCGGACTAAGCATCTTTTCCCTGCCCTTCAGTCCACTTCCCCATTTCATGAATCGGGGTTGGATCTGTTGTGAAATTCGTACTGTAAGTGCAGAAGCACGGCAATGATGTTGATTTAGAAATGGAATTACTTCGTCGACGCCCTACAATGAAGCAAAGCTGAAGCCTTGGTGGCATTTGTCTTTATGGCTTTTGCTCTCTCATTCAGGGAGTCACATGACTGTTATCGCGGTTGTCAATCGCAAAGGTGGGTCAGGTAAGTCTACGCTGGCTACACATATTGCAGCCTACCTGGCCTCTTTGGGTGAAGATGTGATGCTGGGAGACGTAGACCGGCTACAGTCCTCACGGCTCTGGCTCAGTTTGCGGGGCGCCGAGCAGGCAAAGATTCATGGCTGGTCGATTGACGAAGACAAGTTTGCCCGCCCACCTGCTGGCGTTCGGCAGGTCGTCCTCGATACCCCGGGTGGCTTTCACGGCTTCAGCCTCATGAAGGTATCCATGCATGCCGATGCAATTGTGATCCCCCTCACGCCTGGCGTATTTGATCGCATGGCCGCAGCAGAAAGCATCAAGGAATTGCGCAGTTTCCCCCGTGTAGCCACGGGCAAATGCCGCCTTGTCTGTGTTGGGATGCGGGTTGATGGACGAACCGGGCAAGCCACTGAACTTGCCGCCTGGGCACAATCGCAGGATATTCCCTTGCTGGGTTGTATCCGCATGGCGCAGGCTTACGCCCGATGTATGGAGCGGGGCCTGTCACTATTTGATTTCCCGAGTACCAAGGTGGAACAATACCTGACCGACTGGGAAGTCCTCAAAAATTGGCTGGATGAGGTGCTATCGGCCGCACCGGCTGCGCCGGGTAGCCACCTGACCCAAAGCGAACGCCTTGGGCAAGGAAGCAGCAAGGTAGGGATGTCTTATCCGGTCGTCAGAAACAGTCTGGCTTAGGCACCGGCCTTCTCTTTTACCGCAGCAGCCAAAGCCATGTCCAGCACCAACACATGGCGGCGGAACCAGTCGCTCAGCATTTTGTCGATATCCAGCGTCAGCGTTTGCGCACCACGATCCAGACGGGATTGCAGGGCATGTACTTCGCTCACAAAGCGGTCATGGTCAGCCTTGTGGGCAACATAGCCCTCAAAACCAATTCGCTGCATGAACTCTTCTTCCCGTTGGAAGTGGGCCTCTACGTAGTGCGCCAGATCCTCAACAACCGTTGCGGCATCCTGCGTCACCAAGCCCTGGGGCATGGTGTGTTGGAGGTTGTCCAATAACGCAAATAAGTGGCGGTGATCATCATCAATGGCTTGATTACCAACACTCAGATCTTCAGTCCAGCAAATTTCACTCACGGTGTACTCCTGATTGCAGATTAATGGATATCGAATTCTTCACTGTATGGAAGACTAAGCAAAAACGCAGACAATATCCACTGCACAACGCAAGCCAAATGTAAAAAAGCCCGGCGGGCCGGGCTTTTGTAAATCACGCGGCCCCATCCTTGCACGGATGAAGCCGGTGTCTTATTCAATAATCTTGATGTTCGAAGCTTGCTTGCCCTTCGGGCCGGTTGTCACGTCGAAACTTACGCGTTGATTTTCGGCCAAAGAGCGAAACCCCTTGCTCTGGATAGCAGAGAAATGCGCGAAAAGATCTTCACCACCATCATCAGGTTTGATAAAGCCAAAACCCTTGGAATCATTGAACCACTTCACAATACCAGTTGCCATGATCAATAAGCGTCCCGAGAATTAACAATAACCGCAGCATTGCTGCACTGGAGGCTCGCTGTGGTCGCTTACTTCAGGCGCCCTGGAATGGGCAAAACTCAAGATCAACATACCTTACAAGACCTCGGCTAAAACTATGGCTTGCCTCTTCGCAGAATGCAAGCCCCTGTCGTTTTTTAGCCAAAACGCCCTGTGATGTAATCCTCGGTCTGCTTCTTGCTCGGCTTCACAAAGATACGGTCGGTTTCCCCAAATTCGATCAACTCGCCCAGATACATATAGGCTGTAAAGTCCGAAATGCGGGCAGCCTGCTGCATATTGTGTGTGACGATAACAATGGTGAAGTCGTTCTTCAACTCATCAATCAACTCTTCGATCCGCATCGTTGAAATGGGGTCAAGTGCGGAAGTCGGCTCATCAAGCAGCAGCACTTCCGGCTTGACGGCCACGCCACGTGCAATACACAGGCGTTGTTGCTGACCACCAGACAGACTCATACCGCTCTTGTAGAGCTTATCCTTAACCTCATCCCACAGCGCAGACTTGCGCAAGGCCCATTCAACACGTTCGTCCATTTCAGCCTTCGACAGGCTTTCATGCAGACGCACCCCAAACGCAATATTGTCATAGATCGACATGGGGAAAGGAGTGGGCTTCTGAAACACCATCCCAACCTTGGCCCGCAGTACTGACAAATCGATATCCCGACCAAGAATATTGTGCCCATCAAGCAGCAACTCACCTTCCGCGCGCTGTTCCGGGTAAAGGTCGTACATCCGGTTGATGGTACGCAACAGGGTAGACTTGCCGCAGCCCGAGGGACCAATGAAGGCAGTCACCTTGTTTTTGCTCAGGCCCAGATTGATCCCTTTGAGCGCGTGATATTTACCGTAGTAAAAATTAAAATTCTTGAATTCGATCTGTGACACCAGATTGCTCATGATCGCCATCTTCTCCAGAAATTCAGTCTAATGCTCAGTTCGAGTGTTGTTGGCGGAAGAATACGCGCGCAACGATGTTCAGTGCCAATACGCCCAGGGTGATCAGCAACACCCCAGCCCAGGCAAGACGCTGAAGGTTGGGGTCGCCGTTCATGGCAAATTCATAGATCACCTTTGGCAGATTGGCGATGGGGTGAGACATGTCCAAGCTCCAAAACTGGTTGGACAAGGCGGTAAAGAGCAAGGGAGCGGTTTCCCCCGCAATCCGCGCCACAGACAGCAGAATCCCGGTCACGACCCCAGCTTTAGCTGCTCTCAAGGTGACCCACAAAATCACCGTGCGCTTTGGCGCCCCCAAGGCATAGGCGGCCTCCCGCAAAGAGTTGGGAACGAGCAGCAACATGCTCTCGGTTGTGCGAACCACCACGGGAATCACGATCAGTGCCAAGGCCAAAGCCCCAGCCCAGCCAGAGAACTGCCCCGTCTTTGCCACCACAACGGCATAAACAAAAAGGCCGATCACAATGGAAGGCGCAGATAACAAAAGGTCATTCACATAGCGGGTCAGCTTGCCCAACAAGGTGCTTTGGCCATATTCCGCCAGATAAATCCCCACCAGAATACCCAAAGGTGAGCCAATCAAGGCGCCTGCTGCCACAAGCAGGCCGCTGCCAGCAATCGCATTTGCCAGCCCGCCCCCTTGCACGCCAACTGTGGGCGTCATTTGGGTAAACAAATCGACTGAAAAAGCCAAGATACCTGATTCCAGTACGGTAAAAAGAATCCAGGCCAGCCAGAACAAGCCAAACAGCATTGCCCCCAGCGACAGTGACAAGGCAATTTTATTGACGAGCTTACGTTTGCTATGCAATTGCATGAATATTCTCACTCAGCTCTTTGTACCTTCGCCTTTTGCAAGACGTGCCAGGAATAGTTTGGAAAGCATCAGGACAATGAGTGTGATCACAAAGAGTAGCAACCCCAGTTCCATCAATGCCGAGGTATGCAAACCTGGTGATGCTTCGCCAAATTCATTCGCCAGGGCCGAGGTGATGCTATTGCCTGGCATGTAAAGTGAAGCCGAAGACAGGAAGTTGGTATTACCGATCACGAATGTGATCGCCATGGTTTCACCCAATGCCCGCCCCAGGCCGAGGATAACGCCACCTACCACACCCGCTTTGGAATGTGGCAGCACAACGTTCCACACCACTTCCCAGGTCGTGCATCCCAAGCCATAGGCAGATTCCTTGACCATTACCGGGGTCACAGCAAACACATCCCGCATCACCGAAGCGATGAAGGGAATAATCATGATAGCGAGGATAACACCGGCAGAAAGCAGGCCGATCCCCATCGCGGGCCCTTGAAACAGCGCCCCGATGAGGGGGAGTTTGCCCAGGGTAGCCGTCAGTGCAGGCTGGACCTTATCTGCAAATATCGGGGCAAACACCAGCAGGCCCCACATGCCGTACACAATACTGGGAATCGCAGCAAGCAGTTCAATAGCGACCCCAAGCGGGCGACGCATCCAAACGGGGGCGAGTTCAGTCAGGAACAGCGCGATTCCGAAGCTCACCGGTACCGCAATGAACAGCGCGATAGCCGAGGTCACCAAAGTGCCGTAGATCGGCACCACCGCCCCGAACTTCTGCATGGGCGGATTCCACTCGGTAGTAATCAGGAAGTTGAGGCCAAATTCCTTGATGCTCGGCCAGGCTGCGACACATAAGGAAACAAGAATCCCGGCCAGAATGACCAGGACCAGGAATGCGACTGAGCGCGTCAGCCATGCAAAGACGATATCAAGAACATCGTGCCGGGCACGTCCCAATTTTTCATCTTTTGACGTAATGCCCTTTTGCAACGGTGAATTCAACTCCCCTACCCCCATAACGGAATCCTCCGAGGCCAAAACGGCCTCGGAAGCACCTCCGCGCGATTCGACGGAGATTGTCATGGCTTACTTGGCGGCGAATACAGATTTACCAGAAGCGTCCTTGATCTGCGCCCAAGCAGCAGAACTGATCAGCTTCACAGTTTCCGCAGGCAGGGGAACGTAGTCCAGATCCCGCGCCAACTTGCCACCGTTTTTGTAAGCCCAGTCAAAGAATTTCAAAACTTCGGTCCCCTGGGCGGGCTTATCCTGGCTCTTGTGCATCAGGATAAACGTCGCGCTGGAGATCGGCCAAGCATCCTTGCCAGCCTGGTCGGTCAGAATTTCGTAGAAGCTGTTGCTCCAGTCAGCCTTTGCAGCAGCGGCGGCAAAGGTGGGATCATCAGGCTGCGGGAAATTCTTGTCCTTATTCTGCACCAGAGTGTACGTCAGCTTGTTCTGCTTGGCGTAGGCAAATTCAACATAACCAATAGAACCTGCCAGGCGTTGCACGAAAGCAGACACACCTTCGTTACCCTTGCCGCCCAAACCTACCGGCCATTGCGGTGCAGTACCCTCGCCTACCTTTTGCTTCCACTCAGGGGAAACTTTGGAGAGGTAGTTGGTGAACACAAAGGAAGTGCCCGAACCATCGGCACGACGTACCACACCGATATCGTGATCCGGCAGATTCAGCGTCGGGTTCAGTTCCTTGATCGCCTTATCGTTCCACTTGGTAATCTTGCCCAGGTAGATGTCGGCCAGCACTTGGCCAGTCAACTTCATTTCACCCGGCTTCACGCCTGCCAGATTCACAACAGGCACCACGCCACCAATCACGGTGGGGAACTGAACCAAACCATCCTTGTTCAGTTCTTCGGGCTTCAAAGGCATATCGGACGCGCCGAAATCGACAGTTTTGGCCTGAATTTGCTTGATGCCGCCACCGGAGCCGATGGATTGATAGTTGATGCGGTTACCCGTTGCCTTTTGATAGGCTTCAGCCCACTTCGCGTAGATAGGCGCGGGGAAAGAAGCACCTGCACCCGTCACATCTGCAGCATGGGCAACAGCAACGCCAGACATCGCTGCCAGTGCAATGGCAGTACGCAACACGATCATCTTCATTTGGATAAGTCCTCAAGGGTTGAGACGAAGCACAGACATCGTATTGCGCGAATGTTACAAAACCATTACCACTGTCACAATTACAGCTCATGCAGGTGCATTACGCCATTCCTGGGCCGCTTATTGCCCAGAAGACTTGGTCACGACCGCCGCAATGCGGCGAGCCAGCATATCAACCTGATCTCGGTTCTGCCCTTCCACTAATACCCGCAGCAAGGGTTCAGTGCCAGAAGCGCGAAGGAGTACCCGCCCGGTCCCCGCCAACTCAGCCTCCGCAGCCTGCACTGCGGCAGCAATGCTGCTATCAACCGACCAGTCAAAGCGGACATTCATGCGGACATTGACCAGACGTTGCGGATAGAAGACAAGGTCAGAACAGGCTTGGGACAAGGATTCGCCATGGGTGCGCAACGCTGCCAATACCTGCAGGGATGAGACAATGCCATCGCCCGTAGAATGACGATCCAGGCAGATGATGTGACCAGAGTTCTCGCCACCCAGCTTGTAGCCTTTGGCGTGCAACAATTCCAGTACGTAGCGATCCCCGACCTTGGCACGACAAAATGGGATATCCAGCCGCTTGAGCGCATGCTCAAACCCCAGATTACTCATAAGGGTTCCAACCACCCCATTGCAACGCCCTTCCTTGTGCTGGGCACGAGCAATCACATAGAGCAGCTTGTCGCCGTCGTAAAGTTCGCCACTGCGATCGCACATCAACAGGCGATCTGCATCGCCGTCCAGTGCGATTCCCAGATCCGCACCATGTGTCAGCACAGCTTGGCGCAAACTCTCAGGCACCGTGGCACCCACCCCATCGTTGATATTCAGGCCGTTGGGCGCAGCCCCAACAGTGACCACCTCGGCACCCAGCTCATGAAACACCTTGGGCGCGATGTGATACGCCGCACCGTTAGCGCAATCCACTGCGATCTTCAAACCACGCAGGTCAAGTTCGGTCGGGAAGGTGCTCTTGCAAAATTCAATATAACGCCCGGCAGCATCGTCAATCCGTCGGGCACGGCCCAATGAAGCCGAATCTGCACATCCCATCGGTTCGTCCAGATGCGCTTCAATCTCTTCTTCTACAGCGTCAGCCAGTTTTGAACCGCTGGAAGAGAAAAACTTAATACCGTTATCATAATACGGGTTGTGTGACGCAGAAATCACCACGCCTGCCTGCAAACGCAGGGCACGCGTCAAATAGGCCACCGCTGGCGTGGGAATCGGCCCAGCCAGGATCACATGCACGCCTGCAGCAGCAAACCCTGCCTCCAGCGCCGCTTCAAGCATGTAGCCCGAAATACGCGTGTCCTTGCCGATCAGCACAGCAGGATGTTCACCTTCCTTCAGATGTTCGCGCGCCACCAGAGTCTTGCCTGCCGCGTAGCCCAGACGCATGACGAAATCGGGGGTGATCGGACTATTGCCAACCTGCCCACGCACACCATCAGTACCGAAATATCTCCGAGCCACTTGGTTGATCCTCTCTTATATATGGTGGTGGCGGATTGTGCCTTGTCGCCCGCCCATGCTCAATAGGCGTTGATGCGATCCCGCTCAATGGCCGCCCAGACAGACAACGCGTCCCGCGTTGCCGCCACATCATGTACCCGCAAAATGGCCGCCCCACGCTGCGCAGCCAACACGGCAGCCGTAGCCCCCGCAAAGACACGCTGGTTGACATCCCGCCCGGTCAGCTTGCCCAACATGGTTTTGCGCGATACCCCCACTAGCACAGGCCAACGCCTTGCACATAATTCAGGCAGGGCTTTAAACAATTGCAGATTGTGTTCCAAAGTTTTGCCAAAACCAAAACCTGGATCGACACAAAGTCGATCTGCCGCAACCCCTTGTGCCATCAAAGCTGCACAGCGCTCCTGAAGGAATGCCTCCACTTCCTTGACCACATCTTGATACTGGGGCGCCACCTGCATGCTACGCGGTGCGCCCTGCATATGCATGAGACACACCCCGACGTCGCTTTGGGCCACAAGCTGTTCCGCACCAGGAGCACGCAGCGCATTGATATCATTAATGATCGCAGCCCCAGCCCGAATAGCTGCCTGCATCACCTCAGGCTTGACGGTATCCACCGAAACAGGCACTCCGAGCGAGACCAAAGCCTCAAGCGCAGGCATGACTCGATCCAGTTCTTCCTGTACTGGCACCGATTCAGACCCAGGACGCGTAGATTCGCCCCCCAGATCAAGAATCGCCGCACCCTCTCGTATGGCAGCCTCTCCCTGACACATGGCTGCATCACGAGAACCAGACAAACCATCGCCTGAAAATGAGTCTGGCGTCACATTGATGATGGCCATGATGGCGGGCACATCAAAGCTGAGCGTATAGCGCCCACACCGCCACAAAGAGGGAACCGACATAAAGCATCCTCATCCGTAAAGAAAAGGCCCCGCATCTGCGGGGCCTTGGCGACAAAAGCAGACAGGCTCAGGCTACTGGCGCGGGAGCGTTGGGCTGTGGCCCACTATCGTCGCTACGCTTGGGAGCGACCCCCGCCAAGGACTTGGGAGAACGTGGAGTACGGCCTTCCATGATGTCCTTGATCTGGTCTGCATCAATGGTCTCCCACTCCAGCAATGCTGCAGTCATGGCTTCGACCTTGTCAGCATTTTCTTTCAGCAGCTTGGTTGCCAACGCATACTGCGTATCCAAAATACGGCGGATCTCTGCATCGACCTTTTGCATGGTCGCCTCAGATACATTCTTGTGCGTCGTCACAGAACGCCCCAGGAATACTTCCCCATCATTTTCGGCATACACCATGGGACCAAGCACTTCGGACATGCCGTAACGGGTCACCATGTCACGGGCAATGGCCGTTGCACGCTCAAAGTCATTTGAAGCACCCGTCGATACGTTCCCGACAAAGATTTCCTCGGCAACACGGCCACCAAACAGCATGCTGATCTGTGCCAACATCTGATCCTGATACAAGCTGAAGCGATCAATTTCCGGCAACGACAGCGTCACTCCTAGCGCACGGCCACGAGGAATGACACTCACCTTGTGGACCGGGTCGCAACCAGGCAACAGATACCCAACGATGGCGTGCCCGGACTCATGATATGAGGTTTTCTTCTTGTCCTCAGGCGTAATCACCATGGACTTGCGTTCTGCGCCCATGAAGATCTTGTCCTTGGCGCGCTCGAAGTCGTCCATATCGACCAAACGCTTGTTGCCACGCGCTGCGAACAAAGCCGCCTCGTTGACGAGGTTGGCTAGATCCGCCCCCGCCATGCCAGGGGTGCCTCGCGCCAAAACATTCGGATCAACATCGGGTGCAATGGGAACCTTGCGCATGTGCACTTTGAGAATCTGCTCACGGCCACGGATATCTGGCAACGGCACCGTCACCTGACGGTCAAAACGACCAGGGCGCAGCAAAGCCGGGTCAAGGACGTCCGGGCGGTTGGTCGCAGCAATCACGATCACCCCTGTCTGCCCTTCAAAGCCATCCATTTCAACCAGCAACTGGTTAAGGGTTTGTTCGCGCTCATCATTGCCGCCACCCAGCCCGGCACCACGCTGGCGACCGACCGCGTCAATTTCGTCAATAAATATGATGCAAGGCGCGTGCTTCTTGGCTTGCTCAAACATGTCGCGCACACGGGCCGCGCCCACACCGACAAACATTTCCACAAAATCCGAGCCGGAAATGCTGAAGAAGGGGACCTTGGCTTCGCCTGCAATAGCTTTGGCCAACAGGGTTTTACCTGTACCCGGAGAGCCCACCATCAGCACGCCTTTGGGGATACGGCCACCAAGCTTCTGGAATTTTGAAGGATCGCGCAGGAAGTCGACCAGTTCGGCCACCTCTTCCTTGGCTTCGTCACACCCTGCAACATCCGCGAAATTCACCGAGTTTGCTGACTCATCCAACATGCGGGCTTTGCTCTTACCGAAGGAGAAGGCACCACCGCGCCCGCCTCCTTGCATCTGGCGCATGAAGAAAATCCACACCCCCACCAAGAGCAACAAAGGCAACATTTGCAGCAGTGCGCTCATCAGCCAGGATTGCTCTTCCTCTGGCTTGGATGCAACCTGCACCCCATATCTCATCAGATCACCCACCATCCAAAGATCAGACGGAGTATTGACAGTAATCTGGCGGTTATCCGATGTTGTCGCCACAACAACGCGTCTCTGAACATCCACCACGGCCTTGGAGATACGGCCCGCCTTGGCGTCCTCCATAAACTGCGAGTATTCCACCGTGTTCTGGGCAGCCTGGCGATTATTAAACTGGTTAAAGACGGTAATCAGCACAACGCCGATCACCAACCAGATTGCAAGATTTTTGAATACGTTGTTCAAGGCAACTCCAATTCACTCCGGCAAAATTCCGGAAATACATGGCTACAGACCGATTCTAGAGACGAACGTTCCCGTCTGCAAACAATCAGCCTGATAGATCCCCTACATCATACCTGCTTCTTGTCCAAGCCAAGAAGGTACACTTCTGCACTTCGATCCCGCGATGCTTCAGGCTTGCGCGCAGCAACAGTACGGAAAATCTTCTGCATTGCGGTCCTATACTCCATGAATCCGGAGCCTTGAAAGACCTTGATCAGCATGTTGCCCCCTGGGCGCAGATGATTGACGGAAAAATCCAGGGCTAACTCGGCCAAGTGCATCATCCGCCCCTCATCGCTGGAGGCAATGCCCGATATATTGGGGGCCATGTCAGAAAGTACAAGGTCCACAACCCGACCATTTAACAAACGCTCAAATTCCGACAAAACCGACTCCTCCCTGAAGTCTCCTTCCAGGAAGATCACCTCTGGCACAGGCTCCATCGGCAGAATATCCAGCGCGAACAATTGCCCACCAGGACGCAAGCGGGGTGCTACAACCTGCGACCAGGAACCTGGTGCCGCGCCCAATTCGGCCACAACCATTCCAGGCTTGAGCAAGCGATCTTTTTTATCAATCTCCAAAAGCTTGAAAACCGCGCGAGAGCGGTATCCTTCGGCTTTGGCCTTCTGTACCCATTGGTCCGTCAGATGCTCTTGCATCCATGCTTTACTGGATTTACTACGCTTCATGGTCAGGAACGGATAAAATCGCGGTTTAGAAAAGGAATCATGATGTTAGAACTTACTCCCATTGAGCGACGCGAGCTACGCGCCCAAGCCCACCACCTGCACCCTGTCGTCAGCATAGCTGGCAATGGCCTGAGCGCTTCTGTGCTCAAGGAAATCGATGCGGCCCTTAAATCTCATGAGCTGATCAAGATCCGGGTTTATGGTGACGACCGCGAAGCCCGTGCCGCCTACCTTGCTGAAACCTGCAGCCAGCTTGGCTGTGTGGCGATCCAAAGCATCGGCAAACTGCTGGTGGTCTATCGCCCCAATCCAGAACTGCATGTTGAACGCCCCAATACCGCAGCAAAACCTGCGCGTGGCCGCAAGCTGGTTGCCCAAGAGCCTTCTTTCAACCTTCGCCCAGGCCGCCCCACCACAGCGAACGCACCGCGCAAAGCGCTGGTTGGCGCCCCGGCCCCACGCTATCGCAAACCCGCAGCGGGCAGTGGTCGCCTGCGCAAAAGCGCACGCTAAACCTTACGCCATAAGCTAAAAAAGGCGGAGCCAAGCTGGCCCGCCTTTTTTGCATGCCTGTTTTTCAGCGCTTGAAAACCTGGGTCACCAATGCAACACCCAGCACACTCTGGATGAGGTATAGCACACTGGCAATTCCGTGCCATGTGGCAAAGCGATCTCGAAACACACTCTCCATCACCTGCCGGGGCATGGCTTCCTGACGCAAATGGCTGAGAATAGGCTCAATACCAAAGTGCCCTGCCAAAGTCAGCACAAACATCAGCAGAATCAACCACAAGGCAAGTGTCTTAAACGCAGCCAAACCTTCTCTGGCAAACAAAAAGCCCATCAGGTAAAGCGCGCAGCCGACCCCAAGCCAGGCAACAATTCCAAACTGCTGCCCTGCAATGGTCCCAGCCAGGTTGTGGTCACTCAATACATTGAAGAGCACTGGCGCCGAAATATAACCGATCGCCCACAGTGCGCCCACCCAAAGGGTGACCGCCAAAGCAAAGAGATATTCGGCAACGCGGCTCATCAGATGTAACGCACGTCAATGACTTCGTATTCGCGCACGCCGCCCGGAGCCTGAACTTCCGCCACATCCCCGGCAAACTTGCCGATCAAGGCGCGAGCGATGGGAGAGCTGACCGAAACTTTGCCGCTCTTGAGGTCCGCTTCGTCTTCACCCACGATCTGATAGACCACGCGGGCGCCAGAATCCAAATCTTCCAGGTCAATCGTGGCACCAAAGACGCAACGGCCATCGGCATCCAACAATGCCGGATCAATGATCTGGGCCGTGGAAAGCTTGGATTCGACCTCGGCAATACGCCCCTCAACAAAGCCCTGGCGTTCCTTGGCTGCGTCGTATTCCGCGTTTTCGGACAAATCGCCGTGCGAGCGTGCCTCAGCGATGGCTGCAATCACGCTGGGACGCTCAACCGTCTTGAGGCGATGAAGCTCTGCACGCAGTTGCTCGGCACCGTTTTTAGTTAAAGGAGTCTTGATCATTGCTGTTCTTAATTCAACTGTGCGTGCAACTCTTGCAACGCATAAGGTTCAAGTTCATTCATATGGCGAATGCCCATACAGGCGGCACGTGCCCCCTCGATCGTGGTAAACACGGTCACCTTGGCAGCCAGCGCACTGGTGCGGATAGAGCGCGAATCAACAATCGCTTGGCGGCGCTCTTCCACCGTATTGATGACCAAGGAAATCTCGTTGTTCTTGATCATATCAACAATGTGCGGACGACCTTCCATCACCTTGTTCACTGCGGTGATAGCTGTCAGCCCGGCTTCATGGAAATAGGCCGTAGTTCCCTTGGTGGCCACAACCTTGAAACCCAGGTCAAGCAACTCACGAGCGACATCAACGGACTTGGCCCGGTCTGACTGCTTGACACTGATAAAGGCAGTCCCCGACGAAGGCAGACGTGTACCCGCAGCCAATTGGCTCTTCACAAAGGCTTCGGCAAAAGTCTTGCCAACCCCCATGACCTCACCCGTTGACTTCATTTCCGGCCCCAGAATGGTATCCACACCAGGGAATTTGTTAAAGGGGAATACGGCTTCCTTCACCGAATAGTAAGGCGGAATGATCTCCCCCTTCACACCTTGCGAAGCAAGACTCTGCCCTGCCATGCAACGGGCGGCAATCTTTGCCAGCGGCAAGGAGCAAGCCTTGGACACAAACGGTACAGTACGTGAAGCACGTGGGTTCACTTCAAGCACATACACAGTCTCCCCCTGGATGGCGAACTGAACGTTCATCAGCCCCACCACGCTCAGGGCACGCGCCATCAGCTCGGTCTGACGACGCAATTCATCCTGCAAAGGCTTGGACAGCGTGTAAGGCGGCAGCGAACAGGCCGAATCACCTGAGTGAACACCGGCTTGCTCAATGTGCTGCATGATCCCGCCGATCATCACCTGGGTGCCGTCAGACAAGGCATCCACATCAATCTCGGTCGCATCATTGAGGAAGCGATCCAGCAATACCGGTGAATCATTCGAAACCTTGATCGCGTCACGCATGTAGCGCTCAAGATCTTTTTGTTCGTGGACGATTTCCATAGCCCGGCCACCTAGCACATAGCTGGGGCGCACCACCAGTGGGTAGCCGATTTCGGCTGCAAGACGAATCGCATCCACCTCGGTCCGTGCGGTACGGTTAGGGGGCTGACGCAGGCCCAGATCGTTAAGCAGCTTCTGGAAACGCTCGCGGTCTTCCGCCGCATCAATCATGTCCGGGCTGGTGCCGATGATAGGCACGCCATTAGCTTCCAGCTCGCGGGCGTGCTTGAGCGGGGTCTGCCCACCAAACTGCACGATCACGCCTAGCGGCTTTTCAACCGCAACGATTTCCAGGATGTCTTCCAGGGTCAGCGGTTCGAAGTAAAGGCGATCCGATGTGTCATAGTCGGTCGACACGGTCTCGGGGTTGCAGTTGACCATGATCGTTTCATAGCCATCTTCACGCATGGCCAAAGCCGCATGCACGCAGCAGTAGTCAAACTCAATCCCTTGACCGATACGGTTCGGGCCGCCGCCCAAAACCATGATCTTCTTTTTGTCGCTGGGCTGGGCTTCGCATTCCTCTTCGTAACTGGAATACATATAAGCCGTATTGGACGCGAATTCTGCCGCACAGGTATCCACACGCTTGTACACCGGACGAACCCCAGTGCTGCGGCGGTGCAGACGCACGGCAGTTTCATCTGTTGCTAACAGCTTGGCCAGGCGGCGGTCAGAGAAGCCCTTGCGCTTGAGTGCGCGCAAGGCATTGGCGTCCAGGCTCTTCAGTGAGCGGCCAACCAGATTCTTTTCGCTGCGAACAATATCTTCGATCTGTGCCAGGAACCACGGATCAATCTTGGTCAGTTGATGCAACTCACGCTGGCTCAAGCCTTCACGGAACGCCTGCCCCACGTACCAGATGCGTTGCGAGCCAGGGTTGGCGAGTTCCAGCTCAAGCTCTTCGCGGTCACACTCAATCTCATCCAAGCCATAAGAGCCCACTTCCAGGCCACGCAAGGCTTTCTGGAAAGACTCCTGGAAGGTACGGCCAATGGCCATCACTTCGCCCACCGACTTCATCTGGGTCGTCAGGCGGCTATTGGCTTGCGGGAATTTTTCGAACGCAAAGCGCGGCACCTTGGTGACGATATAGTCAATCGAAGGCTCGAACGATGCCGGCGTCACGCCACCGGTAATGTCGTTCTTCAATTCATCCAGCGTAAAGCCCACCGCCAGCTTGGCGGCCACCTTGGCAATCGGGAAACCAGTTGCCTTGGAGGCCAGCGCCGAAGAGCGAGACACACGTGGGTTCATTTCGATGACGATCAGGCGGCCATCCTTGGGATTGACCGCAAACTGAACGTTGGAGCCCCCGGTATCCACACCAATTTCACGCAATACCGCAATCGAGGCGTTCCGCATGATCTGGTATTCCTTGTCGGTCAAGGTCTGCGCCGGAGCGATCGTGATCGAGTCCCCCGTGTGCACGCCCATCGGATCAAGGTTTTCGATAGAACAGATGATGATGCAATTGTCGTGCTTGTCACGCACGACTTCCATCTCGAACTCTTTCCAACCCAGCAAGGATTCTTCGATCAACAGCTCGCGTGTAGGCGACAGATCCAAGCCACGCGTACAGATCTCGTTGAATTCCTCAATGTTGTAGGCAATCCCGCCCCCCGTGCCGCCCATTGTGAAGGACGGACGGATAATTGCAGGGAATCCGACCTGGGCCTGCACGGCCAGAGCCTCTTCCATGCTGTGAGCGATCCCAGAACGGGCTGATTCCAGCCCGATCTTTCCCATGGCCTGCTTGAATTTCTGACGATCTTCAGCTTTGTCGATGGCTTCCGGCGTAGCACCGATCAGCTCCACCTTGTATTTTTCCAGCACGCCGTGGTGCCACAGGTCCAAAGCACAGTTCAGCGCAGTCTGCCCGCCCATGGTCGGCAGCACGGCATCCGGACGCTCCTTCTCGATGATACGTTCGAGCACCTGCCAAGTGAGGGGTTCGATGTATGTCACATCGGCCATATTGGGGTCAGTCATGATCGTGGCCGGATTGCTGTTGACCAGAATGACCTTGTAACCCTCGTCACGCAGCGCCTTGCAGGCCTGGGCGCCGGAATAGTCGAACTCACACGCCTGGCCGATGATGATCGGGCCAGCGCCGATGATGAGAATGGATTGAATGTCTGTCCGCTTGGGCATATCAACACCTGGATTTCGTTGCTGTTTGGGGCACGGATCGAAACCCGCACCCAACCGGAATTCTTACTGCTTTGCCGCTACCATCAACTTGATGAAACGGTCGAACAGGTAGGACACATCATGTGGGCCAGGGCTGGCTTCAGGGTGCCCCTGGAAACACAGGGCGGGACGATCCGTCCACACCAAGCCTTGCAGACTGCCATCGAACAACGACACGTGTGACGCACGCACGTTGGCAGGCAGGGTCTTTTCATCCACTGCAAAACCGTGGTTCTGGCTGGTAATCATCACCCGGCCGCTATCCAGATCCTTAACCGGATGGTTGGCGCCGTGGTGGCCGAACTTCATCTTCAGGGTTTTTGCCCCAGCAGCCAGCCCCATGATCTGATGCCCCAGACAGATGCCGAACACGGGCAACCTACGATCAAGGAATTCACGAACCGCAGCAATCGCATAATCACAGGGCTCCGGATCTCCAGGGCCATTGGACAGGAACACGCCATCCGGGTTCATCGCCAGTACATCTGCAGCAGGCGTCTGCGCAGGCACCACAGTCAGCTTGCAACCACGTTCGGCCAACATGTGCAGGATATTGCGCTTGACGCCAAAGTCATACGCCACCACATGGAAAGCGGTCTTGGTCTGCTCCACATAACCCTTGCCAAGCTTCCATTCACCGGAGTTCCAGGCGTAAGCCTTGTCAGTGGTCACGACCTTGGCCAGATCCATCCCTGCCAAACCGGGGAAGGCGCGGGCCTCAGCAATTGCGGCTTCTACGTTAAGGTCCTTCTGGTTGGCTGCTGTAACCAAGCACCCCGCCTGGGCGCCCTTTTCACGCAAGATGCGGGTGAGCTTGCGGGTATCAATTCCTGCGATCCCCACCACATTCTCGGCCTTCATATAGGCATCAAGCGTTTGTTCCGAACGAAAATTGGAAACCAGCAGAGGCAGATCCCGGATGACCAAGCCCGCCGCATAGACTTTGTCGGATTCACAATCTTCGCTGTTCACACCCACATTGCCGATGTGGGGATGCGTCAGCGTCACGATCTGGCGCGTGTAGGAAGGATCGGTCAGGATTTCCTGATAGCCGGTGATGGCGGTGTTGAATACGACCTCCCCAACACTCTTGCCTACAGCACCAATCCCTTGTCCATGAAATACCGTTCCATCAGCAAGAGCAAGAAGGGCGTAAAGGTTATCCGTCACAATCGATCACTCCTAAAATCCGTGAAATCGGGCCACGTCCCCAAACGATGGGCACACAACACAAGGGGAGATGCTGGGCTTCCGACGTGAAAAACGGGACTCATCCTTTCAGACAAGTCCCGCTTGAAAACTTTATGGATTATAGCCTAAAAACGCCCCTCTCGGCAACGCTTGCCAAGCCAAGCACAGGAAGAACGGCCCGCGTCCCTGGAGAAAGGCCACACCGAGCGCGTCAAGCCTGCTTGTTTTCAAGATACCTGCGCAGATAGGCAGAGAGGCGGTTGAGTTCGGCAATCAGGGCTGGAACAGCCTTCTTGGCTGCTTCCAGTTCGCCTTTGCGTGCAGCCACTTCCACCATCAACGCGGCATCGGCCGCAAGCGCGGCTCCAAATACCCCAACAGAAGACTTGAGTGAGTGAGCCAGGGCCCCAATCGTTTTCCCGTCGTTGGTCACCACCGCCTTTTCAAGTTGCACACAGTTTTTACCCAGGTCGCCCAAAAAGATTGCGACCAAAGAGTCTACAGACGCCTCATCCCCCTCCAGCAGGGTTCGCGTCTGCTCCAGATCGGCAACACCATGCTCGATCTGCAGGAGGCAGTTCTGATCGGCTAACTGCGACACCGCAATTCCTTCAAAATCAGTGGTTTCGAGGCGCTTGGCAACGCGCTCAATGGCTGCAAACAATTCTGCGGGCTGAATAGGCTTGGAGACGTAATCATCCATACCCGCTTCAAGGCAACGCTCCCGATCCCCCTGCATGACGTGCGCGGTCATGGCGATGATTGGAGTCACCTCCCAACGCCCGGACATTGCCCAACTGCGACGGGCTTCACGCGCCCGGATTGCCTTGGTGGCCTCAATGCCCCCCAGCACGGGCATCTGCACATCCATCAAGATCAAGTCAAAACGCTTCTTCTCGAACCACTCAATGGCTTCCTGTCCATCGCCCGCCACGGTGACCTCATACCCGGCGCGCTGCATGATCTTGGTCGCCACAGTCTGATTGACGGGATTGTCTTCCACCAACAGCACTTCCTGGCGTCGTTCCGGCTTTGCCGCGCCTGCGTGCAGCAATTGCTCATCAATCTGGAATTCAGCCAGCGTTACCTCAGGCTCATCCTGAACAGGCATCAAGGCCAAGCGGATGGCATCCAGCAAATCAGACGGCGTAAGGGGCTTGACCACATTGGAACGCACGCCAAGCTGGCGGCAGCGTGCCGCATCATTGCGCTGGGTATCGGAATTGAGCATCATAATGACGCGATCACAGCATGCACCTGCATCATGAAAGCGGGACGGCAGCGCAAAACCACCGGGGTCCGGCATGTTGGCGTCCACAATCATCAGGTCAAACGCATCGCCGATCTTGGCCATAAGTTTGAGCGCGGCATCCGCCTCTTCCCCGGAAGCCGCCACAGACACCTGAAACCCCCAGCACCGAAGATTTTCGCCAACCTCACGAGCAGTTGTTGCGTTGTCTTCAACCACCAGCACCTTCATGCGCTGGTAACTGTTGTCAATGCTTTCAGTCTTGACCTGATTACGTACCACGCCTGCTTCAAAGGTAAAATGGAAATCACTCCCTTTACCCGACTCGCTGGCAACCCAAATCCGCCCGCGCATCAACTCCACCAACTTGCGGCAAATTGCCAGCCCCAAGCCCGTGCCGCCGAAACGACGGGTTGTGGAAGTGTCTGCCTGGGAGAAGGCATCAAAAATCTCAAATTGCTTACTCTGCTCAATTCCGATCCCGGTATCACGGACGGCAACCTCGATACGCACCCGGCCGTCTTCCCGGCTTACCGTGTGCGCGTTCAGAGAGACTTCCCCCTTATCGGTAAACTTGATCGCGTTGCCCAGCAGATTCATCAGCACCTGACGCAAACGATTGGGGTCTCCACGCAGCACCTGGGGCGTATCTGGTGCAATGCTGAAAACCAGTTCAAGCCCTTTTTGATGCCCGCGCAAGGCCAGCGCCTTGAAGGTATCCCCAATCACCGCTGGTAGTGAGAATTCAATCTCCTCCAACTCAAGCTTGCCTGCCTCGATCTTGGAGAAATCCAGAATGTCGTTGATGATGGATAGCAAGGCATCCGCAGAGGATTTGACCGTTTGCAGATACCCCCGTTGTTCGGCATCCAGCTGGGTATCCAGCGCCAATTCAGTCATCCCTATGATGCCATTCATAGGGGTACGGATTTCGTGGCTCATATTGGCCAGAAAATCACTCTTGGCCCGGCTGGCAGATTCTGCCACCTCTTTGGCCCGCAATAGCTCCAGCTCCCAACCCTTGCGCTCAGTCACATTGCGGTGTGTCCCCACGATTCTGGAAGGCTTGCCTTCCTCGTCGCGCATCACAATCCGCCCATGTGTGGCGATCCAGAGCCACTCGCCGCTCGCACCGCGCAGGCGATATTCAACGTGGAAATCCTCCCCCTCTCCACGTAAATGACGCCATATCCGGTCTTGCACCATGGGTAAATCATCGGTGTGGATCATGCTCTCCCAGGCTGCACGATCATTGCCGAATTGCTCGTCCCGATACCCCAAACCGGCCTTCCAAGCGGAAGACAAGAACATCTCACCAGTACGCAGATCCCAATCCCACAAACCATCATGGCGGCTATCAAGCGCCAGCGTCAGGCGTTCCTTCTCACGCATCTGCTGGTCCAGCATGGTGATCAGGCGGCTGACAAGACGCAAGGGATCATCAGCACAGGCACGAAAAGCCCTGGGCTCCCCCGCACGGGCAGCGAGCGCATCCAGCGCCCGCCAGAGCACGGCAGCATCTGGCGCAACGCCCTGCTCTCGGGTGGACGGGGGGAGTGTCGTCATTGGCGTCTTACAGGGTCTGAAGCAAATTCGCGTCGATCAGGCTGACAACTGGCGACACGTCTTCTCCATCCTGTCCAGCCCCTCGTCCAGCTCAGCGTCAGAGATGACAAGGGAAGTGGCAATACGCACCACATTGGGCCCCGCCACAATATGAAGCAAGCCATTGGCCGCAGCGGCCTTCATAAACTCGCCCGCACGCCCCGCAAACGTCGGTGTCAGCTCACACCCCAACCACAATCCAGATTCGCGCACCTCGGCAAAACAGCCAAACTGCTCACCCATCGCACGCAAGCGTTGTGCCGCATGCTTGGCCTTACGTTTGACGCCTTCCAGGACTTCCGGGCTGGAGATCAGATCCAACACGGCCAGCGACACCGCACAAGCCAAGGGATTGCCACCAAAGGTACTGCCATGAACCCCAGGGGTGAAATGCTTGTCGGCCATCGCAGCAGTCGTCATCATGATCCCGACAGGGAAACCACCGCCAATCCCCTTTGCAGTGGTCAGAATATCCGGCACCACGCCCGTATTCATATAGGCATACAAGGCGCCAGTACGCCCGTTGCCAGATTGCACCTCGTCGAAAATCAAGGCTGCATCATGCTTGGTGGCCAATTCACGCATCAGTTTGAGGAACTCGGGCTTGACGGGCAACACACCACTTTCGCCCACCACCGGCTCAACGATGATCGCACAGGTCTGCGGGCCAACCACGCGCCGCAACGCAGCCTCGTCGTGCAGATCGATATGCACGATTCCCGCCGGATTCGGCCCCATTCCCGAGGAGTACTTGGCCTGCCCCCCCACCGAAACGGTAAAGAAGGTCCGGCCATGGAAGGAACCGTTGAAAGAGACAATCTCAATTTTCTCGGGTCCGTATTTGTCAACGGCACGCTTACGGGCCAGTTTCAATGCCGCCTCATTGGCCTCCGCCCCCGAATTGCAATAGAACACCCGTTCGGCAAAAGTTAATTCGCACAGTTTGCGGGCCAGTTTCAGCGCAGGTTCATTCGTGTAGTAATTTGAAACGTGCCACAACTTGCCCGCCTGCTCACTCAATGCCTTGAGCAATATGGGATGGGAATGCCCCAGGGAGGTCACCGCCACACCAGCGCCAAAATCGATATAGTCACGCCCTTGCTGATCCCAGAGGCGAGAGCCTTCGCCCCTTACAAAAATCATATCCAGCGGTGAAAACACCGGCACCATGTAACGATCGAAATCGGCTCTTTCAACAGCGGCAGTCACTCAAAATCCTTTCCAGAAAACATGTCTCACCACCTCAAACCAAAACAAACGCGGGCCCGCCACATGGCGGTACCGGCAACAAAGAAACGCATTGGTTTGGTTACACAGCGGACGGGCGCCATGCTCGTCATGAGTATAGGCAATCCGGTATTTTACGGGTAAAGCATGATGGTGGGTAAGGCAAAAAGCACGCGAGTGTGCATGGCGGCGCGAGGAAGCACCTCGAAATGGAAAAAGCTCCACTACCAAGGCGGCCTTGCGCCGCGTGGGACATCCTCACCACCGCTACCGGAAAGTGATGGAGTTTAGTGAAAGAAGGTTCTTGAAAAAACGACGAACGGTCAGGCGTGTCCCGATGCGCACAAGATTATTCCTCTACCAGGCGGCTCCTGTGCCGTCATGGCAAGACTATCGAAACAACCCTGGGTATCCGAACTCAAGCAGTTGCTCACACGACACGAAACAAAAGCGCTTTTGAATCCAGATACCTGCCCCATCGAAAACATACCAATCGAATGGGCAGGCAACTGGACCAAAGAACAAAAAATCAAGGAAAAACCAGCAAAAAATATCTAAGAATGCCCATGTAATCCGCAAAAACACAAGTACCCCAAAAGACTATCGCGACAGTCAGCACACACATGAATATGTCGATCCTGTCTTTTAAAGCAGATCCTCGCTTCGTGCCATTGAACACTTGTTTCATTTCTTCTCGACATCGTCACCATGTTCTTTCAGAAGCGACGCCATCAAGATTTCCACATCCTTGCGGCGACCTGCGTCAGCATCTGGGCGCGAGGGACGTGGCTGCGCGGCAAGCGCCTGTTTCAGATGCTCAATGGCTTTGCCATATTCCCCTTGGGAGGCCAGAAAATCCGCATAGAAATAGTGAGGATCAATGCCATCAGGATTGATCTTGAGCGCTGTCTCAAGATATGAGCGGGCCTTCTTCTTGTCGCCAAAACCAATCGGCCAGCCAGGCACCTTGGCATACAGACTACCCAGTGACGTATAGATCGAACCATTCAGAACGGTGGGATCAATTTTCTCCGCCTCCAATAGCAGATCACGCGCCTGCTTGGCTTTGCTCAACGCCCCCAACCCGCCCTCAGCCTTGGCATAGCTCGCCAATACAATGGCCTGCCATACCTTCGGTTCAGCCTTGCCAGGGCTGCCATCAACAAGTTGTTGCGCCTGCAGGGCGAGTCCTTTGAAAGCCGACTCACGCTCCTTCTCAGGCATCTGATAGTTGATCGTAGCCCAGCGATGGGCAATGTTCGCCACAGGCTCCGGCAACGGGGTTTCACTGGCCTTGGCAAGCGTAGATAGCATGCACAACAAAATGGGTAAATAACGTAGCTTCATCAGATTCTCTCCGTCGTGGGGTCAGGGTGTTTGACGATTTGCGTTCAGGCGGGCAAAGGGGCGCATCTGCGCAACCTGTTTCATCAACGATTGATCAACGAGCCGTGGTAGAAGCGCATTGAGGCGTACAAACAGCTTCTCCGGCCAACCCAGATAGGTATCGGCGCGATCACTGGAGATGGCTGCGAGCACCTGACCCGCAACATCCGCAGGATCATCCTGTGCCATCTTCAAGGCCACGGCCATCCGCGCCACCGCGTCCTGATTAAAGGACGTGCGGGTATAGCGTGGAGCCACATAGTGCACGCTGACCCCTGTACCAACAAGCTCACGGCGTAGCGCTTCGGAATATCCACGCAGAGCAAACTTGCTCGCTGAATAGCTGGCAAAGCACGGGAAGCCAATCGACCCAAATATTGATCCGACATGAACGATCCGCCCCTGCCGTCTTTCCAGCATGTGCGGCAGCAAAGCATTGGTCAGTTGGATTGGTCCGATCACATTGGTCGCAAACAATCGGGCGGTATCCTGTGGCTGCTCATCGTTTGAGAACCCAAAAACCTGCATTCCTGCGCAATTGATCAACATATCAATACCCGTTGCAGCGCGAATGGCTGCCTGGGCCACACCTGGCGCGTCGGCCACCAGATCGCCGGTCAGGATATTGACTGATGCAACCTCTTGCTCCAGCGTTTTTGCCAGGCGTTTCAATGATTCGCGCTGTCTGCCAACCAGAGTCAAGGCCGCACCAGCCTTTGCCAGTTCATATGCCACCGCGCTACCGATGCCTCCGCTTGCGCCCAGCACCAATATCTTGCTCCCTTGGAGATTCATGCCTTTTCTCCCTGTGGAATGGTACGGATCACATCGCCATAGAGACGAAAGAACACTTTGGCACAATGCAGAACGGCAGCACGGTCATCCGCATTTTCCAATCGATTCACCACACCACGAAAATCTTCGATGTGGGTCATATCCAAGGAACCGTGACTACTCAGATACGAAAATGCACTGGATGGCAGATCCAAACTGCTTTGCAATACCGTGGCAGCCTGGGTAGCCAGGTGCACACTGGTGCCTTCAAGCACAAAGACCATGCCAAAAAAACCAACCGGATTGCCACGCATCACGGTGTCGTAAGCATAAGAGACCATCAATTCGGTCTCGATTGCACACTGGCCATGGCGTACCGCTTCAACATCCCCGCCGATGACGCGAATGTCATTGAGAATCCATTCCTGATGGCCGATTTCTTCTTCAATGTAATGTGCAACGGCTTCACGCAACCACTCCATATGGGCGGGAATGCGCGCACCACATGCCATCAGAAGCGGCGTGGTATGACGAACGTGGTAATAGGCCTGGGTCAGAAAAGCAAGATATTGGGCACGCGTTGCTCGCCCAGCCATCGCCGTTGCAATGATTGGGGCAGAGCGAACATATGCTTGCCCCTCGGCGGTGGCTTCATGCAACTCGTCGTAGAACGCCATGAGATTCGTTTCCTTGGTAAAGAGCTTCAAGTTCGGTGGAATAGGCTGCAGCAATTTCAGGGCGACGCGGTCGTCCGTTGGAAGTCAGCAATCCGTTTTCCGGTGCAAAAGGTTGGCTGACTGCAATCCAGTGGGCCACTTGTGCGTAGTCAGGCAATCGCAAGTTAGCGGCGGTCATCGCAGAATGAATGTCTGATGGGGACATCGACGGATGCGCCACGATTACCGCTACATTGAAAGGCTTGGCCTCACCAAATACGGCAGCTTGCAGCAAGCCGGTCTGGGCCAGTAATTCGCGTTCAACCCACTCTGGCGAAACGTTGCGGCCAAAGGATGTAATAAACATATTCTTTTTGCGGCCTGAAACATAGAGGTAGCCCTCTTCATCCATATACCCCAGATCGCCGGTATGCAAAACAGGCGTCACATCCTCTGGCGACTCTCCCAGATAGCCCAAGAAGTGCACGCCACGGACGAGAATTTCTCCGTCATGGTCGATTTCAATCCGAACATGCGGCAAAGGCTTGCCGACACTACCTGGGCGCGTTGCGTCAGGCGGATTCAAAGCTACAACCGATGAGCATTCCGACAGGCCATAACCTTCATGCACCGGCAGCCCAAGCTCAACAGCACTGTGCAACAAGGCTGGAGACACACTGCCACCACCTACAGCAAGGAAGCGTAAGGCTTTGGGGCTTGGGGCCCCTGCCCGGATGGCGGCGACCTGCGCGGCCAGCATCTGCGGCACAAGAATCGCGCTCGTCGCCTGCAATGAGTCCAGTGCCCCCAACTGGGTCAGCACATTCAAGCCTGAACTGCCGCTCAGACCGACTTCGGCCAGAGAAGGCACAATACATGTCGCCCCTGCCAGAAGCGGCACATAAACTCCAGCGATATTTTCCAGCAGGGTCGCCAATGGCAATACGCACACATGGCGATCATCAAGGCGGGCTTCCGTAACATGGAACAATGACAGCGCCACCGTTTCCATAGCCTCTGTACTCAAGCAAACACCCTTGGGAGTACCGGTAGTGCCGGAGGTGAAAGTGATCTTCTGCGTTCCTTTCGGCAGACTGGCAAGCCCGGCACAATTTCCGTCAATGCCGATGCCATGAAGAGAGCGGTACACCACACCTCCATCAGTCATGGCAAGGCTCACGCGCTCGGCCAAAGCATCTGGCTGATCGGTCAGCACCAGATCAACTCCGGCGTACCAGAGCGTATGCCGAAGTTGTGTGCGCGAGAAAAATCCTGGCAGCGGCACAAGGGGGATACCCGCAAACAGCGCGGCAAGGTCTGCCAACACCCAGTCAATTCCATTATCCGCCATCAAGCCCAATACGCGAGGCGCATGCACCTGGAGTTGTGCAGCAAATACCTCAATTTCATCCAGCAGTTCCCGATAGGACAGACTACTCCCCTTGGAGAGCAAAGCAATCTTGTCTGGGCATGTCTGCGCGTATTTGCGGATTGCCTCAAGCACATGGCTTTTCATATTCATACCTCCTGCATAGGGTAAGGACTGGCAGCCATGCGCCCTATCGTCGCAAAGCCTTCAGCAATATCGCCAAACAACACGCGTGGCCGGTGTTGGTAATAGCTTCCCCACATAGCTTGTTCGTCGTGCGCCAAGCGGGCCGGATCGGCCTCTGCCACATCAACCGGACGCAAGCCAAGGCGGGAAAATGCGTTGCGCAGGGATGATGTCCCTGTGAAGACAACCCAGTGATAGCCTTGCCGATAGAGGTATTCCGTCAATTGCACAATCATCGCGCGGGCAGCCCCGGCCCCATCTCCGGCAAACTGCCCAACTTCTATGATGCGCTGGCGCTCAACCGGTCGCCCGAGTTTCCGGCTGATCAGCACCTCCACGGGGTCATCCAGATAGCATTCCAGAAACAATTTCTGACTGGCCGGGCGCACGCCCAACGCTCCCAATAATTCACTTTGTTTGGAGCGCAGAGAGAATAGTTGCGGCATAAAATGCGTAACGTGCGCGCTATAGGTGGCGGCGAAACAGCGCTGGATGAACTGCTCGACCTCAAACCGGTGGTGTGATGTGGCTTCGGTCAGCGAATGGGCAAGCCTTGTGTGCGATGCCAAACCCAACAGGGATCTTCGTCGCCTCTGCCTGGAGGCGTAGTCCGTATCAAACCCTGGACACACTTCAGGCAAGAGCGTTGAGAGCGCGGCGGTCGTCATGGCGGACTCCTTGTTGCAAATGGTTGTCGGCCTGAACGACCGAATTGATAACTACCATTGCAAACTGGATGCCAGATGTGCCACAGAGCACAAACCAAGCTCTATCTAAATGATTTGTATATATTTTTTACAAAGGTGCACTTGGCTTATCCAAGCCTGTAGAGCACTGCAAAAAATGAGAAGCCCGCAATGTTTGTTGACAATTTTTGCAGTCAATCATTGCAGGACGGCTCTCACAATAGGTACGCAACACGTTTAATGCGTGCAAGTTGAGCTGCCATCCAACTGCATGAGCACACTGACCCGCGCATCAACCACACAATGCGAAACATAGCCAATCGCCCCAGGTGTTGTGGCAACAAAGCGGATCACCGCTTCCTCGGAAGCCAGGACATAGGGCGGCAAATCACCATGGAAATACATGCTCCGCCAATAGTCCTCCAGTTCCTCAGGGGTGCGACTAAAAATCTGTTGGGAAAAGCTGCGTCGCAAAGGATTGTTGGCCGGAAGATTGACGGCTTGAATGCGTGACCCATCGTCCCAAAAACGCCTTTTTCGCGCAAAGATCAAGGCGATCTCTTCGTGTTTGAGTCCTGGATGAGAAGCCCCGGTAGCCACAATGATGCTGATTGTCGGCGTTGGCGTTCCTGCTCTGCCACAAGGGCTGACCATCAGGAGCAGCAGGCTCAGCCCCAATAACAAGGTGCGCATGGTCGCCATCAAAACAGGACACTCACCGATGAGAGAATGCCTGCTGGCGCTGCATAGTCATCATGAATACCGTGGATGTACTCCAGCTTGAATGATGTTGACTGGCGGGTCCGATAATTCACCCCCAACACCCAACGGCGAATGGCTTGTGGGGCATCCTCGCTTCGAAACATTTCAAACCGCCCGACCCCGTACAGGTTCCCATATAGAGGAACAACTCCTTGTACAAACATACCTTTTTCCGCTCGGGGGCCGCCTTTGCTGGAAGTCACGTAAGCGGTCTCCGCGCTCAGCTCATACCCCTGGTAGGCCCACAAGTAGTCCAGGCCCAGCAACTGCCTGTGTTCTTCCCGCACCGCAGTCTGGGCGAAACGGGTATAGGAAACACCGATCTGCGTATTCTCAGTCACTGCAACGTTGATATGCGCACCATAGGCTTCGCTGAAAGGGTCTTGCGCCGGATCTCTATGCGGATCATCGCCCAACGAGGTGTAGAGCGTGTAATCAATCTGTCTGTCGGCGAGCGGAAAATTGCCTGATGCCAACAAACCGGTTGCGTTGTCTGGAAAGAGGTTTTGCGTGATCAGCGGCCTAGATGTGGTCCAGACCAATGGCGCGGCGTGGACGAGGTTCCAACGCCCAATTGGCGTAAGGAACTTGCCAGCCCGCAAGCTCAGGGAATCATTGAAAGCATAATCGAAGTAGAACCGCTCCAAAGCCAGATAGCGCCGCTCCCCCGCTGCCAGATGGTAGCGTGTTGCCACCGTGTCTTCGCTATCAAGTTCAGAGAAGAATTTCCACCGGGACGCGCCTTCCCACCACAGGAACACGCTCAGGTTACTCAACGAAAATCGTGGGTCTTCGTTCTTGCGGTCTTGATACTCTACGGAGGCATACCCGCCCAAAGTAAAGCCACTATTGCCCAGGCGCAGTCCGTGGCCCAGTTCATAGCGGGGAGACATATCGGCATCATTTGTGCTTTGATCGTCTGCAATAGCAGGGCCACTTGCGGCTATGATGCTGCCTGCCCATAACACAGCTATGATTCTTGTACGCCTCTGACCCGCCATTTAGGCCCAACCTCTCTGTCAATTTACTCTCTGCCACCAGTGACCATCCGCAAAACCCTGCTCCGCGCATTTCTTCTGGTCGGCGTCGTTCCCGCCATACTTCTTGCTGCCTTGACCTTTGTCAAGGCGCGGGAGGCGATGCAGGCCGAAATCGACCACGGATTGGCCTCCCAGGCGGATGCTATCGCCTCGGATATCAACAAGATCCTGTTTGAACGCCTGCAAAACGCTGCTACTTGGAGCAGCCTGGATGTTGCTCAGGATTTGCAGGTGCAGGACGTCGACAAACGTTTCAGCAATTTTCTGGCAAAACTCAAGAATGGTTATGGTGGGGTATACCGGGAGTTGTATGCCATAGGGCGCAACGGCCAGATCATTGCCAGCAGCGAGCCAGCCAAACTCGGCCAACGCCTCCCCACCCCCACTCCTGCATGGCGAAGCTTATCCCTGGCCGGAGCGCAACTCACGCTCAACCTGCCGCAGCACGTAGACAAGCACGCAAGCCTGACTATACGCGCGCCCATTGCCTCGCAGTTTGCCAATGAACACTTGGGAGAGCTTGTCCTTGAGTACGATTGGAGTCAGATTGATGCGATGCTGGATCGTTCTGCAACAGGAGGCAGAATGATTGCGCTCATCGACACCCGTGGGCAGGTGTATGCAGCCTCCACACGTTTGAGAGAGACGGGGCTGCTGAATGGCAAGGCTTTGGCAGAATGGCTGCCTGCCACGCAGGCGGCCGGAGCATTCACGCATACAGGTGGCCCCGTCTGGCATTCCTCCGTCCTTGTCGGTGTGGGGCGACCTCAAGGCTTTGCGGGTTTCCCTGGCCTTGGACTGAGTGTTCTGGTAATCCAGCCGCTAGATGAAGCACTAGCCCCCATACATCGGATGGCAATCATCTCCCTGAGCATCCTGGCGGCACTGCTGATTGCAACATTGGCTGCCGCCAGTTGGGTCAGCGGCGCCATTGCCCGTCCTATCGTGGCGCTCACGAACTTCACGCGCCAATACAAAAATGACTCTTCAACACAGATGGCATTACCCGCCGCGACTGGGGAAGTAGAGGAATTGGGCAAGGCATTTGCACAAATGATCCGGGATATCGAGCAATCCCGGCACAAGCTGGTCCGGGCATCCAAACTCGCCGTCGTTGGGGAAATGTCTTCAGTCATCGCCCACGAGGTGCGCACCCCGCTCGGCATCTTGCGCTCATCGGCGCAAATCCTGCGCCGCGATCCGGGAATCTCGGCAGAAAGCCGCGAGTTGACCGGCTTCATCGAAAGTGAAACAGAACGCCTCAATCGTTTGGTGTCTGCCATGCTCGACAGTGCCCGCCCACGCGCATTGAGCAAAACCCCTGTCGATCTCCATCAACTCATCCATCATAGTAGTGTGCTACTGGCGGCACAAATCGAAAAACGCCAGATTCGCTTAAGCGAACAATTGGATGCAGCAAACCCCATCATCGAGTGTGACGCAGAACAAATTACCCAGGTACTCCTGAACCTCATCCTGAATGGATTGCAGATTCTTGCCGCAGGCGGACAAATCCGGATTTCAACCCACGATTCACCCGAGCAGTTCTGCATAGCGATATCTGACGATGGCCCTGGCATACCCGCCGAAGAACGCAGCCGGATTTTCGAAGCCTTCTTCTTTCGCCGCGAAGGCGGAGTCGGCTTGGGGCTGGCTATTGTCCAACAGATCATCACGGCACACGGCGGCGACATAGAAGCCGATGAAAGCGAACTGGGGGGGGCACGTTTCACCATCCGCCTACCCCGTCAAACACAGCCTGAATTGAAAGATTAAAATGCCAGAACACTATATCCTGATCGTGGACGATGAACCCCATATGCGCCGTGTGCTGGAAATCATGCTACACCAGGCGGGTCATCAGGTTCATGTCGCAGGCAACGGGCTGGAAGCCCTGAAAATCCTGCGAACTCATGCTATTGATCTTGTCATCACCGACATGCGCATGCCAGAAATGGATGGCCTTGAATTGCTGGTGCGCATGCGTGAAGACGGCATGGAAACCCCCGTTATTATCATCACGGCACATGGCTCGGTGGAGTCTGCCGTCGAAGCAATGAAACAGGGGGCAAGCGATTACCTGCTTCGCCCATTTGATATTGACGCGTTGGAACTCGTCATCGCCCGGGTGCTCAATACCAAAGAAGTGGCACGCCAGAACAGCTTCATGCGTGAAGAGTTGAACCGGGGCTGGGATGCGTTTGTCGGCAGCAGCCCAGCCATGCAGGCGGTATATGAACTTATCCGCCAGGTTGCCCCGACCAAAACATCTGTCATGATCTCGGGTGAGACGGGAACGGGCAAGGAATTGGCCGCACGCGCCATCCATAACGCTTCCCCCCGCCACGGCAAGCTTTTCGTTCCAATCAATTGCGCCGCCATCCCCGCCGAAATGTTGGAGGCCGAACTGTTCGGTCATGAAAAAGGAGCTTTTACCGGCGCTGCCAAAGAGCGCATCGGGAAATTCGAGCTTGCCAATGAAGGCACTTTGTTTCTGGACGAAATCACGGAAATGCCCATGGCCTTACAGGCCAAGTTGCTCCGTGTGCTACAGGAAAACACCCTGGAGCGCCTGGGCAGCAATCGTAGCATTCCCCTGGATATCCGCCTGATTGCCGCCACCAACCGAGACCCACGCGAAGCTATACGCGACAACCGCCTGCGCGAAGACTTGTACTACCGGATCAATGTCTTCTCCATCAATCTCCCTCCGCTACGTGAGCGCAAAGAGGACATTGCCCACCTCGCCATGCACTTCATCACCAAGCACGGCCATCGTACCCAAGGTGTCGAATTAGGCGCTGGCATCGTTGAACGACTCCAGGCTTACGATTGGCCCGGCAACGTGCGCGAACTGGAAAATATCACAGAACGCGCACTCGTGCTCTCAGGCAACGGGCCTTTGAAACCCGCACACTTTCCCCTTGATCCCACCCCTAAAACCGCAACACCGGCACCCGGCCCCGATTCCCCCACGCCCATCGGCCCAATGGCCCCTGTGGTTGAAGCTTTGGAAGCACGCATGATCTTCGATGCGCTTGCCCAAACCGGTGGCAGCAAACCCAAAGCCGCCGCACTGCTCGACATCAGTGAACGCACACTCTGGTACAAGTTGAAGAAATACAAGCTATGAATATCAGATGGTCTATATCACACAGCCCACTCTTCCGTAGGTCTGCTCAGGCTTGCCGATTTTCAGTCTAACCCTGAAAATTCATGCCAGATTTGTTCTGGCCTCATTGCGATATATGCCCTTCCATTCCGCCATCACCATTCTTGACCGACGTTTGTCCAACCGCTCCGCACGGGAGGATCTACAAGGTGTGATGCGCTTCATGCATGAATTCTGGTGGTTTGGCATCAAGGAGGCGCGTTCTTGCCTGTTTGCAGGCTTGTTTTTCCTGGCGGTGTTCCTGGTTCCACGTGCAGGCGTATTGGGGGTGGCCCGCTATGATCTACTTTTACTGATCGCACTCGGGCTACAGGCGTGGCTAATCTGGCGGAAGATTGAAACCTGGGACGAGGCCCGTACCATTCTGACTTTTCACTTGGCGGGGTTTGCCCTGGAGGTGTTCAAGGTCTCCGGCGCTCATCCTTCGTGGTCTTACCCTGATCCGGCCTACACCAAGGTCTTTGGGGTGCCTCTGTTTTCTGGCTTCATGTACGCCTCGGTAGGCAGCTACATCATGCAGGCCTGGCGGATTCTGCATCTGCGCGTAGAACGGCACCCTCCCTACTGGATCAGCACAGGGCTGGCACTTTTGATGTATGCCAACCTTTTCACCCATCATTTTATCGGCGATTTCCGCTGGTATCTGGCGGCATTGGCGCTCGGTCTGTATGCCCGCTGCAACATCTGCTTCACCCCTTTGGACAGGGAACGACGCATGCCCTTTCTTTTGGGCTATACCCTGGTGGGATTCTTTATCTGGCTGGCAGAGAACATCGGCACCTTCTTCGGCGTGTGGCGCTATCCCAACCAATTAGGCGCATGGGCGACCGTGTCCTTGGGAAAATGGTCGTCCTGGACGATGCTGGCGATGATGAGTTTCGCCATCATATGTAGTCTGAAACACGTCAAGGAACGTATCCACATAGCCCCTTGATTACTTGAGCATGTCATAGCCCAACTTGGCAATCAGCGCCACCAACAGACACAGAAAAAGAATACGTACGAATTTTGAGCCACGCCTGAGTGCGATCTGTGTGCCCACATAGGCGCCCGCTACGTTACATACCGCCAGCGGTGCAGCAACAAGAAAAAGCACCTTGCCTGCCGCAATAAAAAATATCAGCGCCGCCACATTCGTGGCCAGATTGACTATCTTGGCCGAAGCCGAGGCCAGCAGAAAGTCAAAAGCAAAGAAACGGATAAACAGGAAGATCAGGAAGCTGCCTGTACCGGGGCCGAACAAGCCATCATAAAAACCAATCGCGCCACCGATCAACACAGCCAGCACGCGTTCCCTGGTGCCAATCGTCAAGGGGCGTTGCATGGAGCCGAAGTCCTTCTTCATGAAGGTGTAGATCGCCATCACAATGATCATCACCAGCACAAAGGGGCGCATCATGCTTTGTGGGATCAACGACACTGCAGCAGCGCCAATGAACGACATAACGAATGCCGTCACAGCAGCAGGCAGCACCAGCGTCCAGGGAATCTGGACCCGCCCCATGTATGAGCGTGCCGCCAGACTTGTACCGCAGGCGGACACGAATTTGTTGGTCCCCAGCAAGGCGGCCGAGGGCATCAGGGGATAGGCACCAAACAGCGCGGGAATCTGGATCAAACCACCGCCACCAACAGCCGCGTCAATCAAGCCTGCACAAAACGCAAAAAAACACAGCACAGTTACCGTCAACATCAAACATACCCCTGGCGAACTCTTCCAAAGCTGGGAGTATAGGCAGAAGCGGCATTTCGTGTTGCAATACGGTATTGCAAAAATCGCAACGAGGCGGCGCGTATGTCTATCGCACTGATGTGGGAAATCCGGGTCTTCTGTGCTGTCGTCGAAAAACGCAGTTTCGTTGCTGCAGCACGCTTTCTGGGCCGCTCCCCCAGTGCGATCACCCGCTCTATCCAGGCGCTGGAGCAGGAATTGGGTTGCGAGTTGCTGCAACGCTCGCAAAAGCTCATCAACCTAACCACCGCAGGCGATAGCTACTATGAGTTCGCCCGCCAGATGCTCGAATTACAAACGGAAGCAGAAGAAGAGCTTACCGGCATCGGCGTGGCGCCCTACGGCTGGATACGTTGCTCTGCGCCGGAAACACTGGCGATCAGCTTTTTGCCTGAGGTCATCGCACGTTTCGCCGCCCAGCACCCGGACGTGCGTTTCGATGTGCGCTATACAGACGAGATGCTCGACCCAATCCGGGAGAAACTCGATTTTGCTATCCGTGGAGGCTTTCCACATTCAAGCGATTTGATTGGATTTCCGCTCTGGAACTATAGCCGCCATCTCTACGCCAGCCCTGATTACATCAGGCAACATGGTAGCCCTGCGCGCCCAGACGAGTTGGAAGAACACGCCATGATCGTGCATACCGCACCACGCATTCTGAAAGACTGGCACTTCATCGCCCCGGATCACCAATGCCGCCTGCACGTTCAACCCCGTTATCGTTTCAGCTCCGGTTCTGCTGTCTATCACGCAGCCCTTCAAGGATTGGGGATTGCCCGCCTAGGGGACTGGCTGGCGCAATCCCATGAACAGGATGGCACGCTTGTGCGTGTATGCACTGCATACAACGTCACTTCATCTACCGGCTTGACCCCACAAATGCACGCAGTATATGTCAATCGACGGCAGGCACGCCGCGTGCGTCTTTTCCTGGAAACCATTCGTGACGCTGCCCAACAGTTTCTACCACATGGGGATCTTCTGGCGTGAACGCCTGCTTACAGGTATCCTGTAAAAACTGCACCATTTCCCCGACGTTATCACCATGCTTCGGTCGGCATTCCAAAAGTTCATCTCCAAACAATTGGCAAAACCTTCTGGCCTGTTCGGGCGTTTCTTTACGGCCCGAATTCTAGAACAGGTGAATGTGCAGATGAATGCTCAAAGCCTGCTACATATCGCTCCAACAGAAGGGGACCATATTCTGGAAATTGGTTTCGGCAGTGGGCAGTTGCTTGACAGGATACTCAAAAGCCATAACTCAGCAACAGTGGCTGGCATTGACATATCACCTGAAATGGTGGCAGTGGTCAGCAAACGCCTTCGCCACCACATCAAGATTGGCCGTGCGGAAATCAAAGAGGGAGGGATTGAGAGTATCCCCTTTGCGCCTGGGTATTTCACCAAGCTCTGCAGTGTCAATACACTGTATTTCTGGAGCAATCCGGTTCGTGCGCTTGCCGAATGCCACCGTGTTCTGCAAACAGGCGGAAAGATTATTCTGTGCTTCAACGCCAAAAAAGACATGCTCAGTTGGCCGGGCCACAAACATGGCTTCAGGCTATACGAGGTTGCGGAAGTCGCAGATCTGCTGATGAACTCAGGCTTTGGCGATATCACACTCAGTAGCGATCAACAACAGGGGCAAGGGCTATTTCACTGCATCAGCGCCACAGCCATCTGATCCAACTCCACATGATTCAGCCAGCGCATTGAGTTGATAGCCAAATGCATCAACCTGCATCCAATCGGTAAACTCGTAAGCCTTGCTCGTGTCAGTTGGCCCATGCGTGAGGTACATGATCAGGCGAATCATGTGCCGATCCCAAAACCCACACTTCGGATAGTCGATCCGCCCGGCAAAGACAGCCTGCAACGCTGGTTTCCACGCCACTTGCCGTAAAAACTTCTGTAGATAAGGATTCGTCTCGGGCGCATCCTTGCCTGCTTTCCGCGCTACAACATTCACAGAAAAGAATGCAGTCGCCCGCTGCGCAAGCAACGCTCTGTGTTGGGCAATAAACGCCCCCACATCAGGACGATGATGACCGTACCGAATGCTCGCACCAATCACGATCACATCCGTTGTACGGAGATCTTCTGCCGCGCAGTCCACCATGTTCTTGACCCGAACGCTCCTACCCTTTGCCAACAAGGTCTGTGCGATACGCTGGCAAATATTGGCGGTATGCCCATCAACAGTAGAATAAAGCATCAAGATTTCAGGCATGCGCCTCCCTTGAGTTCGCACGGTCGATAGAACTTTCATAATCAAACATTGTTATATACAACTACCCTTTTATTCTTTTCGCTGATAAAAGAAAACCGCTAAAGTTCTTCATGTTCCTGGTCACTTAATAAAAAGGATGACAATCATGAAGTTTTCTCCCCGCGTCTTTCTCTTGGCTCTCGCACTTGGCGGGCTGGGGATCTCCCATCAGGCAGTGGCAGACACCAGTCTGCTGAACGTCTCTTACGACCCCACCCGCGAACTGTATCAAGACTACAACAAGGCTTTTGCCAAGTATTGGAAAGCCAAAACGGGGGAAAACGTCACCATTCGCGCCTCTCACGGCGGTTCCGGTGCCCAGGCCCGCACAGTGATTGATGGTCTGGAGGCAGACGTTGTCACCTTGGCACTGGCCTATGATATTGATGCGATTTCGGAAAAAGCCAAATCCGTCTCCCCTGACTGGCAAAAGCGTCTGCCACACAATGCCTCGCCCTACACGTCCACCATTGTGTTCCTGGTGCGCAAGGGCAACCCGAAAAAGATCAAGGATTGGCCCGATCTGGCCCGCAGTGGCGTGGATGTGATCACCCCCAACCCCAAGACCTCCGGCGGAGCACGCTGGAATTATCTGGCAGCCTGGGGTTATGCGCTCAAGCATAACAATGGCAACGAGGAATCTGCCAAGAGCTTCGTCAAGAGCATCTATTCCAATGTCAAGGTACTTGACACGGGGGCCCGCGGTGCCACCACCAGTTTTACAGAACGCGGGATTGGTGATGTGCTGATCGCCTGGGAAAATGAAGCTTACCTGGCCGTCAAGGAACTGGGCCCGGATAAGTTTGATATTGTAACGCCATCGGTTTCAATCTTGGCTGAGCCCCCCGTTTCGGTGGTCGACAAGACAGTCGACAAGCGCGGCACACGCAAGGTAGCAGAAGCCTATCTGCAGTATCTGTATTCCCCAGAAGGTCAGGAGATCGCAGCCCAAAACTACTATCGCCCAACCGACCCGAAGATTGCTGCCAAATACAGCAAACAGTTTGCCAACGTGAAACTCTTCACAATCGACGAAGTATTCGGTGGCTGGGCCAAAGCACAGAAAACTCACTTTGCCGATGGTGGGGTGTTTGATCAGATCGGGCCACGCTAAGCCACGACGCTTATAACCTGCTAAACAGGGTATCCATACGCAGTCAGACACTGCGGAGGGATACCCTTGCAGCACTATCATGAACAGCACGTACAGAATCTAGACAGAGGGTGTTGCCATGACGACTATTCTGATTGTCCCCGGCTTGCACGGTAGCGGAGAACAGCACTGGCAAACCTGGTTTGAAAAACAGTTGCGCAACACCAAACGGGTGGAGCAAACCAACTGGAGCGAGCCGCACCTGCCACGCTGGGCGGGCGCCGTCCGGCGCGAAATCGATCATGCCATCGGAGAAGTCTGGATCGTCGCCCACAGTTTTGGTTGCTTGGCTACTGCCCATGCAGCCACGGAATTCCCGGAGCGGATTGCAGGTGTGCTGTTTGTAGCACCGGCAGACCCCGACAAATTTTCGGTCGCCAGCACCCTGCCCACGACGCGTTTTGCATTTCCAAGCATCATGGTTGCCACCACCAACGATCCCTGGATGCGTTTGACCAAGGCAGTCTACTGGGCTGATTTATGGGGCAGCCACCTTATCAATATTGGCGCAGCCGGTCATGTCAATCCGGATTCAGGTTTCGGCCCCTGGCCCGAGGGTTTGGAAATCTTTGAACAGCTTCGCCGCTCTTACGCCAACCTTCCGCTGGGGTCTCTCGTTTCCCCCTGATCGCCTGAAGGCATGCGAAAGCCAGGGCACAAAACAGACCTGGCCTCCGCAACTACTTAGCAGCTAAACAAATCCTGACGCAGGCGCCCTTCTGCCTTCCAGCGCGCCAGGGTTTCTTCTGCTGGCAAGCCTTGTCCAATCAAGATTTTGCGCAGGGCAAGATCCACACCTTTGCCCACTGTCTCGGCTCCGCCGCAGACATAGATGATCGCATTGCAGTCATTCATCCAACGCAGCAATTCGCCCTCTTGCTCCAGCAGGCGTTGCTGAATGTAGGCATGATCATCCTCATCGCGTGAGAATGCAGTATCGATACGGCTCAGAATCCTGAGCTGCCTGCAGGCTTCAAAGTAATTCCGGTGGTAAAAATCGCCCTGGCTCTTGCGGTTACCAAAGAATAGCCACACCGGCCCAGCCCCCAGTTTGCCTTTGCGCTCTTCCAGAAATCCAGGGAAAGGTGCAATACCCGCGCCGGTAGCAATCAGAATCAATGGGCGTGTCACATCTTTAGGTGGATTGAATCCATCATGCCGCCGTAATTGAGCCTCGAACCGCTCACCGATTGCCAACTCCTGGCACAGATAGCCAGACGCCAAACCGGATGCCTGCTTGCCGTCTGCATCCGTATAGGTATGCAAACCAACGGTAAGTTCAATAAAGGATGTCCCCGTAAGCGAGGAGGACCCAATCGAGTAACTCCTCGGCATGGCTTGGGTGTTGGGGCGAATCTGCAGCAGATCGCCAGGGCGGAAGGCAACGCCCGCATCCAATACACGCAACCTCAACTGCCAAGCAGGACATACATCTGACACTTGCGGATTATCCAGACGCGTACGCGAAACCAGTTCCAGCTTAAGCTGCTGCGCCATCGCTGGCACGGTAGAGTCGATCTCCTGTAAACCCAAAGTCTGCCCAAGTTTGCTCAGCCACTTCTGCCAATGATTGAATGCGTCGCCATCTGCCGTCTCAGTCGGCAGAAACTCTTCTGCCCCTTGCGCCAACAAAGCAGAGCGCAGCTTCAGCCCGCCACCACAGAATTGCTTGTAACGGGAATCTCCCAACGCCAACAAGCTGAAACGACTGCCACGTACAGGGGTTGCCTGCAGCTTGCGAATGAAACCTTGGGCGGGGTCTGGCAACTCACCTTCCCCGGTGGTCGACGCTATCAGCAGCGTGCGGCGAAAACCCACCAGCTCGGCTGGCTGCAATGCGGCCAGAGATGCCAACACAACCGATTCCCCCGCTTTACGCAAAGCTTGTGCCGTAGCTTCTGCAAGTTTGGCAGCAGTTCCGGTCTGGCTGGCAAAAGCGACCAGTGTGGTCTGGGCAGGATCGGCACTTGCCTGCTCCCGCCGTTTCGCTTGGCGCTGCCGACGCACCCAAGCCCACATCCCGGTTCCCAGCAAACCCATCAACACGCTGGCAGAAAGAAAGTTGACCACGCCCGAGAAGGCACCTGCCCAAGTCCCCTCGTGCAGCATCCGTACCCATCCCGGCCCTTGTGTCATGGTGACCAGCTGACCTGTACCGGAGACGATATGCGTGACTGTGCCGGTATCGGTTTTGGCCGAAATCATGACTGCACCACGACGGAATGTGCGGGCCTGTGTCACTCCACTCAAATCAGTCTGGCGGGCAGCGATTGCCAGCGTTTGGGCAATCGGCAACGCCCGTTCAGCGGCCTCGTAAGCAGGCAGGCGAGGCATCCCCAGGTGCAACACCATCAGCAAACCTGTCAGCGGCGTGACCACCACCAGCGGAAGACCGATCCAGCCAAGCCCCTTGTGCCAGCCGCTTAGGTTATTGCGCAGTTTGGGCCATCCAAGCAGCAAACCCGAAACGATCAGCACCACCATTGCGTAGGTAGCCAACTCAACCAGCCAGCCAGCCCCCAGCATCAGGTTCTTGTGCAAGCTAAGGGCGGTGTCGAAAATATTGAATCCTGAAGCAGGCAACTGTGCGCCAGAGCCCATTTCAAAGCGCCCGATCGTCCCCGCCCTGCGCGAGCGCAGTTCAAAGCTCTTGCCATCAGCCGCCACACTCAGAGAACTGGCTTTGCCTTGGGGATCAACCTTGTCCAGGGTGGCTGCAAGCACGCCCACATCAAGCCTCGCCTGCGCCCCAGCCTCAACAATGGGTTTAAATGCCAGAATGGAGCCAGAAATCAACACGGCAAAAAACACTGGCGATAGCAGAAGCGCCAGCCAACGATGAAATTTGAGAAACCAGGCAAGAGTCTTTGCGTTGAACATGATGAGCCGAACCCGTGATCCGGGCATCTAAAATGAGATGGCTCCATTACATATCCCTTCTGTAAATGAGGTATTCGCACACCCTCCCGTTTTGTTAATGGACCGTAAATGATTGTTCTTTGGGTGTCACAAAGCCTGTACCCGCCAATTGCCAAGGTATGCTAGACATACGTAAAGAGAAGTGAATCTGTGATGAGCAAACGAATACTGGTGGTTGATGATGACCCCGAGCTGACTGAGCTTTTGCATGGCTACCTTGGCAGCCAGGGCTACACCGTGGATACCGCCGCAGATGGCGTGCAAATGCGCCAGCGGCTGGCGGAAAACCCGCCTGATCTGGTGATCCTTGATCTGATGCTGCCAGGGGAAGATGGTCTTACGCTCTGCCGCAATCTGAGTGCGACCTCACGCCTGCCCATTCTCATGCTGACCGCACGTGGGGATGACATGGATCGCATCATCGGTCTAGAAATGGGGGCGGACGACTATTTACCCAAACCTTTCAACCCCCGCGAGTTGCTTGCCCGTATCAAAAGCATTTTGCGACGGGCCCAAGATAACAACCACCAGGAAGCAAGTGCCAAGTCCCTCCGCTTTGCAGGCTGGACGCTTGATCTGGCGGCGCGCAACCTGATTGGCGCCGACGGCGTGGTGATTGCCCTCTCGGCTGGAGAATTCCGCCTGCTGCATCTGCTGGCCGACACACCCAACACCGTTTTTTCCCGGGATCAACTCATGGATGCCTTGGCAGGACGCGATGCCAACCCACTGGACAGAACCATTGATGTGATGATCTCACGCCTGCGCCGCAGACTGAACGATGATGCCCGAGACCCACAACTGATCAAGACCATGCGCAGCGAGGGCTATATGCTTTCCGCCCAGGTATCACGACAATGATCTCCAGATTGTTGCCCAAAACCCTGTTTGGGCAACTTGCCCTAGCCCTTTTCAGCGTTTTGCTGCTGGTGCAGGTGTTGGGCTTATGGCTGATGCTCGATGAGCGCAGCAAGCTCAATTACAAGCTTCTGGCTGAATATTCCGCACGCCGTACAGGCGGAATCATTACGGCACTGGAGCAGGCCGACCCGCAGGAACGGGCCGTGCTCGTCAAGGCACTGAGCGTACCTCCTACAACGCTGACGCTGGCTTTACCCTGGGCCCAAGATGGAGCGGACCAGAGCAACGCTGCCCAAACGTTTGTCCATCAGGCACGTGAGCAAAGCCCCTACTCCACAACCATTCAGGTTCTGCGCATGGAGACAATCAATCGTGACCTGTTCGCGCCCTTTCTTCACCCCCCTGAAGAACACACCCGCCGCCCACATGAGAGGACCACTGATGATGATGAGTTGTTCAGATTCAAACTCTATCCACTCGTCTTTATCGCCCAAGCGCGTTTACGGGATGGCACAACAGTCACGTTCCATCATGTACTCCCCAAACCCACAGATAACTACCCTACCCGTGTCATCGCACTACTGGCTCTACTCAGTCTGTCTGCAGGCTTGCTGTCAATCTGGGCCGTCCGCCGTCTGACCCGCCCCCTGGCGAGTTTTGCCGATGCGGCAGCCGGGCTTGCACGTAACCTGAACAACCCTGCCATGCCAGAGACCGGCACAGTGGAAGTCCGGCGTGCGGCCGAGGCATTCAACGCCATGCAGCGGGCCTTGAAGCGCTATATCGATACCCGAGCTCAGGCGCTCTCCGCTGTTTCACATGATCTGCGCCTGCCGCTCACCCGCCTGAGGCTCCGTCTGGAAGCCATACCTGACCCCGCCTTGCGCAACAAGATGTCGCACGATCTGACGGAGATGGATACGATGATCGGCCACACGCTGGACTTTCTGCGTGCAGGAAGCAACACGGAGCCCCCAGTCCTGCTCAATCTTGATGCACTGCTCGATAGCGTGGTGGAAGACATGGAAGAACTGGGCGCCCAAATCCGCCGCGAGGGAAGGAGCCATGCCCCCATCACGGCACGCCCTCATGCGCTGCGCCGCTGCATCGCCAACTTGCTCGAAAACGCCCGCTGCTACGGCGGCGGCGGCACGATAGAACTCCATTTGGAGGACTTGGGCAAAGAAGTCCGCTTGCACATCCGGGATCACGGCCCAGGCATTCCAGAAGCCGACCTGGAAAAAGTCCTGGAGCCCTATTTCCGGCTGGAAGCCTCGCGCGCTCGCCACACCGGGGGCACCGGACTTGGCCTTGCCATCGCCAAGGCGATTGTTGAAATGCATGGTGGAAGCCTCACACTCAAATCCCCTCCCGGCCGAGGATTGACGGCGAGCATCTCACTCCCACGCATTCAAACATAGCTGCCCACACTCATCCTGGGGTAGAAGACAGACAGGCCTTGCGGTTACGATAGCGGTTTCGTGCTGATCGCACGTAGCAAGGATTCCACCGCAGTGACACCCGATGACTACTGCCAGCAAAAAGCAGCCATGCCAGGCTCCAGCCTTTACTACAGCCTGGTTTTTCTGCCTCAGGAGCAGCGGACCGCTATCGCTGCTGTGCATGCCTTTTTACGTGAGCTGGAATCTGTTGTAGCAGACACCCACGATCCGCAGCTTGCAGAACGCAAGCTGGAGTGGTGGGAATCACAACTGGATAGCGTATTCTCAGGTCTGCCTGAGCATCCGGTTGGCAAAGCCCTGGCGCAAGCCATCCATACTTTCGATCTTCCTCAGGAACTGTTCAGCGAGATGATCGACGGCACCAGCATGGATCTCCAGCAAGGGCGCTATCTCGATTTCAAGAATCTGCAACTGTATTGCTATCGCGTCTCCGGTACAGTCTGCCTGCTGATGAGTGAAATCTGCAGCTATACCGACCGTGCCACACAGAAGTTCGCCCACGATCTGGGAGTTGCCCTCAAGCTGGCAGAGCTGCTCGTCAACGTAGGCGCCGATGCACGTCAAGGCAGAATCTATCTGCCCGTGGATGAGCTACAGCAATACAATGTGCCTGCGGCGGAAATCCTGGACAGCCATGGCAGCGAAAATTTTGATCGGCTGATGACCTTCCAGATCCAGCGCACCCAGGCCCTCTTTTCCCAGGCACTGAGCCACTTGCAGGCGGCAGACCGCAAAACCCAGCGCACATCCCTCATCCTGGCGGCCATCCAGCAAGCCATGCTGCACGAGATACACTTCGCCCCACGCCAAGTGCTCACGCATAAAATCAGCCTGACACCATTACGTAAACTCTGGATCGCCACCCGGGTATGGTTAAAGCCATGACAAGCTCTCCGCATGTTGCCATCATTGGCGCGGGCTACGCAGGTTTAAGTGCTGCCGTGGAATTGACCCGTGCCCAGGTCAAAGTCAGCGTTTTCGAGGCTGCTACCGTACTGGGCGGGCGTGCCCGTGTAGCCTACCCGGATGGCAGAACGATCAGCAATGGGTACCACCAATTATTTGGTGCATATACAGAAACACTCAGGATGCTGCGTTTCCTGGGGGTCAATCCCAAAACTCTGCACACACGCCCCTTCGACCTGTTTGTACCTGAACGGCTGGGCCTGAGTCTATCCAGCCTGCCACCGCCCTTGCATCTGTCACTGGGCATGTTTGGTGCTAGCGGGTTGGGCTGGCAAGACAGCCTCGCAGCCATGCGTTTGTACTGGGATCTGCGTCGGCAACGCTACGCCTTGCGACAAGACATCACTGTTACACAATTGCTGGCGGATACGAGGCAAACACCACTCCTTAAGGAATTGGTCTGGAACCCCCTTTGCCTGCTCATGCTCAAGACACCGGCTGAGCGTGCTTCTGCGCAAATGTTCGCCAACATGCTTCGCAACACGCTTTTTGCAGGTCGCTCAGAAGCAGAGTGGATTGTGCCGCGCATCGATTTGTCCGAACTGCTGCCTGTGCCCGCCACCCTATACCTTTCCCGGCAGGGTAACTCCGTTCACACCGCAGCCCCGATCCGGGAAATCCAACTCGACGAAGGGCTATTCCGGCTTAAAGGCAACGCCTCAGAAAACCAGTTGTACAGCCACGTCATTTTGGCAGTAGCCCCCCAACAGGCTGGCAAACTGCTTACGGGGCTGGAAGCGCTGACTTTATTGCGAGAACAGATCGACAGCGTGCCCACCGAGAACATGACAACCGTGTATCTAGATTATGGTCCCGAAGTCAGCTTACCCAACCCTGTGATGCACCTCCCCGGCCCACCAATCCGCTGGCTTTTCGACACGGCTCGTTTGGGAAGCTCAACGGGGCTTGTTGCGTGCGTAAGCATTGCGGATGAACCGCGTACAGCCCTGCCCGATGAAGAATTGGCCCTGGATACCCATCATGCCATTGAACGGATCGTGCCACGCCTGCCTGCGCCTCGCTGGTCGCACGTGATCCGCGAAGACAACGCGGCCTTCTCTTGTACCCCCTGCCTGGTTCGCCCCAGGACGATCACGCCCATCCGCAATCTGTTACTGGCAGGGGATTACGTAGAATCAGACTACCCATCTTGCATTGAAGCAGCCGTGCGTTCCGGCTTGGCGGCTGCGCGCCAATTGTTACGCAGCCTGCCCTCCGCCTGAAACATCATTCAATCAACGATGTTTGGCCCCATTTCCTGGTGGAATGGAAAATGCTGTAAAGGCTTCGCTAGAGACTTTGGCAACCTGCTCCAGCGTTTTACGCGCTGCATCAAAGGTATGTTGCAAAACTTCCGCCGCCGCATGATTATTCAAGGGCATCCCCGTCATGAATTGCTGCATGGCTTCAAGCATGTCATGACTGCCTGAATTGAGCTGATCGCTCACCATCTTCCCCATCTCAGTCTGCAATTCAGCGGTAATTTCGGCAATGCTGCGGCTACAGGCAAACATTTTTTCCGCCGATTGCTGCGCATAGCGGGCCCGCAATTCCATGGCTTCCTGCGGGGAGCCCACATGCGCCATCTGCTTGGCACTGGCAACCCCTTCATCGAAAAGATCACGCGCCACATCCACCTGGAGTTGCAGGATGCGTTGCGAATTCTCAATCGACATTTGCGCCAGCCGCACGGCGGAATCCAGATTTTTCTTCTGCATGCTGATCACCGCCTGCTCTGTTTTCGTGCTCATGCTGCGCTCCTTCTCTGATGTGGGGATTCAAGCTGCTTGGACACTAGCATCACTCCGATACAAGCCTGTACGGATCAGCCCGGGAGTACATGCCCGGGCTTCCTTTTGGAGACAAAGACTTGAAACTCTGGTAAGTCAGCCCCATCTTTATGTCATCAAAAATGAGTAACCCGGAGTACCCCCATGCGACTCGACAAACTCACAACCCGTTTCCAGCAGGCCTTGTCTGATGCCCAAAGTCTTGCGGTTGGGCACGAAAACCAGTTCATTGAACCTCAGCACCTCCTGCTGGCCCTGCTTCAACAGGAAGATGGCGCCACGGCATCCCTGCTGGCACATGCGGGCGTCAATGTGGCGCCTTTGCAGGCTGCTTTGATCAAGACACTTGATCGTCTGCCTCAGGTGCAAGGACACGGCGGTGACGTGCAAGTGGGGCGCGACTTGGGCAACCTGCTCAATTTGACAGATCGTGAAGCCCAAAAGCACGGCGATCAGTTCATCGCCAGCGAGCTGTTCCTGCTCGCACTCACTGAAGACAAAGGCCCGACGGGTAAATTGTTCAAGGAACATGGTGGCACACGGCGCAGTGTGGAAGCAGCCATTGAGGCCGTGCGTGGCGGCACCGGCGTCAACGATGCAGAAGCCGAGACCCAACGCGAGGCACTCAAAAAGTATTGCCTGGATCTCACCGAGCGGGCTCGCCAAGGCAAGCTTGATCCGGTGATCGGGCGCGACGATGAAATCCGCCGTGCCATCCAGATCCTGCAACGGCGCACCAAGAACAACCCCGTACTCATTGGCGAACCAGGCGTAGGCAAAACAGCCATCGTCGAAGGACTGGCGCAACGCATCATCAATGGCGAAGTTCCCGAAACCCTTAAAGGCAAGCGGGTACTGGTGCTCGACATGGCCATGCTGCTCGCAGGTGCCAAATATCGCGGGGAATTTGAAGAGCGCCTCAAAGCAGTGCTCAATGACATTGCCAAAGAGGAAGGCAAGATCATCGTCTTTATCGATGAATTGCACACCATGGTTGGCGCAGGCAAGGCAGAAGGTGCCATTGATGCAGGTAACATGCTCAAGCCCGCCTTGGCGCGCGGCGAATTGCATTGTATTGGCGCCACCACGCTGGATGAATATCGCAAATACATAGAGAAGGACGCCGCGCTGGAGCGCCGTTTCCAGAAAGTGCTGGTCAATGAACCTACTGTGGAAGCCACCATCGCCATCCTGCGCGGGCTACAGGAGAAATATGAAGTCCACCACGGGGTCGACATCACCGATCCGGCCATTGTTGCGGCAGCAGAACTCTCGCATCGTTACATCACGGATCGCTTCCTGCCCGACAAAGCCATCGACCTGATCGACGAGGCAGCCGCCCGCATCCGCATGGAGATCGATTCCAAGCCCGAGGAGATGGACCGGCTTGAACGCCGCCTTATCCAGCTCAAGATCGAGCGTGAAGCGATGAAGAAGGAAACCGACGAGGCTTCGCAAAAGCGCTTGGCCTTGATCGAAGAGGAAATCGCCAGACAGGAACGTGAATTCGCCGACCTGGAAGAAATCTGGAAGGCAGAAAAAGCTGTTGTTGTTGGCTCCCAGCATATCAAGGAAGCCATCGATCAGGTTCGCCAACAGATGGAAGAAGCTCGCCGCAAAGGCGACTGGCAGAAGATGAGCGAGTTGCAGTACGGCGAGTTGCCCAAGTTGGAAGCCCAGCTCAAGGCTGCCGAGGGAGTCCAGGGCACACGGCCAGCAAACAAGCTGTTGCGCACCCAGGTGGGGGCGGAGGAAATTGCAGAAGTCGTCTCCCGGGCCACGGGCATTCCTGTTGCCAAGATGATGCAGGGTGAGCGCCAAAAATTGCTCCAGATGGAAGACAAGCTCCATCAACGTGTCGTTGGGCAAGACGAAGCGGTACGCCTGGTGGCGGACGCCATCCGCCGGTCTCGTGCCGGGTTATCGGAAGAAGGCCGCCCCTACGGCTCCTTCCTATTCCTGGGGCCAACGGGCGTGGGCAAGACCGAACTGTGCAAGACCCTTGCCAACTTCCTCTTCGATTCCGAAGAACACCTGATTCGCATCGACATGAGCGAGTTCATGGAGAAACATTCCGTTGCCCGCATGATTGGAGCCCCTCCAGGATATGTAGGGTATGAAGAAGGGGGCTACCTGACCGAGCAGGTTCGGCGCAAACCGTATTCGGTCATCCTGTTCGACGAAGTGGAAAAAGCCCACCCGGATGTGTTCAACGTTCTGCTCCAGGTGCTCGATGACGGGCGCATGACCGACGGACAAGGCCGCACCGTGGACTTCAAGAACACGGTGATCGTGATGACCTCCAACCTGGGTAGCCAGATGATCCAGCAGATGGCGGGTGAGAGCTATGAATCAGTCAAGGCGGCGGTCATGGCCGAAGTAAAGACCTTCTTCCGCCCTGAGTTCATCAACCGGATCGATGAGGTCGTGGTCTTCCATGCTTTGGCTGAAGAGCATATCCAGGGCATCGCCAAGATCCAGTTGGGCAAGTTACTGGCCCGGCTCACCAAGATGGAAATCGGCCTGACTGTCACCGATGCCGCGTTGGGCGAAATTGCCAAAGCGGGGTTCGATCCTGTCTTTGGCGCACGCCCGCTCAAGCGGGCGATTCAGGAGCATATCGAAAATCCGCTTGCACGCGAGATCCTTGAAGGGCACTTTGGCCCCAAGGATAGCGTGATTGTCGATTACGCCACCGGTCATTTCGTATTCCGCAAACCCTCTTGAACCTCACAAATTCGCGCATAATCGCAAAACCCGGCCCGGCCGGGTTTTCTTTGCCATTTGCATCCGCCGCTCATTGCCATGTTCAAACGCATCCGTATCGCCATTTTACTGTTCATCCTGGTCAGCGTTGCTATTGGAACATGGCAGGCCAACAAACGGGTTCACGCCTGGAAGTCGACCTTGTATGTCACGGTCTATCCCATCAATGCCGATGGCAGCCAAGCCGCAGCAAAATTCATCGCATCCTTGGATGCCTCCAGTTTCGCACCCGTAGAGGAGTACCTGGAACAGCAGGCGCATGAACACGGCATTACACAGCCTCAGCCGGTCAGAGTCTCACTCGGGCCTGTGATCAGCTACGTGCCCCCACCACGCCCGATTCGCCCCAGCATATTCGAGGTGATGCGCTGGAGTCTTTCCATCCGCTACTGGGCTTGGCTGCGGACGCCTGCAACCGGCATCCGCCCAGATATCCGCATGTACGCACTGTTCTATGATCCTGCGCAGACTCAGGTTGCCCCTGACTCCACCGGCTTGGCCAAAGCACATATCGGCTTGGCCAACCTGTTCGCCACGCAAAGCATGCAAGGAAGCAATCTCGTGGTGCTCACCCATGAAATGCTCCATGCCTTGGGCGCCACGGATCATTACGACTTGGGTACGGGGCTGCCGGTTTTCCCTGATGGTTACGCCGCCCCCAACCAGTCCCCCCTCTATCCGCAGGCCCAGGCAGAAATCATGGCAGGCAGAATCCCTGTCAGTGAAACCCAGGCAGACATCCCTCCCAGACTGAAAGACACATTGATTGGCCCACTGACTGCACGGGAAATCGGCTGGCCCCGGTAGTAGATGTTTCACTCTGGCAACCATGCCCGGTAGAATGCGTTTTCCCCTAGCCTATTTGAGCCTGCCCACAGGCCTGCACCATGCCCCATAGCACAAAAATCTGCCTGATTCGCCATGGCGAAACAGATTGGAATGTAGTCCACCGCCTGCAAGGCCATACCGACATCCCCTTGAATGCGACAGGGCTGGCCCAGGCTGAAGCGACTGCAACCGTACTGCAATCTGTGCATTTTGATGCCATGTATTGCTCCGATTTGCTGCGCGCAGCAAAAACCGCCCGGATCATTGCAGCCCCCAAGAAGCAACAGGTCATTGCCGAGCCCCGCTTACGCGAACGCCACTTTGGCGCCTTCCAAGGCCTGACCTGGGATGAAGCCAAGGAACGCTACCCCAGCCATTACACCCCACTGCGCGAACGCGTAGCGCAAGCCACACCTCCACAAGGAGGAGAATCACTGGCTGAATTCAGCAACCGCATCACCACGGTGCTGCAGGAGATCGCTTCGCGCCATCCGGGCCAGACCGTTCTGGTGGTCTGCCACGGCGGTTGTTTGGATGTGGCCTATCGGGCAGCCACAGGCAAACCCCTTTCCGCGCACCGCGATTTTCCCCTGGGTAACGCTACACTGAACTGGCTCAGCATCAACCCACAGGGTTGGCGCCTCGACAAATGGAACGAAGAAAACCATCTTGTTGATACCAGAGAAGAAGTTTCCACCTAGCCTGGATAGCCGTGCCCCTGCTAACACGGTATCATCCACAATTAGCCATTTGTTGAACCACTACTTCATCCAGCCATGTTCTCCAAAAAAGACACCCTCGCTCATACCGACGCCGAACTTTGGGCCGCCATCCAGGCCGAAAACAAGCGCCAAGAAGATCACATCGAACTGATCGCATCGGAAAACTACGTCAGCGCTGCAGTGATGGAAGCCCAAGGCTCCCAACTCACCAACAAGTACGCTGAAGGTTACCCGGGCAAGCGCTACTACGGCGGCTGTGAGCATGTGGACGTGGCCGAACAACTGGCCATCGACCGTCTGAAGAAGCTGTTCGGTGCCGAAGCTGCCAACGTGCAGCCGAACTCCGGCTCTCAGGCCAACCAAGCAGTGCTGATGGCTTTTGCCAAACCGGGCGACACCATCATGGGCATGAGCTTGGCCGAAGGCGGCCACCTCACCCACGGCATGCCGCTGAATATGTCTGGCAAGTGGTTCAATGTCGTTGCCTATGGCCTGAACAGCAAGGAAGAGATTGATTACGACGCGATGGAGCGTCTGGCTCACGAGCACAAGCCGCGCATCATCATCGCGGGCGCTTCTGCTTACTCGCTTCGCATCGATTTCGAGCGTTTTGCCAAGGTTGCCAAGGCTGTTGGCGCAATCTTCTGGGTCGACATGGCCCACTACGCAGGTTTGATCGCAGCGGGCTTCTACCCCAACCCGGTGCCGCACGCTGATGTGGTGACCTCCACTACTCACAAGACCCTGCGTGGCCCGCGTGGTGGTGTAATCCTGATGCGCGCCGAGCATGAAAAGGCCATCAACTCCGCCATTTTCCCCGGCCTGCAAGGCGGCCCGCTGATGCATGTGATTGCGGCTAAAGCCACCTCTTTCAAGGAAGCGGCCACACCAGAATTCCGTGCCTACCAGGAACAGGTGATCAACAACGCCCGCACCATGGCTCGCGTACTCTCTGAGCAACGCGGCATGCGCATCGTGTCTGGCCGCACCGAAAGCCATGTGTTCCTACTGGATCTGCGCGCCAAAAAGATCACCGGCAAGGAAGCCGAAGCCGTGCTGGGCCAAGCCCATATCACGGTCAACAAGAACGCCATCCCGAACGACCCGGAAAAGCCCTTTGTGACTTCCGGCATCCGTATCGGCAGCCCGGCCATGACCACGCGCGGCTTCACCGAAATCGAAGCAGAACGTGTTGCCCACCTGATTGCTGACGTGCTGGATGCGCCACACGACCAAGCCGTGATCGAACGGGTGCGCAACGAAGTATCCGCGCTGTGCAAGAAGTTCCCGGTCTACGGCTCGTAAACACAGGAGAAGTGAAAAGTGAATAGCGCAATGCTCACCTCTGAAGTCAGGCACTACGTATCACGTTTCACTTCTTTCCTTGTTTCCATGGTGCACACGGAGTGTGCACCATGAGGTGCCCCTTCTGTGGCTCCGCCTCCACCCAGGTGACCGATACCCGGGAAAATGACGAAGGCGACATCATCCGCCGCCGCCGCCGCTGCCCAGATTGTGACAAGCGTTTCACCACTTACGAACGCATCGAGTTAAAGCTGCCCCAAGTCGTCAAGAAAAACGGCAGCCGCACCGAATTTGATCGTGAAAAAATTCAGGCCAGCATGAAGTTGGCACTGCGTAAACGCCCGGTCAATGCCGAAAGCCTTGAGCACGCCCTGGACCGCATTGAAGGCCGCCTGCTCGCAATGGGCGAGCGCGAGATTCAGAGCGAAAAGATTGGCGAACTGGTCATGCGCGAACTCAAGCGTCTGGACAAAGTTGCCTACATCCGCTTTGCTTCGGTCTATCGCAATTTTGAAGACGCCGAGGAGTTCTCCGAAGCGATCCGCGAAGTCACCGCTAAGGCTCGCACACGTACAGGTGCCTGATGTCTGCGGCAAATGATGAATTGTTGATGGCTCGCGCTTTGGCGCTTGCCGAAAACGGGCTGTACACCACCACGCCCAATCCGCGTGTAGGTTGCGTCATCACCAGTGCTGAAGGTCAGATCCTTGGCGAAGGTTGGACCCAACCGGCTGGTCAGAATCACGCCGAGGTGCAAGCGCTGCTGGACGCCAAACAGCGTGGTCACGATGTCAGTGGTGCTACGGCCTATGTCACGCTGGAACCCTGCTCCCACTTTGGGCGCACCCCCCCTTGCTGCAACGCCCTGATCGAAGCGGGCATTGCCCGTGTTGTTGCAGCCCTGGAAGACCCCAATCCGCTGGTGGCAGGTAATGGCCTCAAACGGCTTCAGGAAGCAGGTATCGCCCTCACGGTAGGCGTCCTCAGCGAAGCCGCACGCGAAATCAATGCAGGCTTTTTTTCCAGAATTGCCCGGGGGCGCCCATTTGTGCGCCTGAAGATTGCTGCCTCCATCGATGGCAAAACAGCCATGGCCAATGGGCACAGCCAATGGATCACAGCAGATGCGGCCCGCGCAGATGCCCACCACTGGCGCGCCCGCGCCTGTGCGGTGCTCACTGGCATTGGAACCGTCCTCGCGGATGATCCGCAGATGAATGTGCGGGCCGTCGCTACGCCACGCCAGCCTCGACGCATCGTGCTTGATAGCCAACTACGCACCCCCGTCACGGCCAAAATTCTGACCGGGGCCAAAACCCTGTTGGTACACGCAGATACGCATCCTGAACGCACCGAGCCGCTTACCCAGGCAGGCGCCGAACTCGTTTGCCTGGACGACGGAAAAGGCAAAATCGACCTACACGCCCTGCTCCCCTTGCTCGCACAGCAAGGTACGAACGAGTTGCTGGTTGAAGCCGGTGCGACGCTCAATGCAGCGTTCATCGCCAACGGACTGGTCGATGAATACCTACTCTATCTGGCGCCCCGTCTACTAGGCCACCCCGCACGCGGTATGGCCTACCTGCCCGATTACGCCACAGTGGATGCGGCGCCACACCTGCGCTTCAAAGAGATCACCCCGATCGGCGAAGACCTTCGCATCCGGGCAATCCCCATTTAAGCTACCTTTGCGCGGCGGCTTCCCCACACACTGCACAGCCAGGGTCACGGCCATAGCGCACGGTGCGCATGTTCATGCTCAAAGCATCAATCAGCAGCAGGCGCCCCACCAGGGGCTCACCGCAAGAAGCCAGTATCTTCAAAGCCTCACAGGCTTGCAGCGACCCTACCACACCCGTCAACGGCGCAAAAATACCTGTTACTGCACAACGCATTTCCGCCAAATCCTCACCTTCTGGAAACAGACAGTGATAACAAGGATTTTCTACGTAGCGAAGATCATATACCGACACTTGTCCATCAAAACGCACCGCAGCCCCTGATACCAAAGGCTTGCGGTAACGCAGGCAGGCACGATTCACGGCATGGCGGGTGGCAAAGTTATCGCAGCAATCCAGCACCACGCTGGCACGTGAAACAGCTTCTTCCAACAATTCACCTTCCAAGCGTTGGGCGATCACCTCCACCTGCGTTGCAGGGTTGATCCCTGCCAGCGTCTGTCTGCCGGACTCCGCCTTCAGCATCCCTGCTTGATCCTCACGATGCAGAATCTGGCGCTGAAGATTCGTTAAATCCACCGTATCCCCATCCGCCAAGATCAGGGTTCCCACCCCGGCGGAAGCCAGATACATCGCGGCAGGCGACCCCAGCCCCCCAGCCCCCACAATTAGCACAGTGCTATCAATAATGCCCTGCTGCCCCTCAACATCAATCTCGGGCAGCAAAATATGGCGGGAATACCGTAGAAGCTGGTCGTCGTTCATCACACAGAGTTTCTAAAACCTAAACCCGCAGTGTACCAAGCTCACAGGCAAAGAGTACGCAATCTCGCAATAATGCCCGCTTCACGGACACACTGAAAAAGTGATGGGATTCAAGTACAGGCGCCTGACACGACCAAAGGCCCAACACCTGTCGCGGCACTCATCGTGAGCACAGGGCCGCTGGAATGGCATCCCACCATAAGGTTGGCAAGTGACGAGGGCCTGTTCATCGCACTGGCGTAGAAAAATCCGACCAAAGGCAGGTGACTACAGTCTTGACAGCACACCACAACAAGTCCCACACTGCATACCCAATACAGATACATCAAGAATCTATCACTAGACTCATTTTCTAACTTCATACCGTAAATATATTGCTTACTTTCCAAAATCCGGTAGGCAATCACATAAAAATTTGGAGGGCATGCTCAAGAACAGAATGCCATTTAGTTCGCAAAACGAACAAAACCCGATAAACATATTTTAAAATTACGTTTAGATAGGTACAAAAGGGCATACGAATGTTAAAATCTTTAAAAAGGCTTATGGTGTAAGCCATTGGGGTACGCATATTTCCTAACGCTATGACATTAACCCATTGATAATTAAGGATTGTCTTTCAAAAACTTTAGGAACGAGGCCACGGTTACCCTCAAAACAGGGTTGAAATTGGCAAGCTTGAGTGCCCAATATTGATCACACGAAGAAATACTGTCGATATTTATTTGGCGTTCGAAATGAAAATACCATTCAAAAATGCCAAAAATGCTTTGATTAAACGATTTCTCATTTTCTACGGGCAAGGAAAGGGTAAACATAATAGGTGTATATGCTTATAGCAATACATGCAGAACATGCATTACAACTTATATAAATAGCATTGCACACCCAGGTTTAACAGATCATGCGTTAATAGCTTGTTTAAACTGTTGGAAGCGCTAAATAGATGATAAAAATCTAGCTCAGCGATTATAAAAGGAGACATGCGGTAAGTGCTTTTCAAGCTTTCCTGACAGACGGTTTCCACGGACAGAGTTATTACTAAAGGCAGAATTTGGCGACTCGCAAACGCGTCCCAAATCTGGCTGGGGAAGCTTTATCTGTTTTTATCTATGCAAACGTTTTCATAACAAATTTTTGTGCCAAATTCAGCCAATGGTGCATGTTAAAAACCACTTCTGTTCGTTTGTTTAGTGTTGGCTTGTTCCATAAAAAGCCAGTCTTTTAACAAACTCTACGCACATGGTATTTTTTATATGACAAAATGTCATACTTAATATGGTAAGCACAGAAGATTTTGATCTTCACAGGAGTTGTTTTTAATGTGTGAGTCAAAAAAGACTTCATACAAACAAGATATCCCGTAACCGTGCTGGGATAGCATTCCACATTTTTAAGTGGAATGAGATTTTGCTGTAGATGCGCCTATTGATTATGCTTAATACATCAGGAGTATGATTATGAGAAAAAATGTGTTCATCAAGAAGGCAAATAGATCTGTTATCGGTATGGAGGTGGGAAAGATGCTTGCACGCTGCTCTATAAAAGCAGCTTTCTCTGCACTCGCTATCCTACTGGCCGCAAACAGTTATGCCGCAGATGACCAAGCAGAATATAGCCAACGTTTCATCACGCAATACAACAAAATCAAGGACCCGGCTAACGGCTACTTCAGCTCAGACGGAGTTCCTTATCACTCTGTTGAAACCATGATTGTCGAGGCGCCCGACTATGGTCATGAAACCACGTCGGAAGCATACAGTTATTGGTTGTGGCTGGAAGCCCAATACGGGCGTGCAACAGGCGATTGGGCACCGCTCAACAAAGCTTGGGCCAATATGGAAAAGTATATTATTCCTGCCCAAACCGATCAGCCGAGCAACGCTTCATACAACGACAGCAAGCCGGCCACCTATGCGCCCGAATATCCGCAGCCCAGCAGCTACCCCTCACCGATGAACAGCGCTGCAACGCCTGGGAAAGATCCGCTTTTTGCCGAGCTATCCGGCACCTACGGTACAAAAGATATCTATGGCATGCACTGGCTGTTGGACGTGGATAACTGGTATGGATATGGGCACTGTGGCGACGGTGTAACCAAACCTGCATATATCAACACCTTCCAACGCGGCGAACAGGAGTCTGTGTGGGAAACCGTACCCCACCCTTCCTGCGAAACCTTTAAATGGGGTCGCACAGGGAACACCCAGGGCTTCTTGAGTCTGTTCATGCAAGACTCCAATTATTCCAAACAATGGCGCTATACCAATGCTCCAGATGCAGATGCACGTGCGATCCAAGCGGTATATTGGGCTTCTGTCTGGGCCAAAGCGCAAGGTAAGAGTGCAGACATTGCGGACATAGTCAAAAAAGCATCCAAGATGGGTGACTATCTACGCTATTCAATGTTTGACAAGTACTTCAAGAAAATCGGAAATTGCGTTGGCGCCACAACCTGCCAGCCAGGTACGGGTCAAGCAGATGCCAGCGGTTACCGCGATAATCAACACTACCTCATGAGTTGGTACTATGCATGGGGAGGCGCCCTGGACAATGGCGGGTGGGCTTGGCGGATTGGTGACAGCCATAACCACTTCGGCTATCAAAACCCCTTGACTGCCTGGGTATTGTCCAGCGTTTCAGACTTTAAGCCAGCCACGCCGACTGGAGCGGGAGACTGGGGCAAGAGTTTGAAGCGTATGATGGAGTTCTATACTTGGCTGCAATCCTCTGAAGGGGCCATTGCAGGCGGAGCAACAAATAGTTACGGTGGGTCTTATGCACAACCGCCGGCAGGAACACCCACATTTTACGGCATGCCTTATGTAGTGGCGCCTGTCTACAACGATCCGCCCTCCAACCAATGGTTTGGCATGCAGGCATGGTCAATGGAACGGGTCGCAGAGTATTACTACTCAACAGGCGATACCCAAGCCAAGGCCCTGCTTGATAAGTGGGTGACGTGGGTCATTGCAAACGTCAAGTTGAATACAGATGGCACCTATGCGATTCCAAGCACCCTGGCCTGGAGTGGCGCGCCTGATACCTGGAATCCTACCTCACCAGGGAAGAATGCCAGCTTGCATGTATCGATCGTCGATTACACGACCGACGTTGGCCCCACGGCAGGTCTGGCTCGCACCCTGACCTTCTATGCGGCAAAGTCCAAGAGTGCTGCGGCCAAAACTCTGGCCAAGGAACTGCTGGATCGCATGTGGACGAAGTATCAGGATTCACTTGGCGTAGCCGTTCCAGAAACCCGCGCGGATTACACTCGCTTTACCGACAAGTACAACGCCACAACCGGACAAGGCATCTATATTCCGTCGGGTTGGACTGGAACGAACGCTCAAGGGGCGACAATCGATCAGAACGTCACCTTCGCCAGTATGCGTCCTAAGTATCAAAATGACAAAGACTGGGCCAAGCTCAACGCTTTCATCCAAAACCCCTCTAGTGCAACGACGTGGACTTACCACCGGTTCTGGGCCCAATCAGACATCGCCATGGCAATGGCTGACTACGGACGCCTTTTGACCAACACAAGCCCCTCCATTGTCGTCAGCAGCTCGGGCGTTGATGTGAACGAAGGCAGCAGCAGCACCTTCACCGTAGCCTTGTCAGACGCCCCCACCGCCAACACGGTCGTGAGCATTGCCAAGGTATCAGGCGAAGACTCTGTCAGTGCATCGGCCACCTCGCTAACCTTTACACCGACCAACTACAACGTACCACAAACAGTGACTGTTGCAGCCGCCATTGACAGCGACCAGGTCGACGGCACCGCAACATTTACCTTGAGTGCTACAAGCTTTACAACTGCATCCGTAATTGTCACCGAGCACGACAAGGATAAAGTTGTTCCGGTTCCCAGCGATTGCAATGTAACGGTAGATACATCCAGTGACTGGGGTGTGGGTCAGGTGCTTCAAGTTACAATGCAAAACACGGGAACATCGCCCATCAATGCTTGGAGCCTAAGCTGGACAGAGTCGAATGACTTTACAGTCGTCAATTCTTGGAATGGCACCATCAAACAAAGTGGTCGCATCATGACGGTTACGCCCTCCAGTTCCAATGGCAGCATCCCGGCCGCTGGAAACGTTGGCTTCGGCATGCAATTGACGTACAGTGGCGCGAAACCCGTGCCGAGCAATGTCAGCCTTGCCAGCCATAACTGTCAAATCACGGTGAAGTAATCTCAATTAGCATCTGAGCAGAGCCGGTGGAGCAAAAGCCCCACTGGCTCTATCAACTCCAGGCGAGGCCAGGGACATCGCTTTGGAACAAGGAATACCCAGTCAATACAGTCACAGTCGTAGATTGCAATCAAGCAGTATCGCTCCACCTGACCCTGTTTCGGGGGGACGAAACGCGCATGAGGAGGAAAAAGAAGTGAAGGTTTTTAAGCGTATAGCGTTGGTGGGAATTGTTGTAGCCATTGTAATCAGTGGCATATTGATCAACCAACTCTCGCAGGCCGACTCAAAGGTACTTACAGCTTGGCAAAGCGTTACAAATACTTATGCAGAACGAAATGATGCTGTTCAGGCGGTAATCGTCACGGCAAAAGCCCAACCCGGCTTCGATGCCAATACGATCAAAGCGCTAGAACAAGCTCTTTCTGATGCGCGCAAGCAACCCCCAACTACAATGCTGATTCAAGACTCGCAAGCATTCGACAATTTTAAGCAGGCTCAGGCCATGTTGACCGGAGCCATGTATCGGGTAAAAGCAGTAGCCAAAGCCTCCCCAGCCCTGAGCCAGAGCAGTGAAATTACGGTAATGAACAACTATCTTGATGGCGCCGACAAAAACAATCGCCTGGACGAGGTGCGCAAAAAGTACAGCGAAACTGTCGCGCAGTACAATACCTTGACCAGTTCATTCCCAAGCAGCATTTTTGCAACGTTTCTTGGCTATCACCCCAAGCCCGAATTTGTACATTTTGCATCCTAGATAACGACCATTGGCAACCTTATCTCTCTGGCTACAACAGGGGCTGTGGCCAGATGAGATGGATCACGAAGTCAGGGAATTTTTTCCAGCTCCTCTGTTAAGCGGGCAAGTACCGCTTGCGTCAAAACAGCGACCCATTCCGGGTCCCATACCGCATCGGGTTGAACCACATCCAATGCCACTACCGACAAATTCCGGGGTTCAAACCCAAGGGCAATCGCCAATCCAACGGCATCGCTCAAACCGACGCCATGCGCCCCGGAAGAAAAACGGGCTTGAGGTAGATTGTCTGCTCCCAGCACATGTATCTTACCTACGGGGCCGTGCCCAAGCATCGCATCGACCACAATCGCATATTTTGACAACAACAAGAGGGAGCTGAGTTCTACCGGCAAGCTGCAATGATACAGCCCCACCTCCGGTGGCAGTGGACGCTGTTGGAGTGCATCCACCACCTCCCAACCCAGACGGTCGGCCCCATGCGAAGAGCCCACGCCAGCAATCAACACCTCACTCACGATGCACGGTCATTTTCAGGAAGTGCGTTGAACAAGACAAGCATGGGTCGTAATTGCGGATCACCTTCTCGCATAACTCACGCAACTGCTCGTCAGCATGTTGAAGACCGAAGCGCTCCATCGCCACGTTAAGATTCTGTTCCAAGCGGGCTTGATTCTGCGATGTGGGGGGAATCATTGTGGCAGCAATCACCTCTCCACTTTCATTCAGTTCAAAGCGATGATAGATCATGCCGCGCGGTGCTTCAGTGCAATGATGCCCGACTCCGGCACGCGGCGTTGGCTCAATCCAAGGGCGGTTAGGCAAACGATAAGCCTGTAATATATTCAGGCTATCCACTACCGCCAGATAGCACTCCAAAGCACGGGCTGCCACGTTATGAAACATATCATGAGAGGGAAAACGCAGACCCAGTTCACGAGCAAGATCCTGCACTTCAGCCGGAAGCAAATCAAAATTCAGATTCATCCGGGCCAATGGCCCCAGGAAATAACTGCTACCATCCAGCATGGAGTAGTGAGCCGTTGAATGGGATACTTGGTGCTCACGAAAACGCTCGGGATATTCAGAAAAATCAATGTCCAATCCACGATCCGATGCCAAACGCCCCTCATTGATTCCATATTCATGAGGATGACGCACTGCAATGCTGACAAATTCCTGTTCGTCCTTCGGGTAGGGCAAACCGACCGCCCATGCCACAAACTCCCGCACTAAATCACGAGCAGCCAACAGCTTGTCAACAAGATCAGCCACCTCGTGCTTGGGTGGGGCACGAAAGAAGCCGCCCACCCGTAATCCAATCGGGTGCACCGAGCGCCCCCCCAACAAGCGAAGCATGTCATTCCCCAATTCCTGCAGGTGCATCCCTCGCCTGACATCTTCAGGGTGACGATGTGCCATATGGATGACATCGCTAAAACCCAGAAAGTCTGGTGCGGCAAACAGGTTCAAATGCAAGGCATGGCTTTGCAACCACTCTCCGTAATACACCACACGGCGCATGGCATGCACCCAGGGAGATTCCTGCATGCCAAACACTTTTTCCATCGCCCGGATCGAGGTCATCTGATAGGCAATCGGGCACACGCCGCAGACCCGTGCAGCGATATTGGGCACTTCCGAATAATCCTTGCCCTCAAGAAATTTTTCAAACAATCGAGGAGGTTCAAAAATCCGCAATTGCAGACTTTCGATACGCCCGTTGCGGGCAACGAACTCTAGCGAACCCTCCCCTTCAACGCGGGTCAGCAATGGCACATCAATCCGGATTTCCCGATTGGGATCATGATTGGCGGTATGGCTCATGCTCTCATTCCTCCATCCAGGCACTGCCGGAAAACAACTGGGTTGCTTCGCTGAACACAGGGGCCGCATTGTTGATCGAAGCAAACTTGCGCGCCACCTGCTCGGGGCTCAAGCCCAACCCCATCAGGCACATGCCGAAACTTTGTGCATTCACATTTTCAGCAGGCCCATAGCAGGTATAGCATGGTGCGCCAAAAGATGGGCACAAAGCACCGCAACCGGTGCGCGTCACCGGCCCCATGCAAGGAGCGCCCTGCGTGACCAAAATGCAGTTGTTTCCCCTGCGTTTGCATTCCTGGCAGACCTTCTCACGAGAAATCTGCGGCGCCACGCCAAAGAGCAGCGAACGAATTGCCGCCAGCATCTGGCGCACACTCACCGGGCAACCCCACAACTCAAAGTCCACTTTCACATGGTTGGCTATTGCGGCGGAACTGGATAGAGACTGAATGAATTCTGGCTTGGCATATACCGATCGCATCCACTCGGCTGTATCGGCGTTGTTGCGCAAAGCCTGAATGCCGCCAGATGTGGCACATGCTCCCATGGTGAGCAGATAGCGACTGTTGGCACGGATCTTCAGCAGGCGCTCCACGTCATGTGGTGTGGTGATAGAACCTTCGATAAACGCAACATCTACCGGTTCATCTTCTGGTGCTACATGTCCAAATTCAGCCATGTGCACAATATCGACCAGCTTGGTCAGTTCAATCAGATCGGTGCCCATGTTCACAAAAGCGAGCTGACAACCCGAGCAAGAAGCAAATTTATGGATGGCCACCTTGGGCATGGGTGTGTTGGCAGAGGCATTCATCTCAATACTCCTTCACACACATCAGAGCTTCGACCTCGGGCCAAGGAAATACCGGCCCATCCTTGCAAACGAACTTGCCACCCAGTTGGCAATGCCCACAGTGCCCAACCGCACACTGCATGTTGCGCTCCAAAGACACATAAATATTTGCGGCCGTCACACCAAGACCTTTCAGGGTCATGGCGGTATCACGCATCATTGCGTCTGGCCCGCACATCATCACGACACATTCTTCCTTGTTGTAATCCGCTTTTTCCAGCAGCACGCTCACGCGGCCCAACTCCCAATTTGGCCAGCGTGTCTGGTCCCGCGATGCAGTCAACAGCACCTGAGTGTTCGGTAGCGCCCGCCAAGCCTCATACTGTGGCTCCCACAGGCTTTCATGACGATGGCGTACAGATTGCATAATCACCAGTCTGCCATAATCCTGCCTATGCTCGACAACATAACGGATTGATGACATGACCGGCGCACACCCCAGGCCCGCCGTAACAAAGACAACGTCCTTGCCACGAGCGATATCCAAGGGCCAATAACTGCCAAAGGGGCCACGCACCCCAATGCGGCTTCCCACAGGCAGATCCATCATGGCCTTGGTGACCCGCCCGACAGCCCTTACGGTATGCCAAAGGTTTTCTCCATCCCCAGACATCACCGAGATGGCCACCTCACCCACACCATACAAATACAGCATATTGAACTGCCCATGGCGAAAGCGATAGTGCTGTGCAATCTCAGCATCGGAAAACCGCAGGTGCCAAGTAAAGATATCAGGCGTTTCCTGCACCCGCTCAATGATTTCGGCCTCGTGAGGCACATAGCAATTATGCGTTTTCATCATGCCTCCTCCTCTGCTGACAGCAGCTTGTTGGCTTCGTCAACAAAATCAATTCCCGCTGGGCACCATGTAATACAACGCCCACAGCCAGTGCACCCCGTTCGCCCGTACTGCTCAACCCAAGTTGCCAACTTATGGGTCATCCACTGCCGGTAACGCGCTCGCGTATGCGCGCGCACCACTTCGCCTACCAGGTAACTATGGTCTTCGCTGAAGCAGGAATCTGCATCCCGCCAATGCTCTGAATGTTTCCCATTCAGCAAGGGTGAGTCGAATTCCCGGTGGCAAAAACAGCTTGGACATACCGCCGTACAGTTACCACATGCCAGGCAGCGTTCTGCGACCTCATCCCACAAAGGACTTTCCAGACGCTGCATCAAACCGGGTAGCCTGGATGCTTCAGGCAAGGCACGCGTTTGCCTCTCACGGCACAACTCCCCCTGCGCACACGCCTGGGATATCTGCTCAGGGCTAGCCTCCTGGGTTACCAGATCCGTCATGATCATAGCCCCCTTGGTAGAGCCATGCCGGATCAAAAAGCCGTCATCCAACTCATCCAGCAGCAAATCGTAGCCATCGGAAACTTCAGGGCCGTCCCCAGTAGATGCGCAGAAACATGTCTCTGCCGCGTGGCTGCAGTTGACAGCGACGAGCAGCAATTTTTCACGCCTTGCCCGATAGAACACATCCGTATGCGCACCTCGAAGAAAATGGGCGTCCTGCAATGCCAACGCGGCCAGATCACAAGCCCGAACCCCAAAGACGGCGGTTTTTTTCGCCACTTCATGATTTGCCTCAAAGTGCAGACGCCCCTCTTTGCGGACCACCGTCCAAAGTTTCTCTCTGGGCGTAAATACAAAGGGTTTGATCGCCGACGAAGTATTGGCCCAGGCAAAGTATCGCTGGCTACCATTGGGATGAAGGCGATAGCGCGCGGGAGACTGTTCATCCGACAAGCCCCGGGGAAGATCTTCTACCCCTGCTATCTCACGGTACGCCAGCCCCCCTTGCCCCGGCTCCACACGCGGGCCAATTACCCGATAACCCGATTCCTTGATTGCCGCAATCAATTCGGCCAAACCAGCCCGGGGAAAATACCGCATGTCTTTCATGTTCTGCCCCCATCCAAGGTATTGCCAGCGCCGTTGTCGCACCCATGCAGTTGCTGCATGTCGGCCAAGGGGCCATGTATCGGCCCCCTCATTGATCCTACAATGCAGTCAGCACATGCATGCAAAATCTGCCCATCCGGTCTGAAGCAAGGTTTGACGTCCTCTCGGCCATATTTCCTGCGTTTACCGGAGTAATAGGTCAACTAAGCGGCAACATCTGCAGATATCCATAAAGATTGGTAACAAATTGGCTACAAGTTGAGCACACGCAGACACGCCGCCGCTGCTAAGATCAGGCCAAACAAGTGCTTGGCAAAGGAAGCAGTCATGGCAAATGGGGCAGAGCGCATCAAGGTGCGACGATGGGCGATTGTCAGCCTGGTAGTCATAGTGTTGGCTGCTGGCACTGCATATCTTTGGCATAACTCAGCAGATAAAAAGGCATCTGCGCAGCTCAATGAGCAGTCAGCCCAGTCTCAGCCTCGTGGCCCTCGAAAGGGAAATGGTGGAGCCGTTCGCACGATTCCTGTACAGGTCGCCAAAGTCAGCCGGGGGCCGGTCCACGTCTATTTGAGTACATTGGGTACGGCAACCCCGCCCAACTCAGTGGTGGTACGCAGCCGCGTGGATGGGCAATTGCTGAGTATGCCGGTGCACGAAGGGGATTTGGTCAAGGTCGGTCAATTGATCGCCCAGATTGATCCCCGCTCTTACCAGGTGCAAGCGGCCCAGGCGGAGGGGCTGCTTGCCAAGGATCAGGCGCAACTGATCAGCGCACGTCAACAACTGACGCGTTTCCAAACACTTCTGTCGCAAGACTCCATTTCCCGGCAACAGGTTGAAACTCAGGATGCCTTGGTCAAGCAGTATGAGGGGGCCATCAAGGCCGATCAGGCTTCCTTGGATAATGCGCGCTTGCAGCTTTCCTACTGCCGCATCACCGCGCCAGTCTCCGGGCGACTGGGCCTGCGCCAGATTGATCCGGGCAACATGGTGCATAGCTCGGACTCCACAGGCTTGTTTGTCATCAATCAGGTGCAACCCATCGACGTGGCATTCACCATTCCAGAGGCTCAATTACCGGGCCTCATGAAGTCATGGCGAGCCGGCAAGGAACTCAAGGTGGATGCCTGGGACAGAGAGCAAAAAAACCTCTTGGCAAGTGGCAAGGTACTGTCTTTTGACAACCAGATTGACACCACAACAGGCACCATCAAATTCAAGGCACGGTTCGCCAATGAAGACATGGCCCTGTTCCCCAACCAGTTCGTCAATATCAAACTCCTGGCGCGCACGCTGGATGAGATGACGCTGGCACCCTCCTCTGCCGTTCAACGCGGGCGTGACGGGGCCTTTGTGTACGTGGTTGGCGCCGACAACACGGTCAGCCAGCGCAAGGTACGCTTAGGCATTGAAAGTGGCAATCAGATCGCCGTCGAGGAAGGACTCAAACCCGGCGAACAGGTTGTGGTCGACGGCATAGACCAACTGCGTGATGGCGCCCAAATAGAGATCAGTGACGCGTCCAGCCTGCTCAAATCCTCGGGAGCACGCGGCGAAAATCGCCGTGGCAGGAATCAGGCCAACGGCAATTCAGTCTCCGGGCCATCTCCTGCAGGGGAAGCAAGCGCGCCAGCAGCCGGACGACGACATCGTGCGGAGCAGTGAGGGCATATGAATCCCTCTCGCATTTTCATCTTACGCCCGGTCGCCACCTCGCTACTCATGCTGGCAATATTGCTGGCAGGCTTGGTGGCCTTGCATGTGCTGCCTATCTCAGCCTTGCCGGAGGTGGACTACCCAACCATCCAGGTCACAACCCTCTACCCAGGGGCGGGGCCGGAAGTCATCACCTCCACAATCACGGCGCCACTAGAACGCCAATTCGGCCAGATGCCCGGCTTGAATCAGATGTCCTCGCAAAACTCAGCGGGTGCATCGGTCATCACCTTGCAGTTTGATCTCAATCTGTCGCTTGACGTTGCCGAACAGGAAGTCCAGGCGGCCATCAATGCAGGCAGCAATCTGCTGCCAAGTGATCTGCCCAATCCGCCCATCTATAGCAAAGTCAATCCGGCTGATGCGCCGATCATGACGCTGGCAATCACCTCACACGGCATGCCACTACCAAAGGTCGAAGACCTTGCCGATACACTGATTGCACAAAAAATCTCGCAGATTTCAGGGGTTGGGCTGGTGACCCTATCTGGTGGGCAACGTCCTGCTGTACGCGTCCAGGTTAATCCACGCTCACTGGCTTCGCTTGGAATCAGCCTGGATGATATCCGCACGGCTGTATCCAATTCCAACGTCAATCAAGCCAAAGGAAATTTTGATGGGCCACAGCGGTCATCCGCCATCGACGCGAACGACCAGATCAAATCCGCCGCTGACTATCAAAAGTTGGTACTCGCTTATCGCAACGGAGCACCAATCCGCCTGAGCGACGTAGCCCAGGTAGTTGAAAGCGCGGAAAACACGCGGCTGGGGGCACTGGAAAACCATACCCCCGGCATTATTCTGAACGTGCAACGCCAACCGGGCGCAAATGTCATCGACACGGTTGACCACATTCAACAACTGCTCCCTCAGTTACGCGAAAGCCTGCCGGGATCGGTTGAACTATCCATCCTGACCGACCGCACCACCACCATCCGTGCCTCAATCTGGGACGTGAGCATGGAGTTAACCTTATCCATCGCCCTGGTGGTGCTGGTCATCTTCATTTTTTTGCGCAACGTACCTGCTACCATCATTCCCGCTGTTGCCGTGCCACTCTCACTGGTCGGCACCTTTGGCGTCATGTATCTGGCGGGGTTTTCCATCAACAACCTCAGTTTGATGGCAATGACGATTGCCACCGGCTTTGTCGTAGATGACGCCATTGTCATGATCGAAAACGTCGCCCGCTTCATCGAACTGGGCGAATCCCCCATGGCAGCGGCACTCAAGGGCGCCAAACAGATTGGCTTCACCATCATTTCGCTGACTGTATCACTGATCGCCGTGCTCATTCCCCTGCTTTTCATGGGGGATGTGGTCGGGCGCCTGTTCCGCGAATTTGCCATCACCCTGGCGGTGTCGATCTTGATTTCGGCGGTGGTCTCGCTCACCCTTACCCCCATGATGTGTGGCCGTTTGCTCCGCCATGTGCCGGAAGAAAAGCAATCATGGTTCTACCATGCCAGTGACAAAATGTTTGACAATATCATCGCCGGGTATGGACGCATACTCAACTGGGTACTGGATCGGCAGGCCGCCACACTGCTAGTAGCCATTGCCACGCTGGTGCTGACTGTGGTTTTGTATATTGCGATCCCCAAGGGCTTCTTCCCCATGCAGGATACTGGCGTCATACAGGGGATTGTCGACGCACCGCAAACCATTTCTTTTGACGCAATGACCCAACGCCAGCAGGCATTGGCAGACGTCATCCTGCAAGACCCCGATGTAACCAGTCTTTCCGCCTATATCGGTTCAGACGGCAACAACTCCGCTCTCAATAGCGCTCGCCTGCTCATCAACCTCAAACCGCTCGCCCAGCGCAAAGCCAGGGCTGACGAAATCGTGCGCCGCCTGCAAAATAGCACCGCCCATCTGCCTGGGCTGTCACTCTACCTGCAACCTTTGCAGGACCTGACCGTAGAAGACCGGGTCAGCCGCACCCAGTACCAATTTACCTTGCAGGCTTCTGATGACACCTTGCTATCGGCCTGGGTGCCCAAACTCATGGATGCCCTGCATGGGATTCCGACCATCAAGGATGTCACCAGCGATTTGCAAGAAAACGGTTTGCAGGCATACGTCCTCATTGATCGCGATGCCGCCGGGCAGCTTGGCGTATCGGTCGCGTCCATTGATAGCGCACTCTATAGCGCCTATGGTCAACGCCTGATTTCCACCATTTTTACCCAATCCAACCAGTACCGGGTGGTCTTGGAAGTGGCTCCCGATTTCCGCCGCGATATGGCCTCGCTCAACGCGCTTTATGTGCCAAGCAGTTCCGGCAAGCAAATCCCCTTGTCAGCCGTTGCACGTTTTGAAGAGCGCAGCGGCTCACTGGCCATCAACCATCTGGGGCAACTCCCTGCAGCCACCATCTCTTTCAATCTTGCGCCAAACGCATCCTTGGGCAATGCGGTCGAGGCCATCACGAAGGCGGAACAGCAGCTCAATATGCCCATGGCCATCAAAACGAGCTTCCAAGGTGCCGCGCTGGCTTTCCAGGCGTCGCTTGCCAATGAACTCTGGCTGATCCTCGCCGCCATCGTTACCATGTATATCGTGCTGGGGGTACTGTATGAGAGTTACATCCACCCGATCACCATCCTATCAACGCTTCCTTCTGCTGGCGTAGGCGCGCTGCTCGCCCTCATGTTATCAGGCAATGACTTATCGGTCATATCCATCATTGGTATCGTACTATTGATCGGCATTGTCAAGAAAAACGCCATCATGATGATTGACTTTGCCTTGCAGGCAGAGCGCGATGAGGGCAAGCCCCCACGGGAGGCCATCTTCCAGGCCTGCCTGTTGCGCTTCCGCCCGATTCTGATGACGACGATGGCCGCATTGCTGGGGGCCTTGCCTCTCATGATCGGCAGTGGCGTAGGCTCTGAATTGCGCCACCCCCTGGGGATCACGATGGTCGGGGGGCTGCTTCTGAGCCAATTGTTGACGTTGTTCACCACCCCGGTGATCTATTTGGCTTTTGATCGCCTCACCACGTGGCTGGGCGTAAAGAACACCAACTCAGAATCCTACGCGGAAGAGGCCTGAAACCATGAGCCTGTCCACGCCCTTCATCCGCCGCCCGGTTGCAACAACGCTTCTTAGCATCGGCGTAGTGCTGGCAGGTATTCTCGGCTTTAGGCTCTTACCCGTCGCCCCCTTGCCCCAGGTGGATTTCCCAACCATTTCGGTATCAGCCTCCCTCCCTGGTGCCAGCCCGGAAACCATGGCCGCCACGGTGGCAACACCCCTGGAGCGAACACTGGGACGTATCGCCGGGGTCAACGAGATCACCTCCAACAGTGCCCTGGGCAGCACTCGCATCACCTTGCAATTCGACCTGAACCGCGACATCGACGGCGCCGCTCGTGATGTGCAGGCTGCCATCAACGCAGCACGCAGCATCCTGCCTTCAATGCCACGCAATCCGACCTATCGCAAGGTCAACCCGGCGGATGCACCGATCATGATTCTGGCGCTAACATCGGACACAGCGTCTCAAGCGCAGATGTATGACACGGCTTCTACCTTCATCGCGCAAGAGTTATTGCATGTGCAGGGGGTGGGCGATGCCACGGTATCGGGTAGCGCACTCCCCGCGGTGCGCGTTGAGCTGAATCCTCAACAGATGTCCAGCTATGGGCTGGGGCTGGAAGACGTGCGCACAGCCATCGCCAATTCCAACGCCTACCGCCCCAAAGGCGTATTGGAAGACGGTAATCGCCACTGGCAAGTACAGGCCAACGACCAATCTTCTACGGCCGCGCAATATGCGCCGATTATTGTTCGCTACCAGGAGGGGGCTGCAATCCGCCTATCCGATATCGGGAAAGTCTTCGATGGTACACAAGACGACCGCAATGCCGGTTTTGCCAACGGCAAACCATCAGTACTCATCGTATTGTTCCGGGAACCAGGGGCCAACATCATCGAGACGGTAGACCGGATTCGTTCGATGATCCCACGTCTATCGGCGCAGCTACCTGGGTCCATGGCGTTGAATGTGGCGATGGATCGCTCGCCAACCATCCGTGCTTCACTCCGCGAGGTGGAACGCTCACTGGCAATTTCGGTATTACTGGTGATTGCCATTGTCTTCATCTTCCTGCGCAATCTGCGCGCCACTTTGGTGCCAGCTGTTACGGTTCCGATCTCGTTGATTGGCAGCTTTGCTGTAATGTATTTGTGTGGTTTCTCGCTCAATAACCTCTCTCTCATGGCGCTGGCAATTGCCACCGGGTTTGTGGTCGATGATGCTGTCGTCGTATTGGAAAATACCACGCGCCATATCGAGGAAGGCCTCCCGCCCTTCAAAGCCGCGTTACAAGGTGCAAGGGAAGTCGGCTTCACCGTTCTGTCAATGAGCCTTTCGCTGATTGCAGTGTTCATCCCCATTCTGCTGTTGGGCGGCATCGTAGGGCGCTTGTTTCGGGAATTTGCCATCACGCTGTCTGTAGCCATCCTGATTTCTTTGGTGGTCTCTCTGACCACCACGCCCATGATGTGCGCCCGACTGCTCAAGGCACCTGACCCTCTGCACAAGCCTTCCCGCCTGATGCGCTGGAGTCAACGCATCTTTGACCGAACCCAACAGGCCTATCAAACGAGTCTGAATTGGGCAATCCGGCATAGCCTGATCACCCTGCTCTCCCTGCTGGCCACCATTTGCCTGAATGTATGGCTCTACACCGCCATCGACAAGGGCTTCTTTCCTCAGCAAGACACCGGGCGCATCAATGGCGGTATTCAGGGCGATCAGAGCATTTCTTTCCAGGCAATGGAAAAGAAGTTACGGGATTTCATGCAGATTGTGCAGAACGATCCTGCGGTAGAGAGTGTGACAGGCTTTACAGGCGGCAGCCGCGTCAATTCCGGCTCCATGTTCATCCAACTCAAGCCCCTGGCGGAACGGCGCGAAAATTCCGAACAGATCATTGCCCGCCTGCGCAACAAACTTGCCCACGAACCCGGCGCCAGGCTCTATCTACAAGCTGTTCAGGACATCCGGGTAGGGGGGCGCCAAAGCAATGCGCAGTATCAATTCACCCTGCAATCAGATGATCTGAACAGTCTGCGCACATGGGAGCCCCAAATTCGCCGCGCCTTGTCCAATCTGCCCATACTGCAAGACGTCAACACCGATCAGCAGGAAAAAGGCTTGCAAACCACCATCACCATTGATCGTGATGCGCTTGCCAGATTGGGGCTCAGCGCACGTACAGTGGACGCCGCGCTCAACGATGCTTTTGGCCAGCGCCAGGTTGCCACCATCTATCGGCCCTTGAATCAGTATCGGGTCATCATGGAAGTTGCGCCAGAATTCCGTCAAAGCCCGGAAGCTCTCGCGCAAATGTTCGTCATCAATTCTGCCGGGCAGCGTGTGCCATTTTCCGCATTTGCACACTATGAGCCGACCTACACGTCTTTGGGCGTCAGCCATCAAAGTGGTTTTGCCGCATCCACCATTTCCTTCAACCTCAGCGAAGGGGTTTCCCTCTCGCAAGCACAGCAGACAATATTCCATGCACTAGCAGCCATCGGCGTGCCTTCGAATGTCCTTGCTAGTTTTCAGGGAACGGCCAAGACTTTCCAGAGTACCTTGTCCAGTCTGCCTTTGCTGATTCTGTCCGCCATCCTGGCCGTCTATATCGTGCTGGGCATATTGTATGAAAGTTACATACACCCACTGACCATCATCTCCACTCTGCCCTCCGCTGGCGTGGGTGCCTTACTCGCCCTGATGCTTTTCAATACGGAGTTTTCCATCATTGCGCTGATCGGCGTGTTGCTACTGATCGGTATTGTGAAGAAAAACGCGATCATGATGATTGACTTTGCCATCAACGCACAGCGCCAGCAGGGGTTAGACGCCCGTGCCGCCATCCTCAAAGCGTGTGGGCTGCGCTTCCGCCCGATCATGATGACCACACTGGCCGCCATTTTTGGCGCAGTCCCCTTGGCACTCGGCTCTGGCGATGGTGCAGAGCTTCGTCGCCCCCTGGGGATCGCCATTATCGGGGGGCTGCTGCTGTCTCAACTACTCACGCTCTACACTACGCCAGTCGTATATCTGTATCTTGACCGTTTCCGTCTGTGGTGCCACGCGTTACGTACCCGCAAACAAGTAAAGCCCTTGAATGAGGCTATATGATGAACACCCAAGCGTTTCGACTCTCCATGATGGTGCTTGCCCTGCTGCTTGCAGGTTGTGCTGTGGGCCCTGATTACAAGCGCCCCACCATGGATACACCTGCCACCTACAAAGAAGATCCGCTCTGGACGAGTGCAGCCCCCAAAGATCTGGCTCCGCGCGGCGCATGGTGGGAAGTCTTTGGCGATCCAACACTCAATGAATTGGCCACACAGGTCGCCTCTGCCAACCAGAATATCCAGCAAGCCCAGGCTCAGTATCGGCAAGCTTTGGCGGCTGTTTCTGTCACACGTGCTGGCTATGCTCCCACCATAGACGCAGATGCCAGCACCCAGCGCAGCCGCAGCGTCAGTAGCAGCAAAGGCGGGTCAATTGGTAATTCTCATAGCCTGTCTCTCCAGGCTTCATGGGAAGCTGATTTGTGGGGCAAAGTTTCGCGTGGGGTGGAAAGCGACACCGCCACAGCCCAAGCCAGTGCAGCCACACTCGCGGCAACTCGCCTATCTGCTGAAGCCACGCTGGTGCAAAGCTATCTCCAACTACGTGTTACGGATGCGCTGATTGCCTCACAAACCACAACCGTTGAAGCCTATCAAAAAGCGCTGCAACTGACCAAAAACCAGTTCGCTGCCGAGCAAATCAGCCGTGCCGATGTTGCGCAGGCGCAAAGCCAATTGCAAACAGCCAAGGCCACGCTCATCGACTATGGCATCCAACGCAGTCAGTATGAACATGCAATTGCCATCCTGATTGGTAAATCTCCCGCAGAATTCAGCTTGGTTGCAGCCAAATTGCAAGCTCAACAGCCGGTGATTCCTCCCGCATTACCTTCCACATTGCTGGAGCGCCGCCCCGACATTGCCGCAGCAGAACGCAAGGTTGCAGCCGCCAACGCTCAGATTGGCGTCAACAAGGCAGCCCTATTCCCGGCGCTGAGTTTTTCTTCCAGCGCGGGGTTCTCCAGTGCATTGCTCAACCCCTGGCTGAGTCTGCCAAATCGGGTCTGGTCACTCGGGGCCAGCCTGAGTCAGACCCTGTTTGATGGTGGTGCCAAAAACGCCAAGGTGGACGAATCCATCGCCGCCTACGATGCAGCGGTTGCCAGCTATCGCCAAACGGTTCTGACCAGTTTTCAAGAAGTGGAAGACAACCTCGCCGCGCTACGTCTGCTCAAGGATGAGATCGTGGAGCAAACCCAGGCCGTTGATGCCGCCCGCGAAGCCGAGCGCATCGCGATGAACCAATATCGCGCAGGGATGACCGCTTATACCGACGTAATCACCACGCAGAACGCTCTCAATAGCGCGGAGAGGAGTTCCCTGCAATTGGTGTCACGTCAATATGTCAATTCCGTCGCGCTGATCAAGGCACTCGGTGGCGGATGGCAAGGGTCAAAGGCGGACTCGCCCATGCAATAGGATTTGTGTCTCCAATAAGGCAGACACGGTGACTGCAACACGTCATCAGAAGTGTTGCAGTCGCTGATATTGGCTGTGGATTCGGCGATTACAGGCCGGGATAGTCTGTATAGCCTACCGTCATGTCCGCTTGGCCGTAACCATAAAACGTTTCCGGGTGGGGCTGGTTGAACTCGGTCCCCACCAACAAGCGGCGTGGCAAATCAGGGTTGGCGATGAATTGCTGACCAAACGACACCGCATCAGCCTCACCTGCCGCCAACACGGCCTTGGCGGATTCAGGCGTCAAAGCCTGATTGGCAATATACACGCCGCCAAAGGCCTGTTTGAGCGCTGGCCCAATACGTGGTTCAGAGATGGATTCCCGCGCAAAGAGAAATGCAATCTTGCGCTTGCCCAATTCGCGTGCCACATAGCCAAATGTCGCCAGCGGATTGCTATCACCCATCGTATGTGCATCGCATCGCGGGGCGATATGCACGCCTACACGCCCGGCACCCCACACGCTGATGGCTGCATCAGTCACCTCCAATAGCAGGCGTGCACGGTTTTCGATGCTTCCACCATATTGATCGGTTCGGTGATTGGTGCTGTCTTGCAGAAACTGATCCAACAGATAGCCGTTGGCGCCATGGATCTCTACCCCATCAAACCCAGCTTTCTTGGCATTTTCAGCCCCCTTGCGATATGCCTCCACAATACCTGGGATCTCATCAGTCTCCAAGGCACGTGGGACTACAAAATTACGCATCGGGCGCAACAGGCTGACGTGGCCTTCGGGGGCAAGCGCACTGGGCGCCACAGGAAGTTCGCCATTGAGGTAATCGGGGTGGGAAATGCGTCCTACATGCCACAGTTGCATGAAAATCCGCCCGCCTGCAGCATGAACAGCCTGGGTCACCAGCTTCCAGCCTTCCACCTGTTCGTCTGACCAGATTCCCGGCGTATCGGGGTAGCCCACCCCCATGGGGGTCACTGCAGTGGCTTCAGAAAGGATTAGGCCTGCGCTGGCACGCTGTGCATAATATTCTGCCATCAAAGGCGTAGGCACCCGGCCTGTACCTGCGCGACAACGAGTCAAGGGGGCCATGACAATGCGGTTGGGCCAGTACAAATCACCTGCCCGGATGGGGTCAAACAATGAACTCATGATTGCTCCTTATTACTCTGAAGGGGTTGGGAGAGCGTCAAAAAACCAGCGGAATCTGCTTTACAAATGCCTCAATGACTGCCTCATTCCGCGAATAGAAAATCCATTGCCCGATTTTTTCGGTCGTAACCAAGCCAGCACGCTGCAACACCGCCAAATGAGCGGATACCGTAGAAGCGCACAGCCCCGCCTTCTCATGGATCTGCCCGGCACAGACGCCCACTTCAAACGAATGACGTTGCCCCGGAAAACAGCTCTGGGGGGTTTTCAACCACACGAGAATTTCCCGCCTAGCTGGGTGCGCCAGCGCCTTGAGGATTTCATCAATATCCACAGATTCAGGTTCAGACATGTCAGTGATCACAAGCATTTCGTCTATTTACGAATGTTATTTCGTTTTTTAACGAAATACAAGCCAAGCCCAAAAATTAGCTTTGCCATACACTCAGTCCACATTCTTGAGTCGCCACCGCTATAATTCGCCTCTTCCACCGCACGCCGGACCAGGACATCCCGCCCTGCGCCCGCCGCGCGGTGCAGTGCTTTCCCAATCCAAGCCATGAATGCTTCTGCTGCAAGCTTTGCTCCGCTTCAACCTCTGTCTCTGATTTCCCTGCCCAAACCGGGCCAGCGTTTTGATTTGCCTCGTCTTCACGGGGCAGCAGACGCAGCGGCCTTGGCCCAGATCGCGGCACAAGGGCAAAAGCTTTTGGTGATTACCGCCAATCCACTGGATGCACAACGCTTGAGCGAGGAAATTGCCTGGTTTGCCCAAAACCTTAAGGTACATTTGCTACCGGACTGGGAAACGCTGCCCTACGATAGTTTCTCCCCTCACCAGGATTTGATCTCTGAACGCTTGGCGACCCTGTATGCGATTCAAAAGGGCGAATCGGACATCACCATTGCACCAGCCTCCACGGCTTTGTATCGCATGGCGCCTCCGTCTTATCTGGCAGCGCACACCTTCTTCCTGAAGACCAAAGAGAAGCTTGACCTTGAAGCATTCAAGCTGCAGATGGCGCTGGCAGGCTATGAACACGTGACCCAGGTGGTACGGCCCGGAGAATTCTCGGTACGTGGCGGGCTGATTGATCTCTTCCCGATGGGCTCTCAACTGCCTTATCGGATCGACCTGTTTGATGACGAGGTCGACACCATCCGCACCTTTGACCCGGATTCCCAACGTACCGTCTTCCCCGTCCCGGAAATCCGCCTGCTCCCGGCGCGTGAGTTTCCGCTCGACGAGAAGGCACGCAGCGATTTCCGCGCCCGTTTCCGTGAGGCGTTTGAAGGGGACCCCACCAAGTCCTCTATCTACAAGGATATTTCGAACGGCGTGGCGCCCGCAGGGATCGAGTATTACCTGCCCCTTTTCTTTGAAACCACGGCCACGCTCTTTGACTACCTGCCCAAGAACGTGATGCTCGCCACTCACCAGGATGTGCCTGCAGCAATCGAAGCATTCTGGGACGAGGCCAACAATCGCTATAAATTGATGGCCGGTGATCGCGCCCGCCCCTTACTCGCGCCTACCCGTCTGTTTTTACCTGCTGAAGACTTCTTCATTGCCGCCAAGGAACTGCCCCGGCTGACAATTGGTGAGCGTAACGAAGCCGTAGCGCCCACCGCCCCCCTGCCAGACTTGGCAGTAGAGCGCAAAGCCAGCGATCCGTTGCACAAGCTCAAGCACTTTCTTGGCAATTTCCCGTGGCGGGTTATCTTGCTGGCAGAATCAGCGGGGCGAGCACAGACCATCAGCGATTATTTTGCCGAATATGAACTCAAGCCCAGCTCCAGTGCTGATCTGGCGGGCTTCCTGGCAAGCGATGCAAAACTGGCGCTGACGGTCGGACCGCTTTCAGCGGGGTTTGTCTTTCCTGAGGCCAATATCGCCATCCTGACGGAAAACGAACTCTATGCCAGTCAGGCACGCCCGCGCGGACGTGGCCGAGACACCCGCAAGAGTACCGTGGAAGGCTGGCTCAAGGATCTCTCCGAACTCAAAGTGGGTGATCCAGTGGTGCATGCGAGCCACGGCATCGGCCGCTACCTGGGTTTGGTGCATATGGACCTGGGCGAAGGAGACACGGAATTTCTGCATCTGGAATATGCAGAGGACACCAAGCTCTACGTACCAGTTTCCCAACTGCATGTCATCACCCGTTATGCAGGCGCCGACCCAGATGGCATTGCGCTGCACAAACTGGGTTCTGGACAGTGGGAAAAAGCCAAGCGCAAAGCAGCCCAACAGGTACGGGACACGGCTGCCGAGCTACTCGTGCTGTACGCCAAACGCGCCGCCCGGCCAGGGCATAAGTTTGACTTCAAACAACACGATCTGGAAGCGTTTGCCGAAGGTTTTGGCTTTGAGGAAACACAGGATCAGCTGGCAGCAATCAATGCGGTTGTGGAAGACATGCGATCCGGGCGCCCAATGGATCGGCTGGTGTGCGGCGACGTAGGCTTTGGCAAGACAGAAGTGGCGTTGCGCGCAGCCTTTATTGCGATTGCCGATGGCAAACAGGTCGTCGTACTCTGCCCCACTACCTTGCTGGCGGAGCAGCACTTCCAGACTTTCTCTGATCGCTTTGCGGATTGGCCCGTCAAGATCGCAGAACTCTCACGTTTCCGCAGCGCGAAAGAACAAACTGAAGCGCTTGAGCAGTTGGCCGAAGGCAAGGTTGATATCCTCATTGGCACTCATCGTCTGTTGCAAAAGGACGTGGTCTTCAAGCGGCTGGGCTTGGTGATTATTGACGAGGAACACCGTTTCGGCGTGCGTCAAAAAGAAACACTCAAAGCCTTGCGCAGCGAAGTCGACATCCTGACTCTCACTGCCACGCCCATTCCACGTACATTGGGAATGGCGATGGAGGGCTTGCGCGAATTTTCCGTGATTGCCACTGCGCCGCAGAAGCGCTTGGCGATCAAGACCTTTGTGCAAAGCTGGTCAAAAGGGATTGTACGCGAGGCGGTATTGCGTGAATTCAAACGTGGTGGGCAAGTATACTTCCTGCATAACGAAGTTGATACCATTGAGAACATCCGCCAATCCCTGACCGAGTTGCTTCCCGAAGCCAGAATCGTGGTGGGCCATGGGCAGATGAACGAGCGCGAACTGGAACGAGTGATGCGGGACTTCACCGCCCAACGCGCCAACCTTTTGCTATGCACCACGATTATCGAAACCGGGATCAACATTCCCACGGCAAACACCATCGTCATTAACCGCGCAGACCGCTTTGGCCTTGCACAATTACACCAATTGCGCGGCCGTGTCGGGCGCTCTCACCACCAGGCCTATGCCTACCTGCTGACCGACGCCAATGCCAAGCCGAGTGCAAACGCACAAAAGCGGCTTGAGGCTATCTGCATGATGGAAGAATTGGGTTCAGGCTTCTACCTCGCCATGCACGACCTTGAAATCCGTGGCGCAGGTGAAGTGCTGGGTGAATCACAAAGTGGAGAAATCCAGCAGGTCGGTTTTTCGCTCTACACCGAAATGCTCAAACGGGCAGTCAAAGCCCTGCAATCTGGCAAGGAAGTTGACCTGGCGCAGCCGCTGGACGTAGCCTCAGAAATCAATTTGCATACCCCAACCCTGCTTCCAGATGCCTATTGCAGCGACATCCAGGAGCGCCTCACGCTCTACAAACGCATGGCCAACTGCGAAGACAGCGATGAACTGCAATTGATCCAGGAAGAACTCATCGACCGTTTTGGCGAGATGCCCCCGCAAACACAGGCGCTACTCGAAACCCATCGTCTGCGCATTGCCGCCAAGCCACTGGGAATCATCAAGATCGACGCATCGGACATGCGCGTCCACCTGCAATTTGAGGCCAATCCACCGATTGAGCCGATCAAAATCATCAAGCTGATTCAGAACAATCGGAACTGGAAGCTGGCGGGGCAGGACAAACTGACCATCAACATTACCGCCAATACACTGAATGAGCGCGTCAGCAAAGTACGCAACGTGATCAAACAATTGGGAGCATAAAAAAGGAAAGGCTACGGAGATGATCCCGTAGCCTTTCAAGCGCAAATCAAACAAACTTGTAGGCATCCATTGCCAACACGCCGCCATCAAAATATTCAAAACTGGATTCCACTTTGTAGCCTTCCCCTGCCGCGCCCAAGGCCACAAACAGTGGTAAAAAATGCTCGCTCGTAGGGTGCGCACGGCGAGCATGCGGCGCCAGATGTTCCCATTGCAGCAATTCCTCTGTGTTGCCACTGCGCACGCGTTGGTCGACCCAATCCCGGAATTCCTTCACATACGGTACAGCACCGGACGAAACCGGATTCACGAAGAAATCACGCAGGTTATGTGTCATATGCCCGGAGCCAATGATGAAAACGCCCGTATCCCGCAAAGCCATCAGCGCGCGCCCGAGTGCAAGATGATGCGGCGCCCCCAGTGCGGGCTGCACTGAAAGTTGCAACACGGGAATATTGGCGCGCGGATACATCTTGAGCATGGGAATCCAGGCGCCGTGATCCAAGCCCCTACAGCCCTCAATGCCCGCAGAAAACCCTGCGTCACGCAAGAGCTGCAGGGCTTCCTGCGCAACGTCTGGTGCGCCAGGGGCCGCGTAGTGGATACGGTAAAGTTCTTCGGGGAACCCGCCAAAGTCATGAATCGTTTCCGGCTGAGGATTACCGCCCAACAGGGGAATCCCACTTTCCCAGTGTGCGGAGACCATCAACACGGCACGCGGAACTGGAATTCCTGCAGCAAACTCCGCCCAAGCCGTTGCTGCCGTGCTGGGTTCAATGGCATGCATCGGTGAGCCATGGGAAATAAACAAAACAGGCATGCGGGTCGTCACGATAAGCTCCTCAGTGCCGCATCAATTAGGCGGCTTGAAATCCATGAGGTGATTGTGCTCATCCCTACTGCAGAGATAAAGCAGCGCATGTACAATTATTTATTGCCAAATTCGCAACAAAGGGCTTCTCATGGATCGTTTCGATGCAATGCAGGTTTTTTGCAAAGTCGTGGAAATCGGCAGCTTTGCGGGTGCAGCAGACCGGATGGACCTTTCGACTTCGGCCGTGTCACGCCAAGTCGCACAGCTGGAAGCCATGCTGGATGCGCGCCTGCTCAACCGCACCACACGCCGCATCAGCCTGACGGAGAATGGTCGCGCTTATTACGAACGCTGCCTTCAGATCTTGGCCGATCTAGCAGAAACCGAGGAAATGGTGGGCACCCATACCGCCAATCCACGCGGCACACTACGCCTGACAGCCCCGGTCAGCTTTGGCGCAACCCATTTGGCCCCCGCCTTAGGTGAGTATGCAAGAGCCTACCCTGGGATGAAGTTCGATGTTGTACTGGCTGACCGGGCAATCGATCTGATTGAAGAGGGGATTGATCTGGCCATCCGGATTGGCGCCCTAGGCAGCCAGAACCTGGTTGCGCGCCGTATTGGCTCCGCCCGCACAATGATCTGCGCCAGCCCGGAATACCTGGCCCGACGCGGCGCACCCCAAACACCGGAAGACTTTGCTCAGCATGACTGCCTAACCTACGCCTACACGGGCGACCCGCATATATGGGTCTTTGCGCATGGAGACGAGCCTGCACAAAAGATCCACGTCAACGGCGCCATCCATGCCAACAACGGCACAGTACTTGCAGAAATGGCCGCCGCGGGCATGGGCATTACCCGTGCGCCGGATTTCATCCTGCGTCCTTTGGTTGAAGATGGCCGCTTGCAGGAGATCATGACGCATTGGCCGATCCCCCCCCTGGCGATTTCTGCGGTCTACCCAAGCCGCAAACATCTGTCCGCCAAGGTGCGCAGCTTCGTCAGCCACATGGAACAGTGGCTGGACAAACACTATTCAATCAAGGCCAAAGAATAGAGAAGAGAAGCAACTATGCGCATTACGCTTGCCAAGACCCACTGTTCTTGCGCAAAACATGCGTAACCATGCCCAAAACCAAAGCTTATTGATGCAAACGCAGAGCGGGAGGTCACGAGTCGGGTTAAACTGGCGGCTGGTGATTATAGAAGCCCTCAATCAAGGGATAAACCGAACATTCCAGTCACCACCAGTGCTGGAATCAAGGTGAGCTTGTGATAGAGCTTTGTTTGGATTTGAATGCCTAAACGTACATTCTTTGCACAAACATAACTATAACGCTTAATTCATGCAACAAAACAATTCATGCACACAAATATTGCATAACGCACCAAATTGATTCACATGCTGTGATATCTATGGACAGGTTGCGATAAGGCCAAGGTCAAGCTAAACAATTGGTTTATTTGACACTTTTCTGATTTGGAAAAACTGGCCTCGTTTTTGCTGAATGTTTTTGAGCAAGGCGCTTTGCTCCAGTGGCGTGCGAAGCAAAGCCATACATAGCAATTTATTTTAAGAATCGAACGGTTATGCCTGAACAAGATAAACAACATACTCTGCATCGAGGGTTAAAGAATCGCCACATCCAACTGATTGCGCTGGGTGGCGCCATCGGAACCGGGCTCTTCCTGGGGATTGCCCAAACGATCAAACTGGCCGGGCCTGCCGTACTGTTAGGCTATGCAATCGCCGGGCTGATTGCTTTCTTCATCATGCGCCAATTAGGCGAAATGGTTGTCGAAGAGCCCGTAGCAGGCTCCTTTAGCCACTTTGCCAACAAGTACTGGGGCAGCTTTGCCGGTTTCATTTCAGGCTGGAACTACTGGGTACTGTATGTACTGGTCAGCATGGCCGAACTCACGGCTGTAGGCATCTACGTGCAGTACTGGTGGCCAGGCATCCCCACCTGGATTTCCGCCCTGTTCTTCTTTGTGGTCATCAATACCATCAACCTGCTGCATGTGAAACTCTTCGGTGAGATGGAATTCTGGTTCTCCATCATCAAGGTTGCCGCTATCATCTGTATGATCGCTTTTGGCGCTTTCCTGCTCTTGAGTGGTCATGGTGGCCCGCAAGCCAGTGTTACGAACCTATGGCAGATTGGCGGCTTCTTTCCGCATGGGCTGAGCGGCCTGATCATGGCGCTGGTAATCATCACCTTCTCGTTTGGCGGCCTGGAACTCGTCGGGATCACCGCTGCCGAGGCAGACGACCCCGCAAAAAGCATCCCCAAAGCGACCAATCAGGTGATCTACCGTATCCTGATCTTTTATGTGGGCGCGCTGGCTGTGTTGCTGTCCCTGTACCCGTGGGACAAGGTTCAGGAAGGCGGTAGCCCCTTTGTGATGATCTTCCATGCGCTGGATGCGAATTTTGTTGCCACGATCCTGAACATCGTGGTTCTGACCGCAGCATTGTCTGTCTATAACAGCTGCGTTTACTGCAACAGCCGCATGCTGCTGGGGTTGGCGGTCCAAGGCAATGCCCCGCGTGCGCTGGCCAGCGTAAATCAACGCGGTGTACCCGTTGTGGCGCTTGGCGCCTCTGCCCTGGCAACGGCGTTTTGCGTGCTGATCAACTACCTGATGCCCGGCAAGGCTTTTGGCCTGCTGATGGCACTGGTCGTCTCCGCACTGATCATCAACTGGGCAATGATCACCGTTACCCATATCATGTTCCGCAACGCCATGCACAAGCAATCGCTCACCCCACGTTATCGCAGTTGGGGCTACCCCATCACCAATGCCATTTGTTTGTTGTTCATGGCAGGTATTCTGATTGTGATGTGGATGACGCCAGATATGCGCATCTCGGTATCCCTGATCCCAGCATGGCTGGTAATTCTTGGCGTGTTGTACTTCTTCCGCCAAAAGCTTCCTGCCCAAGCCAAGCCAGGCCTGGAAAACGCCTGATCTTGATTCAACCAAACGTGCGCCATCAGCGCAAAGCCGTGGCTCACGATTGGCTGACTGGATCAATTTCCGGACATCCCTCTAAAATTTGAGAGCATTGTGAGCATGTCATACCAGATCGACGACAACGACCGAAAGCTGCTGGATTTTTTACGTCTGAATGGGCGTCTCACCAACCAGGAGCTTGCCGATCTCATCGGCCTTTCCGCCTCGCAATGCTCACGACGGCGCATCGCCTTGGAGCAAGCCGGACTGATTCTTGGCTACCATGCCCAACTTGCTCCGGAAGCTGACGGCACCCCGGTCATGGGCGTAGTAGAAGTGCGGATGGTGAACCATTCCCCGGATGCGGTCGAAGTTTTCCATCAGTTCGTCCAGCAAAAGAACTCGATTCTTGACGTGCTCAAGCTGACTGGCGATTATGACTATCTCATCAAGGTAGCCGTTGCTGATCTGGCTGACCTGAGCCGCCTGATTCAAGAACTGGCTTCGCTGCGTAACTGCGTCAGCCACCTACGGACCTCTGTCGTGCTGGAGCGCCTCAAAGAAGCAGGTGTAGTGATTACACCTCACAATGCAGCACAACAATAAAACCCCCAGGCAAAACAGATTCGAATAAGCATTCAACTCCATGACAAGCGCAACCCTCCCTGCCCCCGTACCCCATACACCTGTTGAAGATATTTTGGCCCTGTTGCTAGGGACGCTCGTAGTCTCTTTTGGAGCCAGTCTGCTCAAGCAGGCCGGGGCACTCACAGGAGGGATGGCTGGACTTGCCTTCTTATTGCATTACGCAACAGGCATCAAATTCGGCGTCGCCTTCTTTTTCCTCAACATGCCATTTTACTATCTGGCATTTCGCCGGATGGGCCGCGCCTTCGTCATCAAAACATTTTCGGCTGTCGCCCTTGTTTCGCTGTTTACCGAACTGCACCCGCATTTCATCAATATTTCGCATCTAAACCCTCTGTACGCGGCAATATTTGCAAATGCAGTCATGGGGCTCGGCTTTATCGTCCTATTCCGCCATAAGGCGAGCCTGGGCGGCGTCAATATCCTGGCGCTCTATTTGCAGGATCGCTACAACATCAGGGCTGGAAAAGTGATGATGGCGGTCGATGTCGTGATCGTGCTGTCATCCCTGATGCTGGTCAGCGTCCCGCTGCTGCTGGCTTCTATTTGCGGCGCAGTCATTCTCAATTTTATTATTGCCCTGAATCACCGCCCCAACCGCTATCTTGCCTAAGCGCGCAACCTACGTCACACCCCACTGAATCTCTTTGGATGCTATAACATGTTCAAGCATATCGACGCCTACGCTGGCGACCCCATCTTGTCCCTGATGGAAACATTCAAGACAGACCCACGTGCCGACAAGGTCAACCTGAGCATCGGGCTCTATTATGACGGCAAGGGTGTAATCCCCCAATTGGATACTGTGCAGGAAGCATACGCCCGGCTCACCTCCCGCCGTACAACGCCAAGCCTCTATCTGCCGATGGAAGGCATGAAGCCCTATCGTGAAGCAATCCAGCAATTGCTCTTCGGCACTTCATCTGAAGCCCTTCAAGCTGGCCGTATCGCTACGATCCAAACCCTGGGCGGTTCTGGTGCTCTGAAGGTGGGCGCTGATTTCCTGAAACGTTACTTTCCGCATGCTGAGGTGTGGGTGAGCAACCCGACCTGGGATAACCACGTAGCAATCTTTGAAGGGGCAGGTTTCAAAGTCCATACCTATCCATATTTCGACCCCAAGACTTTGTCCGTCGACTTTGCTGGCATGACCACCACCCTGGGCAGCTTGCCAAAGGAAAGCATCGTCCTGCTGCATCCGTGCTGTCATAACCCAACGGGTTCTGACCTCACCACTGCGCAATGGGATCAGATCGTCAAGCTGGTGCAAGAGCGCAATCTGATCCCCTTCCTGGATATCGCCTACCAAGGCTTTGGCGCCGGGATGGAAGAAGATGCATATGCCATTCGTGCCCTGGCGGCCGCAGGAATTCCCTTCCTTGTTGGGAATTCATTTTCAAAGATTTTTTCGCTGTATGGCGAACGGGTTGGCGGACTGTCGGTTGTGTGTGATGACGCCTCCAGCGCCGAACGGGTTTTGGGCCAACTCAAGGCCACGGTACGCCGAAACTACTCCAGCCCCCCGACTCTGGGTGCAGAACTCGTCAATATCGTTCTCAGTGACGCCGTACTCAAAGCGAGCTGGTTAGCCGAAGTCGAAGCCATGCGCACGCGCATCCTGGACATGCGCCAAACGCTCGTGGCGACGCTCAAGAAACCCTTGCCTGAACGTGACTTTAGCTACCTCACTGCTCAGCGTGGCATGTTCAGTTACACAGGGCTCTCCTCTGAGCAGGTTGATCGACTGCGCGAAGAATTCGGGATCTATTTGGTTCGCAGTGGGCGTATCTGCGTTGCCGGGCTGAACAACAGCAACGTTGAACGCGTGGCCGAAGCATTCGCCAAAGTTCTGTCCTAAGCATCTTCTCCCCTTCATTTGTTGTGTGGCGCCTGTTGTGTGGCACCTTTGCCCCGGTGCCACACACCAAGATGACCTCTGCATCTAGTCTGTTTTCAGCCCTTCCTCTGTTTTCCTGATAAGCATCTGAATATTGCTTCGTTCTGTTCAGATCATCCAAGCCATACATTTCTCCGAATCCCCCAGAGATTGATTGCAGCGCACGGAGCGGAGCCCCCTGCCATGCAATCTTCTCGTGGTCATTCCTATCCAAAATTAAGGAGAAACATCATGAGCATTCAAGCAATCAACGTCCGCAACCAATTCAGGGGCAAGGTCAAAGAAATTGTAAGAGGCGATGTTGTCAGCGAAGTGGATGTGGAAACCCCTTCAGGCATCGTGACTTCTGTCATCACCACCCGCTCCGTCGATGAGCTGGGGCTCAAAATTGGTAGCGAAGTCGTCGCCCTGGTGAAGTCCACCGAAGTATCCATCGCCACGCTCTAACAAAAACAATATGCAAGTGAAAATTTCTTCTTTCCTGCAAAGGGCACACCCCGACTAAAGTAGGTGAGACACCGCAACAAGAGAGAACATACCATGAGCATTGCATTTATCTCTGGCAGCCCATCCGCCACATCGCGTAGCTCACTGCTACTCAAGGAGGTTCAGCAACGCTTGGCCTCATCTGGCGAAGAAACGGAATGGATCGCCGTTCGTGATCTTCCCGCCACAGCGCTCCTGCAGGCCCAGGCAGCCGAACCAAACATTGCAAAAGCAGTCAGCCAGGTTTTGCAGGCACGTGCGATCGTGATCGCCAGCCCTATCTATAAAGCAGCATACAGTGGCTTGCTCAAAACCTTTCTTGATCTGCTCCCACAGAAAGCATTTGAAGGAAAACTGGTTTTGCCGCTTTCTTCGGCAGGCAGCCCTCTACATGTACTCGCACTAGACTTCACGATCAGGCCGGTACTGGCTGCGCTCGGCGTCCGCGAAGTCATCCCACCCGTCAGTGTATTGGATTCCCAGATTCAGGTTGCGGCAGACGGCACAACGACATTTGACTCGCATATTCTAACGCGTCTGGATGACACGCTGGAATTGCTGCGTGACCGGCTCCATAGCCAGGATCTTGATGCACTACATCGACGCACACAGCAGAACCTACCGCTTTCCGCCGTACCACTGGGCATTTGAAAGGAAAATCCATGCAGCATTTACGTCGTCACCTCCTTGGTGGCCTGATAGGACTCGCCCTGACGGTGCCATCCCTTGCCCACGCCACCCCGGAGCAATTGCGGATTGGCTATCAAAAAGGCTCGCTGGCGCTTGTTGTGCTGAAAGAAAGCACCCATCTGGAACAGCGCCTCAAGGGCACCAAGATTACCTGGGTCGAATTCCCAGCTGGCCCCCCGTTGCTTGAAGCACTTGCAGTCGGCAGCATTGATGTGGGTTCTACGGGCGATTCGCCACCTGTTTTCGCGCAGGCTGCAGGCAAAGATCTCATTTACATCGCATACGAATCACCCGCGCCAGAAGGTTCTGCGATCGTCGTCCCAAAAGACTCCCCAATTCGCGCACTCGCTGATCTCAAAGGCAAACGCATTGCCTTCACCAAAGGCAGCAGTGCTCACTTCCTGACTGTGCAGGCACTGAAAAAGGCGGGGCTGACCCTCGCAGATATCACCCCGGTCTACCTGCAACCAGCAGAAGCCCGCGCAGCCTTTGAAGGCGGCAATGTGGATGCCTGGTCTATATGGGACCCCTACTACGCGGCAATTGAGCAATCAAACAAAGCACGGGTTTTAACCACCAGCAAAGGGCTGAGTCCCAACAATTCCTTCTACCTCGCCAGCGCAGGCCTGACTCGTGAATCCCCGGATACCGTCAAGGCTTTGCTGGAAGAAATCAACAAGACGTCCATCTCATCCCAGCGCCCTCACGAGACCAGCCAACTCATCACACGCCTGTTGGGATTGGAACCTGCGGTGGTTGAACGCTTTGTGGCACGACGCCCCGGCTCACCTGTTCTGCCGCTCACGCCCAAAGTGATTGCCGAGCAACAAGCGGTGGCAGACACATTTTTCCAGGCCAAACTGATTCCCAAACCTATCAAGGTTGCAGATGTGATCTGGCGCAATAACAGCCAATCCAAAAACTAGAATTGTTTCAGCATAACAGAGAGATATGACATGAAAATTTTATGGTTCCTACCCACACACGGTGACAGCCGCTATCTTGGCACTTCAGAAGGCGCCCGTGAAATCAGTTACGATTATCTGCGTCAAGTGGCACAAGCCGCTGATCGGCTCGGCTATTATGGCGTGCTGACACCCACCGGGCGTTCCTGCGAAGACCCTTGGGTGGTAACGTCCAGCCTGATTGGGGCAACAAAAAACCTGCGTTTTCTCGTGGCTGTTCGCCCCGGGCTGCATCAGCCTGCACTTGCCGCCCGCATGGCGGCAACATTCGACCGCCTCTCCAATGGACGCTTGCTGATCAACCTAGTTACAGGTGGAGATGCAGCGGAACTTGAAGGTGATGGCGTCAAGACCACTCATGCACAACGCTATGAAGCCTCCACCGAATTCATCCGCATCTGGCGAGAAATTCTAGAGCGCAGCCACAGCGGAGAAAGCTTTGACTTCGAGGGCAAGCATCTCTATGTAAAAGGCGCCAAGCTGCTCTACCCCCCGGTACAAAAACCTCATCCCCCCGTCTGGTTTGGAGGTTCATCAGAAGCAGCACATGAACTCGCCGCTGAAGAGGTAGAAACATATTTGTCATGGGGCGAGCCGCCGGAAGAAGTCCGCAAGAAGTTCAACGACGTGCGCGCTCGCGCAGCCAAACATGGCCGTAGCGTAAAATTTGGGGTCCGTCTGCACGTTATTGTGCGCGAAACCGAGGAAGAAGCCTGGGCAGCCGCCGATAACCTGATCAGTCGGCTCGATGACAAAACGATAGCCTCGGCACAAGCCACTTTTGCCAAAATGGATTCCGAAGGGCAACGCCGCATGGCAGCCCTGCATCGTAAAGGCAGTGGGCGCACCCGTGCAGAACTCGAAATCAGCCCGCACTTGTGGGCAGGAGTCGGCCTTGTACGGGGTGGGGCAGGCACCGCCATTGTCGGCAACCCACAGCAAGTCGCAGCCAAACTGCGTGAATATCAAGACGCGGGCGCGGAGGCCTTTGTGCTCTCGGGCTACCCTCACTTGGAAGAAGCCTACCGCTTTGCCGAACTGGTGTTCCCCTTGCTACCTCTGGAGCATACCCTGCCAGAAAGTCTGCCTGGGCGCAAACTGGCAGGCCCTTTCGGCGAAGTGGTGGCCATTGATCACATTCCCAGACACGCGGCCCAAAGCTAAGGAGTCATCATGGCAAGCCCTTCCCTTCCCCGTTGGCAGCGCCTGACGCCCTGGTTGCCACCACTTGCCCTGCTCATATTATGGCAGGTGCTGGCACAGACTGGGTTTATCTCGGTACGCATACTTCCATCGCCAGCGAGCGTCGCCCAGGCGGCTTGGGAGCTGACCTTGAGTGGTGAGCTTCCATACCATGTTCTGGTCAGCACTCAGCGGGCCTTGCTTGGATTTGCCATTGGGGGAGGCGCAGGCCTATTGCTGGGCTTGGCAACAGGCAGTTTCCGCCAATTGGAAACATTGCTCGATACCAGTTTGCAGATGCTGCGCAACATCCCGCCCTTGGCACTCATTCCGCTCGTCATATTATGGTTTGGTATTGATGAGGGAGCGAAACTCTTTATCGTATCAATCGGCGTATTCTTTCCACTCTACCTCAATACTTTTCACGGCATACGTTCAGTCGATCCGGGATTGATCGAAATGGCGAAAAGTTATGGGCTCTCGCGCTGGGCGCTTTACCGTGAAGTCATACTTCCCGGCGCCTTATCGTCCATCCTTGTAGGTGTACGTTTCTCCCTAGGCTTGATGTGGGTACTGCTAATTGTGGCAGAAACCATTTCTGCCAATGCGGGCATTGGTTATATGACAATGAATGCCAGAGAGTTCCTGCGCACAGATGTCGTGCTGGTCGGCATTCTCGTCTACGCCTTGCTGGGCAAGCTTGCTGACCTGATTGCACGGGCATTGGAACGTTTCTGGTTGCGCTGGCATCCAGCCTACCAATCCTGAGGAGCCAAGGTATGCATAATCACCCCATTGAAACAGCTGCAGTCGCAGCCCCTCAGCTTTCCGATTCCGGGATTGCCTTACGCCTGCAAACGATTGCCAAGCACTATGGCCAACGCCAGGTTCTGCATGACATCAATCTGGAGATCAAGCCGGGCGAGTTTGTCGCCATCGTCGGGCGTAGCGGATGCGGCAAAAGTACCTTGTTACGCTTGGTTGCCGGGTTGGAAGCCTATCAGGCTGGGGCAATACTCTACGATGGCGTGGCGGAAGACCGCAGGCATGACACGCGGATCATGTTTCAGGATTCACGCCTGCTACCGTGGAAACGCGTCATCGATAATGTACTGCTGGGCTTGGGACCGGATGCCTTTCCCCTGGCGCAAAGCGTACTCAACGAGGTGGGGCTTGCCGACCGGGCTCATGACTGGCCTGCTCGCCTATCCGGCGGACAACGGCAGCGAGTAGCCTTGGCACGTGCGCTGGCCCATCAACCACGTTTGCTACTGCTGGATGAGCCACTAGGCGCCCTGGATGCCCTGACGCGGATTGAAATGCATACATTGATCGAACGCCTATGGCGTGAACATGGCTTTACAGCATTGCTAGTCACCCATGACGTTACGGAAGCCGTGGCGCTGGCAGACAGGATCGTATTGATTGATGAGGGGTGTATCACGCTCAACCTGCCAGTGCCGTTGCCACGCCCCCGAGAGCGGGGCAAGGAGTTTGCTGCCTTGGAAGAGCATGTGCTACGGCAGGTCTTGAAGCAGAACCACTACCCACAACCATTGGAGCTTACCGCCGACCCCTTATGGCCCCCAGCTGGACAGGTACGTTGGGCAATCTGAGCAAGGTTTACGATCTTGCAACGGGGGGCTTATTGGCGCGTGTGTAAAGGACCCCATTCCCCCGCGCCTCCTGTCACTACAGATCGTAAACCAACCACCTAACGCGCACAGCTATGGATCATTGGACTCTGACGTTATAATACATTTGTCTAAATGCAAATTCCGAGTCCAGTGCGTCTGTCCTCCTCTCTCAAAAAACAACTCATCCGCCTTGATCTTGTTCGCTTCTCCGCCTGGAGGGAACGTCTTGTGGTCTGGGTTGCTGCCGCATGTGCCGGTCTGGTCGTAGTGTGCTTCACATGGATGACAAACCGGGCCATCGATCTGTTTGGCGGCATCAGGCACCATTCCATCTGGTGGCCTCTGATCCTCACCCCCATAGGTGGCATGGCTGTGGTATGGCTCACCCAACGCTTTGCCCCAGGCAGCGCCGGCAGTGGCATCCCACAAGTCATGTCTGCACTGCACCCTGCACTTCCCGATACCATGGTGAAACGCTTTGTTTCCCTGCGTCTGGCGTTGGCCAAAATAGTCCTTGGTGCCAGTGCCTTACTTGCAGGCTTCTCCACTGGACGGGAGGGGCCTTCTGTTCAGATCTCAGCCAGCGTGATGCATGCATTTCAGCAGATTGGCGGGGCTTTGCCCCGCATCAGTCAACGCGATTTGCTGTTGGCCGGTGGTGCAGCAGGTATTGCTGCTGCGTTCAACACGCCACTGGCTGGAATCATTTTTGCAATTGAAGAGCTTTCGCGCCAATTTGAGCAGAAATCGAGCGGAATAGTGGTCTCCGCGATTGTTCTGGCTGGTGTGGTAGCCATATCCCTGGAAGGGAATTTCACCTACTTCGGGCGCCTCCAGATTAGTCGGCTTGATTCAGACCTGATCTTTCCCGCCCTGTTCTGCGCGCTGGGGGCAGGGAGCTTGGGCGGGCTGTTTTCGCGGTTGCTGATCGAATCCAGCACCGGTGTGCAGGGATGCATCCACACTTTCCGGCGCAGCCACCCCGTGTGGTTTGCAGGTATGTGCGGCTTTGGCATTGCGTTGCTGGGCCTCGCAAGCGACGGAGCGGCCCATGGCAGTGGCTACGCCTATACCCGCGAGATTCTGGAGGGATCAAGACAGATGCCGATCATCTACGTGCTGATCAAGTTTGTAGCCACCTGGCTTTCATACTGGAGCGGTGTTCCAGGCGGGATTTTTGCCCCATCTCTGGCGATTGGCGCCGGGTTTGGCAATGATGTCTCCATCCTATTTCATACCCCTGCAATGCCGCTGGCTACGCTGGGGATGGTAGGTTTTCTGGCAGCGGCCACCCAAGCACCCATTACTTCTTTCGTCATTGTAATGGAGATGATCGACGGGCATGGAATGGTGCTCAGCCTCATGGCTACAGCCCTACTGGCCAGCCTGATATCGCGCCTGGTCTCACCTGGCCTTTATGGAACCCTCTCCCGCCTGCAACTTGAAGCCGCGGGTGTCAAGCAAGGCATCCATCACCACTAAAATATTTGTGCAAATGTATTTACATGCTAACATGGAAGCACAATAGCAAGAGGATCTGCCTTCAGTGGGGGCAATTTCAAAATGCATCCACATGTTTTTTGTACTACAACAAAGATCACATACTTACCATGACGTCGCCACAAATCGAGGCCTATGCACTGGATCTGGAAGTGTTACGCCAGTTTCGCATCATCTTCAAATCGGTTCGACGCCATTTTCAGCTTATTGAGAAAACAGTCGGCATCAGCGGTTCTCAACTTTGGGCAGCGGCAGCCATTGCCGAACACCCCGGTATCCGGGTCACGGAATTGGCAAAGACCATGTCGGTTCACCAAACAACCGCCAGCAACTTGGTTGAGAAGCTCGTTGAACTAGGTTTTGCAAAGCGGGAACGCAGCAGTCAGGACAGCCGCATGGTTCTGCTGTATATCACCGAACTGGGGCAAAGGCGCCTGGAAGCGGCCCCTGGCCCCATGCAAGGCGTACTGCCGGATGCATTAGGGAAAATGCCCTATTCCACCCTCACCAGCCTTCACAAAAACCTAACAGAGTTGCTTGCAAAGATGGATTCACTGGCATTACACGGGGAAGACACTCCCTTAGCAGATATGTAACAGCTCCCTTCGCTGAATCAATGGGCACGGATTGATTTGGAAACGGAATCATCCAATCAACCGGACAAAACGAATTTTGTTTTGTCGACCACAAGGAGATCATATGATTGACTTGCCCACCTTGATATCAGACATCGCCTGGCCGCTTGTCATTCTATTGGCATGGTGCATTGGTGAATATGCATACGGGCGACTAAAACTGCCACGCATCAGCACTTATGCATTAGTTGGCTTTCTTCTCGCCCCCACACAGTTGGCGATTTTGCCACCCGCCAACACAGACGCCATGCTTCTGTTGGCAAACATTGCATTCGGCCTGATTCTTTTTGAATGCGGGCATCGAATCAACCTCGCATGGTTACGCGCGAACCCATGGATAGGGATTACCTCAATCACAGAGTCCTGTCTGACGTTCGTGGTCGTGTACGCGCTCAGCATGTGGTGGGAACAACCCCAAACAACATCGCTGCTGCTTGCCACATTATCCATGGCAAGTTCGCCTGCAGCCATTATCCGTGTTATCAATGAGCACCGCAGCGCCGGGCAAGTCAGCGAGCGTGCAATTCATCTCTCTACCCTGAATTGCGTATTAGCCGTATTTGCGTTCAAGGTTGTCGTGGGCTTATTTGTGTTTCAAACCTCGGGAGAGCTTTCACAAGCCATTTATCGCAGTGGTTTCGTCATTCTTGCCTCGGTACTGCTCGGCATCATGATGAGCATGGCAATGCCGACATTGCTACGCCTGCTCAAGCGCAGCTGTCATGATGCGACCCTGGCCTTTGCCCTTGCAGTCATCCTGCTTGTATCACTTACACATAGCCTTAAGCTATCTCCTGTGCTGGCAGCGCTAACATTTGGGCTTTTTTCCCGCCATCGTCGTGCCGTGCTGAACTATTCTCAGCGTGGGTTCGGAACACTGGGCGACCTGTTCTCAGTGCTGCTGTTTGTGTTTGTTGCCGCATCGCTGGAGTGGAGGAATGTTCAATCTGGCATCCTTCTTGGGTTTGTCGTTGTCATTTCTAGGCAAGCCGTAAAGATTTTCAGCACCACCATGCTTTCTCATGTCAGCGGAATTTCATGGAAAAAGGGGATTTTCACCGGCCTCGCTATGGCGCCATTATCCGTATTCGTCATTTTGGTATTGGAGCAAACTCGTCACATTGGCGTAGACTTGGTTGATCAATTCGCCCCACTGGCAGCAGCGGCCATGGCAATGGAACTGTTCGGACCGATACTGACTTGGCTATCCTTGCGCTGGTCACATGAGATACCCCAAAGACAGGAGGGCTAAGATATGCCGATCGAGAACTTCAAAACCTCACACGCCCTGACTATGGGCGTAGAGCTTGAGTTGCAGTTGGTTAACCTAAGTGATTTCGATCTGACAGCTGCCTGCCCGGACATGCTGGAGTTGCTCAGGCGTAAACCTTTCCCTGGAAACGTTACGCCAGAAGTCACCGAAAGCATGATTGAAATCTCCACTGACGTGCAAACTGAATATGGCCCGCTACTCGGACAACTGCTGGAGATTCGGGATACTCTCCTCCTGGCTGGCGAGCGTCTTAATATTGGCATCTGCGGTGGTGGCACTCATCCATTTCAACACTGGTCGGATCGGCGCATCTTTCCCAAACCCAGGTTCCTCGAAGTCTCTGAACTCTATGGTTATCTCACCAAGCAATTTACCATTTTTGGTCAGCATATCCATATCGGTTGCGAGAGTGGAGATAAGGCGCTCTTTCTTTTGCATGCACTCAGCCGCTTCGTACCACAATTCATTGCGCTGTCCGCATCCTCTCCCTTCGTGCAGGGTACAGATACGCTTTTCAATTCTGCCCGCTTGAACTCTGTATTTGCCTTTCCTTTGAGTGGCAGGGCACCCTTCCTACTACAATGGGATGTTTTTTCTACCCAATATTTTGACAAAATGGAGCGCACGGGTATCGTCAAGAGCATGAAGGATTTTTACTGGGATATTCGCCCCAAACCAGAGTATGGGACGATTGAACTACGTGTATGCGACACCCCGTTATGCGTCAAGCGTGCTGCAGCGCTGGCGTGTTATCTGCAAGCACTTTCCGGCTATCTGCTGGAATGCCACGATGCGCCCCCCGCTGAAGACGATTATCTAGTCTACAACTACAACCGTTTCCAGGCGTGCCGTTTTGGTTTGGATGGCATGATTGTTCACCCTAAGAGCTATGAACAAACCTTGCTGCGGGATGATATCCAAAACACCTTGGACCTCATCGAACCCATCGCAGAAAAGCTTGGAAGCCTATCTGCGCTGGAAGAGATTCGCCAGATCGTGTTAGGCGGTAATGATGCAGGGTATCTGCGAAACGAATATGTCGACAGGGGCTCTGTCGAAGAGATGGTGAATGCCGCTTTGCTACGTTTCACGCAATAATAGAAGGCATCGTTTTACTTGTTGCACATACAAAAAAGCCGGGTCACAAAACCCGGCTTTTTACCTTAATATGCCTGAATTACTTCAGGGTCGTCATGGCCACATGATCCATATCCGGGAAGGTTTGGTTTTCACCGCACATCCCCCAGATGAAGGTGTAAGCCTGCGTCCCCACACCGGAGTGGATCGACCAACTCGGGCTGATGACGGCTTGTTCGTTGCGCATCACCACATGGCGGGTTTCAGTCGGCTCACCCATCAAATGGAAAACTGCTGCATCGGCCTGCAAATTGAAGTAGAAATAGACCTCCATGCGACGCTCATGGGTATGACACGGCATGGTATTCCACATACTGCCTTCTTCCAGAACGGTCATGCCCATGACAAGCTGACAGGAGTCCACCACACCCGGCACGATGTACTTGTTGATGGTGCGGCGGTTGGAATTTTTGACGTCCCCCATCGTTTGTGGGCTGGCCATTTCCTGAGTGATTTTCTTGGTCGGGTAGGCAGCGTGGGCAGGCGTGCTGTTGTAGTAGAACTTGGCCGGGTTGGCGGCAGACTTGCTCTTGAAAGAGAGATCCTTGGAACCCTTGCCGATATAAAGCGCTTCCTTGGCGGCGATTGCGTACTCCACCCCATCGACCACGATCACACCGTCACCACCGATGTTGATGACCCCCATCTCGCGGCGCTCCAGGAAGAAGGACGTACCGTAGGTCTTGCCCAGATCCGGTAGAGTAACCACGGCAGCCACCGGCATGATGCCACCGAAAACAAGGCGATCAACATGGCTATAGGTCATAGTGATCTGGTCAGCCACAAAAATCTGCTCAACCACGAACTCCTTGCGCAAACCTTCGGTGTCAAGAGTCTTGGTATAAGCTGCATTGCAAGATTGGCGAATATCGATCTGCATGGTCACTCCGCTATTTGGTTAGGTAGATTCACACGCAAGGGGCTCTCGGGCCGAGCTGTCTGACATGCGAACCATAAGACAGACAAGCATTCTAGTACAGAACGGGGAGAGGAAAAGCCAAGCATTGCAAGCATGTAAATCCCTATCAGGATTTACATCAACCACGCATCAATCAGATGATTAGATGGGCTCGCCAACCTTGAACAGAGTGAAGAAATTGCGTGTGGTGGCGTCGGCAACTTCCTCAAGCGAGATGCCACGCAAGCGCGCGATTTCGGCAGCCACGTAGGGCACGTATGAAGGTTCGTTGAGTTTGCCACGGTATGGCACTGGGGCCAGATAAGGCGAATCGGTTTCTATCAGAATCCGCTCAAGTGGGATGGCTGCCGCCACTTCCTTGATCTGCGTAGCATTCTTGAAGGTCAGAATGCCCGAGAAAGAAATATAGAAGTTCTCTGCCATGGCCTGCTCTGCCACCGCGAGCGTTTCAGTGAAACAGTGCATCACCCCGCCTACCTTGGCCGCCTGCTCTTCACGCAGGATGCGGACCACATCTTCGGCCGCCTCGCGGGTATGAATCACCAAAGGCTTATTGCAGACCCGCGCAGCCTGAATGTGGCGCCGGAAGCGCTCACGCTGCCATTCGGGGCGATCCTTGTGCCAATAGTAGTCCAGCCCTGTCTCACCAATTGCAATCACGCGTGGATGAGCCGCCAATTCAACTAGGCGCTCAACAGAGGGGTCTTCGCCTTCGGTGTACTCAGGATGCACACCAACCGAAGCAAAAATATGTTCATGCTGCTCTGCCAGTGCAAGCACATTGGGCAGGCTTTCAATACTCACACCAATGCAGACGGCGTGTGACACGTGCGCCTGGGCCATGCGTTCAAACAAGGCAGAGCCCTGTGCTGCCAAATCTTCAAAATCAATATGGCAGTGAGAATCAACGAACATGTGAGCAGATCGAATTGATCAATGAAAAATCAAAGGGTATGGGTAGGACGCGAGGAACCCAGCGCATTGGCCAGGATTTGTTCAATCTTGATCTTGACCGCGTTGCCGCCTTCGTCGGGGGTGAACTGCACACCGACCCCTTGGGTTTTGTTGTTTTGTGCGTTGGCAGGCGTAATCCAGGTAATACGGCCCTTCACGGCAAGGCGTGCAGGATCATCCATCAACTGCAACAACATAAATACCTCATCCCCTGGGCCATAGTGCTTGGCAGTGGGAATGAACAGCCCCCCATTTTTTAGAAAGGGCATGTAGGCTGCATACAGCGCGGATTTTGAGTTGATGTTAAGCGACAACACCCCTGCGCGTGCAGTCGTCACTGGCTGTTGTTTTGGATCCATCTTACTAAGCCCCTTAGAGAATCAGAATGATACTCCATCACCCACTTTGCTGTAATACCGGCCATCTTGCCACCGGCATCACCGCAAAGATGAAGGTTAGTGCTTAAGGACTCCTGTCGCAGAAGCTTCTTCCTCTGCCACCGGCGCAGCGGCCGCAGCTCCAACCGGGGGCACTTCGGTACTCTCCGGCAAAGGCTCTGGCCCCCGCTCCAAGGCGTGATGCAACACTTGGTCGAACCACTTGACGGGAATGATCTCGATACGATCCTTCACATCAGGCGGCAAATCAACCAAATCCTTGACGTTTTCCTCGGGGATCAGAGCCTTGCGGATACCACCCCGCACAGCTGCCAGCAGTTTTTCCTTCAAGCCACCGATCGGCAATACCTCACCGCGCAGTGTGATTTCACCTGTCATAGCCACATCGGCTCGCACCGGAATGTTGGCCAAAACCGAGACCAACGACGTAGCGATTGCAATCCCTGCAGATGGGCCGTCCTTGGGTGTCGCTCCTTCTGGCAAGTGGATATGGATGTCGCTCTTGGCGTGGAAATCCTCGTGGATGCCCAGCTGGCGAGCGCGCTTACGCACGACCGACAGAGCGGCCTGGATGGATTCCTGCATCACTTCACCCAGCTTGCCAGTCGTCATCACCTTGCCCTTACCCGGCAGCACGACGGCTTCGATGGTCAGCAGTTCGCCACCCACTTCGGTCCAAGCCAAGCCAGTCACCTGCCCCACCTGGTTTTCCTTTTCGGCCATGCCAAACGAGAAGCGGCGCACACCCAGATACTTGTCCAGATTCTTGGCGTTGACCACCACCTTGCTCTCACGCTTCTTCAGCACTAGGGCCTTGACGACCTTGCGGCAGATCTTCGAGACTTCCCGCTCCAGACTGCGCACACCAGCTTCCCGCGTGTAGTAGCGAACGATGTCGGTCAGGGCTTCCTCGGTTACGGAAAGCTCGTTCTGCTTCACGCCGTTGTTCTTCATCTGCTTGGGCAGCAGATAACGCTGGGCGATATTGACCTTTTCGTCTTCCGTATAACCAGACAAACGGATGATTTCCATCCGATCCATCAGCGGCGCAGGAATGTTCAGTGAGTTGGCCGTTGCCACGAACATCACTTCCGAGAGGTCGTATTCCACTTCGATATAGTGGTCGACAAACGTTGAGTTCTGCTCGGGGTCCAGCACCTCCAACAGTGCAGACGACGGGTCTCCACGGAAATCCGCCCCCATCTTGTCGACTTCATCAAGCAGGAACAAGGGGTTACGCACGGCAACCTTGGTCATGTTCTGCAAGATCTTGCCGGGCATGGAACCGATATAGGTACGACGGTGACCGCGAATCTCGGCTTCGTCACGCACACCGCCCAAGGACATCCGCACGAACTTGCGGTTCGTCGCCTTGGCGATGGACTGCCCCAACGAGGTCTTGCCAACCCCTGGAGGCCCAACCAGACACAGGATCGGAGCCTTGAGCTTGTCGACACGTTGCTGCACAGCCAGGTATTCAAGGATGCGCTCCTTGACCTTGTCCAAGCCGAAGTGATCCTTGTCGAGCACTTTTTGGGCTTCACTCAGATCCTTGCTGATACGCGAACGCTTCTTCCAGGGCAGCCCGGCCAGGGTTTCGATGAAATTACGCACCACTGTGGCTTCAGCCGACATGGGCGACATCAGCTTGAGCTTTTTCAGCTCGGCCTGGGCCTTGGTAAGCGCTTCCTTGGACAAGCCAGAGGTCTTGATCTTGCGTTCCAACTCTTCAAGATCAGCCCCCTCTTCGCCCTCACCCAGCTCTTTCTGGATCGCCTTGACCTGCTCGTTCAGGTAATACTCGCGCTGGCTCTTCTCCATCTGGCGCTTCACGCGCCCACGGATACGCTTTTCTACCTGCAGAATGTCCAGCTCGGTTTCAAGCTGGGCAAGCAGCTTTTCCAGGCGCTGGCCGATATCGAAAAGTTCCAGCACCGACTGCTTTTGCTCAAGCTTGAGCGGCAGATGCGCGGCAATGGTGTCTGCCAGACGCCCTGCTTCGTCAATCCCGGCCAGGGAAGTCAGAATTTCCGGCGGAATCTTCTTGTTCAGTTTTACGTATTGGTCAAACTGACTGATGATGGCACGGCGCATGGCTTCAATCTCGTGATTGCCATGCTCGTCACCCACTACAGGCGTTACCTGGGCCATGAACAGCGTGCGCTCGTCCTGTACAGACTCCACCCTGCCGCGTTGCGTACCCTCCACCAGCACCTTGACAGTGCCATCGGGCAACTTCAGCATTTGCAGAATATTGGCAATACAGCCGATGTCGTAGAGGTCTTCTGCTGCAGGCTCATCCTTGGCGGCAGACTTCTGTGCCACCAACAGAATGCTGCGGCCGGACTCCATCGCATTCTCAAGCGCCTTGATCGATTTGGGACGCCCAACGAACAGAGGAATGACCATGTGGGGAAACACCACCACATCGCGCAGAGGCAACAAAGGGAGCTCAATCGTCTCCTGGGGGAGTTCAGTTTTGTTTGACATGATTTTTCCTGATAACCGCTCCTAACCCATATTGGGCCAGGAGCAGACTATTCAAGCAGGGCGACCCGATTTTTCAGCTCAGTTTGACCCAGCAATTTTTGCTTGTTGCTCGGCATAGATTACCAGTGGTTGGGCAGCAGTCTCAATGGTGTTCTCATCAACCACCACCTTGCTGACATTGTCCATGCTGGGCAACTCGTACATCACGTCCAACAACACGCTCTCCAGAATGGAGCGCAAACCCCGTGCCCCGGTCTTGCGCTTGAGCGCACGGCGGGCAATGGCGGTCAGTGCATCAGGCCGGATTTCCAGCTCGACGCCTTCCATTGAGAAGAGCTTCTGATACTGCTTGATCAGCGCGTTCTTCGGCTCAATCAGAATCTGTACCAAGGCGGCTTCTTCAAGCTCTGTCAGGGTGGCAATCACTGGCAGACGCCCGATCAATTCGGGAATCAGGCCGTATTTGACCAAATCCTCAGGCTCCACCTGCAGCAGCATTTCCGAGATTCTGCCGTCCTTGCTGCCACGTACCTCGGCACCAAAACCAATGCCTACCTGTTCGGTGCGGTTACGGATCACCTTGTCCAGACCATCAAAGGCACCGCCGCAGATGAACAGGATGTTGGTGGTGTCGACCTGCACAAAATCCTGGTTCGGATGCTTGCGCCCACCTTGAGGCGGCACAGAAGCAACCGTACCCTCAATCAGCTTGAGCAAAGCCTGCTGCACACCCTCACCCGACACATCACGGGTAATGGAGGGGTTATCCGATTTGCGCGAAATCTTATCGATTTCGTCAATGTAGACAATCCCCTGCTGGGCACGTTCCACATCGTAATCACATTTCTGGAGCAACTTCTGAATGATGTTTTCAACGTCTTCACCCACGTAACCGGCTTCGGTCAGGGTGGTGGCGTCCGCCATCACGAAAGGTACGTTCAGAAGACGCGCCAACGTCTGCGCGAGTAGCGTTTTGCCAGAGCCGGTCGGGCCAATCAACAAGATATTGCTCTTGGCCAGCTCAACCTCATCAGCGGTTTTGGCACGATGGCGCAGGCGCTTGTAGTGGTTGTACACCGCCACGGCAAGGATTTTCTTGGCCGCTGCCTGCCCAATCACGTACTGATTCAGAATCTCGCCAATTTCGCGCGGAGAAGGCAATTCCCCTTTATCCAGCCGCGAAGAGGCTTCGCCGCCGATTTCGTCACGAATGATGTCATTGCACAGGTCAATACATTCATCACAAATGAAAACGGACGGGCCTGCAATCAGCTTGCGCACTTCATGCTGGCTTTTGCCACAAAACGAACAATAAAGCAGCTTTTCGCTGCCGGACTTCTTGTCCGTCATATTCTGCCTTCCTCAAGAACCTGCACAATCAACACCATGAGCTATTTTGCCGCATCCGCGCGGTTGCTCAGCACTTTGTCTACCAGACCGTAGGCCTGCGCATCCTGCGCAGACATGAAGTTATCCCGATCAGTGTCACGCTCAATCTGTTCGATCGACTGGCCGGTATGAAGCGCCAGCATTTCATTGAGTTTGGCACGTAAAGTCAGAATTTCACGGGCATGGATCTCAATATCCGACGCCTGCCCTTGAAAGCCGCCCAAAGGTTGATGAATCATAACCCGCGAATTGGGCAGGCAGAAGCGCTTGCCCTTTTCGCCTGCCGCCAACAGGAAGGCACCCATACTGGCGGCCTGCCCGATGCACAGCGTACTCACACTTGGCTTGATGAACTGCATGGTGTCATAGATGGCCATGCCAGCGCTCACCGAGCCCCCTGGTGAATTGATGTAGAAATAGATGTCCTTGTCGGGGTTTTCCGACTCCAGGAACAGCAATTGCGCAACAATCAGGTTGGCAGTCACATCCGTGACCGGCCCGACCAGGAAGATCACTCGCTCTTTGAGCAGTCGGGAGTAGATGTCGTAGGAACGCTCACCGCGACCACTCTGCTCAACCACCATCGGTATCAAGCCAAGCCCCATCGGATCCCATTGAGACTGCATCGAAGTCTTTTCCAAAACTGCCACCTTTCTTCCCAGGGGGTGCCGGACATCCGGCACCCTCACCCACATATTTACTGCTGTTGCGGCTGGGCCATCAGCTCTTCGAGCGTCACAGCCCGATCCGTGGTCTTGGCCTGTGCCAGCACCCATGCCACTACGTTCTCTTCCACCACGACATCTTCAATATTTTGCAGATTCTCGGGCTTGGAATAGTACCAAGATACCACGCTGCTCGGGTCTTCGTAGCTGGCTGCAATCTCGTCTACGCGGGCACGCACCTTGTCTGCATCAGCCTTGAGTTCGTTCTTGACGACAACCTCAGAGACGATCAGCCCCAGCTTGGCGCGGCGGGTCGCCTGTTCGATAAACCATGCCGGTTGCACGGGGATGTTCTTCACATCCATGCCACGGGAAGCCAGATCGCGCTTGGCAGCTTCGGCCATTTGCTCAGCTTCAGCTTCAATCATGGCCTTCGGCACCTCCATCGGCGTCACAGCAATCAGCGCATCAAAGGCTTGGTCGCGCATACGCACGCGCACGCGGCGGGCCACTTCACGCTCCAGATTCTCTTTGATTTCAGCACGCATCTTGGCAATATCGCCGTCATCCACGCCCATGGCCTTGGCAAAGGTTTCATCCACAGCGGGCAGCACAGCTTCTTCCACGCTCTTGCAGGTAATTTCAAACTGCACGGTCTGACCGGCCAGTTCCTTGGCCTGATAGTCAGCCGGGAAGGTCAGGTCAAACGTCTTGCTCACACCTGTAGAGATGCCAACCAACTGGGCATCGAAATCCGGCAGCATCTGCCCACCACCGACAACAACCGAGAAATCTTCCGCCTGCCCGCCTTGGAACACTTCGCCATCCTTGCGCCCGGTGAAATCAATCACCACTTGGTCGCCAGCGGCAGAAGCACGTTCCACCTTCTGGAACACGGCACGTTGCTTGCGCAGGACTTCGATGGTGCTATCCACTTCGGCATCACCCACGGTCAGGGCCGGGCGTTCAATTGCCTGTTCAGCCAAGCTGCCGATCACAACTTCGGGCATCACTTCAAAGGTAGCAGAAAATTCGAGCGTGCCTTCGGCAGAAGCTTCCTTCGGTTCAATTTTCGGATAACCTGCCACACGCAACTTTTGTTCCCGGACGCCTTCGTTGAACTTGCGTTCAACGTGCTCACCAATCACTTCGGAGCGCACTTGGCCACCATAGGTTTGTTCGACCATGCGCATCGGCACCTTGCCAGGACGGAAACCCGCCATCTTCACCGTGCGCGAAAGACGCTTGAGGCGCTCCGCAACACCTTGTTCGATATCAGCCAGCGACACGGCCATGTCGATACGGCGCTCAAGCGCGCCCAGCGTCACTTCATTCGTTTGCATTCGAAAATCCCTTGGTATGGAACAAAAAGGCTGTGCCTGATTCGTCTTTACCGGCCTCGCCGGAAAAGACGAACAAACGCTACCTTTGACAGTAATGATTCAAGAAACCGGCGATGGTAGCACAACCTAAGCGCACGCTCGCACCGCGAAGACATGCTTGCCGCTTAATTTGAAGTATTTTGGGGTGGGAATCAGGAAATCAAGCCCTGGAATCGGCAATAAGGGAGAGATACCGTGCCTGCAGTCCCTCCACTACGGAATCCAGGCCATAGTGCTGATTCACCTGTTCGCGGGCGGCACGTCCCATAGCTTGTCGGTTTCCCAACAAGCACAGAAACTCCAGCGCCTGAGCCATTTCGTTTTCGTCCTGACCAACGATGAGGCCTCCTGCCCCGACGATCTGACGAGCATCCCCAACATCGGTACTGACAACCGGCACTCCGCAGCTCATGGCTTCCACCAGCACATTCGGGAAGCCTTCACTACGGGAACTCAATGCCAGAATGTCAAAAGCCGGGTACAGCGTCTGCACGTCGGCACGTGGCCCCAATAGATGGCAAGCGAACGCCAACCCGTTTTGTTCAATCAATGCCATCAACTCAGCATTGTTGCGATCCAGCCCCTTGCCTACCAACACGCATTGCGCGTTTGGTACTTTGGTGCGCAGAGCCGCCATCGCGCGCAGCAGCAAGGCGTGGTTCTTGACGGGGCTCCAGCGCGCCACCATCCCGACCAGCACACTATCGTCAGCCACTCCCAGCTCAAGCCGGAGTTTTGCCCGTAGCGCGGAGTCTGGCTGGAACAACTCGGTATCAACTCCATTGGGCAGCAGCGCGGTGCACTCGCGCGGCCAACCGAGATTTTGGGCACAGTACTCAGCGCTGCGCGCAGATACATTGAATATCTGCGCCACCCTGCCCACGTAGAACCCGGACAGGCGGATAACCATGCGCGTAAAAAAACTGTGTGCATGTGCGGCATCTGGCGTATCGCGCACACTCCAGCAAACCCTTGGTTTCGGGTTCAGTCGTGCAGCAGCAAAAGATGCGGCAAGGTTGCCGTGATACATCCAGCCTTGCAGGATATCCGGCTGAATGCTCCGCACTGCAGCCAGAAAACGCCCTACCTCGGCAAACGGCCAACGCCCTGGGCGCAGACGCAGCATCAGCGGCTCAATCCCAATCGCCTGGAAACGCGGCAGAAGGTCATCCTGGCGCCCCAGCACAATCAGGCTGGGTTCAAAGCGAGTTCGGTCCAGACGAGAGAGCATCTTGAGCAAGGCATGCTCTGCCCCACCCACCCCCAGGGCCGTGATCACGAAACACACATGCACACGAGTCATCACTTACCGCCTTCGCCCTCAATCACTTTGCTCGCCTGTTGCGTAGCGGCCTCATCCCACACACGCAACCAGACCATTTTGGCAGCGAGCAGGATCGCAAATACAGCCAGCATTACGCCCGCGGGCACACCCAGCAACCATTGGCCAAGCCCGAGCCCTACCAGCAAAGCATCCACCAGCCAAAGCATCGGAACCGAGAGTTCGACGGAATAGCCCTTGTAGAGCAAAAGGTGATGCAGGTGGGTGCGATCCGGCCGCATCGGGCTCACTCCGCGCAGGACGCGCCGGATGCTGACGGTCACCATATCCATCACGGGCAGGGCAACCACATAGAACAACAACACGGAAGGCATGGCAGGGCGCGAGCCACGGGAAAGCATGATGGAAAACCAGCACACCAGGATACCCAGCGCCAAGGCTCCCGCATCCCCCATGAAGACCCGCGCACGTGCCTGCCAGGGGTGACGCGCATTACAGACCAGAAAACCCAATAATGCCGACACCAAACCTGCGACCAACAGGAAAACCGTCACGTCACTTGCCTTGAAAGCGACAAAGCCAAGCCCCACCAGAGCAATCAGCAGATATCCCCCGGCAAGGCCATCGGCCCCATCGGCCAGATTGATGGCGTTGGTAACCGCCACGATCACCAGCATCGACACAGGAATCGACAAGAACCCGAGTGGAACGCCTTCGGACAACCCCGGCATAGGCAGATTGATAAGCGCAAAACCACTGGTTCGCAGTAGCAGCCATGCAGCAAAAAGCTGCATCACCAATTTGAACTTAGCAGACAAGGGACGCACATCATCAACGACCCCCACCGCCAGCATCAAACCAACAGGCACCACGGCCGGCAGCAGATTGCCGCTGATTCCGCGCACCTTCACCGCCAGCACGTAGGCCAGCATGATGGCGATTCCGCCGACCACCGGCACCTCCCCCACATGCTGTTTGCGGGCATCGGGGCAGTCGACCAACGACAGCCAAGGCGCCAGCCAGGCAAGCAGCAGGCAGGCGCTCAGCGAGGTGAGAAACGGAAATACGAGGTAATTGAAGGTCAGGCCCATTTCAGCATCATCAATTGGTCAGCCCATAGGCTTGAAAACTCAGCCTCGTCACGCAGGCATTGGAGTAGACATCAACCACCCGCTCTCGCGCTTTGGCCCCCATGCGTTGCGCCAAAGCCGAATCATTCAACAACCGCAGAATAGCCTCTGCAAGGGCGCCAGCATCACTTGGTGGCACCAGAAAACCATTTTCCCCCTCAATCACCAGCTCACGCGATCCTGGCACATCAGTCGCCACCATCGGTTTGCCACAGGCAGCCCCTTCCAGCAAAGCACGCGGCATGCCTTCCCCTTGCGTACTGGGAAGCACCACCACATCAGCCGCCTGTTGAAGCGCAAGCACATCAGCCCGCTGCCCGAGAAATTCTACCGCAGCCTCGGCTCGCCACTCGGCCAATTGCGCCTCAGAGATACATTCTGGATTACCCGGATCAGGTGCCCCCGCGAGTAAAAATCTGGCTGCCGGTACTTGTTGGCGCACGATACGGGCGGCCGCCACATATTCCTCCACACCTTTGGAGTGAAGCAGACGCCCCATCATCAACACGCAATTTCCGGGCATGTGACCAGGATCGGGGGAGAAATGTTCCGTATCAATACCATCCCCTGGCACGACTTCAGGCTGAGCCCGTTCCAACACACCAAACTTGCGCAAGGTTTCCAGATTGTCCTGATTCTGGAACAGCACGTGGCTGCCGCGTAGGGCCACGCGATACAGCACAAGCACAACAGGGCGAATCAAGCGTGCTTTCGGGGTATTGGCCAGTATGGCAAACCCCAGGCCGGTGATGGAATTCACCACGCGTGCCACCCCTGCCCAGCGTGCTGCCAAGGAGCCATAGATCACGCATTTGATGGTGAAGTGATGTACCACATCGGGCCGCAATGCCCGATAGGCCCGCCACAGCCGCCAGATAAGTATCAACTCTGCAAACGGGTTGATCCCGCTGCGCGAGAGCGGAAAAGCCTGCCAAGTGAAGCCTTCCGCTCTCAAAAGGCAGGCATGCTCACCATCCGGGCTCATCAATATCAGCTCATGCCCCGCTTCACGCAACGCACAGGCCAGCGAACGCTTGAAGTTGTAGAGGAACCAGTCTGTATTCGCAAAAAGAACAATCCGCATGACTCACCCGTGCCGAGATGAACGATAGTGCTCCAACCAGGATTGGAACATCAGCACATCCCACAGGCGGTAATGCATCCCACCTTTACCCGCCAGCAATGCCTGCCAGCACTGGCGGACAGGCGCCGGGTTGAGCAGACCGCTACTGGCCAACGCATCCGTAGAGAGCAACTGATCCGCCCATTCACGCAAAGGCCCACGCAACCAGGCCTCCAGAGGAATGGCAAAACCCTGCTTGGGGCGCTCGAACATTTCTCTAGGAACATGGCGGGCCAGCAGTTCGCGCATCAGCCACTTGCCACTGTCGCCTTTACGCTTGAGAGACTCAGGCAAGCGCCAAGCCAGCTCCATCACCCGCCGGTCCAGAAACGGCGCCCGGGTTTCCAGGCTCACGGCCATGGCCGCACGATCCACTTTTACCAGAATGTCGTTCGGCAGATAGGCCAAGCTATCGTGCGCCTGCATGAACTCAATATTATCCAGACCACGCTGGCTGGCATTCAAGACATCATCAGGAAGCCGGGCACGGCCACCAGGAACCACGTCCTGCGGCTGTAGCCAATGCGCCAAGAGGCTATCGTAAAAACCGCCAAAGTCCTGGGCCATTAACATGGCACTGAAGCGCCGCGCCTTGTCGGCAGGCGCTTTCATCCCCGGCTTCAGCATCCCTGCGCCCACCTCCCACAGGGCATCAGGCACCATCCCCATGCTCGCCCCCAAGCCTTTGCGTACAGCACTTGGCAGGCGCCCCATCTTTTGCCACAGATTCTGCGCAATCGCGTAGCGGGAGTAGCCCGCAAACATCTCATCCCCACCATCACCAGACAACGCAACGGTAACGTGCTGGCGCGCAAACTGCGCAACCAGAAACGTTGGGAGCTGGGAAGCGTCGGCAAAGGGCTCGTCGTACACGTCGGCCATCTTGGGAACCACTGCCAGGGCATCAGACCCGGTCAAATGGATTTCGTGATGGTCGCAGCCAAGATGGCGCGCGATTTCACGTGCATGGGTCGACTCGTCAAACTCACCCACGTCAAACCCCACCGTATAGGTTTTGACTGGGCGGCTGGCGTGGCGCTGCATGGTCGCCACAATCAGGGAGGAGTCAATGCCCCCGGAAAGGAACGCACCCAGCGGCACATCGGCCAGCATCTGCTCACTGACCACCTCCCCCAGCACCCGTTCCAGCTCATCCACCCACACGGTGGCATCTGGATTTGAAGCCTTGCGTGAAGCGGCCCCTACCGCCATGGTCTCAGACAACTGCCAGTAAGGCCGAGGCACGCCCGGAACGGGCGCACCGTTACCGGCCTTGATCTCCAGCCAGTAACCCGGCTGCAGTTTGCCAACACGCTTAAAGATGCTTTGCGGAGCGGGAATGCATTGGTAACGCATGAAGGCTGCCAAGGCGTCACGATCCACCTCGCCCTGCCAGGAGGGGTGGGCGTACAACGCACGCAACTCGGACCCAAACAGCAAGGCGCCATCCGGCATGCAGCCCCAGTACAAAGGCTTTTCGCCGAGCCGATCACGTGCCAAGATCAGGCGCTTGTCCTGCTGATCCCACGCAGCCAGGGCGAACATGCCATCGAGCGCGCCCAGCGTGCGCTCAACCCCCCAGTGCTCCAGAGCAGCCAGCAGCACTTCCGTATCTGAATGCCCCCGCCAAGGGATGGCTCCCAGTTCAGCCTCCAATTGACGCTGAACGCTGCGGTAGTTGTAAATCTCACCGTTGTAGACCACCACCCAGCGCCCGCCGTGGCTCGTCATAGGCTGCGCGCCAGCGGGACTCAGATCAAGAATCGACAAGCGCCTGTGAGCCAAGGCCAAGCCATGGTCGGCATCCACATACTCACCATGCGCGTCCGGTCCGCGGTGGCGGATGGCATCCCCCATCCGCTGCGCAAGGACAGCAAGATCAGCCTGTGTTTGGGTACGTCCCCAGAAACCAGCAATCCCACACATCAGCCGCCTCGCCCCCCTGCCCGTTTCAATGCCTGCGCCAAAACGCCAGCAAGCTGTGCCGTCGCGTAGTGGTTCTCTACCTGTATCCGCCCCTGCCTGCCGAGTGCGGCAGCCGCATCGGGGTCATCCAGCAAAGCCAGCATATGCTCGCGCCAGTCCTGCAGTGTGATGGCCCCCAAGGCGCCACCTCCGGCAATCACCTGGGCATTCATCCCCCAAGGAGCTGCTACACAAGGTACGCCACAAGCCATATAGGTCAGCATCTTGAAACTGCACTTACCACGCGTCCAGGGAGTGTCCGGCATGGGCATCAGCCCCAACCATGCGCTTTGGACCACACCCAACTCCGCCTCAGGCGACCAGGGGACAAAATCCACACGCTCTGGCGACAGGGTTTTGAATTGTGGCATGGCATTGCTACAAATCCGCAACCGCAGATCAGGGCGTACCTGCATCACCTCACGCAAAGCGGGTTCCAGCTCATAGACGTAAGGCAGACCACTGGCGCTACCAGACCAGACGATCACAGGCGTCTGCGCCCGCACGCCCGGCTGCCAATGCGAGGTATCAACCCCCGTGGGCAGTATCTCGACGGGAGCCAGCGCAGAGAAATGTTCTGCAAGATAGTCATTGCCACACAGGATCAGGCTACATTGCCGGGCGAGCTGGTCAATACCGCCCCCCCGCTGCGTGAGCCAGATGGCGTCATCCACATCCAGTACTGCCGGGGTACGGCACAAACGCTCTGCAGTGTAGAGCGTTGAGACCATCTCACGCTGGAACAACACAGCATCAAAGGCATTCCCCTTCACCGCAGCCAAGGATCTTTCCAGTGTCGTAGCTGTCAGCCAGGGCAGACGACGCCAGCCTGGGCCAGGAGGGTAGCTACCGAACCTCGCCCAGGATTCCGACAACGCCACGCCCTGCTCTGCCAGATAGGGAAAGTATTGGCGAATCCGGAACCGGGCTGACGGGGTATTCACCCCTTGGGTGTAGGCCATTGCTCTCAGCATGCGCCACTCCTGGCACGCAACCGGAGCACAAGCCATGTGCGCCCGCCAGCCAAATCGGCCAACAAGGCCACGCAGGCGAACACAAAAGCCCCAGCGGCCACACGCGCCAGCATACGGAACAAGGAGCCTTCCGGCATGCCATACAGCACCGCACTCATGACCAGCACACCGATCAACGAAATCGCCAGATCCCGCCAGGGCCAAGGCATTCCGCCCATACGGCGCGTTTGGAGAAGCCCCAGCACCACCCCTACAAGGTTGGCTGCAACAGAACTCCAGGCCGCACCCAAAATACCGTAGCGCGGCAGCAAGATCACATTCAGTCCCATCCCGCAGACACCGCAAACAGCCACAATGCCCCCTTGTAAATCAAGACGCTTGTGCAAGTGCAAAGGGATATCTGTCATGTAAGTCCGAATCCCGCCGCACAACGCGGCCAATGCCAGCCAAGGCATCACCCGAGCCGCCTCCGCACTAAAAGCTTTGCCTAACAGCAGGTGAGCCAGATCAGAGCAAACCCACACAAAGCCAACCGTTACCGCAGGCATCAAGGCGGCACTCAAACGCAGGTAACGAGCCAGTTGATCACGATACTGATCCACCCCGTTTTCCCAGCTACTCACCAGTCGTGGAAACCACGCCAGAAATAGCGCACTGAAGATCAAACCAAAGCCCTGCTGAGTCAAGTCCGCTGCGGCACCATATATACCAAGCCCCGCCACCGAGAGCGCCGCCATGAGCAAGCGGTCACTCCAACTCAAGGTCACACCAAGCAACATTGACACGGTAAGGCCCTTGGCATAGCTGCCAATCCCGTCCAAGACCCGACGCTCGAATCGTCCCTTTCGGACGATGGTCCAGGGCTGCGGCAAGGAGATGGCTGTCGCAAGCAGATAGGCAGAACACATTCCCAGCACGGCCCCCCAAAAACCCGCACCCAATGCAATCAGGCCAAACCCCATGGCGGGGGCCAGAAAAGACTTGAGCAGATACAGGCGCCCATAACGCCGGGCCATCAGGCTTGCAGAGGCCCATTGCGCCGAAAAGTCGAAAATCCCCTGAATGACACACAGCAAAGCAGCCGCCAAAGCAACGCCTGGCGGCAACCAGTGGGGGCGAAAAACTTCCAGCAACAGTGCCAACAGGGCCGCAATGCCACCGCCTCCCAGCAAGAGGCGCCCTAAGGCAACCGTCAGTCCGTTATCCTTGCTGGCAGGAAGAAAACGCCCAAGGCAGCTATGCAGGGGCTGTATCAGGATGCTGCCAACAAACGCTGCTACCGTAGCCGCCAAGGTATAGGAGGCATAGCCATGCGGACCCAATTGCCGTGCGAACAAAGACACCGTTGCCACGGCCAGCGCGCCAGATAGCCCGCGAGTCAGGAAATAGGCCAGACTGGCCCTGGCTGCTGACATCAGAGTCTTCTCAAACGGTACTCAATCTCATAGCACGGGAATAGCCAACAGAGGTTCTCTTCATGGAATTCCTGAAGCCAGCGACTCAGATTGAAAAACCGACCAATCGTTCTGCGCATCAAACCGCGCAGGGGGAATGGCGAATTGAATCCCAAGCGCACCGATTGCAATTCAAACGCAGGAGTACGCCCATAATTGGGCACCTTGCGCCACAGCAATTCATCACGGGCAAAATAGCTCATCGTGTATAAGCCGTAGCTGCGTTGATGTGTTGGGTCAGAGTGGAAATAGGGGTTGGAGAAATGAGGCACGATCACCCGCAATTCCGCCCCTGCACGCATCACACGGGCAAGTTCATCAAGCAGCCCGGCAGGATCATCCACATGCTCAAGAAAATGTGAGTTGGAACAACGCACCACGGAACCCGCAGGAAACGCGCGCAAGACCTCAAACACATCCCCCACCAGATCCACGCCTGGGAAATCAAGCGCATCAATCCCCAAAGCTTCTAGATCCCGCTTGCTGGGGCCACACCCCAACTCAATGGCGACTTGGGAATCAGCCGTCAGGGTCGGCAGAATGGAACGCTTGTCAAGGATGCTCATAACAAACACTTAAGGTCTTGAAGGCCGCGAGTATAACGCTCCTCGCCCCATGAATCTGCCCATCCGGCGCCATTTGGTCGAAAGACCAGACGAAATTACCTAACTTGATCTATTCAGTGCTTCGATTGCCTCACGCTATCATCTTTGTTCGATAGTTTTATTGGATTAAAAATCAAATAAACAATAAATTTTAAACATCAAAACCACTACAGCAAGGAGCAACAACATGAGTCAGAACAAGCCAATGAGCAGCGCCGCAGGCGCTCCCGTAGCTGACAACCAGAACAGTCTCACCGCTGGGCCACGTGGGCCGGTGCTCTTGCAGGATGTGTGGTTGCTTGAGAAGCTTGCGCACTTTGACCGTGAGCGCATCCCCGAACGCGTGGTACACGCCAAGGGGTCTGGCGCGTATGGCACCTTAAAAGTCACCCACGACATCACGAAGTACACCAAGGCCAAGCTTTTTGCCGAAGTGGGCAAGACCACCGAGGTGTTCTTGCGCTTCTCAACCGTCGCAGGTGAAGCGGGTGCTGCAGATGCCGAACGCGACGTCCGTGGCTTTGCGCTCAAGTTCTACACCGAAGAAGGCAACTGGGATCTGGTGGGCAACAATACGCCTGTGTTCTTCATTCGTGATCCGCTCAAGTTCCCGGATTTCATCCATACCCAGAAGCGCGATCCGCAAACCCACTTGCGCAACCCTGTGGCGGCCTGGGATTTCTGGTCGCGCCACCCGGAATCCTTGCATCAGGTCACCATCCTGATGAGTGATCGCGGCTTGCCCCGCAACCACCGCGAAATGCATGGCTTCGGCAGCCACACCTACTCTTTCACCAATACAGCAGGCGAGCGCTTCTGGGTGAAGTTCCACTTCAAATCCCAGCAAGGTGTGACTCACTACACCAACGCAGAAGCTGCAGCCGTGGTGGGGCAAGACCGTGAAAGCGCCCAACGGGATCTGTTCGAGAACATTGCCAAGGGAAACTTCCCGCGCTGGACGCTCAAGGTGCAGATCATGCCGGAAAAGGATGCCGCCACCTACCACATCAACCCGTTTGATCTGACCAAGGTGTGGCCGCATGCCGACTATCCGCTCATCGAAGTCGGCGTGCTGGAATTGAACCGCAATCCAGTCAATTATTTTGCCGAGGTTGAGCAAGCCGCCTTTACACCTGCAAATGTAGTACCAGGAATCGGTTTTTCACCAGACCGCATGCTTCAAGGGCGTCTGTTCTCGTACGGTGATACTCAACGCTATCGTTTGGGGGTCAATCACCACCAGATTCCCGTGAATGCGCCACGCTGCCCCTTCCATCATCCCCACAAGGATGGCACAGGCCGTGTGGATGGGAATGGTGGAGCGACACCGAACTACAACCCGAGCGGCCTGCCGGGCGCCTTGTTCGACCAGCCCGCGCTGAACGAATCCCCGCTTGCACTTGCCGGGGCCGCCGCCCACTACGATCACCGCGAAGACGACGACTATTACTCACAGCCCGGTGCACTCTTCCGGCTCTTTGATAAAGGCGAGCGCGAACGCCTGTTTGCCAACATCGCCGCCGCTATGCAGGGCGTACCTGTAGAAATACAGCGTCACCAAGTGGAGCATTTTGCCAAGGCAGACCCGCAATATGGCGCGGGAGTTGCCCACGCATTGGGTTTGTCTTGATACCATAGAAGACTGAGAGGCCCTGCAAAGCATGCGCTTCGTCGCTAAACGTTCTAAAACCCAAGGAGTGTTGAAATGAAAGCGGAAAAAGGCAAGAAGTCGCTGGCAGGCGCCATCGACATCGGTATCTCCGAAAAAGACCGGACAGCCATTGCAGAAGGGCTTTCGCACCTACTGGCCGACAGCTTCACACTGTATCTGATGACCCACAACTTCCACTGGAACGTGACCGGCCCGATGTTCAACAGCCTGCACACCATGTTCATGGCTCAGTACACCGAACAATGGAATGCGCTGGACATCATCGCTGAGCGTATCCGCGCCCTTGGCGTGCAAGCCCCAGGCAGCTATCAGGATTACCTGAAGCTCACCAGCATTCCCGCCGTAGAAGGCAAGCCCAAGGCTTTGGAAATGGTAAGCCTGCTGGTCGCTGCCCAAGAAGCCACCGCACGCACGGCACGGGATCTGTTCCCGTTGGTGGACAAAGCCAACGATCAGCCGACGGCCGACCTGCTCACGCAACGCCTTGATATCCATGAAAAAACCGCATGGATGCTGCGTAGCGTGCTGGAAGATTAAGCGCCCGTAGTCTTCACAAACGGCACGCCTTCGGGGGTGCCGTTTTTTATTGTCCGTTCAAACCACTCGCCGATTGATGCTTGCGCCCAGGTTCCTGCTTAGGCATAGTCTGCGCCCTTGTCCCTATCTGTTTTGGATCATGTTGCCTTCGATCGAACACCGCATTGCAGCCGAACTCGGCGCCCAGCCCTATCAGGTCGTTGCAGCCATCGAACTACTTGATGGTGGAGCAACCGTTCCCTTTATCTCCCGCTACCGTAAAGAGGTAACCGGTGGTTTAGACGATACTCAGTTGCGTAATCTGGAAGAGCGTCTGGGCTACCTGCGTGAGCTGGAGGAACGCCGCACCGCTGTGCTGGCGAGCATCGATGAACAAGGCAAACTGACTCCAACACTGCGTAGCGAGATCGAAAACGCGGAAACCAAGCAACGCCTCGAAGACCTTTACCTGCCTTACAAGCAAAAGCGCCGCACCAAGGCCCAGATTGCCCGTGAAGCAGGCATCGCCCCGCTGGCCGAAGCCCTGCTGACCGACCCGAATCTGAAGCCGGAAGAGGAAGCCGCCAAGTATTTCAATGCCGAAGCTGGCTTTGCCGATACCAAAGCTGTGCTCGATGGTGCCCGCCAGATCCTGATGGAGCGCTTTGCTGAAGACGCCGAGCTGCTGGGTAGCCTGCGCGAATACGTTGATGCGCACGGTGTGGTCGTAGCCAACGTAGCAGAAGGCAAGGACAACGATCAGGAAGCCGCCAAGTTCCGCGACTACTTTGCCTATCGTGAAAAGCTGGGCGACATTCCCTCCCACCGCGCCCTGGCCCTGTTCCGTGGCCGCAATGAAGATGCGCTGCGTGTGAAGCTGGCCCTAGATACCGACCCAGAGGACGGTTCGCGCAGCCCGGAGCCCAACCCTTGCGAACGCAAGATCATGGTGGCCGCAGGTATCCGTGATCAGGGCCGCGCCGCCGACAAATGGCTGGTCGATACGGCCCGCTGGACCTGGAGCGTCAAACTCGCACTCTCGATGGAACTGGATCTGATGGGTAAGCTGCGCGAGCGTGCCGAAGAAGAGGCCATCCGTGTGTTTGCCAAGAACCTCAAGGACCTGCTGCTTGCTGCCCCCGCTGGCCCCAAGGCCACCATGGGGCTGGACCCCGGCATCCGCACTGGCGTCAAGGTCGCCGTAGTGGATGCCACCGGCAAGCTGCTGGATACCGCCACGATCTATCCGCATGAACCCCGCCGGGATTGGGATGGCTCGCTCCATACCCTTGCCAAGCTGGTAGAAAAGCACAACGTGGAACTCATCGCCATCGGCAACGGAACCGCCAGCCGAGAGACTGACAAGTTGGCAGCGGATCTGATCAAACAACTGTCGCGCCCGCAATTGACGAAGATCGTCGTGTCCGAAGCGGGTGCATCGGTCTACTCCGCTTCAGAGCTGGCCGCGAAAGAATTCCCTGAGCTGGATGTGAGCCTGCGGGGCGCGGTCTCCATTGCCCGCCGCCTGCAAGACCCGCTGGCTGAACTCGTCAAGATCGAACCCAAGGCGATCGGCGTGGGGCAATACCAGCACGACCTGAACCAGAGCAAGCTGGCCCGTTCCCTGGATGCAGTCGTGGAAGATTGCGTGAACGCAGTGGGTGTGGACGTCAACATGGCCTCCGCCGCCCTGCTCACCCGTATATCGGGCCTGAACACCACGCTGGCACAGAACATTGTCTCTCATCGTGATGCCAATGGCCCCTTCAAGAGCCGTAGTGCACTCAAAAAGGTGCCGCGTCTGGGCGACAAGACTTTCGAGCAATGCGCTGGCTTTTTGCGTATCAATGAGGGAGACAATCCGCTTGATGCCTCGGCGGTCCACCCGGAAGCCTATCCGGTCGTGGAGCGCATCCTTGCTGATGTACAGAAGAAAGCCCGCGAGTTGATTGGTGACTCTGCCACCTTGCGGGCATTGGACGCCAAAAAGTATACGGATGAGCGCTTCGGTCTGCCGACGATACAAGACATTCTGCGCGAACTCGACAAACCCGGCCGTGACCCGCGCCCGGAATTCAAGACAGCCTCTTTCCGCGAAGGCGTCGAGAACCTGAAGGACCTCGCCCCTGGCATGTTGCTCGAGGGGGTCGTGACCAATGTCACCAACTTCGGTGCCTTCGTGGATATCGGTGTGCATCAGGACGGCTTGGTGCACGTCTCGGCACTCTCCAATCGCTTCGTCAAAGATCCTGCCGAGATCGTCAAGGCGGGCGACATCGTCAAGGTCAAAGTAATTGAGGTGGACCTGGCGCGCAAGCGCATCGCACTCAGCATGCGTCTGTCTGACGAAGCTGCACGCCCGACAAAAACGGACCAGCCCGGTAGAACGCCCGTCAAGGGCAAGCCACAGGCGGCCCGCAAGCCCGAGCCAGCCCCCTTGAATAGCGCGTTTGCAGCTGCGTTTGCCAAGGCACGCCAAAAGTAGGAAAAGTACGGCACGCGGATCAAGCATGTAGGCGCGCTTCAATACGGCAAGATTTGCCGCCTATTTTTGCCGCTTATCCGGCGCTGAGATCGCATAGAGCAAGCCTATCCTTGCACTATGCACTCAACGCGAGCTTTACCCGTGAAACGCTTCGTTCTCCTTTTATGCTTGCTGCCGGGTCTGGTTCAGGCCAGCCCTTCCGCCGCCCCAAGCCCCGCCGCTGGTATTGCGCAGATGGTGGTGGGCCTGGGCGTGATTCTGGTGGTACTGTACGGTGCCCTGCATATGTTGCGGCGCCTGCAACAAGGCGGCAATGCTGCGACCAGCAACCTCAAGGTCATCTCCGCTACCTCCGTCGGCCCACGTGAGCGCGTGGTACTGGTTGCCGCAGGCAATCGGGTGATGGTGCTGGGCGTAGCACCTGGGCGCGTCAACATGCTGCACCTGCTGGATGAGGGTGAAGTCCCCCTGCCCACGGCTCCCGCAGCACCACCCATGCAGGACTTTGCCCTACGGCTCAAGCAGTTCATGGAACGGGGGCGCAAGTGAAGCGTGTTCCCCTTCTCCGCATACTGGCAGTATTGGCCTGCCTACTGCCTACGATCTGCCTTGCCCAATCCCTTCCCGGCTTTACCAGCACACCGGGGCCAGGTGGCAGCACCACCTATAGCCTGCCAGTACAAACCCTGCTCACGCTCAGCGCCCTGAGCTTTCTCCCTGCCGTCTTGTTGATGATGACCTGCTTCACCCGGATCATCATCGTGCTCTCCCTGTTGCGCCATGCCATGGGCACCCAGACCTCGCCCCCCAACCAGGTCATGATCGGGCTGGCACTGTTCCTCACCTTCTTCATCATGTCGCCCGTGCTAGACAAGGTGTATCAGGATGCCTGGGTTCCCCTGTCAGAAAACAAGATCCAGTTTGATGAAGCACTCACCCGCGCTTCAGTCCCCATGAAGGCCTTCATGCTCAAGCAGATCCGCGAGCCGGATCTGTCACTCTTCTCCAAGCTTGCCAACACACCCAAGGTAGACAAAGCCTCGGACCTGCCGATGCGCGTGATCATCCCTGCGTTTGCCACCAGTGAGCTGAAAACCGCATTTCAGATCGGCTTCATTATTTTCATCCCCTTTCTGATTATCGACATGGTGGTGGCCTCGGTGCTGATGTCGATGGGGATGATGATGATGTCCCCCGTAATGGTGTCTCTACCTTTCAAGATCATGCTGTTTGTACTGGTTGACGGTTGGGGGCTGCTGATTGCCTCGCTGGTCAACAGTTTTGGATAGGAGCGTTATATGACCCCCACCACCGTGATGGAAATTGGCCGTGGTGCCATGGAAACCGCCCTGCTGGTTGCTGCACCCATGTTCATTGCTGCGCTGGCCACCGGGCTGATCATCAGTATTTTTCAGGCAGCCACACAGATCAACGAAGCCACGCTGTCCTTCGTGCCCAAGCTGCTGGTGATGTTCCTCACACTCCTGCTTGCAGGGCCGTGGATGATCACCACACTCACCGACTACATCCGCAGGCTTTTCGAGGCCATTCCCACCTTGATCGGATAGCGCCCCATGCTGGTCGTCACCAGTGCCCAACTGGATCTGCTGCTTATCACCTGGCTGTTTCCCCTGGCGCGCGTGCTGGGTGTGATTGCCTCTGCGCCAATATTTAGCAGCAGTGCGTTGCCACGTCGTGTGCGTCTGGCCTTTGGCCTGATGATCACATTTGCCATCGCCAGCGCACACCCACCTACTGCAGCAAACATTGCACCGGGTAGCTGGATCGGAATCGGCATTTTTATCCAGCAGATCGTAATCGGGGTCGCCATCGGGATGTCGATGCGCATCGTAATGGCCGCCCTGGATGTGGCCGGGGAACTGATCGGCTTGCAGATGGGCTTGTCGTTTGCCACATTTTTCGATCCCAACTCATCCGCGCAAACTGCCGTCATGGGGGAAATGCTCAGCCTGCTCTCCTCGCTGACTTTTCTTGCGCTCAATGGTCACTTGGTACTGATTGATGTGCTTGCCCACAGTTTCGAGCTTGCACCGATCGGCATGAGCGTCGTCACAGGCAAAACCTGGACAGTGGTTGCGCAGCTTGGTACGGCGGTTTTTTCTTCTGGTCTGATGATTTCCTTACCCGTGATCGCCGCGCTGCTCATCACCAATATTGCCTTGGCAGTACTGACCCGCACCGCCCCCCAGTTGAACCTCTTCTCGCTGGGATTCCCCATCACCAGTACCGTTGGCTATCTGGTGATGATCGCCTCTCTCAATTCCCTGGCACCCGCATTACAGCATATTTATGACACGGGATTTGAGCTGACGGCACTGCTGATCCAGGGCTTCGGTGGGCATTGATTGCGCCATTTGACTGTTTGGCTTGCCCCGCAGCGCTTCAAAAAGTAGACTCAGGCGATTTGCTGCAATTTCATCTACCGCCTCATGGTCAAACCCATAGAATTCAAGGCTGGCACGCTGACTGCGATGACAGCCGTTCTGCACGAAATCGACAACGTTCGCCTTGCCGATGCGTTGCAAGTCATGTTAAGCGGGATGGGAGAATTCTTCGCTGGTGAAGCGACAATCATCGACGTAAGCTCAATCCAGGGCCTCCCTCAGCGTGTCGACTGGGTTGGCCTGCAAAGCCTGCTGCGCCGTTATGGTTTGCAGCCTGTCGCACTCAAGGGCGCTCCGGATTACCTGCACGATGCAGCCCGCAGGGCTGGTTTTGCGATTCTGGAAGGCGCTTCCGGAGGCCTCCGGCAAGTAGAACTGCCTCCGCTTAAAACAGAAGTAGCCCCTCCACCCGCCCCAGCTGTCACCGTTGCGCCTGCGCCTGAACCCCAGAAAACGGCTTCTGCCATGGTGGTAGAGCGCACCATCCGCTCAGGGCAACAGATCTATGCGCGCGGCTGTGACCTGATTGTACTTGGGGGCGTAAGCCATGGCGCCGAAGTCATCGCAGACGGTAACATCCACTGCTACGGCCCGTTGCGCGGACGTGTGCTGGCCGGGGCCGCGGGGGACCAGACCGCACGCATCATCACAACCAATTTCGGCCCGGAATTAATCTCGATTGCGGGTGTCTATCGTACATTTGAACAAGGCATACCACCTGCCATCGCAGGCCATGCCAGCCATGCTCTGCTCAGGAAAACCGGGGAGAGTCAGAGCCTGGTGCTTGAACCGCTTCAGCTCGACTGAACAAGACTACTTCTGCCTTACAGGCATACAGGGAGACATTTGTGACACAAGTGATCGTCGTAACCTCCGGCAAAGGCGGGGTTGGCAAAACCACCACCAGCGCCAGCTTTTCAAGCGGGCTGGCACTGAGAGGCTTTAAAACTGCGGTGATCGATTTCGATGTCGGCTTGCGCAACCTTGATCTCATCATGGGGTGCGAGCGCCGCGTCGTCTATGACCTAATCAATGTGATCCAGGGAGAAGCCAATCTACACCAAGCGCTGATCAAGGATAAGCACTGCGAGAACCTCTTCGTGCTACCAGCCTCGCAAACCCGCGACAAGGATGCATTGACAGAAGAAGGTGTCGAAAAGGTATTGACGGAGTTGGCCCATATGGGCTTTGAGTACATCGTGTGCGATTCCCCCGCAGGGATCGAACGCGGTGCAGTCATGGCCCTGACCTTCGCTGATGAGGCGCTGGTGGTGACCAACCCGGAAGTCTCCTCGATCCGCGACTCCGACCGCATCCTCGGCATTCTGCAAAGCAAGAGCCGACGGGCCAAGGAAGGCCGCGAAGCCGTCAAGGAACACCTGATCATCACCCGTTATTCAGCCAAGCGCGTGGACGAAGGTGAGATGCTGTCCTACAAGGACGTGCAGGAGCTGCTGCGCGTACCGCTACTCGGGGTTATCCCGGAATCGGAAGCCGTACTCCAGGCCTCCAATGCGGGCGCCCCGGTCATCCACACCAAGGGTTGTGATGCAGCAGAAGCCTATTCCGACATTGTGTCGCGCTTCTTGGGTGAGGAGCAGGAACTGCGCTTTGTGAGTTACGAGAAGCCCGGCTTGCTCAAACGCATCTTTGGGGGGGCTTGATCATGTCCTGGCTAGAACGACTCTTTGGCAACAGCCAACCCAAGTCCGCCCAACTGGCCAAGGAACGGCTGACCCTGGTGATTGCACACCAACGCACCGACACCGGCAGCCAGCCGAATTTTCTCCCGGCGCTGCAAAAGGAATTGATCGATGTGATTTCCAAATACGTCAAGGTCAACGCGGATGACATCAAGGTTCAACTTGAGCGCAAAGACAATTATGAGGTGCTGGAAGTCAATATCGTGATGCCCGAGGCTGGTGCAGACTCACGCTAAGCCTTACCGCCCCCGGGTCCACTCGGGGGCGCCTTGCCTTGGCCTAACTACAGGCGCCACCTCGGCAAAAAACCACTCCAACCGAAGCCTAAATCCTCTGGCAGATTGATTCTGCCCAAACCCAAGCGTCCCTGTATCAATAATTCGCACCAAATTCGAGCGTTGGTGCTAGGATCGCGCTTTTTTATGGGGATGCAGGCACCCATCGTGCGCTACATCCCTATTTGAATCCGCGAACAGGAATTCGATATGGACACCACACCCGCAGCATCCACGCCTGAGCCCAAGCTCAGGCGCAGCCTGCGTACACGCCACCTCACCATGATCGCCATCGGTGGTTCAATTGGCACTGGGCTTTTCGTTGCCTCAGGCGCATCCGTCGCCCAAGCCGGGCCAGGAGGTGCGTTGGTGGCGTATGCGGTCATCGGGCTCATGGTTTATTTCCTGATGACCAGTCTGGGGGAAATGGCCGCCTACATGCCCGTGGCAGGTTCCTTCTCCACCTACGGCTCCCGTTTTGTGGACCCCGCCTTTGGCTTCGCCTTGGGTTGGAACTACTGGTACAACTGGGCGGTGACCATTGCGGTAGAACTTGCAGCGGCCAGTATCGTGATGAAGTACTGGTTCCCAGAGGTCTCAGGCTTCATATGGAGCGGAACCTTCCTCGCCCTGATGTTCATCCTCAACGCCATCTCGGTCAAAGGCTTTGGCGAAGGTGAATACTGGTTCTCGCTCATCAAGGTTGTCACCGTGCTGGTATTCATCGCCGCCGGGCTTGCTATGATCTTTGGGATTGTCCACGGCGCACCCAGTTCCCCATTGGCGAATCTGAAAACAGGTGATGCGCCCTTCGCGGGAGGATTTCCAGCCCTGCTCGGGGTAGCCATGATTGCAGGGTTCTCGTTCCAGGGCACCGAACTGATCGGAATTGCTGCGGGAGAATCGGAAAACCCCGGCAAGAGTATCCCCCGTGCAGTGCGTCAGGTGTTCTGGCGGATTCTGCTGTTCTACGTCTGTGCGATTGCCATCATCGGCCTGATCATTCCTTATACCGACCCGAATCTGCTCAAAAATGACGTAGAGAACATCGGCGTCAGCCCCTTTACTTTGGTATTTGAACGCCTGGGTTTGGCGTTTGCCGCGGGGGTGATGAACACGGTCATCCTCACCGCCATCCTCTCAGCAGGAAACTCCGGCATGTATGCGTCGACCCGCATGCTCTACGCCCTGGCCAATGAAGGGAAAGCCCCCAGGATTTTCGCCAAGCTCAGTTCCAATGGCGTGCCACTCAATGCACTCTATGCCACCACGGTTGTGGGGGCGCTGTGTTTCCTGGCCTCGATCTACGGCGAGAAAACGGTCTATCTGTGGCTGTTGAATACCTCCGGGATGACGGGTTTCATCGCGTGGCTTGGCATCGCTGTCTGCCACTACCGCTTCCGCAAAGGCTACGTGCTGCAGAATCGGGACATGTCCGCCCTACCGTATAGATCTGCTTTCTTCCCCTTGGGCCCTCTGTTTGCCTTTGCACTGTGCCTGCTGATTACCCTGGGCCAGAATTATCAGGCTCTACTGGGCGGGAAGATTGATTGGGTGGGCCTCACCGCCACCTACATCGGTATTCCATTGTTCCTGTTGATCTGGCTTGGCTACCGCATCAAGCACAAAACCCGGATCGTCCCCTACGCGGAAATGGATCTGGAAAGCGATCACACCCCCTGGGAATCGGATTCCGCAAAAACCCCTGCCGGCGAACTTGGGTTGGCAAACGCAGAAGCCCGTTAAGGGTCGGTTTCAAGCTCTATCAAGCGAGGGCGTCAGACACGTCCTCGCAACAGAATTGCAAACATACCCGCAACCCCAGTCTAGCTGCCGCTAAGCGGGCATCTGCCGCCTGGGCAGACATCGTCCCCATACAAAACATCAAACCAAGCCTATAGTGGATAGAGTCGGGGTGCCCGACTTGGTAGTTCGTTCCCAATCATCCACTCAGGAGGCTTGCATGAGTCACAAGGAACAACATGGCAACAAGGAAACCAAAAAAACTCCAGTTATGGGTTTGAAAGAAAAACGCTTGGTCAAGGCCGCCAAACGCCATTCCAAGACGATTCAGCAGTTGTTCCCCTCCTCTCAGTAATTCAATCCGCGCCACTTCTTTAGGCCTCCAGCCGTCAAACATGACAGTCTGACCGGCCCCAAGGTACTGATGCGTTGTAGCAATCCGCCAGAGGCTCTGATTAGTCAGAGCCTCTTTCGTTTGGCCTCTCCTCTGGCACCCTTCATCGCCCACTGTCGCCCATTACCGGATTGCGACAGCATAAGAATTTTTCATCCATAAAGCCTGATCACGGTCTGCCGCGCGAAAGTGCAGGCATAGCAAGACGTTATGCCTGCACCATGCCCCATCTTGCAGGATAAGGCTGACAACTTGCCAGGAACAAGCGCTCAAGTTGTGGTTTCTCCCAACGCCCTTCCATAGATATCAAAAGTGCTACGCAAAATGGATGTTTTGGCACAGCGAAGATTGTTTCGCTACGTTAAATTATTTCCGTCCTGCTTGCAGTTATTCGCCGCGTGCAGTGATGGATCGATCCTGACGTTCGTCATAAGTCCTTAGTTTTGCGCCTCTCATTCTTTTTATCTAGGAGAAACCATGAACTCAGCAGTTGCTAACCTGAACCGCCTTCCCGCCTTTACACACGCACCCGACCCCGCCTTCCTGTCCACTCGGGTAGATGGCTATTATCGTGAGCGCGTCACCAAGACTTGGGGGGGCGGGCACATCATGCGCGGACGTCATCCGGGCAAAGACGCCATTCACCTGAGCAGCAATGACTATTTGTCGATTGCGCGTCATCCACAGATTCTTCAACGCACATCAGAATGCATGTTAGCTGAAGGCGGCGGACTACTCATGTCCGGGATTTTTCTGCATGGAGACAACCCGCTGCTCAATCTGGAAAAACGCCTAGCCAATTTCATGGGGGCAGAATCTGGCGTACTCTGTCAATCCGGCTTTTTGGCCAACACCGGGCTTGTGCAATCCATCGCTGACGCCACGATCCCCGTGTATGTGGACATGCAGGCCCACATGTCGCTGTGGGAAGGCATCCGTGCAGCGGGTGCGACGAGCATCATGTTCCATCACAACGACATGGAGCATCTGGAACGCCAAATCCTCAAGAATGGCCCCGGGGTTGTCCTAGTAGACTCTGTCTACAGCACCAATGGCAGCCTCTGCCCGCTTGAAGAACTCGTTGACGTCGGCACCCGCCACGGCTGCGTACTGGTGGTGGATGAATCCCATTCGCTTGGCACACATGGCCGCTACGGCGAAGGATTGGTAGCCTCATTGGGGCTGAGCAGCAAGGTCCACTTCCGTACAGCCAGTTTGGCCAAGGCATTTGCCGGGCGGGCGGGATTTGTGACTTGCTCGGAGCGGTTCGCAGAATACTTTAAGTTTGAATCGAACCCGGCAATCTTCAGCTCAACCCTGCTCCCGCATGAAGTCACCTCAATCCATACCACCCTGGAAGTCATTCGTACCGAAGGATGGCGGCGGCAACGGCTGCATGCCAGTTCGGCCTATCTGCGTCACGAGCTAGATGCCTTGGGCTACAACCTGAATGACAGTCAGGCGCAAATCATTGCGCTGGAATCTGGTACTGAGCAACAAACCATTGTGCTCCGTGACGCGCTGGAGTCTCGTGGCATTTTTGGCTCCATCTTCTGTGCGCCTGCCACACCCAAAAATCGTGCGCTGATCCGCATGTCAATCAATAGCATGCTAACGGATGAAGAGTTGGAACGCATTGTCGCAGTCTGCAAAGAGATCCGGGGTGAAGTGGGCATGCAGGCTTGGGCATCCACGCGGCGCAAAAACACCCGCAAAGAAACAACTCCCTACTTCCAGAATGCAGCTGCAGCCTAAGTACGGATGAGTTTTCAGACAAGATCGTAGAAAACCCAAAGAGCCCGATGGACTTGCGTACCCAACACGCCAGACCCGGGCTCTTTCTACGCTATCTTGCTCCACCGCTGGCCGCGTTGATTCCCTGCTGGTCACTCCAAGTCAGGAAGGTGTTGTAAGACACCACGCCCCCCAATGGAAAACCCGTAGGTTCTGGAACCAGCGCGTAATAATAGGGTTCTGCCCCTTGCAGTTCGGTGGCGGGATAAAGACAGCGCGACCAATCCACGGCCTGATCAGCGCCACCTTGCCCACGTCCTGCCCCCAGGTAGGACACAGACTTGTTGTTTTTCAATTCCGTCAGCACGAATCGCGGCGCCGCCAGTTCATAGGCAGACTCAAACTGCTTGAACATGCCATCTTCCGTCTGCACAATCATCAGTGTGGCCTTGGCGTTGGCATCCAGCATCATGATGCCCTCTGGCGCACCCGTCAGATAACACTCCACAATTCCCAGACGCTTGCAGATTTGCTCAAATTCCTTGGCAAAGACCTGATCACGTAAAAATGTATGCGACCCCAGCAGCAGCGCATCCAGAATCATGCGCCCTTGGCGGCTGAAATAGGCATTTTGCAGATCCACGATGGCGCGGTTCAGAATCGGGATGACGTCTTCATCCTGTTTGACAATGAAACGGTCTATCAACCCCAGGTTGAACGCTTGTACCGCCACCTTCTCACCCGCTTTGCCAGTCAGGAGGATTTTCTTGATGGCAGGATTCTTGATTCCTTTGCAGAACTCCAGACCGTTGATCTCGGGCATTTCAAAGTCGACCACCACTACCGAGACCTGCTCGAACCGGTGCTCGTTATGCACCTCCCGGAGCACATTATCCAGGTTCAGGTCGAGCACATGGTGCCCATCCCCATCAGCACGGCGAGAAATGGAAAAGAAACGCTCAGCCAGCGAAGGCTGATTGGACACAGTATTCAACGCCCCCAATGCCTGATTAGGAGAGTCATACAGGCTAAAAGCCAAACCAGCATCAAGCTGCAAGCTCAAATTCGACAGAAAATCCCGACTATCGTCAACAAACATAACCGTAGTCGGATAGTAAAACGGTGGTATTTCCATACTCCGCATCAGCCGTTTACCACAGGAAAGGTTAAAACGAACTCGCTGTACTCGCCAGCTACCGATTTGCATGTAATGGTTCCGCCAAAAGCCTGCATCACACTTCGGCAATACGCCAACCCGATCCCTGCTCTGGAGCCGTTATTATGCGCCCCAGACCATGAGTAGAACCGAGTAAATATGTGTGACAGTACGTGTGGCGGAATTCCAGGCCCGGTATCCCGAAAGATCAGATGCCCATGGTCATGATCCCGGCTCAAGCGGATACAAATCTGCCCTTTCCCTGCTTTAGCGACATGATAGACAGCGTTCTTGAGTAGATTGAACAAAACATGGACGGTCAGCAACTCATTTCCCCAAAACGTAAACTCATCCCCCCCCTCCCATGCCACCTGCGCACGCTCTCGTTCCGAGCTAAAGGGATAGCGCCGCAAGGCGGCTTCGACACAGGAGCGGATCGAGCATGCGGAAAGCTCGATTTCATTGATGTTAAACGTTCGGGTGTTCATCAATAAGATATCGATTGCGGTATTTGAACAATCCACTTCGGATTCAATCCGCTCCAACACCCCAGCCATGGAATCCAAGTACGCACCACGTATCGGTGGCACTTGTAGTTTGGCCTGGCTGGCTTGCCGATAGGCGTCGAGCAATGCAGGCAGATGGCGCTTCAAACCCGCAGCCCCAGCCTTGATTCCCAGCAAAGGCGTCCTCAATTCATGCGCCACCGTACTGGCAGCGATCAACATGGCGCGCATTCTTTCGTGCTTGACCACTTGGGAGTTGTAATTTGCCAGCGCCCCCAAGACAACAATGAACAAAAAAATGGGCACATGTTCAAGCGTCAGGAAGCCGATGCTTGGTGCCGTAGTCGTCATGCAGTAGGCCAACCAGGCCAGCCCCACGCCCAGAAAGAACTGGATGAACAGATTCAACCAATCCAGCAAGAGCACCATCAGAAAAACCGCCGACAAGGCAGACAGCACCCAGGTGCTGGAGCCTGCGTTCTTCAACAGCATGAATGTGAAGAAAAACGGCAGGGCATACAGAATCGCCAGATACCAATATGCGGGAAGGAAGCGTTGCAGGCGAGCAGGCCAACGCCTAGCAAAGATGATCGGGATAAATATCGCCGAACCTATCAAGCGTAAAGAGAGACTCTCATAGGCCTGAGGAAATATGTAGTGCCATACCAGATAAAAGCAGGGAAACCCCAGAACCGCCGCCAAACCAAAAGGCAAAAAACGTGGCTCGAAGTAATGGATATTGCGCACCAAAATAGAGTACGCATAGCTTGCCAAGCTCCTGACTCCCACGAATCCTCCATTTCCATAGCGCGGTGACCCGCATTCAGGTCTCGCAGTCTAATTTTTTCCAATTGTAACGCCTTGTGACGCATATTTGGCGGATAAAAGAGCGGAGATTACCGCTTTGTCATCCACAAACCACGTCAAAACAAGCCTTATCTTCAGCAAAAATGAATGAAAGCCGTTAAACTCAACAACAAATATCCAATGACTTTTGACGCATGAAACAACACGCCGTCTTTCTGATGGGGCCGACCGCATCGGGTAAAACAGCTGCGGCTCTGGCCGTGGCATCCCAATTTCCCGTGGAAATTGTCAGTGTGGATTCAGCACTGGTGTACCGCGACATGGACATTGGTACGGCAAAACCCACCGCTACCGAGTTGGCGAGTTGCCCTCAGCACCTGATCAACATCGTCAGCCCGGAGGAAAGCTACTCCGCAGCCCAATTCCGCAGTGACGCCCTCACCTTGATCAACGAAATCTGTCGCCGTGGCCGCACACCGATATTGGTGGGTGGAACCATGTTGTATTTCAAAGCCTTGCATGATGGCTTGTCGGATCTCCCCCAGGCAGACGGCGCATTGAGGGAAGAAATTGAGCAGGCAGCACGCGAAAAAGGCTGGCCAGCCTTGCACACGGACTTGGCAGAACTCGACCCCGAAGCAGCCGCCCGCCTGAATCCCAACGACGCGCAACGCATCCAGCGGGCATTGGAAATCGTGCGACTGAGCGGGCAATCTCTGGCGGAAAATTACAACAAACGCTCACCGCTAGATGAGACGCCTCTGCCCTTCCTGAGAATTGCCCTGGAACCCTCCGATCGGGCTGTGCTGCACGAGCGGATCGCCCAGCGTTTTGACGCCATGCTCACAGCCGGGTTTGAACAGGAAGTACGCAAGCTACTCACCCAATACACGCTCTCCCCAAACATGGCCTCAATGCGCTGTGTGGGATACCGCCAGATGTGGGAATACATCAACGGTGAAATCGATTTTGAACAGATGCGCTTCAAGGGGATTGCCGCAACCCGCCAACTGGCCAAACGCCAGATCACCTGGATGCGACAATTCAAACAGACATGGCCTGAGGTGCAGACCGTTGACTGCCTGCAACCAGATCATCAGGCCCAGATACTGGAACAGGTCTCACACTGGGCCTTGCAGCAGCAGTAAAGCCTCAGCCGATCACCCGGGTAAAGCCAAGCAGGATCACGAGCAGCAGATTCAGCACCAGGGTTCTGCGCACAAGACCAATAAAGCTCTGCAGATGATCAACCTCCGCTTCGTCGCCCGTACCCAACTCGGGACGATCAATGGTTTCACCATTTTGATGAATCGGCTGACCAAGACGTACACCAAGCGCCCCGGCACCTGCCGACAGCAAAATCCCCTCAATGCGATTGACCCACAAAGTGGCCTGGGTGCGCCAGCAATGAGCAGCATCCTCAAAATCACCCATGAACGAGAAGCCGATCGCGGTAATCCGTGCAGGTAACCACTCAATCAACTCAAAAACCTGGGCCGCAAAGCTGCCAAATTCCCCAAACGCCGGGTCTTTGCGCTTCCCCCAGGTTCTGGCGTAATACTCGGACATACGATAGAACACCGCCCCGCAAGGCCCAGGCACGGGCATGAGCACGAACCAGACGATCACGGCAAATACCTGGCGATGGGAGCCAACAATCCCTTCCTCAATGGTCAGGCGTACCACTTCGTTAGTGCTGCTCAACTCATGCAGATGCCCCCGCCACTCACCCAGCAGCTTTCTGGCCTCAGGCAGATCCTGGGCTCTCAGGCTGGAGTGGATACGGGTGAAGAAATGGCTGGAGTGCCGGAACCCCATCGTGCAGTACAGCACCACCATATTGAACAGCAGCGCCAGAAATGGGTGCGTGGTATAGATCAGAAAGTAGGCAACCGCCACCAAGACAGTCGGTGGCAAAACCAGCAGGCACCAGGCAATAGCGCCGTGCTTGGCCTGACCATCATTGAAGCGGTCTTCAAAATACTGCCCCAGGCTCTCCAAAAGCGGGTACAGATACCGTGCCGCTTTGAAAGGTTTCCACTGCTCAAGTACCAGAGCCAACATGAGGGATACTAAGGTCATCGCAAAAGTGGCACGGTGGCCAGACTACTCAAAAATAATGTTAAAAGGGTCGGTTCTTCCGAAGATAGCATACTCGGCATCAAGACCTATGCCATCTTCAGGGCAGATGGTGACAGTTGGCACAAATGCAACAAGTATTCAAACCTTTGCCTGATAAGCAAACGACAGAAAATCGGCCAACATCACGAGGATACCGGCTGTAGCCCCCCAGACGAAGCGTCCCTGATACGCCACCGCATGGACATGGCGTACCGAGCCCTGCCACTGGAGGCGGTGCTGCTGGTAACGAATGCGTTGCATCAGATGCGCCAAGGGCACCTCAAAGGCTTCCGCCACCTCGAAATCATCTAGTACAAGCTTTGCCGGCCGCTGAAGCAAGCCCAACACCGGCGTAATCAAAAAACCACTCGGAACGAGAAAATCCGGAAGACACCCCAGGACTTCAACGTCACTTGGAACAACGCCCACTTCCTCCTGCGCCTCTCTCAAGGCAGTCCGCACAGCGGTAGCGTCCTGCTCTTCCCTGCGCCCACCCGGAAAACTGATTTGCCCTGCATGATGACGCAGATGTTCTGTACGGCGAGTCAGCAACACATGCAGGCCATCCTCATGTGCCTGCAAGAGAATCAGCACCGCAGATGCGATCACCGTATCGGGTACGGACTGAGCCGGGCAGTGTCGGGAAAACGCATCCGCATGTTGACAAAGCCGCCGCATCTCATTGGCATTACGGGGGAACATACCGTATGAGGCGCTAATAACGTTGCTTGAGCAACATGGTCGAGTTTTCCTGTTTCATCTCCATGCGCTTGAGGAAACTCATCCCCAGCAACACGACTGGCATTTCCTGCGACATCACAGTGGCATCCACATTCCTGAGTGTGATATCACCAATTGTCACCGTATCCAGTTTCACCTGCCAGGTTCTCGTCACCCCATTGGCAGTCGATGCCGCCCCCGGAGTGCCCTGGGTATACACAATACCGGCGCGGGTGGCAGCACTCGGCCCCATGGCCACGCTGGTCGCCCCGGTATCGACCATGAATTGCACCGCCGCACCGTTAATGGCGCCATTGGCCAAAAAATGCCCACGCGCATCCGCCTGCAACAAAACGCTTTTCCCTTCTGCACTGGCCAGCGCCACCGGACGCTCCCCCACCATCACCTTGCTTCGCCTGCCGTCAACATCCACCACGGCACTTTCCCGATCAACGGACACCAGCTTAACCCCGCTTAGCGTTTGCCCCACTCCAATGGTGTGCGGAGCGCCTCCATCCACCACCAATACAGCCTTACCGGGAAAAACCCCGACCAGCGCGACCTCTGTGGCATACGCACGCCCTACTAGGCAAAACAGCGCGCAAAGCAAAGGCTTTACACAAAAAGAAAGACGACCCATGCTTAGCCACGCTCCGGTTCAAGTCATAAACGGTCATAACAGGATAGTATTGTGCCATCAACCGCCATCTCACAATACAAGCCCCGATGAAAGTCAAACAACCATACCGACTTGAGACCACAGAACCAAGGTTTGCGACAATTTGTTACGCAAGCTTGTTAGAATCTGCAAATTCATGAATTTCCGGTTTCGGCACTAATGTCGCTGTTGCGCACCTATATCGTTCGACTCCAGACTGCGCTCGCCCCTGCGCTAGCTTGGCTTTGCGTCATGGCCGTCTGCGGGTGGCTGGCCGCTGGGTGGTTCTGGCGCCTGAATGCGCCCCCCATGTCCGGGGCGATCTTTGCCCCCATGGCAGACCCCATCAATGCGGCCAACGAAGTCTCCTCACGCCACCTGTTTGGTTTGGGAACCCAGGCCAATAAACCGCAAGGGGAAGCCGCCGTTGTCGCCCCAGGGCTCCGCATCATCGGCATCCTGACAGGAAGCATCCACGGCCCAGGCTTCGCGGTCGTCCAGGAACAAGGTCAGGCCAGCCGTCCTGTCATAGAGGGAGAGGAACTTGCATCTGGCATTCGCTTGAGCAAAGTTCTACCCCAAGGTGTAGAGATCCTGCGTGACGGGGTCAAGGAAACGCTTGCCCTGAGCGGCAATCAAAACGAAGCGGTGCCTCCTGCACCAACGACCATGATGACGCAAATGCCTCCTCCTGGAATTCAACAACCTGCCGCACCTCCTGTGGTCATGCCTTCACCCACCCCGCCGCCGGTAAAGGGCTTGGCGGGCATCCACACTGAAGCCAAATCATCAGAGCAACCTGCTAACGACTAAAAACGATGCTTATTACCAGATCTTCAATCAGTTGCCTGCTATTCATGCTCCTGTCAGGCCTGTGCGTCACAGGACAAGCGCAAACGCCACCGGCATCGCCGCCCCCTGCAAACCAGGAAAACGGCAATCTCGTATCACTCAATTTCAATAGCGTGGATATCGACGCGGTCGTCAAAGCCATAGGCAAGATCAGTGGCAAGAATTTTGTGGTGGACCCACGCGTCAAAGGCACCTTGAATATCGTCACCAATAGCCCGGTGCCCCGCAGCCTGACCTACTCCATCCTGCTCTCGGCCCTGCGCCTGCAAGGTTACGCGGCCATTGAAGCAAATGGCATTGTCACGATCCTGCCCGAAGCCGATGCCAAAATGCACTCGGTGCCGGTGGGCAAAGCCCGCACCCAGACGACGGGCGACAAAATCGTGACGGAGGTTTTCCAGATTCGTCATGAGTCAGCCTCACAGTTACTCCAGGTCATCCGCCCCTTGGTCACCCCGAACAACACGGTGAGCGTGTATCCGGGCAACAACTCCCTGATCATTACCGATTACGCGGAAAACCTCGGGCGCATCAGCAAGATCATCGAATCCATCGACGTCCCGCCCAGCGACTCACTTGTCATCCCGGTGTTGCATGCTTCGGCTGTCGATCTGGCGGCCATGCTCAATAAGCTCTATTCCGAGACCGCTGCAGGGGGTGGCACATCGACCGAGCCTTCGATGAAGGTCAGCATCCTAGCGGACGCACGTAGCAACTCTCTGCTGGTGCGCGCAGAGAATCGCTCACGCATGCAAGCCGTGCGCAGCATGGCCTCCCAACTGGATCAGGCTGGCGCCACCAGCAATATCCGGGTGATATTCCTGAAGAACGCCAATGCAGTCAAGGTTGCACAAACGCTGCGCGCTGTACTCTCCGGCGATTCAGGCGGCAACTCGTCATCTTCTTCCAGTACGAGCCTGAGCGGCAACAATAATAGCTCTAGCTCCAGTACATCAAACAATTCATCGAACAGTACCAATACCAGCTCATCGAGCATGTCCACGAGCGGAGGCAATTTCTCGCAATCGGGCAACAATTCGAATGTGGTAGGCAGTGGTAATATTTTTGCTGACGTGGCGAACAATGCCTTGGTCATCACCGGCACAGATGCCATCTACAACAACATCCGTGCGGTCATCGACGAGCTGGATCGTCGTCAGGCCCAGGTCTATGTAGAAGCGCTGATCGCGGAGATCACCTCTGACCGAGCGGCTGAGTACGGCATCCAATGGCAAAGCGCGCTGCCTACGAACGGAAGCACCACAGTATACGGCGGCACGAATTTTGGCTCGGCCTCTACCGGCAACAACATCATCGGCCTCGCTTCCTCACTCGCAACAGGTTCTGGCACGGTTGCCAAGGGGATGAACTTCATCATTGGCTCAGGCCCTGTGAAGATCAATGGCACAGAGATCATGAACCTCAACTTGTTGGCGCGCCTGCTGGAGTCTGATGCGAATGCCAACATCCTGTCCACACCAAGTATTCTGACCGTGGATAACGAAGAGGCGAAAATCGTAGTGGGCAAGAACGTGCCTTTCATCACCGGCTCCTACACCACGACCTCGACCACGTCCAGCACGCCGTTCCAGACCTATGAACGCAAGGATGTGGGCCTGACCCTCAAGATCAAACCCCAGATCACCGAAGGTGGCTCCATCCGCATGCAGGTATATCAGGAGGTATCCGCCGTTATCGATAGCACCACCACCTCTACCAGCGGAGCCTCCACCACCAAGCGTTCCATCGAATCCACGGTCGTGGTCGACAATGGCAGCATCATTGCCCTGGGTGGCTTGATGCAGGATAGTTACAGCGGGTCGGTTGAAAAGGTGCCTCTGCTGGGCGATCTGCCCTTCATTGGCGCCCTGTTCCGCTATGACACGCGCAGCCGCAGCAAAACCAACCTCATGATCTTCCTGCGCCCCCGTGTGCTGCGCAGCGCAGAAGACACTGCGGAACTGTCGCGCTCGCGCTATGACCAAATCATCGGCGTGGAAAAAAATGCGGACAGCCCCAAGGCGTTGATGCGCAACGAGGCCCCTTTGCCCACCCTGCCAACGCCTGAAGACCAAGGCGACACGCCTGCTGCAACGCTACAATGAGCAAGCTGCCCTATGCCTTTGCACGCAGCCATGGCGTGCTGATTGTTACGGAAACCGGCGAAGCGGTTGAATTGCTGGTTCGGGAGGATACCCACGCGGCTTCCCTGGCTGAAGTACGCCGTCATCTGGGTTTGCCGATCCGCATCCAGCGCATGGCGCGTGCGACTTTCGATGCGCATCTGGCAGATGCTTACGGCCAGGGGGACCAGGATGCGGCATCGGTTGTAGAAGACATCGGCCAGGATGTCGACGTCTCGCAATTGATGCAGGATATGCCCGTTGTGGAAGACCTGCTGGAAACCCAGGATGATGCCCCCATCATCCGCATGATCAACGCCCTGCTGCAACAGGCCGTGCGCGAACAGGCTTCCGACATCCACATCGAGCCGTATGAACGCTACTGCCTGGTACGCTTCCGGCGGGATGGCACCTTGATGGATATCGCCCGTCCGCACCGTGCCCTGCACGCGGCCATTGCCTCGCGCATCAAGATCATGGCGAGTCTGGATATTGCCGAAAAGCGTCTGCCGCAAGATGGCCGCATCTCCTTGCGTCTGGCCGGGCGCACCGTTGATGTGCGCGTCTCCACGGTCCCCACGGCCCACGGCGAACGCATCGTGCTGCGGCTGCTGGATAAATCAGGCTCCCAACTTGGCCTTGATGCAATCGGCATGCCTAGTGATACACAGGTAGCTTTCCAGGCATTGCTCACCCAACCCCATGGTATTGTGCTGGTGACCGGGCCAACGGGTTCAGGCAAGACCACCACGCTGTATGCGGCATTGCGCGAGATGCTCAGCCCCACGCGGAATATCGTCACCGTAGAAGACCCTATCGAATATGAAATGGCCGGAGTCGGACAGATCCAGGTCAACGCACGGATCGATCTGAGTTTTGCACGAGCACTGCGCTCCATTTTGCGGCAAGATCCGGATGTCATCATGATTGGTGAAATCCGCGATCTGGAAACCGCTCAGATTGCCGTGCAGGCCAGTCTGACCGGCCACCTTGTACTGGCCACCCTGCACACAAATGACGCCTGCTCTGCCGTCACCCGCCTGACGGACATGGGCGTGGAGCCATTCCTGCTAGCATCCACCCTGCGCGGCGTATTGGCGCAGCGCCTAGTACGCTGTCTGTGCCCAAGCTGTCGCACCCAACATGCCAGCAGCGATGCAGACCGCGCCCTCTTTGGTAAGCCCCTGCCTGATTCATTATGGACGGCAGATGGCTGCTCTGAATGCATGCGCACGGGTTACCGTGGCCGTAGCGGTATCTACGAGCTGTTTTCAGTAGATGCCGAACTTGCCCAACTGATCCACAACGCAGCCCCGGAAGCGGCATTGCGAGAGCGTAGCTGTGAGAAAGGACTGCGTTTGCTGCGTGAAGATGGCCTGCGTTATCTGGCAAGCGGAAAGACGTCGTTTGAAGAGCTTCTGCGCGTAACGCGCGACTGACCGGGCAGACCTTACCATGGCAGCTTTCAGTTACCGCGCACTGGATGCAAACGGACTGCAAACATCAGGCACCGTTGAATCCGAAAACGCTCGTCAGGCCCGCGTCCAATTACGCGAGCGCGGCTTGTTTCCCACCAGTATCGAAGCAGTCGAGCGAGATGAAAAACGCACAGGCCGGGTGCGCCTGCGCTCCGCTGAGCTATGCCTGCTGACCCGGCAATTCTCTGCGCTGCTGAGTTCCGGGCTCACCGTGGAGCAAACGCTTGGGGCATTGGTCGAGCAGGCGGACAGCCCCAATATCCGGGCCGTGCTTGCCGCCGTCCGCAGCGACATCCTGGCGGGGCACTCATTGCGTTCTGCACTGGATCGCTTTGGCTATGCCTTTCCCCCCATCTACCGGGCCTCTGTCGCCGCTGGGGAGAAATCCGGGCAACTGGCCATGGTGATGAGCCAGCTTGCGGAATACCTCGAACGCCAGGATACGCTGCGTCGCAAAACCCTCCAAGCCCTGCTTTATCCGATAATCGTAGCCGTCGTCGCGCTGCTCGTGGTCATCGGCTTGATGACCTACGTTGTCCCACAGGTCATTGAAGTGTTCCAGCATAGCAAGCAGACGCTTCCTTTACTGACCCGTGCCCTGGTTTTCGCCAGCGCCATTCTGCGGAGCTACGGCTGGTTGATGGCATTGATGCTGGCGCTGGGTATCATTGCATTCCGCTACGCCCTGCGTGACGAGAGCATCCGCTACCGGTGGGATGCCTACCTCCTGGCTCAACCACTCCTGGGCAAGCATCTGCGGGCGCTGGACACCTCACGCTTTGCCAGCACCCTGGCGATTCTGGTGTCCAGTGGCATCCCCCTGCTGGGGGCACTGGATGCCGGGCGTCAAGTCATCACCCGGCTCCCCATACGCCAGGCCGTTGCCCAAGCGGCTGATCGCGTGCGCGAAGGCACGTCGCTGTCCACCGCTTTACGCCAGACCCACGCCTTCCCGCCATTACTGGCCCACATGGCGGCAAGCGGGGAAGCTACCGGGGAGCTTTCGACCATGCTCTCACGTTGCGCACAATTGCAGCAAAATGAGGTCGAAACCCGAACCGCCACCTTGACTACGGTACTGGAGCCCCTTCTGTTACTCTTCATGGGTGGAACGGTCTTGCTGATCGTGCTGGCCGTCATGCAACCCATCATCAACATGAACACCCTGGTGAAATGAGAAAAGGACTTTTCATGAATTATCCACGCATCCGCAGTCTTGCAGCGAAGCCGTCCGGTTCCCGGGGTTTTACGCTGATTGAAATCATGGTTGTGATCGTCATCATGGGCGTGCTCGCGGCCATCATCGTCCCCAATGTAATGGGTCGCCCAGATGAAGCGCGGGCTGCCGCAGCGAAGCAGGAAATCTCCACCATCATGACGCAGTTGCAGATGTACAAGCTGGATAACCGTGTTTATCCGACTACAGAGCAAGGCCTGATCGCCTTAGTCAAGCCCGCCACCTCTGCGCCTGTTCCCCCCGCCTTCCGCCAGGGCGGATACTTGCCGAAGCTCCCACAAGATCCATGGGGTGCCCCTTACCAATATCTGAGCCCCGGTGTACATGGCCCAGTAGATGTATGGAGCCTCGGCGCTGATGGCAAGCCCGGTGGCGAAGGTGTGGATGCCGACATTGGCTCCTGGATGTAAGCCATGTGGCGCAGCACGCGACAACGCGGCTTCTCACTCATCGAAGTGCTTGTTGTCCTCGTCATTGTCAGCGTCTTTATCGGGCTGACAACGATGAGTGTGGATGGCATGCAAAGTCGTCGCAGTGAAGAGGAGCTGGAACGTGTGCGCCGTCTGCTGGAAATGGCAGGTGATTATGCCGAAACACGCGGTACGCAGCTTGCTGTGGACTTCCTGCCCAATGGCTACCGCTTCAGCGAACTGCAAACCGATGGCGAATGGCATCTGCTATTTCCCCCGAGCCCATTTGCGGAAAGAAGCTGGCCCAGCGGAGTCAGCGTGACGCGGGTTGAGGTAGATGGCGTGGAGGCCCAATCGCCCATGCGCATCATCTTCGGCAGCGAACCGCCGGAGTATCAGTTGGTTCTGACTACGCCGGAAGGGGCCAAGCACATTACCGGACAAATCAATGGCATGGTGGACGTGGATTGAACACACCCTTCAAACATGGCAAAGGCTTTACCCTGCTGGAAGTGCTGGTGGCACTTGCCATCATGGCGATCGCCCTGACTGCCGCCATGCGTGCCATTGGTGTAGCCTCCAACCAGACTGAGGACATCCGCAATCGTATGCTGGCTGAATGGGTAGCGGAAAACCGCATTGCCGAATATCGTGCCTTTGCACGCTGGGTGGAGCCGGGCAACAACAATGGCGAAGTCGAACAAGGCGGCGTGCAGTTTCATTACGAGGAGAACATCAAGGGAACATCCAATCAGTTGTTCCGTCGCATTGACGTCACCGTAACCAAGGCAGGGGATAGTTCTCGTCTGGCCTCGGTCACCGGCTTCATTTCCCGCCAAGCCAATCAATGATGCGCCGACACATACGGGGCCTGACCCTCATCGAGCTACTGGTAGCCATTGTCATTTTCTCGCTGCTGGGGCTGATGGCTTATCGCGCCGTCTACAGCGCGACAGAAAGCCAGAAACGCTTGAGCGAAGAATATGTCACCTGGCAGCGCATCAGCCGCGCAATCAGCCGGGTAGAAACGGAACTCACGCAGATCGGGACACGCTCTTCAGGGCAAATTGTCAGCGCCCAAGCTGCACTGGACGTCACAACGTCCGACAACGGCAATATCCGTATGGTATATTGGCGGATGGATGACAACCAAGGAGCCCGATTGTCTGGCTTGGAGTATTCAAACAACACGCTCAGCCTGCTGCGCTGGAAATCCGGCGATGCCTCTCAAAACCCGGAGCGCAATATCCTGTTGGCAGGCGTCACAAGCTTTACCCTGAACTATGCGGCAGAGAATGACTCGACATGGCGTACATCTTGGCCTGCGTCACCCGCCCGCAAAACCGAAATCCCAACTGGGATACGCCTTGAAATGGAAGTGGATGGAATCGGGAGGATCACGCGTGTTTTTGCGCCACACTGATTCTTGCTACCGCCAACAAAGGGGTACGGCCATCATCATGGCCATGCTAACTGTCGCACTGGTGGCAACACTAGCCACCGCCATCCTGGCCGACTATGGGCATGCAGTCGATCAACTAGGGGGGCGGCACGATCAGGCGCAGGCGCGCTGGCTGGCCAAAGCCGCTGTTGACTGGGGGCGCAACGTGCTGGAAAGCGACTATCTGCGTGAAGGCGTCAACCACGTCGACCACCTGCGCGAAGACTGGGCCACAAAAGTCCCTGCCACGCCTTTTGAAGATGGCGAAATCAGCGGCGAACTTCAGGATCAATCAGGTTGCTTCAACCTGAATAGTCTGGTCAATGTGGATGGCACGGTTGATGCGGATCAGACAGCACGCTTCAAACGCCTGCTGGTCGCGCTCGGTATCACGCAAGCGGATGCGGTCAAGCTCACCAATTCGCTCATTGACTGGATCGACAGCAACGACGAAATTGCGGGTCAGACTGGCGGCTCGGAAACTGCAAGCTATCGTCAAGACGGCAGCAATGCGCGCGTACCACCACAGAGTTATATGCTGGATGTTGCGGAGATACAGTTTGTGCATGGTTTTAGCCCGCAGATCGTGCAACTACTGCGGCCGCATATCACTGCCGTGCTGGCAAGCGACAAGCAGATCAATGTGAATACTGCCACGGCACCTGTGCTGCAGGCATATGTCGAAGACCTCACCGCAGCGCAAGCCACGGCACTGATTCTGAACCGGGAACGCAGCTTTTTCACTTCCGTGAACAACTTTGTTGAAAACCTGCCCTCAACCCCCAAAAGCACCTCGTCTCTCGCCGTGACAAGCACTTTTTTCCTGGCAACCGGGCGGGCACGCTGGGGAGAATCGGTCAGCAGAGTCCAAGCCCTGCTCTATCGCAGCCAGGCCAAGCCCCGACCTGATATCCTTTGGGTGAAGATTCAATGAGTTTGGGCAATTACTACTTATGACAACATTATTACGCGTTCTGCTTGGCGAGCATTGGCCGGATCAGCCAACCGCCCACTGGGTGGTAATGGATGAACGCGGCAAAGTCATCAACTCCGGGGTTGATGAGCCGCGCAACTGGCCCAAGAGCAATCGGACGGAAGCCATTCTGCACGGCCCGCAAACAAGCTGGTTCAAAATCAAAGTTCCCAAGGCCGGGGTCCGTGAGCAGGCTCAGGCACTTGGCTTTGCCATCGAAGAGCAGATTGTGCGGGAAGCGGATAGCCAGCACAGCACCCCGACCGCCCAGGAAGATGAGCACTGGCATGTGATCGTCATCGCCCGGGAGCGCCTCAAGCGATTGGTCGCACAATTCGAGACCATCTCCCGCCCCCTGGATGCGGCCTACTCTGCGCTGCAGACGGTGCCCGTGCAGGCCGATGCCTGGGTCGTGGCGTTCAATGAAGATGGCGTAGTGGTGCGTTCAGGCGAACACGAAGGGTGGGCAGAAGATATGCCAGCTTCGGGCGAAGTCCCTGCGCTGCTCTCGATTGCGCTTACCCAGAACAAAGAGGCTGGAGGGCCACCTGCCCGCCTGCTGTTGAGCGCAGCCAAAACCGAAGCCCTGCTGAAACCCTGGTCGGAGCAACTTGGGGTCAGCGTTGAATCCACTACGGCATGGGCGTGGTATGCCGCCGCCAGCGATTGGGCAGATCTACTCCATGGCGAATTTCAGCCCCGCCATCGGCGCAAGGCATGGCGACGGGCGCTGCGCCCTGCCCTCGTGGGCTTAAGTGTGGTATTTGCCATTCACCTGCTATGGGGAACTGCGTATGCATGGTGGCGCCGTGCGGAACTTAACCACATCAATGCCAGCATGGAGCAGCTGATGCGCACCCAGTTGCCCAACGACCCGGTTCTTGACCCTGCGGCCCAGATTCAGCGTGAGCTGAATATGCAACGTAGCCGCCATGGCCTGCTGGCCAATGACGCTGCGCTATCCCTGATGGCTGATTTTGCCGCCGCGTTGGGGCCGGATGGAACTGACGCAGTCAAAAACCTGCGCTACCAGGATGGATCTCTGGAATTGAGCGTAGAAGCCAGCAAAATCAATCTGGATACCATTCGTACCCGGGTTCAAGCCAGAGGCTTGACCGTGAGCCAACGTGAAGGGGATGGCAAGATTGTCATCCGCAGGGGAAATTGATGGATAGTACACTGACCCACCCCGTTATAGCCAAACTGCGCACGCGATACATGGCGTATTCATTACGTGAACGGCGTCTGATCCTCATCATGTGCACGGTGGTAGGGGCCGGTTTGCTGTGGAGTTGGTTCGCATGGCAGAGTCATGAAAACACCCGTTTGGACAAGGTTTTGCCGCAAAGCCGGGCTCGCTTGGCCAGTCTTCAGGATGCCTCTGCGGAGATCACCCGCCTGAAAGCCAAACCGCCTCTGACGCAAACCTCTCCCGCTCAGTTGGTCGATGCCCTCCAGGCATCGGCACAGGCCATGCAGTTGAGCCTGAGCATTCGTAACATTGATGGGGGGCTGGTGCAGGTATCTGGCAAGGAAGTCAGTTTCGATATCTGGATCAGCTGGCTCGCCAAAGTCCAGCAAACACTTGGAATGCGCCTTGCCAGCGCGGATGTGGTCCGCGAAGGCAACAATGTGCGCGTTGAATCCCAATTGTCATCAGGACAGTAGAATCCATGCTTCGCCGCAGTCTGCTCTTTCTGGCATGCTTCCTCGGAGCGGTGGCATGGCAAGCGCCCGCGACCTGGGCCGATCTGGTCATACAACGTTTGAGTATGGGTAGCATGGCTTTGGTCGGTGCAGAAGGCAGCCTGTGGTCAGGCACTGGCACCCTCGCCGTCCCAGAACCCAGCACCGGCCGCTTCACCCCCTTCATGCAGGTTCGCTGGGCCTGGCAGCCTGCTTGGCTGCTGCGAGGCCAATTTCGCTGGCAGTTCTCTTCCGGGGGCGCGGCCCCTGCGGCGATTGCCCTGACTCCGCGAGGCGTGGAAATCGAACTGCTGCAAATCACCATGCCTGCCCGCTATGCACTTGAACGCGTCCCTCATGCCATTGGGCATGCAGGTTGGCGAGGCGATCTGACCCTTTTCGTACAACACTGGCAATGCAATTGGCGCAGCCAATGCACAGGAGACGTTAACCTGCAATGGTTTGGCGTGGCCTCAGACCTCTTTCCGATGCGGCAATTTGGTGATTACCAGCTCAACATCCATGCGCAAGATGGCAGCATGGATCTGCAACTAGCGACCCTGAGAGGCGCCATCCAGTTACAAGCGCAAGGGAAAATTCAACCCGGGGCACATTTTGATCTGAGTGGCAGCATCCAGGGGGAGCCTGCTTTTGTAGACCGTCTGCCCAACATTGCAGGCAAACTGGTCACACCAGATGGCCCTCCAGGACATCTGAAATTTGCTGTTCATCAATAGCACAGCAACAAATCATCTCAGCGGCGTAAGGGTTGTTGATACTATCCAAAAGGGCAGAAGCCTTTAAACGCCAGCAACAATGCCGAAAATGAAGGAAGTGTTCACTTTCGGTTCTCTCAAACGACAATGCACCGATTCGACGCCAAAATTGACGCCGTACACGCACACCGCGCATCCGTGCCACTCAAACGGCTGCGGCAATGGCTTTGGCGTCTGTATTGGGGGGTTTGCCTGCTATTGCTTATCGTTTTGGGCTGGAGTCTGTACTACGAATACTACAAGACGCTTGCCACGGCAGAGCGCAGCAGCCAATCCCTGATCCGCTCTCTGGACGAGCACCTGACCCGCAGCTTCGCCTCCGTCGAGCAGGCCATGCAGAACGTGGCTGAAGACATCACCCGGGATGGCGGTGTATCACACATTGATGAGAAGCAGATCCACGAAACCCTGCGTGAAAAGGTACAGCTTACCCCGCAGGTACGCGGGCTGATCGCTATCGACGAAAAGGGAATCTTACGCGCACATGGGTTGGAATACCCAACCCGTCAGATCAGTCTGGCGGATCGATCATATTTCGCCTACCACCGGGATTCGCCCAGCCTGAACCCCTTGCTGGATACACCGCTGGTCAGCCGCACCGATTACAAATGGCTGATTCCCGTCACCCGCCGGATTACGACCAAGGACGGCAACTTTGGCGGCATTGTGCTCGCGGGGGTCGAGCCCGACTATTTTCTGAGTTTCTATCAATTCCTGGCACTCGACTCGGGCACACATGTCCAGGTTACGCTCGATTCAGGCGCCATCATGCTCGCATACCCATCCAGCACTGAATTGATGGGGAAAACCGCACGCGAACTTGATCCGCATTATGCTGAGACGCAGGATCAGGAGGGGCATCTGCTTCGCGTCAAGGAAGGGGAGCAAGGTAAAGACCGCTTCGTCATCCAACAACACAACGCAGGGCACTACCCCTTCCAGGTGCGCATCAGCATGGAAGCAGATCGCGTTCTGGCCCCATTCCAGGAAAATGCCATCAAGTATATAATGATTGTGGCATTTTTCATTGTTTTGCATTCCATGCTGCACTATTTGCTACTGCGACAACTGCGACGTGCCGACGAAGCCGAATCGCAGCTACGTCTGACCCAACACACGGTGGACGTCTCTCCAGACATGGTGCTGTGGTGCAAAGCAGATTTGCAGCTTGTCTATGCAAACAAAAGCGTGCTTGATCACACCGGCTACCAGATTGATGATCTGCTCGATAAACCCATTGAGCAGATCGTAGCGCTTGATGAATCCTCGTGGCAGGATTGGTGTGACGCCAACCCGCAAGGCTCCTGCATCACCCATACCGCTGAACTGACTTGCGCAGATGGAAATACCACGCCGATAGAGATCACCCTGTCGGCTGTCGCATTCAATGGGCAAAGCTACCTTTGCGTCGCGGCGCGAAACATCAGCGAACGCAAAGAAGCAGAAAGAGAACTCAAACGCCACCGCGACCATTTGCAAGAACTGGTCAGCGCCAAGACAGCGGAAATCCAGACCATTCTGGATGCATCCCCCCTGGCTATCGCCCTGTCGACAAACGGACAAATCAAAGTCTGCAACCGTGCCTTCGAAGCGCTGTTCACTTTCAGGTCCGGCAAAATTGAAAACATGCAGGAAAGCGTCTTTTTCCTCGACGAAACGCAATATGCCGATACGGTCAGAGATATACGGGAGCGCGCCGCACAGGACAAAACCTTCCGCCGCGAGATCGAACTCAAACGCAACGATGGAGGGCGCTTCTGGGCAGTCTTCTTTGCCCGCGCCATCAATCCTCATGCACCAGAAGAAGGCCTGATCTATGTAATTGAGGACAACACCCCTCAACGCCTGGCGGCACAAGCCCTACGCCACTCTGAACGACTCATGCGCCTGGTATTGGATGCAACCGAAGATTCTTTTGCGTTAGTCGATACACATAACAGTTTTATTGAGATCAATCGCGCACTTTGCCTCCAGACCGGAATCAGCTCATCCGAGCTGAAGACAAAAACCCCCGCCAGTCTGTGGGGAGAAGCCATTGCGGAGAAGCTCTTCCCGCATGACCCCAAGCAGATCGCCCACCAACCGTTTGAGGAAGTCTCTTTGCCTGACCAGAGTGGCAATGAACGCACGTATCTGGCCAGCCGTGGCGTGGTCTGCGACGAAGACGGGCAGATCACCCATGCATTTGTGTTTCTCACCAACATCACTCATCAAAAGGAAATCGAGCGCTCTCTCATCCAGGCCAAGGAATATGCCGAGCGAGCCAACACCGCAAAATCCTTATTCCTGACCAATATGTCGCATGAATTGCGCACGCCAATGCATGCCATCCTATCCTTTTCCGAGATGGGCATACAAAAAACAGACAATACAAACACATCTACATTAAAGCGCTATTTTGAACGCATTGATAGCAGCGGCAGACGTTTGTTGAAAATGCTCAATGATCTGCTGGACATGTCGAAGCTTGAAGCCAACAAGATGCAATACAACCTCGCGCAGCATGCACTCCAGCAGACCTTCCAGACTTCTGCCCGTGAGTTGTCTTCCCTGCTCTCAAACAAGAACCTGCGCATTGAGATGGATGAAACCACGCCGACCGTGAACGCCTATTACGATCAAGAGCGCATCCATCAGGTTTTCATCAATCTACTTTCCAACGCCATCAAGTTCAGCCCTAAAAACGGCGCCATCCACATCCAATTTCTGGATGAGGCCATCATCGGAGAGACCACCCGTGCGGTCGGACTTGCGATCCGTGATGAAGGCCCCGGTGTTCCGGAACAAGACATAAACAACATCTTTGAAGCCTTTATCCAGGGGCACCAAACCTTGCCTCAAGGGGGCACGGGCTTGGGGCTGGCTATCTGCCGCCGGATCATCCTGGATCACAACGGGCAGCTGTGGGTGGAAAATCACCCCACAGGCGGCGCCATCTTCAAGCTGCTGCTTCCCGTCAAGTCAGACGAAACTCAGGCACGGGCAGCCGCCTGATGATCACCGTTGGGCATATCTGCTGGAAAAGACTTGGCAACGCTCTATGAAATCAGCCGTACTCTTAGGCATGGAAACACGGGCACGCGTGATATCGCTGATCAAAGACACGCCATGGCGAATGAGCCGAACGGCGTGTTCTGCCTCTCGGACCAAATCCTCACTGGCATTCTCTACCACCACGGGCGGGAAATACCTTAATTGGTCTCCCACCACCGAAAAACGAGCCCAGACATCGAAAATATTGGCATCGGTACGCAAGGTCTCGCTCTTGATGCGCGCCGCTTCTGCGTAGGCATCCACAACCGGAACAATCCCGGCAAACATGTCGTGTTTGCCCAAAACCTGCTTGAGCGCTGCGGCGATTTCGTCGATATCCCGCATGGCCAAGGCGATTTTGTTATACCGGCTCTCGTAGAATGCCTCAACAGGAATGGAGAAAGCCTTGAATGGCTCGCCCCACAACTCGTCGATACCCTCTTCGCCGCTACGATGCAGAACTGTTTTGCCCAAGTCCAGGGCTTCATGCAGACAGCGGCCACATTCGCGCATCAACGCATTGTCCGGGGCGATCTCCACCCCTGCGGCTTGCAGATCCACCAGTTTGGTAAAAATGTCGGTCGCCCGATTAAACAAAGTCCCCGCAAGCATGGCCCCCTTGACGCGCCGCATGGCAGGGTCCGTTTCACGCTCATACGTCATCCTGGCCTCTTCCAGGCGCTTGCCCGGAATGTTGATGCCATGCTCGACATGATTGAAAAGTCGTCGAGTGAGCGCTTCAATCAGACGTTTCTTGGCCTCCAGCGTATCTGCGGGCGCCTCATACGTCTTGATCCAATAACCGTAGTAATAAACGCGCTCAACCCCGTCAATGACTCGTTTAGAGCCACAGACCGGTGCTGTAGGACTTTGAACGTCACTTTCCATGTTGTGTAACGAAAAAAATGGCCAGAAACCGGACGCTACTCTACTGTTTTTCCAAGCAAGAGATTGGGTTTTTTTGCAACATACCCACAACTTGTTGGCATTACTGCGACGCAGGCACGTAATCCAGTATCCTTCATGGTAAGAGCGAACCACCACATTTGCCAATCGCCATACTCACTTTGGGCTTGCCCTCACAATTTGCTGATCATGAATGTCATTGAACCCGTTGTCTTCCTGCTTGGGATTGCTGCACTCGTCTGGTACATAGCCGATAGCCTGAAGGCACGGGAATACGGCGTCAGCGCTGCCAGGAATCTATGCCGGAAAGAAGGGCTGCAGTTCTTGGATGACACAGTCGCCCAAAGTGGGCTACGTCTGGTGCGCAACCCGGATAGTGGCCGCTTGAACATCCAGCGAAGCTTTGCGTTTGAATACAGTGACACGGGAGACAACCGTCGCCACGGTACGATAACCCTGCTGGGCCAGGAAGTCACCCTGATCTACATTGGCCCGCGTCTGGTGCCCACCCAAGCACAGATTGAGCAATAGACGCGGCCCCTCTCACCAAGGCAATCAGATGGGCTGCAGGTATTTGTGCAGCACCAGCGCAGAAGCGCCCACCGGAACCATCAATTCAGCGTATTTTGCCTGGACGACCAAAGGTGTCTCAAGCCCCGCCTCATGCGCCAAGGCATTGAAGGTTTCCCGCGCAGAATCCAGAAATGCCGGGCCAAGGCGACAGGAACGCCCTCCCAGTACAATCTGGGCGGGGTCCAAAGTCACCCAGAGGTTATGCATCAACACGCCCAAGTGTTGCCCTGCCGAGCGCAAAGCAGACACCACTTCCGGGTCACCCTGACTGGCACGCTCAAAAAGCTGTTCGCGGCTCAAGTGGAAAGAATTGGCCAGTACCTGCAGGCCAAAAAACGCCTCTGCACAGCCTTTGCGCCCACAGGAACAAACCGGGCCGTCTGGCTGAAGCTGGATATGCCCCACTTCACCTGCGAAGCCACCGCGCCCAAGCAACAAGCGCCCGCCCACGACCACCCCTGCTCCGACCCCGATGCCCAGGCTCAGAAACAACAGAGGGTCATGCGTGGAAGACGGGGAGAACTCCACTTCACTCAGCGCGGCAACGTCCGCGTCGTTCTGCACAAAGACCTGGATATCGCCTAAAGAATGGGCTTGAAGTACCCGCATCACTTCATCGCGGATCGCCACATCCCGCCAACCCAGGTTGGGCGCAACACAGAGCACGCCGCTACTCTCCTGGACGGCACCGGGAACGCCGATGCCCACCCCCAGCACCTCACGGCCAGCCCCACGGGTAGCATGCACGGTATCCATGATGGCGCGGCAAAGCATGCTGAGCACCAAGGGAATTTCACTATCCACCGTAAAGCTATGGGAATACTTGCTGATGACCTCACCATTCAGGGTCGTGGCCACCACACCAATCATGCCCACCCCCAGCTCGACGCCAATCAAAGCGAGACGCTGATCATCCAGGCGGAGTGGTGTGGGGCGCCGCCCGATGGCGCCAGTCACCAAGACATCGTCTTCGCACAACCAGCCCTCGTCAATCAGCTCCTGCACCAGCAGGCTGACTGTTGACTTGGTGAGCCCTGTCTCCACGGCCAATTCGGCACGTGACAAACCGGGATGTCCACGCACCAACCGCACTAACGCCATGCGGTTGATACGTTTGAGTAATCGTTGATCACCTGTAATCGCCATGAAATATCAAACCTATAGCGCCAGAATGGCTATGAATTGTTTCACAAACTGAGCATGAACGGTGTTGATATAAGTACGATATTGATACTATTTCCCTTTTGCACAACATTTGTGCCACACCAGACCCCATCTTGTCGCAAACAATAGGCTTCTATTCAGAAGCTCAAAGTGTCACAATCGGGCCAAACTCCTCATCTCCTTCTGCCTTTCCCAATGTTTTCCACTGTATTGTCCGTACCACAGCTTTTTGGCTATGTGGCTTTTGTTCTTGGTGTCAGCTCATTTCTCCAGAAGAACGACCGTCATTTCAAGCTCTACATGGCGGCCGAATGTGTTGCCTACGTGGTGCACTTCTACCTGCTGGGCAACCCCACCGCCGTGCTGAGTTCTACACTGTCTGCTGGCCGCTCGGTGCTTTCGCTCTACACCCGTTCACGCTGGGTGGCTGCAGCGGTTGTCACCATCAATCTGGTGGTCGGCGGAATGCTCGTACAGCATTGGTGGAACTGGTTGCCGCCCATCGCATCCTGCGTCGGATCTATTGCCTTGTTCTTGCTGCATGGCCGAAAAATGCGCATGCTGATGCTGCTGGGCACGGCTTTGTGGATCGCCAACAATATCATTTCCGGCTCCATTGGTGGCACTGCGCTTGAATGCGTCATCCTCGTCGTCAACCTCATCACCATCTGGCGTATGGGGCAAGAACAGGCACTCCAACCGGAGCCCAGCAAAGCGAGCACATAAAACACATTAAAAAAGCTGGCTGGCTTTGATCCAAACGAAGCCTTCACCTCATCAGCAATGGCAACATGCGCGCCGGGCTCGGGTTGCCGAGCCCATTTTCATGTTCACTGATGGGAGCTTCTTCTGATGGCTGATCACGCCAATACCGCAGACTTTACCGCCAACCCCGCACCGCTGGGATTGATGGGCTTTGGCATGACTACGGTTCTGCTGAATCTGCACAACGCAGGTTTGTTTGAAATGAATGCCATGATCCTGGCAATGGGGATTTTCTACGGTGGCATCGCCCAGGTCATTGCCGGGGTGATGGAATGGAAGAAAGGCAACACCTTTGGCACCATTGCATTTACCTCATACGGCTTCTTCTGGCTGACCCTGGTGGGCTTGATCTGCATGCCCAAGATGGGGCTTCCCGCGGCGGGCGAAGCTGGGATGATCGCCTTCCTGATCATGTGGGGCCTGTTTACCGCTGTGCTGTTCGTGGGCACCCTGAAACTCAACCGCGCCACACAATTCATCTTCGCGTCACTCACCGTGCTGTTCGTCCTGCTTGCAGCAGGAGACGCGACTGGCAACCCAGTCATCCAGCATCTGGCCGGCTGGGAAGGCATTGTGTGCGGCCTGTCCGCCATCTACGCCGCAGCAGCCCAGATTCTGAACGAAATCTACGGCTGCAAGCTGCTGCCCTTGGGCGATAAGGCCTGAAACAGAAACCCGGACTCAGGCTGCGGGCGCTGTACCCAATAGCCTGACTTCGCGTTGTGGGAAGGGGATTTCGATCCCCTCCTCACGGAACCTCAACAATATCCCACGATACAGGTCAGAGCGCAGATCCGGCGAGGTGTGTGCCGCCGTCCCGACCCAGAACCCCATCTCCAGCTTGACCCCGCTATCCTCAAGCGCCACGACGTTGCTCTTGAACATGGGGTCCTTCAATATACGGGCGTCTGCGCCCGCCAGCGCTTCCATGATCGCAATCGCCCGCTCCACGTCACTGGAGTAAGCCACCTGCACACTCACAGTCAGGCGCCAACGCGGATCAGCGTAAGAGTCGTTCTGGACCGTGCTGGTCACTAGCGTTTCATTTGGCAACAGAATATGGCTGCCGTTGCCTGCCCGCAGCACGGTGTACCGCGTCGTGATTCGCTTGACCTCGCCTTTATCCTGCCCAACCTGGATGATATTGCCGATACTGATGGAGCGGTCCAACAGGATGATAAAGCCCGAGACATAGTTGCTCGCAATCTTCTGCATCCCGAAGCCAAGCCCCACCCCCAGCGCACCACCAAACACCGACAAGGTGGTCAGATCCAGGCCGACGAGTGACATCCCGACCAGGACCGCAACCAGCACCAGCAGGGTTTTGCTGACGCGGGAGAAGACAATCTTCAGACTCGAATCCAAGGAGCTGGAGTTTTGCAGCCGTGTTTCAATCAAGCCCCCCAGCCACAGGGCCACAATCACCGTCGCAAATACAGAGCCAAAGCCCTGGATGATGGCCCACAAGGTGATATGCGCTTTGCCGACATGAAATGAGTACCCGTCCAGCCAGTCGATCACCTCTGATAGCAAGCCCACCGTATCAAGGGCCACACCCAGCCAGATGATGGTCGCCAGCGAACGCTCCAATGCTGCGACCCAGATCGATTGAGGAAATGCACGGCGTAAGGCAAACACAGCCATGCGCACCGCAGCCAACGCAATCAACAACTGGATGGCAAAAGCGATGACCCGGACCTGCCAACCTATGTGATGCGCGACAAAACCGCACGTGGTGAGCATCACCACCGCGATAACAGGGAAGGCAAGACGCGCAACCCCGCCAGTCGGCAAGGCGGAGCTTGGGCTGGTGGAGCGTCGATGAAGCGCGTTCGCAGCCCAGCCTGCCAAGCCCAGTATCACGCCAACCAGCAGCAGTTCCAGTAGAAACCCAGGCCGCTGCACCATGGCCCATGCATTATCAAACCAAGTATTCATGAACACTCAAAACAAGTCGGACATTGGCTTGCAACTCAAACCATAGACACCGGCGTAGGCCCATCAGGCGCCCGATCAATCAGCTGATACGCTCCAGCACTGCGGCAAAGAAACCATCGGTTCCATGTTCCAGCGGATTCAAGTGCAAACGCTCCCCTGCATCCGGCATCTCGATCTTGGCCTGAGCCAAGACTTCCGCAACCGGCACCTGCCGAAACGCAGGGTGAGCAGCCAGGAAGGCATCCACAATCTGATCGTTTTCCTCGGCCAACAGCGAGCATGTCGCGTACACCAAACGCCCACCGGGCTTCACCATACGAGAGGCGGAAGCCAGGATCGAAGCCTGTTTCGTAGTCAGCTCTGCCACACCTGTTTCTGTTTGCCGCCACTTCAGATCAGGGTTGCGGCGCAAAGTTCCCGTGCCGCTGCAAGGCGCATCAACCAACACGCGGTCCATCTTGCCCACCAGCCGTTTGACCTTGATGTCATTTTCATGCGCAATCACAGTCAGATGAACATTGGACAGCCCCGCACGCGCCAGCCGTGGCTTGGCTTTGGCCAAACGCTTTTCAGAAACATCAAAAGCATACAGGCGCCCGGTCGAACGCATCAGTGCCCCTAAGAGCAAAGTCTTGCCGCCCGCACCTGCGCAGAAATCAGCCACCATCTCGCCACGCTTGGGAGCAACCAGGAAGCCCAAAAGCTGGCTGCCTTCATCCTGGACTTCGATTCCTCCCTCTTCAAACAAAGGGTGGCGCTGCAAGGCCAGCCTGCCTTCAAAACGGATGCACAAGGGGGAATACAGCCCGGCAGCCGCAGCCACGCCTTCCTGCTCAAACCGGGCCAGCACCGTGTCTCGATCCGTCGTCATGGGATTGACACGAATATCCAGCGGCGCCGGGCGATTCAGGGCACCAGCCAGCGCCTGGGCCTTCTCTTCGCCATATTGGGCCACAAGGCGTGTAGCCAGCCAGTCTGGCAGATTGGTCTTGTCACCGATTGAGGAAGGCTTGTAACTCTTGGCCTTCATCTTCCCCATCCACTCTTCCTCACCCCGGCTGAGCAGCGGCTCAAGTTGCCGCACAGAGTAGCCTTCCTGGCGAACCAACCAAGTCAAAACAAGCTTGCGCGCACGCGCATCCTGGCCTGCGAGCGTCTTGACCTGCCGATAATTGCGCAATACACCATAGACAGCTTCAGCCACAAAGCTGCGGTCACGGGCACCGATATTCCGGTTCATGCGGAAAAACCCGGAAAGAACGTTATCTGCCGGGAACTCGAACCGCAAGACGTCCTGCAGGGCTTCGCCCGCAGCGTCAAGCTGCACAGAAGTGATAAGTGTAGTCATCTTGCCATTATCTCATTATGCGGACAACGGCGGTGTAAAAAGAGTGTTTTGCCTCAATCCAGAAGCAGGGGCCAGAGCCTATTCGGTGTTGCCAGCAGGGGCTTTAAGCAGGATCTGACCATCAATATCCACCTCCGTGGCCTTCAAGTCCACCACCACGCCACCATCGTCGTAGCGGATTCGCGCAGGTGCGTTGTGCCAAGCAGGCGCCAACCAGATATCAATGTTCTTGCCATTGTTGATCTTGGATTGAAAACGTCTGGCTTCTATCGTCGTCCCGGGTAGGCGCAGCATTTCCAAACCCCGGTTGATTACCACTGCATCTTCCACCCAAAAGTCGCCCACGATGAACAAAGCAGCTTTCTCAATGCGCTCATCCAAGCAGGCCAGCGCTTCGGGCAGGGAAGACAAGGCCACGGCCAAACCCGAGATACGCCGCTCCCGCTCATCCCCTCCCCGCTGCATGCGCACCACACCGTTCTGGTTGTCGATATTTGCGGTGCTGTGTTTGCCACGCCGGTCATCCTTGGCCTGCTCTGAGACAAGCTGCGTATTTCCCAAAATGCCGCTGGATTCGTAATTGAAAGTCGAGGTTGCCCCTACGATCCCCGCCCCCAAACGTGCCTTGTAGTGCTGGCCATCATGTTCCCAGCTCACCAAACCCATCACATTGAGCAGGCTGGCCGTCCCCGTATAGGCAATTCGCCCCATGCGCGGCAAGCGTTCGGCCACAGGTTTCAGATCTGCCAAAGGAAGCTCATCCGGTGCAGACTGCTGCGCGACCGGCTCGGATTGGGCAACAGCCACCTGGGGAGCAGAGTCAGCAGCCTGCGGCGCAGAAGCCTCCGCCACCACTGGTGCAGACGTAGATGCGACGGGAGTGCTGGATTCAGATGCAGGCACATCCTCAGCATGCTCACTCGGCAACACAGCACGAGAAGCATTTTTAGAAGGGGTCGAACTGGGTCGATGGGCTACGCGGGGTTGTTTAGGCTTTCCCTGAGCAGGCACCGAGGGCACAACGGCAAGCAATTCAGCCTTGATGCGCCTGGCCTCACCCGGAGGCTCTGGCAAATCCCATCCCGGCCCCAACACCACCAGCAGATGGATCAAACAGGACAGCCCCCAGGCCAAACCGAGCAGGAACTTCTTATCCCCCAAAAACTTCAGGGAAAAGAAACGCCAAGGGCTTGTACCCGGCTCGCTCTCCGCATCTATCACGTGCTCACTCCGGCTTTATGCCACACAGCGCAATCAACGCTCATCTGTAGCAGACCGTTGACAGCAGGCCGGGTTCCATCGCCAGTCAGTTTTGTAACGAAGGAACAGACCAACTCACGGCATCTTCAAGCAAACCTGTCACGGTCACTGTGTTGCCTTGCACCTTCAGGCGCCCTTCCACAAACCATCGTATCGCCTGCGGATAGATTTTGTGCTCTTGCTCCAGCACCTTGGCTGCCAGCCGAGTCTCATCGTCATCTGCACTCACCGGCACAATCGCCTGGATAACAATGGGACCTGCATCAAGCGTAGGGGTAACGAAATGAACTGTCGCACCATGAACTTTTACCCCGGCTTCAAGCGCACGACAATGTGTGTGCAGCCCGGCAAACGAAGGCAACAAGGAGGGATGGATATTCATCATCCTGCCAACGTAATGACGCACAAAGTCATCACTCAGAATCCGCATATAGCCTGCCAGCACAAGCAAATCCGGCGAATACTCATCAATCTGTGCAGCCAACGCCTGATCGAAGGCAGCCCGGTCAGCAAACATCTTGTGGTCCAGTGCCAACGCGGGAACACCGCGTTCCCTGGCAAAGACCAAGCCCTTGGCATCAGGACGGTTGGAAATCACTGCGGCAATCTGACAACCGGGGAGGTCCGCTTCGAGAATAGCTTCCATATTGCTGCCACGGCCAGAAATCAGAATGACAATTCTTTTCATGGATTGGCCTTTTTGCGCTGCAAAGCCGCCACCGCAACCGGAATCAGTGAAACCACTACAATCCCGACAATAAAGAAGCTCAGATTATTCTTTACGAAAGGAACATTGGCGAAGAAATAGCCCGCCAGGGTAAGCGAGAACACCCACAGCGCACCACCCAGTACATCCAGCGGCAAAAAGCGCCGATAGCTCATCTCCGCCACCCCGGCCACAAACGGCGCAAAGGTGCGAATCAACGGCATAAAACGCGCCACAATGATGGTCTTGCCGCCATGATGCTCAAAATAACCATGGGTCTTATCAAACGCCGCACGGTTAAACAGGCGCGACTGCTCCCAACGGAAAACACGATGTCCCAGGCTACGCCCCACCCAGTAATTCAGGTTATCCCCCAGAACCGCCGCAACAAACAGCAACACGGAGAGCAGCTTGATATCCATGCCGCCTGCGGCAGCAAGCCCCCCTGCGACAAACAGCAAAGAATCCCCTGGTAGAAACGGGGTCACCACCAAACCGGTCTCACAGAAAATAATCGCAAACAAAATCGCGTAAATCCAAGGCCCATACTGGATCACCAGATCGGCCAAGTATTTATCCAGATGCAAGACAATATCAATCAATTCCATTTGCAAATATCTGGGGAGGGAAAGCCCACAATGATACCGGAGCTTCGGCCTCACAGGCTTACATAAGCGATCTAGATCAAAAACTTCACGTGCAAACGCAGAATTTCACTAGACGAAATTACATTTCACGGAGTATATTGCTGCCATGCATCAACGTCGCAGCCGGGATGACGAAACAAAACGCTTGGCTAGCGAATATCTTTTTAGTCATTTAACTTGTTACTCCGGAGAGTCAAAGATGTATCGTTCCCTGCTGATCGCCCTGTTTGCTGTTGCAACCCTGGCCGCTTGCAACAAGTCTGAACAACCCGCAGCCGATGCACAATCCGCCCCGGCCGCAGAACAATCCGTAGCCCCCGTCGCTGAAGCCAGCGCAGTTGCTGATGCCAGCGCCCCCGCTGCTGACGCTTCTGCACCTGCTGACGCCAGCGCCCCGGCTGCTGACGCTTCCGCTGCCAAGTAATACCGCTCCTGTAGCAAATAGCGGGTCAGTTGCCTGACGCGCATTTCTCAGGCACGTTCGGGCACCTTATAGGTGCCCGTTTTGCTTTTCAGCCCCAAGGAAACCAAATTGCTCTCCATTCAATCCATCTGTGTATTCTGCGGCGCCTCGCAAGGGCATCGTGAAGTGTATCGGGACATGGCAAAACGCCTGGGTCAAACCCTGGCGACGGAACAGATCGAGCTGGTTTGGGGCGGCGGCCACGTCGGCCTGATGGGCTGCATTGCCGACGCCACCCTGGCCGCCCAAGGCAAGGTTTTTGGTGTCATCCCAGAATTCATGGCAGAGCGAGAACTCGCCCACCCCTCTGCAACCGAAATGCGCGTGGTTGACTCCATGCACACCCGCAAAGCCACGATGGCAGAACGGGCTGATGGCTTTATCGCCATGCCCGGCGGCCTGGGCACACTGGATGAACTCTTTGAGATACTGACCTGGGCGCAGTTGCAAATCCACCAAAAGCCAGTCGGCCTACTCAACGTGGAAGGTTTCTTTAACCCCCTGCTCACCATGCTGGAACACATGGTCGCCGAAGGATTCATTCGTCCCTACAACATGCAACTGATCAGCGTGGCAGAAGACCCCGCCACACTCCTGAGCATAATGCGCAAGCATCAGGCGCCCCAAAACGACTGGCTCGACAAGGTTCAGCTCCAGAGAACCTGATCACGGTCGTCGGGATTGACGCTCAACCGGAATTTCCGCACGCGGCGAAGATCGCACAAAGGCCAAAATTGGATTTTCGGAAAAGTGCTGAAAGCTCGCCATCCCTGACCGAGGTGTCACGGTGGCCCTCTTCCTGGGCTGGCGGGGCGAACCCTTGGTGGATAAGGGGACGTTCATCATTGATGAGGTGGAGCATTCCGGCACGCCGGATCGGCTCACCCTGCGCGGCAAAAGCGCAGACCTGCGTGCAGGCTTAATCACGAAACAGACCAAAAGCTGGGCGGGGCACAAGATCGGTGAAATCGTCAAAGCCATTGCATCGGCCCACGGCCTCACGCCCAAGGTATCCCAAGGCTTGGCGGGCCTCACCATCGAGCATATCGACCAAACCAACGAGTCAGACGTGAACCTGCTCACACGCCTGGCGCGCGATCACGATGCCATTGCCACGGTGAAGAAAGGCATGCTCTTGTTCATGCCCATTGGCGAGGCGGAAACCGTATCGGGTACGCCATTTCCCACCGTTACGATCACGCGAGCCAGTGGCGATCAACATCGCTTTGCCATGGCCGAACGCGACACCTACACGGCAGTGAAGGCTTACTATCAGGATATCCGGGGGGGCACGCATGGGGAGGTGCTGGTCAATGCCAAGGGCACCACAGCGACCGGGGGAAAACGGAAGAACAAGAGCGCGAACACAGAAATCAAGGCCAGTGCAGAGAACACCAAAGTACTGCGCCACACCTACGCCAGCAAGACCACCGCCGAACGTGCAGCCAAAGCAGAATGGCAACGCCTCCAACGCGGTGTGGCAAGTTTCAGTCTATCCCTGGCGCGGGGTCGGGCCGATCTGTTTCCCGAATTGCCGGTGATCGTGCAAGGCTTCAAGCCCGAGATGGATGCCACCGACTGGCTCATTGCGAGGGCTACGCACAGCCTGTCCAGTTCGGGATTTACGACGTCCTTGGAGATGGAATTCAAAGTCAGTTCATCCGCCTGACGCTTGCCAGAACTGTGGGGCGTTTGCAACGCCGTCTATCGATTGCAAACATCTGTCAATTACATTCGGATATAGTCGCTCCTTTAAAAACTGGCGCGGAATGGCCCGATGGTCTGTATTAATCGGAGCCTTTCTTGTTTGGCACACGCAACGTGGCCCCAAGCCACGCCCGACCCGATCTGGATAGAATCATGGCTGATCCCAAGACATCTCCGACCCCGCAACGTCCGCCGCAGGTAGCTGTCGCGCCGACCAATACCGTTGACAAGCTGGATGTGGGTGCTGGCATCCAGAATTTTGACGCCTGGCTTCGCAAGATCAGCGGTGGCTATGTCACGCTGGAACGAATCAAGATGGTGGCGGGCAATTTGCCTGTGGTGGGCAACATTATCGCCTTGGCAGATGCCATTTGCGACATCGTCGAACTCTGCCAAAAAAAGGCCACTAGCAAAATTGAAGAGTTTCTTGAGTGGGTCAGCCTAGGTATCAACCTCATCGGCGTCATTCCCATGCCACCGAGTATGGCCGCAGCCCGGATGGGACTCCGTCCAGCGCTCACCCTGGTGCGCCAAAATCTGGCACGCACGGCCAAAGGCGCTGCCAAATTCATTGGCGAATCGATTCTGGTGCTGCTGGCCGACCACCTGAACGACAAGCTTGCCGGCGAGCTGGATAAATTTGCCCAAGGTGCGCTGGACCAGCTCAAGCCCATGCTCAACAACGCTGCATCCCATGGCCAAAAATTGTGCGATGAAATCGCCAATACAATGAACCGCATACTCGATGGCAAAGTATTTGATGCCAACGCCAGCAAGCAAGCAGCCGCCAAAGCCGCCGCAGAAGCCGCCAAAAGCGGTTGGCATGACCCGGGCAAAACCCTCAAATGTGCTGTGAGCGCACTCTGGAGCTTTGGTTCGGCTGTCGCAAAAACAGTGGCCAATACAGAAGCCAAGATTCTCACCAGTCTCGTGCCCGAAAAAGCCAAAGCACCGATCCGGGTCGAAATCGATGCGCTGCGCCGCATTGGTCGAAATGCCGTCGCACAACTGCCGAATCTGGCCAAAGCTGAAGCGGAAATGAGCATCGGCTGGTTGTTGACCAAGCTGCTTGAAGCGGCCAAGAGGAGATTGACCCACACTAAGGCGGCGGTGGTCAATGCGAAGAAAGCCAATCAGGCCAAGCATGAAAAAAGCAAAGGTCAACTCGAAACTACCAAACACCAACATCCGGCTACAGGCGAATGCATCCCTTGCAAAAACGCAGCCAAAGCTGCCAGCGGCCACAGCATCGGCTTTGCCATGGGCTGGGAACGCTTTACCCATACCGACTTTGTTTTATCTTCCCTGATTCCCTTCGCCTGGGAGCGCACCTACGCCTCCAATCTCGGCGTACTCGACAACGGCCCACTCGGTGCACGCTGGACCACCGACTGGCTCTGCCACATCGAAGAGCGCGGTGACGAACTTGTTTATTGGGGCGAAGATGGCCGCCCGGTCACCTTCCCCAAGCTTGGGGTGGGCAAAGAGCACTACCACGCCATTGAAATGCTCACCCTCAAGTGCCACGACCATCAAACCCTGGTGCTCGCCTTCACCCCAGAGTACAGCCAGCGCTTTGAGCGCGTGGACACAGGCAAAGGTGCAAGCCGTAAAACAATCTACCGCCTCACCCAAGCCGACTGGCCCAACAAGATCCGCCTCAGCTTAAGCTATGCGCATGAAGCCAGCGCGCTTCGCAACGCCCCCTCCGAACTCACTCTCCAGCATGACCAAAAGGTTCTCGCTCAGATCGGCAGCACCCTCGATGATGCTGGGCGCATCACCGCCTTGCAGCTTTTGCTTGAGGGCCAAGTCACGCGCCAACTCGCCCACTACCAATACGACGACGCGGGCGACCTCATCGGCGCCACCGATGAAAACGGCGCCCACTGGGATTATCGCTACACCCGCCACCTCATCACCCGCTACAGCGACCGCACCGGGCGCGGCATCAACCTCGAATGGAGCGGGGCCGAAGAGCACGACAACAGCCTGGCCAAAGCCGTGCACGAATGGGCCGATGATGGCAGCTTCGACACCCGTCTCGAATGGGACGAGAACATTCGCCTCACCTACGTCACCGACGCCCTGGGCAACGAGACCTGGCATTACTACGACATCCTCGGCTACACCTATCGCATCGTCCACCCGGACAACTTCGAAGAATGGCTCTTCCGGGATGACGCCAAAAACGTCACCAAGCACATCCACCCAGATGGCAGTGTCGATCACTACGACTGGGATGAACGCAGCCAACTCATCTACCACGAGCGCGCAGACGGCAGTACGCTGTACTTCGCCTACGATGAACAAGGGCATCTGACCACCCTCGTCGATGGCAGCGGCCAGCACTGGAAGCGTGAATACGACCGCGCTGGCAACCTCGTCAAAGAGATTGACCCCCTGGGCTTTGAAACCGAATACGCCTACAACAAAGCCGGGCAACCCATTGAAATCACCGACGCCAAAGGCGGGGTCAAAGCCCTGGCTTACACCGAAGGCGGGCAACTCGCCAGCTACACCGACTGCAGCGGCAAAACCAGCCAATGGGCCTATGACGCCCGTGGGCGGCTGGCTGCCTTCACCGATGCCACCGACGCCAAGACCCAATACCGCTATGCAGAAGGCGTAGAGGCTGCACAAACGGCACAAATATCCAGCCTCGAAGGACTTCCCCCCAATGCCACCGGCTACCTGGATGCCATCGAACGTGCCGACGGCAGCATCGAACGCTACGTTCAAGACGCCGAAGGGCGGCTCTTAGCCCACCTCGACCCGCTCGGGCGCATCACCCGTTACGACTACACCGGTGCTGGCCTCATCGCCCAACGCCATGACGCCCTGGGCCAGACCCTGCGCTACCGCTGGGACCGCCTCGGGCGGCTGACCGGCCTGCAAAACGAGAACGACGCTACTTGGCAATTCCACTACGATCCGGTCGGGCGGCTGCTGGACGAAACCGGCTTTGATGGCCAGCGTACCCACTACCACTACGAGGAGACCACCGGCATCCTCGCCTGGACACTCCAACAACCCCAGGTCAGCGGCAGTATTCCGGCCACAACTTTCACCGGCGCCATCAGCTCACAAGACGGACGCATCCCGGAAACCGAGCGCCATCTGCTCACCCGTTTTGAATTCGACGGCCTGGGCCGCCTCACCGAACGCAGCGCCCACTGGAGCGACGCCCAAGGCCAAGCCCTGGATGCCCAGGGGCGCCCCAGCAGCCCCGAGCAAGCCGGTGTGCTGCACCGTGAAGAGTTTGCCTATGATGGCAACGGACGCCTGCTCCTGGCTGC
>NZ_KB892862.1 GCF_000373965.1 Uliginosibacterium gangwonense DSM 18521 | reverse complement strand
GCGCTGGTCAGTTGGCTGCCGTCTGGCTTATACACATACACATAGGTTTGCCCTGCCAGGGTGCTGCCCGCAATGGCCAGCCCCAGGTTCTGTCCGGCCGTCCCGTTGAAAGTGTAGGTGGCGTTCTGGTTGGCGGCAAAGTTCAGTGTCACCGGCGTTCCTGCGGTCAATACTCCAGTCAGATCTGATTGCAGGCCGAGGGTAATGCTACCCGCAACACCTCCGTTGGGTTGTACGCGAACGGTATAGGCGCCATTTGCCGGCAGGTTGTTTAGCGTCAGCGTCGTGGTTGTAGCAGCGCCCGAGCCATAGTACAAACTGGTGTAATTCAGTCGGCTGCCATCTGGGTTATACACATACACATAGGTTTGCCCCGCCAGCGTGTCGCCACCGAGGCTCAACTCCACGTTCTGCCCCACTGTTCCATTAAAGGTGTAGGTGGCGTTCTGGTTGGCGGCAAAGTTCAGTGTCACCGGCGTTCCTGCTGTCAATACTCCGGTCAGATCTGATTGCAGGCCGAGGGTAATGCTGCCCGCAACGCCTCCGTTGGGTTGTACGCGAACAGTATAGGTGCCATTCGCAGGTAGGTTGGCCAATGCTAGTGCAGTACCCGTACTCGCCCCCGAGCTATAAGAGAGGCTTGCTGAGTTCAGTTGCGTTCCGTCCGGCTTATAAACATAGAGGTAGGTGCTCCCCACCAAGGTATCGCCACTCAGGCCCAATTCCACGTTCTGCCCTGCTGCCCCAGTGAAGGTGTAGGTGGCGTTCTGGCCAGCAGCCAGATTCAGGCTGAGCGGTGCGCCTGCGGTAAGGGGGCCAGTCAGATCGGCCTGTAGCCCCAGAATAAGGCTTCCAGTAGCGCCGCTGCCAGGAATGATTCGAACAGTGTAGGTGCCGCTGACCGGCAAATTGCTTAGTGCCAAGGCTGTCGAGGTTGCCGCCCCCGAACTGTAATACAGATTGGTGTAATTCAGGCGGCTACCGTCTGGGTTATACACATACACGTAGGTTTGCCCTGCCAGGGTGCTGCCTGCTATGGCCAGCCCCAGGTTCTGTCCAGCTGTTCCACTAAAGGTGTAGGTGGCGTTCTGGTTGGCAGCAAAGTTCAGTGTTACTGGTGCCCCGGCTGTCAGCACGCCTGCAAGATCCGCCTGCAGGGCCAGGGTGATGTTGCCTGCCAACCCACCAGTGGGTTGTATGCGAACCGTGTAGGTACCATCCGTAGGCAGACTGTTTAGCGTCAACGTCGTACTTGTAGCAGCTCCCGAGCTATAGGACAAATTCGTAGAATTCAGTTGCGTTCCATCGGGTTTGTAAACATAGAGGTAGGTGCTCCCTACCAGGGTGTTGCCGCTCAGATTAAGCATCGCATTTTGCCCTGCTACCCCTGTGAAGGTGTAGGTGGCGTTTTGACCAGAGGCCAAACTCAGGTTAACCGGTGTGCCTGCGGTGAGGCTGCCGCTCAGATCCGTCTGCAGTCCCAGCGTGAGGCTGCCGGTGGCACCGCTACTGGGCGTGACCCGGACCGTGTAGGTGCCACTGACCGGCAGATTGCTCAGTGCCAGGGCTTTCGAAGTGGCTGCACCCGAACTGTAGGA
>NZ_KB892861.1 GCF_000373965.1 Uliginosibacterium gangwonense DSM 18521 | reverse complement strand
GATCTGTTCGAACGCTTCCCTGCTCACATCACTGGGGTATTTCTTTCTCATGCCGCAGCTTACGACATTCAAATGATTGTGAACAGGTTCTAAGAACCTGTTCATAATCTTTTAAGCAACAGCACCAAAAAAGCCAAATGAAGGAACTGCAAACTGGTGTTGAGTAAGCGTTCGCAGTTCTTCCACAAGCGCCGGCATTTTTCAATCCAGGCAAAGGAGCGCTCAACAATCCAACGCTTGGGCATCACCGAAAAAGTGTGTAGCTCATTACGCTTGGCGGTCTGCACTTGTGCGCCTAACAGTTCATGAATGGTTTGCGTAAAGGGCTTACCGCTATAGCCCCCGTCAGCCAGAATACAAGTCACTGCAGCAAGGTCAGTGCGGTGTTTTTCTACGGCCTCAATAGCGCCTTTGCGGTCGGTCATCTCTGCCGTGGTGATCGCCATTGCATGCGGCAAACCCTGTGTATCGACCAGAATATGGCGCTTGATGCCGGAGATCTTTTTTCCAGCGTCGTACCCTTTGTGGGTGGCGCTGTCAGTATTCTTCACGCTCTGCGCGTCGGCGATCAAAAAGCTCGTTGTGAGCTTGCGTCCCTGTTTTGTACGGACCGCGCCAACCACATTTTTTTAAAGCCCGCTCCAGTACGGATACCCCGTCTGAATCAGGCTCGCTCCATTTGGCAAAGTAAGAATGCACCGTGCGCCATTTAGGAAACTCCCCTGGCAGCATCCTCCACTGACACCCACTTTTCAGCAAATAGAGTACCGCACAGAACACTTCGTACAAATCCACCGTCCGTGGGCGTGTCTGTTTGCGCACGCTCTCAAGTAGCGGACGGATATGTTCAAATGCCTCACGGCTGATATCGCTTGGGTATTTCCTTCTCATTCCGAAAGTTTACGACATTTGGAAGATTGTGAACAGGTTCTTAGAAACAAACCTCCCCGTGTGGGGGCTGTAGAACCTAGACTTAATATAGTGCAACCCGCTTTATTGTTCCTGCATGGAATTTACGAACTCCGCGCGTATCTCCATAATGATATTTCCCAGCATGTTTTTACCATTTCGGTTGGCGCCAATTCCCCAATAGCTGTCTGTAGGAGAGTCTTCAAAGATCCGTGCGGAGCCTGTTGCGAGAAGCATTTCCAACAAATCAGGATGCTGCTGGAACTTGGCTCGTACTGCATCTCGCATTACTCCAATTTTTGCCGATTCCCAGTCTTTCCGAATTTTGACTTTTCTACTGCGCCCAAGTCTCGCAGCGAGAAGTGGAGTTGCAGCATTGCGGATGGTGTTTTTATATTTTTCGTCCGTAAACTTGCTTGCTTGGAAATAATGCTCAACAGTAGGCCAAGTCAATTTTTCCAGTTTTATCTGATGCAAGGAGAAGTTTGAGAATTCACCATATTCATCGGTCACGCTAAAAAAATAAATATCATTCATATGATTAAATGTCTTTTTTCATATAAACGGGGGTGTAATCAGGGGGTGTTTTTGGCAAAATTCCATAAATATCATCTCCGCGCTCTCTCCACCAGTACTCCTTATAGCTGGTGGGTTTCTTCCATTCAAAGATCCCAACAACCCCCAGAAGCCCACAAGGAGTATCGGCCATAAAATCCCACCCATCCTTCTCGGCGCAAAACATGTTGTTATCAGGATCAATCCACAGAGAGTATCCCTTATCCCTAAGTATCAAAAGAGCTGTGTTGTATACATTTGTATACTCTGAGAGCGTTGGCAATTTATTTCCTTCCTGGAGAAATAAGTTTCATTGACTTGTTTGGAGTCTCGCCCTCTCTTGTCAAATTCGCCCGGTAATCTCCAATTCGTCCCATAATTGAGATCGTCCGATGGACTTCATATACGTTCCGTAATCGAAAAAGTTGCTGGAACTGATCTCATCACTCGAAAGCCATGTCGCGTCACACTCGGGGCAGATATAAATTAAACTTCCATTCCCCTTGATTCGCGCTTCGACAATGTAATCCTGTTCGCACCGCGGACAAATCATTTCTATTTCCTTCATTTCCAGGGGTATGCTGAAATTATCTCGTTCGTTCCCGGACGAGTAATTATCCTGACATTTGTCTCTCCTGCAGTCCCTATTGCTCTACCCATCGGAACAACATAAGCACCAGGATCGTTGGCCTCCGGTTGGCCACGCTTCGCCCAAGCCTCATCCACCACATCCAGTGAGCTACCTTTTTTCGCGGGACAGAACACCGAGTGATTAGGCTTATTTGGGTTCGGAGACTCATGTTCGAGAACATGCTTAACCCGGTTGCCATGTTGGGAGCCTTGACCGTAGCTTAAACCATTTGGAGTAACCCAAGACCCTGTACTCTTGTCATACCCGAGTTTTATCAACCCCAATGGGTCAATCCACTCCGTTGGGTTCGGCACATACTGCTGAAGGTTCGTTCCTCCTTCTAACCCAATCGGATCCTTGGATACAAACCTCCCCGTATGCGGGTCGTAATACCGATACCGATTGTAATGCAGCCCGGTCTCATGGTCGAAGTATTGGCCTTGGAACCGGATGTTCGTAGTCAGTCCGGCTTTGCGTCGGGCGGTGCTGATGAGTTCTTGGGCTTGCCC
>NZ_KB892860.1 GCF_000373965.1 Uliginosibacterium gangwonense DSM 18521 | reverse complement strand
GCACTCCTTCTGACACGCCAACTCATGGAGCATGTGGCCTAGATGTTTGCGAATCGCTCCGAAGATCGCCTTCTTCCTCTTCTTCGGAATGAACACCACATGATATTTGCAGTCCCACGTCGTATGGCTCAGGCTCTGATACTCTTGCATTGGAAACTCCTATCTCTTGGTCGAGACAGAAGCTTCTAGGTCACCGTATCACACGGTCAAACCTGGCGAGTCCCCCGGCAAAGCCGGGGGATTACCGAATTTATTTACACGCCCACCGGCTGTAACTTAGGNTTTCAGATGCGTCCATCGGGTGGCTTCTTTCAAGCGTGCTTGGCGGCTCACCACAGGAGTCTCTCTGATGGGCGCTACACTTCTACGGTCTCCTCGGCAAAGCAGGGGGGATTCCCCGATTGGTCTGGGCTCGGATTAGGTATCTCGCCTGTCTCTTGGCACACACTTCAGATAAACAATACCAGTTGTAGTCTGTACCAGCCAAACCTGCATGTTGTCGCTTTGGTTGATAGGCAGGAAGCCAGGCCCCCAATTTTATCTGTTCGATGCCATCTTTTGCCGGCTGCTGTAACAAAGCACGAGACCCCTTATTGTAACTAACAATCACTCTCTCTTGCGAATGATTCTCATTAATAATAAAATCCCTTCACGATCAATTGCGTTGCTGAAAGGGGATTTAAGTGTTCAAGCCTTCGTTTCGTCAAATCACTTCCGTCTGTGTGTTGAGCGCTGCGCTGGCGGGCTTTGCAGCCCCTGCCGATGCTGTGGAGTATCCGATTGGCAAGCCGCAACAGATGGCGGGGATGCACATTGGGGCCGTCTATTTGCAGCCGGTCGTCATGGAACCGGAAGGCATGATGCGGGACGCCAAAGATTCGGACGTCCACCTGGAGGCAGATATTTCCGCGCTGGCCAGCAACGTCAATGGCTTCCCGGAAGGTTCTTGGGTGCCCTACCTCGTGGTGGGTTATGAACTGACCAAGAAGGGCTCTCCCGACGTGGTCAAAGGCGACATGATGCCCATGGTGGCCAATGATGGTCCGCACTATGGCGACAACGTGAAGCTCTCTGGACCCGGCCAGTATCACCTCAAGCTCACCATTGCACCGCCTTCGGCCAACATGCACAACCATTTTGGTCGTCATGTGGATCGCCAGACCGGCGTCGGTCCTTGGTTCAAGCCTTTCATTGCCGAATATGACTTCACCTTCGCGGGAATCGGCAAGAAGGGTGGATATTGATCGTGCAAATAGCCCAGAAAGTGATGGCTGCGGCAATCCTCGCCGCATTGCCGGTGTTGCCTGCGTGGGCGCAAGGGTCTGACATTGAAGAACTCAAGGCCCAGATGAAAGCGATGTCAGCTCGTCTGGAAGCGCTTGAGAATGAGAATAAGGCGCTCAACAAGGCGCTTGGCAGCGAATACCTGCGTGACTCGGACCCGGAGATTGCTTCTCGGGTGAAAGTGCTGGAAACGCAGACCACGGAACTGCGCGAGAAGAAAGGCATTCTGGAAGCGCTATCCGGTGTCGCCGTCCACGGCAGCCTGACGACGGTTGGTCAGTCGGCCCAGGCAGCAGGCATGCAGTCCGGGCACAAAGGGTCTGAGTTGAATTGGCGCGGTGACGTGACCATCGAAGCGCCTGCTGGGGTGTCCGGGACGACCACCGGCAAGGTATTCGCCCATCTGCGTGTGGGCCAGGGCGAAGGCCTGACGTCGAAGATGAAGTCGACTTATACCAATAACATCAACACCACCGCTTTCAGGCTTGGCGGCAATTCGGATGCGTCCGACTCCACCGCCCTGGTCGCAGAAGCCTATTACCAACTAGATTTCGCACTGCCAGAGCCGGGGCAGGAATCGGCCGAGGCGCGCAGGCGTTTCCAGATGACGCTGGGCAAGATGGACCCCTTCGTCTTCTTTGACCAGAACAGCATCGCGGATGACGAATCTACCCGGTTTCTGAACAATGTCTTTGTGCACAACGCGCAACTGGACTCCGGTGGCGATATCGGTATGGATTCGTATGGATTTTCTCCCGGAGTCCGGTTCGCCTACCGGGATGAGTCCGAAGGCACTCAATTCTGGCAGATTTCCGCAGCTATGCTGGGTTCTGGCAACGGTGCCACTTACAACACCAGTTTCAGCCAGCCCTTCGTGATTGCGCAGGCTGAACGCGGTCTGAAGCTCTTTCAGGGACTGGATGGCACCTACCGTTTCTACGCTTGGCGCAACGGTCGCGGCAACAACTTTGACGGCAATATTGCGCCGCACACCGGCTGGGGCGTTTCCATCGATCAACGCCTCCCAGGGGGTGTCACCCTCTTTAGCCGCTACGGTCACCAGATGAGCGGCAAGGTGAAGTTCGACCGCTCGTTTAGCGCTGGCGCAGAGCTTTCAGGCAATGCCTGGGATCGCGGGGCAGATGCCATCGGTCTTGCTGCTGGATGGCTCAAGACGAGTGCGGCTTGGAAAGAGGCATCGCCAACGCTTGAAGCCTATCAGGCAAGTGGTGCCGAGAAAGTGTACGAGCTGTTTTACCGCTATCAGGTCAACAAAGCCTTTGTGCTCAGCCCGGATCTGCAATACCTCGTCAATCCAGCCGGGAACCCCGATGCCAAGAGCGCCTTTGCCTACGGTGTGCGCGCCAAGGTGAGCTTCTGATGAACACACGCCGCCTTGGAGTGATGGTGATGCTCACAGCTTTCGTGGCTGTGGCATCGGCTGCCGAAACGCCCGTATTTACCGTGATCGCCAAAGGTGGTCACCTGATACCGGATAAGTTGGTGATCCCAGCCGGACAACGCGTCAAGCTCATCTTCCAGAATCAGGGGCCCGGCCCGGAGGAGTTTGAAATCGCGGAGATGCGCATAGAGAAGGTTTTGGCGGAAGGGGCAGAAAGCTTTGCCGTGTTGCCACCACGAAAATCAGGTGACCGCATCCGTCTGTTTGGCGATTTCCACCCCGATTCTGCAGTCTGCAATATTACAGTGCAATAACATGTTCACAAATGCCTTGGTCATTGCTTGGCGCGAGAGTCTGGAAGCAATGCTTGTGGTTGGCATCCTGCTGGCGTGGGCCAATATGCAATCTGATCGGACACGATATCGACGCGCGGTACTGTTCGGTGTCAGTGGTGGGATCGCTTGTGCAGTGCTTGTGGCCATCGCGGCAACGGTTGCACGGGAATTCTTCTCGGGGGATGCGCTGGACATCTTCCAGATTCTGCTGCTCTTCCTGACGTGGGCACTTATCACACAGATGGTGCTGTGGATGCACGCGCATGCGCGACATCTCAAGGCACATCTGCATCGTCAGGCCGACAAGGCTGGGGGACAGCTTGGAGTGGCCCTGGTGGCGGGATTCGCCGTTGCCCGCGAGTGTATCGAAATGGTCATGTTCCTGTTTGGTGCCTTTGTGCAGGGCGCGGACCAAGGTGCTGCAGGAATGGCTGGTGGTATCACTATCGGCATCGCGGCGGCCAGCGCGACGGCCGTATTGGGCGTGCGTGGCGCGCGCTACATCCGCATGAGTTGGGTACTGCGCATCAGCGAGGGGCTGTTGCTGGCGATTGCAGCGTCGATGCTGGCCACCGGCATTGACCGTGTGTTGGCGCGTGACTGGCTCACCCGCTTGGCTGACCCGGTCTGGGACGCCAGCGCTTGGTTCAATGATATGCATGGAGTTGGCCGTGTATTTGCCGACTACGTCGGCTACCGGGCGCAGCCCAGCTTATTGTGGCTGCTGGCCTTTGCCACATGGGCGGCCCTGATCTTCTGGCAGATGCGCCGAGCACCGGAGAAGTCCTGATGAATACAGCATGTCAGGCTGCGCCGGGTTCTCACGGTTTGCCTCGCCTCGTCGAGCGGGCCGGGCTGTGGATGGCGGCCAATCGCGGCTGGATTACGGCGCTTCAGTGGTGTGTGGTCGTCATTTATTTCGCACTGCTGATCATCCCGGCCTGTCTCCCTCTGCCGGACGGTGCCAGGCACATGACCGACAGCCTCACCTTGATCGCTCAGTTCGTCTTCTGGGGCATCTGGTGGCCCGGTGTGATTCTGGCCACCATGAGTGTCGGCCGCCTGTGGTGTGGAACCCTTTGCCCAGAGGGCGCGCTCACCGAATGGACCAGCCGCTTTGGTCGCGGGTTGCCCGTGCCGCGCTGGCTCAAGTGGAGCGGTTGGCCCACTGTGGCATTCATCACCACCACACTGTATGGCCAGCTCATCAGCGTCTACGAATATCCGCTTCCGGCTCTGCTGATTCTTGGCGGTTCAACTGCGGCGGCCATTGTCGTCGGTAGCATCTATGGGCGCGGCAAGCGAGTCTGGTGTCGTCACTTGTGCCCGGCTTCAGGCGTGTTTCACCTCATGAGCCGTATGGCGCCGTTGTATTTCAAGGTCGACCGCAGCGCCTGGGATAACTGGCTGCCCGTACATATTGCAGGCACGCGCGACCTCATGCTCAAACCGGTGGATTGCGCCCCGCTGGTGGATGTCCGGCGCATGACTTCCTCCGGCCCTTGCCATGCCTGCGGGCGCTGTGCTGGCCACCGCGATGCGGTACGCCTGGCGTTGCGCGCGCCATCTGCGGAAATCCTCTCGGCTACGCCAGCAAGCGTGACGCGCGAGGAAGTGTTAACACTGTGTCTCGGACTCCTCGGCGTAGCCACGGGTGCTTTCCACTGGAGTATGAGTCCGTGGTTTGTCATGGCCAAGCAATGGGCCGCGCAATGGCTTATTGAGCGTGAGTGGTGGTGGGCGCTGTCGAATGACATCCCTTGGTTTGTGCTGACCCATTTCCCGGAAAACAATGACGTTTTCAGCTGGCTCGATGGTTTCATGATCCTGGCTTACATCGGCGCGACTACCGTAGTTGTGGGGGGCGGTACGCTGGCCACCAGCGCAGTCGCCGCATGGCTATCGGATGGTCGGCCAGGGCGCTGGAAGGTGCAGGCCATCACCCTTTTGCCCTTGGGCGGCGTGAGCGTAATCGTCGGTCTGTCGATGACCACCGTAACGCTTCTGCGCGGGGAAGGTTTCCAGTTGAGTTGGATCAGCGTGTCGCGGGTGGTGTTACTGGGTGGGGCGGGACTATGGGCAGCCTCGCTGGCCTTGCGGCAAATCCGGCGAGGGTCGGCCGCATCCTGGCGACGCTGGCTGGCCGCGCCTTTTGCGCTTGCAGCACCCGCCCTCGTCTGTAGCGCTTGGTATATCGCTTTCCGCGTCTGGTAGGCACGCATGGTTTTTGAGAAGGGAGGACGGGACACCATCTCACGAGGCGTTGCTCAACAAGGAAGCGTTCCAGAAGTCGGAAAAAAACGTATGGGAAGTCCAGCGTAGCACACGCGATTGTAGATCGTTGTGCGGTGCGTCCTCACGCATCTGCTCTGGGCGTAGGATTTAATCTGTTATTTAGCAGACCATTGAAACTAAGCAGTCTATGAATACACAGCCCATCGCTTATGCCGATCATCTCGTCAATTATGTTAATGATATATTTTAGATTCCTTCGCCACGCACCGCACATCTTGAAAATTCGAATCAAGAAACCTGGCTAGACCAGGGATATACAGTCGCCGTGGAGGAAAAAACCTACGCCTTCGACGACGGCGCAATCATCAAGCGGCTACACAAGATCCCCTATCTTCGAGTTCGCATCTTCAGTCTGTTTTGAGATCACACGATCCCTATGCCAGACCATTCTGGAATTCAGCAATAGCGATCTTGTCGGCAGCATTCACTTGAAGGTTTTTTGCGCAAGTGTCAGAAGCATAGTGTTTGGTGCGGCTGTATGGTCCGACATCCATGATATGGCCCTTTCTCCAGCCGTCATCCCAGCTGTACTTCCCTTCATAAGCCGATGATGCACATGCGCTCATCAAGATGGGAATGAATAAGCAGATTACGGTTTTGTATATTTGATCATGATCATCTCTCCTGCCTCGGTCAGATGGCTTATGCGGCTTGATTGCCATGGCCCGTATTAGGGTATTCCAAAGCATCAATGCCGATTGCCTGTGGCAAGGAAATCGTGACTCGCGTCAGGCCATTCGTGGATGTCACCGCAATGCTTCCTCGATGAGCCTGAATGATTGAACGGGTAATGGCAAGCCCCAGGCCGACCCCTTCACTTGCGCGGTGGCGAGAAGCATCAACGCGGTAAAAGCGGTCAAACAGCCTTGGCAAGTGTTCTGGCGCTATTGTCTGACCATGGTTTTCGACGGCAAGCGTGGTCCCATGTGAATCTTGCGCTATGTTGACCCGCACAGAACTGCCTGCTTCGGAATATCGCAGGGCGTTGGACAACAGGTTGCTCATGGCACGGCGCAACATCAGTTTGTCGCCTTTCACATGTGCCGCACCGGTTGAATACAGCCTGATATCACTGGCTTCTGCCAGCGCTTCATAGAAGTCGAGCAGTTCCTGGACCTCCTGTGCAAGATCAATGCTTTCGAGGTCTGGAACAAGCAAACCGTTGTCTGCTTTGGCAAGGTACAGCATGTCTGAAATCATGCGCGCCAGCCGTTCGAACTCCTCGGAATTCGAGTACAGCAGTTCGCGGTATTCGTCTTCGCTACGTGGGCGCGCCAAAGCCACCTGAGTCTGCGTCATCAGATTACTGATTGGCGTGCGCAATTCATGTGCGAGATCGGATGAGAAGTCCGACAGGCGCTTGAAGGAATCTTCCAGTCGAACAAGCATCTCGTTTAACGTGTGAGCCAGTTCAGCCAGTTCTACCGGTACGGAGTCCACGGGCAACCGATACCCAAGACTGTTTGCCGTCACTTGATCGGCGACACGTTTCATCTCGTGCAAGGGAACCAAGGCGCGTCGCGTCACGATCCAACCCAATATTCCTGTCGACACGGCAGCGAGTGCCATGAACAACCATAGCGTAATGCGGAAGGATTCAAAAAACATCCGGTGGCTGGAAATGTCGATCGCAACGACGATATGTGCTGGCGGCTCGTGGGCGATACCAACCGGAGCCAGGCTGGATATGCCGCGATAGCTGTCCTGCTGTTCATTCCAGATGAAAGGTGGGGTCTTGTCGGAAGAAGTGTCCTGTTTCAGTAGAACTTCGGGAAAGCGCATGCTGGGCGTGGAAAACAATGTTTTTCCGTCCCCAGAGACTACTGCAATGGATACGCCATGATGTCCGACCAGAGAGTCATTTAGACGTTGCGGCAACTCTTTGAGTTCAGCCGGAGAACGTGTGCGCGCCAATGCGTGTCGTGCTAACTCCATTTTCCCATTCAGGACTTCCAGATCCTGCTCAGTAAAGTGCCGGTCCACGGAACGTTCAATTACGTAGCCCAGCGCCAGCAGTACCAAGGTGGAGCCCGTGGCAAACAATAGGGTCAGGCGTAGCGTCAGAGAGCGCCGATTACTCAGGAGCATACCGGACTCTCCAATACATAACCCATACCACGCACGGTCTGGATGAGTTTGATGTCAAAGTCATCGTCAATCTTTGCGCGCAGTCTGCGCACAGCGACTTCGATCACGTTCGTGTCGCTATCGAAATTCATATCCCACACCTGCGAGGCAATCAGAGAACGCGGCAATACTTCGTCATGACGCCGTATAAGCAACTCCAGCAGCGCAAATTCCTTGGCCGTCAGGTCGATGCGCTGGCCAGCACGCGTGACGCGGCGGCGCCGTAAATCCAGCTCCAGATCTGCAATGCTCAAAACCTCGGTCTCCTTGGGCTTGCCACGGCGAAGCAAGGTTCGGACACGGGCGAGCAATTCGGAAAAGGCAAAAGGCTTGACCAGATAGTCGTCCGCACCGAGTTCCAATCCTTTGACACGATCCTCTACATGATCTCGTGCTGTCAAAAACAGCACAGGCATATCCTTGCCTGCCCGGCGAATGGCCTGTAAAACCTGCCAGCCGTCCAAGCCGGGCAGCATTACATCCAGAATCGCCAAAGCGTAGTCTTCAGTCAGCGCCAACTGCATGCCGTCGAAACCATCGCGGGCCAGATCAACGACATAGCCAGCCTCTGAAAGTCCTTGCTTGAGATAAGCCCCTGTTTTTTGTTCGTCCTCAACGATCAGTATTTTCATATTCATCCACCTCCAGTACCTAGCTTCTTCATTTTGGAATGAATCTCACAGAATTCCGAATCCTGACAAGGATGTAATCTTCTCGTCAGCTTCCCGTAGGTCTGGTCATAGCAGCATCTACGGCATCGTGAATTCTGCCTGCGGCTCATTCTCTTCTCATGATGGCGGATCAGCCGCATTGACGATACAAAAACCCTTAACTTTCCTTCAGAGAGCGATTTCATGAACGTAAAAACATTCGCATTCAGTTTCCTGCTGTCATGCGGGGTGGTGCTTGGCACGACAGACAGCGCCATTGCCAATGGTGATCACGCCAGGGGCCATAAAGACGATGGCATGAACGAACATGCACACATGAGCCAGAACATCGGCAGACCGGGAAAAGCCACTTCGCACACTCGTGTCGTGAAAATTGACATGACGGACAACATGCGCTTCTCTCCGGCAGATATCAAGGTCAAAGCCGGTGAGACCGTGCGCTTCGTGGTGACCAACACCGGCAAGATCCGACATGAGATGGTCATCGGCGCGGCTGCCGAACTCAAGGAGCACAGCGAGTTGATGAAGAAATTCCCTCGCATGGAGCACAGCGAGCCAAACATGGTGACGGTAGCGCCTGGTGGCAGTAGCGAAATCGTATGGACGTTTGCACGCGCCGGCCGGGTCGATTTTGCCTGCCTTCAACCCGGCCACTTTGATGCGGGCATGAGAGGTGTTGTTGCAGTCAACAAATAAGTTTTTCAACTGACAGATTTGTAATGTCCCTGTCAGCCCGGTGTTGGTATCGGCACGCCATACTGACTTTACACATCAAGAGAGATTGGTGCCTTACCTAGCCAGCCGGATGCTCGTTGCGATGCGGCTCGTTCAGACCAGCGGGTGAAGCACCCTCTTGGTCAAGCACTGATCACTTACCCTACCTCTGGAGAAGCACATGAAAAAAGCCCTCGCTACAGCCACAATCGCCATTATCTTCGCCACCCCCATCACTGGTTTTGCTGCTGATAGCATGCCTGGCATGAAACATGACATGGGTGACATGTCCGGGATGAAACACGAAACAGCTACCTCGCCAATGTCCGAAGGCGTCATCAAGAAGATCGACAAAACTGCGGGCAAGCTCACGCTGACGCATGGTCCGTTGCAAAACCTTGGCATGCCGGGCATGACTATGGTATTCAAGGTCAAAGACGCCGCTTGGCTCGAAAAACTCAAAACTGGCGACAAAATCCGCTTCGTGGCGGAAGACCTCAACGGCACGCTGACGGTAACCAGCTACGAACCAGCGAAATAGTCAGCCTTGCAGACAGGAAGGTACATCCGTGGGTTCGTTGCGCCTTCCGTTGCCACAATTTGGCGAAAACAGGAGGACATCATGAACCATGAATCCAATCATTTATCTTCGGCAAAACCCTGCTGCTTCGGAACAAAGAAACCATGGCTGATTGTCACAGTCACGTTGGCCCTGCTGGGTGGCTTTTTCCTGCTGCGTGAGCACTGGGGGCATGTGTTTGGTCTCTGGCCATATGCCCTAGTGCTGGCTTGCCCCCTGATGCACCTGTTCCATGGTCACGGATCTCATCAGCACCAGCATGACAAAGCGAGATCGGTCGATCCGGAAAGACAGGATTAAAACTGGCCAGCCACTCCTGCGGCTATCTCTTGAACCCGGAACATGACAATGCATTCCTTGTTGCGCAGCACCTGGTGGTGATTCCGGTGCGCGACGGCATCGTCAAGCAATGGCAGCTCAAACACGGTTACAAGTCATGAGCCTGACTGTACGGAGCATCACGATGAGCAAAACATGCTTGAAAAATATCGCTGGCAGCCTGAATCGATTGGTTCAGCACTTCCAGGCGTGGAGCCAGCGCAACGCCGAAGCGCATAGGAAGGCGGGCTCTTTGCCTTGCTGCTCGGTGCCTCCGCCGGGGGCAGGAAGCAAGAACCATCGTAGCGATGGATAAAGACAAGATTTGTGTAAGAAGTGCCGCGCCCACGATGGCGCGAACCTTTAGATACGTGAGGCGGCATTTGACGACGCTCGCTTCAGGTTTCATCAATGGTCGTCTTTGCTTGGAGAATAGAGATGAAAACGATAGCAACTGGTTTTGGCATGATTCTGAGTGTACTTGTATGGGGCTCCGCCCAGGCGGCTCCCTCTGACGCTACGGCAAGCGCTCCGAAGGCAAGTGCATCGGCACCGGCCATGAAGAGGCACTCGCATGTCGAAGCAAAAGGCGGCATGGTAAGCGATAAAATGCCCGAGAGCGACGCGAGCAAACCTTATGCAGGCAAGGATCAAAGCAAACACTTTCATCCTCGTGACGGCAAGTGATGACGTTGCAGAAACGATTCCAGCCGCATTCGTCATCGGCGCAGCCGCGAGTGTTTTGTGGGTGTCTATACAAACAAGCGCTACCTCCAGAAGAGAGTCTCACGCTGATGACCGCCGACTCGGGAAAGCATTTTGACCCCGATGTTTTCGACGTGTTTCAAGCGATTGCTCTGCCTCTCCATCAGTCAGTGAAGAGGGCTTCTGGGCAGGATGTGCAACATCGCCTGCAAAAGGTTCTGGGGCTGTATTTCAATGAAGTAATCGGCACGTCATCCTGGAGAAAGCTCACATGACATATCGTTACGTTAACCGACATGAATGTCCAGCGCGATTGAGGCAATGGATTTCTGGGCGTTCCGGTACGTGACATCACCATAAATTGTCCCAGGAGAAACACCATGTCAAAAACAGCTTATCTCGCCGGATTGATCCTTGTGGCACTCGCAGCATGTACCACGACGCCCCCTGTGAACGATATCCCCAATGAAATATTGAGTGCATCAACCCCTGCTGATCACACGCGTTTGGCAGATTATTTTGCCAAGAAGTCGGCAGATTACAACGCAGAAGCGGTTCTCCACGAAAAAATGGCCTTGTCCTACAACTCCCGGCCCAAAGGAGACTACAGTTCTATGGCGTCGCATTGTCGCACGCTTGCGGCCCAATTCCATGCTTCTGCCAGAGAAGCAAAATCTCTCGAATCTGAACATCGGGCCTTGGCAAAGTGATACCGATGTGAAATCGGGGTTGTGCAGAAACGCAGACCCCAACCAAGCCACTTGAAAGCGCAAACAAGGGTACTGGATTCAGATAATCAGAACAACAAAATTATCCTTTGCAACAATGAATACCAATACCCGCAGTAGTACGCAGGTAAGACAATACCTTTGGAGTAATGATACGGCTTGGCGGGGGAACGGTCCTTGGGGATTTCCTATCTGATCGCATGCAGCTGATTCAAGGCGTTGTGAGGTGAGCCAGCTTATCGATATTGAGAACAAGGAATATTTTTCGATATTCTCTTCATTCTAAATTCAAATTGTTTACTTGCAAGGCAGCTGTCTTCCGCTATGGCGAATTGGGAGGCTGCAATCGATAGTGCTGCAGTCAGTACGAATCCGGAAATTCATTGTGTTTTCATGTTCAAACCTCCAATGTTTCTGCGTTAGTTTGACAATACACACGATGACTATATGACATAGAAAATTAAAAATAGTACCCTGTCAGTATCCAATTACTAAAAAACGACTTATCCGCGAAAATTCGGATGAATCACGCTTATATCTAGATCATTGAGAACAGGAAGGTGATCAGGGGATTACAAATACGTCATGCAAAATTTGAGGCAATCTTTCCTGGTTGTGATTGCGCGTCAGGAAAGATGCGGGCGACACCAGGTTGTACTAAAGGCACTGATCGACTGTTGCGCGTTGAAGGCGACCGCCAGGGTCGCCACCGCGATGGGCCATCGTGCCGCTCGCATGTGGAGTCTCAGAACCTGTTCACGATCTTTTGAGCAAAAGCGCCAGGAATGCAAGATGTATGAACTGCAAGCTTGTGTTGAGTTTGCGCTCGCAGTTCTTCCACAAACGCCTACATTTTTCGATCCAGGCAAATGACCGCTCAACCACCCAGCGCTGGGGTAGGACAGCAAAGGTATGCAACTGGTTGCGTTTGGCGATTTGAACCTTGGCGCCCAGAAGTTCTTCAACGGCCTTGGCAAAGGG
>NZ_KB892859.1 GCF_000373965.1 Uliginosibacterium gangwonense DSM 18521 | reverse complement strand
CTCGTCGAGGATTTGCGCCCCTGTCTTGTACGGACCTCGCCAACCACATTTTTTTTAAAGCCTGCTCCAAAACGCTTAAACCGTCTGGACCAAGTTCGCTCCACTTGGCGAAATAGGCATGCACCGTGCGCCATTTCGGATATTCACTGGGCAGCATCCGCCACTGGCAGCCACTTTTTAGCAAATACAGCACGCCACAGAACACATCATATAGATCAACCGTACGGGGCTTGGTCTGTTTGCGTACACTTTCCAGCAAAGGACGGATCTGTTCGAACGCTTCCCTGCTTACATCACTGGGGTATTTCTTTCTCATGCCAAAAGTTTACGACATTTGGAAGATTGTGAACAGGTTCTCACAGGACGAACGCCTTTAGCAGGAAGCCGAGCAGCGCACACCCGGCAATTACATGAATGACGTTCGCCTTGAAGCGGAACAGTGCAATCGCTGCACCCAGGGCAATGAGCGCTGACACCCACTCGAACGAGCCTGCGAAACCTCTGGGCCATAGCACGTGGTAACCAAAGAACAGCGCCAGGTTCAGGATGACGCCAACCACTGCCGCCGTGATGGCCGTCAGCGGTGCGGTAAACTTCAGGTCGTTGTGGGTCGTCTCGATGAAGGGGCCGCCCAGCAGGATGAAGACGAAGGACGGCAGGAAGGTGAACCAGGTGACCAGCGTTGCCGCGACAGCACCAGCCAGAAACAGGCTGTCTGGGCCAAATACTGCTTTGACATAGCCGCCTACGAAGCCGACAAAGGTGACGACCATGATGAGCGGGCCGGGCGTTGTTTCCCCCAGAGCCAGACCGTCAATCATTTGGGTCGGCGTCAGCCAGCCATAGTGGCCGACCGCCCCCTGGTATACGTATGGCAGCACGGCGTAGGCCCCGCCGAAGGTCAGCAATGCCGCCTTGGTGAAGAACCAGCCCATCTGGGTCAGAGTGTGGCCCCAACCCAAACTGGCGGCCAGCATCCCTATTGGCACCAGCCACAGCAGGATGCCGATGAGCGCGACTTTCACCAGCTTGCTCCAAGCGAAGCGGGCATGCGCCGGCGTTGGTGTATCGTCGTCAATCAGCGCCCGGCCAAAGAACTTGTCCGCCTTGCCATGCCCTCCGCCCACCTTGAATTTGTCCGGCGCGATGCGCCCGCCGAAGTAACCAATCGCCGCCGCAATCGCCACGATGGCCGGGAACGGTACGTTGAGGGCAAAGATGGCCACGAAGGAGGCCGCCGCAATGGCCCACAACACATTGTTCTTCAAGGCACGCGAACCGATGCGGTGGGCCGCCTGGATAACGATGGCCGTCACAGCCGGCTTGATGCCATAGAACAGGCCGACCACCAGAGGGGCTTCACCAAACGCGATATAGACCCACGACAGCCCAATCAGGATGAACAACGAGGGCAACACGAATAGTCCCCCCGCAATGATACCGCCCCAAGTGCGGTGCATCAGCCAGCCGATGTAGGTGGCCAGTTGCTGGGCTTCCGGACCGGGCAGCACCATGCAGTAGTTCAGCGCATGCAGGAAGCGGCGTTCGGAAATCCAACGCCGGCGTTCCACCAACTCCTGATGCATGATGGAAATTTGCCCCGCAGGGCCGCCAAAACTGATGAAGCCGAGCTTCAGCCAGAACAGGAAGGCTTGCCAGAAGCTGACGTCCGCAGGGCGGTCATCGCTTGTTTCGTTTGTTGCGGTCAGGGGCGTGTTCATGATTTCGGGCCTTTCTCAAAGGAGGCCAGTAGTCCGTCAAAAATGCGGCTTGCCAGTGCCAGGAACTGGTCATCGTCGAGGACGGTGTCGCGCAAGCCGGCCAGGATGCTTTCGATGCCCGCCGCCTCCGACGGCTGCACGCCGCCCACGTCTAGGAAGTGCACCAAAGCTCCAAACCTTTTCAGGGATGGTGTTTCCAGGTTGAAGCTGGCAAGCAACACTTCGAAACTCACGCGCGCGCCGACGTGGGTGAAAGTAGCGCCGTCGAAATCGAACCCGAGTGCATCAGTCGGGCAGTCAGCCGGCGTTGGCAGCCAGAGCAGCTTGGCTTCGGGGTCGATGTAGCGGCGAATCAACCAGGCACAGGCCAGTCGGTCCACCCAGGGATGGCGTCGCGTTGCCCAGAGTCGCCCTCGGTAGTCCTGGATAGCCAAGCGGGCTATGTCCTCATTGACCGGATGTGGCTCATCGGGGGACAAGGCCCAGGCTGCCCGCTGCTCGAGGTCACGCAAGGCCTCGTCGGCCTGTTTTTGGGCTTCGCCGGGAAAGAAGTCGATGGCCACCAGGTTGGTAAACGCCTTGCGCAGTTTGCGGGCTTGCTTCAGGGCTTCATTGGCCGTGTCCGGGCTGACGCCCTTGCGTGCCGTTAAAATGTCACCTAGCAGATTGGCGAAGTCGGCACTGCGGTCGAATAACGTCACAAAGTAACCGTCACGGGGCTCTTCAAGGCGAACCACCAGTGCAGTCCCCTCCGCCGCACGAACGTCAGCGGCAACGTTGTCCAGTGTTGTCCGACAATCACCCCCCTCCGGCATCAGATAGACGCCGTCACGCAGGACTGCGGCGCCTGATGCCTTGAGGTTGCGCCAGGCACGCATTCGGGCCGTGGCGTTCTCGGTGGGGAGACTGGTAATGAGTGCAATCCATGTGTTCATGAATACACTCTACAATATGGTAGTTGTTTCTACAAATACGTTCTTATTCTACATTAATCGGCTTTGTCCTCCGCAGCGTGCCACAATCTGCAGAACGAATTCACTACCGCTACCATGAGCCTCCGAAATACTTCTTTCAACCCTGGCGTAGTAGCCGCGCTGGTTGCCGCCCTGCTATTCGGCGCAAGCGCCCCTATCGCCAAGTGGTTACTTCAGGAAATCAGCCCCCGGGTACTTGCCGGGCTTTTCTATCTGGGCTCTGGAATTGGCTTGCGCATTTATCGGCTAGTCACGCGCGCCCAACCAGTCTCGCTTCAACGAGGAGAGGCGGGTTGGTTGGCCGGCGCAGTTCTGAGCGGCGGTATCGTCGGTCCGGTTCTGCTCATGTTTGGCTTGACTGGCATGCCTGCCTCAGGGGCAGCGCTCTTGCTGAATGCCGAAGGCGTCTTGACGGCGCTACTGGCCTGGGTCGTGTTCAAAGAGAACTTCGACCGCCGCATCAGACTAGGCATGCTCGCCATTGCCTGCGGGGCGGTGATTCTGAGTTGGCCAGGCGAGGCCCGGTTCACCGGCGCGCTCCCGGCCCTGGCGATTCTGGGAGCCTGCTTGTGCTGGGCCATCGACAACAACCTGACCCGAAAGGTCGCGTTGGCTGATGCAACCTGGATTGCCGCCGTGAAAGGTACGGTGGCCGGTAGCGTTAACCTTGCGCTGGGCCTGGCAATGGGTGCCGCGCTACCCACACTGTGGGCCACTCAAGCCGCCATGGTGGTTGGCCTGTTGGCTTACGGGGTGAGTCTTGTCCTATTCGTGGTGGGCATGCGGCATCTGGGTACTGCCCGGACCGGAGCCTATTTCTCCGTTGCACCGTTCTTTGGTGCAGTGCTGGCGGTGTTGAGCGGAGAGCCCGTTACGCTACCGCTGCTGCTGGCGGGGGGATTGATGGCGCTGGGTATCTGGTTGCACCTCACTGAGCAGCATGAACACCAACATGCCCACGAAGCATTGGAGCACAGTCATGAGCACGTCCATGACGAACACCATCAGCACGCTCACGGGTTCGCGGTTATATCGGGCGCCAAGCACACCCATCTGCATCGGCATGAGCCCATACTGCACAGCCACGCCCACTTCCCAGATGCACACCACCAGGGGCACAGCCACTAAACGTTGGCTTGGAGTTTAATGTTTGACCGTTGAATCGGGTAAGCCGACATCTAAGCCGTCAAAGCCCAAGATCTGCTGTGGTCGAATTTTGCCATTGGCAGGCTCTTGAGAACGGCTGGTTTGGGCTGATACTTGCAGCTGAGGCGTTGAATGTCTCTTGCGAGTCGAATTGAGTCCGCCAGAGATAGCCATGCCCTGTGGAATCTGGTCCCCAATTCAAGAGCATTTTTGTGTGGACGTTGACCAGTAAAATGGCCGGAAATTTACGTAATTCATGGACATCACAAGCAAATCAGGTTTCCTAGCATTCGCAAGTCAATCAGGCCGTGTCCATAGGCGTGTATCTCGCGCTTAAATTGCGATTTCTCGTAGTTTTGAAGCCAAAGCTGTCGGGGTGCCCATGGGCATTCCCTGGTTCCAGCTCAAGGAACAGGCTAAACGGCACGGCATCATTGCCAGATCGTCCAACTACACCCTATACGCCAATATGAGCAATCGGGTGGTGGAGATTTTGCAGCAGTTCGCGTGTGCCATGGACGTCTATTCCTGCGACGAAAGCTTTCTGTCCCTGCCGATGGAGTCGATTGAAGGACTGACCCAATATGGCCTCAAGATCCGCAAGCGGATAACCGCGCAGCCACTTCTGCCACTCGATGCCCGCGCTCCGTCACCTGTTTGACTGCTTCAATCTTGAACTCTTCTGGATACTTCTGACTGCTCATAGACACCTCCACTTTGTTGCCAGTTTAAGGCTTCGAAGTGTCTAGAGAACCCGGGGCGATTCAAAGGGGCATTGATGGCTTTATGGAAATTTCGCCTCTTCCCCGCAAAATTCGCCTATACAATTTTATCGACCAAAGCATTGTTTATATTCCACTGTTTTTTTCTGAAAAATAGTCAAAGGATAGACACCAATGCTTTCCCCCGTTACAAACAAGTCTTCTTCCACCCCGATTTCTGAGGTTGAAATCCACGCCTCAGAATCTGGGGATTCTGTGCCAAGCACCCCTCGTTCCTCCCATGGTCAGCTCGGGGGCTTGCGTAGTTTGTCACAGCAGTCTTTGAGTGGGTCTTCAGGCCATCGTGAGTTGTCTGTTGGCGTCAATGCTGAGCGGCATCCCGATGCGACAGGGTCTGAAAACACACCGCCTTCCCGTGTCTCCAAGGCAAATGCATGCGCGTCGGCAGCGAAGTCGGTGATGGGAAAAGTCTCGTCGATGGCGGACGTCAGAACCTTGCTTTCTCGCGCCGATGATGCTGAATTTGTGGGGCAATTGCGAGGTGAGCCTGAGAAGGCTGCGCTGTTGGATGCACAAACTGCCGCAAGGGAAATCCAGCGAGTCTTGGCGAGCGTACCTGCCTCTTCTCCTGAGTTGATCGCGCGATCTCATGCGTTATTGACCACTCTTGAGGCTTCGACAAGTCATCATGCAGTGCATGCAGAGCAGATTCATGAAGAGATTACTCAATGCGGTGAGGCGTTGATGAGTTCCGCCATCCCGGAGGCGTCCAGGCAGCTCTTGTTCGGGTTGTTGAATCGCGCGGGTGCATCCATTGATACATGTGCATTCAAGCATGCGGCAGAGCATACAAACGGCGCCCAGATGCTTTGCTTGCATCAGCTCACCCAGAATGTATCCGAGCTGAAGACGATGCTCGAAGCGTCAGAGTTACCGCCGGGGTTGTGCGAAGCACTCGTCAAACGCCTGGATCAGGTGAACGCGGCGTTGGACGAGTTGAAGGCGGACAAGCCCCTTTTGAATCGTGGCGCCAAGGTGCTTGCCATCAACGCGCTGTTAGCGCCCTTGCCGCTGATCATTCCGATGATGAGCAAGCCGGTGCAGCGTAAAACGGAAGCGGAAATCGTGGCTTTGATTACCAAGGCCATGGTTGAGGGGATTGGTCTTGTTCGTACGCCAACGACGGGAAACTCGCTCCTGAAAGACCGTACGATGGCTCGATATTATGCGAATACGGTACAGGCCTTGGAGTTCGCGCTCCCGACGTTCGTGAGCAGTCTGCGCTCTTTAAACGAGAGTGTGCCATTCAATATTGGCCTTGGTTTGCTTTCGACCGTTGCTTTGTTTGGCGGTTTCATGTCCAAAGACATCACCCAGAAATTCAATCAAAAGTTCCGGGGGGACGCGCATCCGAAGCTTGCCGCAGAGGGGGTCGCCTTGTTCCGTTCCATGGGGCCGCTCGGTGAGCAGGAGACGGCGGCGTGTGAGCGCATGAAGGCTGTTTTGCAGACGGCTGCTGATAGTGTGGCGCGGGATAAAAAGTCTTTGCTTGATGCTAAAGAGTCATTCATTTCGGGTGGGCGAGAATTAAGCCCGTATGTCAGCAAACAAGTCACGCTTGCTGTAGATACTTATCAGCGCCTGGCGGATGAATTGAATAGTGTGATGGAAGTGCACGCAGAGGGGGCAATACTGGACAAAGACAGAAAATCCAAATTGGCATTAGCCCTCTTTGCCACAAGCGTGTGTGTGGGTACAACAGTGCTGATGTTACCCGACAAGATTGGCGTCGTTGATTTAGGCTCTGATGCTGCGTTTACCTCGGCATTGATGTTTAGCTTGATGGCCAATTCAAATGTCAGCCGTAAGGATGCGCTGGAGGAATTCAAGACTTTCGTCGGGCTCAGTCTGGTGATGTTGGCTTTGCTTGCCACCAACAAAGGTGCAAAAGATTTTATGGAAAAGGGTACAAACGGTTTGCTGATCGGCTCGATTACCATGACGGCATTGAATCTGACCCTCCCAGGGCCGGTGGGACATTATGCCGCTTCTGGAATTGAAAAGCTGATGAATCTGAAGCCATCCGATATGTTGAATGCGTTACATGGAATTGGTGATTGGGTTTATCAGCTATTTGCCGGTCATGCTGAAACAGCCCCGAAGTCCAGCGTGGTGATTGAAGAAATAGTTGAACCCGACCTTGAGCATGGCTTGGGTGCATGATGGATTCGTGTCTTTCTCCCACCAGCATTCGCAGTATTAATTGCAGCGTGGATGAGGCTATCAGGACATCGTGTGACTGGGCATACCGCGTTTCTTCGGCACCAGGCGGTATTTTTCGCTTCTATTCCAGGCGCGTCACCACAGTTATTTAACCTGCTGGGTTTTTGGGTAAAGTATCAACTGGTCACAAAGGCGATATTCACTTTATTAAGTCATTTGAACGATGGCTTGAAACGAAATAGGAAAGGGGCTGTTTATGCCATTAAATATTTCTTCCGTGGGTTCTACCGGGGTAGGGGATCTGAGCTTCAATAACTCAAGTTCTTCTTCGCCGAATCTGAATAGTGATCATAGCAATATGCTCATGCAGACCGGGTTCGAGCTGATTGCGCGGGGGCTGCAGGAGAAGCTGCGCTCGACGGACGGTTCGCAGGGCGCCAACGGCACTTCTGGCACGAATGCTACGGATAGCGCGCAGAACTCCCAGAAATCCTCTGGCATTGATTAGTTTATCCAGTTGCTGCAGCAGCTTCTGGATTTGATGAAGTCGATGAAGGGGCAAGGTGCGGACCAACAGAATAACGGCAACAATCAGAGTGGGGGCAAGTCTTCCAAGCTTGAGAATCTGCTTTCGACCCTGATTGACTTGGTGAAGGAACTGCAAGGGAAGGGCGCTGGCTCCATGGGCACGGGTAATTCTGCAGGCTCTGGTGATACCAGTGGGGCGGGCAATACGTCGGGCGCTGGCAGCCCCTCTGGCGCGGGTGACACAACTGGCACTGACGATGCATCAGGTTCCGGTAACCCGACTAGCGCATCTGGATTTGCACTCGTGCAGAATCGGGCGTATGACAAAGGGGCATCGTGATGATGCCCCTTTTTATGTTTGGACTCTAAACTACCGTTTAGCTTACATCATAGCGATTGTCGATGTGCGAGCCTTCCGCAAGGTGTTGCGTGCCCAGTTGTACGCCGAAATTGATCCCCGTACCGGTTTGGGTGGTGACGCGTTTATAGGAACGCAAAGAGTAGGGCTTTCTGTTCTCTTTGGCATTCCACTCTGCTTCATTGGTATTCAAGAATGCTGAAGACATTTCTTGCGTCAGGCTGGCTTGTGATTCCGGTGTCTGGCGTTGCGCCAAGGCTTTGCAGGAGTCAAGCATATTGATTCTGGCCACTGCATCTGGTGTCAGCATGTTACGCGCGCCATAGGAATGCATGGGGGTGGATTGATCCTGAACTTCGTGCAGGAATTTTTCCAAATTCGCTTTTTCCATGGAAACTTGTCTGTTCTCGCCGCGTGCTGTGCGGGCCTGGCTCCACCTGTCGAGTTGTGGTGTAACGTGGTCTGCAAACGCATGGGCGTTCTGATATTCCTCCTCTATAAAGGAAACCGGCAGCATTCGGCCTGATTGGTAGACAGTTTCACGGCGCAGGTTGCGCCCGGTATTCAATACATCAAGGGATGCACTCACGCCCAGGTCTGTATTGCCGGAGCTTAGGGTGGCAGCCGAAGCGTTAAGATTGAGCCCGGCCCCGATTTTTGCGCCAATGCCGGCCTTGGCACTCCAGCCCTTGACCTGACGGTCTATCTTCATCACGCCGGTTGCATCCTGATAGTGCCTGGTTTGCGAGCTGTTTACCTCTGTACTGACACCGACCCCGGCCGTTGCGCGAGCAAAGGGAACTTTTACTGAGGCGCCACCTTCCAGACTGAGGCCATGCCGTGTGTGTGCTTCGCTTGCCTGGCCGATGCGGTTGACGACGAGCGTTGGAAATTCTTGCAGCAGTGTGGGGAGAAAGCCCGCTTGTCCGCTTGCGCTGGTGTGAGAGGATTCTGGCGTGGCAGGCGTTGCAGTGGGCCCATCCAGAAGCCGGTCAAACAGTTTGGCGAATTCGGCACGAACCTCCGGCACCGGGCGCCCGATGCGCGGAATGCGCAGGGAAATCCCTTCGATTTCTGAGGTTTCTCGCCCATAGAGGACGGCATCTGCCCCCCCACCTGCTTTGGCAATGCCCAGGTTGGGGCCAACAGATCCGCCCAGTCCGAATTGATGAGCACTTTGACGCTGGCGACCGATCACGATCTCCATGTCATAGGTCGTCATGGCGATTTCAAATACAGCATGATTGCCGATCTGTTTGCGTGCATCAATCCGTCCGCGGATGAACAACCCACTCACCAAGCTGGAAAGTGTAGCCGTCACCTGCCGCAGGCCCACACCCAGAACGCCGCCACTACTTAGCCTGAGCCGTGATGAGCCATCCATTTGTTCGATCACATCTTTCATCGCAAGCCTGAATTTCTCTTTGTCAAAGTTTTCGATTCTTGTGTCTTTGCCATAGGCTTCGATGTGGGCTTTCTTCAGGCTTTCTGAAATCGCGGCTTTGTGTGCGGCATCCGCTTCGGCTGCACCGGGTATCGAGTGAGTTTGGGTTTCCTCGAACCATTGCTTGAGGACTTCCATGCTCATGATCTGACCTTCAAATGCCTGAGTCTGTTTGTTCAGCGCCTGGGCATTAATCGGGGCGTTGTTGGCCGGGCTGCCGTACTGATGAATCAAGTCATTGACGCGCACACGAACATCAGCAAGCGCCTCGGGCGTCAGTTTGTATCGATCCATACATATGTCCGGTGGCAGGGCCTGGCAATGTGCCAGGACGGCTGCGCGCACGATGGAGCTTGATACGCGACCCGCCCCCCCCGCGTGTGTATGAGGCGCGTGTGCCATCAGCAGGGCTTGCAGGTCTCCGCTCGCCTTCTTGATGTGCTGATCAAACGCTTTCTGGTGCCGGGTCAATGCAGTTGCGCGCTCCACCTGTTGGGTGCCGTGTCTTAATGCCCTGAACGCAGAGTTCCCGGACAAAGGGTTGCGCAGATGGATGCATGTGTCGTTTTCTGCCCGCGTGATCCATTTGCCGGTTTTTTGTAGCCATGAATTGATTTTGGCCAGATTGGATTTCGGGCCGGATTCGTATAGCTCATTGCGTACGGCGTTGAATGCCCATGCATGATGGTGTGCATTGATTTCATCGCCTGCCAAGCGCGCAGACGCACACAGAATCGCTTGTCCAGGAATGCTGTGTGACAAGGAGGTCTGTTGCAACGCCGATAGGGGAGAGTGGTAGGGGCTTGTCGTGGGGGGCGAAGGTGTATCGGCGTCGTGTGGCATGAGCGCTTGCGCAGGTAGTACCGAAATCGCCTTCAGGAGCGTGGTGAAATTCCGCTTCTGCGCTTCTGGAACGGCTTTTCCAAGAATCGCCTGCAAGACATCGAATCCGCTGGGCGTAGTGACCAGTTCCCGTGCGACATGCCATGCCATGCTTGAATCGGCGGATTGTTCGGATGCGCCTTCTTGCCTGCTGTTCCATGCGTCTGTAATCGCCGACACAGTATCCAGATTGCGCAGCGTATTTAGTGCCTCCAATGCGTGCGCAGCGTTACCCCCTGTTGCTGCGGCCAATGCCTGCGTAATCAGTACGGCCGGGGCGCCAGGTAAGCCTTTAGGCGCCGTGCCCGAGGCTGCACGGGCTGCTTGTTCGATTGCATGGGTAAGCGTGGTCGTGATGTGGGGTGAGCACGATTCGGAGGGGAAGTGCGTAGAAACAAGCACAGACATATCCGGGGAGGCGCTTCTCATGGCATTGATGAAGGCATAGGCCGGATCTGTTTTTTGATGGGCAAGTTCTGCCAGATTGTTCCCTGACGCTCCACTTTGTTTTCGGGCTTGTTGCAGGATACCCGTAAGCGGTGAGTTGGTGCGTGTCACGAGCAGATGCTGGACTTTCTCCAAGAAAGCAAGAAAATGTCCACGGCTATTTTCAGGCAATGGCTGGCATAGCAATTTCTTGATACCGGGATTTTCAGCCGCGTGTGCAGTCAAAAAAGCAGCAAGGCGCCAAGCGTCAGTCTGATTGCTGCTTGCCATCTCGGGCGCTCCTGGCTTGTTTTGCAGACTCGTCGCGATGTCTTGCAGTGGATCGAAATGATCTAATCCACTGATTAGTGCGGTACTGTGTGATGCATCGGCATTCGTGAGCGATGCGAGGTATTCAATGAGCAAGGGGCGGATTGTTGCAATTTCGTTTGCACTCAACCCTTTTTCTAACGTATCCAATGCATTTTTTAGGAGCAATTTCGACAGCCAGCTTTGAGGTGTGTTGCCAAAGTGGATATTGATCAGGGCGTTCAATTCCAGGGGGCTGGGGGAGGAGGTTCCCTCGCCATGAGGGGCCACATTGACCTCTAGTTGTCTCGGAGGGTGCGTTGGCGGTTTATTGCGTACATCAATCTGCGTTCTCCAGCTAGGTGGGGCACTGGTATGCACTTTGGGTCTTACGCCCAGTTTGTTGTCGCCGACATTTCCTGTTTTGCTGGAGACAGGAGTGTCAATTTGGTATTTACCCAAACCAATCAGACCACGCGCTTTTCTGAAAATGTTCATATGTATTTACCTTTTTTCATGACTGGATTGGTATCCAGAGAGATCGTGCCAAATAAAGTTAGGGAAGGGGGAAATGTTCTGGAAGATTGCATGGGATGTATGACATCTGTTCAGTCGTCAATAGAGAGGTGAAGCCTGTGCTTTGAGTGATTTTCGCAACAGACGACATGCCTTCGCCTCAAGCGTGCTCGGGAGATGACTGGTGTATGCGCACTCGGTTCATCTGGTGTGCCTGTACAGAGACTCTTGTTCGGAAAATGATTTGATGTATTGTGGATTGGTTGGAGTCTTGGCTTTAGACTTTTCTATTAGTATCTTGCGTGCCTGATGTAATAAACGCTCAGACTTTTGAAGTAGAGATGTGTTTTTGGCATAAAAAAACTCCCACCCGGGATGGAATCCATAGGTGGGAGTCTGTATTTAGAATGCTGAAAATAGGGTCTTATGAGCCGAGTAACTGAGCGCGTAAGCCCCCACCTTGGCCAACTCCTCAGGGGTGTCGGTCACGGTGATAGAACCCGTCGACGCCGACATGGCCATGTGCCCCACTTTGGGTGTGAGCATGAATTGCTCCATCACCTCATCTGATACAAGAGGGGTTGTGTACTGTTCCCGATGACTCTCATTCGGCAAAGCCAAAGCACCCACTCAAAAACCGAGCAGGAAGGTTAGCCACCTGGGTAATTTTCAACGCGCACTACTCAAGCCAATCGGGTCCTATTGTTCGCGCACCAACATTGAAGGTTATCAAACGCGAAATCAAGGTGTGATTCCCGAACCTAGAAAACAGTCGCCTGTTTTTGGGTGTATTAATTGCTAGGCAAAATGTATATTTTTTCAATTTGGTGAATTGTCTGATCTGTTTTTCAAAGCTAAGGGGGATGTCGTGAATAAAGTGCTAGAGTGCTTCGGTTACAAGTCATCATCAGTTGTTGATGAAGCAAGCAATGCTCATGAGCGTACGATAAGCAGAGAGTCGGGTGAGGCTCGGACTCATGTGCGAAGCCAAGCTGCACACATCGGGTTGCGACCCCATTCGTCATCTGCGCATCCGTCGAGCACAGAGCCCCAGCCGAAAAAGCGTAAGGATGGAATTGCGACACGGATGCGTCAGTTCGCTGCACGTAAATAAATTCGGTAATCCCCCGGCTTTGCCGGGGGACTCGCCAGGTTTGACCGTGTGATACGGTGACCTAGAAGCTTCTGTCTCGACCAAGAGATAGGAGTTTCCAATGCAAGAGTATCAGAGCCTGAGCCATACGACGTGGGACTGCAAATATCATGTGGTGTTCATTCCGAAGAAGAGGAAGAAGGCGATCTTCGGAGCGATTCGCAAACATCTAGGCCACATGCTCCATGAGTTGGCGTGTCAGAAGGAGTGCAAGATTCTAGAAGGGCACTTGATGAGTGATCACATTCACATATGCATCAGCATACCGCCGAAGTACTCGGTGGCGAATGTGGTGGGTTACATCAAAGGCAAGAGTGCCATCTCGATAGCGCGTCGGTTCAATGGGCGAACCCGGAACTTTGGTGGTGAGAGTTTCTGGGCCAGAGGGTATTTCGTCTCAACGGTGGGGCTGGACGAGGAGATGGTTCGAGCCTACATCCAACACCAAGAGAAGGAAGACGAGCATTACGACCAACTAAAGTTGGGCATGTGACGGCCGC
>NZ_KB892858.1 GCF_000373965.1 Uliginosibacterium gangwonense DSM 18521 | reverse complement strand
TGGCCATTGTCATGATGCGGCTCAACGTATTCGAACCGCCGGCAACAAAGCCTGTTTCCAGGTTGGCGGCGGAATGGAACAGGATGGGAAGCCCCAGCTCCTTGGCCAAGTAACTGGCCAGCTTAGTCTTGCCGGTCCCCGCCGGACCACTGAACATCACATTGAAGGGCTTGCTNATGCCGTATTCGGCATACTCCGCGCGGCGCTGATATTGGTCCTTGATCTGTGCCACCTCGGCCTTGATGTCGTCCATGCCGACCAGATCGTCAATGGAACCGTGCACTTGCGCTGGCTCAATGAACTTGAGCGCCTTGAACTGCCCCCTCAGCTGGAAGTACAGAAAAACCAGCACGCCAAGCGTCAGCACAACAGATAGTGCACCACTGACGGCGGCCATCCAGCCGTCCTTCTCGGACTGCGGGCGGGCGTTGGAAAAGCGCTGGTCCAAAAGTTCAATCAATTCGAGGCTGCTGGGGCTGAGCTCGCCCCGCGCAATAAACACCAGCTTGCCGCCCCACGGTGCGGTGACGGCCTTGTCAGCGAAAATCTTGGTTTCCAAATCACTGGGATAATACGCATACTGCTTCCCCTGCGACTCGACCAGGATAATGCGCTCAGAGACGTTCCACATCAGCGGCTTGTAGATTACCGTTACGCGCGCGGTTGGGTTCGTTTCCAGAAAGCCGAGCACCGAGCCGGTACCGAACACCACGGATGACTTGTCGGGGAGCGTCCACGCTCCGTCACTCGCCTTTCCCGCACCGGCGATGCTCTTGAGCTGCTCGGTTGCGGTGGCCTGTTTCTGGATGAGGGTGAACGAATAAAGGGCGGTAGCCGGGATCAGGACGGCCATGAACAGCACTGTCAGCTTGACGCCCACCGACTGGATAACGAACCAATCCTGTAGCCGACTGGCAGTCTTCTTGACGGCGAGCCAGAAGCCTGTTGAGGCGGGCGGCTCATCGCTGGGTTTCGATTTATCTGACATAGAAGTATTCCGTGGGTGGGGTGCGACTCCATGCTCCTGAAACGGAACAGACGAATCATGATCGCTCTAGGGAGGCAGATCCTCAAAGAAACGCCCGCCCACCAGAATTAAATGAGAGAAATCGTGCAACTGGATTTCTCTGAACTGGTATAGGCGCCAAGGGAAAAACAGACGTGAGCATCCCTCTGCTTTTAGTATGTCAAAGGAGATGGATTATGCTACCCATTTTTCCCTTTTGCTGCTTCATGATCCATTCCTCCAGAAATTGCGGAGGCAACGACGCTTGATGGTTTTCCAGTCGAAATGACTGCTTTCTCTCGGGCGGCCAGCACAAGCCGGTAGAAGTAGGCTTGTCTGTATCCGTCTCTTTCGTCTGACGGTGAGCGCAGCCACCGCCTCGACGAATAGAACTACACGACTGCCTAAGCGCTATATCTTGCCCAACAGCAGCAGAATGATCAGGATCAGCACCACCAGCCCAATACCACCGCTCGGGCCATAACCCCAACTGCTGCTATGTGGCCAGGATGGAAGCACGCCAATCAGCAGTAGGACCAAGAGAATTAGTAAAATTGTTCCGATTGTCATTACATACCTCCTATGAGTGAATTGCGGCCATCGCGGCAGGAATCGCCGAGTGCTACGGGTTCATGCTACTCGGAGGACGGAAACTGTCTGTACGACAGCACACACGAAGCTCGCATTCTGTTCGCTGTCGATAAGTCTTGTCTCCAAACCAGGATTGAGCCACTTCGATGGCAAAACATTCCGGCCATCTGTTGAACCACCCTGCAATCGGTATAGCTCATCGCAATCTCAATATTCTCCAGTCATTTTTATCAACCGGAACTTGGCGGCAACAATTTAGAGATCCGAAACCTCAACGTCTGGACAGGAAAGTCCATGCTTTTCGGCGGAGTACATAAGACTAATAATTGCTAGATAGTAGTCACTAGAACGGCATTGGTGAGCTAGCAAAGTATTCAGTCCCCGCATGAATTTTCTAGGAGCAGCGGCAACACGGGTATCCGGCGAGGTATTACGAGTCCTCGCCGGATATCTAGGGTTCGTTTAGTTCGTCGTGCCGTAATAGGCGTGGACGCTCTTTTCCCAAGTTGAATCAGCCATGTTGGGCCATTTGTCGGAATCGAAACCCGGCGCATTCTTCAGGCGTTCTTCATCTGTATCCATGACAATGCGTTTATTTCCAGTATCAACCGCCAGAGCGCTCCATGGCACGGCAAAAAGCTTTTCGCCGATGCTGAGGAAGCCACCGAAGGACAGAACGGCGTAGCAAATTTTGCCACTTTCGATGTCCAGCATGAGTTCCTTGATGCTGCCGAGCTTTTCGCCTTTCGGGTTGTACACATCATCGCTGCTGAGCGAGCTGGCACTGAGGACTCTTGAGCCAAGGCTACCGGCATTGATTACAGCTGTGTTGGTCGTATCGTTCATTTGATGCTCCTGAAACGGGTTGATGGAGGCCGCACCGAAAAGACGATCCGGCAGGGTCCGGAGAGATTAGGCCGAGCACGTTCGCGAATCGGTGCGCTAGCACCCATATCGCACAACCCGGGCAAATGTTCGGAAGCCAACAGAGGCGCCAAAGGCTAGGCCCGAAAATAGGGTGTGTTGAATCGAATCCAGTTAGAGGAATAAGCAATGGTAAGGCGCTTGAAACAATCGGCCTGGAGCCGATCGCTCCAGGGCGTATTGAAGACAATGACACGGGCAGCAATGCACGTTGGAACCAAGGCTATCAAGAAGGGCTTGCGGGCCACTCCGCTCGTGCGCCAGCGTGTGACTGGCAAGAAGGTGATGGCGAAGTCGGCGAACTGGACAACGGGGCTCGCCATTGGCACGGCCGACCTTCGCCGCTATCGGCTGTATAAGCCGCCAAGTGTACGGTGCACCGAGAGTCTGCCCTTGCTGGTCATGTTGCATGGCTGCGGGCAGGATGCCGAAGCACTGGCCGCCAGCAGTCGGATGAACACCATCGCGGCCCGTGAGCGCTTTTTTGTGCTCTATCCCGAGCAGGATCGCCTGTCGAATGTGCATGGTTGCTGGAACTGGTACGACACCCGCACGGGCCGCGCACAAGCTGAAATGCATTCGATCAGCGCGGCCATCGAACAGATTTGCCGGACGCAGGCCGTCGACCGTGGCCGGCTTGCCTTGGCGGGGATTTCAGCGGGGGCCTGCATGGCCGTGTTGCTGGCCACTCAGCATCCCGAACGCTTTCGGGCCATCGCTATGCACTCGGGAATCGCCCCTGGCGTTGCTCACTCGTCAGCTGGTGCCATCAAGGCCATGTTCGGGAAAAACGTCACGATATCGCCTCTCCCTGCCATCCCGCCCAATGTCAGGCTGCCCGCATTGTTGGTCATTCATGGCACCTCTGACTACGTGGTGGCGCCGGGGAATGGCGCCGAAGCGGCCATGCGCTGGGGGGAGCGCGTCGGTGCCCGTGCGAGCAAGCCGCGCCGGGTGCAGCGAGGTACCCGATATGCCGCGATGATCACCGATTATCGAAATAGTGGCCGCCTGATTGCAACGCTCTGTGAAGTCGACCAGCTCGGTCACGCCTGGAGCGGCGGCGCCGCAGGGTATCCTTACAGCGATCCTAAAGGCCCGGATGCCTCACGGATGATCTGGTCTTTCATCGCCAGACAATTCACCAAGGCGGCTGACTAGCGTCACATCCTCCACCCGTAGATGACGGACCCTACTACTTCAATAGTGGACGCTCATTGAGTGCGGGGCGGAATGTCTCTTGTGGGTCCAGACTGTGCAAAAACGTAATGAAGAGCCGGATTTGCAATTTTCCGGGAGTTACTTTACCTCTCCCGCATGAACGATTGTTGCGTATGGGCCGTTTTAAAGGGTCGGTTTTTTGTCCCCTGGAATTCCACAGCGTTTTTACACGGCCTCGGTCGGTCTGAGTCGTTCAGTCCCACCGAAAACAGCCTTTCTGCACCATTGCCATCAAGTGGCCGCTGTTGGCTGCATTGCTGCCATTTTCTTGGTAACGACCGACTGTCGGCTTTAGCCGAGACACGGCCTGATGCCGACCGCATTAGACAGGTAGTCGGCCTATGCCTCCGTTGGTGACCCGGCTTAGTTAGGTCCGCAATAGGAAGATCAACAGTCGTAGGCTGGGAAGTTGTCCCGAATGATTTCTAACCCATAGGAGACGCTCGGCTAAGCTGAGCCTCAAGTATCAAGCGAACCAAAAATCACACTACTTCACCGATTACTTGACTCACCAGAGATCGGTAGTCGTATTCGTGCACATAGACCACCACCGACTCTCCCAGTGAACTCTAGAGCGCCGCCATGTGCTTGGCAGATTGCTGAAGCAATTGCAAGACCAAGCCCGCTGCCTCCAGAATGGCGAGCGCGTGAATCCTCTGCGCGCCAAAACCGGTCCACCATTCTCGGCAGTTGCTCTAGCGCTACACCCGGTCCGCGGTCACAGACACTGATCGTCACGTCGTTGCTCGAAGTACTGGCCTCAATCGATAGGCTCTTGCCGGAAGCAGCATAGCGGAGTGCGTTGTCGATCAAGACGGATAACACCTGTCCGATCCGATCACGATCTGCGCTGAGCGTTAGCTGCTCTGGAATGTTCACCTGAACCTTCATTTCGGCATTCTGTAATGGTTGTGCCAACCAAGTTAAACGCTCATCAACAAGATCACTGACCAGGATGTTGCTGAATTCCAGCATCAGTTTGTTGGCACGGGCCATAGAGAGCAGGTGTAAATCGCCGACCAAACGATTGATCTGCTCCAATTGACGATGCACCATCAACAGTTGATCGTCGGTGCGGGGAAATACATCGTCCAGCATTCCCTGCATGCGCCCCATGGCCGCATTAAGAGGCGTGCGCAGTTCGTGGGCAAGCATCGCACTCGACTCCCTCACTTCACGCTCATACTGCTGCAGCTGCGCAGTCATACTGTTGAAGTCCGTCGCAAAGCTAGCTAACTCATCCGGTGCTCCAGAGATCACTTTTGCACGTGCAGAGAAATCGCCGTCCCGGATCTGCCGGGCGGCTTGTGCCACACTGAAAAACTGCCGCGACAAGGGGCGTGAGGCGAGCAGCCCACACAGAATGATCAAAGGAATCGACCCAGCGACCAATGCAGCCAGCAGCAACCAGTCCCGATTGGCCAATCCAGGCAAGAAGTCAGCTACGTCATAGTAGTCCTCGAACAACTTCCACAGGTGCTGCTCGTTGCTATGCGGATCTTTGCGCAACTGCATCATTTCCTGCCGTGCGGTTGGCGGCAATTGTTTCAGCGTCTGCCAGTCCCAAATCGCAAAGCGTAGCCACATGGCAAAAACAATGGCGAGCACCGTGACCACAGCCAGTGCGCTCATCCGCAATCCAACCCACTGCCACAGAGGGGAATGTCTTTTTTTGCCGTGAGTGAATGCCGATTTCATCGGAAACGATAACCGATTGCTCGCACTGTCACCAGCACGCCGGTGATGTTTACACTCTCCAGTTTCCTGCGCAGGTTGTGTAAATGCGTATCAACGACGCGCTCCAATGCTTCACTTTCCGGAAGGCAAATCTCCAGAAGCTCGCTTCGCGTAAATGCTTTGAAGGGAGTCTCAAGCAGTGTCACCAAAATATTGAACTCAGTAGGAGTCAGGTCAAGTGGCACTACTTGCCCGTCCGGGTTGCGCACCGTAGCTAAGACCGCACCACGGTCAACTTCGAGTCGGTCGTATTGCAGCCGATCTTCCGTGCGACGCGCAGGTCTTGCGCGGCGCAAAACCGCATATACGCGAGCGAGAACCTCTTTGGGACTATAGGGTTTGACGATGTAGTCGTCGGCCCCATATCGAAGTGCCCCAAGTTTTTCCGGCTCATCCCCGATTGCTGTGACCATGATCACCGGGGTGTCGCCAGCTCGGCGGATTGCCGATAGTACCTCGGTGCCACTAAGCCTGGGCAGCATGATATCAAGCAGAACAAGATCTGGATGCCACTGCTGGTGCACCATGATTGCTTTCTCCCCATCCTCTGCGATGGCGACCTCGAATCCATCACGGCGCAAATAGGCTTCAAGAATGTTTGCACTGTCCACATCGTCTTCTACAACGAGAATTTTTTTCGAATAATTCATTTTGTTGGGGGTTGGGTCATGTGTCTTGATGAAATCTTGAAGAATCCTGAATGCCAGCTTGAAACAGCCTCCGTATCTTACGCAATCGAAATCCTCTCGATTGATAATCATGATTTTAGCATCCCTACACGAAGGTTGGCACGGCACTTGGTCTTACCATGCGATCCTGGCTCTGCTGATCCTGCTTCAGTTAGGGGGCTGCTCGCTAGCGCCTGTCTATGAGAATCCGCATTTCAAGGTTCCACAGACTCTGGGGGGAGCCAATCTCACGGTTGATACGCGCTCAGACACTACCAATGTGGCGCTGTCTCTGGAAGAACAGCGGTTTTTAGGCGACTTTTCGCCTAGATTTGATCTGGTGCCGCTGGTTACTCAAGCGCTGGTTCACAACCCCGATTTCCGTATTACTGTCTTGCAGGTACAGCAGGCCCGCGCTTACTACCAGATTGAACACTCACGGCAACTCCCGACACTGAGCGCCAACGCTCAAGGCGTACGGCAGAGTTACAGTGCGGTAGATATGCAAGAGCGCTACGGCCAAAAACTGGCAACTGTAGGTATTGGGATCAATGATTTCGAGTTGGATTTTTTCGGGAGGATGGCATCGCTATCCATTGCTGCACAGCAACGATATCTCGCCACTCGCTACGGACAGCAGGCCGCGCGTGGAGCGCTTATTGCCGAGTTGCTACGTGCCTATACATTAGAACGTGCAACCTTTCAAGCGCAGGCGTACTACAGCGCCATTATGGAGGACTGCGCGGCGCTGATGGCGTTTGCAAGTAGTCAACATGGCGTCGGCTTAATCTCTGATGACGAACTGAGTCGGCAACGTCGGCAAGCTGATCAAGCGCAAGTACGTGCCATGCAGGCAATTAGCGACCACGATGCCGCGCGCCGTGCCCTTCAGCTAATTGCGGGCTTTGAAGCGCCAATTGGCTACGGGACTCTCGAAGAGCTGCAGCCCAGTGACCACAATGACTGGGGGTTACGGGATTTGGAGTCTACCGTGCTGCTGCAGCGGCCAGATGTCCAGCAGGCCGAAGCCGAACTACGCGCACGCAATGCCGATATTGGCGCTGCACGCGCGGCATTTTTTCCAACAATTCGTTTGAGTACTTCTTTCGGCGGCGCAAGCGACAGCCTGCAGGGCTTGTTCGAGTCTGCAAGCCGGACATGGACTTTCATGCCGCAATTGACAATGCCAATCTTCGACTTCGGACGTAATCGAGCCAACCTTGATGTTGCGTACCTACGCAAGCAGGCGGGCATCGCCGACTACGAAAAGGCTATTGAGTCTGCATTCCGCGAAGTCGCTGATGCAATTGGTGTACGGCCAAGCCTACAGCAACAGGACCAACGTGAACAGACTAATTTGGGGCGTGAGCGGCTACGTATTGAGCGTATGGACAAGCGCGTCGCACTTGGCTTGCAAGATCGCACGGCACTGCTCGTTGAACGTATCAGCGTCGAGCAGATGGAGCTGGAATATCTTCAGGCCCGCCAGGCTCTGCTGCTTAACCGCATCGCGCTTTTCCGCGCGTTCTATGGTGTGCATTTGTCGCACGCTTCCTGACTCACCACTTCTTTAAGGGATGCTCTATATGAAACTATCAACCTACACACCCGTACTTGTTCTCGCGCTTCTGATGACGCCTCTCAGTGCAATTGCAGCCGATGGTGATTCTCACGCATCGGATGCGAGCACAAGTATATTCGGTGACAAGACGGATATCAGCATTGGCGTCAGTACGACGTTTGCACCTCGTTACTATGGCTCTTCTGACTATAGAGCACAGCTACTACCTGTATTGTCAGTGCAGCGCGGGATCTTCTTTCTAGACTCCACCCGTGGCACTGGGGTGCAGTTCGAAACCAAGAGCGGATTCTTTGCGAGTCAATCTATCTACTACGACCTTGGTCGCTTGGACAAGGATAGTGATATGCGTCCGGGCTCGAAAAAACTAGCCGGAATGGGGAACGTTCATGGGTCGATTACCACGCGCACCCAGCTCATGCAACAGATCACGCCATGGTTGGCAGCAGACGCAGAAGCCGAATTTGCTCTCAAGGAAGGGGCGCACCGCAATCGCTACCGCGTGAGTGCCAAGTTCACCTTGGCACATACCGAGAAAGACTTTATCGGCTTTGATCTGAACACGCACTTTGGTGACAGCCGGTTCAACCAGGCTTACTTCGGCGTAACCGACAAACAAAGCACCCAGACCCTGTTTCATCCCTATAAGACACATTCTGGCCTCTATGCCTATTCGGTAAGCCTCGGTTGGGATCACGCGATCACTTCACACTGGAATACGTCGTTGCAGGTTACGGGTATGCGCTATGCAGACAACGCAGGTGACAGTCCGATTGTAAAACGCCGCTCCTTCGCAACGGGCCTTGCCGCGGTGACCTACACGTTCTGACAGAATCCAACAGAGCCTTCGTCCATGAAATTGCATCTCACACTTCTTGTCTGCGTCTCCGCATTACTGACGACGACTTGGCTGACCGGCTGTAGCCGGAACTCCACGCCACCCCCTGAAACACCTCGGGTGGTCAAATTGGAGACTGTTGCCACAGATCGCAGTAACGCCACGACCCACTTCATTGCCCAAGTTCGTCAAGAGCAACGGGCCGAGCTGGGTTTCGAGACCAGTGGGCACATTGAGTCCATCCGTGTCGAGGTTGGTGATCAGGTACGCCAAGGCGAGGTTCTGGCACGCTTGGATCCGGAACCAGGCAAATTGCGCCTGGAGCAAGCTGAAGCCAATCTTGAAATCGCTGTTGCCGAGTTAAAGCAACAGCAGGCCCAGGCAAGCCAACAGCAGCACATGTTCGAAGACGGTGCTGTATCGGCAACCACGCTGACTAGTGTCAAGACCGCATTAGCCACCGCGCAGGCACGTTATCGTAGCGCACAGTCGGAACGGGAGTTGGCGCGACGTGGCGTACGTCAGATGGAGATTCGTGCCCCTTTTGGGGGGAGTGTGGTTGCCCGTCTGCAAATGCCTGACGCGAACATCGCGGCTGGGCAACCGGTGCTGCAACTGGAGGGAGAAAGGCATCCTCAAGTAATAGCACTGCTGCCATCGGATCTCGTGGCGCAGATGCATATTGGGCAGGAGGTTCATGCTTACCGCAGCAATATGTCCAATCAACCATTTCCCCTGCGGTTACGTAGTGTTGCTCAACATATAGACGGAGGCGCCACAGTACAAACCATCTTCGACAGTGCAGGCGCCGCCGCAACTGGGCTGCATAGTGGCGAGAACCTGCTGTTGGCACTTCCGCGCAGTGACGAAGACTCCTTGAGTGTGCCGTTGAGTGCTCTCGTGCCTGGAGCAAATAGTAGTAAGACGACAGTATTCGTGTATCAAAAAAATAACGCGACCGTCCATCAACGCCAAGTTATCACTGACAACATCGTAGATGACCGCGTACACATCCGCTTGGGTCTGAGTTCTGGTGAGCAGATCGTCGCTGCTGGCGCTGCTTTTCTTACCGATGGCCAGTCGGTTGTTCCCTTCAGCCCAGATACCCGCCTGACCAGCAACGCCACGCCATGAACCTAACCCGAGCTACCATCAATTCGAGCAGGCTAACCCTGTTTACTGCTGCGATGATCCTGATCGGCGGGATTATCACTTTTCTTGGATTCCCATCCCAGGAAGAACCTAGTGTAACGGTACGCGACGCAATGGTGCAGGTCGCATTCCCTGGCATGCCGACAGAGCGTGTCGAAGACATGATTGCGCGTCCGATCGAAGAGCGCCTGAGGGAAATCACTGGTATCAAAAAAGTTCTTACTACCGTTCGACCAGGCAGCGCGATCTTGCAATTGACCGCCAACGACAATGTTGAAGATATGTCCGCGCTGTGGCAACGCGTCCGCAATAAGGTTTCTGAGGCTGCCACTGAGCTGCCTCCAGGTACGCAGGGGCCTTTCGTCGACGATGATTTTGGCCGCGTCGCAATCGCTTCGATTGCTGTAACTGCTCCGGGCTTCGGTACCAGTGAGATGCGCGCGCCCTTGCGACAGATGCGTGCGCAATTGTATAGCGTTCCCGGGGTGGAGCGTGTCACCTTCCATGGGATGCAGGATGAGCGCATCTATATTTCTTTTGATCGTCTCCGGCTGAGCGGTGCTGGCCTCACTCCGGCTGCGGTGGCACAGCAGTTGCGCGCGCAGAACGTGGTCACTGCCGGAGGGCTAATTTCCGCTTCCGGGCTAGCAATGACCGTCACAACCTCGGGGGAGGTTCGCACACTGAGCGGATTGCGCGATACGCTCATTTCCATCAGCACCGCGAACGGCTCGCAACAAATCCCGCTGTCGCAATTGGCTCGAATCGAGTTGATGCCAACCGATCCACCGGAGAGCGCCGCCATCTACCAGGGCCAACCGGCGGTGGTGGTGGCGGTATCGATGGCTCCCGGCTATAACATCGAGCAAGTTGGCAAGGCTCTGCGCCAGAAGCTCGGGGAAACCGCCAAGATGTTGCCGCTCGGCTTTTCCCAGCACGTTGTTACTTTCCAAGCAGATGTGGTCGAGCGCGAAATGAGCAAGATGCACCACGTTATGGGAGAAACCGTGGTTATCGTGATGGCGGTAGTGATGCTGTTTCTGGGCTGGCGCACTGGCCTGATCGTCGGAGCGATTGTGCCGCTGACTATCCTCGGAACCCTAATTGTCATGCGTGCACTGAACGTGGAATTACAGATGGTTTCCATCGCAGCGATCATTCTTGCGCTTGGATTACTGGTGGACAATGGCATTGTCATTGCCGAAGACATCGAACGTCGCCTAGCCTCTGGCGAAGAACGCCGCCAAGCCTGCGAAAGTGCGGGCCGCACACTGGCAATCCCTTTGCTGACATCTTCGTTGGTCATCGTGCTGGCGTTTTCGCCCTTTTTCTTCGGCCATACCAGCACCAACGAATTCATGCGATCCCTGGCAATCGTATTGGCGGTGACTCTGCTTGGTTCCTGGATGCTCAGCATCACCGTAACCCCATTGCTATGTGTGTATTTCGCTCGCGCGCACGTCAATGCCGACCATTACGATTCCTGGCTATACCGATGCTACCGACGTATTATCGAACAGTTGCTTAAGCACAAGGTGCTTTTCCTGGGCTGCATGCTGATGCTATTGGTAGGCGCGGTGAGCATACTGGGCTCGATTCCCTACAGTTTTCTACCCAAGTCCGACCGCCTACAGTTTCAGATGTCCGTGACTTTGCAGCCCGGCGCCGATTCGCGCGAAACGCTGCGTACCGTACAATCAATCAGCGGCTGGCTGGCCGATCTCAAACGAAACCCCGAGATTGTCGACAGCATTGGCTACGTAGCCGACGGTGGCCCACGGATCGTGCTGGGACTCAACCCGCCACAGGCCGCTGCGAACATTGCCTATTTTACCGTCAGTGTTCGTCCCGGTACCGATATCGACGCCGTGATATCTCGCGTTCGTCAGCACATTCGTAATAATTATCCTGCTGTACGTGCCGAACCCAAGCGTTTCTCGCTGGGCTCGACTGAGTCCGGCGTGGCTGTCTATCGAGTTGTCGGGCCGGACGAAGTCCAGTTGCGCAACATAGCCGCTGGTATCGCTCAAGCGCTACGGCAGTTACCTGGCACCGTTGATGTTAGCGATGACTGGGAATCTCGCATTCCCCGCTACGAAGTTCTGGTTGACCAAGTCAAAGCACGCCGCGCGAGCGTGAGCAGCGATGACATTGCTCAAGCCCTGCAGTTACGCTACAGCGGGGTGGATGTTTCTGTGATCCGCGATAGTGGGGTCAATGTACCTATCGTAATTCGGGGCGCGGATGGAGAGCGCATCACAGCGCGTGATCCTGGGACAACTTTAATCTACCCGCAGGCTGGTGGAGTCCCTGTTCCGTTGTTGGCGATCGCCGACATCAAGTTATCATCAGAGCCGTCAGCTATTCAACGCCGTAACCTAAGCCGCACCATCACTATCACCGGACACAATCCGAACATGACCACGACCGAGGTTGTTGGTGCCCTGGCTGACAAGGTTGCCGCACTGCGCCTGCCACCAGGTTACCGTATCGAGATAGGGGGCGAACTGGAGGATTCTGCCGAGGCAAACCAAGCTCTGTTGCAATACATGCCACATGCCTTAGTTGCGATATTGCTGCTGTTCATCTGGCAATTCAACTCGTTCCGCAAGCTGTTGATCATCGTTATCAGTATTCCGTTCGTACTGATCGGAGCTGCACTCGCGCTGCTTGTCACCGGCTATCCGTTCGGTTTTATGGCTACCTTTGGCCTGCTCGCTTTGGCCGGCATTATCGTCAACAACGCGGTGCTATTACTAGAGCGTATCGCCGCTGAACTTGCCGATGGACAGAGTCGGCACGACGCAGTGATCGCGGCGGCAGTCAAGCGGCTGCGGCCAATTGTCATGACCAAGTTAACTTGCATCGTTGGACTTGTGCCACTGATGTTATTCGCGGGGCCTCTTTGGACTGGCATGGCGATTACTATGATTGGCGGCTTGGCGCTGGGTACGTTGGTAACTCTTGGCATTATCCCTACCTTGTACGACCTGCTATTTTGCGCTTCTGAACGCCCGCGCCTAATCGAAAGTTAATAGGGCTGGGGGTCCTAAAGGAGATAACGCGGAGGGGCATGAGGCAGACCCGAGCGTCTGTCCGGCCATGCAAAATTGCCACACGATTCACGGAGGCCGTGATGAAGATTCTGGCTTAAATCCAGGCGCTGGCGTTTAGACATGCAGGACGATAAGCTTTATGGCTATGACCAACTCGTCGTCGTCCAAAGCAGCCGATGACTGTATTTGAGGTGTGTGTGTCGACTCTTGATTACATCACAGCCGTCAACATTTAAAAACAGGACAAATACTGTGCTCATCCAGTGTGGCGGGAAGTCGAGGGGACCCTCATGCTACATTCTGTAGGCTTAAGAGTGTATTTTTTCGTCGATTTTTTATACATAAAACAGCAATTCGAGACAGTAAATAAACACATTCCAGATGGAATTTTTCACTGGACAAGCGATCTCTGCGCGAACTGCTGGTCTATTTTTTGCTTACCGAATACGCTAATTACTTGTTTCTGTGTCAGTAAATACATCTTTTGACCGAACGGCGCAATGGAGTTAGACGGACAACACGCTAGACCTTGCAGCAAGACAAGTACCCTACAAGTACTCATCTGCCTCATTATGGGGCACCCCCTATGTAAAATTTATGACGTATCTTTAGTAATAAATTGCCGCGTTAATTTTAGTGTTTACCACAGGAGATTTTTGCTCCATGAACAAGAAGCCCTTTTTATATTACTGTTAGTAAGTATCCCCCGGCAAAGCCGGGGGCTTTAGTTTGTTAGCCCCTCAAAGGGGCAGCTACATGCGCCGCCTGAAGGCGGCCGTCACATGCCCAACTTTAGTTGGTCGTAATGCTCGTCTTCCTTCTCTTGGTGTTGGATGTAGGCTCGAACCATCTCCTCGTCCAGCCCCACCGTTGAGACGAAATACCCTCTGGCCCAGAAACTCTCACCACCAAAGTTCCGGGTTCGCCCATTGAACCGANGCGCTATCGAGATGGCACTCTTGCCTTTGATGTAACCCACCACATTCGCCACCGAGTACTTCGGCGGTATGCTGATGCATATGTGAATGTGATCACTCATCAAGTGCCCTTCTAGAATCTTGCACTCCTTCTGACACGCCAACTCATGGAGCATGTGGCCTAGATGTTTGCGA
>NZ_KB892857.1 GCF_000373965.1 Uliginosibacterium gangwonense DSM 18521 | reverse complement strand
CACCAGCAGTGCGTCCGGCGTATCGACGACAATCAGGTTATCAACGCCGACGGCACCTACCACCCGGTCGCTCTGCACATAGCAGTTGCTGGCATCGTGGAGCAGCACGGTGTTGCCGACCACGCGGTTGCCCTTGTCATCCGCCGGGCTCAGGTCGCCCAGGGCATTCCAGGAGCCGATGTCGCTCCAGCCAATGTCGCAAGGCACCACGGCAACCTGCTTGGACACTTCCATGACGGCATAGTCAATCGAGGTGCTGGGCACCTGCTGGAAGCTCGCGGCATCCAGGTCCACTTCGCTGAAGTTCTGGCCCTGCGTGTAGCGGGACTTCTTGAAGCATTGCCGGCTCAATTCCAGGATCTCCGGGCAATGCGCCTGCATGGCCTGGAGCATGGTGCTGACCTTGAAGCAGAACATGCCTGAATTCCACAGGAAGCGCCCTGTGGCCAGATATTGCTCGGCAGCTTCCTTNTCCGGCTTTTCCACAAAGCGCAACACATCCTGGCCGTCTGCCTCAATGTAGCCATAGCCCGTTTCCGGCGCATTGGGCTGGATGCCGAATGTCACCAGCCGGTCCTGCTGCGCCAGCTCACACGCTTTGGCGACGGCCGTGGCAAAAGCAGCCTGATCNGCCACCAGATGATCGGCAGCCAATACCAGGATCAGGGTATCCGCGCCGTGTGTCTGCTCTGCCCATAGCACCGTGGTGGCAATGGCCGCAGCAGTGTTACGGCCAAAAGGCTCCAGAATGAAAGAAGTCGCCAGCCCTGCTCCATTGATCTCGGCAAACTCATCCTTGGCCTTGAAAGACAACTCCCGGTTGGTCACGGTCAATATCTCGCTGACACCGGGTAACGCAGCCCCGCGCAAAAAGGATTTTTGCAGCAGGCTTTGCCCATCTGCCAGGCGGATGAAAGGTTTGGGGTGAAGATCCCGGGAAACGGGCCATAGACGGGAGCCTGAGCCACCGCAAAGAATGGTAGGTATCAAACGTATGCTGGACATGTTTTGTGTAGTGGGTCGCGGACGTGCTGCATCATGGTACAGCCTGCCAGAGGATAAGCGCTATAGTGACATGCGCCGACACGTTCATCAGATGATTCTGCAGGGCCTGATCGCCTCTGTGGCGTGTTCTCGGGGGTGGGGTTCGGCCTTGGCTGCAGAATGGCAGCTTGCGTGGCGCTAGCCGAGTGCATGGAGAAAGATGTCATGATTCCATGTATCTATATGGAATAATAGATATTTGGTATATCGATCGAATTATTGCCAGCGAAACAAGGAATTACTGCGCAGAAGCTGTATGTAATGAATATGCCAAAAAACAAAAGCATCGTATGCCCTGATCGACAGAGGCTTCAAAATCTGCCCAAATAGACAGGGGCGTTTGTCAGAATGCAGTCAGTTGCATCGGTAGATAATCGCCGCCTCCCCGAATTTTAAAAGGTTTATGCCATGAAGCTATTTTACGTTGCCGGATATTGTTCGTTGGCCGCACATATTGTGCTGCGCGAAGCGGAATTGTCTTTTCAGCTTGTGCCTGTGGACCTAGCCAGCGGCAAGACCGGTGATGGGCGAGATTATGTGCAGATCAACCCCAAAGGCTATGTGCCTGCGCTGGAGCTGGACGACGGCAAGGTGATTACCGAAGTGGCGGCAATCGTGCAATATCTGGCTGACCTGAAACCCGAATCAAGGTTGGTGCCGCTGACGGGTAGCTTTGAGCGTACCCAGTTGAAGGAGTGGCTCAACTTCATTGCGGCGGAACTGCACAAGAGCATGGGCCAGCTTTTTCACCCACAAATCAGCGGCGATTGGCTGCAAAGCACCCATGCACAACTGCATAAGCGCTTGGATTTCGTGTCGAGTTGCCTCAAGCACAGCACCTTCCTGATGGGGGACGTGATGACGGTGGCCGACATCTACCTCTTCGTGGTGTTGGGCTGGGCCAAAGAGGCCAAATTCGACCTCTCCCCCTGGCCCCTGCTGGCCCACTATATTGAGCGTATCGGCCTGCGGCCTGCCGTGCGTGCCGCCTTACAGGCCGAAGGGTTGAGTGCCGCCTGATCGGTTTTATGCTTGAAGCTGGGCCTGTGATGGGGTGCACAGGCAGGTGCTAGCGCAGCATTCCGGGTGGATCAGCACCTTGGCGTGATCCAACTGGATCGAAATTTCGGCCTCGATGCGGTCGCATAGCGCGTGCGCTTGCTCCAGCGTGCGTGAGCGATGCATGATCAGATGCATGTCGATATGCCGTGTCTTGCCCGAACGACGGCTGCGCAGGTCATGCAGATCCAGCACTTCGTCGGCATAGTGGCTGACAACCTTGCGTACAATTTCCAGCTCGGCTTCGGGCAGGCTGGTATCGATCAATGGCAGAAAAGCGTTGTTGATCAGCGAGAAGGCTTCACGCAGGATGAAAATCGCCACCAGGATGGCGACGATGGGGTCAAGGATGGTCCATCCGGTGATCCAGATCAGCCCCAGGCCACCCGCCACGCCCAGCGAGGTATACACATCGGCCTTCAGGTGCAAGGCATCTGCTTCCAAGGCAATGGATTGCTCTTCGCGGGCAATTTTGTAGAGGCGGGCCGACACCAGTGCGTTGACCAGGGCGGAAATGGCCATCACGCCAAAGCCCAGGCCCACGGATTCAATCGGGCTGGCCGCCAGCAGCTTGTGAGCGGCTTCGTAGATGATCCATCCGGCGGCGATCACAATCAGCGCGCCCTCAATGACCCCCGACACGTTTTCCCACTTTTCGTGACCATAGGGGTGGTCCGCATCGGGTGGCAGGTCTGAAACCCTTACCGAGAAGAAGGCAATGACGGCTGCCGCCAAATCCATGGTGGAGTGGATGGCTTCAGAAATGATACTGACCGAGCCAGAGAGCAGCCCGACGATCAGCTTGAGGATGATCAGGAGGGTATTGGAGCCCACGGACAGCAGGGCAACACGGGATTTACGATTCATGGGTAACATTTGTTGAGGGAAACAATCTGATAGGAATTATCCCAGAAAAACACTCAGGTTTAGATCGTTATCAAAAAATATTCAATGAATTCAAAGCTGTATTGAGAATTAGATGCATTGGCATTATTGTTTCTGGAGGCATGAGCGCCGACAGGCACCCTCAGGTGCCTGTCGGATAGCGAGAACCGGGCCGCTCAGTTAGGGTTGAGTTCGCCCGAGATATAGCCGGAGAGATGGCGAATGGTCTGCTGCTGCTGATCCAGCATGGCCTTGACGGCATCCCCGATGGTGACGATGCCGATCAGCTTGCCCTGACTGACCACAGGCAGGTGGCGGAAGCGGTTTTCCGTCATGATTGCCATGATGTCTTCAACGGTCTGTGAGGGGGATACCGTCAGCAGGTTCTGACTCATCATCTCCCCGATTCTGGAATCCCGCGAAGTGCGCCCTTGCAGGATAATTTTGCGGGCATAGTCACGCTCGGTAAAGATGCCGACCAGACGCTCACCCTCAATGACCAGCACGGCGCTGATGTCCTTTTTGGCCATCAATTCCAGTGCCTCAAATACCGAATGGTCGGGTGTTACCGCGTGGATCTGGTGACCTTTGTCCGTCAGGATCTGACCAACTGTTGTCATGTTCAGTCTCTCTCTTGGTGGATGCAGATGTATGTCCGCCACATTTGTCTCGGGTGTGGCTGGGGTTTGGCAGAAATATGCCTGCCATGCGTCACGATAGGATAAAACGGCGTCCCCGTCACCTTCTACTGCATAGAAGGGAGGCCCAGTCGCGGCCATAACCAATGTTGATAATGTGGTGACTGGAGAGGGAGGCCCTGCGTTTGTAGGCGGGCTTACCCCAAGGCGGGCCGACAGGCCCAGATGCCGGAACCGGCAGAGAGCAATCCAAATTGGCAGGCATCAGGCGTGCGCTGCACCCCTGATGCCTAAAACAAGCGCCAGCCGCTTGATCAGGCGGTGGTTTTTTTGCTGCGACTGGTTTTGGCTGGCGCCTTCTTGGTCGTGGCTTTGGCCTTGGGTTTGGTGGTTGTCGCCTTTTCTGCCGCAGCTGGTACTGCGGCTTCCTGGCCTTCTTCAGTAGGAGTGCTTGCGACCGTTTTCTTGGCGGCGGCCGCTTTGGGGGCACGCGGTTCAAACTCGAAGCCGACCTTGCCCGCCTTGGCATCCCAGGTCAGGAAAGCGGAGAACTTGCGATGCGTGCGCGAGGAGACGAAATTGCGTAGCAGGTCCGTTTTGCCACTGACCAGCAACTTCTCCATCTGCTCCGTCTCGATAGCTTGCTGCAGGATCACCTTGCCGGAACGGAAGTCGCAGCTCTTCTCCGGGCCAAGCGCCTTCTCACAGGTATAGGTGGTGCCATGCTCATACACGCCGCCTCCGCATTTGGGGCAGACCCCCAAGCTTTTCTGTTCGGAGAAGTCCGGCGCTTCGGAGCCTTCACCGTCACGCGGCTGGCCGAAATCGAATTCCGGCAGCTTGTCGTCGTTCAGGCGGATTTCGGCATTGAAGGCACGCCCCATCTTGTTACGGAAGCCCAACAGGGGGCCGACGCGTCCGGTGGTGAGTAGGGTTTCGATCTCATGCGGCTCAAACTGGCGCCCGGCTACGATCTTCCACAACGCGTAGTCACAGTCGGAACACTGGAATTTCTTGTAGTTCTCGCGGATCAGCCCACCACACTTTGGGCAGGGGGAAGTCAGAATGCCAAAGTCCCCAGGGATGGTGTCCGAATCGTAGGTCTTGGCGCGTTCCACAATGTCCCGCGTCATGGCTTCGATGTGGCTCATGAAGTCAGCCCGGCTGAGCTGCCCCTTTTCCATCATCGCCAGCTTGTATTCCCATTCCCCGGTGAGTTCAGCCGAAGCCAGTTCGGTGATGCCCAGCCCCTTGAGCAAGGTGATCAACGAGAACGCCTTGGCGGTCGGGATCAGTTCCCGCCCTTCGCGCAACACATAGGTTTCGGCAATCAGGTTTTCGATGATCTGCGCCCGTGTGGCGGGGGTACCCAGCCCACGCCCTGCCATGGCCGCACGCAGTTCCTCGTCGTCGACGAGCTTGCCTGCGCCTTCCATGGCCGACAGCAAGGTGGCTTCGTTATAGCGTGCAGGCGGCTTGGTCTGGTTGGCCTTGACGAGTACCTCTTCGGTCTTGGCGCCTTCGCCCGGCTTGACGGGCACCAGCGAACCGGTGGCTTCCTCACCATCCACGCTGGCTTCCTTGCCGTAGATCGTGAGCCAGCCTGGATTGACCAGAACTTTGCCCTCGGTCTTGAAGCTTTCGCCCTCTACGCGGGTGATACGGGTGGTAATCAGGTATTCCGCAGCCGGGTAGAACACGGCCAGGAAGCGCTTGGTCACCAGATCGTAAATCTTGTGTTCGGCTTCAGACAGATTTTTGGGCGCCGTGCCGGTCGGGATGATGGCAAAGTGGTCCGAAATCTTGGCATTATTGAAGATGCGTTTGTTGGGCTTGACCCAGCCACGCTTGACGACCTCGGTCGCAAACGTCTGATACACATCGGGCAGCGCACCCAGGATGCCTGGCACGGTACCCACGTAATCTTCCGGCAGCGCCCGTGCGTCGGTACGGGGATAGGTCAGCACCTTGTGCTTTTCGTATAGCGCCTGGGCCAGTTGCAGGGTGGTGCGGGCGGAGAAACCGAAACGCCCGTTGGCCTCGCGTTGCAAGCTGGTCAAATCAAAGAGCAGGGGCGAGAGCTGGGTGGAAGGCTTGGATTCTTCCTCCACTTTGCCCGGCTTGCCCAGGCATTTGGCACGGATCGCCTCGGCACGCGCCTGCTCCCACATGCGGGTAGCGGTGGCATGCTCGTCGTCTTCGGGCTTCTTGAAGTGCTCATTGAACCAGCGCCCAACGTAACTGCCTGCGCCAACCTCGAACTGAGCTTCGACTTCCCAATAATCACGTGACTTGAACTGGCGGATGCGCTCTTCCCGCTCGACCAGGATCGCCAACGTCGGTGTCTGCACCCGCCCAACCGTGGTCAGGTGAAAACCGCCGCTCTTGGAGTTGAAGGCGGTCATTGACCGCGTACCGTTGATACCGATCAGCCAGTCGCTCTCTGCACGGCAGATGGCGGCTTCGCGCAGGCCGGACATATCGTTGGCGGTGCGCAGTTGCTGGAAGCCATCACGGATCGACTGCGCCGTCATACTCTGCAACCACAGGCGGCGGACGGGCTTGGCCGTTCCCGCATGCTGGGCCACATAGGTAAAGATCAGTTCCCCTTCGCGTCCCGCGTCACAGGCGTTGATCAGGCCGGTCACATCCTTGCGCTTGATCAGCCGGGTCAGCAGCCGTAGCCGATCGGCACTCTTTTCGATAGGGTTGAGGGCGAAGTGCGGCGGGATCATGGGCAGATGCGCAAAGCTCCATTTGCCGCGCTTGACTTCGAATTCTTCGGGCACCGCCAGTTCAAGCAGATGGCCGACGGCGGAGGAGAGCACGTATTCTTCGCTCTCGAAATAATCGCCTTCGCGGGTGAAACCGCCCAGGGCGCGGGCAATGTCCTGCGCTACGGAAGGCTTTTCGGCGATGATGAGTTGTTTTGTCATAAGGCGATATTAAGCGATCATGAATGATCAAGGCTGGCAAGGCGGACGCCGAGCATACGACCAAGAAGGCGCGATGATAGAAGTGGGGGCAAAGTCTACGCAAGTGCCCCCGTACAGAAGGTACAACACTGCCCGACAAAAACGGGGTCAGTGGATGGCGATGGCTTCACCCCAATCCTCACCGTCGGACTCCACTTCTTCGGTCATCAGTTCGTCCAGAATCAGCTTGTCCACCGGTGTTTTATCCTGCCACAACACCATGAGAACCACGACCTTGAACTCGGAGATGCTCACCTCCGGTGCGGCCAGCGCCAGTGCGCGGTCGATGATGCGCTCACGCTGATCCGGCGTGATCACCCGGGTATTGCACAGATACATCAGGAAGCTGCGGCTGGCAAGGTCCAGACGTGCCGCTTCGTGATCGCTGAATACACGGATCGCGCGGTGTTCGCTTTCTTCCGGCACGCCAGCGTTCTGCACTGTGCCGTGTAAACCCGAGAGCCACTCCAGTGCCTCGGTAATGTCCGCTTCCTCAAACCCCGCTGCGGAGAGCTTATGAGCCAGTTGATCGGGCTCACTGGGGCAAGCATCGGCGTATCCGTAGGTTTCAAACAGATAAACCAGTATGTCAATCATGGCAGCCCCACATGGCGTTGTGGGATGCGCCCCACAACGCGTTCTAATTGATGCGTTGAAACCGGCCACCTGGCAGGCGCGCAATACGCCCATCAAGCTCCAGCAACGTCAGCATGGCGAAGAGCGCATCCGGCGTCAAGCGCGAACGTGTCGCCAAGGTGTCTGGATCAACGGGATCAAAGCCCATTTGTTCGAGCACTTGCGCTTCATCAAGCTCAGCCGAAACGGGCTCCAGCACTGGCGTGGCGGTTTTTTCCACGATTGCCGGGGAAGACAGGCGCAGTTCCTCCAAAATATCCTGTGCGCTGTCGACCAGCTTGGCCCCCTGCTTGATGAGCAGGTGGCAGCCCTTCGATAAAGGGGAGTGGATGGAACCCGGAATCGCAAAGACCTCGCGCCCCTGCTCCCCGGCCAGCCGGGCGGTGATCAGCGAACCGCTGTTGATGGCAGCCTCGACGACTAGCACGCCACGCGCCAAGCCGGAAATGATGCGGTTGCGGCGTGGAAAGTTGTGTGCCGCAGGCGGCGTGCCGAGCGGGAATTCGCTCAGAACCAAGCCTTGGGCGGCGATTTCGCGGGCCAGCGCTGCGTTGTGCGCCGGATAGATGCGGTCGGCGCCGGTGCCGATGATGGCAATCGTACTGCCCGGCCCCTTCAGCCCGCCACGATGGGCCGCTGCATCGATACCAAGCGCCAAGCCGCTGATGACCGTGATGCCCGCCTCCGCCAGTGACTGGGCAAAGGCTGTCGCATTCTGTTCGCCCTGCGGGGTAGCGTTGCGTGCCCCGACCATCGCCAGCGCCGGGCGAGCCAGCAGAGCCAGTTGGCCCTTGGCGTAGAGCAGGCAGGGCGGATCAGGGATTTCAAGCAGCGCAGGCGGGTAGTCAGGCTCCCCCAGGGCGAGGATATGGTTGCCCTCCTCCTGCACCCAGCGCAAGGCGTTTTCAACCCCGGCTTGGTTGTCGTGGCTGAGCAGGGCCTTGGACAAGCGTTCGCCGATCACGTCGGCAAGGGCCGCGTGTCTGGCTGCAAATATCTGGGAAGGGAGGCCGAAAGCGGCCAGGAGCAGCCGCTGGCGCTCCGGCCCAATGCCTGGAATCAGGCACAGCCGGAGCCAGTAAGGAAGTTCTTTGTCGTACCCGCTCAACCGGATCAGGGTGCGACGACAGCGTCGCCCACATTCACAGGCTCCACTGCATCCATCACCAGAGCGTAAGACAGGCGGTTGAAGACGCGGAACACAAAGGCCAGACCCGAGCGAGCCTCTGGCAGCTTGTAGCTTTCCTTGGTGCCATCAAGCTTATAGACCACCGGGTGACGCGAACGGTTGACCGCCACAACATGGCCGGGCTCAATGCCGTCGTTCTTGCCCAGGCTGAAGGAGATCACCGAGTAGCGGCCAGCCGAACCCACCGAACCATACAAGGAGGTGACCACGCCACGGATGCCGGGGGCCGGTGCATGCGGTGCGTAGGCAAACACATCGGTCTTGACGGCCGGAGTCAGCCGGTCACCGACCGAAGCCTCATGCTGGGAGTTGGTGATCTTGAGTTCTGCAGCCGTGTCGCCCTGCGCCGCCACAATCGTGTTGGCGTTGCCGACATACATGGCTTCGTAGCCGAGAATCTCTTTGTTTTCCGGATGGCGGATCGGCTGCCCACGACGGTAGATGCTCCATTGGTCGGTGACACCCCCCACACCCTTGGCGAAGATGTTGTTGCCTGGGCCGCCCGCCACGCGGTTGTCTTCAATCGCAATGACTGAAGGCAGGCCGCGCTCGTCCCCTGATTCGGAAACAAGCGGCTCTTCCAGGAAGTTCTTGATCGCATCCAGCGAAATGCTGGTGATCGGAGACTCCGCGTCCTTGGCGTACACCTGGGGCGAGAGCTTGTCCCGCCCACCTACGCCACTATTCTCGCCCAGCGACAGGGTTGGGCCGTTGCGGTCCAGATACACTGTCTGCCCTGGGTAGATCAGGTGCGGGTTGTGGATCGCGTCCTTGTTCATCCGCCAAACCTCTGGCCAGCGCCAGGGCTGCTTGAGGAACTTGCCGGAGATGGCCCAGAGCGTATCTCCGCGCTTGACAACATAGCTGTCAGGGGCGTTGTCGGCGACCTGAACCTTGTCCGTGTTGGCGCCCTCGGCAGCAAATGCAGTGCCGGACATTGCCGTGAAAACGGAAAAAAGCAGGCCGAAAAGAGTTTTTTGCATGGCAAACCCCGTGTGATCGATCGTTGCTGCGCGTTGTGACACGCAGCGACTGAGTAGGCCATCGCGGCCAAGCAACCGGGTTATTATTGTGGTCCGGGCATCTGTTTGCAATCTTGTTTGGCAGACACCCTTTATTATGGGCGTAGGCTTGCATAAAATTACAACAGCTTCCATGACTGGACAACAACCCCCAAACCGGCTGCAAAACATTCAAGTTTTGCGTTAGATTCTGCACGTAGCATACTCATACTTCAAGGCTTTCTGACAAATGGCGCTGCTGCCCATTCTTCACTACCCCGACGCAAGATTACATACCAAGGCCCAATCCGTAGCCGTTATCGACGACCGCGTGCGGCAATTGGTCAAGGATATGGCCGAAACCATGTACGCCGCCCCTGGTGTGGGTCTGGCGGCAACACAGGTCAATGTGCATGAGCGCATTGTGGTCATTGATGTCTCGGAAACCAAGTCCGAATTACGCGCATTGATCAACCCAGTCATTCTGGAGCGCCGTGGCGAGCAGCTTTGCGAAGAAGGCTGCCTGTCGGTGCCCGGCATCTACGAAGACGTGAGCCGTGCCGAGTGGGTGCGGGTGCGCGCGTCGAACGAAAACGGCGAAGTCATTGAATTTGAAGCGGAAGGGCTGCTGGCGGTGTGCGTTCAGCACGAGCTGGATCACCTCGATGGCAAAGTTTTCGTTGAATACCTCTCGCTCCTCAAGCAGAACCGGATCAAGAGCAAACTGGCCAAGCGGGCACGTATCACGGTATGAAGCTTGGCTGATGGCGCGGAGGCGGGAGTGCTACACTCTTGCCCCTGCTTTTCGCACGGATCAGCCATGAAAATTGCCTTTGCCGGAACCCCGGAATTTGCTGCCACTGCCCTGAAGTCCATCCTGGAGGCGGGTTTCCAGGTTCCGCTCGTCCTGACCCAGCCGGATCGCCCGGCAGGCCGTGGCATGCAGTTGCAACCCAGCCCGGTCAAGCAACTGGCCCTGCAGCACGGGATTGCCGTGGACCAGCCCGAACGCCTGCGTACCCCGGAGCAACAGGCTGCCCTGGCAGACTGCCGTCCGGACGTGCTGGTGGTCGCCGCCTATGGCCTGCTCCTGCCCCAGGCTGTGCTGGATCTGCCCCGCCTGGGCTGCCTGAATATCCACGGTTCCCTGCTGCCGCGCTGGCGGGGGGCTGCACCCATCCATCGTGCCATTGAGGCAGGGGACGCGGAAACCGGCATCACCATCATGCAGATGGAAGCGGGTCTGGATACCGGCCCGATGTTGCTGAAAGAAGCGCTGCCGATCCTGGCCACCGATACCACCGCCAGTCTGCATGATCGGCTGGCCGAGTTGGGCGGGCGGATGATCGTCCAGGCGTTGCGTCTGCTTGAAAAGGGTGGCTTGAGCGCGACCGTGCAGCCCGAGGACGGTGTGTGCTACGCCCACAAGATTGAAAAGAGCGAAGCTGCACTGGATTTCCGCAGCTCGGCGGCGGTGCTGGCGCGCAAGCTGCGGGCGTTCAACCCTTTCCCCGGCGGTGCTGCAAGCATCAACGGCCAGACCATCAAGCTTTGGGCGGGTGAGGCGCTGGTTGCCACAGGCGAGGCGGGCCTTGTGCTGCAAGCCGATGCACAGGGCGTGGTGGTGGCCTGTGGTGAAGGGGCGCTACGCCTGACCCAGTTGCAAAAGCCCGGTGGCAAGCGTCTGGCGGCAGCGGATTTTCTGCGTGGTTTTCCCATCGAAGTCGGGCAAAAGTTCGATCTGCCAGAGTAATAAACCCATATGTCATGGTGGGTTTGGCCGATCGCTGCAATCAATCGTAAGTATTTGTAGCCTGATTTGAATTTTTTTGCTTCAACCGCATCTAAGGGCTGTACACATAAGTGTGCTTACTCTTTGAAAGGCAGGTTTAAAGCAATGTTCAATTGGTTCAAGACTTCGATCCTCATGGCAGGTATCGTGGCCTTGTTCGGGGCCATTGGCATGATGATTGGTGGGGAACGCGGGATGATCATGGCGCTGTTGTTCGGTGGCGTGATGAACGTGTTTTCCTACTGGTTTTCCGACAAAATGGTGTTGCGCATGTACAACGCCAGGGAAGTGGATGCCACCACGCTGCCCTACCTGTATAACCTGGTGCGTGACTTGGCCCGGCGCGCCAATCTGCCGATGCCAAAAGTATATGTGATCGACGAGGCGCAACCCAACGCCTTTGCCACGGGCCGCAACCCCGAGCACGCTGCGGTGGCTGCCACCACGGGCATCCTGCAAATGCTCAGCGAACGTGAATTGCGTGGTGTGATGGCGCACGAGCTGGCCCACGTGAAGCATCGGGACATTCTCTTGTCGACCATCTCGGCAACTATGGCAGGTGCCATTTCCATGCTGGCCAACATGGCGATCTTCTTCGGCGGGCGTGATGAGCAAGGCCGTCCCGCCAATCCTCTGGTGGGCTTGCTGGTGGCATTGTTGGCACCGCTGGCTGCTGCGCTGATCCAGATGGCCATTTCGCGGACACGTGAATATGAAGCCGACCATGGCGGCGCCGAGATCAGCGGGGACCCGAATGCGCTGGCGGATGCATTGGAAAAGATCCACTACTATGCCCGTGGTATCCCCATGCCGTCTGCGCAGGCACACCCTGAAACCGGGCAGATGATGATTATGAACCCGTTCTCGGGTGGCGACATCACCCAGCTTTTCTCCACACACCCGAGTACCGAGGAGCGTGTGCGCAGGCTGCGTGCCATGGTGCGTAGGTAAGCATGTTTCGCAGGTGAAGTCATTGCGGCCGCTCATGCGGGTGGCTTAACCCATCCGCATGAGTTAGCTTGCCGCATCAATTTATTGGTAGCAGACCAAAGGCTGGCGTGCCCATTGCACGATTCGTTCGGCAATCTTGTACAGGGGCAGTACCTCGCGGGCGCCACCGCGCAGGATGGCAACCCGTGGCATGCCAAAAACCACGCAGGTCTCCTCTGATTCGGCAATGGTGGTAGCCCCTGAGTCAAACATCTCTTTCATGCCCAGTGCGCCATCATCCCCCATCCCTGTCATGAGTACCCCCATGGCATTTTGACGCGCCGTTTTGGCCACCGAACTGAACAGGCAATCCACCGAAGGACGGTGGCGGTTGATCACGGGGCCTTCCACCACTTCCACGCAGTAGTGCAGGGTATTTTGCATCAGCCGCATCTGGCGCCCTGCCGGGGCGATCAATACAAGCCCTGGTTCAACGGTCTGTTTGTGCTCTGCTTCGCGTACAACCAGACGGGTGTCTTGGGAAAGGTGATCTGCGAATTTCTTTGTAAATCCCAATGGCATATGCTGGACAATGACGATGCCGGGCAGCTCAACGGGCAACGCCTTCAGCACGCTTTCCAGCGCCTGGGTTCCGCCCGTGGATGCACCCAAGGCAATCACCCGGCGCGCCAGGGAAGGATTGGTCCCCAGGCCGGCAGGCGAGGGTTTGGTCAAGGGGGGGCCGGTGAAGGAGGACTGTTTGGCAATCTGGCGTAGCCGGTTGGGGTTGGTGCGTGCGGCCGCACGCACCGCAGCGAGAATGTTGTCGCTCTCATCCTCAAAAAAATGGCGCACCCCTAGCTTGGGTTTGGTGATCAGGCTGACTGCGCCAGCTGCCAAGGCATCGATCCCTACCTGGGGGCCGTTGCCGAGCAAGGTGGAGCAGATGACCACCGGAGTGGGGTGTTCGGCCATGATCTTGCGCAGAAAGGTCAGGCCATCCATGCGCGGCATCTGGATATCCAGCACGATTACGTCCGGCCATGTCTTGAGCATTGTTTCCATGGCGAAGATGGGGTCGATGGCGGTATCCATGACCATGATATCCGGGTGGCCGGACAAAATCTGACTCGCCGTCTCACGAACCAGAATCGAGTCGTCGACGATCAACACCTTGATAGGAGGGGGCATAGGCTTCGGCGGTGGGGCTCTCAGTGGCGAAGTTGATAGGATGAAGCGCCCATGCCCTGGGCTGCCTGTTGAACAAGGGGCAGGCGGATCTCGAATCGGGTTCCCCGCGCCGGAAAACTGCGGATGGTGATGCTGCCACCGAGTGCTTCTACCCCTCTCTTGACGACATCCAGCCCCACTCCACGGCCTGAGATGCGGGTGACCTGGGTAGTGGTGCTGAAGCCAGGGGTAAACAGCAAGGCAAGCAGGCGTTCATCATCGATAGGCTGTTCGGGTTGCAAAAGTCCCTTGGCCAGTGCCAGATGACGGATGCGGCCCCGGTCAACGCCAACACCATCGTCGGCAAGCTGGATGAACAGGCTGTGTTCGTCCTGCCAAGCGTCCAGGCGGATCAGACCACGCATATTCTTGCCTGCGGCCATGCGCTCGGTGGGGGGTTCCAGGCCATGATCAAGGGCGTTACGTACCAGATGGATCAGCGGGGTGGCCAAGCCTTCGCCCAGTGCGCGCTCAACCTCCAGTTCCCCGCCACTGAGCAGCAGATCAGCCTGCTTGCCCAATTCACGTGCCGTATCGCGCAGCACCCGGTGGAGGCGGCGGAAAATTTCATCTAGGCGGATGCGTTGAATCTCGTGGGTGATGTTCAGCGCATGCCGGGTCTGTGCAATCAGGGCTGGAATCTGGCGGGCGATCAGGGAATCCTCGGTACTGCCCGCGCTTTCCAGTTTGAGCCTTTCCAGGCCATGGTGAATCAGGTGCAGCAGGTCTTCCAGCGTGGCGACCTGCTCGCCTTTGACGTGGAGCAGCCGGTGCTCTTGCGCCAGGGTCACACGGATTTCGCTCTGCCGACGCAGGACTGCGTCAATCAGCTCGGCTTCCACATAGCCCTCCTCGGCCAGCACCTGACCGATTTCACATTCGGTGCGATGCTGCCGCTCGGCCATACGCTGGCTGCGCAAGGCTACGGCCAACTCTTCAGAGGTCAAGGCGCCAATGCGTACCAGCATCTCGCCCAGGTGCAGATCTTCGTTGGGCAAAGAGCTGACCAGCTCAATAAAGCTATGCGTCTTGTTCGGCGGGGGGGTGATGCGCAGATCGCAGGCATCACGTACCAAGGTGAAGGCGTCTTCAATGCCTTGCTTGTCCACCACGGTGTCCAGTGCAAGTTCAAAGCGCAGATAGCAGTGTTCCGGGTTGTAATCCTTGGTGGGCGGCAGGTTTTCCATCACGGTTTCCAGCGTCGTGATGCGCCCAATGGTTTGCAGATGGAGGAAAAAGAACATCGGGTCCAGGCCTTGCTGCAGGACTTCAGGGGCAAAGCGCACAGAGATCGACCAGCTTGAGCTGTCCCGCACGCGAGGTTGCTCTGAAAACGCCAGATCCCCTTCATCCCCCAGGTAAGGTACCAGCAGGCCGATCAGGCGGGCCCGTTCTTCGTCGGCAAATTGTTGCGAGGCTTTTTCAGGCATGGTGCACAAGCTGACCAGAAAACGTAGGTGATCAATGCACGGTAGCAAGGTGGAAATCAGTAATCGGTCGGGTCGGATGATGTTGTTACGTAAGCGCCCTAAAACACTTTCAATAATATGGGCAAACCACTCAATCTCGGCGGCCTGCATTACGCTGGCATTGCCCTTGATGGTGTGGATGGTGCGGAACATCTCGTCCAGCCCCTGTCCGTCGGCCTCGTCGCGTTCAAGTGCGAGCAGCAGGGCTTCCAGACGATCCATCTGTTCGCCGCACTCTGAAACAAAGAGGGAAAGGGCAGAATTCATCAGCATTGCTTTTTCCAAACGCATCGACACCGTGGAAGGCTTGCTGAGAGATGGGAACAAACACCCCTGGAGCAAGCCCGCTATCTTCACTATCGGGTGTTTTGCTCCAAAACGCATATGTCTGCATGGGCAGGTCAGGCTGCCCAGGAGTGGAGGTGCCGTTTGGGCCTATTCGTGGACGGGCGCTCCTTGCGAGGCTTTCGGACTGCCCCGCAGCAAGGTGTTCAGGTTATAGAAACCCAGCATGTCCTGCACGGCTGCGCTGGGATTTTCAAATACCAGTTCCGTGCTGCAACGCAACGCTTCGCGCTGCAACATGGCCAGCAGTTGCACGCCTGAAGTGTCAATACGCTCAACCGCCGAGAGGTCGATGTGCAACAAATCGCCACTACATGCTGCAGCGATGAGTTCAGGCGCCAGATCATGGATATGATGGATGGTCAGATCGTCCTGGGCGTAAATTCTTCTAGCCGACATGTCAGTGTTTGTCTGATAGCAACGCTTTGATTGAGCCGTAACTCTCGTGGTGGGGCACCGGTCTTGCCCTTTGGTCTTGCCGCCATGCCCCAAGAGGCGGCAATAAGGGGGTGAGCGGTGCATGTGCGCGGTTTTCTTCCACCATGGCAAGGCGAAGTCGACAAAAAGCGGATGAGTTTGGCAATGGAATAAAAACCTGTTCAGAATCTGTGGCAGCAGGCCGTCAGCGGTGTGAAGTGCCGCACAGAAACCAGAGTTATGTGGATAAACGAGGATTTCGAGCAGGAGTAAAGAGGTCTTGGACGCACAAGCGCTTAAAGAACAGTTTGCCGAACATCTGGGGTGGCTGGCGGCAGATGCCCGTTTGCTGGCTTCAGGGCAAAGCGCCTACCAGCGCTGGGAAGTGTGGCAAACCCCGGCATGGGGGCGCCTGTATCGCCTGGATGATTGCTGTATGGCGACCGAGGCCGATGAATTCATGTGTCATGAACCCCTGGTGCACGTGGCTGCATTGGCACAGGCTGAGCCACGGCGTGCATTGGTCTTGGGAGGCGGCGATGGTGCCAGCGCGCGGGAGTTGCTGCGCTACCCCAGCATGCAGGAGGTGCTCGTTGCCGAGCTGGACGCAGAAGTGGTCAAGCTGGTACAGCGCTATCTGCCCAGCCTGCCAGCAGGTGCGTGGGATGACCCACGGGTAAAAATCGTTTATGGTGATGCCAGGGACTATGTATGCCGTTGGCAAAATTCACAGCCAGGGTTTGATCTGGTGATTTTCGATTTGACCGACCCGGGTGGGCTGGCTGCCCCTTTGTTTACAGCAGAATTCCTGATGGCTTGCAAACGTGTGCTGAATCCGGGTGGCGCGCTCTGCCTGCAATGGGGGGCGCCATTCTTCCAGCCTGCACAGTGCGCTGCGCTCTACCAGGTTGCACGCACAGTGTTCCGCCATGTGCGCCCCATCTTTCCGTGGGTGCCTTCCTATGGTGGGTTGTGGGCCATGGCAGTGTTGGCCGACGCCTATGATCCGGCCACCTTGCCAGACGCCATACTTCAGGCAAGGCTTGCTCAGATTGGCTCATTGCGGGCGCTGGATGCGGCACAGTACCACGCCTTGCAGGCCTGCCCGCCATGGTTGGCCAAGGCGCTGGGGGAGAATGCCAAATAGTTATGACTGCAGGCTTGGGTCCGGCAGTTGCAGGCGATCTTCCGAAGCGTTGCAGATGGCCGGGAGGATGACTTCAAAGCCGATCCCCTGGTCATTGAGGCCTTCCACGACAAAAATGCTCCCGTCGTGGCGCTCGACCAGTTTCTTCACGATGGCCAAACCCAGCCCGCTGCCGCAGGTCGTGTTGTTGGGCACACGGTAGAAGCGCTCGAACAGGCGCGTGGCACTTTCGGGCGGCACGCCGGGGCCATCATCGCGCACCACCAGCCGGTTGGTGTGCAGGCCGCCTTGCAATTGCACCTCTATCTGCCCTTGGGATGGAACGTATTTGATCGCATTTTCAAGCAGATTGTTGAGAATGGATTGCAGGGCACCCGCGTCACCGACCATGCCCAGATGAGTCGGGCCGGAATATGATAAATCAATTTTCTTGCGCATCGCCAGGGGAGCGAGGTTCGCTATGCTGTCTTGTGCCAGCTCGGCCAGATCCACGCGGGCCAGTTGTAGTTCATAGGCTTCGGAATCCACGCGGGCCATGGTGATGAGTTGGTGGGCCAGTGAGCTGGCGCGATCCAGCCCGGCTTCAATTTCCTGGGCTACTTCGGCACGCTCGGCGTCATCCCGGGCATGGAGCAGCACATGCAATTGGGTCCGCACGGCGGTGATGGGGGTGCGCAGCTCATGCGCCGCATCGGCAAGAAAAGCCTTTTCATGCTGGAGCAGCGTGGCCACCCGGCGCATCAGGTCATTCAGGGCCACCACCAGAGGGCGCGTTTCAAAATACTTCTCGCCGTAGGCAAAGGGCCGCAAATCCAGGCGGGAACGGCCACGTAACTCCCGGGCCATCTGGCGCAAGGGCCGCAAGCCGACCCGCAATGCCAGCCAGGATATGAACAGGAAAATGCCAAAGGCAATCAGCAGATGGATCAGGAACTGGGTCAGCGGCGGGCGGAACAGGGATTTGCGCACCTCCAGCGATTCGCCCTGGATGACGGTGACCAGACCCGAGTCGCTCAGGATCGAATAGAAGTGCCAGGGTTCGTTCTGGTAAATCTTGTCGACAAAGGTATTGCTGGGGATATCCAGTTCAAACGGTGTGGCACCTGCCGTGCGGTATAGCAAGGTGCCATCCTTGTGCCACACCTCGATGATGGGGCGGAAACCGACGTGCTGGCCACGCTGTTCAGCAGCGCTTTGCTCAAATGCTTCGCGGTAGGTCTGCTCCATGCGCTGAACGCTTTGCACGAGCATGGCTGAGTGTTCTGCGGCAAGGTTCTCGGCAATCCCGGCCAGCCCCTTGGCCACCATGGCCTGCTGGCGGTCAAAGCTCCCGGTTTCGGTGGTCAGCGCACTGCGATATGAGACATAGCCACTGATGGCCCACACCACTTGCAGGATCAGCATCTGGATCACCACCAGACGCAGCAGGATTGAGCGCCGCTTCATGAGTTGCTGCGATTGAGCATGTAGCCCACGCCACGCACGGTCTGGATCAGATCGGTGCCCAGTTTGCGCCGCAGGTGGTGGATATGGACTTCCAGTGCATTGCTGTCTGCGCCATCGCCTTGGCCGAAGAAGGCACTTTCGAGTTGGCGCTTGCGTACCACCTGACCGGCGTTGCGCACCAGTTCGGTGAGGATCACGAATTCACGGGGGGAGAGGCTGATCGGCTGCCCGTCCATGCTGACGCGCTGGCCCACTGGGTCCAGGCTCAAGGGGCCTGCCTGCCAGACCTGGCTGGCGTAACCCGCGCTACGGCGCACCAGCGCACGGATGCGGGAGACCAATTCCGGCACCGCAAAGGGTTTGACCAGATAGTCGTCCGCCCCGGCGTCCAGCACCACGACCTTGTCCTCCAGCGCATCACGGGCAGTCAGCACCAGCACGGGGGTGGTGTCGCCCGTGGTGCGCAATTGTTGCAGACAATCCAGGCCCGAGCCATCGGGCAGGCCCAGATCAAGCAGGATGACGGCAAAGTTCGGCTGCGCCATCTGGGTCAGGGCGTCTTTGACCATCCGCACCCAGCAGATTTCAAAGCCGCTTTGTTCCAATGCACGGGCAACAGCCTTGCCCAGTTGCAAATCGTCTTCAATCAGCAGGATTTTCATTTGTAGAACGATAGCCTATGTTGCCGCATCTGGCGACCTCGCCTTAAGCCGGGGTTAATGCTTATGCCTTATGACTATCCTGGGTTTCAGGCGTGGCCAGACGCAGGAAATTGCCCACGATCACCGCAGGCTCCCCCTCCCGCGTCGCCAGCGCCAGGCGCGCCAGGGGGGCGTGACCCTCTATATCTACATAGCATACACCCTCGATCTGTACCTGACTGATGGCCGCAGGCACGATGGAAACCCCCATTTCGGCAGCCACCAGATTCACCACTGATGATATCTGCGGCGCCTCTTGGCGCAAGATCGGCGTGAAGCCCACCTGTCGGCAGGCATTGACGATCTCTTCAAACAGGCTTTGCCCGGCCAGATGGGGAAAGATCACAAACGGCTCCCCTGCCAGGGCATCCAGTGGCAGGCTTTTTTCTCCGGCCAGCCGATGACTGGTGGGCAATACGATCTTCATCGCTTCATCGGGAAAACGCAGGAGCTGGAGCTTGGGGGGCGCGACAGGGCCGGGGCGGACGAAGACCGCATCCAGGCTGCCATCTTCCAGCCCCGCCAGCAGCCGTCGCGTATTGGCTTCTTCCAGGGTCAGATGGACCTGTGGATAGGCGCGGCGGAAGTTCCGGATCATGGTCGGCACCACATGGTTGAAGGCCGCCGAACTGGTGAAGCCGACCCGCAGTTGCCCAATCTCGCCACGTGCCGCACGTTGCGCAGTGGCCTTGGCACGTGCCGCCCCGCTCAGTACCAGTCGGGCTTCGGCCAGAAAGGCCGTGCCTGCTTCTGTCAGTTCCACTCCGTGCGGGGTGCGCAGGAACAGAGCGGTGCCCAGCTCGTACTCCAGGTCCTTGATTTGCTGGGATAAAGGCGGCTGCCCAATACCCAGCTTGGCGGCTGCGCGGGTGAAATTCCGCTCAGTGGCAACCGCTTCAAAATAGCGCAGATGGCGTAGTTCCATGATTTTTATATGGTATCTGTAAAACGTATTGAGATTGCCTTTAAAATATATTGGACGGATAGCTTTTGCAACAGGATACTGAAGCCCTCAAATCAGTTACCTGAAGCACCGTTGTATGAACCCCCTTAAAACCACGCCCGCCATAAGCGGGCACAGTTCTGAATCCGACGCCGCCATCCCGGTATGGATCGAACCCGGAAGCCCCGCCTACCGCCGTGTCAGCCTTGCGCTGTTCCTGGCCGGGTTTGTCACTTTCACCCTCCTGTACTGTGTGCAGCCCTTGTTGCCTTTGCTGGCGCATGAGTTTGGCATCAGCCCGGCACAAAGTTCGCTGGCCCTTTCGCTGTCGACGGGGTGTCTGGCGATCTCCATCCTGTGTGCGGGGGCCATCTCCGAAGGGCTGGACCGCCGCTGGCTGATGTTCGGTTCCATGGCACTGGCCTCCTTGTTCAGCCTGCTTGCCGCCATCTTGCCGGGTTGGCACACCCTGCTTGCCCTGCGGACCCTGGTCGGGCTGAGCCTGGGCGGTATTCCGGCTGTGGCTATCGCCTATCTGGCCGAAGAAATCCACCCACGCGGCCTGGGCTCCGCCATTGGCCTGTATGTGGGTGGCACCGCCATTGGCGGCATGGTCGGGCGGATCGGCACCAGCTTCATTGCTGATTACTTCTCCTGGCGTGCTGCCCTGGTGAGCCTGAGTGTGGTCAATCTGCTTGCCGCCACCGGTTTTGTGCTGCTCCTGCCCACCTCGCGCAACTTTGTCCGCCGCAAAGGCTTTGAACTGGCCCATCACGTGCGCACATGGCGCGCGCATCTGACCCACCCCGGCCTGCCCTTCCTGTTCATGATGGGTTTTCTCACCATGGGCGTATTCGTCACGATCTTCAACTACGTGGGCTTCCGCCTGATGACTCCGCAGTTTGGGCTGACCCCTTCGCAGATCGGCCTGATCTTCACCGCTTATCTGTTTGGTTCGGCGGCCTCCTCGCTGGCTGGCAATCTGGTCGACCGCTTCGGGCAGGCGCCTGTGCTGGTGGGGGGCACGGCCACCATCGCACTCGGGGTGGGTTTGACGCTGATGCAATCCTTGCCCGGCGTGATCTGCGGCATCGTGATCCTTACCGGCGGCTTCTTCGGCACCCATGCCGTGGCAAGCAGTTGGGTGGGGCGCATGGCCGAATCCAACAAGGGGCACGCAACCTCCCTCTACCTGCTGGCGTACTACCTTGGCTCCAGCTTCGTCGGCTCCAGCGGTGGCTGGTTCTGGCAACATGGCGGCTGGGCGGCCGTGGTGGAACTGGCGCTGGCGCTGCTGACCATTGCCATGGTGGTCGCCCTGTATCTGCGTAACCTCGCCGAAACCGGGCGCTGCGCGGCAAGCGGACTTGCACTGCGTTGATTGTCCTGTAGCATGCAGAAAAAACCGGCCTGTAAAGGCCGGTTTTTTTTATGCCAATGTGCGTCAGGCCTGGGCTTTCAGTCGTTCCAACAGGTGTCGGCAGGCAGCGCCGCGATGACTCAGGGTGTTTTTGAGCTGGGCAGGGATTTCCGCTGCGCTTTGCCCCAGATCGGCCAGCCAGAACAACGGATCGTAGCCAAAGCCGCCGCTGCCGCGTGGCTCACGCAGAATCTCGCCATGCCACTCGCCTTCTGCAATCAGGGGTTGCGGGTCGTCGGCACTGTGCACCATCACCAGCACACACACATAATGGGCGCTGCGGTCTGTGGCGTCCTGGAGTTTTTCCAGCAACAGGGCGTTGTTGTTCTCGTCCGATTTGGGTTCCCCGGCAAAGCGGGCAGACTGCACGCCGGGGGCACCCCCCAGGGCGTGGATGCAGATGCCGGAGTCATCGGCCAGGGCGGGGAGTCCGGTGGCCTGTGCGGCATGGCGGGCCTTGGCCAGCGCGTTTTCCACAAAGGTGCAATGGGGTTCTTCGGCTTCGCCCACGCCCAGCTCGGATTGCGGAATCACCTCCCAGCCCAATGGAGCGAGCAGCGCCTGGAATTCGCGCAGCTTGCCCACATTGTTTGAGGCCATGACGAGTTTTTTCATCTCTTTCATATTTCATCCTTATGCATAGAGGATGAAGCCCGCTTTATGCTGCACAGCGTGCACAGGCTTCTTCAATCTTCTGGCAGAACTCGGCATCCAGTTTGTCCGCCACTTCGGCGAGTACCTGCCCCATGATGGTTTCGGAATTCCCGGCGGCATAGGTTTCTGCATTGTCGAAAAAATTCACCCCATGGTCGCGTGCTGCGGCCATGATTCACGTGCCATGCGGGTATCGAGCTGATTGGCATAGGTGACCCAGGAACCGAAAGACAGCGCGCTGACCTTCAGGCCGCTACGGCCCAGTCTGCGATATTCCATAGTATTTGACTCCCATGTGTGCTAGACCGATACACTGGCCTGCTGATGCAGGCGATTATGAACGTAATACAGCCCCCCGGCCAGCGCCAGCATGACGGCCATGCCCCAGGCCATTGCCAGGGTGCTGTGCCACAGCAGCGGGGCAATCAGCCCCGCCCCGACGGCCATGATCAGCGTGTGGATAAAGCCCTGGCAGCTGGCTGCCGTGCCGCGCTGCTCGGGGTACATGTCCAAGGCCATCAGCATCAGGCTGGGGAAGGCCAGATTCATGGCAAAGGTATACAGGGCAATTTGCGGAATGCGGGTGACGATGACATCTGCGCCCAGGAAATTGGCCAGCAGGTTCCATACACAGGCCAGCCCGGCCACCATAAAGGCTAGCAGAACCGTGCGGTGTGGTGCCACCTTGCCCGCCAGCTTGCTCGACAGCCCGGAGCCGCACAGCATGCCGCACACCACCGGGATGAACAGCCAGCCGAATTCAGTCGGCTGCAGATGCAGATGACCGATCAGAAAGGCGGGGGCCGACATCACATACTGGAAGAACGCGCCAAAGAAGAAGGACATTGCCAAGGAAATCGCCCAGAAACCCTTGTTGCTCAGGATGCCCGTGTAGGCCTTGAACAGATAGGCCGGGTGCAGGGATTGGCGCTTTTCTGGTGGCAAGGTTTCAGGCAGGAAGCGCCACACCACAAAAATCTGGATCGCAGGCAGGATGACCAGCAGCGCAAAAATGGAGCGCCAGCCCAAGGTGTCGGCCAGTAGCCCCCCCAGAATCGGGGCCAGCGCCGGGGCCAGCGAGAACACCATGGCCACATGTGACATCAGGCGCTGCGCCTGGGCGCCACTGAGCACATCACGCACAATGGCCCGGCCCACGATCACCCCTACTCCGGCGGAGAGGCCCTGCAACACCCGCCCCAGCCAGAGCATGTGGATTGAGGGGGCAACGAGACATAGCAGCGAGGCGAGCAGGAATACCACCAGGCCGACCAGGATCACCCGCCGCCGCCCCAGCGCATCCGAGATGGCGCCATGCCAGAGCATCATGAAAGAAAAAGGCAGCATGTAGGCCGTGAGCGACTGTTGCATCGCCACGGGGGTCGTGTCCAGACTCCGTTCAATGGCCGGAAAGGCTGGCAGGTAGGTATCAATGGCAAATGGGCCAATGGCATTGAGCAAGGCCAGGATGATGGCCAGCCCGAGGTAGGATGTTTTCATTCAGATTGGAAGGAGGGGTTAGCGGAAAGGGACTTTCAAATTTACGGGAGGCTCATCGTCCTCACGCTTCTTTTTGTCATTGACTGGCTTGTGCGGGATGGGCCGGTGTGGTGAATAATTTTGGCGGGGCACAACGTATACCGGTGCTGTGTGGGTTTGTGCCTCCAGCGCTTCAACCTTGCGACGTTCCAGCTCAAGCAATTCCTGCTGCCGACGATCACGCTCCGCCTCACGTGCGGCCTGCACACGCTTTTCCTCCTCGGCGGCGCGTCTGGCTTCGGCGCGAGCCTGTTCGCTCTGTAGCCGGGCCGCGTCATCCAGTGCTCTCTGCACGTCTTCCGGGCTTGGTTGGGCTGCGTCCGGAATCTGATCGGCCAGTCGGGCACCTGCCGGGCACTTCTCATCGGTGTAACTGACCTTGCCCGCCCGGTCGATGCACTTGTTGATCGCCATCGCGGGCAGGGGCAAGACGCAGAGCAAGAGGATCAGGCGTTTCAACATGATGGCACCCTCTGGCAAGGGGTATTGTGCAAGCGAAGAATGCTCGCCACCGCTGGTTGGCAGGCGCTTTATCCTTGTGGTGGGTAAATCGCAGACAGGTACTCTATTGTAGTCGTTTCGGGGCCGGGGGGCGACGGGAATCCTGAAACCTGGAGCAAGACGCTGTCGCAATGGAGGCCGGAATCCATGCCGAGAATGTGGTTGCTTGGCTTGCATGTGCAATGGGTAGGTAAAATTTGCTTGTCATGTTGAGCATGGAAAAATGCAGCTCATTTCATTAGCAAATCTTGTCAGGCCAATGCGGCGCTGTATAGCACACTGTGCGAAGACGCATAAAGCGGCCTAAAGTATCAAGGAGGCCACGCGCACCAGCCAGCGTGCCGATTACCCAAATGCCAGCGCAGGCGGTATGCTGCGGCAGCGTTTATTTTTGATGAGGTTTTGCCATGATTTCACGTCGCCATCTGCTGGCCTGTTGCCTGTTTTGTCTGCCGTTGTTTGCCCATGCCGGGCTGCTTGATGCCATCAGCACCCAGGATGCGAGCAAGGGCTTGCGTCAGGCACTGGAGCAAGGGGCTGGGGCGGCGGTGGCAAATCTGGGGGTGGAGGGTGGCTTCCAGGGTAACCCTGAGTTCCGCATCCCCCTGCCGGATACCATCAAGAAGCTGGAGCCCGCGCTGCGCATGATGGGCCAGGGCAAGGCGGTGGATGATCTGCATCAGGCCATGAACCGGGCTGCCGAAGTGGCGGTGGCCGAAGCCAAGCCCTTGCTCATCAATGCCGTGCGCCAGATGACGGTACAGGATGCCAAGAACATTCTCACGGGTGGGGATGATTCGGTGACCCAGTATTTCCGCAGCAAGACCATTGAGCCCCTGACCCAGAAGTTCCTGCCCATTGTGAGCAGCGCCACCCAGAAGGTGAAGCTCGCCGAGCGCTATAACCGCATTGCCAGCCAGGGGGCTGCGTTGGGGCTGGTACGTAGCGAGGATGCCCGGATCGAGGATTTCGTCACCCGCCACGCCCTGGATGCGCTCTATATCCGCATCGGAGAAGAGGAGCGCCAGATTCGCGCCCACCCCGCCGAGGCGATTGGCAGCATTGCCCGCAAGGTGTTCGGGGCGATGTGAGGTGCGCAGGAGGGCGCATGCGCCCTCCCCCTGTGATGGATTAATGCACGCCGCCCAAGATGCGGCAGGCGATATAGACGACAGCCCAGATCAGCCAGTTGTAGCGTTTCCGCTTGCTCATCGAGAGGAAGAACCAGACCACGGCTCCCAACAGGACCAGATAGTTGTGGGTGACCAGCCCGGCCAGCACCATGACGATGCTCTGGATCAGAATCTGGATGGAGTCCGAGGCGCTCAGCGCACGTGCCTTGGCGGCTTCCTCGGGGGCGAGGCTGGCAGGCGGTGGCGCAGTCTCTGCCTGCTCTGAGGAGGCGGGTGCGGCGGTGGCTTGGGCTTCAGCCTTTTGCAGGCGGATGGCGGCTTTGGCGGCGGCCCGGTCTTCAGCACGTTGCTGATCGGTCTTTTCGACTACGGGTGCGGCCTGCTCGGCAGGCGTCCACCAGTTTTCGCGGGGTGCCTTGCCCTCCCCGGCAGCACGCCGGAAAGCCGGGCCGGACAGTAGGCCGGGTGCCTTGCGCACCGGGGCGCCGCTCCAGCGCTCCTTGAGTTGGGCAATGCGGGCCAGCAGCGGTGCGCCCTTGTCTGCGTCCACCATGTAGATGAAGCGGGCATAGCCATCCAGTGCAGCAATCACATTGCCGTTGCCATTCCAGGATTTGCCTTCCGGCCCATCCTTTTCCACCTGGAACAAGGTGGCGCGGAAGCGGCGCAGCGTTTCACGCGGCACGGCAGGGCGTTCATTGACGACCAGTCCGGTCACCTCCTGGCGGCGCCCGGCATGCATCACGCGCTGCTTGTCCGGGTGCAGGATGAAGCCTTCATCGGCAATGATCTGCTTGGCGCACCACAGCATCTGCCCCAGTTTGCTGCGGGCTTCTGCCGGGGCAGAGAAGGTCATGTCGTCGGCATAGCGGGTGTAGCTGAAGCCGAGCTTCTTTGCACTGCCTTCCAGGCGGCGGTCCAGCTTGCGGCAGAGCAGATTGGTGATCGCCGGGCTGGTGGGCGCACCTTGTGGCAGGCAGCGCGGGCCGGTTTGCACATGGTAGCGCTGGCCGTCCATCTCCACGGTTTCGGTCGGCGCTTCCGTGCACAGCAGGGCCAGTAGTGTTGCTACGCTATCGGAATATCCGAATGAACTGAACAGCCCCTTGACCCGTGGATAGTGGATCGAGGGGAAAAAATCCTTGAGGTCGAAGTTGATGACCACATCATGGCCTGCGTGGACGCGGGCGTTGTCGACGATCGATTTACCGGGCACAAAACCGTGGGCCGAGGCTGACACGGGCTGGCTCACCAGCAGCTTGTCGAGCACCCAATATTGTGCCCGCTTCATGCGTGGCATAGGGGCGGAGATGACGCGTACACCGCCAGTTTTTTTGGCGATGCCAAAGCGATGATAGTGATTGATGCGTGAGACGCTGCGCTGATACCCCAGGAAACGCAGCTCCGCCAGTGGCACCCCCATCAGGCGGGCAAGCTCACCAATCGATTCGATCACCGGCAGGCTCTTGGCGTGCAGGCGTGCTGCATCGGTGCGTACATCAGCCAGGCCAGTAGAGACTTCCTCACCCAGCCAGGCAATGCTCTTTTGCCGCTGGGCATGCCAGGCGGCTGCGCGCTGGTGGCGTTCCTCGGCGTGGCGGCGGCGCGTTTCCTCACGCTTGGCACGGGCTGCGGCCATGCGCTGCTTGCGCATCTCTTGCAGGGCTTGTTGCGGGTCGCTCAGGCGGTGCAGATCCTGCGCCATCTTGTGCAGTTCGCCAACCAGTTCGCCTTCGCGCTGGATGATTTGGCCGATTTCGCTGGCCGCATCGCGGCTGTCGGGGATCGCCTCGTCCTTGGGCCAATAGCCCAGGCGACGCATCTCTTCAAGGACGACGGCATCCTTTGTGCTGGCACGGATGCGCTCACGCAGGGCTTGGAGTTCGGGCGTTTCTTGATAGCTCATGGTGTGCTGGGCACAGCCGGATGAACACAGAGGCAGGGGCGCAGCAGCAGGGTTCTCATCGAAGAGCCTGTCAAACTGGAGCGCTCCACTCGACGCGGGACGCACTACCTGTCGCTAATGGGCTTGTAGCAAGCCCAACCGCCATTGCGACAGGTAGTGCTGTCCCGCACAGTGAAGAGCGGGCCAGTGACGCGTGGGAGGGCTGAAAACAAGGGCGGCGATCCACCACCCGGGTTGCAAGAGCCACCCCGCTGCTGCGCGTAGCCAGTGTATCAGAGGCGATGCGTCTCCTTGAACAAAAATCGGGTTGTCATGGGGCGGTCGTATCGTTTTGGCGACGATCGGCAGCACGGGCGGCTCGGTCTTGCAGGCGGCGCTGTCCATCAATCAGCCGCAAGGCCAGCAGGTGGGCACAGGGGCCGCGCCGCAGGCGGTTGCGGAAGTGGAAATCACAACTACATTCGGCTGAGGCAATGCGCTCATTAGCATCAACGGTCAGCTTCGCATCGTGCTGTTTGCCAGCGTCCCTTACCTTGCCGCTCAAGCTGCGTTTCTGGTCGTCGCCCTCACGGCGGAAGCCTTCCACGCAGCCATCTGCGACCAGCTTGGCGGCCTCTTCCTCGCGCTCGTTGGCAAAGCGCAGCTTGTTCATCGGCAGCGGCTCGCGGGTCAGCTCGCGCAGGCGATAGACGCCATTGGCCAAGTCGTACATTACGCGGCCAGACTGGGTGAAGAGCTGCAGGCAGGCCGTGGCAAACGCAGGCTCCAGATTGCAGGCACGGGCCAGTGCGCCGGACTCCATCTGCCAGTGTTGGCAGAGCTGGTCATAGACGCGGTTGCGGCTGTCGGTATCGGTATGCTCGCGGGAACCCATCAGGTCAAACTGCCCGTTGCGTGACCAGTCATTGGCCGTCCAGCCGGAGAGGCCCAGGGTGAATTGCAGTTCTCCCATGTCGACCACCCAGAAGCTCGGCAGCCCGGTGCCCAGGAGGTGCACGGTCAGCCGGTCTGCCACCGGAATCATGCGTTCGAGCACCAGCAGGCGCCGTCGCCCCCAGATACGGATGGTTTGCGCCTCGCTGGCCTCGTGCGTGGAACGCGGGCATTCCAGCACCAGATTCCAGGGCTCGAACACGATGCGCACGGGCGCGCCCGGTTGCAGCTCGAAGCGCAGCGAGCGTGGCCCGCCGCGTTCCTTGCGGCGGCGCAGGGTCTGGCAGATGTTGTACAGGTCCATCGGGTGCAGATGCACGCGCTGGGCGGGTTGGGTCATGGCCGAGCTGACTTGCAGGAAGCCCCGCACCCAGCTGTCGGGCACGTCGATCTTCTGCTCGACAAAGCTGGGGTCGTTTTCGTTCTGCACGGTAAAACCCGTGGGCTCAATGGCCAGATGCGTCTTGCGATAGCCGCGAATCTTCTGGAATTCGTCGTACAGGCCAGCGGAATAATCGATATTGGTGGTGCCACAGGCGAATTCGCCTTGCGCGCTGAAAACGTTGTGGCTGCAGCTCAATACCGAATAGGTGGATTCATCCTTGCTGAAGCACTCGAAGAAGATGCGATCCGGGTGCACGGTGATCACCGGGTCCAGCACCACCCAGCGTGAGAAATCCGTCTTGTAGAGATGATCGAAATACTTCTTGCGCGCACTGTAGAAGGGCCCCAACAAGGCGCTCTTGCGGCTGCGCAGCGCGGCGAGTTCCGTGTCGATGGCCGCCATGCGGGTCTTGGCCTGTGCTGCGCCTTGCATGAATTCCGCCAGCATCTGTGCCTCGGCATCCTTGAGCCAGGCGAAATACTCCGGTCGCTCACGCGGCAGGGTACGCAGATCGGATACCACCACGTCATGCATCGCGGAGATGGCCTCGCGGAACGGCAGATGCTGCGCCAACTGGCCCGAGAAATACACCGGCGGCCGCAGGGTATCCGGCGCGAAGCTCAGTGCCGAGCCTTCAGGCGTGTGGGTGGCCTGACTCTGGCCGAAATAGCGGTGCTGGAATTCCATCACGCGGCTCCTTTGCGCAACTCGGGCGCCACAATATTCAATGTGCCACCCAGCTCCGGATAACAGGCGCGGATCTCATACAGACCGGCAATGTACTGGGCGCGGTCGGCAATCGCCACGGTTACCGCGAGCCGTTCAAAGATTGCGACTACCTCGCGGGCGCAGGCTTCGGATTGCGCGGCAAGCTGGCGCAACAGCGCCTGGGTGCTGGACTTGGCCACCCGGCCACGATTGACCTGGGAGAGCACGGTGACAAAATACAGGCGCAGCTGCCCCAGCAGCGCCGGGTCGGCAGGCAGCGCAGCCCCCAGCCACTCGGCAACAAATTGCTGCATGCGGGGCGCCGGGTGCTCGGCCAGTGGGAGCAGATAATCCAGAGCCGCTTCGCCTTGCAGGCGTGGCAGGATCAGCTCGCGCCCAAAGGCCTGCACCGCAGGGTTCAGGTGATCGCACAGGGCGATGAGCTGGGCAGGCGTCCATTGGCTGGCGGCAATCTTTTGGCGCAGCAGGGCGGTGGCCCCTTCGCGCGTCTCATCCCAGCGTGTATCCAGTACGCCCAGCACCTCGTCCAGCAGGCTGGCGTCACGATCCAGCATGTCCGCCAATACGCGCAGCGCACGCTGGCGAACTTCCAGGCTGTCGACGCGACCCAGGCGGCTCCAGTCCCGTGCTCCAAGGGCATCGTCGGGTAAGCCCGCCAGCAGCCACGCGCCAAACACTTGTGCAGCCCGGCTGCGCGCAATCAGCAGACGCAGGCACAGTGCCGTATCCAGCGTGCGGGCGGCTTCAGCCAGGGTTTGTGTAAGCAGCTTGGTGATGTGCGCGTGCAGGCCATCGGCCTCTTCCGCACGGAACAGGCTGTCTGCCAGTGCTGCGGCCAGTTCCCGGGCAAAGGCCGGGTCGGCTGCGGCAAGGCGCGTCAGCGCAGGGATGGCGGCTTCCCGCACGGCGGCGACACTGCTGGTGCAAAAGCGGGCCACCAATGCGCCTTGGGTCAGCAGGATGCTGTCGGGCAAGGCACCGAAGAGACGCACCCCCGCGCCCTGCACAGCTTCATCAGGCGAATCCAGCAAAGTCTTGTAGGCGCTGACCGGGATGTCGGAAACCGGCGCCTGATGCAGCAGCAACCACTCCACCGCCGTCACCTGGGCCGCTGCACATGGGCCCGCCAGCAGCGCCAGCAGGCGTGCATGCTTCACCACCGAGGCATAGGGCCGTAGCGGGTTGGCAATGGCCCAGCGTACGTCGGCAGCAGGGGCCGTGGCTGCATCGCTCAGGTCATCCAGCGCTTCCAGCCAGTTGAGCAACTGGGCGACCGTTGCTTCAGCCACCTCTGTATGGGCCAGTGAGGCCTGGCACAGCAGGCGGGCCTGCTGGCGTACTGCCTTGTGATGGGCAGTGAGCATGGCCACCACCAGCCGGGCGTCGGTAGCGTAGCGGGCGGGGTCTTCACTGATCCAGTCGAGCGCAGCCTGCCACACAGCCTGATGGCGGCTGCCCACCAGCAGCACCAGCCAGGGCGTGCGAGCAGAGGTGTCGGTGATGGCTTCGATGCGGCTGCGGATCTGCGCCAGGGCGAATTCTGCCGTGCAGGCGTAGGCACTGTTGAGCAGGCGCAGCCAGACCGCCTCGTCGAGCTGGGCAAGGTAGGGCTGGCAATCTTGCAGGGCTAGCGCTGCGAAAGCATGAATGGTCTCGGCCCGCGCTTCGAGCAGCAGGCGCACGAGCAGGTCGGGGCGTTCGTTCCAGAGTGCCGGGAAGGCTTCCTCCCGCGTCTGGCGGGCGGCCAGCGGTGCTTCACTCCACCAGCAGGTGCCGTTTGTGTTGCTGCGCAAGGCGCCACCAGGGCGATGTAGCAGGCGGTTGAACAGCATGGAGCGGCCAAATGCCGGGTGATGGCGTTGGCTTTGCCGCCACATCCGCGCCTGATAATCGTAATGGCTCAGTTGTTGGATGCTGGGGGCCTGCGTGGTGGCTTCGTCGAAACGCATCAGGGTGGCAAAAGCCATGTCAATGAATTCCGGGCTGTTGGCAATCCCCAGGCGCCGCAGGCTGCGCCAACTCCGGCGCAGGAAGTAGCCGCGCGTAGCCCGTGACCACGCCAGCGAGGAATCAGCACGGGTGAGTTCATCCCGCACGGACTGCCACTTGCGGCGGATGTAGCGATAGCTGTTGCGGTCGCCAAACGTGCCGGGGGTCTGCTCAAAGCGCAGCGCCAGCAAAGCCCAGGTGGCTCCATCCCCGCGCATCTCCGCCGCTTTGTAGAGGTGGCGCAGCGCGCGGAAGACGCCTGCTTCCACCTTCACGCCAGCCAGGATGGTGTGCAGACGCTTGCGGGCCAGCGGATCAAAACGGGCGATCTGGTCCACATGCTCCAGCCATTCGCCAAAACCCAGGCGCTGGAAACTTGCCGGGTCGGCCACGGCGGCGGTGATGTTGGCGTCATCACCTTCCTGCCAGGCCTTGCGCAAGGCGGCGGGCCAGTCTTCAACCAGACTGTCGAGGTACTGCTGGCGGGAGGATTCCGAGGCCAGTTCCAGCCACGCCAGCCGCAGCAGACGGGTCAGTGCTTCGCCACGTTCGCCCTTGCGCTGGGCATCCTGCTGGGCAAGTTTGATGAGCGCGTCAGCCTGAGCCTGCGTGCCACAACGCCCCAGCGCCCATACCAGACAGTAGTCGAGCAGATTGTCGCCGCTGCCCAGCAGTTCTGCCAGGGCGGGGGCCGCTTCACGTGCCCGCAATTCACCCAGGCGCCAAGCCACGCGGGCGCGTCGGCTGGGGGAGAGCAGGCGCCACTGGTTGGGGTCAAGCAGTGCACTCAGGCGGGCGATGGCGGCGGGCGCAGCTTGTGCGGTGCTCCTGCAGACAGGCAGCGCCAGACCCTCAGCCTGATAGCCTTCGGCCAGCCAGCGGGATTCTTCTTGCAGCAGGCGGGCATCAATGGCCGCATCATCAGGTGCGGAGAATTGCCGCTGCACTGCCGTATCCCACTCCGCTGTGCCCGTGCGCGAGCGGATATGCAGGCTGGCTGTCGTGGCATCAAGCCGGAAGACTTGCAGCCAGATACTCTGAGCAGGGCGGCCGGGGCGGTAGAGTTGTCGCTCCCGGATGGCACGCGTCGCCGTCATGCAGATTCTCCGTTGAAATTGGGTCATGCGTGAAAACATGCGGGCCTGTGCCGGATCAGACATCCCCAGCATCCAGCCCGGATCGCCGGAAATCATACAGGATATGGCCGCCCGGCTGGGGGGCGCAGCACGACCATGCCGACAAAGGGTGCGAGGGGCCCTGGCGAGCCTTAGAAGCCGTAACAAAATGGAGTGCAACGGTTCTGGCTAGGCGTGCTGACGCAGACAGTACAAGGAGTACGGCAAGGCGGCGCAACAACGCCAGAACCATTTTGTTATGGCTTCTTAAGCTAGGCCGGTGGAGGGAGTGCTTCCACCTTGGCTGGCGGAGGTGGCAGGACGAAACTCAAGGGGTGGCGCAAAAAGCGCCGCAGCACGATCTGCCCCAGGCTCAGCATATGCTCTGCCCCCAACTGGCGGGACTTCATGGCCACGTACAAGGCCAGGGAGAAGCTGACCAGGAGGTTGACCAGGGCGACCCCGATGACACCCGCAATCGCCCAGGGCAGCAGGGTGTGCGTGGCAGCCCAGCCCTGTGTGGTCAGTGCCGTCCCCAGATTGGCGCTGGAAAAGGCCACGTGGCGGATATCCACAGGCAGGCCGGTGAGAACGCTCAATGCCCCGGTCATGCCCAGGTAAAAGCCAAAAAACAGATTCCCCAGGATGGCACCCAGGTGTTCGTCAACATAATGGCCGATCCGCGTGGCCCGTGTTGCTGACAGCCTGCGCAACAAGGGGGCATGGCGGATGCGCAGGGCCAGCGAGTGGTAGCGTGCCTTGTTGTCAAAAAAGCCGGACACCAGCCCAGAGAGGAATAGCCCCAGCCCTGCCACCGCCGCATACAGCAGGGCGCCGCTCTGCCAGGGATGTACATCGGCAAGCAGATGCATGGCTTTTTCGCTGGGTGCCAGGGGCACGCCAGTCAGGTAATACCATAAAAACGCCAGCAGGCAGGCAATGGGCACAGCCAGCAAAACATTGCCGATGACGGCGATGAACTGGGTGCGGGTAACGCTCTGCACCAGCGCACAGAGCCGGTCCAGCTCACGCGGGTGGGCTTCTTCCACGGTGGCGGCAATCGATGCGGCCGTCATGGCGGGCTGCTTGGTGGCCACGGTCAGGCCCAGCATGTGGATAAGTACAAAGCCCAGCCCATAGTTCAGGCTGAAGGCAATGGCCTCGGTCAGCGGTGGTAGATGCAGCAGGGAAATGCGAATCTTGAGTAAAGCCATGATGGCGATGATCACCCCACCCCCGGCGGCACTGCGTAGCATGCCCCACCAGGCCTGCCGGTCGGCGGCAATGTAATGCTCGCCGTGGCGGCTGGCGCAATCGGTGACATTGCGCGCCAGCAGCGCGATGTTCTCCCCAATGAAGGGCAGCACGCGATGGCGGGTCTGGACTGCCGTTAGCAGGGTCTTCATCAGGCGGATGGCCCGCAACAGGCGGTCATCGGGGGCGAGGAGATCAAGCAATTCGCGCAGGCGGCCAATCAACTGGCGCATGCGCGCCAGTTGATAAGTCAGGCGGATGCTGATGCCGTTCTCGCGCGCTCGTCGCCGCACGCGGTCCACTGCCTTGGCGCATTGGTCGAGCAGCACCTCGACATCACGGATTTCATCCAGGCTGGGATAGGCACCCCCTTCACGGGCACGATCCAGCATGGGGATAGCCTGTGCGTTCTGGGCCAGGAAGGGGGATTCATGCTCTTCCAGCGCGGGGTCGGCATGCAGCAGTTCCTGGTCGAGCGCCGCACCCGCCAGCCGATAGGAGACAACCCGCGCCGCATCCAGAAGATTGCCCAGTGTGTTGGCATTCCCGCCAGGGCCACGTTGCCCCAGGCCGATCGCCAGAAAAAGCTCCGCCCATACCTCATCATCAACCGCATTCACCCAGAGATGGTCGTCTGGATCATGGAAGATTGTTTCCAGGAGCTGGCCCAGCTCCTCATTCGTATCTGCCGGGGGCAGAATACGGTGACTGAGCCGTTGGTTGAGTTCCAGCCAGAAGCCCAGGGCGGAGCGCACCCCCGTTTCGGCATAGAAGGCGGTTTGCCGTGGCAGCGCAAGGCTGCTGTCCAGGGCATGGGCCAGGCGTGCTGCTTCGGCGCGGTTGGCGCGCAGCCGGGCGGCCTCTGCCCGAATGTACCGGGCGGCGTCGGCAATGGCCTCGGGGTGGTTGGGGCGCAGGTGGTCCGCCAATGCCTGCAGCTCACGGAGGGAATCAAGGCGTTGTTTGCTCATGAACTTACGACCTGTAAAAGCGGCATCGGTTCCTTGGTGCGAGGCGGGCCATCGTGCTTGCCGTTGTCTCATGCCTGCGGTGCTATCGCAACACTTGTCATGTTGCAATGCAAATAAAATGCCTGATCGTCGTATCATTACAGGTGTGGCTTGTAGCGCCAGCCTGATGCATGAATAAAAAGATGTGCAAGTGTGGATTGACCCGCCCCTGAAGTGAGAACTATCAATAAGCGGATGTCAGTTCGGTTCTGGCGAAGAGGAGGAGAAAAATGATGAAATTGTTCGGCAGAATGCGTGAGTCCGCTGCGGCAGGCGTTTTTACGCTGAGTGGTTCTTCAGGCGAACTGGAATCCTTGCTGGCGGGCGTAGTGTGCAAGCCTGTGCTGGTGACGGGTTATGTTTCTCCTCACGTAGATATTGATGGTGTGGCGCGCACCCTGGGCAAGCGCTTTCCAGGTGTGCCTATGATGCTGTGTTCAACAGCCGGTGAGTTGTGCCCCCATGAAGGTGGCAATCTCTACTGCAAGACCGGCGAGCGTTGGGACCGGGTGGTGCTGCAGTGTTTTGACAGCAGCCTGATCGAGTCGGTGGAGATGGTGGCTGTGCCACTAGGGAGCGAAGACCTTCGGGTTGGGCAGGCCAAACTCAATTCACATGAACGGGTTGCACAGCTCACCCGCTCGATTGAAAACATTCGCGTCAATATGCCCATTGATCATAATGACACGTTTGCCTATATTCTTTTTGATGGGATTTCCGCCTCTGAGTCCTTCTTCATGGAAGCACTGTACGAGGCAGGGCGTTTCCCCTGCTTGTTTGTAGGTGGATCGGCGGGCGGCAAGTTTGATTTCAAGAACACATGGCTGCATGACGGGCGCCGCAAATATGAAAACCATGCCCTGATCGCCTTTGTGAAGATGGCCCGGGATACGCGTTTTGGTGTATTCAAGAGCCAGAATTTTGAGGCAACCGGCAGCAGTTTCCACATCATCCACGCCTCCACCGAGTTGCGCTATGTTAGCCACGTCATCACCCATGACGGGCGCCTGATCACCCTGGTTGAATCCCTGTGCGAAATGTTCAAATGCAAGGGGGGGGAGCTTGAGGGCAAGCTGGCGGAGTATTCGTTTGCCATTCGGGTGGGGAAAGAATTGTTTGTGCGCTCCATCAGCAAGATCGACCTGGATGCCAACCGGATTTACTTCTACTGCGATATCGCACCGGGCGAAGAATTGCTGCTGGTCAAGCGTACCGGGCTGGTCGCCAATACCGAGCGGGATTTCCGCGAGTTCATGCGGGGCAAACCCAGTGCCCCCGTTGCCGGGATACTCAACGACTGCATTCTGCGCCGCCTGTATAATGAGCGCGAATTGTCGGGTGTCGGCAAGGTTTTCGATTGCGCCCAGTTGGCAGGCTTTTCCACTTTTGGCGAAATCCTCGGGCTGAATCTCAACCAGACGCTCACCGCGATCTTCTTTTTCCGTGTGGGCAAGGGCCAAAGCTTCCATGACGAATACGTGGATCATTTCGTCGCCCATTACGGTGAATTCAAAGCCTTCTTCCTGCGCCGCCAGATTGGCAAGCTCTCTGGCCTGTCGCGCCTGATGGGGCGGGTGATTGACGACTACAAGCGTGAGGACTACTCGGCCAAGCTTGATGCGAGTGATTTTGACGAAAGCATGGCCTTTGTCGCCAACGGGTTGAATGCGCTGGGCACAACGCTTGAGCAGGTGCACACCTCACAGGCACAGACTTCGCAGCAGATTGAGGTGTGCGCGCAGGATCTCTACGAGTCGATGGATGGCCTGGCGGGGTATGTCGTCAAGCAGGAAGAACTGGTGCAGGGCGCCAGTGAGACGGCAGGTGCCCTGACTTCGGACGCCGAACAGGTCGCCACGAATGCGCGTAGCCTGGCCGATGCCAGCGACCGCATCCGCAGCGTGGTGGAAGTCATCCAGCAGATTTCCGACCAGACCAATCTGCTGGCCCTGAATGCTGCCATTGAGGCGGCACGGGCGGGCGACATGGGGCGTGGGTTTGCCGTGGTGGCCGATGAGGTGCGCAAACTGGCGGAAAAATCCCGCAAGAGCGCAGGTGAAATCGGCGCCGATATTGCCGCACTGGCTGCGAGCATTAGTCAGGTGGCCGCAGAAATCGAAAAGCAGTCTGGGGACGTGAAAGCCATTACGCATATGCTGGATGATATTCAGGGCTTGACCAAGCAGACTTCAGAGACAGCGCACCGTACCAAGACGGTGGCTGACTCGCTGAAACAACTCACTGACGTTTGATATGGACCTCCGTGAAGCATGAAACCACTACGGAATGGTTGTCATTCTTATAACAAGCTGTTGGCAGGAGCATAAAGTTTTTCGTTTCCCCAGTTTTATCGGGGGTTTTTTAAAGTAGTGCCAAATCCGTTGGTGGTATTCAAGGAGAGAAGTATGAAGTCTGGTTTGATCCGTTTTGGGGTCATGGTGGGGGGCTTTACCCTGGGTTTTTGGGTGAATCTTGCTGTGGCCAAAGATCTTGTATTGGCCGAGGTGCACCCGGCAGGGCATGTCATCGTCAAATCCGAGGAATTGTTTGGCAACCGCTTGGCCGCAGCTACGCATGGCGAGCTGAAGATCGATCTGAAGAGCGGCGGCCAGCTCGGGAATGAAACGCAGTATTGGAGCAAGGTGCGCGACGGCTCAATCGACATCGTCCGCGTCAACATGGGCGTGCTGGTCAACGATGTGCTGGCCGCCAAGTACATGAGCCTGCCCTACCTGTTCCGCTCCCGTGACCATATGTGGCGGGTGCTGGGAGGGGACTTTGGCAAGCGCACTGCTGCGGATATCGACAAGGCCGGGGCGGTTGTGCTGGCCTACTATGACAGCGGCACACGATCCTTTTACACAAGCAAAAAGCCGATCCGCAACCGTTCCGATTTTAGCGGCATGCGTATCCGGATTCAGGACTCCCCCGTCTATAAGGATCTGATTACCGAGTTGGGCGGCACGCCAGTGGTCATCGGTTATGACAAGGTGGTGGATGCCTTCAAGAAAGGCGAGATTGACGCTGCCGAGAACAATCTGCCCTCCTACGTATCGAGCGAGCACTATAAATACGCCCGTTACTTCAACCTTGATGAGCACTCCTCCGTCCCCGAAGTGCTGCTGATGTCCAAGAAGACCTGGAACACGCTTTCTGCCGAACAGCGCAAGGCGATTCTTGCAGCGGCCAATGATTCTGCCGAGTACATGAAGAAGCAATGGGTCGACTACGAGGCGCAGGCGCTAGCCACAGCCAAGAAGGAAGGCGTGACCATCGTGGACAAGCGCCAGATCAACATGACTGGGATTGAGGAATTTGCGGTACGCCTCTACTCCAAGTACATCACGGATGCGAACGATTTGAATACTGTCTTGTCTATCATGCGGACGAAGTAATTCCATGACGCCCAACCAATCCGCTCTGTGCCTTGTCTTCGTGATCGTATTGATTGGGAAATGGAATACAGCCAGCGTCTGGTAAATGCTGACGAAGGTGGCGCTACATGGGGTAGCGCCACACATTGCGTGCATCACTCAAAGCTCAGAATATGGATGGAATGTTGTTTCACTGGTCATTTGATCCCGTGCTGGTGCACCTGGGGCCGCTGGCCATCCGCTGGTACGGCCTGCTTTTCGTAGGCGCTTTCTTTTTCGGGCAATTCATCATGGCCCGCATTTTCAGGGAAGAAGGCTTGCCGGTCGCCGAGCTGGATACCCTGCTGTTCAACGTTCTGATCGGGACGATTGTAGGGGCGAGGCTGACGCATTGTTTTGCCTATGATCCCGCCTATTATCTGGCACATCCGTTGGAAATCATCGAGGTCTGGAAGGGTGGCTTGGCCAGCCACGGTGGCGCAGTCGGTATGCTGCTGGTGTTGTGGTGGTATGCCCGGCACGCTCAACCGCGTCTCTCGTTTCTCTGGCTGTTGGACCGGGTTGCCATCCCTGCTACGCTCGGAGGCGTGTTTATCCGCGTAGCCAATTTTCTCAATTCCGAAATCATCGGGGTGCCCACCGCAGGCAATTGGGGGGTGGTGTTCGACGCGGTCGATGCCCTGCCACGCCATCCGGTGCAGTTGTACGAGGCGCTTGCCTACCTCATCATTTTCGCCATCCTGGGGGCGACCTACTGGCGCAAACGCCGCCAGACGCCGCAGGGCATGCTGGTCGGCTGGTATATGGTCATGGTGTTTGGCGCGCGCTTTTTCCTCGAATTCTTCAAGACCGCCCAAGCCAGTTATGACGAAGGCTTGGCGATTTCGGTGGGCCAATACCTGAGCCTGCCCTTTATGTTGGCAGGCGTGGTGCTGGTGGTCCGCGCCATCACGAGCAATGGCCCGCCGCAGATGCGCTGATCTACTTGCGATCCCCGCGCAGGGTGCGCAAGCGCTCGGTGAGCGCTTCCCTGGTGATGTCTTCAGCCGGGATGGCGGCATCCACCGCCAATTCCACCGCGTTGGCAAAACCGCGCCGCAAGGGATCGCGCAGGGTTCGCCCATCCTTGCGCGAGAAGAAGCTTCCCCATAGGCCGCTCAATGCCATTGGGATGACCGGTACATGGGCGTGGGCGAGAATCTCCATGATCGAGTCACGGAAAGGCTCCAGTTCGCCATCGGTGGTGATGCGCACTTCCGGGAAGAGCGCCACCAGATCCCCTTCGGCCAAAGCGATGTTGATCTCACGGCGGGCTTTGGCCATCATCTCCGGATTTTTGCGATCTGCCAGGGGAATGACAATGGCTTGGTTGTGGCGGAAGATGAAGCTCAGCAGTGGTATGCGGAAGCTGTGTGTATCGAGCACAAAACGCACCGGGCGCGGGCTGCAGGCCAGAATGACCAATGCATCAATATAGCTGACGTGGTTGCTGACCAGGAGCGCTGCACCATCCTTGGGCAAGTGCTGGATGCCGGTGCGTTGCACACGGTACATGATGCTCACCGCGATCCACACCAGAAAGCGCATCAGGAATTCAGGCAGCAAAGTGTAGATATAGAGTGCGACCAGCGCATTGATGAGGGCCGTGGCCAGGAAGATCTGGGGGATGTTCAAATTGAAATGGAACATCACCAGACTCATCCCCGCAGAGGCCACCATGAATGCTGAATTCAGGATGTTGTTGGCCGCCATGATACGCGCCTGATGGCTCTTTTCGGCGCGCGTCTGCACCATTGAATACAGGGGCACGATATACAGGCCGCCGGAAATGCCGATAAAGGCGATATCGAGCAGCATGCGCCAATGCGCGATATGCGAAAGAAATTCTTTGATGTGGGCGTGGGGGGCTAGTGGCACCACGGGGATGGCGTAATACAGGTCAACGCCAAACGCCGTCAGGCCAATGGCTGCAAAGGGTACGAGGCCGATTTCCACGTGCCCACGCGAGAGCTTTTCGCACAACAGTGATCCAAAACCGATGCCTATGGAAAATACGGCGAGTAGCAGAATGAAGACGTTCTCACTGCTGGCCAGCACTTCGACCGCAAGGTTGGGGAACTGTGACAGCAGTGTGGCCCCATAGAACCAGAACCAGGAGATGCCCAGCAAGGATAACCATACGGCATGGTTGCGGTGGGCAAAGCCGATATTGCGGAAAGTTTCCGTAATCGGGTTCCAGCCTACCTTGAGTTTGGGTTCGGGCGCCGGCGAGAGCGGAATGCCCCAACTGGTCAGCCAGCCCATCACGGCCAGCGCCAGCACCAGGAGCGCGGCCGGGTGGGTGGCACTGTTGCCCGCCATGATGGCGGCCCCCACCACTTCGCCCAGCAAAATGGCGACAAAAGTCCCCATTTCCACCACGCCATTGCCCCCCACCAGTTCATGCTCGCCCAGGTGTTGCGGCAGGTAGGAGTATTTGACCGGACCGAACAGGGTGGAATGCACCCCCATCATGAAGAGCACGAAGACCAGCAGCCACAGGATGTCTGCCATGAAGCCCCAGGCCGCCACACCCATGATGAGAATCTCCAGCACCTTGATGGCGCGGATCATCTTGCCTTTATCATATTTGTCGGCCAGTTGCCCCGCCGTGGCAGAAAACAGGAAATACGGCAGGATGAACAAGCCTGGCAGAATCGTGGCTAGTTGCTTGCCGTTGAACCCAGCCAGGGACACGGCGTGAAAACTGACCATCGTGATCAATGCTGTCTTGAAGACATTGTCATTGAATGCACCCAGGAACTGGGTACCGAAGAAAGGCAGGAAACGGCGCTGTTTGAGAAGGCCGAATTGGTTGCTCATACGGATTCCGCCCATTTTTTGAGGGTGACATAGTCGATTTTCCCTGTGCCCAGCAGCGGGAGTTCCTCCACCACCTTGATCTTGCGCGGCACAGCAATCTCGGACCAGCTGCCAGCACGGGCCGCCGTTTGCAGCGCCTCACGGGTGAGTGCGGTATCGGTGGTGAAGAGCACGATGTTCTCGCCGCGTGCTTCGTCGACCTGGGTGCTGGCAGCGTGTTGGGCTGCGGGGGAAGCGTGGGTGACGAGCTTTTCCACCGATTCCAGCGAGATCATCTCCCCGGCGATCTTGGCGAAGCGCTTCACGCGGGCCATGATGCGCACGAAACCATCCGCATCGATATCGACCACATCCCCGGTGTTGTACCACCCTTCCCCGGCTTCGGATTCCGGCGGTTGGATGACACCGGGTTTTTCAACGCGCAGGTAACCACTCATCACATTCGGGCCGCTGACGTGCAGCACGCCGCCCCGGTCGATGCCCGGCACCGGGAAGAGCTTGCCGCGCAGCCCCGGCAGCAGCTGGCCGACCGTGCCCGATTTATATGCCATGGGTGTATTGACGGCAATCACCGGCGCCGTCTCGGTTGCACCGTAGCCTTCGAAGATCCGCAGACCGAACTTCTCGAACCAGGTATTGCGCACGGCTTCAGAGAGTTTTTCGGCGCCTGCAATCACATAGCGCAGACGGTAGAAGTCATACGGGTGGGCATTTTTGGCGTAGTTGCCCAGGAAGGTGCTGGTGCCCAGCAACACGGTACAGTTGCGGTCATAGGCCAACTCGGGAATGACACGGTAATGTAGTGGCGAGGGGTAGAGAAAGACGCTGGCGCCACTGATCAGGGGTAACAACCCACCTGCCATGAGGCCAAAGGAGTGAAACAGCGGCAGGGCGTTGAGGATTTTGTCATACACCGAGAAATCCACAATTGCGCGCACTTGCGCCACGTTGGCCAGCAGCGCCCGGTTGGAGAGCACCACGCCTTTGGGCACGCCTTCGGAGCCAGAGGTAAACAGCACCACGGCGGCATCTTCCGGGCCGGTGCGGTGCATGGCCCAGCGCGGGAAGCGCAATGCCCACAGCATCAGCCAGAGTTTGTCGGCCAGCGTAGCCTGCTCGCGCAGGTCTTCCAGGTAGAGGATGCGCACGCCTTGCAAAGCAGCAACCTTGTCTTCAAGGTGGGCCTGGGTGATGAATGCCTTGGAACTGATGATGGTGCGGATCTGTGCAGCGGTGCAGGAGGCTTGCATCGCCTCCAGCCCGGCCGTGTAGTTGAGCATGGCAGGCACACGGGCGTTGGCATTCATGCCGAAAATCAAGGATAGGGTGGGCGCCAGATTGGGCAGCAGCACCCCGATGCGCTCATGCGGCTGGCTGTGGCGGGCGGCCAGACGGCCCAGCAGCAGTGCCATCTTGAGGATGTCCTGATAGGAGTATTCGATCTGCTTGACATCCTCGACGAGCTTGCGGTGTTTGCCGTTGATGCTGGCGGCATCACACAGGGCTTCAAACAGAGTCTGGCGGGGGCTGGAGGCGAAGATCATTTCCTGCATCAGTCGGCGCATACCGTCACCTGCCTTGCGGCGGCGCTCGTGGGCGGTTTCCCCCTCGGGCATGGGCAGTTGGGTCAGCGGCTGGATCGACAGGGTGATTTCCGGCAGCATGCGGCGCGGGTGGTTGCCCGATAGACGCGAGAAGTAGCTGCGTGCCGCGCCATCCAGGCGCACCGGCAGCAAGGTGGCGCCGGTTTTGGCAGCCACGAAGGCCGGGCCGTCGTACACTTTCATCAGGCTGCCGGTCAGGGTGATCCGTCCTTCTGGAAAGACCACCACCGGGCGGCCGGATTCGATCAGGCGGATGACGCTTTTCATGGCCATCGGGCTGGTCGGGTCCACGGCGAGGTAGTCGACCAGCTTGAGGTATTGGCGCAGGATCGGGCGGTGGGTGATCGATGTATGCACAACGAATACCGGGTCCAGCGGCAGGAACAGGCCCAGCAGCGCCCCGTCCAGAAAGGATTCATGGTTGGCAATCACCAGCAGGCGCTTGTGTTGGTCCAGCCCTTCCACCTGTCCTGTGACACGAACCCGGAAGAACACGCGGGCCAGGATGCGAAAGATATGCTTGATCAGCTGCTTCATGGATATGGATGCCTTCAAAATAGGGATGTTTGCGCCTTCGCGCCAAGCCCCCCCGGTTACATTGAATGACTGCTGTGCTGCCTTGTTTCTTCGTGCGCGTTCAAGCGCCTCTATTGTTACCGCTGTGTTCAGGTTTCGTCACCACCCGGCCATCGAATAAGGTGCTCAGACGTGGGCTGGTCAGTTGGCTGCCTGGTGTGACCGTCTGCCGTTGCCAGGGAATGGCACCAAAATACCACCACTTCCAAAAGCTTTGGTCGGCACGTGGATGCCTGGCCAGTAATGTAGCAAAAGTCTCGACTTCACCGATGGGTTCGCCTGTGGCCTGGAGCATGACTTCGCGCACGTATTTGGAACAGAATTCACGCGAAGAATGCAGATTGAAGCCCAGGTCGTACAGGCGGCCAAAACGCTCTTGTGCCGCGATGGCGAGTTTTTCCGCTTCCTCGGTGCTCAATGGGCGCGGCAGGCGGCGCACCGCCACGCGACCATTTTCGGAGCGCGCCACAAACTGCGACAGGGTGCTCGCACCGGACAACGGGATGCGGCTCTCGGCAATCGTTGGCTCCGGGCCAGAGGTGTCGATGACGACGCCAACGTGATTGGTCCAGATTTCCTCTGCCTCCGCAATCTTGCGGGTCAGCAGATAGGGGATGCGGATGAAGACCACATCGCCCACTTGCAGTTGTGGCGCCAGGCGCTCCAGGGTGGTGGCCTCCACCGGGATGCTTTGGGCAACACCTACGGTGCCGGGGATAACCAGTGTGGCGACCCCCAACAACAGGGTGGCTAATAGGCTAAGGCCAAGCCCTTTACTACGGCGGATGAATCGAGACATGGGCGGCTCCTTTATGTCGATATAACTACGCATGTCGATATATTGGGTAAAAAAACACACAAAAATTGGAATGGCCTACATATAGAGCTTCAGATAGTCGCTGACGTTGCCAAACACTTCGTGCAGAAACGACTTATTGACCCAGAAGTAGACTTCCTTACCAATTTTTTCGCTGCATAACACTTTTGCTTCACGCAACACCTTGAGGTGGTGGGAGACCGTGGAACGCGCCAGGGTGGAAACCTCGGCAATCTGCCCCACGTTCAGCCGCTCGGCAGGCTCAAAGGTCAGCATGATGCGCTGGCGGTGTTCGTCGCCCAGCGCCTCAAAAACCTTGGCCATGCTGACCCAGGCGGCAGGAATGGTGCGTGAGTAATCCTTGTTCATGTCGATGATTATCGATATGTTGCAAAGCTGAGTCAAGCACAAAATGTGGTCTGACCAATTTTGGTCTGCTGGCGTAGAATCTTCCCCCAAGCGTGCATTGGCATGCCACAAAGGAAGGAGACAGACGCATGAAAAAAAGAATTACTCTGACTACCGCCGGGCTGGCCCTGGTGTTGGCGGCATGTAGCAGCAACCCCCCGGTTGCCTCGACACCGAGTCGGCCACAACTGACGGCGGCCCAAGCCGAGAACTTCACCATGGCGACGTATTTCGCCAAGGCGGGCAGCATCAAGAATCTGGTGACGGACAACTGGAACCCGGAAAAGGCGCCCATTGGCGATGTAGCGAGCTTCAAGGCAGATTACGTGGTGAGCCCGGATGGTAGTAGCGGCTACCGCAGCGTGCAGGCCGCCATTGATGCCGCTACCAAGGCGGGCGTAGCCAAGCCGCGTTACTACATTGAGGTCAAACCTGGTACCTATCGTGAGCTGGTGTGCACCAAGGGTGCGCCCCCCATCACGCTCTACAGCACAGAGGCCGATGCCTCCAAGACCCTGATTGTATTCAACAATGCCAACCCCACACCCAAGGCGGGCGACCAGAGTGCCAACTCCTGCAATCCGAATATGGGCAGTGCCAAGGGCAACCTGAGTTTTGGCACCAGCGGGAGCGCGAGCTTTGCAGTGTATTCCGACGATTTCCAGGCCAAGAACCTGAGTATCGGGAATGACTACGTGCCGGGCACCTATCTCAGTGGCAACCAGTCCGCTGTGGCCCTGATGACCATGGCAGACCGCCTGATCTTTGAGAATGTGCGTTTCCTTGGGCATCAGGACACCCTGTACCCCAAGACGGCAGCCCCGGATGTCGTGCAGCGGGTGTACTTCAAGAACAGCTATGTGGAAGGCGATGTGGATTTCATCTTCGGCCGCGCCACGGCGGTGTTTGAAGGCTGCGAAGTACGCTTCCTCGGTGGGCGTAGCGCGAAGGAGTCGTTTATCGGCGCGCCCAGCACCTACCTGGAAAATCCCTATGGTTTCCTCTTCCAGCACAGCCGTTTTACCGCAGACGCCAAGACGCCCGCGCAGAGCGTATTCCTGTTGCGCCAATGGTTTGAAGGGAATATCCCCACCAATGTTGGCAAGATGATTGTGCGGGACTCTGAACTGGGGGGCCATATCCAGCGTGAGGCTCCCTGGGCACCGTGGGGGACGCGTACCAGCCCGGCCTGTAGTGCACAAGGCGAGGCGTGCAGCAGCAAGACGCTGGTGCTCTACGACTCCTCGAATTACTACGCACCTGGGGCGGACCCTCACAACCCGCCTGAGCAATATCTGGCTGAATACCGTAACATCGGCCCAGGGGCAGCCAAGCCCCGCGACTGAACAAGCTTAAGGAAATATAAATACGAAGGGGCAAAAGCCCCTTCATGCTTTGTAACAAGGCGTAACGTTACAAATGGCATGAACAGCCCTTTGTGCATAAACCAAAGATAAAGTCCAGGTTGAGAGTAGGTGTTTTCCCTTGGTTGCTTGATTTTCCTTAAATGTGAGATCGTTATGCTTTTGCGAAGCATCAAATTATAGAAAAATCTTCTATGCTACGCGCGTGTGAATTGCGCACCAAGCCTGTGCCAGTCTTGCCTCGCTTTGGTGCGACATGTTTGGGGCTGGTTTGGTGCGTTGCAGCAACGATTGACTTGATCTAAAACCGCTCCTACCATTGGGCGGTTATTGAGGGAGCCGTGGTGCCTGTGCGTATTGGCCAGATGTATAAAGCCGTTGTATTGCAGCTTTTGTGTGCATCACTGGGGGTTGCGTGCGGCGCTGCAATGTATGGTTTGGCAGGCGCAATCTCTGCCGGTCTGGCCGGTTTGGCCTATGTGCTGCCCAGCGCATTGTTTGCCTGGGGGCTGCAAGCCCTGGCAAGGCAGATGAATGCGGTATATGGGATCACGCTTCTGCTGGGTGAGTTCATCAAGATACTCTTGGTGGTACTCGTCCTGGTGGGAATCGCCTGGGTATATCCCGGCGTGCTATGGGGGGCAGTGGTGATGGGGTTGATCATCACGCTGCAAGCGAATTTTTTGGCTTTTTTGGTGAAACCCTGAGATGTCAGCAGAACACGAAACCGCGCAACAAGGTGTGACAGCGGGCGAATACATTAGCCACCACCTGACCTTTTTCAATGGCACGGGTGCCAAGCAGCAAGCCCTCATTGACTGGTCTGTCCTGAACTACGACACCCTGTTCTACTCCACCGCACTTGGCGTGCTGACCTGTCTGGTTTTGTGGCTGGCTGCGCGGCGTGCCACCTCCGGGGTGCCGGGGCGTTTCCAGGCCGCAGTCGAGCTGCTGGTCGAACTGGTGGCCGATCAGGCCAAGGGGCTGATCCACAGCGCAGAATCCCGCAAGTTTGTCGCCCCGCTGGCGCTGACGGTCTTTGTCTGGGTGTTCCTCATGAACGCCATGGACTTCCTGCCGCTCGACGTGCTGCCCGATCTGTGGCGCGGCGTCTATGGTGGCATGGGGCACGATGCCCACCAAGCCTTCATGCGCGTGGTGCCCACTGCCGACATCAATGCCGCTCTGGGTATGTCGATCACGGTGCTGTTGATCTGCCTGTACTACAACATCAAGATCAAGGGCATTGGTGGCTGGGCGCATGAACTGGTGAGCGCACCGTTTGGCACCAGCAAGAACCCCGTATTTGCCCTGGTGTTGGGCGTCATCAACTTCGCCATGCAGATCATCGAGTTCGTCTCCAAAACCCTCTCGCATGGCATGCGGTTGTTCGGCAACATGTTCGCCGGCGAACTGATTTTCATGCTGATCGCCCTGATGGGCGCTGCCTGGACCGGCTGGAATGTCTCCAGCATCCTGCTGTTTGCCGGGCATTTTGTTGCAGGCTTTGCCTGGGCCGTGTTCCACATCCTGGTGGTTGTGCTGCAGGCCTTCATCTTCATGATGCTGACCCTGGTGTATGTGGGGCAGGCGCACGAAGGGCACTAAGCGCATAGGGTTTGTCTGGTTTTTGCTGTACCCGTTTTATCCAACCCAGCAGGTTTGCTGTTTTATTTACTTATCATTTTGTAATTAGGAGCTGTCATGGAACAAGTTTACGGTCTCGTCGCCCTGGCCTGCGGTCTGATCATCGGCCTGGGGGCTCTTGGTGCCTGTGTGGGCATCGCCCTGATGGGTGGCAAGTACCTCGAATCCTCGGCACGTCAGCCTGAACTGATGAACGCGCTGCAAGTCAAGATGTTCCTGTTGGTGGGTCTGATCGACGCGGCCTTCATTATCGGTACGGGTATCGCTCTGTGGTTTGCGACTTCCACGTTCCTGAAATAAGTCTTTCTTGAGCGACAACGCATCCCATCATCAAGAAAGGTAATTGCCGTGAATCTGAATGCAACGCTCATAGCCCAGCTCGTTGTGTTCTTCGCACTGGTCGTCTTCACGATGAAATTCGTGTGGCCACCGATTGTGAAGGCACTTGACGAGCGCGCGACCAAGATTTCCGACGGGCTTGCGGCAGCAGACAAGGCGAAGACTGATCAGGCACTGGCTGAGAAGAAGGCAACCGAGTTGCTGCGCCAAGCGCGTGAATCGGCTGCAGAACTGCGCAGCGGTGCCGATCGGCAGTCTGCCCAGATCATCGACGAAGCCCGTGCTGAAGCCGTCCGTATCGTGGCGCTGGCACGTGAAGCTGCCGAACAGGAAGCCGGTTCTGCTGCCCAGCACGCCAAAGAGGCGCTGCGGGACCAGGTGGCTGCACTGGCGGTTGCTGGTGCCGAACGCATCCTGCGTCGTGAGATCAATGCCCAAGTCCATGCCGATTTGCTGGCCAACCTGAAACAGGAACTCAAGTAAGCCATGGCCGAGAATCTCACCCTTGCGCGCCCCTATGCCGAGGCCGTCTTTGCGCTCGCGCAAGAGGGCGCAAGCCTGACGGCGTGGGCTGAGGTACTGTCGCGTCTCGCACTTGTGGCTGCGGATGATTCTGTGCGTGACTGCATGGAAAATCCACGCCTGCAAAATGACCAGATCGCCAAGCTGCTCATCGAGTCTGCCGGCATTCCTTTGAGTGCCGAACAACAAGGCTTTGTCCAGCTCTTGGTTGAAAATGGCCGTGCAGCACTCTTGCCAGAGATCCACTCCCTTTTCGTCTTGCGTAAAAACGAGACCGAGGGAGTCAAGGACGCATTGGTGACCTCTGCCTTTGCCATTGAAGAGAGCCTGCAAAAGCAACTGACCGCAGATCTCGAAGCCCGGTTTGGCCGCCTGCGTGTCACTGTGCAGATCGACCCCGAGTTGATCGGTGGCATTCGTGTTGCTGTCGGCGACGAAGTGATTGACGCCTCGGTGCGTGGCAAGCTTGCCACGATGGCCGCTGCCCTGAAGAACTAGGAGCATCCAATATGCAACTGAATCCCTCTGAAATCAGCGATCTCATCAAGAGTCGCATTCAGAACCTGCAACTGGCGGCGACGGCGCGTAACGAAGGCACCGTTGTTTCGGTGACCGACGGCATCTGCCGCGTGCACGGCCTGACCGACGTCATGCAGGGTGAAATGCTGGAATTCCCCGACAACACCTTCGGCCTCGCGCTGAACCTGGAGCGTGACTCCGTGGGCGCGGTGGTGCTGGGTGAATACGAACACATCACCGAAGGCGACACCGTCAAGACCACTGGCCGCATTCTGGAAGTGCCGGTTGGCCCTGAACTGGTGGGCCGCGTGGTCAACTCCCTGGGCCAGCCCATTGACGGCAAAGGCCCGATCAATGCCAAGCTGACTGACAAGATCGAAAAGGTGGCGCCGGGGGTGATCGCCCGTCGTTCCGTTTCGCAGCCGGTGCAGACGGGTCTGAAGTCCATCGACTCCATGGTGCCGATTGGCCGTGGCCAGCGCGAGCTGATCATTGGTGACCGTCAGACCGGTAAGACTGCCGTTGCGGTTGATGCGATCATCAACCAAAAGGGTCAGAACATGATCTGTATCTACGTGGCAGTCGGCCAAAAGGCTTCGACGGTTGCCAACGTGGTACGCAAGCTGACCGAACACGGCGCCATGGAATACACCATCGTCGTGGCCGCCACCGCCTCCGAATCCGCTGCAATGCAATTCATTGCACCGTATGCCGGTTGCACGATGGGCGAATACTTCCGTGACCGTGGCCAAGACGCCCTGGTGATCTATGACGATTTGACCAAGCAAGCCTGGGCCTATCGTCAGATCTCCCTGCTGCTGCGCCGTCCGCCGGGCCGTGAAGCCTATCCGGGTGACGTGTTCTACCTGCACTCCCGTCTGCTCGAGCGCGCTGCCCGCGTCAACGAAGAGTACGTCGAGAAGTTCACCAAGGGTGAAGTCAAGGGCAAGACCGGTTCGCTGACCGCGCTGCCGGTGATTGAAACCCAGGCCGGTGACGTGTCTGCCTTCGTGCCGACCAACGTGATCTCGATTACCGACGGCCAGATCTTCCTGGAAACCGACTTGTTCAACGCCGGTATCCGCCCCGCGATCAACGCCGGTATCTCGGTGTCCCGCGTCGGTGGTGCAGCACAGACCAAGGTGATCAAGAAGCTCGGCGGCGGTGTGCGTCTGGCCCTGGCCCAGTACCGTGAGCTGGCTGCGTTTGCGCAGTTTGCCTCCGACTTGGACGAAGCTACCCGCAAGCAGTTGGAACGTGGCCGTATGGTGACCGAGCTGATGAAGCAGGCTCAGTACGCACCGCTGTCCGTGCCGAAGATGGCCGTGACGCTGTTCTGCGTCAACAAGGGCTACTTCGACGACGTTGAAGTTAAGCGTGCGCTGGAATTCGAAGCCGCCCTGCACCAATACGTTGGCAGCAAGTACGCCGCCCTGCTCGACAAGATCGAATCTTCCAAGGACCTCGATGCCGAAGGCGAGAAGCAACTCGCTGCCGCCATCGAAGAGTTCAAGAAGACCTGGGCCTAAGCGGCGGAGGGGCTGAACATGGCTGGCGGTAAGGAAATCCGAACCAAGATCAAGAGTGTGCAGAACACTCGCAAGATCACCAAGGCCATGGAAATGGTGGCGGCCTCGAAGATGCGTCGCGCTCAAGAGCGCATGCATGCGGGCCGCCCATATGCCGAAAAGCTGCAACGCTTGGCTGCCCACCTGGCGCGAGCCAATGTGGTCGACTACCGGCATCCTTTCCTGACCAAGGTGGATAACCCGAAAAAGATCGGTGTCATCCTCATCTCCACAGACAAAGGCCTGTGCGGTGGTTTGAACACCAACCTGTTGCGCGTGCTGGTCAACCGCATGCGTGGCTGGCAGGACCAAGGCTTAGCCCATCCTGTCTTCACCTGTATCGGCAACAAAGGTTTCGGCTTCATGAGCCGGATGGGCGGGAAGGTTGTTTCCCACGCTGTCCAGCTCGGTGATACGCCCCACCTTGAGCAGTTGATCGGCCCGGTCAAAGTCATGATCGATGCCTATCTGGCAGGCGAAGTCGACACGGTTTATATAGCCTTCAACCAGTTCGTCAACACCATGAAGCAAGAGGCAACGCTGGAACAGCTCCTGCCGCTGAGTGGTGATGCGCTGGGGACGCCAGGCCATGCCTGGGACTATATCTACGAGCCGGGCCCGCAGCAGGTGATCGACGACTTGTTGGTGCGATACGTTGAAACGCTGGTGTACCAGGCGGTGGCTGAGAATATGGCTTCCGAACAGAGTGCCCGGATGGTGGCCATGAAATCTGCATCCGACAATGCCGGCAACGTCATCAAGGAATTGCAACTGGTCTACAACAAGACTCGTCAAGCTGCGATCACGACAGAAATTACCGAGATCGTCAGCGGTGCCGCGGCGGTTTAATTTTAGGATTTTGGGGATATGACTATGAGTCAAGGTTCCGTAGTTCAGTGCATCGGCGCTGTGGTGGACATTCAGTTCCCGCGCGAGGCGATGCCTAAGGTATATGATGCCCTGATGTTGGACGCTTCCGAAGAGAACGGCCTTGTTGAAGCTGGCCTGACTTTCGAAGTGCAACAACAGCTCGGCGATGGCGTGGTGCGTACCATTGCCATGGGCTCGTCCGACGGTATCCGTCGTGGCATGAAGATCAACAACACCGGCGCCGGGATTTCCGTGCCGGTCGGCCACGGCACCCTGGGCCGCATCATGGACGTATTGGGCCGCCCGATTGACGAGCTGGGCCCGATCGCCTGCGAAGAAAAGCGTGCCATCCACCAGCCTGCACCGAAGTTCGACGAGCTGTCGCCTTCTGTCGAGCTGCTGGAAACCGGCATCAAGGTGATCGATTTGATCTGCCCGTTTGCCAAGGGTGGTAAGGTCGGTCTGTTCGGTGGTGCCGGTGTGGGCAAGACCGTGAACATGCTGGAACTCATCAACAACATCGCCAAGCAGCACAGCGGTTTGTCGGTGTTCGCCGGCGTGGGTGAGCGTACTCGTGAAGGGAATGACTTCTACCACGAAATGGCGGATGCGGGCGTTATCAAGCTCGACAACATGGCCGAATCCAAGGTCGCCATGGTGTTCGGGCAGATGAACGAACCCCCGGGTAACCGTCTGCGCGTGGCATTGACCGGCCTGACGATGGCCGAGAAGTTCCGTGACGAAGGCCGTGACATCCTGTTCTTCGTGGATAACATCTACCGCTACACGCTGGCCGGTACTGAAGTGTCCGCACTGCTGGGCCGTATGCCTTCCGCCGTGGGTTACCAACCGACCCTGGCCGAAGAAATGGGCAAGCTGCAAGAGCGGATCACCTCCACCAAGGTCGGCTCGATCACCTCCATCCAGGCCGTGTATGTGCCTGCCGATGACTTGACCGACCCGTCGCCCGCCACCACCTTCCTGCACTTGGACTCCACCGTGGTGCTCTCCCGTGACATCGCCGCGCTGGGTATCTACCCCGCAGTGGACCCGCTGGATTCCACCTCCCGCCAGCTTGACCCGCTGGTGGTGGGCGAAGAGCATTACAACGTTGCCCGTGCCGTGCAGCAAACGCTGCAACGCTACAAGGAACTGCGCGACATCATCGCCATTCTGGGGATGGACGAACTGGCCGCTGAAGACAAGCTGGCTGTGGCACGTGCCCGGAAGATCCAACGCTTCCTGTCGCAACCCTTCCACGTGGCTGAAGTGTTTACCGGCTCGCCCGGCAAGTACGTCACGCTCAAGGACACCATCCGTGGCTTCAAGGGTATTGTTGACGGTGAATACGACAACCTGCCCGAACAAGCCTTCTACATGGTGGGAACCATCGAAGAAGCGGTTGAAAAGGCCAAGACGCTGCAATAAAGCACCGGCGTATGCGTGGGTGACGGGCTTGCACCTGCCACCCGCGAAACGTCATGCTGATTGCGTATCAGAAAAGGAATTGCTATGGCAATGACCGTACAAGTCGATGTCGTCAGCGCAGAAGAGCAGATCTTCTCCGGCTTGGCCGAACTCGTCTCCCTGCCGGGTGAATCTGGTGAGCTGGGCGTGCTGCCCGGCCACACCCCGCTCCTTACGCGCATTCGTCCGGGCATGGTGCGGATCAAGGTTCCGAATCAGGCCGAAGAAGAAATCGTGTTTGTTGCCGGTGGCCTGCTCGAAGTTCAGCCCAACCTCGTGACCGTGCTGGCGGATACCGCCATCCGTGGCCGCGATCTGGACGAAGCCAAGGCGTTGGAAGCCAAGCGTCATGCCGAAGAAGCGCTGGCCAATCGCAAGGCCGATATGGACTACGCGAAGATGCAGGTCGAACTGGCGGAAGCTATCGCCCAGCTGCATACCATTGATCGCCTGCGGCGACATTAAGACGCGCACCTATCAGGTCCAGCGTTGATCAAAATAAAACAGGGTGCCTACGGGTACCCTGTTTTGCTTTGGTAGCGGTTATCATGCCCATACAAATCAAAAGGGGGCCTCATGAACGTACAGACCATCCTCCAGCAACTGGATCGCTACTACCAACAGGACGAACACACCCGGATTGAGCCCTTCCTGCTTGAAAACATCGACAAAGCGCAGGCTGCGAACGACAAGGCAACAGCCCTCACGTTGCTCAACGAATTGATGGGCTATTACCGTGGCATGAGCCGCTTCCAGGAATCCATTACCATCGCCAATAAGGCGGTCGCCCTGCTGGAAGAGATGGGCTACAAAGGCACGATTCCCTACGCTACTACCCTACTGAACGTAGCCACGGCCTATCGGGCAGACGGGCAGATTGGCAAAGCCATCGAATTGTATGAAGAAGTCATCCGCATCTACAATTCCCAGCGCCAGACCGATGTCTATTTGATGGCCAGCCTGTACAACAACCTGAGTCTGGCCTATCAGGAACTGGATGACCATGCCAAGGCCATTCAGTTCCTGGAACAGGCGCTTCCCCTAATCAAAAGCCTGCCCGATAGCGATGTAGAAGTGGCGGTGACCTACACCAATATGGCATTGTCAAAAATAAAATGCGCCCGCCTGCCCGAAGCCAAAGCCGATCTGCTGCAAGCAGCAGGCTTATTTGAAGCGCATACGCCCCTAAATTCCCATTACGGTGCAGCCTTGGCCGGGCTGGGCGAAATTGCCTACCGTGAAGGCAATACGCAGGAAGCCATCACCCGATACGAGCGGGCTTTGTCAGAACTCCTGCCGCACTATGGCAAAAATCTCTACTACGCTATCACCCTGGGGAGCCTTGCCGTGGTGTATGAAGACGTGGATCAGGTCAAGAGCCAGGCGCTGGCAGAAGAAGCCCGCCAGATCCAGGCTGCTTTGCAGTAAAACGCCATGAAAGGGCTGGAACTCGCCAGAGCCTACTATGCTGCCAGCAAGGAACAACTGCTGACACCCTACGGGGCCTATCGTCAACGGATCGCCTGTGGTCTGGTTGGGCCAGGATCAGAGTGTTTGGGGTTTGATGACGAATATTCGCGTGATCACGACTTTGGCCCTGGTTTCTGCCTCTGGTTGAGCGACCAGGATTTTGCCACCATCGGGCAGGCCCTCCAGGCCGATTACGACAAACTACCCCAGGAATACGCGGGTTTTTCAGCCCGCAGCAGCAATGCGCGTAGTGGCAAGCGGGTTGGGGTGTTCTCAATCTCCGGGTTTTATAGTCAATTCCTAGGCGCGCCGCAATTGCCCGTCAGCGATGCCGATTGGCTGCAGATTCCCGAGCCCTTGCTTGCTACAGCGGTGAATGGCGAGGTCTTTGAAGATCCGCTTGGCATTTTCACAGAAATTCGTAGCGCCCTGCAAAGCTACTACCCAGATTCGGTCAAACGCCTGAAGCTGGCGACTGCGGCGGCCAAAATGGCGCAAAGCGGCCAGTACAACCTGCCGCGTGCGGTGCGCAGAGGGGATATGACGGCAGCACTTCTGGCGCAGGCTGAATTCATCACTTACGCCTGTCAGTTTGTCTATGCGCTCAACAACCGCTATGCCCCCTTCTACAAATGGCTGCATCGCGGTATGCGGGATTTACCACGGCTGGGCAGGCTGCATGCCAAAATCGGCTTGCTGGCACAGACCCCCTGCGTAGCAGTGCAGAACATGATTGAAGATATCTGTGCTGATGTATTGATTGAGTTGATCACCCAGGGCTACACCACACCAGGGGACGCGTTCCTGGAGGCGCACGTGGACGCGATCCTGGCCCACAAACAGGATGTAACACCATGACCCGTATTGATGAAATCATTGCGCTCGAATGGGGCTTTTTCGATAAGGTGCAAAACGAAGGCGGGCGTGCAAACTGCCAGGATGATTTTGAAACCTTCCAGATCATGCGCAAAAGCCAATTCCTGTGCTGGGACGACGCCACGACTGAAAGCTATCTCGCAGACCTACGCGATGCCAAAGAACTTGGCCGGAATCTGATCCAGGAAAAGTATGCCCGCATGATGGCATCCACCGCGCCTAGCCAATATGCCATATTCGTTCATACCCTGCCGGCATTAAGCCCCTGGCAGCTCGCCTCCATCGAAGCTGTCATCACCCAGCAACTGATGTGGCGGGAAGCCTTTGCGGTGAGCCATCCGCAAATGTCGAGCCAAGCCCGCCTGATCCATACAGCGGAAGACACACCCTACGAAACATCATTCGAGACTTACCTTCGTGGTGAATTGGGCACCTATTCCGAACAGACCCTAAGGGCCTATCAGAATATGATTCTGGACTACGCCAAGGCGGGCAAGAATATCACCACAGAAACGATGAACCAGACAGCGAAGCTCTATGGCTACCCCGATCTGGATACCGCAGAACGCATGCTGCGGGAGACATCTTAGCTCGCTGAATGCATCGCTTCAATGCGATAGATTGCACAGGATTCCGCTAGCATGCGCGGCAGTGGTAACCCTGCTTCTGCAAGCCATGCGCCGTGCCCTTGGAGCGGAGGTGTTTCGCCCCTGCCTGCAGCAAGCAAGGTATTGTTGAGCGGCGAACTGGTCCATTCCGGCGCAGGTGGGTCCAGGCGCTGTATGCGGTATTCCAGGTCATGCTCCAGCATGGGCAGGCGTAGCGGTGGCGTATAGCGGCAAGTGGTTGGTGCCGTGCGATAGACAAACACGATGAGGTCACGCGTGCCGCCATGCGCCTGCCATACGACATTGTCGCCAAGCTCCCCAAGCCAGACCTGACCGTGATGGAGCCTCTCACGCCAGCACTTGTAAAGATCAAGCCAGCACTTGAGAGCGTTTCGCTGCGTTCTATCAAGATGGCGCACATCCATCTCGATACCCAGATGTCCTGGCAAGGCGACCGCAGCGCGAAAGTCCAGATTCTGGCTGCGTCCGGTGGTATGCGCAGGCGCCGGGCCAATGTGGGCGCCCATGATTTCTGGCGGTATGAATTGCAGGGCGCCGCGCTGAATACCTACGCGCGAGAGTGCATCATTGCAGTCACTGGTCCACACGCGATGGGTGTGGGCAAGAATCCCCATGTCGATACGCCCACCCCCTGAAGCACAACTCTCAATCTCTACTGCAGGATGGCTGGCGCGCACACGATCAAGCAAGGCGTAGACGGCCTGCACAAAGCGCCGGTAGGCCGGGCGGGCATTTGCATCACCGGCGTGAGCAAGATCACGATTCATGTCCCACTTGATATATGCTATGGGAATTTCGTTGAGCAGTGCGTCGATGCGTTCAAAGAGATAGTCCGCTACTTCGCCGCGCGAAACATCCAGCACCAACTGATTGCGCATGGTGTGCAGAGGGCGGCCTTCAATCTGCAAGGCCCAGTCCGGGTGGGTGCGGAACAGCTCACTGTCGGGATTAACCATTTCCGGCTCCAGCCACAAGCCGAATTCCATGCCCAGGCTTTGCACGTACTGCGCCAAAGGAAGCAGGCCATCGGGATACTTTCCCTCATCCGGCCACCAGTCACCCAAGGCTGCACGGTCATGATGGCGCCCATGAAACCAGCCGTCATCCAGCACGAAACGTTCTACCCCAATCTCTGACGCCGCTTCGGCAAGCGCCCGAAGTTCATCTGGGCGATGATCGAAATACATCGCCTCCCAAGTGTTGATATGGATGGGCCGGGGGCGCATGGTGCCACCGGGCCAAGGAAGTGCAGCACGCACCGCTGCATGAAAATTTGCCGCCAGCCCGTTCAATCCCGCTGTAGAGCAGGACGCCACCAGCACAGGGGTATCCAGTGTTTCTCCCGGTTCCAGGCGTACTTCGCCCGGCGCCAGCCACTCACCCAGTTGCCATTGGAATAGGGCGTCATGCAGGCGCTCAATCAACTGTCGATGGTTCCCAGACCATGCCAGATGGGCGCCAAATGCTGTGCCTGCATGCTCTGTTGCACCGGGGAGCATGACCACCGCACCGGGGAACGTATCGTGAGAAGTACGCCCCCGACGATTCTCGCGCAACCATATGTCATGCGAGAGCGGATCATGCTGTACCTGGAATTCGTTGGCCCATTGCCCGAAGAAGGAGCGAACCTGCTGAGCGTGCCCGGGTAACACCAGGGTGCCTGCCGCCAGCCACTGCACATCCAGCACATCCACGCCCCTGTTGTGCAGGCTGGAGTGGAGACGCAGCACGTCGTGTTCATCCAGGGCCAGATGGATATCCAGCCCCAACTGCGCCACGGTATCCTCCAGGTGCAGAATCAGGCTACGCCCGGGCTGTGCCCATTCGATACGGCATTGATCGAAAGCCTGTTCGAATTGCTGGCCCGCGCGGTGCGCCAGCAGGGCACTTTGCCCGAACCACGCACCCCCAAAACAGGGGGCAATGCTCAGTGGCTGGTCCACATCCATGGTGGCAGGCGGAAAAGCCCTGCCATCGCGCAAAGGTGCCAAGGGCGCGCAGCCTTCTGGCAGCCGTGGCCCCCAATAACGCCACAAAGGGGCTTCATGCGGGCGATACTCGAGCACAACCGTCGTATGGCAGCCGTGCAGGATGAGATAGTCTGTACCTGATTCGGGTGCGTGGGTATACATGATCAATAGATACGGGCCCCGGCTTTGTCAAAGAGCAACGCACATTGGGTGCGGAAACGTGCTTCATATTGCTGGCCGATTGCGAGGTCTCGCCCGTGCTTGGTTTCGATCACGACCATCGCGCCGGATTGTGAGCGTGCGTAGGCAAACGTCTCCCCGCCCAAGTGTTCCAGCATATCCAGCTTGAGATTCAGAAGGCCATCCCCATCGTCATGGAAGTGTTCAGGGCGGATGCCAAGGGATACCTCCTTGCCCTCTTCCGGCATGGTGCCTTTGAGCGGGATCGTGACGGCGGCACCGCCAAAGTCAGCAAGCTCCACCTGACAATGCGTGCCATCATTGTCTTTGACGCGGCCATTGAAGAAGTTCATGCGTGGTGAGCCGATAAAGCCTGCCACAAAGGTATTTGCCGGGTTGTCGTAGAGTTCCAGCGGCGCGCCCACCTGCTCGACCAGCCCTGCACGTAGCACCACGATCTTGTCGGCCAGGGTCATGGCTTCCACCTGATCGTGGGTGACATAGATCGTGGTGGTCCCCAATTCGCGGTGCAGGCGGGCAATCTCGATACGCATATGCACACGTAATTCTGCATCAAGATTCGAGAGCGGCTCGTCAAACAAAAACACCTTGGGGTCACGCACGATGGCGCGGCCAATGGCGACCCGTTGGCGCTGCCCGCCGGACAAGGCTTTGGGCTTGCGCTCCATCAGTGCTTCCAGGCCGAGGATTTTTGCGGCGGCGTCGACCTTGGCGGCCACCACCTCCTTGGCAACTCCGGCGAAGCGCAGGGCAAAGCCCATATTTTCGCGCACCGTCATATGCGGGTAAAGCGCGTATGACTGGAACACCATCGCCACCCCGCGCTTGGATGGATCGACCGCATTCATCAATTGCCCGCCAATCTGCAACTGCCCGCTGGTGATATCTTCCAGCCCGGAGATCATCCGTAAAAGCGTCGATTTGCCACAGCCGGAAGGGCCGACGAATACAACGAATTCGCCATCCTGGATGTCCAGACTGACGCCCTTGATGATATCTACGTTGCCAAAAGATTTACGAACATCGTTCAGCTTTACATCCGCCATTGTCAATTCTCCGTGGGCCATCCGCCCTTGCGCAAACTGTCTGTCCCGGGTTTATCGGGCGGCCAATTTCAAATGCTTTTCACCGAGTCGTCGGGTCGTGACCTGCACGTCGATTGGCCCTGTTTCTCCAGTGGTCTCAATCCAGCAGGCGGCAATCCCCCCCCTGAACAACAAGACATCCGGCCCCAATACCCGTGCCTGGCCAGTGAGCTTGATGTTGACGACGTCGTCCAGGAAGGGCAACAGCCTCCCGGCTTGATCCAGGGCGCGGATGATGATGCGGGTGGCATCTTTATCGTTAGCGATCAGTTCCAGGTCATCCGCTTTCACTTCCAGCGTGGTGGGGACAGGATTGCCGCTCAGACGTACCTGCGCAACCGGTTTGCCATCGATGAAGCCGGTGATCACTCCATCCTGCCAGAGCATGCCCCAGGCGCCCAGATCGTTGATATTGACGTGGCGACTGTCGATAATGACTGGGGCATGCGGTAGATGCGGATAGGCTGTGCGATCCGGTTCGGCACGCTTGGCCATGAAGTCACCGAACTTCAGTTCCACGTAATCGCAGTTGGTCAGCACGATCAGTGGCAGCACCTCACAGCGGTCTTTTTCGCCGCGCGCCCAGTAGGTAACGGGTTCCAGCACAATCTGTTCATCCGGTTCGCACTGGCTGGTATAGGCATAGGCCGCGAATTTGGGTTCGCGGAGGATGTCCATGACACCGTGGTGGCAGATGCGGTCGCCTGCGCCGAAATCCTTGTGGGTGTTGTAGTCATTCATGCACCAGCCGAGCACGCCTGAAATATTCGGGTTGGCATACGCGGCATCCAGGATTTGCAGGTGACGCGTCACATGTTCGGATTGGCGGTGTTCGGCATCAATCCGCTTGGTGGGATACATATGCCCATTGCATTCTGTGACGAAGTAAGGCACATCACGATCCAGCCCCGTAATGTGGCGTGGTGCGCGCAAGGGGGCAACCGGCTGCCCTTCAAAAAACTCTGTGGGTGCGCCGTTGGCAAAATCGTTAATGGTGTAGACGTCTTCGAGCAGTTCGCTGTTTTGCAGGAAGCGCACCCCACCCGTCTGGCGTGTGCTGTCCAGCGCATGAGCCAAGGCGTTGGTGCGGGTGTAGAAATCGTGACTGTCTTGTGACTCGTTAATGCGCACGCCCCATAGAACAATGGAGGGATGGTTCCAGTCACGCTCGATCATGCGCCGCACGTTTTCCACCGATTCATCCTGCCAGGCTTGCCCGCCGATGTGCTGCCAGCCGGGGATCTCTTCGAACACGAGCAGGCCGATTTCATCGCAGCGATCCAGAAAGTAGGGCGACTGCGGATAGTGCGAGGTGCGGGCCAGATTGCACTTGAGTTCGTACTTGAGGATATCTGCATCTTTTTCCTGCGCACGTTTGCCCATGGCATAGCCCACATAGGGGTAGGACTGATGGCGGTTGAGCCCACGGATCTTGAGTGCCTTGCCATTGAGCCGGAAACCATCGGGCGTGAACTGTGCGGTGCGAAAGCCAAAACGGCTGGAGATTTCGTCACGGCCCTGTGTCGTCTGGATGCGTACGACCACGCGATAGAGTTGCGGGTGCTCAAGCTCCCACAAGGCTAGGCCGCTCAAGGCATCAAAGTCGATGCGGAAGTGCTCGCCAGTCAGCTCCTGGGCCTTGCTGTGCAACACTGCACCGCCCATGTCGCACAAATCAGCCTGCACCTGCCCTGCCATGAGCAAGCCTTGTGGATTGCCCAGCACCCCGACAATGCTGACTGATTTGGCATCGCTCAGTTCGTGCGCTGTTTCGATCTTGATATGACGGATTGCTACTGCGTCGGTGAGTTTGAGCCACACATCGCGGTAGATACCCGCGTAGGTGAGGTAATCAATCTGCCCGCCAAAGGGGGGGATTTCCGGATTCTCACTGCCGTCGATCTTGACGGTGATGAGGTTGTCCCCGTGCTTGAGCAGCCCGGTCAGGCGGGCCTCGAAAGGGGTGTAACCATCTTTGTGGTGGGCAACTTCCTGGCCATTGAGCCAGACCATGCTGTTGGCCATGGCGCCATCGAAGACCAGCGAGATTTCACGATCTGCAAATTCTTCGCTCCAGGGCAGGATTTTTTGATAGCCGAACTCCTTCTGATAACAGCGCTCATCGAAGTAGTTCATTTCCAGGTCAACCGCATTGTGCGGCAGGCGCACAGTTTCCCCTGGGCTTGCTTGGGCGACCAACTCGCTTGAAAAGTTGTTGTGAAAGGTCCAGCCAGCGTTGAGTTTGGTGATTTTTCGCATCACTATTTCCTTATTTGATTGATCCGAGCATCCCTTGGACGAACTGGCGTTGCATGGCAAAGAACACCACCAGGGTGGGCAGTGTTGCCATGACGGTGGCAACCATGATGACGCCAAAGTCAGGGAAGTAGGCTGACCCCATCGAGGACAGCACCAGTGTAATGGTCTTCATTTCCGGCGACTGTAGTACGATCAGTGGCCACAGGAAACTGTTCCAGAACATCATGAAAACAATGATGAACGCCGCTGCGTAAGTGGAGCGCATGACTGGAACATAAACGAAAAGGAAGATCTGCCATTCTTTGAGGCCGTCCACGCGGGCTGCATCGCGCAGTTCGCCAGGAAATGCCTTGGTGCTCTGGCGGAAGTAGAAAATGATATAGGCCGATGAGATCAGCGGCAGAATCACCCCCGCGTGGGTGTCGAGCATGTCTGCGGAGGCCATCAGGATGAAAAGTGGAATCATCAGGGCGGCAAACGGAATCATCATCGTGAGCAGCAAGCCTTGATAGAGGCGCTCGCGGGCCCTGGAGCGGAACACTTCAAAGCCATATCCGGCCAGTGAAGACACTAGTAAGGTAAAGAGCGTGCCGAGAATGGCGACCTTGGCCGAGTTCCAGAAAATCAATCCGATGTTGAATTGCTCGGCAAATTTCCCGATGTTTGAGAACAGTGCCGAACCAAAGCTGAGTTTGCCCTTGGTGACATCGGTGCTGGTGTTGGTCGCGCTGATTACCATCCAGCCAAAAGGGAAGAGTGACAGGAACGCCATGACCCCCAGGAAGGTGTAGGTCAGCGCATTGCGGATTTTTTCAACCCAGTTGATCATCATTCACGCTCCCGTGCTGCATAGAACTGGATGAAGGCGAGGATGGCCACGAGAATGACGATGACGTAAGACACCGTGGCGGCGTAGCCGAAGTTCGGGACAAACTTGAATGACAGGTTGTAGATATACAGTGAGAGCGTGAGCGTACTGTCCGAAGGCCCGCCGCTGGTGATGTTCATTGCCTCGTCAAACAACTGCAAGGTGCCGATGGTGGAGGTGACCGTGGTAAACAGGATCACCGGTTTGAGCATCGGGATGGTGATCGAGATAAAGCGGCGGAATGCGCTGATGCCATCAATGCGGGCGGCTTCGTAGATCGACTTGTCGATATTCTGCATGGCGGCCAGATAGAAGATCATGTTGTAGCCGGTCCACCGCCAAGTGACAGCGATGATGATGACTACCTTGGCCCAGAATGGGTCTGAGAGCCAAGGGATGGGTTCGCTGATCAGCCCCAGGTATGCAAGTGTGGAGTTGATTACCCCGTCATAGGAGAACATGCTCTTGAACAGCACCGAGTACGCTACAAGAGAGGTGACGCAAGGCAGAAAGATGATGGTGCGGATGATCCCCTTGGCTTTGAGATTGGGCATGTTCAGGCAGGAGGCCATCACCAGTGCCAGCACGATCATGATGGGCACCTGCACAATCAGGAAGACGAAGGTATTGGAGAGCGCCTTGATGAAGATCGGATCACTGGTCAAGCGCCCGATATTGCCCAGACCAACGAATTCGGTCACGGTGCCTTGCCCGGAATGCAGTGACATCCAGAGCGACTGGCAGATGGGGTAGACCATGAATGCGGCGATCAACGCCAGCGCGGCCGATACGAAACACCAGCCGTTGATGTCGTAGAAACGACGTGAAGCGGGCCGAGCTGCTTGCCCCATGACAATGTCTCCCAAGGTGATGGAGGGCAAGGCTATGCCAATGCCCTGGCGCAAGGAGGGTGTGCTGCTGTGTTTGGCGTGGGCGTTTGCGCCCACGCCAACAGGTGGAATTACTTCATCTGGCTGGCAAGTTGCTGCTGGATGTTATCCAGCACCTTGTCGACCGGCATGCCTTGAGCAAGGTTCGGCAATTGCGCGGCAACGGCGGCATCGCCTTCGGCGGTGTAGATGCCGTAGTTCACGCTGGGCACCTTGACGAGCCAGTCGCTAAAGCTTTGCCACACCTTGGCGCCACCAAAGAAGGGGTCGGCTTCCGAGTATGCCTTGCCGTTACGCGAGGCGAGCATGGTGCCGACCGCGCCACGCGATTGCAGGATGACTTGATAGAAATCCACGTCTTTGGCATAAATGGCATTCAGGAAATCGATTGCCGTATTCTTCTCCTTGCCGCCGGCCAACACGTACCAGCTGGAGCCTCCGAGGTTGGAGGCGTTGACGCTGCCCTTGATGTTCAGGGCCGGAATCGGCGCTACCCCCCATTTGCCGGACTGGCTGGCTTCGGCCTTGATGGAACCGGTGATCCACACGCCACTGAGCACACTGGCGACATCGCCCTTGTTGAAGGCGCCGACCCATTCACCCCAACCTGCGGTGGGTTTGAATACGTTTTGGGTGATCAGTTTGGCTTCCACTTCCAGTGCAGCTTTCAGGGCCGGGTTGTTCTTGATGTCCAGCTTGCCATTGGCATCAAAATACCAGCGCCCTGTTGATTGCATCATGATGCGGATCAGCGCGATATCCTGCGGGTCCATCGCCATCATCTTCTTGCCGGTGGCGGCTTCCACCTTTTTGGCAATTTCGATGAAGCGATCCCAGGTGATGTTCTGCATGTCCTTGTCGCTGAAGCCCGCCTTGGCAATCATGTCACGCCGGTAGTACATCCCGGTGACACCCGCATCGAAAGGCAGCCCGTAGACCTTGCCGCCCATGCTCATCAGATCAACTTTGTATTTGGCGAACTGTTTGTAATCCACCACGCCAGACATCGGGGCAAAGGCGCCGGGGAAGGAGCGCAGATACTTCGGTGCGTTGTAATCCTCAATCAGCACAATATCCGGCAGGGTCTTCGTCACGCCGGAAGCCAGTGTGGTCTGCAGCTTTTGTTCGAGATCGGCCTTGGCCATATCGACAATCTTGAAGGTGACATCCGGGTGCTTGGCCGTGTAGCGCGCGCCCGCTTCCTTCATGATGGCGATGTTGAAGTTGGGGTCCCATGCCCAGACGGTGACTTCTTTGGCCGAAGCCGCAGCAGCCGAGAACATACCAGTGGAAGCGAATGCAAGACCAGCGATTGCCTTGAGAGTGGTGCGCTTTGCAAAGTTCATGATGTTCCTTTCTGTGAATGGCTCAAGCGGCTGGCCAACTGATGCTGTACAGGCCGCCTGTTGTCTCCTGGGCCTCTTGCCGTGCGGGGGTGGCCCTCTGCGCAAGATGGCTCTGCCTTGTTATGGTGCTACGGGCTACTGCATGCTTGACCGCCCAAATCGTTCAGATGACTCCCTGTGGTTAAAATTTAAGCGGTTAAATTTTTGACGGTCTAAGCGCTGTTGCGATTCCTGCTGAAGCGAGAAAATGTACTTGATGATTATGGTAAACCCCAGTGTTTGCCCGCATTTAAGCGTTTAAATCTGGTGTTTTTGGAATATACTTCCCGCAAATCCGAGTTGCAAGCCTGGCTGAGAATTTCTTTTTCACCCCATGCTGGTGGATTCCTCATAGAAAACTACATATGGCCACCCTAAGCGAAGTTGCACGCCTTGCGGGCGTGACCACCGCCACCGTCTCGAACGTCTTGCGCAATCCCGGCAAGGTCAGGCCCGCCACCGTTGCACGCGTGGAGGCGGCGATTGCGCAGCTTGGCTACCGCCCCAACCTGATGGCGCGTGCCTTGGCGCGGGGCAAATCCTGTATGGTCGCCTTGGTGCTGCCCAGCATCACCAACCCGTTTTATCCTGAGCTGGTGCGTGTTGCCGAGCGGGTGGCGCGTCAGCGCAAGTATTTTCTGATGGTCTGCAATACTGACGAAGACCCGGAAATTGGCCACGCCTACCTCAACCAGATTGCAGGCACACTGGCCGATGGGGTGCTGGTACTGCATATGGGGATGGCGACCGAGGTGATCGAGGAGTTACGCGGGCGTCATGCGCCTATCGTGCTCGCCTCCGAAGAGTTTGAGGATTTTTCCGATGGCCTGCCGCATGTCATTGTCAATTTTCGTCGCGCTGGTCAGGTGGCTGCGGAGCACCTGCTCAAGCTGGGGCACCGCAAGATTGGCGTGATCGTGGGGCGCGGGCTGGAAGGTATGCAGCATCTGCGTCTGGAAGGCTTCAAACATGCTTTGCTGGACGCGGGTGTGGCGTTTGATGAAAGCTGCGTGCAATGCGTTCTGGATACCGTGCCTGGGGGCTATCAGGCCACCAGCAGCCTGCTCTCCACTCATCCGGATATGACAGCCATTTTCGCCACGAATGACTTGCTGGCTTTTGGTGCCTCTCAGGCCTTGGCTGACCGGGGTATCCGCATTCCGGGGGATATCTCGCTGATCGGCATCACTGATATCCAACTGGCCCAACAAATGCGTCCGGCATTGACGACGGTGGCGCTGCACATCCAGGAGATCGCCAAGATTTCCATCAATTTGCTGTTGGATCTGATTGAAAACCCCGGCCACCAGCCAATCCTGGTGCGAGCTCCGGAGCCTGAATTGGTGGTGCGCGCATCAACCAGTAGTTTGCGCAGGGGTCATCTGCATAGGGGGTAGCAGGCGATGAGGGTGCTTCAAACCCCGGTTTTCATTGCGCAGAAATGCAAAAAGCCCAGTCAGTCGACTGGGCTTTCTACTATCTGGTGGGGGCAGTAGGATTCGAACCTACGACCAATTGATTAAGAGTCAACTGCTCTACCAACTGAGCTATACCCCCGGAAATCTGTCTGTTTCTGTTATTTGGTAGGCCGTGCGGGATTCGAACCTGCGACCAACGGATTAAAAGTCCGCTGCTCTACCAACTGAGCTAACGACCCCCAGAAACTGAGTCGCTTAATATATCTTCCGATTTATGTGGTGTCAAGTATGCGCTTACGGTTTTTTTGGCGCAGAGAGCATTGCAGCAAGGTTGGCGAGCCGCGCCCGGCCTTCTGCCTGGGTGACTGGCGGGGCATCCTTGCCGCTGCGGCGGAGTCCGTCACCGAGTTCCTCAATGAAGCGTGAGGGCTCAATCGTGAGCATTTCGCCAGCAGACTTGCGCCGTTCGCACCACGTAATCGTGAGGCTGCGCTGTGCGCGGGTGACGCCTACGTACATGAGGCGGCGCTCTTCTTCGATCTTGTCTTCATCAATACTGCTCTGATGGGGGAGCATGCCCTCTTCCACGCCGACGAGGAAGACATGGGGAAATTCCAGCCCCTTGGAGGCGTGCAGGGTCGCAAGCTGCACGGCGTCGACTTCTTCGTCTTCCCCTTTGTCGAGCATGTTGATCAGCGCGATGGTCTGGGTAAGTTCCAGCAGGTTCTTGTTGTCTTCCTCGCCTTTGCGGGAGAGCCAGCTGATGAAATCACGCACATTGTTGGATTTCATTTCGGCTTCGCGCACGTCGCAGCTTTCCAGCAACCAGGCTTCGTAGCCGATGGTGGCCAGCAGTTCTTCAAGTAGGCGCCCGGCAGGCTCGCGCGTGGCGCGGTATTCAAGCTTGTTGATGAAGTTGGCGAAGCCCTGCACGGTTTCAAGCTGGCGGGCAGAGAGGTGTTCGGTGACGCCTTCTTCAAACGTTGCCGCAAACAGGCTGATGTGGCGACTGGCAGCGTAGCTACCCAGTGCTTCCAGTGTGGCGGCGCCAACGCCTCGGCGTGGGGTGGTGATGGCGCGGATGAAGGCCAGATCGTCGTCACCATTGGCAATCAGGCGCAGGTAGCTGAGGATGTCGCGGATTTCGGCCCGGTCAAAGAAGCTCTGCCCGCCGGACATGATGTAGGGGATCTTGTGGTTGCGCAGTTGCTGCTCAATCAGCCGGGCCTGATGGTTGCCCCGATAGAGAATGGCGTAGTCGCCAAATTGGCAGCGGTTCTCGAAGCGGTGGGTGGAGATGCGCATAGCCACCATTTCGGCTTCCTGATCGGGGTCGCGGGCGGCCACCACGTGAATCGGCTCACCCAGGCCGTGATCGGACCAGAGTTTTTTGTCGAAGAGCTTTTCGTTGTTGGCGATCAGGGTGTTGGCCGCATTGAGGATGCGGTTGGAGGAACGGTAGTTCTGTTCCAGCTTGATGACCTTGAGCTTGGGGTAGTCGCGTTGCAGCAGATGCAGATTTTCCACGTCTGCACCTCGCCAGGCGTAAATGGCCTGATCGTCGTCACCCACGGCGGTAAAGGCGCCGCGCACCCCGGCGAGTTGGCGCAGCAGGCGGTACTGGGCGCGGTTGGTATCCTGGTATTCGTCGATGAGCAGGTAGCGCAGCTTGTTTTGCCAGCGTTCCTGCGCTTCCGGGTGCTCGTCAAACAGTTTGACGGGCAGCCCAATCAGGTCATCAAAATCAACACCCTGGTAGGCGCGCAAGGTTTTTTCATAGGCCGGGTAGAGCTTGGCGGCGGCCTGGGTGATCTCGTCGGTGATGAGCTTTTCGGCTTCCGAAGGGGGAATCAGCGCGTTCTTCCAGCTGGAGATGGTCCATTGCAGGGCCTTGAGTGTGGCCTTGTCGGTGCTGCCTGCCAGTTCGGCGAGAATCTGGTGCAGATCGCTGGTGTCCAGAATCGAAAATTGCGGCTTCAACCCCACCAGCTTGGCTTCCTGACGCACGATGCGCACCCCCAGGGCATGGAAGGTGCACACGGTGAGCTTGTTGGCCTGGCTGCTGTCGAGCAGCTTGCTCACCCGTTCGTGCATCTCGCGCGCGGCCTTGTTGGTGAAGGTGATGGCGGCAATGTTGCGTGCTTCCAACCCACATTGTTGCACCATCCAGGCGATTTTTTGGGTGATGACACGCGTCTTGCCGCTCCCTGCGCCCGCCAGTACAAGACAGGGGCCATCGAGATACTTTACGGCTTCGCGTTGAGGGGGATTCAGGTGGGAGAGCATGCGGCAGCAGGTGTGAAGCGGAGGGGCTATCAAGGTCAGCCCAAGTATTTTACCCGAGGGGGTGGCGAGACTGGGGAATGATTTTGTGTCTCAGATTAAACGATTTAGCACACCTGCCCGACGTTTGCAATATACCCCTATGGTCGTAGAGAGATTATTGAAAAAGCAGGATGATAGCGTCCGCAGTAGTGTGAAGGTTTTCCGTCCGGTGTCCTGAAAACGGCGGGTGTTCAGATAGGCGATCCTTTGAGACAGGCTGGTGTAGCACCCACCATCGGTGTTCTGATCAATGACGTGGAAAGCACGTATCAGAAGCATCTGTGCGCCGAATTGTGCAAGCAGGCCGGTCGGCTGGGGATCAGGCTCGTCTTCTATTCGGGTTCGATCATCGGTACGCCGACCTGGTTTGAACGGCAGATGAATCTGGTCTACCACCTGGCGCATGCACAGCATCTGGGGGGCTTGTTGCTGGTGACCTCCACCTTCATGCGCGTGGGTTCAGAGCCGATTGTGCACAAGCTGCTTGAACACTTCAAAGGGCTGCCCTGTGTGAGCCTGACGGCAGAGATCCCCGGCGTTCCTTGTGTGCTGCTCGACAACACGACGGGCTTGCGGCAGATGCTCGAACATCTGATCCAGGACCATGGCTATCGGGATTTCGCCTTTTTGAGTGGTCCCTCGGGTAGCCACGATGCTGCGCAACGGCTCAAGACTTTTCGTGCAGTCATGGCCGAATCTGGCATTCATGTTGATCCGCGCCTCATTCAAAGCGGCGAATTCTATTATTTTGGTGCCCGCCAAGCGGCCGAGCAGATGCTCGCAAGCGGCCTGCCGGTACGCGTTGTCGTTGCCGCCAACGATGAGATGGCACTGGCGGCGATTGCCGTGGTCACTGAACGGGGGCTGCGGGTGCCGGAAGATATTGCAGTGGTCGGGATGGATGACTTGCATCCCCATGTCACTGAAATGGGGCTGAGTTCGGTGAATCAATCCACCGAGGAGCAGGTCGCCCGCTCCTTGGCCTTGCTCCAGGCACAGGGCATGGATGAGGACCCACCCCATGAAACCGTGCCATCGCATTTTGTACGCCGACGCAGTTGCGGCTGCGGTTGCAACATTGAGCAGAATCGTGGGGTGCCTGGGGAGGGGGACTTCTCCGCTCGCAGCCAACAACTGCTGGATAGCCTGTGTCTGTCTGATCAGGAAAAGGTGCGGTTTCTCACCTATCTGCAAGGCTGCATGGCGGCCTTGGCAGCGGAGCAGCCCCATGCCCTGGAGGATGCACTCTGGCCGATGGCGATGGAATGCCTGGCGCATAACACCGATATTGTGGCTTTGCAGACCTTGTTGTTGGGTATCCAGACCCTCATGCTGGACCCGCAAACCTGTAGTGCCGAGCAGCTCTGGGAATATGGCATCCGGCTGAACAAGGCCCAGATGGTGTTGCTCAAGGCCAAGGCCATGCACACGGTAGCGCAGGGCGAACGCCTGGGCTTGGCCTCAGGGTCGGTCAACCACGTCAAGCGCCAATTGCTGTCGTTCGAAATCCATCAGCAGATGGAAGCTTTGCCGGATGTGCTGGGGCAGTTCGGGATCAAAACCTGCATGATTGCCTTCTATGAAGAGCAAGGCTATTTCAATACCTCCAACGACTATCTTCTGCCCAAACGGGCGCGCCTGGTGGCCTGTGTGTTTGAGGGCAAGACCTACAGTGAGCATCTCTGGCGTTCATTTGATACGCAGACGCTGTTGCCCGAAGCCGTGTGGGAGATGACCGGCGCCCATCCGCTGACGGTGGTGCCAGCCTTCCAGCAGGTCGGGCATTATGGATACATTGTTTTCGGCCCCGAATTGCCTGTGGGTGTGAGTCTTGAAGCGGTGCGCGAAGCCATTGCCAGCGCCTTGATTGGCGCCTTGCTGGTAGAAGAGGTGGGGCGTGTGCGCGATTATCTGAGCAAAGAGTCGTGGCGGCGTACCCGCACCCGTTCCAGCATTGAGCAGATGGGGCAGTATGACCTGCAATCTGGCCTGCTCAACCTGAGTGGTTTTTTGCACGCAGCCCATGCCCGCTTGGTTGCCCAGACGGCCAGCAAGCATATGATGGTCTATGTCGATGTCAAGAATATCGAGCCAGAGCAGATCCAGTTGGGGCAAAAGGAGGCCGATGTCGCCTTTGAGGGAGCAGCACGGGTATTCATGAATGCCTTGCGTGCTTCCGATATCCTTGGCCGCATCGAACCCCACCGCTTTGTGGCGCTGTGCTCGGACACGGATGCCAATTTCTCCAGCGAATTGCATAATCGTCTGGCGCAGGCTTTTGCGCATCTGAACCAGATGACAGACAAGTCTTATCAGGTGGGCTGTCAGCTATCTTTCCGGAATGTGGAGAGCCGCGAAAGCGCCATGATCGAATCCGTGCTGAATCAGGCGGGGGCAATTTCGGTGGTGGTCTGATACTGCCTGAGCCAGCGGGCTGCGCCCAGCCCGGCAGCGCGCCCCGTCGCCATGCAGGCCGTCAGTAGATAGCCGCCGGTGGGGGCATCCCAATCAAGCATTTCCCCCGCGCAGAAAATGCCGGGTAATTCATTCAGCATGAGTTGTGCGTCCAGCGCCTCAAAACGCAGGCCGCCTGCGCTGCTGATGGCTTCGTCAATTGGGCGCTGTGCATGCAGTGGTACAGCTAGGGCCTTGATCGCCTGGGCCAGTGCCGCCGGGTCCGCATAGGTGGCGGTATCGCAAAATTCCCGAAGCATACCGGCCTTGACCCCTTTCAAACCCAGCCTGCTTTGCAGGTGAGACGCCATCGAGCGTGCCCCGCGTGGTGCAGCAATCTGTTCGCGCAACCACTCCAGGCTGCGGTCCGGCATCAGGTCCAGCAGGAGAACGGCCTCTCCAGCCTCCAGCAGCTCATGCCGTAATGAGGCGCCCAAGGCATAGATAAGGCTGCCCTCCAGGCCACTCTCGCAGACTAGGCATTCACCCCGTCGATAGGGCGTTGTGCCGCCTGCGGTGCGGACACTGGCGGCAATATTCTTGAGTGCCTCTCCCGCAAAACGGCTGCGGAAATGCTCGCTCCAGTGCGTCTCGAATCCACAGTTACTGGGTAATAGTGGGGCGACAGGAAGCCCCAGTGCTTCCAGGGGTATCACCCAGGCGCCATCGGAACCCAGTCTGGCCCAGCTTGCACCACCCATCGCAAAAATGACTGCGGCATGGTCGGCCTGTCTGATTCCTTCCGGGCCAGCCAGTTGCAGGCGCCAACCTGTTGTACTGGCTTCCAGGCTCTGCCAGCGATGACGCACATAGATCTTTACATGCTGGCTGCGTAATCTGTGCAGCCAGTTGCGCAGCAAAGGGGCTGCTTTCATGCCTTCCGGAAAGACTCGTCCTGATGTGCCCACGAAAGTTTCAATGCCCAAAGCATGAACCCAGGCGCGTAGCGCCTGCGGATCAAAGCTACGGATGTGGGCTTCGAGGAATGCCCGATGCGCGCCATAGCGATCCAGAAAGGATTCCAGCGGTTCAGAGTGGGTAATGTTCAATCCGCCTTTACCCGCCAGCAGGAGTTTGCGCCCCGGCGAGGGCATTGCGTCATAGATGTCAACGCCCAGCCCCTGCCCGCTCAGGACTTCGGCCGCCATGAGTCCCGCAGGGCCTGCCCCGATGATGGCGACGCGAGGCGTCAAAGAGGGGGATGCTGAAGACATAAGGTACGCTTTAACCCTGGCGCCAGCGATCGATATTGCGGCGGTCGCGTTTGGTGGGGCGGCCGTGCAAATCGGAGGCAGGTTCTACGCGCAGATGGCGTTCTTCCTGTGCTTTTTGGCGACGCGCCTGACTGGCTTCGGTTTCCGCGTACAGTTTGCGTGCTTCGGGGGCGGGGCCGCGCTTTTCGGACAAACCCTCGACGAGTAACTCCCAATGTATATCGCCGATGGACAGCTCGACGCGGTCTCCCACCTTCACCTCTTTGGCGGGTTTGATGCGCAGTCCGTTGATCTGCACCCGCCCACCGTCGACGGCGTCGGTTGCCAGACTGCGGGTTTTGAAGAAACGTGCCGCCCACAGCCATTTGTCGATGCGTACTGCATTCAATACTGTTGGCATGTCAATCATTCAATCCAGAAGTGTGGGTTCCAGGCGACTTCCCAGAGGAAATCATCCGGGTCGGCAAAGTAACCTGAAAAGCCACCCCAGAATACGTCCTGCGCGGGTTTGACGATGCGCCCACCTGCTGCTTCGGCCTGAGCCAGCACGTGGCCGACCTCTTCCTTGCTGCGCACATTATGCGCCAGGGTGATGCCCCGAAAGCCGCTGCCTGTAGCACTGCAGCCGACATCTTCGGCCAGGGCCTCGCGTGGATAGAGCGAAAGCCACAGGCCGTTGAGTCCCATGAATACTACTTTGTCATTACTCTCCGGCATCACCGGAAAGCCCAGTTTCTTGTAGAAATCACGGGCGCGCTCCAGATCTGCCACACCCAGGGTGATGAGACTGATGCGTGCTTGCATGTCAGGCACTCCGGAATTCGTATTCGGGGATGATGTCGTTTTCGAGCAAGGCGGCGGCCTTCCACTCCAGCATATCGGGGTGGGCGAGCATGGATTGCACGTAGTCGTGCGCCAAGCCGCTCAATTCGACACCATAGGTTTCAAACCGCAGACAGATCGGTGCAAACATGATGTCGGCAATGCTGTAGTGGCCGAACAGGTAACGCCCGCCCGAACTGTAATGGGCTCGGCAGTCATTCCAGATGGCTTCGATGCGCTTGATGTCTGCCAGCACTTCCGGTGTCTGGCCCTGGCCAGGGAAATGGCCCCGGATGTTCATCGGCATAGTGTTACGCAGCGCCTGGAAACCGCTGTGCATCTCGGCCGCCACCGAGCGTGCGCGTGCGCGTGCTGCGGCGTCTTGCGGCCAGAGTGTAGGCACCACTTCGGCCAGATATTCGGCAATCGCCAGGGAATCCCAGATTTCCAGGCCATGCTCAATCAGGCAAGGTACTTTGCCCGAGGGGCTGAGGGCCAGGATACGTTCCCGGGTATCCGGTTTGCACAAGGGGATGAGGATTTCCTCAAAAGGCAGGCCGCTGGCCTTGACGGCCAGCCAGCCGCGCAAAGACCAGGAGGAGTAGTTCTTTGTACCGATGACCAGTTGCATGCATTTCTCCAGCCGAAGGCGTCTGAAAGAGAGACGGCGCCTGTTTTCAAGGGATGATGCCGTGCATTATCCCTGACTGTGGGGCCGGTGCGAAAGAGTCTTGGCACTTCCCCGCCCGGGGGGCCGGGTTCGATTCAGGGTTCGTCCGGGCTGAGTGCGATTTCCCCGCTGCTGGTTATCACTTTGCCCAAACGCTTGATGAGCGAGGTGGAGCGCCCGCTGAGCAGGGTTTCGTAGAGCACGGAGTTGGCCATCACCTTCTTCACGTAGTCACGCGTCTCCGGGATCGGGATGGTTTCTGCATAGATGGCGCCTTCCATCGGGCGGCTGTCGCGCCAGCGTCTGGCGCGCCCTGGCCCGGCGTTGTAGGCAGCGGAAGCCACCACCATCTGGTTGCCCAGCGTATCCATCACATGGCGCAGATAGGCGCAGCCCAGCTGCACGTTGGTCTCGATTTGGGTCAGCCAGCTACTATCATAGTCGCGCCACCCTTCCCGCTTGGCGATCCAGCGCCCCGTGGCGGGCATCACCTGCATCAGCCCCTGCGCACCGGGCCCGGAACGGGCTACGGGCAGGAAGCGGCTTTCCTGGCGGACCAGACCGTATACCCATGACAGGTTCAGGTCACGCTCATTCGCTTGCCGGGCAAAAGTGTCGTAATACGGCGCAAGGTAGCGCAAGGCGTAATCATGCTGGTCGCGGGTGCGATCGGCGGCGTTGATGGCTCGGTCATACAGGCCGATGCGGCGCGCATATTCGGCGGAGGCGAGCAGGAAGCGGTCGTCGGCCCCTCGCATGGCCCAGTTCCATTCGCGCACACTTTCAGTCCGCATGTCCAGCCGCAACAAGGCTTCTGCCCGGCGGATGCTGGCGTTGGCGCGCACGCGGGCCAGTTCCTGTGCGCTGGCGGGGGCAGCAGTTGAAGGCCAGCGCAGATTCTGCCCCAAAGCCTCGGCAGAGAGGATGCCGTAGAAATTGGGCTGCCCCGCATAGCGGCTGAAGAGATTACGCGCATCCTGGGCGCGCCCTGACTGGCTGAGCGCACGCCCGAACCAGTAGCTCCACTCCGGCTGTTCGCGCAGGGCCTGTGGCATGGCTTCGATGGCCAGCCGCACAGCGGCCCAATCCCCGGCACGCAATGCCGCACGGGCATACCACGCCCGTTGCTCGTCACTCATGGCAACTCCCTTGGCCTGGGTGTAGAGCGGGAGCGCTTCGCCCAACTGAGCTACCGCCGCCATCCAGCCCAGTTGCCCGGCGACATAGGCGCGGTCTTCGTCACGATAGGCCGAGTCGATGTTGCGCCAGCGTGCCAGCGCATCACGTGCGTCATTACGGGCCAACCGGGTGACGGCGGCCATGCCGAGTTCCCGTCCGGGCCGGCCAGCAGGCGATTGGGCGGCGGCAGTGGCGAGATAACGTACCGGATTTTCCAGCGCCAGGGTGAGCGCAGCGGTGGAAGGTGCCTGTTCATCGGGGAGCCAGCCCAAGGTTTGGCGGGCACCCGTATGGCGCTTGGCTTCCACCTGACGACGGAAACGTTGCCACACATCTTCAGTGCTGAACCGGCCGTTGCTGACCAGGGTTCGGAACACCTGGGCGCAGCTATCGGGGGTGTCCACCAGGGTCAGCCATTGCGCTTCCAGCGCACGCTGGGCATCAATGGCAGCAGCACCGCCACCGATGATGGCATTGCATTGCAGATCCTGGTCCGGCTGGGCAAGCATCAGGTACTCGGCTTCAAACTGCGGCCAATTGCCCTCACGGGCAAGGCGTTTGAGCCATTCCTGGCGTAACTTCTCTGCCAGCCAGGAATTGTTGTTGCGTTGCAGGAAGTCGTTGATGGTGTCGACAGGTACCGCATCGCTGGTGCGCGCCACACGGGCAGAGAGTATCCAGTACTGAAGATAGGGTTCCAGGGCGTGATCGGTGGTCGTGCTGGCCAAGGCGCTCAGGCGCTGGGTGTCTCCACGGCTGGCCGCGTCGCGTGCAGCGAGTATCCGCTCGTCGCCGGAATCAGCCCGCACCGGCCCCGTCAGCCACAACAGCGCCGCCAGTGCCGCGCACAACCTGAACTTCATGACGTAACATCCCTTCAAATTCCTACTGCATGGCAGCATACCACGTGATATCGAATAATCCTGAACGCAAAGCACTCCGCCAGGCATTGATTGCACGCCGTGAAGCGTTAACGGCAGACGAGCGGTTACAGTTGACCGTTACCCTCAATACTCATCTGCTTGAGCTGCTGGCGCGCCTGCAGCCGCGTACCCTGGGCTTTTGCTGGCCCTATCGGGGCGAGGCCGACATCCTGCCCGCCGTGACCACCTGGCTTGCCGCAGATTCTGGCAGGCAGGCTGCGCTGCCCATTGTGCCAGAGCAGCCGGGGCCGCTGCGCTTTTATCGCTGGCAACCCGGGGCGGCCATGCAGCAAGACCGCTTCGGCATCCCTCAACCGGTGGAACACGTCACACTCGACACAGATCTTTTGCTCGTTCCTGTGAACGGGTTCGACGCCAAAGGCTACCGAATCGGTTATGGTGGGGGATATTTTGATCGTACCCTGGCAAGTCTGACCCCGCAGCCGGTCACGGTTGGGGTGGGGTTTGAACTGTCGAGGCTGGAGAGCATCGAGCCGCAGGCGCACGACCGTCCCTTGGACTGGTTGGTGACCGAAGCGGGGTATTGGATGCGGAAGGAAACATGAACTTATTCGATGTACTTGGTATTTATTGCGAGCGTAGCAACGGGGCCTTCTGGGGGGAGCCGCTGAATGTGCTCTCCAGCCTGGCCTTTTTCGCCGTGGCCTGGCGTCTGTGGCTGCGGCAACTCCCCAGCGAAGCCCGCCGTGAGGCTCGGCGGATGGCCGTCATGCTGGGAGTGTTGGGGACGGGGAGCTTGCTGTTTCACCTGACTGCGCAACTGTGGGCACATTGGTTCAACATGGGTTGTATCGTGTTGTTCATCGGGGTTTTTTTGCAGCGCTACCTCAGTCAGGTGGTGCGCACCCATAGCGGAACCCTGATGCTGTGCGTAGCAGGCATGCTGTTGGTGGGTGAGACGCTCCGGCGCATTGGCGGACTGGGGCTGAATGATTCGGAATTCTACCTGGGGCCTGCCATCTGCCTGATTTTCCTGGCCCGCTGGGCGATGCGCAAATCCACGGCCAGTGCGCCGTGGATGCTCGCCGCCGCCGCTCTGTTCCCGGTCGCCCTGGCCGTGCGCAGTCTTGACCGAGGCTTGTGTGCCGTGTGGCCTGCGGGCACGCATTTCTGCTGGCACCTGCTGTCGGCTGCGGTGCTGTATCTGAGTGTGCGGGGGCTTGCTGCAGGCTGCCATGAGCGCTCAGGGCGCTACCATGGCTTGCTGACTTCAGACACCGTGATGGAACAGGACCGGCGGCGCTGAGGAGAAGTGTCAGAGTGCTGTAATTGAGGGCGTTGCAGTGTTTTCACGCTGCTAACGCCCTTTTGCTTCTGATCAGGTGTTCGCTTTGCCGATGACGTGCCCGGTCAGCAGCATTTCCAGCAGCTCGCGCACAGGGCGGATTTCATTGCCAAAGGGCAGCATGCCCTTGCCACGGAAGAACAGCCCCTGGGCAACGTCTCCGGCGTGGGCTGCGGCGAGTTGCTTGTCGATGCAGAATTGGCCGAACTTGGCGAGTTTGTCACGCAGACCGCATTGCAGCAGGCAGTCAAAGCGTTGCGAGCAGGTGCGCCCTTCGGCGGCGCAGGCAGCGGCCTTTTGCAGCTTGTCCTCACGGCTCAGGTAGCGTTCCAGCCAGGTGGTGCGCACGGCACGGGCAGGCAGCCCGGCGGCACTCATGAATTCGATCACGTCTTCGGGCTTGGCGTCAGCCAGCACGTGCTTGAAGGCCATGTCCGCGTCGCCTTCCTGCGTCACGGCAAACGCGGTACCAATCTGCACGCCAGAGGCGCCCAGGCCAATCAGCTCCTTGATCCGGTCCATGGTGTTGATGCCACCGGCGGGGATCAGGGGAATCTCGCCACGCTTGAGCCCCAGTTTGTCCAAGGCCTCCACGCATTCGGGCAACACAGTTTCCATGTCAAAACGCGGATTGCTGGATTCTGTGATATTCGCCGCCCCCAGGTGACCACCGGCCCAGCCCGGGTGTTCCAGCACAATGGCGTCCGGCAAGCGGTTCTTGCGCATCCAGCGCTTGACCACCAGTGATACGCCACGGGCATCCGACAGGATCGGGATCAGCGCCACATCCTTGAATTCCGCTACCAGATCCGGCAGGTCCAGCGGGAGCCCTGCGCCCACCACAATGGCCTGGGCGCCGGATTTGCAGGCCTGACGTACATGGTCGGCATACTGACTGACTGCGCGCATCACATTGACGGCCACCACGCCTGCGCCCTTGGCGGTTTCCAGCGCCGCCTTGATTTCGCGGTCCAGCGCCTCAAGGTTGGCGTGTTCAATCAGTTCGCGGGTGGCATTCTGGGTGCGTTCCATCAAATCCTGGTGCAGGCGGCGCAGGTCAACGCTGGCAATGGTGCCAACGCCGCCTTCAGCGGCCACCGCGCCAGCCAGTTTATGGGCGGAGATGCCCACGCCCATGCCTCCCTGGACAACCGGCAGGAGGGTTTTGCCACGGATCAGAAGCGAGGGCAAGGAATGGGCAATCATGTAAGTTCCAGATGAAGATAGTTAACCGCAGGATAGTCCCTAGTATAAGCCGGAGTCGTCTTGATATTGCGCAAGAGACTGGTGGGTAATCAGCGTAATAGGCAGCTGTGACATGCTCTGGTAGCATCGGCTCACCATGTTCATGATGCCCTACGTCTCGCGCCTGACTCGCAGCAGCTTCCCGTTCGGGGTGATCCTGCTTGTCATCCTCAATGTCCTGGTCTTTTTCGGACCGCAGGCGATGGATCACACGCGTGGTCAGCGTGTGGCTGAATATTATGCTGAGAGTGTCTTGCCCAAGACGGAGCTGCCCGCGTTTGCCCGCTATCTGCGCGACCAGGGCAAGACGGAGGCCGCCAAGCGCTTTGATGCGATCCTGGAGCAGGAGAATTGGTTCGTTGCGCTCAACGAGATGGAGCACGATGCGGCGTTCATGCGTCGTCTGCATGAGAATCAGGTGATTACGCCAGACAATCCGGCGTATGACGATTGGCACCGCATGCGCCAGCGCTATGAGGAGATGCGTCACACGCTGTTTACCGAGCGTTTCCAGTTCGATACCAGTCACCCGAGCTGGCTGACTGCGCTGAGCCACCAGTTTCTGCATGGCGATAACGGGCATATCTTTGGCAACATGGTGGTGCTGGCGCTCATCGCCCCTGCGGTCGAAGCGCTGATCGGCACCGGCAGCTTCCTGGCGCTCTATCTCGTATGCGGGATGGCTGCGGCAGGTTCGCACATGCTGTTCACCCAAGGGATGCCAGGGGGATTGGTCGGGGCCTCTGGGGCCATTTCCGGTGCCATGGGCGCGTTTGCGGTGTTGCTGGGGCGGCGCCGGATACCTTTCTTCTACTTCATTTTCGTATATTTCGATGTCATCCGTGCCCCCGCACTGCTGGCCTTGCCTTTGTGGCTGGCCAATGAGTTGCTCCAGTTCTTCTGGCTGGGGGGGAGTCATGTGGCGTATGGGGCGCACTTTGGTGGTCTGCTTACCGGCGCCTTGCTGGCCTGGCCCTTGCGGCGGCGCGCACTGGCGCGTCTGGAAGCTGAACCCGCTGCTCCGCAGGAAGCTGCGCAGGATGAACAGTCTGTCGCCCGCATGGCGGGGCTGAAAGAAGCACGCCGCCTGATGACGGCCCAGCGTTTTGACGAAGCCCGGTGCGCCTACGGGCGGCTCGCCATGCTGTCGGGTGTCGATCAGCCGATGCTGCGGGAATGCCTGAACGTCTGCAAACTCGTTCCCGCCAGCGAGGAATACCATCGTGTTGCCAGCCGTATCCTGATGACCAGACGGATCGAGGGCAGCTTTGCCCTGGAAACCTTTCGGGATTACCTGCAACAGGCCAAGCCCGTACCACGCCTGAGCGCTGATATGCTGCTTGAGCTGGTAACGCGCTTCCTGCAACTGCGTGCGCACGCGGATGCCGAGCGTGCGCTGCGCCTGCTGTACAAACTGGCGCCCGCGCACCCGAGCCTGCCGGGGCTGACCGAGCAAACCGCCCAGGCCTGGGCGGAGGCTGGAGAGCCGATGGCTGCACAATCCTTGCGCAGCAGCCTGCCGGGGCGTGCCTGAGTTTGGCTCAGTTTTGCGCCTTGGGTTGGCCCATCCGCCGCATTTTGGCGATCACATCACGCAGGCGCTGGGCATCCGGCACCAGGAGGTGCTCGGGGTAACGTGCGCACAGGGCGGCAAAAAAGCGGTCGGCCAGCTCATCCTTGCGCAGATCGTCACACAGGATGGAGCCGCACAGAAAATACACGTCCGGCACCAGCGGATGGTTGCGGAAATTGCGGTCAAAGCCGTTGAGCAGATCCAGCGCCACGCGGGGTTCCCGGATTGAACGCGCAATTTGTGCAAGCTGCACGATCTGATCCGCGTTTTCTGGCAGAAAAGTCGCGTGGCGCTCACGGCAACGCCGCCACGCTTCCAGTGCAGCGTTTTTCTGTTCGTTTGCCAGCAGCATCGGGATGAGTTTCTGGGTGTGGTTGAGCAGGCGATCATCCTTGCCCGCCAGATGCAGCAGCTTGTTGTAGCGCTCCTGCGCGGCAATGTCGCCCGGCTCCAGGCGTTGCGCTTCGTAGGCAATATCCAGCGCTTCGGTGATCTTGCCCTCGGTCAGCAGTGAGGCAATCTGCGCCGCCTGCGGGTCCTTGGGCTGGCTGCTCTCACTGCCCCGGTTCGTGACGGTTTCATCAATATCCAGCCCCAGCGCGTGATGGAACTGGTAGAGCACATAGCCCAGCATGTTGAAGCAGATCAGCATGAAGTACATCATCACCGCCTGCACCAGGAAGATTGCACCAAATGCGCGCGAATGCATCTGATGCTGCAGGCGGGCGATCTCCTGCATGATCTCGACTGCCCGCGCCTCACCGTTGGCGGGATTGAGCTGACGCAGCTCCATGGACAGGGCTGTGAACTTGCTTATCAGAGGCATAATCATATGTGCCAGCACCTGTGTGACCAGGATGGTTTCCGCCGTCATCAGAAAATATAGGCATATGCACAGCAGCAGATAGGGCTTACCCATGGCCGTGATGACCGACCACGCTGCACTGGGGTTCAAGCCCGAACTCAGGCTGCGGGAGATCACCAGCACCATCAGGGCCGCAGGCGTGGCCAGCGATACCAGGATGTTGGCAATGGCCCCCACCGTGCTGCCAAACAGCCCCATGATCAGGCCGACGAAAAACCCTGGAATCAGAAACAGGCCGAAAATCTTGAACGGCAGGTAGGTCAGGGTTTCGTCCGGTTCGGTCGAATAATCGGCCATGGACAGGCGACCCAGCGAAGTCTCCGACAAAACCCGGCAGGCAAAGCGCAGGAAGAAAATCATCACGATGAGCGAGATGCCCGCCGTGGCGACGATGATAGCGGGTAGGCTGCTGGCAAACGCCCCCAAGCCGCACAGGGCGGCAAACCCCAGTACCCGCAACAAGGCTCCCGGTTGCAGGGGGAAGAGAAAGAAGCGGGGAATCCGGTGCCAGAAGGCCTGGACTTCGTGTGCTTCGTGAATGGTGATCTGGGGGTTGGCCGACACAGGCATCTCCACGAGGAATAAAAAAACAATGACAGGGGCTTCTGCCTAGTGCTGGAAAGCTTGGTTCAAGAGCCTAACTGCGCTTGCTGTGCAGGGAGGGTGGTTTGCCCGTAAGCCCGAGCAGCCGCCACGAAACCTTTCAGTCGGGCTGCCGCCTGAACAATTCTTTACATCCATTATCGGGGTAAGAGGTGAGGCTTCGCAACCATGCACAATCTGTGCGCATGCCGAGCGGGTCTTGACGTGCGACAAGCGTTCCTCCTGGGGGGCGCCTAGAATTCAAAGGCATTGTCCATCTCCTTGGGTTCCACAATGGTCGCTAAGCTTTCCGAGCGTATGCTCCTGTCAGGGGACGAAGCGGTTGCCCTGGCTGCCTTGAATGCAGGTGTGGCATTGGGTACCGGCTATCCCGGCACCCCTTCTACCGAAATCCTCGAAGCGTTTGCCGTGCTGGGGGGCAAGGCCCAGTGGGCGCCCAACGAGAAGGTGGCACTCGAAGTCGGGTTGGGGGCTGCCTTTGGTGGCGCCCGTGCCTTGGTTACCATGAAGCACGTGGGCGTCAATGTAGCCGCAGACGTGTTGTTTACCGCTGCCTACACCGGTGTGAGCGGCGGCCTGGTACTGGTGTCTGCCGACGACCCGGGCATGGCTTCCAGTCAGAATGAGCAGGATAACCGCCAGTATGCCCGCGCCGCCGGGGTCATCATGCTTGAACCGGCCGACTCCCAGCAGGCCTACGAATTTACCGGCGCAGCCTTTGCGATTTCCGAGCAATTCGCCCAGCCGGTGATGCTGCGCATGACGACCCGCGTCTGCCATTCCAAGAGCATTGTTACCGTGGCCCCCTTGCCACAGCCTGCCGCCGCGCCGGACTTCAAGCGCGATATCCCTGGCCGGGTGATGATCCCCGCGCACGCCCGCCCGGCGCATCGGCACATGCGCGACAAACTCGCCCGCGCCGCCACCTATGCAGAAACCTGCGCCCAGACCATTGTGGAGCGCAAGGACGCTGCATTGGGCATCATTGCCTCCGGTGTGGCGGTGATGCATGCACGGGAAGTGGCGCCAGAAGCCAGCATCCTGCAGTTGGGCCTGTCCTACCCGCTGCCGATGCAGGCAATCCGCGATTTTGTCGCCTCGGTCGAGCGCTGCATCGTGATCGAGGAGGGCGACCCTATCCTGGTGACTGAATTGCGTGCCGAGGGCTTGGCTGTAGAAGGCAAGCCCGAGCGTTTCCGCTTTGGCGAACTGAATGTAGAACGCGTGCGCCAGATCATAGCGCGGGAAGAGCTGGCCGAACCTGTCGTTGCACCGGGCAAGCCGCCTGCATTATGCGAAGGCTGCTCGCATCGCCCGGTCTTTGAAGCCCTGCGCCGTCTGGATTGCATTGTGGCAGGCGACATCGGCTGTTATACCCTTGGGGTGCTGCCGCCGTTTACCGCTATGGATACCTGTGTGTGCATGGGCGCTTCCATGGGCGTCGGTCTCGGTCTGCGCCATGTGCTGCCGCCTGAGCAGGCCCGCCGCGTGGTCAGCGTGATCGGGGATTCCACCTTTGTCCACAGCGGGCTCACCGGTCTGGCCGAGATGGTCTACAACCCGCCACCCGGTGGGCATGTGCTGCTGATTCTGGACAACGGCACCACCGCGATGACCGGCCAACAGGAACACCCCGGCACGGGCCGTGATCTTGCGCACCAGCCCACCGGCAAGATCGTGTTTGAAGATGTGGTGCGGGCCATGGGCATCGATTATGTGGTCAGCATTGATCCACTGGCGCATGACAATGCCTTGGATCAGGCACTTGAGGCCGCGCTGGCCAGCGGCCAGCTTGCGGTCATTGTGGCGCGTCGCCCCTGCATATTGGCCGCTCCCAAGATCCGCCAGTACGAAAAGGCTGCTGCCGAAAAGAAAAACACCTGCGCGACGGCCTGCGCAGCCCAGTAAGGAGGATCACATGGCAAGCAAAGTCATCAATGTAGTCGTTGCCGGGCTGGGTGGGCAGGGTGTGGTCAAGGCCTCGGACATTCTGGCCGATGCAGCCTTCCGCTGTGGTCTGGACGTGAAGAAAAGCGAAATCCACGGCATGAGCCAGCGCGGCGGATCGGTCGCCAGCGATGTGCGTTTCGGCCCCCATGTGTATAGCCCGATGATTCCTGCCGGGCAGGCCGATTGCCTGATCGTGGTGGCCCCTGATCAGGTAGAAGTCAATCGGCATGTGCTCAAAGCCAGTGGCATATTGGTTTCACCGGAATCCCTGGCCACCGTGCCGGGCAAGATACAGGCGAAATCGGTGAATGTCGCCCTGCTTGGCGTGTTGAGCAATGTGCTGGAAATTCCGCTTGAAACCTGGGAAGCGGCCATTTGTGCCAACCTGGCTGAAAAACACCACCGTTTGAATCTGGAAGCATTCCACCAAGGCCGACAGGCCACTGCATGAATAAGTCATAGAGCCCGAAGGGCCGAGGGGGAGGAGACATGATGATGCGCGAGAACTGGAACGACCAGGGGCAGGGCTTTCATCCGGTCAGCGCGCCGGACTACTTGCCCGCAGCGCAACTGCGTGATTTGCAGTTACGGCGCCTGAAAGCTGTGGTCAATCGTGCCTACGAGCATGTATCCCTGTTTCGGGAGCGGATGCAGGAACGCGGCCTCACCCCCGCCTGCATCGGGTCACTTGCCGATCTGGCGCAACTGCCCTTTACCATCAAGACCGATCTGCGCGATACCTATCCATTTGGCCTGTTCGCCAGCCCGATGTCCGAGATCGTGCGCCTGCACGCTTCCAGTGGCACCACCGGCAAGCCTATTGTGGTGGCCTACACGCAGGAAGACCTGCAGGTATGGGCCTCGGTAATGTTGCGGACCTTCGCCTCGGCAGGTATCCACCGTGGCGATATTGTGCAGAATGCATATGGCTATGGCTTGTTTACCGGGGGGTTGGGCGCACACTACGGGCTGGAAGCCATCGGCGCTACCGTGGTGCCAACCTCTGGGGGCAACACAGACCGGCAGATCATGCTGATGCGTGATTTTGGCGTGACGGCGGTGTGCTGTACCCCAAGCTACTTCTTGCACATGATTGAGCGTGCCAACGAACTGGGTGTGGATATGCGCGAGCTGCCCCTGCGTGCCGGGGTGTTTGGCGCCGAACCCTGGTCGGAAGGCATGCGTGAATGCATCGAGAAAGGCGGCGGGATCAAAGCCTATGACATTTATGGCCTGTCTGAAATCATCGGCCCCGGCGTAGGGGCAGAATGCTGCGAGCAAGCTGGATTGCATATTTTCGAGGACCATTTCTATCCCGAGATCATTGACCCGGAAACCTGCAAGGTACTGCCGGATGGCGAGGAAGGCGAACTGGTGCTGACCACGCTATCCAAACGGGCCATGCCTATGATCCGTTATCGCACGCGGGACATCACCCATATCATCACTGAGCCGTGCAGTTGTGGCCGTACCGTGCGGCGCATTGCCCGCGTGGCCCGTCGTTCGGATGACATGTTCATTATTCGGGGCGTCAACGTCTTCCCCTCGCAGATCGAAACCGCCCTGCTGGCTGTCGAAGGTGCCCTGCCGCATTACCGCATTGTGCTCACCCGCGAGCACGGGCTGGACCAGATGGGGGTCGAGGTCGAGGTGGGGGCCGAAGTGTTCAGCGATCAGGTCAGCGCGATGGAATCTCTGCACAAGCGGCTGGCACATTCCATCGAGCGCATTACCGGCATCCGCGCAGCGGTGCGTCTGGTCGAGCCGCACAGCATTCCGCGCAGCGAGGGCAAGGCCCGCCGTGTGTGGGATGAGCGCAAAGCCTGATCGATACTAGTATTGGACCCCAGTCATGAAAGTCACCCAGCTTTCCACCTTCATCGAAAACCGCCCCGGCCGCCTGCATGCAGCCTGTACCGCTCTGGCGGCCAAGGGCGTGAATATCCATACCCTGATGCTTGCGGACACCGCCGAATTCGGTATTCTGCGCCTGATTGTGGCGGACCCCGCTGCGGGCAAGGTTGCGCTGGACGCAGCAGGTTATGTCACCCGTCTGACCGAAGTGGTGGCGGTTGAAGTGCCGGACGATGCCGGTGGGCTCGCCCGTATTCTGGTCGAGGCCGATGCAGCAGGGCTCAACATCGAATACATGTACGCGTTCAGCACCGCCGTGGGTCAGCATGCAGTGGTCATTATCCGCTTTGCGGAGCCAGACCGTGCCGTGTCTGAATTGCAGCAGCGCGGGATCAGTGTGATCGCCCCTGTCACGCTGTTTGCTGCGTAGGCACATAGCGGCACAACCCGGTTCTTGGATGAGCCGGATTGTGCAGACCAACCCTGGACGAATTACTTTGTCATGGTGAAGGCAGCCAGCTTGTTGCCATCCAGATCGCGGAAATAGGCGCCATAGAAGCCACCTTCGCCACGCGGACCCGGTGCGCCTTCGTCCTTGCCGCCCAGTTCCAGTGCCTTCTTGTGCAGGGCATCAACCAAGGCGGTGCTGGGCAGGTAGAGGGAAACCATGGTGCCATTGCCCACGGTGGCAGGCTGGCCGTCAAAGGGCTTGATTACGCCCAGGGTGGGGGTGTTGGGCGCAGCGCTCCAACTGACGAAACGCTCGGAATTTATATAGCGCTTGGCACCGGTTACGGTAAACAGTGCGTCATAGAAAGCGGCTGCACGTTGAAGGTCATTGGTGCCAAAGGTGACATAACCGATCATGTGGTGTCCTTTTACAGTGTGGGGAAAAACTATGTCTATGCGAATCGTGTAAGGGGCGGATCTAGTTGCAGTTGGGAATCACGCGTACTGCGATCACGCCTTCCACGCTCTTGAGGTGGGCGATCGTCTCAGGGGTGACATCCCCGGATACATCGATGATGTTATAGGCGACTTCTCCCCTGTTTTTGTTGAGCATGTCTTCTATATTAAGCCCGATGCTGCCCAGGAGTGAAGTCAGGCTGCTGATGACATTGGGAACATTTCTGTTGGCAACCGTGATGCGGGTCTTGCCGGTAGGCGCCATTTCACAGGTCGGGAAGTTCACTGAATTGCTGATGTTGCCGCGTTCCAGGTATTCGCGCAACTGTTCGGCGGCCATGATGGCACAGTTGTCTTCCGATTCAGGGGTGGAGGCGCCCAGGTGGGGGGTCGGCAAAACCTTGGGAACGCCCAGCAATTCCTCTTCCGGGAAGTCACACACATAGCCATCCAGATGCCCGCTGGCCAGTGCCGCTTTGACAGCAGCATTGTCGACCAGACCGGAGCGGCTGAAATTGAGTATCCGCGCGCCTTTTTTCATCCGGGCAATGCGTTCGGCATTGAAGAGGTTCTTGGTGTCAGCCGTCAGTGGCACGTGGATGGTGATGTAATCGGCCTCGGCAACCAGGGTATCCAGCCCCGGTGCCTTGATCACGTTATGCGAGAGCCTCCAGGCAGCCTCTACGCTGATGAAGGGGTCAAGCCCCAAGACCCGCATGCCCAGCGCACTGGCTGCATTGGCCACCAATACGCCGATGGCGCCCAGGCCAATCACGCCCAGTGTTTTGCCCTGGATTTCCGGCCCCACGAATTGGGCCTTGCCTTTTTCCACCTGTTCTGGGATAGCGTCCTGCCCTTTCAGCCCTTGTGCCCAGGTGATGCCTTCAAAGAGCTTGCGTGAGGACAGTAGCATGGCTGCAATCACCATCTCTTTCACCCCATTGGCATTGGCGCCGGGGGTGTTGAAGACCACGATGCCCCGTTCGGTACAGGTAGGTAGCGGAATATTGTTGACGCCCGCGCCGGCGCGGGCAATGGCGAGTACCGACGAGGGGAGGTCCAGTTTGTGCATGTCGGCGGAGCGAACAAGGATGCCATCTGGATTGACGATTTCGGTGGCGGATTCGAAATTGTCGCGGGGCAGGCGGTCGAGGCCACAGGTGGCGATCTTGTTCAGCGTTTGAATCTTGAACATTTGGGACTTCCTCTCACAAGAGTGGTTATCGGGAATCTTCATGACCAATACAATGCACAATCCTTGATTGTATGGCTGAAATATTCTCTTGTGCTGAAATCTGCACAAAGTCCCAAATGTTGCGGAGGGCTCCGCCGATGATTCTCCTTATTTCAGTTGCGCGAAAGCCGCCTTTGCGGCTGCAACCGTGGTGGCGATCACGGCCTGATCATGCGCGGCGGATACAAAACCTGCCTCAAAGGCCGACGGGGCAAGATAGTGCCCCGCTTCCAGCATGGCATGGAAGAAGTGGTTGAAGCGTTCGCGGTCGGAAGCCATGACCTCGGCAAAGTTCGTCGGCACCTGGGCGCTGAAGTACAGGCCAAACATCGCGCCGACCGATTGCGCCGAAAACGCCACGCCATGCTTGGCTGCTGCATCTGACAGGCCGCTCACCAGGGCACTGGTCTGGGCGACGAGGGCATCGTAGAAGCCAGGGCGGCGGATCAGGCGCAGGGTGGCGAGTCCGGCGGCAACGGCAACCGGGCTGCCCGACAAGGTGCCAGCCTGATAGACCGAGCCAAGCGGGGCGATCTTCTCCATGATTTCGCGTTTGCCGCCAAAGGCACCTACCGGCATGCCGCCACCGATGATCTTGCCCAGCGTGGTCAGATCCGGGGTGATGCCATACAGTCCCTGGGCGCAGCCCAGGCCGACGCGAAAGCCTGTCATCACCTCATCGAAGATCAATACCGTGCCGTGTTCGGTGCACAGTGCGCGCAGGCGATCCATATAGGCTTGCGAGGGGCGTACCAGATTCATGTTGCCCGCTACCGGTTCGATGATCACGCAGGCGATCTCATGCCCGCGCGTGGCAAAGCATTCTTCCAGCGCGGCGACGTTGTTGTAGTCCAGCACGATGGTATGGCGGGCGAAATCCGCAGGCACGCCGCCTGAAGAAGGGTTGCCGAAGGTGAGCAACCCGGAGCCTGCCTTGACGAGCAGGCTATCGGCATGGCCGTGGTAACAGCCTTCAAACTTGACGATGGCATCCCGCCCGGTAAAGCCACGCGCCAGGCGGATCGCGCTCATTGTCGCCTCGGTGCCGGAGGAGACCAGGCGCACCATCTCAATGCTGGGGAGCATCTCGGTGAGGAGTTCGGCCATCTCCACTTCCCGTTCGGTCGGGGCGCCAAAGGACAGCCCATCGGCGGCGGCACGTTGCACGGCCTCGATGACCTCCGGGTGGGCGTGGCCGAGGATGGCCGGGCCCCAGGAACCCACGTAATCGGTGTAGCGCTTGCCATCGGCATCCCATACATAGGCGCCTTCGGCGCGGGCGAGGAAGCGTGGTGTGCCGCCTACTGAACGGAAAGCGCGGACAGGAGAATTGACGCCGCCAGGGATGGTGCGCTGGGCGCGTTCAAACAATTCTTGGTTGCGAGACATGGTTGGATTCTCTGGGAAACAATGGGGTATCAGGAATAAAGACGCGCAAAACGCATGGCCTGCGCTTGCGGGTCGGTAGCATGGTACATGTCTGTGATCACGGCCAGCCAGTCCGCACCCGCAGCAACCAGGGGGGCTGCATTATCCGCCGTGATCCCGCCGATGCAGGCCACCCGCGCACCCAGTTCGGTTTTGGCACGGGTGATCAGCGTGGGCGATGCGGCCACTGCCTCCGGCTTGGTGGGCGAGGCGAACATTGCGCCAAAGGCCACGTAACTCGCCCCCGCCTCCATGGCCAAGCGGGCGCGTTCAAAATCGTTGTAGCACGACACGCCGATGCAGAGCCCGCTACCCGCTGCCTCGCGCAGTAGGGCTACCTCGCCATCATCGCGGCCGATATGCACGCCGTCCGCCTCCACGGCGACCGCAAGCTCCAAATCGTCGTTGATGATCAAGGCGACATCCTGTTCGCGGGTCAGCTCACGCAGCGCCCTGGCCTGCTCACGCCGCAGGGTGGGGTTGGCGGTTTTGTGGCGATATTGCAACACCTGCGCGCCCCCCCGCATGGCTGCATGGCTGGTGGCCAGCAGGCGGGCGGTGTCGTTCCAGTCCGGGGTGACCAGATAGAGTCCGCGTTGCATCATGATCGGGGTTCCAGAAACCGTTTGGGCAGCGACTTGCCCATCCCCGGACGGGCGCCCTGGGCCAGGGTGTTCCAGGTGTATTGCTGAGCCAGATAGGCGGCTTCGAATACCGGATGCCCCAGCGCCATGAAGGCTGTCAGGGCGGCAGACAGGGTGCAGCCCGCACCGTGGAAGGTGCCCGGCAGGCGTTCCCATACATCGGTGCGCAAGATGCCCTGGGTGCCATAAAGCGTATTGACCACTTGCGCGGCCTGCTCGTGGCGCCCGCTGATCAACACATGGCCGCATTCAAGTTCGAGCAGGCGGCGGGCGCAATCTGCCGCGCTCAGGGTGTCCTCTTCATCCTCGTCCTGCACTAGCCGACGTGCTTCACTCAGGCTCGGGGTGACGATTTCAACCAGGGGCAGGATCATGCCGCCAACGGTGGCAAAGAAATCCTCCTCGGCCATCGGGTCGTCCCCGGTGAGGAGAAAGGCCGGGTCGTAGACCACCGGAATGTCGGGGTAGTCCGCCAGGATCTCGGCGACCGCTGCAACCGCCTCGGCGCTGCCCAGGGTGCCCACCTTGATGGCATGGACGGGCATGTCCTCTAGTACAGCGCGGGCTTGATCGACGATCCAGTCATCATCCACGGGCAGAAAGCCTTCGAACATGGAGGTGTTCTGGACCACCACCCCGGTTGTGACGGCAAGTGGCATCACGCCTAGTGCTGCGGCAGTGAGCACGTCAGCGTGCAGACCCGTACCACAGGTCGGATCGGTGGGGGCAAAACTCAATATAGATGGGATAATCCGCTCCTTTGAGCTGGATTGTGCGGCAGAAGGCTTCATCATTGGGCGGTCCCGGTGAATTAACGGGAAAAAATGCGCTAATATCAGCAGCAGTGTAACCCAAGCTCTGCGATATCATGCCCGTACTGCCTGATCCCCATACTACATGGATGTGTCTGACCTGTGGCTTTATCTACGATGAAGCGGCTGGTCTACCAGAAGACGGGATCGCTCCGGGTACGCCATGGGGCGATTTGCCTCCGAACTGGAGCTGTCCTGAGTGTGGAGCAAGGAAAGAAGACTTCGAATCCGTGTCGCTCTAAGTAACGTGGTGTGTCGCGTCAGTCCGATATACCACAATATTTGATATATTTCGCGCGGTGTGGCAGATAATTACTGCCTCGGCGTACAATGGAGCCATGTGTAGTGGGCATATGGCCATGCGTCGAGTCGCGCTTTGGCACAGGCCGTGGCAACACGAATGTTGTGGCGGTAGAGAGGAGCAGACGTTGGCAGACAAAACTGATGTCTCGGGCATCAAGGTCATGGTGATCGATGACAGCAATACTATTCGCCGGAGCGCGGAGATTTTTCTTGCGCAGGCGGGCTATCAGGTATTGTTGGCCGAAGATGGATTTGATGCATTGGCAAAAATCGCGGACCACCACCCGGACCTGATCTTTGTGGACATCATGATGCCGCGCCTGGATGGTTACCAGACCTGTGCGCTCATCAAGAAGAACCCCAAGTTTGCCGTAACCCCGGTGATCATGCTTTCATCCAAGGATGGCTTGTTCGACCGGGCGCGTGGCCGCATGGTGGGCTCTGATGAATACTTGACCAAGCCTTTTACCAAGGACAGTCTGCTCAAGGCTGTTTCTGAATATATTTTGCTGCGCGAACAGCGCTGATCGTTTATTTAAGGTTGATGAACTATGCCAATCAAGAAAATCCTGGTCGTGGATGACTCCCCTACAGAACGTTTTGCCCTGATTGAGTTTTTGAGCAAACAAGGTTTCTCGGTTGTGACCGCAGAAAACGGCGAAGATGGCGTGGTCAAATCCAAGGCCGAAAAGCCCGACCTGATCCTGATGGACGTGGTGATGCCCGGCATCAACGGCTACCAGGCTACCCGCACGATTTCGCGCGATGAAGAAACGCGCAACATCCCCATCATCATGACCACCAGCAAAGATCAGGAAACTGACAAGATCTGGGGAATGCGCCAGGGGGCGTTTGACTACATGACCAAGCCGCTGGACTTGGAAGAACTGCTCAAGAAGATTCAGGCCATCGGCTAAAAAGTTTGCCTCTTCCGGGGGGTTGTTCGCCAGAGCAATAACATAAAGGAGGCTGGCATGGCCAAGCGCATCAGTTTGCGCGAGTTTCAACAAGATCTTACCCGCCGTCTGCAAGAAGTTGGCAGCAGCGGTCGGCGCTCGGCTTTGCTGGCCGTGGTCGCAGGATCTGAGAATTGGCTCATTGATCTGACCGACGCCGGTGAGATTATCGCCATCAATGCGTTGACTGAAGTGCCATTGACCCGGAACTGGTTCCGGGGCCTGGCCAACGTCCGTGGTAATCTCTACAGTGTGGTGGATCTCTCCGCATTTTGTGGCGAAGCCGCGTCGCCCTTGTCGAACGAATCCCGGATGATGCTCATCGGCACGCGCCACGGGCTGAACACAGCGCTGCTGGTCAACCGTGCGCTGGGTTTGCGCAACCCGGATGACTTCGAGGTGGATGAGAGCTTTTCCGATCCCCGCCCCTGGGTTGGGCACGCCTTGCGCGATCACCAGAATCGTCTTTGGAAACACCTGATCGTGCGCCCGTTGTTGGCCGATCCCCGTTTTCTTGATGCAAGTGCCGATGTGCGCTGAAGACCATGATCAACACATCTGCGCTTCCCCCGTTTTTTGAACTACCCCCAGATTCAACGCCCGTTTCTACCGGAGCATTCGCATGGCACTGATGACATTCCTCCGCCGCAAGGGCCGCTCTAGCGACTCGGATAGCACGATCATGGACAGCAACCAGGCAACTGCTGTTGATCCCTCCAACGCTTCAGTGGGTGGTGTGGCCTCGCGCTTTGCTCTGCCCATCATTGGCAACAAGCCCATTGCCGAACAGTTGCGGATACTCGGCTGGGCCTTCGGTGTGCTGCTTGCAATCACCGTGGTGCTGACCTTCTTCCAGATCCGTTCGGCTTCGCAAGGGACGGCCTTCGTGTCGGCAGCCCGGCAGATGGGTACGCTCTCGCAAACGCTGGCAAAAGCCGCGCAGCTCGCTGTGACGGGGGGCGCGCGTTCGCGTTCCAGCGCTTCCAGCGGTGCAACTTCCTCCAATATCGGGGGAACCGGCTTTACCGAATTGAAAGAGTCGCGCGAAAAATTTGCCGAACTGCTGACATCCGTGACCAAGGGCGGCGTGGTTGACGGGGTGAGCGTGCCTGAGAGCCCTGCTTCTGTGCTGACCAAGCTCAAGGACGTGCAGGGGACCTGGGACAAGATCGACAAAGATGCCAAGACCCTGGTTGAACAGCAGGTCAACCTGACGCGTTTGAGCACTGCGGTCGCAACCATTAACGGTAACAACGCCCAGCTGCTCGACTTTGCCGAACAGGTGGCGCGTGCCAAGCTCGAACGCAATGCCTCGGCCAAGGATATCGACATCGCCCACCAGGTCGTGATGCTGACCCAGCGGATGGCCAAGAACGCCAACGCTCTGTTGGCCGGTGAATCCGCTGACCCGGAAGTGATCTTCCTCCTGGGGCGTGACTCGAATACCTTCGGTGATCTGCTCGAACAGCTCGGCAAGATGAACAACGACGAGGACACCACGCAAAAGCTGGAGCAGTTGTCCTTGTTCGCACAACGCCACCAGTTGGCCGTGGGCGGCATCCTGGCCAACATCCAGCTGCTGGTGCAGGCCAAGCGTTCGGGTATCTCGATCTTCCAAGATTCCACCACCCTGCTCAATCAGATTAACGATCTGGCAGAAGGCTACAACGGCTACTACACGGGGATGAACGTCACCATCGTGCTCATCTCGGTCTTCGGTCTGTTGGCCTTGATCACCTTGGCGGGTCTGGTGCTGGTTTATAACGTCGATCAAGGGAATCGCCGGATCGAAGCTGAAAACCAAAAGACTGTGGCTGAAAACGAAAGAAACGGTACCCAGCAGGCCATTTTGCGATTGATGAACGAAATGGGCGACTTGGCTGACGGTGACTTGACCGTGCGGGCAACTGTGACCGAAGACGTGACGGGGGCCATCGCCGACTCGGTGAACTACACGATTGAAGAACTCGCCGTGTTGGTGCGACGGATTAACGATGCGGCAGGTCGCGTGACCATCGCCACGCAGTCCGCCCAACGGATTTCAGGCGAACTGCTGGATGCTTCCGAGCGCCAGTCCCGCGAGATTCAGCACGCAGGCCAACAAGTTCAGGAAATGGCCCGTTCAATGACTTCCGTATCCGCCAGCGCCTTGCAGACCGCACAGGTGGCACGCCGCTCGCTGGAAGCTGCACGGAAGGGTACGGACGCGGTGCAGAACTCGATCAAGGGTATGAACGAAATTCGTGAGCAGATTCAGGAAACCTCCAAGCGGATCAAGCGCTTGGGTGAATCTTCCCAGGAGATCGGTGAAATCGTGGAGCTGATTTCCGACATTACCGAGCAGACGAACGTGCTGGCCTTGAACGCAGCAATTCAGGCAGCATCCGCAGGGGAAGCAGGGCGCGGCTTTACGGTGGTTGCTGAAGAAGTGCAACGACTTGCCGAACGCTCCGCTGAAGCAACCAAACAGATTGCGGCGATTGTGAAGACCATTCAGACGGATACGGGGGACGCCGTGGCCGCTATGGAAAACTCGACCCGTGGTGTGGTTGATGGGGCCAAGCTGTCTGACGCTGCAGGTCAGGCCTTGGCAGAGATCGGTGATGTGTCGGTGGAAATGGCGACCCTCGTTGAACGGATTTCGGCAGATACGCAGCGTCAGGCAAACGTGGCTACCGAAGTGTCCGAGGCCATGAAGACCATTCTGTCGATTAACGACTCGACCACACAAGGTACGCAACAATCGGCGTTGTCTATCGGGCAGTTGGCCGATCTCGCTGTTGAACTCAAGGGTTCGGTCTCGGGCTTCAAGGTCTGATTCCAACCACTCGACATAGCGCTTGACCTGCACGAAGACACCTGAAGGTGGTGGCCCGATGTCTGATCGGGTCATCTCTGGGTGCGAGGTCTCGAAAGGCATTAGATGAGCCAAAACGATGAATTGGATATCGGCCCACTGACGTGGGTGAAAAACGAGATCGATTCTGCCTTGAATGCTGCCCGCGAAAAGCTGGGCGAGGTACTGCGTAACCCTGAGCAGCGCGAACCCTTGCGTTTTGCGCAAAACCACATTCACCAGGCAGCCGGGGCATTGTCCATCGTAGGATTGGACGGGGTGTCCCAGTTTGCCGATGCCATTGACAAGTTTCTGTCATCTTTCTCCGCGTCCAGCGAGGCGCCAGGGGCGGATCGTCTTGCGCTTGCACAACGCAGTATCGGCATCCTGGGCAACTACATCAATGAAATTGCCGCCGGTGCACCGCACCAGCCCTTGCGCCTGTTCCCGACCTATCAGGAACTGGCGCTGGCCCGTGGAGTAGAAGCGCCACTGCCCAGCGAGCTGTTTTTCCCTGATCTGAACATCCGGCCTCATCTGGCGAATCCGCCTGCCAACGCGACCTTGGAGCGCTTGGGGCAAGAGATGCGTGGCCTGCGTGCGCACTTTGAAAAAGGTTCGCTCACATGGCTGCGCAAGCCAAAGGAAGCCGCTGGCCCGCAGGAGATGCTGCGCGTGGTGCGCCGCATCGAGCAGTTCCAGCAACCGCCTGCTGCGCGAATGTTCTGGTGGATTTCCATCGCCTTCTTTGAAGGGCTGGTCACGCAGGACATTCCGACTGACCGTCAAGCACAACGCGTATGTCGGCGCATTGATGCGCAGGTGCGTCGCCTGCTGGAAGGCTCCACGGTAGTCGCTGAGCGCCTGGTGCGCGACGTGCTGTATTTCGTTGTAGCCCACAAGGTGTCCACTCCGCACGGTGAGCTGGTCCGCCAAGTTTTCAAGCTCGACCGGATGCTGCCTTCTGCGGACGCAGAGCTTTCCGATACCTATCGCCAGCCGCTGGTTTTGCGGGTGCGCGAGACGATTGAGCAGTGCAAGGAATACTGGAACCGCTTCTCGGCAGGGGCGGCAACAGCCCTACCGCAGTTCCGTGAGCAGTTTACCGAGCTGGTCAAACGTGTTCAGGCCCTGCGTCTGCCCTTGGTTGACCGCCTGATGGTCGGTTTGGGGCAACTGGTTGATTGGCTGGGTAAAAATCCGCAGCAGGTCAACGAAGACCTGTCGATGGAAGTGGCGACTGCCCTGTTGGTGGTGGAACAGGCTTGTGACGCCCCGAATGCGGATCTGGACCTGTTGACACGTCAGGTTAGCCTGCTGTGCACACAGTTTGCCGCACGTATCCGTGGTGAAAAGCCGGGGCAACTGGACGATCAGGCCTTTGGCGCCACCGCACGCCATGCGCAGGAACGGTTGTTCTTTATTCAGCTGGCACGTGAAATCCTCACCAACCTGGGGCACATCGAGCAGGGGCTGGACAGCTATTTCCGCAATCCTGGTCTGCGCGATTCTCTGGCAAGCCTTGCCGGGCCGCTCAAGCAGATTGAAGGCGCCTTCGTGGTGCTGGGGGATTCCCAGGCGGTTGATCTGGTCAAAACCAATGCTGAACTGATTGCCAGCTTTGTGACCCGTGACCATGCCCCCTCGCAGGACGAACTTGATGGGGTGGCCCACCAGCTCTCAGCGCTCGGTTTCTATGTTGAAGCGCTGAAGAATGGTCATGCCAAGCTGGCTGACTATCTGAACCCCCTGCGTGCCAACGCACAGCAGGAAGAGGCTGCCGAAGCCGCACAAAGCATCGAGTCGCAGCTCCAGCGTGAAACCCAGACCACGCAACAATTGGTCGAAGCGCTCAAGGAAACACCGCAGAATAAGGAAATCCGCCAACAGTTGGTGAACAACCTGGAGGCGATCCGCGAAGACGCCCAGCTTGTTGCAGATACAGGCCTGGAGCAAAAGGCCAAGGATGCGCTGGCCAACCTCAAGTCTGATAAACCCGATCAGGTCCAGCTGGCTGAAACGCTTGCCAGTGTGGCGCCTGTCGCGGTGGCGGCTGCGCCGTCTGAAGAAGCTGCTCGTCTGATGACGGCCAGCAATGAAGAGCTGGACGCCGAACTGTTGGGCATCTTCCTGGAGGAAGCCCACGAAGTGCTCGATACCATGGCCGAAAACACGGCCCGGATCAGCAATGGGCGGCAGGATGCTGAAGCCCAAGTCACAATCCGGCGTGGCTACCACACCCTCAAGGGTTCCAGCCGCATGGTCGGATTGCAGGACTTCTCGGAAGCCGCCCGCCATGTTGAAATGGCGATGAACCGTTGGCTGCAACTTGAAAAGGCCGTTGACGCAGACCTGTTGGCCCTGATCAATGCAGGCCACAGCGTGTTTACCGCCTGGGTGGTGCAGCTGGAAGCCGGTGGCAGCCTCTGGTATGACGCAGCTGCGTTGATTGCACAGGCAGAGGCCCTGTTGGCATCGCTGGACATGCCCCTGGACGAAGTGTCCGCGCCAATCAAGCCGGTGCCCGCTGCCCCGGTGGTGCCCACACCGCAGAAGTTCGCAGAGCAACCCAGCATCGACAAGGCGCTTGAAGCCACCACCCTGTTTGCGCCCACGGATGCCACCGAAGATGCGAGTGCCAAGTCGGTCCCCGCAGAGCTGGATTTGACCAGCACGCTCCTGGGTAGCGACCTGTTTGCCATTCCCTCAGGCGAGTACAACGATTACGAAGTCGACCTGGCTGCAACCGATTTTGATGGTGATGCACTGCGCCTGTTCACCACGGATGAACATGAACAACGGCGCGAGTTGGCTGCAGAAATGGCGCCGCCCGCTGCTCCAGCGGTGCCAGCAGCCGTGCCTGAAGCCTCTGGTGGGTTGGACTTTGAACTCAGTGCCTTCGATCTGGATGAAGAAGTAATCCCCGCCCCTGAACCCGTGATGGGGGCAGGTGGTGAAGATGAGATCAAGATTGAGTCGGAGGATGAAGAGCTTACCGAGCTGGACCTGACCAGCACCTTCATCTCGGGTGAATTGGACGCCATGGTGCATGGGGAGGAGGAAGTCGACCTCACCTCCACAGGGATTGAACTGGACTTTGGCGAGGCGGCGGACGAGATCGTTGTCGATGAGATTTCCGTTGCCGAAGAAGTCGCCCCTGTGCAGCCTGCTGAAGAGCTTGCGCCGAAACCGGTCGTGGAGCCTGAGCCGGTTGCCCGCCTCATTGTTGAGCCTTCACCTCCCGAAGAGTTGGAGATTGTTGACATCGACGGGACGGACAGCGGGATTGATCTGCCCCAGATCGAAGCTTTGCTGCATGGTGCCGGGCCATCTGGGCCGGTGGCGGCGGCCGAAGAGGTTGGTGATACCGAAGTCCAGATCGGCAACCAGTCATTGTCTCGCGGGCTCTACGATTTGTATGTGGCGGAAGCGCGCCAGTACATCGAGCGTCTGGTTGAAGAACATCGTCTGCTGGAATCCAGCCCCTTGCGTGTGCCGGTCATCGAGTCGGTGCGCTCGGCACATACCCTGGCCGGTATCTCCGGTACTGCCAGGATTGATCCAGCCTATACCTTGGGCAAGGCGCTTGAGCACGCATTGCACCGCTTTACTGATGTCAGCCTACCGCCAGCCAAGGCGCAGACAGCCATTATTGGTGCTGCCATCGAACGCCTGGATGAGATGCTGGCGGATGTAGTGCTGCTGGAAATGCCTGTCGCTGCACCCGAGCTGATCATCCAGCTTGAAGATCTTCACCCTGAAGCTGCTGTGGCCGAAGAGGAGCCCGTTGCCGAGCCCCTGCCGGTTCCAGAAGAAGAACTCGAACTGCCCGAGCTGGAAAGTGTATTTACGCCGGAACCGGAACCCGATCTGCGTTTGGCGCCTGTGCCCGAGCCCGACGCCCTGGTGCTGGAGGTTCCGCCCGCAGAGGCCGGGGTGGAAGAGATCGAAGTGCGCTCTGCCGCGCTTGAAGAGCTGCCTGCAGCAGAAATTCCTGCGCTCGAAGAGGAAGAGCTGCCCGTCGACGAGCTGGGGAATGTGGTTGCTGAAGAAGAGGAAGAGGCTTCGGTCGTCCATGATGAACTGGATGATCAACTCCTACCGATCTTCTTTGAAGAAGCAGATGAACTGGGCGCTGCCCTGGGCGGCGAGCTGCGTGAGTTGCGTGCCAACCTCTCCGACGAAAGCCACCTGCAAAGCGTGGCGCGGATGCTCCACACCCTCAAGGGGAGCGCACGTATGGCAGGTGCCATGCGTCTGGGGGGCTACGTCCACAGTCTGGAAGGCCGTTTGCAGGAACACACCGGTGGCACTGTAGATGTCTTGCTGGTCGATGACCTGGAGTCCGGGCTTGATCACATTGGTGCGCTGATCGAAAATCTGCGTAACCCCAATGCGCCGGTGGCGGTTGAACCCGTGTCCGCAGGGGCTCAGGCCACTGCACCGGTGGTGGCGCCGCAAGCCTCTGCTACACCCGCGCAGGTTGCCAAGTCCAGCTTTGTACCAACACCGCAGCCCGCATTCGATGAGCTTGAAATCGTTCAAGGTCAGCGTGCGCCGCTGCGTGTGCGTGCCGATCTGGTTGACCGCTTCGTCAACGAAGCCGGGGAAGTGTCGATTGCCCGGACCCGGATTGAAGGCGAACTGCGTACCCTGCGCCGCTCCCTGTTGGATTTGACCGAAAACGTCATCCGTCTGCGCAACCAGTTGCGCGAGGTGGAAATCCAGGCCGAATCCCAGATGCAGTCCCGGATTGCGGCGGCCGAGTCGCTGCACTCCGAATTCGATCCGTTGGAATTCGACCGCTTCACCCGCTTGCAGGAATTGACGCGGATGATGGCCGAGTCGGTGGGTGACGTGACTACCATCCAGCAGAACCTGCTGCGCAACCTCGATGCGGCAGACGCTGCCCTGCATGCCCAGGGCCGTTTGTCCCGCGACTTGCAACAGGCGCTGATGGGTGTGCGGATGGTGCCGTTCGATGAATTGGCGGATCGCCTGTACCGGATCGTGCGTCAAACCTCGAAGGAACTGGGCAAGCGTGTCAATCTGGATATCCAGGGTGGCAGCATCGAAATCGACCGCAGCGTGCTGGACCGCATGACTGCGCCGATCGAACACTTGCTGCGCAACGCCATCGCCCACGGTATCGAGATGCCGGCTGAGCGTGTGGCAGCAGGCAAGGCCGAGTTTGGCCAGATCACCCTCAAGCTCAACCAGCTCTCCAATGAAATTGCGCTGGAACTCTCGGATGATGGCTATGGCCTGAATTACGAGCGCATCCTGGCGCGTGGCCGCAAGAATGGCTTGATTGGCGACAACGAGCAGCCAAGCGAAAACCGCCTCACCCAGCTCATTTTTGAACCAGGGTTCTCCACTGCCGAAGCCGTGTCCGGTGTGGCAGGCCGTGGCGTGGGGATGGACGTGGTGAAGAACGAAACTCTGGCTGTGGGCGGCCGGGTTGACGTCTCCTCCGGCCAGGGTACGGGTACGCGCTTCATCGTCCACCTGCCGCTGACGCTGGCTGTGACGCAAGCGCTGTTGGTACGTGCCGGGGATCGGACGTATGCGATTCCTTCGAACATGGTGGAGCAGGCCCTTGAAGTCAAGGAAGTCACCCTGGACGAAATGCGTGCCCGTGGCTACGTTGAGTGGAACAACACGCAGTATCCGTTTGCCTATCTGCCGCGCTTGCTGGGTGACACGGTTTCGCACCCGGTGTCGGCCCGCTTCCATTGGCTGCTGCTCACCCGTGCGGGGAGCCAGACGCTGGCGGTGCACATCGACGAACTGCGTGGCAACCAGGAAATCGTGGTCAAGAACGCCGGGCCACAGTTTGTGCGTCTGCAAGGTTTCAGCGGCGCAACGGTGTTGCCGGATGGTGAAATCTCGCTGATCCTGAACCCGGTGGCACTGTCTGCACGCCAAGTGGTCAATGTTGTGGGCGCGGATGGGGAAGGTGAATACGCCGAGGCGGAAGCCGTTGCTGAAACCCGCATCCCGACCATCATGGTGGTCGATGATTCGCTTACCGTGCGCAAGATCACCAGCCGCCTGCTTGAACGCGAAGGCTTCCAGGTGGTGACGGCCAAGGATGGTGTCGATGCACTGGAACAACTGGTCGACATCAAGCCCGATGTGATGTTGCTGGATATCGAAATGCCCCGGATGGATGGCTTCGATCTGGCCCGGAATATCCGCGCGGATCAACGCCTGCACGATATCCCCATCATCATGATCACCTCGCGTATGGCGGACAAGCACCGCAACTATGCGATGGAGATCGGGGTCAATAACTACCTGGGCAAACCGTATCAGGAAGAGCAGTTGTTGGAACTGATTGCAGGCTTTATTGCCCGCAAGCGTTAAGATTGTGTTGAGCGCCTAGGGCCAGCAGGCCTATGGGCAGTTTTGGCAGATCCCGGATTGGCTCTGGGCGAGACTTCTTTCTCGCCCAGAGCCAATCTGCCATTTACCGGGTCTGAGAGCTTGCAGTAGAATCCCGCCCCTCTGCGTCCGTTGTATCACACATGGAATTTGCTGGTATCCGTTTGAAAAACAACCTGTTTGTTGCACCCATGGCGGGTGTGACGGATCGGCCTTTTCGACAACTGTGCAAGCAGATGGGCGCAGGGCTGGCCGTCTCCGAGATGGTGACGTCCAACGCCCAGCTCTATGCCAGCACCAAAACCCGGCGGCGTACCAATTTTGTTGGCGAGTCTGGCCCGATATCGGTACAGATCGCGGGGGCCGACCCGCTCATGATGGCTGAAGCGGCACGCCTGAATGTGGATAACGGTGCGCAGATCATTGACATCAATATGGGCTGCCCTGCCAAGAAGGTCTGCAACGTGGCGGCGGGCTCTGCCTTGATGCGTGACGAGTTGCTGGTCGCACGGATTCTTGAGTCAGTCGTCCAGGCGGTGCCGAATATCCCGGTGACACTCAAATGCCGTACCGGGTGGGATCATCAGCACCGCAATGTGGAACGCATCGCCCGGATTGCCGAGGCATCTGGTATCCGCCTGCTGGCGGTGCATGGCCGCACACGGGCGGATCAATACATGGGCGAGGCCGAATACGAGACCATTGCCCAGGTCAAGGCCGTTGTCGCAATCCCGGTGATTGCCAATGGTGACATCGACTCCCCACTTAAGGCACGAATGGTGCTTGAGCAGACCGGGGCCGATGGTTTGATGATCGGGCGTGCTGCCCAGGGGCGCCCCTGGCTGTTCCGCGAGATTGCCCACTACCTTGCGTGCGGGGAACTTCTTCCTGCGCCAACGGTGGAGGAGGCCCATGCCATTGCCCGTGGGCATCTGGTGGATATCCACGAGTTTTATGGCGCCGAGGCCGGGGTCAGAATTGCCCGCAAGCACTTGGCCTGGTATGCCAGAGGGTTAAGCGGTGCGGCGGTTTTCCGTGAGATGGTCAATCAGCTTGTCGATCAGGCGGCACAGTTGAATGCGGTAGACGACTTCTTTGCTCAAATGGCCAAGCGCTCGTCACGATTACAATACGTTTTTCCAGATCTTTCCAGACAAAAGGCGCTGGCAGCATGAGTCAAAACAATAATGAACTAGCCGCGTGTGTCACACACGTACTCGACCGATACTTCGCTGACTTGGATGGCGAGACGCCAGATGCCCTGTACGACATGGTGATGCGGCAGGTTGAGCGCCCCTTGCTGGAATACGCCTTGCGCCGCTCCAACGGCAACCAGACCCAGGCGGCCGAACTCCTGGGGATTACCCGCAATACTTTGCGACGCAAGATTACAGACTACGGCTTACAGCTGGTATAAGCCCTCAATCGACCCCTCACTTTGGCCAGGACGACCATGAAAGTAACCCAAGCCCTCCTCAGCGTTTCCGATAAGCGCGGCATTGTTGAATTTGCTCAGGCGCTCTCTGCGCTTGGCATCAAGCTGCTGTCTACGGGTGGCACCGCCAAATCCTTGCGTGACGCAGGGCTGGCCGTGACGGACGTGGGGGACTACACCGGCTTCCCGGAAATGCTGGATGGTCGCGTCAAGACCCTGCACCCCAAGGTGCACGGCGGCATCCTGGCCCGGCGTGATCTGGCCGAGCACCTCTCCACGCTGGAAGCCCACCAGATTCCGCGTATTGATCTGGTCGTGGTCAACCTCTACCCCTTCCAGGCAACGGTGGCCAAGGCGGGTTGCACGCTCGAAGATGCGATTGAAAACATCGACATCGGTGGCCCGACCATGGTGCGCGCTGCGGCCAAGAATCACGGCAATGAAGCCGGTGGCGTGGGGATTGTGACCGACCCCGAGGATTACAGCGCCATCATTGATGAACTCAAGCAGAACGCTGGCGCGCTGGGCTACAAGACGCGTTTTGAACTGGCGCGCAAAGCCTTCACCCACACCGCCCGCTATGATTCGGCGATTGCCAACTGGCTGACCGCCGTGAATGCCGACAAGCTCGACGCCGCAGCCGCCCCGGAACGCGCCGAGTACCCGAGCCGCCTGCAACTGGCTTTCGACAAGGTGCAGGACTTGCGCTATGGCGAGAACCCCCATCAGACCGCCGCCTTCTACCGCGACCTGAGTGCCCCGGTGGGCAGCATTGCGGGCTATACCCAGTTGCAGGGCAAGGAGCTGTCCTACAACAACATTGCAGACGCTGACGCGACCTGGGAATGCCTCAAGGCTTTTGATGCCAACGTGCCCACCTGTGTGATCGTCAAGCATGCCAACCCCTGTGGCGTGGCCCTGGGCGCGACCGCAGAAGAAGCCTATCGCCGTGCCTACTCCACTGACCGCGAAGCAGCGTTCGGCGGCATCATCGCCTTCAACCTCACGGTTGACGAAGCGGCGGCCAAGGCTGTGGCTGGCCAGTTTGCCGAGGTCATCATTGCCCCGGCGTATTCCGCCGAAGCGCTGGCCGTTTTCGCCGCCAAGCAGAACCTGCGCATCCTGACCTGCCCGCTGGGCACCATCCGTCAGGCCGACTACAAGCGAGTCGGCGGTGGGCTGCTGGTGCAGACCTATGACGAAGCCACCGTGCAACTGGCCGACCTCAAGGTCGTGACCCGTCGTGCGCCGACCGAAATCGAACTGCGTGACATGATGTTTGCCTGGCGTGTGGCCAAGTTTGTCAAATCCAACGCCATTGTGTATGGCAAGGATGGGCTGACGGTGGGTATCGGCTCCGGTCAGGTCAAGCGCGTGGATTCCGCGATGATCGCCAAGATCAAGGCTGAAGCTGCAGGGCTGCCGCTGGCGGGTTGTGCCGCCGCGTCTGAAGCCTTCCTGCCCTTCCGTGATGGTCTGGATGTGCTGGCCCAGGCCGGTGCCACTGCATTGATCCAGCCGGGTGGTTCGATGCGTGACGCAGAGGTGATTGCCGCTGCCGATGAGCAGAACATTGCCATGGTCTTTACCGGCATCCGCCATTTCCGTCACTGATCTGCACAACAGAAGGCGAATATGAAGATTCTTGTCATTGGTTCGGGTGGTCGTGAGCACGCACTGGCCTGGAAACTAGCCCAGTCCGAACGCATCCAGAAGGTCTATGTCGCCCCCGGCAATGCGGGGACTGCGCATGAACCCGGTTTGCAGAACGTGGCGGCCAACAGCATCCCCGAGTGGATTGAGCTGGTGAAGAAGGAAAGCATCGGGCTGACCGTAGTGGGGCCGGAGGCCCCGCTGGCCGCAGGCGTGGTGGATGCCTTCCGGGCCGAAGGCCTGCCCATCTTTGGGCCGACCAAGGCTTGCGCACAGCTCGAATCCTCCAAGGATTTTGCCAAGCAGTTCCTGGTGCGCCATAACATCCCGACTGCCAAGTACCAGACATTCAGCGACGCTGCGGCCGCCCATGCCTATATTGACCGCGAAGGCGCACCGATCGTCATCAAGGCTGATGGTCTGGCTGCGGGTAAGGGCGTGGTCGTCGCCATGTCGCTGGACGAAGCCCATGCCGCCATCGACATGATGCTCGTGGGCAACAAGATGGGCGACGCCGGTGCCCGCGTGGTGATCGAAGAGTTCATGCAGGGCGAGGAAGCCAGCTTCATCGTCATGGCCGACGGCAAGCACGCGTTGGCCATGGCTACCAGCCAGGATCACAAGCGCCTCAAGGATGGCGACCAAGGCCCCAATACCGGTGGCATGGGCGCCTACTCGCCCGCACCGGTGGTCACCCCCCAGGTACATGCCCGTGTGATGCGCGAGATCATCAACCCGACCTTGGCCGGGATGATTGCCGATGGCTTGCCTTACACCGGCTTCCTGTATGCGGGGCTGATGATTGATGAGCAGGGCGCACCGCGTGTGGTGGAATTCAACTGCCGCTTTGGGGACCCGGAAACCCAACCGATCATGATGCGCCTGAAGACCGATCTGGTTGATCTGGTTGAAGCCGCCCTGGCAGGCAAGCTCGATACCGCCGAGGCCGACTGGGATCGTCGCGTCGCCCTGGGTGTGGTGCTGGCCGCAGGCGGCTACCCTGACGAGCCGCGCAAGGGGGATGTCATCTCCGGCCTGGACGCCAAGCTGGAAGACGCACACGTCTTTCACGCAGGCACTACCACGACACCAGAAGGCAAGGCGGTGGTGAGCGGCGGGCGGGTGCTGTGTGTCACCGCCCTGGGGGATTCCGTCAAGGCCGCGCAACAGCGTGCCTATGAATTGGCGAGCAAAATCCAATTTGAAGGCATGCAATACCGCCATGATATCGGGCACCGGGCCATCAAACGCTAAAGCGGGCGTAGAACGTTCCACCTGAAAAGCAGGGGCAGATGCCCCTGCTTTTTTGTTCTCTGCGAACCGTGTATCAGACTGCCCAACGGCTGTAGATAAAAGTTACGTTTCTTTGCAAAATTCTCAACAGTCTGGTCAACAATGATCTTTGGACTGCACCTATTCCCTAAAACTGCAAAGGAAGCGCCATGAGTAGTCAGAATCCCTACGCCCCACCTGGGACGCAAGTTGATAACACTGCCGCGTATGCCGCACAAGATTCAGGAAAGTATGCCAGTCGTGGCAAGCGCTTGGCGGGGTCTATGGTTGATGGCCTGCTTATGGTTCCATTCTTGTTTGGTTTTATGTTTGCGACAGGAGCCTGGCAGGCCGCGATGGCAGGGCAGCGCGGTTTTGGCGCAGGCGTGCTGACCATTGCCTTCAGCTTTGTGATGTACCTGCTCCTGCATGGCTATTTGCTGGCGAAAAATGGCCAGACGATTGGCAAACGCCTGTTGGGCATGCGCATTGTGTCGGTAAACGATCGGCAGATCCTGCCCGTGTGGAAGATTCTGGTGCTGCGCCATGGTGTATTTACCGTACTAGGGCTGATCCCTTTTGTCGGTGCTTTTTTGGGATTGCCAAATGCCCTGTTCATCTTCCGCGATGACCATCGCTGCCTGCATGACCATATTGCCGGTACAATTGTGGTTGAAGTGTAAATTCATGCCCAAACAAGCCATTTGTCATTATGCGTGCATGATAAATGGCAGTCCGACCTGAATGGAGTTGCTGTTGGTACACAATAACCCTTATCTGTGCCCTGGCGCATTTGTTCGGCCGCATTTTGAAAATGTGTCAGGGCTGGGCGAGCAGACCAGCCTGTTCAGGCGCTGGCTGGGCAGCGTGATTGATGCTTTTCTTCAGGCTGCCCTGCTGCTGACAGGGGGCGCCATCGTGCATCTTGCCGCGCCGCAGGTGCTGGAGAGCACCGGCTGGGGATACCGTATCGGGGCGATGTTGGCGTCATGGCTGACTTTTATTGCAGTCCACGGCTACCTGCTGGTCAAATATGGGCAGACCATCGGCAAGCGCCTGCTGGGGACGCGCATTGTTTCGTATGCAAGGCATCAGCGCCTGCCTTGGTGGAAGCTTGTGACTTTGCGCGAGGGCCTGCTTTATACCGTTGTCCTGATTCCAGGCCTTGGCCCCGTTATTGCGCTGATTGATGCGTTGGCAATATTCATCACCGATCACCGCTGCCTGCATGACCTGATCGCGGGCAGTGCCGTGATTGATGTACAACGCAACGACCCTGCATTCGTCAAGCCTGGGGGGTAGTGGTTGTTTGAGTGCTTGTCTGCCACTTGAGCAATGCGGCACTCAAGGCATCGATTGAAACCGGCTTGGTGATGTAATCATCCATGCCAATGGCAAGTGCAGTACTGCGATCATCAGCCATGGCGTCAGCACTTACGCCGATGATGTGGGTGCGCACACCTTGTTCGCGTAGCGCCCGGGTTGCCGCCAAGCCATCCAGAACGGGCATGTGGGTATCCATCAGGATAACGTCAAAACGCTGCGCTTCACAGCGCTGTAGTGCTTCTTTGCCGTGGTAGGCCACGGTAATGTTACTGGCCCCCAGTTTGCGCAGCAGCTTGCTGATGACAAGTACATTGACTTGGTTGTCCTCCACCACCAGTATCTGGTGGTCTTTGTCCAGCAGCAACACGCTCTCGGTGCTGACCGCTTTTTCGTGTTCCATTCCCGCCACCTCCTCTGCCAGCGTCAGCTTTGCGGTGAACCAGAATTCCGAGCCATCCCCTTCCTTGCTGTTGACGCCGATTTCTCCCCCCATCAATTCACATAGCATTCGGCAGATTGATAGCCCCAGCCCGGTGCCACCAAAGCGGCGCGTGGTCGACATGTCGGCTTGCTCAAACGGGTTGAAAACATGGGCCAGTTTGTCTGCCGCGATGCCTATGCCTGTGTCACGGACTGAAAAATGCAGCGTAACACTTGGCGCCTTGCGCTCCAGTACTCGCACACCCAGCGTAATGGAGCCTTTCTGAGTGAATTTGAGCGCATTCCCGATCAGGTTGATGAGGGTTTGGCGTAGTCGCGTCGGGTCGCCATACAGGGCATTGGGGGCCGTCTCATCCATTGCCACCTTAAACTCCAGCCCTTTGCCCTGGGCGGAATGCTGGAACAGGCGTGAGATATCGTCCACCAGCGTTTTCAGACTGAAACGGGTGTGTTCCAGGCTGAGCTTGCGTGCCTCAATCTTCGAATAATCCAGAATGTCATTGATAATGGCCAGCAGCGCCTCGCCTGAGCTGCGCATGGTGCGCACATATTCCTGCTGCTCGGGCTGCAACGCGGTTCCTTCTAGCAACTGGGCCATGCCGATGATGCCGTTCATGGGCGTGCGGATCTCATGCGACATCATGGCCAGGAATTCACCCTTGGCCCGGTTGGCGGCATCCGCCGTATCGCGTGCCGCGACGAGTGCCTTTTCTGCCTGACAGCGTGCGGTGATGTCGGTGAAGCAGAATACCCGCCCGATGGTTTGTTCTGCATACCGTGCAGGGCGCGATTTGCATTCAAACACCCGTCCATCCACCAGATACAGGGTGTCAAAGGTTTCCTCGTGCATTTCGCTGTTGGCCTTGAGCATCAACTCCTTCAGGTGAGATGGCTCATTGAGCTGCATGGCCAGAAAATCCAGCAGATAACTGTCTTCACCCTTGAGCAGCAGATCGTCGGGTAGCTGCCAGAGCAGGGCGAAACGGCGATTCATATTGGTGATATGCATATCGCAATCCATCACCAGAATACCGTCTATTGTCGCTTCCAAGGTCGCGCGCAATTGGGAGGCGACATGTGCGAGTTCCTCCTCGGCGTGTTTCTGCCCTCTGATGTTGTGGGCGCGAATCACCAGCCAGTTTGGCTGGATGGGCAATACGCTTTTGACGATCGGCAGCAGCTCTCCCCGCGCCGTGCTGTATATGCCTTCTGCGTCGAGCAGCTCCGGGTTCCCCCCGCTACGGACATCTTCCCAGAAAAACACATCGCTCAAGGCGCATTCAATATCTGTGATCGGTTTCCCGACCAACTCGCCGTGGCTGTAACCCAGTTCGGAACATGCATGAGCATTGGCCTCGCAAATCTTGAGCGAGGCGGCATCCACCAGAAGCAGAATTTCTTCTGATTGTTCCAGAAGAATGCTTTCCAGTGCTGTGCTCATGAAGGTTTCGCCTTGCTGGTGCTATCCGAGTCGAAATAGTAGGTGACCCGTTTGCGGGGGCTCAGGTAATCATAGACTGCCGCGCTCAACTGTATGGGCCGGATCGCCTTGCTGATGTTGATGTCCTGCTCCACCTCCAGGTCGATCATGATCGCCTCTTCCTTGGGTACTGATTCGTCATATATCAGTACCCATGGTCTCAGCGGTTTTTTCGGATTGACCGATTGCACGACACCCAAGGCATCGTTGGACAGCATGACGATTGTGCCAGGTGGGAATACTCCCAGGCTGCGGATCAACAGTTGCAGCACTTGGGCGTCAAATTTGTTGCGCCGCTGCGCGAACATCAGCGACAGAGCTTCATGCGGGGTGATCGCCTTGGCCAGATCGGTCGGGTTGCACAGGTTGTCATAATAATTGACCAGCGAGACAATCCGCGCCAGAGGATGGATGGCATTTCCCTTAAGTGCCTTGGGGTAACCTGATCCATCGGCCATTTCATGGTGTTGATAGATGATTGCCTGCACAGGTTCTGGCAGCCCGATCTTCTGCCCGATCTTCAGCCCATACTCGCAATGCATTTTGCGAAGCTCGCTCTCCGCATGGGTGAGTTCATCGGAGGACTTCTTCAGCACCCGGTCTGGAATGTCCATCAGGCCAATGTCATGAAGTAGGGCGCCCAGCCCAAGCAGCCGCCCTTGCTCAAACGTTATACCCAGCTCTTTTGAGAGCATCATGGACAGGATCGAGGTGTTGAGCCCGTGAAAATATACCTCTTCTCCGCCCGCCTTTTCCCCCATTACGTGCAGGGTCAATTCAGGGGACTCCAGAAAAGCACGGGTCATCTGATCGACCAGTTCGCCGACCTCTTCCAGGCATTCCCGTGGCCGCGACAACAGCGAGCGGTTGATGTTGCGCATGATATTGGCGGCCTTGATGAAGGCCTTTTCCACCTGGCCGATTTTTTCCCGCCGTTCTTTCAGCGCCTGCATGCGCTCAAGGCGTTCAGCCTGGGCGGGGTCTTGCGGAGGCGCCTCTGTTGGTGGGCACACTGCATCATTGGCAGGCACAGCCTGGTTGGCCGCAGAGATCGGCCCCAGGTTCGGGTCGCTTTTGTCGGGGTCGTAACGGAAGCGTTTGACGCCCAGCGTGCGCAAAACGCTGATCTGCTCGGCCGAGCGGATCTTGAATTGGTTGAAACTGAATGGATGGCTGAACCAAGGCAGGTCGATGTAGACGTACATACCGATGCACAGGTTTTCCGTTCCAACATAGAGTTCTTGAGCGTCGGATTCCATGTTCTACACGTCAAAGTCTATGAGTGGGGACGAGTCCACGTTAACGGCAGTTTGCACGCTTTGTTAAGTGATGTCCCCTGGCAGCGGCCTTCGTCCCTTCAGGGCAGGGCTGTCTTGACAAAGGTAGATTGTTCGAATACTTTAGAACAATGAACGACGAATCCTTGGCCAAAATTTTCAAGGCGCTCTCCAATGAACAGCGCCTGCGCATCTTCCGCATGCTCTGCGAGTGGCAGGGCGCGGGGGATGCTGAGCGCCTGGAAGAAGGCTGCTGCGGCGTGGCCAAAGGCTTTACGCGGGCTTGTTGCTCGCTGGATCTGTCACGCTCTACCATTTCTCACCACTTCAAGGAACTTCAGGCGGCAGGGCTGATCTCTTTGAAACGGTCTGGGCAGAGTTCTGTGTGCGCAGTCAATCCGGAAGCCATTGAGGCAATTCGTCATTTTCTGAAACAACTACCAGATACTGTGTCCGCTGAGCCCAACTGAGGGATGGGGGATACATTCGCCTGCGCGGGGTTCAGCGCGGCGGGTGATGGCAATCAAGGAGAACACCATGGAACACGCTGCTTGGCACGATCATGACTGGTTGGCGCAGCACACCACGGGAGCCATGCTGCGCGCCGGGGCCTTTGGCATTGAGCGCGAAGCCTTACGTGTGAAAGCCGATGGCACGCTGGCACTGACGCCGCACCCGCAGGCGTTTGGCGACAAGCTGGAAAACGCCCGTGTGACGGTGGATTTTTCCGAAAGCCAACTGGAACTGATCACGCCACCTTGCCCCACGGTAGAGGATGCGCTGCTGAACCTGCGCAGCATCCAGGACGAGGTGGAAGGCGTGCTGCGCGGGCAGGATGAGCATCTGTGGCCCATGAGCATGCCCACAAGTCTGCCCGAAGAATCACAGATCCCCATCGCCCATTTTGTGGATACGCCCGAAGGGCGCCGCCGCGAGTTGTATCGCGTCGGGCTTGCAAACCGCTATGGGCGGCGGATGCAGATGATCTCCGGCATCCATTTCAATTTCTCGTTTGGTGCACCGTTGCTGGCATTGTTGCAGCAGAAAAGCGTGGCCGCCACGGCCCGTGAGTACATGGATGCGGCATATTTCCGCACTGCCCGCAATTTCCTGCGCAACCGCTGGCTGCTGGTCTGGCTCAGTGGGGCTTCGCCTGCCGCCGATGCGAGCTTCGGCGGAGTGGTACGCCAACAGGTGCAGACCGTCAAAGCCTGCTGTCGGGGCTGTAAGGCCTTTGTTGATGAGCATAAGGCACACGCCACCTCCCTGCGCGTGAGCCGCTATGGTTACGCCGATACGGCGTTCAGTGATATGCCGGTGTCTTTCAACTCGCTGTCCGAATACACCCGGGACATTCGTGCATTGATGCATACCCCCAGCGAGAAGTTCGCTCAGATCGGGCTTGATCCGCAGGGGCAGCCCTTGCAGATCAACAGCAATGTGCTGCAGTCCGAAAGCGAGTTCTATTCCGCCATCCGCCTCAAGGGGCGCATCCGTCCCAATGAAGGGCATCTGGATGCCATGGAGCGCGATGGCGTGTATTACGCCGAAGTGCGTGTGCTGGACCTCAATCCATTCGCGCCAGAAGCCATTGATCTGCTCACCCTGCGTTTCATCCAGGTGTTGATGCTTGATTGCCTGCTGGGGCCGGATACCCCGATTCACTCGGAAGAATGGGCCACTCTGCAGGAAAACCACCACCGCGTGGCCCTCTCTGGGCGTAACCCGGAATTGCCGCTCTGCACGGGGCATGAAAAGGTCTTGATGCGTGAGTTGGCGACAGATATTTTGACCCGGCTGCGTAATCTGGCCCGGTTGATGGATCGAGGCGCAGCAAGCCCGGACTTCGAAAACGCCATCGAATGGGCGCAAGGCCAACTGGTGCACCCCGAGGCGCTACCCTCGGCGCGCATCTGGAGCGAAATGCAGGCGCTGGGCATGGGGCATGTTGCGTATGGAGCCCGTTTCCTGCACGCAGTAGCGCATCCTGCTGCTTGTGCAGCAGATTCAGTGGCAATGCTTTGAGCGTGAATGATGATGGCTGAATGTCCGCCGCTGGAACTCTCCACCCGCCTCCTGATTGCCGAGGCACGATTACGCGGGATCGAGGTGGAAATACTGGATGCAGACGACAATTTTGTGCGCCTGCGTCGCGGTACAAAAGTTGAATACATCAAGCAGGCCACGCGCACGTCGGCTGACACCTATATTGCCGCGCTGCTCATGGAGAACAAGAGCGTCACCAAGCAGCTCCTGCGGGAAGCCGGATTGCCCGTGCCGGATGGGTTTGCAGTGCGCAGCGTGGAAGAAACCCGTATTTTGTGGCCTCAATTGCATGGGGCGGGGCTGGTGATCAAACCACGTTCAACCAATTTTGGTGAAGGCGTGTATATCCTGCGGACCGCAGACTGGACGCCCCTTCAGGCAGAGGAGGCTGTGGCGGCGGCCCTGCGGCTGGATAGCATGGTGCTGCTGGAAGCCTTTATCCAGGGGCCGGAATATCGTTTCCTGGTGATCGGGGATGAGACTGTGGCCGTGCTGCAACGCATTCCGGCGAATGTTTGCGGCGATGGGCTGCGCAGCATCCGGGAATTGGTTGCCGAAAAGAATCGTGACCCACGGCGTGGCAGTGGCTATCACACCCCGCTGGAGCAGATTCGTCTGGCAGAAACCGAAGCGGCCTATCTTGCTGCGCAAGGATTGGATTTTGACTGCGTTGTGCCGGCTGGAAAGCGCATTCTGCTGCGGGAGAATTCAAACATCAGCACCGGTGGTGACAGCGTTGACCATACTGACGCTGTGCATCCTGGCTACAAGGCCGCAGCGGTGGCTGCTGCCCGTGCAGTCGGGGCGAAGATATGCGGGGCGGATATCATCATCCAGGATCTGCAAGCTGCCCCAAGGCCCGATAATCATGCCTTTATCGAGCTGAATTTCAACCCTGCCCTCCACATTCACGATTACCCCTATGAGGGGCAGAACCGCAAGGTGGAGGGAAAGGTTCTTGATCTGCTGGGCTACACCAACCTGGGTTAGGCGACAGGGATCGTCTGCACGAACGCGGGGCGCTCAGACAGGCGTTTGACATATACCGCCAGATTCGGGCGGGTGGCGCGCCAGTCGTATTGCGGCAGGCGGAAATCCAGCCATAACAGGCCGCAGCCGGTGGCAATATCGGCAAGGCTCAGGCTATTGCCATACAGGAACTCACGCCCGGTGATCTTCTTTTCCAGCACATCCAGGCCACGGTCAACCTTGCTGCGTTGGCGGGTGATGACTGCGTCATCCTGTTTCTCTGATACGCGGCGGGTTTCCTGCAACCACACGACACCGGCATCAGTCACCCCGTCGGCCAGCGCTTCCAGTTGCTTGACGCGCACGATTTCCAGCCTGTCGGTAGGGAGCAACGCGGGTTGGGCACCCAGCGTTTCAATATAGTCGGCGATGATGGGGGAATCGAAGAAAACTTCCCCGGCGTCGCTGACCAGGGTGGGCACCTTGCCCAGCGGGTTGTAGTCGCTGACATGGCTACCCGCTTCCCAGGGCGGATCGTTCAGAAATTCAAATGGCAGATTCTTTTCCAGCAGCACCACGCGGATCTTCCGAACGTAGGGGCTGGTTAGCGAAGCAATCAGTTTCATGGCAGCGTTCCTTGTGTTGAATGAGAAGGAAAGAAACAGGAGCAACAGGTCAATGGCATTCGCAACATGAACGTTTCACAATGTCGCGGATGTTGTTCAGGCGGCCGTGGAAAAAGTGATCTGCCCCGGGCACCACCACCACCGGCACTTCCAGCGGTTCAGCCCAGCGGAATACGTTTTCCAGCGGCACTGTCTGGTCTTGCGAGCCGTGGATCACCAGGGTGTCTGGCCCCACAGCCTCGGTATCGTATTGGCGTGCGCCTTCAATAAAGCCTGCTGCGGTGCCGACCAGGATCAGCCGCTTGGCCGGGTGCCCCGCTTCGGCCAGATGATGTGCCACTTTGGTCTGCACAAAGGCGCCAAAGGAGAAGCCCGCCAGCACATAGGGTTCGCCCGCCGCAGGCCATTGCTGCTGCGCCCAGGCCAGTACCGCCAGCATGTCTTCGGTCTCGCCCGCGCCATGATCGTGGCTGCCTTCGCTCAGGCCCACGCCACGGAAGTTTGGGCGCAGTGCCAGATAACCCAGGTCTTTGAGTGTGCGGGCCAGGGTGTGGGTCACCTTGTTGGTATTGGCGCCGCCAAACAGGGGGTGGGGGTGCGCCACCAGGGCGATGCCCTTGGGGGCCTCGGGGGCGTCGACCAGCAGTTCAATCTGCCCGACGGGCCCCGTGATGACGAATTTTTCCGCGATCTTTGGGCTCATATCTTGAGGCGTTTAACAATGCGGCCGTGTTGCAGATGTTCGCTGATGATCTCGTCGATATCCTCGCGGTCGACATAGGTGTACCACACCCCTTCAGGGTAGACCACCAGCACCGGGCCATCGTCGCAACGGCCCAGGCAGCCCGCCTTGTTGATGCGGATCTGGCCCTTGCCAGACAGGCCCAACTCACGGACGCGTTCTTTGGCATAGGTTTGCAGCTCGCTGGCGGCATGGTTTTCACAACTGGTATCGGGGGCAGGACGCTTGTTGCAGCAAAAGAAAACGTGATGTTTGAAGTAAGGTTCCATGATCAGGCTCTCTGAGAAGAGAGGCAATTATAGGCGCGTGCTGCGCGTTACAGTATCCGACCGCATTTTTCGATACAAATTCCCTCTGCTTTGACCCTTTTTAAAATAGGGTCTACCTGGGGTGTAAGCGTGAGAATTTCCGCTGGCCGACTGGATGACGGGACCTGTTTCAGTACCAACTAACCTATGCTTAATGCATGTTGGCTTGGTCGATCCAGGCAAAATCGAGGTGATGCAAGACTTCGCGCAGGATCAGCAAAGTGGCGGCGAATGCCGTATCCGTGGGGACGCCCTCCACGCTAGCGGGGCGCCCCATGATGACATTGGCCAAGCGACCGAAGAGGTGTTCGACGGCCTCGCGCTTGACGCCTTCGGCTCCTTGCCCTGGCGAAGGCTGCATCAGGGCATGCAGCAGGGCGGGCTGCTCGCCGCTGAGCAGAAGTCCGGCGGAGTGCTGGCGCGCATCCGGGATCTTGGCCAACACGTCCTCAATGGTATTGATGGCATATTCGATCTCGTCTTCCCGTGGTGGTGTATGCCAATGGTGTTGCCTGGGCAGGGAGGCATAGCCGAACGGCAATTGATGCGTACTGGTGTGCAGGCCACCATGCTTCAAATGGAGCGTGGAATGGTCTGCATCAATCGTCAGTAGTGAGATGTCAGGTGTATGTATCATAATGATCGGGGTGATGCATCCAGTAATTGTTCGGCCCAGGCTATGAAATCCGCATGCATGGTCGGGGTAATTTCATGGTCTGCAGGGTAGTGCTGGCTGATGTGCTGTACTCCAAGCCGGTTGAGTAACTGTTCGGCTGCGCGTGCCCATTGGATGGGGAGTTTGCTGTCAAATTCACCATGGCTGATAAAGGCTTGCAGCGTGCGCAGTCTGGCGGGCGAAGCCAGCTGTGGTTCCAGCTCCGGCAGGATGCGCCCGGAGAGCAGCCCGAATCCACCAATCTGCTCTGGCTGGCTCAACCCCACGCTGGCACTCATGATGCCACCCTGGCTGAAGCCTGCGAGCAGGGTCTGCGCCGGGGTAATGCCATGGTCGGCCTGCATTTGGGCCAGAAAATCGATGAGGCGGCGACGACTCGATTCTGCTTCGGCCACCACAATCTGCGGCCCTTGCGGCGTGAATGCGACCCGGAACCAGCCATATTGCCCTGGTGCCAATTGAATCGGCCCGCGCGGCAACACGACCAGGACATCTTCAGCAAAACTGGCGGCCAGCTCAGCTAGATCCTGCTCATGGCTGCCCAGGCCGTGGAGCAGCACGGCAAGGGCGCGGGGGGTGTCGTGGGTGGGCAGGCGGAGGCGGTAGGCCAAGCCCGACGCTTCATCAAGCTGAATGGGGGAGAGGCTGAAGCGCTGTGTCATGATGAATCCTCAGAGTAGGGGAAGGGCGTTTGTTTTGTAGTGGAGATCACTTTAGCGCTTGGTTAAAACGGGATAAACAGCAAATTCCGGGATCAACCGTTGCAAAGTTTGAAACAATCGCATGCTGCCTGCCTTGCGGGATAAGCCTTGCTGACGTGCTAAGATTCAACAAAAGACATACAGGTGCCGCCAACCGGCACCTGATAACACTTCCGACACATCGGAGAGAGACAAGATCCATGCGTATCCTTCTGGCAGAAGACGATGCATTGATTGCGGACGGGCTGATCCACACGCTCAAGCGGGCAGGCTATGCGGTGGACCATGTGCCCAGCGGCACGGAAGCCGATGCAGCCCTGGCGTCGCAGCCTTATGACCTATTGGTTTTGGATCTGGGCCTGCCGCGCATGAATGGCATTGAGGTGCTGCAAAAACTGCGTGCGCGCAAGGCTACCGTTCCCGTACTGATCCTGACGGCCCGCGATGCCGTGGAAGACCGGGTACGCGGCCTGGATGCAGGGGCCGACGACTATCTGACCAAGCCTTTCGCCCTGCCCGAGCTGGAGGCGCGGGTGCGGGCCTTGACCCGGCGTGGCACCGGGCAAGGGCGGGAGATTGTGTACGGCCCGCTCTGCTACGATCAGGCATCACGCTCAATCACCATCAACGGGCAAATGGTGGAGTTGTCTTCCCGCGAAGTGGCTGTGCTGGAAGTCCTGCTCTTAAGGGCAGGTCGCCTGGTGGGCAAGGAAAGTCTGGTCGACCACCTCTGTGGCTGGGGCGAAGAAGTGTCACTCAACGCTATCGAAGTCTACGTCCATCGCCTGCGCAAGAAGATCGAACCCTTCGGTTTGCGCATATCCACCGTCCGTGGCCTGGGGTACTGCCTTGAAAAACCCGAAGCAGCAGCCCTTTCCCACGCGTAACCGCACGGCAGCCTGGGGGCCGTGGCTCAATGACGACAGCCTGCCCTCATCGCGCTCCCTGTTCTCCGAGATCCTGCACTGGATGCTGGCGCCATTATTGCTGCTGTGGCCGATCTCGATTGTAGTGACCTACGATGTGGCCTCGCGTGCAGCCAACAAGCCGCATGATCAGGAGCTTGTGGATAACGTATCTGCGCTGGCCCGTCAGGTGCGTTTCGATGCCAACAGTCACCCGCTGATCATGCCCAGTCCCGCCGTGGCGATGCTGGTGCGCAGCAGTAACGAAGACACTGTGTACTATCAGGTGCTGGGCGGTGGCGGGGCGGTTTTGGCGGGTGATGGCGGCATGCCCGGCCCGGACGACAACGAGTATCCCGATAACGGCAAGGTGCGCCTGCGCGATGGCGAGTATCATGGCGAAAGCATACGCATCGCGGCCACACAGGTATGCCAGGATGATACAAACAGCGCGACCTGCGCTTTGATCCAGATCGGCGAGACGCGCGCCAAACGCTCTGCGCTCAGCGCCCAGATCGTCTCGGGCGTTTTGTTGCCACAGTTTGCAATTGTGCCGTTGGCCCTGATTTTTGTGTGGTTTGGTCTGCTGCGTGGCGTGGCACCCTTGAACCACCTGCGGGATGCGATTGGCCGCCGCAGGCCAGGGGATCTTTCACCCGTGGACGTGCAGACAGTGCCGGATGAACTGCGGCCCCTGATTCTGGCGTTCAACGATATGATGGCCCGCCTGGATCACACCCTGGATGCACAGCAACGCTTCATTGCCGATGCGGCCCATCAGATGCGCACGCCACTGGCCGGGTTGCGTATGCAGGTGGAATTGGCGCTGGATGAGACCGATCCGCAGCAACTGCGCCTGATGCTGCATAAGGTACTCAGTGGCGCGGAACGCTCTGCCCACCTCATCAACCAGCTGTTGGCACTGGCGCGGGTGGAAGCCAGTACGGAAAAGCTTGATGAATTTGTCATTGTCGACCTCGCTTCCCTGACGCGGGAGATTGTGGCCGATCTGGTTCCCGCCGCCCGCCACAAGAAAATCGACCTGGGGATGGAGGCGCTGCCTGCCAGAGCGCCCTTAGTGTCTGGCAACGCGGTGTTGCTGCGCGAGATGGTGTCCAACCTCGTGGATAACGCCATCAAATACACGCCTGTGGGGGGGCATGTCACCGTGGTGGTCGAGCCAGATGACACCGTGGCCGACAGGGTTTTGCTGCGGGTGCAGGATAACGGCCAGGGGATTCCAGTGGATGTGCGGGAGCGCGTATTCGAACGCTTTTACCGCGTGCTGGGCACCAATGCGGAAGGCAGCGGCCTGGGGCTGTCGATTGCCCGCGAAGTGGCCGAACTCCATGGCGGCGGCATACGCATTGAAGACAACGCTGGTGGGGTTGGCGTGCAGATGGTGGTGTGGCTTTCCCTGCTACCAGAATAGCACTATTCGATGTCTGGGGATTTCCGCATCCAGTGATGCGGCCCGTCTTATCTTATAGGCATAATCTGTCGCGCAGATGCGTTTAAGAGAACCCTGCTGTACCAAGTGGGTTTCTGTTGCAATGCAGCACAAATCCTGCGGAAATTCCCCAAAATCTGCAGCAGATTTGTGTAAGCACAGTGTAAGTCTCCGGGAATAAGTTGAGCCTGCCGCCGAGCCGCGAGGCTTGGACAGAGCAATGACAAGACCCATCCCGCAACAGGAGGAGACATGGCAACAGAGACTTTGACGCGTGCGTCTGCTGCACCGCGTACTGGAGGAATGACCGCAGCTGAACGCAAGGTGATATTTGCCTCGTCGCTCGGTACCGTATTCGAATGGTATGACTTTTATCTATACGGCTCCTTGGCGGCGATCATTGCCAAGCACTTCTTTGCTGGTGTGAATGAGACCACCGGCTTCATTTTTGCCCTCCTGGCATTTGCGGCAGGTTTTGCAGTGCGCCCCTTTGGCGCCATCGTGTTCGGGCGCCTGGGCGATATGATCGGGCGCAAATACACCTTTCTGATCACTATTCTGATCATGGGCTTGTCAACTGCCATCGTGGGTATGTTGCCGACATATGCTTCGATTGGTGTGGCGGCACCCGTTATCCTCATCTCGCTGCGCCTGCTGCAAGGCTTGGCCTTGGGCGGTGAATATGGCGGTGCGGCCACTTACGTCGCCGAGCATGCTCCGGCAGGCAAACGAGGCCTTTTCACAAGCTGGATTCAGACGACCGCCACCATGGGACTGTTCATTTCCCTGCTGGTGATCCTTGGCGTGCGTACAAGCCTGGGTAAAGAGGCGTTTGAAGAGTGGGGCTGGCGTATTCCTTTTCTGATCTCGATTGCATTGCTGATCGTATCGGTCTACATCCGTATGCAGTTGCATGAATCCCCGGTATTCCAGCGCATGAAAGCTGAAGGCAAGGCTTCCAAGGCACCTATTACCGAGTCTTTTGCACGCTGGGACAACCTCAAGGTGGTACTGCTGGCCCTGTTTGGAGCAACCGCAGGGCAGGCTGTGGTGTGGTATACCGGCCAATTTTATGCACTATTTTTCTTGCAGCAGACACTCAAGATTGATTCCCAGACGGCCAACCTGCTGATTGCAGCGGCCCTGGCGCTGGGGACGCCGTTCTTTGTTCTGTTCGGTATCCTCTCGGACAAAATCGGCCGCAAGCCCATTGTCATGATCGGTTGTCTGCTTGCAGCGCTGACCTACTTCCCAATTTTCAAGGCCATCACCCAATACGGCAACCCGGATGTATTTGCTGCCCAGATCAAGAATCCGGTCACGGTGGTTGCAGATCCGGCGCAATGCTCCTTCCAGTTTGACCCAGTGGGCAAGGCCAAATTCACCAGTTCCTGCGATATAGCCAAGGGTTCGCTCGCCAAGCGCGCCATTCCCTATTCCAATGAGGTCGGCGCCCCTGGCGCACTGGCACAGATCAAGATTGGTGACAAGGTGGTGGCCAGCTACGAAGGCACCGGGCTTGCACCTGCCGATGGCAAGGCCAAATCGGCAGAGTTCGACAAGGTGCTCAACACCGGGCTCAAGGATGCGGGCTACCCAGCCAAGGCAGACCCGGACAAGATCAATTACCCGATGTTGGTCCTGCTGCTCACCATCCTGGTGCTCTATGTAACCATGGTGTACGGGCCGATTGCCGCGTGGCTGGTGGAACTCTTCCCCGCCCGTATCCGTTATACCTCAATGTCTTTGCCATACCACATTGGCAACGGCTGGTTTGGCGGCTTCCTGCCAACAACGGCATTTGCGATGGTCGCGGCCACGGGCGATATCTACTACGGGCTGTGGTATCCCATCGGTGTGGCGGTACTGACCTTTGTGGTGGGGGTGTTCTTCCTGCCTGAAACCAGAAACCGCGATATCCATCAAAACTAGCTGCCGCCAGCGGCTGGCCCTTCCAGGCAGTGGGGCCGGCCGCTCTTTTTTCAGGTTCTTGTGTGCGTGACGGCTGGACGCCTTGGGAGCTGTGTCGTAAGGTGGAGAGTAGGCTACTCCTGTTACCACTGCTCCTGAGGAATTCTGGCTGTATGCGTTACGGATTGATTGCGGATATACACAGCAACATCGAGGCTTTCGAGGCCGTTCTGGCTCATGCCCAAGGGCAAGGAGTGGCTCGCCTGCTGCTTTTGGGGGATTTGATCGGCTATGGCGCTGACCCACAGGCGGTATTGGAGCGTTGCATGCAACTGGTTGAAACACAGCAGGCGGTGGCGATTCTAGGGAATCACGATGCCTTGGCATGCGGGCGGGCGCCGTGTGAAATGAATGAAGATGCCCAAATGGCCATCGATTGGACACGTGGTCAACTCAAGCCTCGCCACACGCAATTTCTGTTGCGCCTGCCCTTGAGCTATCGAGAAGAGCATATGTTTTGTGTGCACGCGTCGGCCGTTGAGCCCGAAAGCTGGACTTACGTCAGCACCGGGCATGATGCTGAGGCCTGCTTGAGCGCAGCCCAGGCCGATTGGGTATTTAGTGGCCATGTTCATGACCCGACCCTGTATTACTCCGGGCGGGATGAACATATGTTTGCCTTCCGCCCGACGGAAAACATCCCGGTGCCTGTCCCCAACCATCGTTCCTGGCTTGCCATTGTCGGCTCCTGTGGGCAGCCCCGGGATCGTCAGGTGGGCGCACGCTATGCGGTGTTCGATTCGATCCAGCAGAAGCTGACTTTCTTCCGTGTGCCCTACGATCACCATGCGGCCGCAGAGAAAATCCGCGCTGCAGGTCTGCCATCCCGTCTGGCCTTGTATCTGGAAGGCAAGGCGTGATCGCCACCGAGCTGGCACCGGGGGATGTGCTGGACGGGTTCTGTGTTGTCTCCCGGATGTATGCGGGTGGTATGGCTGTCATCTACGAGGTGGTGCACGAAGCACTGCCCGGCCCCGCAGTAATGAAGGTGCCACGCCTGGGGCAAGGCGAATCCAGCGCGGGCATTGTTGGTTTCGAGGTCGAGCAGATGATGCTCGAAGCCCTGGCAGGCGGCCCGGTGCCTATGCTTTACGCATTCAGCGACATCGAACGCGAGCCCTATCTGGTCATGGAAAAGATCGAAGGGCGCGCACTGTCGGCAGAGGTGAGCCGTGCCCCGTGGCCGGTGGAGGAGGTGCTGCAAACGGGGGCTGCGATTGCGGACGCCCTGGCCGCTCTGCATGAGATGGGGGCCATCCATCTTGATCTGAAGCCTTCCAATGTGATGATGCGCCCGCAGGGTGGGGTGGTGCTCATTGATTTTGGGCTGGCCCGCCATGCACACCTGCCGGATCTGCTCGCGGAAGCCTTCCAGCGCCCCATGGGCTCCGCCCCTTATATTGCGCCGGAGCAGGTCTTGGGTATCCGCACCGATCTGCGTAGCGATCTGTTTGCCCTGGGGGTGATGCTCTATGAATTCTCGACCGGGGTGCTGCCTTTTGGCTGGCCGCAAAGCACGAGTGGTATGCGTAAGCGCCTGAAAACTGCGCCCCATCCTCCACGCGCACTACGTGCGGACCTGCCACCTGCCTTGCAGGAAATCATTCTGCATTGTCTGGAAGTCTATCCTGCACGCCGTTATGCCAATGCCAGGCAGATTGCTTTTGACCTGCGCCATCTGGATCAGGTCAGTGTGACTGAACTTGGTTTGAACACCCGGCGCGTCAGCTTGAGTGCGCGTGTGCGGGATTGGATTCGGGGCAGCGGGTTTGAGCCCAGCCAGATTGACGCAGCGGAGTTGGTGGAAGACCATGCACCCATCATCCTGGTGGTGGTTGCCCTGGGTGAAGGCGATGATCGTCAGCAACAGGCATTGCAACGCGATGTCGAGCGGGTCGCTCGCCTGACGCCCGAGGCCCGCCTGGCATTTGTGGCCGTGACCCGGGAGCCGCCGGTGCTGGGCACTTCGGACGAGGCGACGAGCGCACCCCGTGAGCATATCCGCCTGCTCGTGGAGTTGAGGCACTGGGCCAGTGGCGTCCAGGCGTCGGCTGCGCGCGTGACGCACCAGATTCTGGAAGATAATGACCCAGGCGAAGCCATCCTCAACTATGCGCGCACGAATCGGGTCAGTCATATCCTTATTGGCGCCCCGACGGAGTCCGGGCGTCGGCACTTGTCTGCGCATGTGGGTAAAGTGGTATTGGCTGCGCCTTGTAGCGTCACGGTTGTCCGTGGCTGAATCTCAATTGCATCGTGTATCTGATACATGCCAACAATTATTTCCCATGCGGCGGTGCCCATTGCACTGGGCATTGGTGTGGGGTGCCGGTCCCGCGCCTTGTTCCTGTGCGGAATAGGGATGGCCATGTTGCCAGACCTCGATGTGCTGCTGTTCCGTTGGGGGCTGGTCTATGGTAGTGGCCTGGGGCACCGGGGCATCAGCCATTCCCTGCTGTTTGCCGCGCTGGCCTCATTCACGCTTGCGGCGGCCCTGGCCTCAAGGCGGGTGTGCGGTATGTGGGCCGGGTTTGCCTTCCTGTTCATCGCCATTGCTTCGCATCCTGTGCTGGATGCCTTTACCGATGGCGGCAAAGGGGTTGCCCTGCTGTGGCCATGGTCGGAGTACCGCTTCTTTTTCCCCTGGCGCCCCATCCGTGTCTCCCCCATCGGTGTTGAACGCCTGATGGGTGCGCGGGGCTGGCAGGTGCTGCTCAGCGAGTTGCGTTACGTCTGGCTGCCGTGTGCCAGCGTGGCGCTATGCCTGTGGCTGGGGCGGCATGCCCGGCAGCCCGCTCAGGCTGTCACGGGGCAGGAAGTGCCTGGGCAGGTTTAGGTTGGCCTAGCCGCGAACCTGGGTCACGCCGGGGAGCTTGCTGTCCAGCACGGCGGCACGCAGCAGGTCGATGACGCGGGTACGCGGGTAGGTGACCCGCCAGGCAATCGCAATGCGCCGCGTAGGTTCAGGCGCTGCGAACTTGCGCACGGAGATCAGATCCTGCGTGTTGATCTGCGGGTCCGCCGCAGAGCTGGGCAGTACGGTGATGCCCAGGCCGGTGGCAACCATCAGGCGGATGGTTTCCAGCGAGCTGCCTTCCATGGTTTTCTGCAAGCCTGTGCCATGTGCACAGCGTGGGCAGGCTTCCAGCACCTGATCGCGGAAGCAGTTGCCCGCACCCAGCAGAAGGAGCGGCTCTTCCTGCAATTGCTCGGTGGAGATGCTCTCCTGCTTGGCCCAGGTGTGGCTGGCGGGCAGCACGATGCGGAAGGGTTCGTCATAGACCGGCTGGGTGACAATGCCGGGCTCCTGGAAGGGCAGCGCCAGGATGGCGACATCAATTTCCCCCTTCTTGAGCTGCTCGGCCAGACGGTGGGTGTAGTTCTCCTGGATGATCAGCGGCATGCGGGGGGCACGCTCGGCCAGTAAAGGGATCAGCGAGGGTAGCAGGTACGGGCCGATGGTGTAGATCACCCCGAGCGTCAGCGGGCCAGAGAAGGTATCCCGCCCGGCCTCGGCAATGTCGCGGATCTGGCTGGCTTCGCGTAGCACGCGTTCGGCCTGCTCCACGATGCGGCGGCCGATTTCAGTCACCTTCACGTCGGCAGCGCTGCGCTCGAAAAGCAGTACCCCGAGTTGCTCCTCCAGCTTTTTGACGGCGACCGATAGCGTGGGCTGGCTCACGTGGCACTTTTCAGCCGCATGTCCAAAATGGCGTTCCTGCGCCAGGGCGACGATATAGCGAAGATCGGTGAGTGTCATGGCAATCTGTCCGATGAGAAATACACTGAATAGCAATTGTTAATTATAAGCACCATTGCAGATAGTCCGCCCTTTTGTTGCGTAAACCCCTTGAACTTGCATCAAATGTCCCCCACTTTGTAAGCGTTTGTTAGACGTTGGAACTGCATGCACATGGTCTGCGTCTGACTCCGTACCAATTCCCTGGTGCGCTGGGTGCCAGGGGCTGGCGTTCATATCTATTGTCTTGTGGAGGTTTTACATGCTCAGGTCTTTTCCTCGTGCGTTGCTGGTAGGGGGCGTCTCGCTGGTTGCCTTTACTGGATGCCTGAAGGAAATAGGTATCAATTCCACGCATGCCAGCGCCCCTGCGGCACAGGCTGCAGCCGTGGCTCCGGTTGCCGCCGCTGCATCTGCTGGCCGGATGGCGATGCCGGATTTTGCAACGCTTGTCGAGCAGGTGGGGCCATCCGTGGTCAACATCAGCGTCAAGAGCGTCGAGCATCGGCGTGCCAGCCCCTTTGCCAATGAAGACGATCCCTTCTTCGAATTCTTCCGCCGCTTCGGCATGCCAATGCCGAACGACCCGAGAGGGCAGGGCAACAATAATGATGACACCCAGATCAGCCAGGGCGTGGGTTCAGGCTTTATCGTCAGCAGCGATGGTTATATCCTGACCAATGCTCACGTGGTGGATGGTGCCAGCGAAGTCACTGTCAAGCTTACTGACAAACGTGAGTTCAAGGCCAAGGTTGTCGGCTCAGACAAACGCAGCGATGTGGCCCTCATCAAGATCAATGCCAATGACCTGCCTGCGGTGAAGACCGGCGAAGCATCCAAGGCGCGTGTGGGCGAATGGGTGCTGGCTGTAGGCTCCCCCTTCGGCTTTGAGAACACCGTGACCTCCGGCATCATCTCTGCCAAGGCCCGCCGTCTGGAAGGTGACAGCTACACTACCTTTATCCAGACCGATGTGGCGATCAACCCCGGCAACTCCGGCGGCCCGCTGTTCAACCTGAATGGTGAAGTGATCGGCATCAACTCGCAGATCTACTCGGGCACCGGGCAATTTGCAGGCATCTCCTTCTCGATCCCCATTGACGTGGCCCTCAAGGTGCGTGACCAGTTGCTCAAGCACGGCAAAGTGTCGCGCGGCAAGCTCGGTGTCATGATTCAAGGTATGGACGCAGAACTGGCCCAGTCCTTTGGTCTGGACAAGCCCGCAGGTGCCCTGGTCAGCTCGGTCGACCCCAGCGGCCCAGCCGCCAAGGCGGGAGTGCAGTCCGGCGACATCATCCTGCAAGTGGATGGCAAGAGTGTGGATGAAACGGCGGATCTACCCAGCATGATCGGCGAACGTGCCCCCGGCGACACCGTGCACCTCAAAGTATGGCGTGACAAATCCAGCCGCGAACTGGTCGCCAAGCTCGGCGAGGCCGCCGATGACAACAAACCCGCCAAGCTTGGTGGGGGCAAGATCGCCGAAGGTGGCAAGCTGGGGCTGGCTGTGCGTCCGCTGAGCGAGGCTGAACAACGCCGCCTCGGCGTGAATGGCGGGTTGCTGATCGAATCGGCCAGCGGTGCCGCCGCCAAGGCCGGTATCCGCCAGGGTGACGTGGTACTCGCGGTGAATAACCAGCGTGTGAGCAGCGTCGAGCAATTACGCAAACTCACCGAAGCGGCAGGCAAGCGTGTGCCGCTCCTGATTCAGCGTGGTGATAATCAGCAATACGTGGTCGTCAAGCTCGACTGAACCCTATCTCGACTCCCAGGGAGGCACGTGTTCCCGGGTGCCTCCCCTCCCCCTTGGCCGCCTTCGGGCGGCTTTTTTACGGCCTGCGCCAGGATCATTCTGCCCTGCTGTCGGGGCTAATGCCTAGTCGTGCTATCCATGCCGCATGGCGCTGCTCATTCGGGCGTACATCATTGAGGATATGCCGTTCGTAGATTTCCGGGATGCGGGGTATGACAAATTGGCAAAGCGCGGCTCTGCCAACCAAATGACATGTGTGCGGACTCTGCCGGTGATTTCCAATTCGTTGAACATCTGCCTGGGCCAAGGGGAGGAAGAGCGGCCCAATGCTACTCCTGGAACTACCAGAACTTCCAGCGGCTCTTTTGCTGCTCCCCAGCCTGTGGCGGGGGCATCCAGTTGGCGGAAGCCTTCGAATGGGTGAAAAACGCACCAAAGAGCTTGTCTGATTCAACAATGTGATGCATCAGCCACTGCTTGAGGAAGTGCAACAGCTCAAACGAGATCTTGGCCGTGCCGGAGTCGAGCTTGTTCTGTAACTCCACCACCTGCTGGATCAGTGCCTCATGGATCTTCTTGTGATTCTCAAAATCCGGGTAGTGCGTGATCCGCATCAGGCTCTCTTCCACCGCGAAGTGCACCCGGGTGTATTCGGCCAGCTCGTTCAGGATCTTGCGCGAAGCGTCCGAACCGTGACGCTCATGAATAGCCTGGTGCAGATCGTTGAGCAGGCGCACCAGTTCCTTGTGCTGCTCATCGATTTCTGCAACGCCGACGGTGTAGTCGTCAGACCATTTGAACAGTATGTCTGCCACCTTCTTGTCTCCTCTGTAAGTATAACCTTGCTTTTTATAGGTATTTTGCGCTCACCCTACTGCAAGTTACGGTGTTTGACAATCAGGGTTGGCAGAAATACGGGTGGGAGTCTGTGATAGACCGCTTTTGCTATGAACAGGTGAGGCTTGGTTTGCCCAAGCAACTAATTGATGGCATGGCTACTGAAGAACCTGAGCTCGTCTCCGAAATTCAGTTCTGGATATTTTGTGGAGATAGTTGATTGAATGAAGGGTGCAAATTCTCAGAGCCACCTCTATGCACTTGCTCTTGTGATTCCGCTCAAACCTGAGCGATTACGTGGCTGTTTGGCAGCTATTTCGTTGGTTGGAAAGGCGTATGAGGAATTGTGCGGTAAAACAGATGTGTGGAGATGTTTCTATTGTGTTTGCTGTTTTGTTGCAACAAGAGTTTTGATACTACTTGAGACTACCACTTCATAGAAAATAATTTTGAGCTAAATGTAATGCTTTATGCTTAAAATGGCAAAGCGTGAATTCCAAATACAGAGGCTTGGCTCACAATGCTAGACAGTTCGTTCTGGCCTTTGGCAACAACAAGATCTGTTCGATCATAACCACCAATGACACGAGCCCCAAAACCTAAAAAGAATACATCCATGAATCTGGCTTCGCGTAAGCTGCTAATAAATATTGATTCCAAGTCGCTATCACAAGAATCATATTTTTTGATCTCCTGTGAGACTTTGCACAGCACGCCCTCTCTAGATAGAAAACGATAGAGATGAAGGAATTTTTGCTCTCCAGCAAGATATTGCTCCATTTTTCCTGAACTTTTTGCGGCGGAAAAATTCATCACAGGGCATGTTTCTGCTTCTTTTTCATTTAGCCAGTGATCAAATACAGACAAATAGGTACATGGGATTCCAGGCAAAACTGGGTCGTCAGTCCCTAAGTCAATTTCTGGAAAATAGAGTTCATATAAAGTTTCCGGAGATTCTTGCATAAGGTTCTCAGGCGAAGGATTTGGCTTCAAGATGTGTGAAGTACCAATGATCGAACTTGCGTTTTATCTGGGCTGCATGAGTATGGACCAAGTCAGGACTCGTCTTGCAACACGCCCCATGATTCGCAAATTCCCCCATATGGAGCCATTCTTGAGCTGGTCTGGAGCTGCATTGTCGTAACCGATTCGTAGGTGACAGGGCCGTGTATCTGGAACTGCACGTAACCAGCGCTCCCTTCTTCCTGTTCGAATATTTCTAGTGTTCCATACATGGAGCGCAAGAGGTCGAGTGCCGACCTTGATGGAGGCCAAGTGTCAAAATCAACGTTGTAATTCACTATATATGATTTTGAGAAGTTAAACCCGTGCTTAAGGAGGCGACGAAAAACATCACCATCGGCATCATCTGGCCAGTTCATCAAGCTATTCCTGTTTTGAGTGTTGGTGATTAATCCGTGTGCCAAGGGGCAATCTGTTGAATCTATTGTAGCTCTGTTTACCGTTGTCACGAAAATCATGCATACTCAATTTACATGGCGCTCGTAAAAAAGCGGCCCTCAGGCCGCTTGGTGGAAGGCTACGTTTTATCGTGTGCCTTTGTCTGCCCGGGTTTTAACGTAGGAGCCGGGGGCGTCTTCGAGCACTTTGAGCTTGCCTTGCAGGGGGTTGCGTGCGGCGACCTGGTTGGTGTTCTGGTTTTGAACCCAGGCTTGCCAGTCGGTCCACCAGGAGCCTGCTTGATGCGTTGTTCCCTGCAGCCATTCATCGGCCTGCTCGGGGAGTTTGCCGTCTGTACGTGTCCAGTAGCCATATTTGTTGGCCACAGGCGGGTTGACGATGCCTGCGATATGCCCCGAGCCGCCCAGCACAAAGCGTGCGGGAGTACCTAGGGTGAGTGCGCCCAGATAGGTGGTTTTCCAGGGGGCGATGTGGTCTTCCAGGGTGGAGATGAAATAGCAGGGCACCTTGATTTTTGCCAGATCAATCTTGACGCCGCAGACTTCGATGCCACCGGGTTCGCGTAGCGCGTTTTCCAGGTACATTTTGCGCAGGTAGTAGCTGTGCATCTTGGCGGGCATGCGAGTGGAATCTGAGTTCCAGTACAACAGGTCGAAGGGGAAGGGGTCTTTGCCCATCAGGTAGTTGTTGACCACGAAGGACCAGATCAGGTCGTTTGCACGCAGCATATTGAAGGTGTTGGCCATCTCGCTGCCTTCCAGATAGCCGCGTTCAAGCATCTTCTTTTCCAGGTTTACAACCTGGGCTTCATCAATGAAAACACCCAACTCACCGGGTTGGGAGAAATCCAGCAGCGAGGTGAAGAAGGTGCCTGATGCAATTCGCTTGTCACGCTTGGCGGTCATGTATGCCAGTGTAGTGGCAAGCAGGGTGCCGCCCAGGCAGTAACCGATGGCGTTGACTTCTTTTTCGCCGGTTTGCTCCTCAATGGCGTCAAGTGCTGCCAGCACGCCTGTGGTGACGTAATCTTCATAGCCTTTGTGGGCAAGCTTGGCATCGGGATTGACCCAACTGATGACAAAGACGGTATGTCCCTGGTCTACGGCCCATTTGATGTAGGAGTTTTTTTCGCGCAGGTCGAGAATGTAGTATTTGTTGATCCACGGTGGCACGATCAGCAGCGGGCGCTTCCAGACCTGCGTGGTGGTGGGGGTGTAGTGCAGCAATTGCATCAGCTCGTTTTGGAAGACGACCTTGCCGGGAGTGGTGGCAACGTTTTTGCCCAGCTCAAAGGCATGGGGATCGGTCATGCGGATCTTGAGCTTGCCGTCGCCTTCTTCCACGTCGCGGAGCAGGTTGTTGAATCCTTTGATCAGGTTTTGCCCGTGGCTGCGCATGGTTTCACGGAAAACCTCTGGATTGGTGAGTGCAAAGTTGGAGGGGGAGAGTGCGTCGATATATTGGCGGGTGAAGAAATTCACTTTCTTCTGCGTATCGGCGTCCAGTCCCTCAATGCTAGAGACGGTGTCATGAAAATGGCGGGCGGCGATCAGGTAGCTTTGTTTGACGAAATCAAACAGGAAATGATCCTGCCAGCCTTCGTCCTTGAAGCGTTTGTCATCTTTGCCCGGTGAGGCCACAGGCTCGGGTGACATGCCCCATAGCCGGAGCATGGAGTGCTGCCACAGCGAGAAGTAATCCCACACCAGATTCATCTGCAACTGGGCGACGCGGTAGGGGTCGGCGAGCAGCTTGCCGAACATGTCCATGAAGGCCTGGGTGAGCCCCAGCTCATCATTGGGCGTCTGCAGGCCGGTGTCGGCCTGGCGCTTCATGTGCTCTGCAATCAGTTTTGAGGTGCGTTGGGCCACTTCCGCATAGGTTTTGGCGACTTCGGCGGGGTCGGGCAACTCGGCGGTGGGGGCATTGGTCTGGGGAAGGGCCATGGCGCAAACTCCTGCTAAGCAAGTGGGGTGGGGGGTGGCAGCGCATTCTGGCAGGCCTGGAAACGCAGCCTGCCATGATCGTCAAATCTTCGTGCGCCACCGTTTTGCCAGAGGTGGTTCAGGTGGGCGATGGTCTCGCTCATCGCAAACATGACCTGATGTGGGTCCAGTTCGCGCCGGAACAGGGTACTGAGCAGATCGGCAGCGCAACATGCTTGCTCAAGCGCCGTCTGCATTGTCGCATCGCGTTCCTGGTGGTGTGCGTGCAGTTGCCCTATCCGGGCATGCACCCCTACAAAGGGCAGGCCGTGGGCGGGCAGCACCAGGGTATCGGCGGGCAGGTCTGCAAAGCGGTCGATGGAGGCCAGGAAGCGCCCTACTGCATCCTCGTTGGGGCTGCTGGCGGGCACGGCCACATTGGTGGTGATGCGCGGCAGCAACATATCGCCGGAGATCAGCAGCCGTGCTTCATCGCAGTACAGGGCGATGTGCTCGGGTGAATGGCCGTAGCCCACGATGCAGCGCCAACGGCGTCCGCCGATGGTGATGACATCGCCATCCGCCAGCCGGTTGTAGTGCGCGGGCAGGGTGGGAACGCCACGCCGGAAGACGTTGCCCCGTGCCGCGAGGCGCTCAAGGCGGACCTCATCCAGCCCGTGGAGGCGGAAGTGCGCGAGCATGGCCGCCACGTCGTGCCCCGGTGTCTGGTGGAACAGGGCCTGGGCGAGCAGGTATTCCCCAGTGGCCATCCAGACCTCGGCACCGCTACGCTGCGCCAGCCACTCGGCATTCCCCAGGTGATCCGGGTGGTAGTGCGTGGCGATGATCCGCCCAAGCGGGCAGGTTCGCGCGGCAAACACCTGATCGAGCTGAGTGCGTGTAGGCTCATCGCCTAGGCCGGTGTCCACGAGGCATAAGCCAGCCCCGTCCTCCAGCAGCCACAGGTTGATGTGATCCAGGCTCCACGGCAGGGCCAGCCGCAGCCAGTGGACGCCGGGGGCGACTTCCAGCGTGCAGCCCGGCGCGGGTGGGCAAGGGTGGGGATGGCTCAGTGTGGTGGTCTGCATGGGGTAGGTTTGTTGTCGTGGTATTGTGCAGTGATGATGCATGGAGCAGGGGTGTGCTGCAAGTAGGGGGCTGTCGCAGGCTGTATTTTCAGATGGGCACAGCACATAATGCATAGATAGGCGCATACCGTGATACGCCACACAGGTCTTGACGTGTTTCTGCTGGACTCGATGATGGAGAATGTGAAATGGGTAAGACGGTACTGGTGGCAGGGGCCAGTCGGGGCATCGGCCTGGAGTTTGCGGTGCAATATGCAGCCGATGGCTGGAATGTGATTGCCGGTTGCCGCAATCCAGAGCAGGCCCGCAGTTGGCTGCCTCCCAGTGTGGATTTGCAGGCGCTGGATGTAACGGACTCTGATTCAATCGATGCGCTGCTCTGGCATCTGAACGATAAGCCCTTGGACCTGCTGATCATCAATGCCGGTGTTTCGGGGCCGGATGCCTTGGGCTTTGTGGCCCCCGAGGTGCAGGCCTTCGATCAGGTCATGCACACCAATGTGTTGGGGCCGATGAGTCTGGTCCAGGCTTTTGGCTCTGCCGTGGCGGTGGAGCAGGGCGTCATTGCCGTGCTCTCTTCCCGCGTGGGGTCGGTGGAGTTGGCGGATGCGGCCAACATGCTCACCTACCGGTGCTCAAAGGCGGCGCTCAACATGGTCGTCAAGACGGCCGCATGCGAATTCGGCCCCAAGGGCGCCATCGTGGTCGCGCTGCACCCAGGCTGGGTGCGCACCGACATGGGCGGGCCGAATGCGCATCTGGGGGTGACCGAGGCGGTGGAGGATCTGCGCGAAGTGATCGGGGGGCTGTCGGCAGGTAGCAATGGCTGCTTCTTTGACTATACCGGGCGCTCTGTGCCGTGGTGAGTCCGTGTGGACTGGAAGAGATGAATCATGAGTGACATCCTGCCTGCTTCCCCGTGTGTGCGGATGTGTTGCCTGGATGATACCGACACCTGCCTGGGGTGCTTCCGCACCCTGTCCGAGATTACCGGCTGGGGCTATGCGGACGCCGAAGAGCGTGAACGCATCCTGGAGCGTTGCACCCAGCGCAAGCAGGCTTACGAAATTGCGTTTCCCAGGTTTCGTTAATTGACGAAACTTCGCACGAATTCGCTATGCTAGGAGGTTCTCGCCATCGGCGTAGTGGAAGCGAACGATGCAACTCATCTTGATTAGTGGATTGTCGGGCTCAGGCAAGAGCATTGCCTTGAATGTGCTCGAAGATGCCGGATTCTATTGTGTCGATAACCTGCCGGTGACCCTGTTGCCGCAACTGGTCGTGCAGTTGCGCGCTGAAGGCAGCAAGCGTGTGGCGGTTGCGGTGGATGTGCGCGCAGGTAGCAGCATCAAGGCTCTGCCGGAAGTGATGGAGCATCTGCGCGAACTGGTCGAAGACCTGCGCTTTGTGTTCCTGGATGCGCGGGACGCAACCCTGATCGCCCGTTACTCGGAAACCCGCCGCCGCCATCCGCTGGCCGATGCGCAGATGACTGTGCAGGAGGCCATCAACCGTGAGCGCGAGATGCTCTCCCCCCTGGCCGAGCTGGGGCAACGCATCGACACCAGCCAGTTGCACCCGAATGTGTTGCGCTCCTGGATGCGCGAATTGGCAAAGAGCGATCTGGCGCCGGGCCTCACCTTGTTATTCCAGTCTTTCGGCTTCAAGCATGGCATTCCGGTGGATGCCGACATGGTCTTCGATGTGCGCTGCCTGCCCAACCCCTTCTACATCCCGACCATGCGCAGCCTTACCGGGCTTGATCAGCCTGTGATCGATTTCCTGGAAGCCTCTGATGATGTCAGGCGCATGACTGAGGATATCCGTCGCTTTGTGGCCAACTGGCTGCCTTCTTTTGTGGCCGATGGGCGTAACTACCTGACCGTGGCGATTGGCTGTACCGGCGGTCAGCACCGCTCGGTGTACATGGCCGAGTCGCTGAGTCGGCTGTTTGCCGACACCCACAAGGTGATGGTGCGACATCGGGTACTGGCTTCAGGGCAGAAGGCCGAGCCAAGGTGAGTCCGCGTCTGCAAGCGCTGCGTGGCTGGCTGCAACTGATGCGGCCAGGGGATGCGCTGATGCTGCTTCTCGCGGTACTGGCCACCCTGTATGCCGGGCACAGCCTGTGGACGGGGGATCGGCCCGAGCTTGCTGTGGTGCGTGCGGGGGGCAAGATCGTCGCCCGCCTGCCGCTGGATCGGGCCAAGCGACTCGAAGTCTCCGGCCCCATCGGTGTGACCTGGATCGAAGTGCAGCCCGGGCGTGCCCGCGTGGCCTCCGACCCCGGCCCGCGTCAATACTGCGTCAAGCAAGGTTGGCTGACGCGCAGTGGAGCGGCCGCCATCTGTGCCCCCAACGAGGTCACGCTGCAACTGGAAGGCCGCAGCAGCACTTATGATTCCCTGACCTACTGATGAATGCCCCCAAAATTTTGACGGCAGATGCTTCCGACCACCGCGTGGCCCGCTACGCTGCCGCTGCCATTGTGCTCTCAGTGGCCGAAGCCGCCATTCCTACGCCACTGCCGGGGGTCAAGCCTGGGCTGGCGAATATCGTAGTGCTCCTGGTGTTACTGCGCCATGGCTGGAGTGATGCCGCCTGGGTGGCCTTGCTACGCGTGTTTGCCACCAGCCTGTTGCTGGGGCAGTTGTTCGCACCGGGCTTCTTCCTGAGCCTCTCGGGCAGCCTGGTCAGCCTGCTCGTGCTGGGGGCTGCGGTGCGTTTGCCGAGGCGATGGTTCGGGCCGGTGAGCCTGAGTCTGCTGGCCGCCTTTGGGCATATCGGTGGGCAGATGCTGCTCGCCCGGCTCTGGCTGGTGCCGCACGAAGGCTTATGGGCACTCTGGCCGGTGTTCTCTGCCACGGCCACTATCTTTGGTACTGTCAACGGCCTGATTACGGCTGGCCTGCTGGCCGCTCGGCCGGAGGAAGAAAAAACATGAACAAAACCGTCGCAATTGCCCTGACCGGCGCCTCGGGCATGCCCTATGGCCTGCGCTTGATCGAAACCGTGCTGGCGGCGGGATGTGTGGTCCAGCTCCTCTACTCCCAAGCCGCCCAGGTGGTGATGAAGCAGGAACTTGAGCTGGCGCTGCCCGCACGCCCGCGTGATGCGCAGGATTGGCTCTGTCGGCGCTTTGAGACAGATGCATCACGTTTGCAGGTCTATGGGCGCGAGGAATGGTTTGCGCCGCTGGCTTCCGGCTCCAATCCCCCCGACGCCATGGTGATCTGCCCCTGCACCATGGGCACCCTGGCGGCCATTGCGGCGGGCCTGTCGGACGACCTTATCAAGCGTGCTGCCGACGTCTGCATCAAGGAAGGGCGCAAGCTGGTGCTGGTGCCGCGTGAGACGCCGTTCTCCACGCTGCACCTGGAGAACATGCTGCGCCTGTCGCGCATGGGGGTGGTGATCCTGCCGCCCAACCCCGGCTTCTACCATCACCCCGAGACGGTGCAGGACATGGTCGACTTCGTGGTGGCCCGGATTCTGGACCAGATCGGCATTCCGCAGACCCTGATGACCCGCTGGGGAGCCTGAAAAACCGGCTTGGCACCTCCTTGCAAGCCATTGAGCTATCAAGATAAATCTTGAAAGAGTACAATCGCGCCCTTTCAGGGCGTGGCTCGTTTTGGGCGCGTCGCTTATCAGGTAGGAATTCGCGCAGTGCTTATCGCCAACAACATCACCATGCAGTTCGGGGCCAAGCCCCTGTTTGAAAACGTCAGCATCAAGTTTGGCGATGGCAATCGCTATGGCTTGATCGGCGCCAACGGTGCAGGCAAATCGACCTTCATGAAAATCCTGGCCGGCGTCCTGGAACCCTCGGCAGGCAATATCGCCCTCGATAGCGGCGAGCGCATGGCCTTTCTGCGCCAGGATCAGTTTGCCTTCGAAGACATTCGCGTACTTGATGTTGTGATGATGGGCCATGAGCAGATGTGGGCCTGCATGCAAGAGAAGGACGCCATCTACGCCAACCCCGAGGCGACCGAAGACGACTACATGCACGCGGCCGAGCTGGAACACCACTTCGCCGAGTACGACGGTTACACCGCCGAAGCCCGTGCGGGCGAACTGCTGTTGGGCGTGGGGATTCCCACCGAACAGCATAACGGCCCGATGCGCGAAGTCGCCCCCGGCTGGAAGCTGCGTGTGCTGTTGTGTCAGGCGCTGTTCGCCAACCCGGACATCCTGTTGCTGGACGAACCGACCAACAACCTCGACATCAACACTATCCGCTGGCTGGAAAACGTGCTGAACAACCGCAACAGCACCATGATCATCATCAGCCACGACCGCCACTTCCTCAACCAAGTGTGTACCCACATGGCGGATTTGGACTATGGCCGCATCCAGAGCTACCCCGGTAACTGGGACGACTATCTGGAAGCCTCTACCCAGGCCCGCGAGCGCCAGCAGGCCGCCAATGCCAAGGCCAAGGAACGGGTTGCGGAGTTGCAGGAATTCGTGCGCCGCTTCTCGGCCAACAAATCCAAGGCCCGCCAAGCCACCAGCCGCGCCAAGCAGATCGAAAAGATCAAGATCGAAGACTTCAAGCCCTCCAGCCGCCAGTACCCGTGGATGCGCTTTGATTATGACGAAAAGGAAAAGCTCCATCGTCAGGCCGTCGAGGTCGAAAACCTCACGTTTGGCTATGATGACAGCCGCAAGATCATCAATCGCTTCAGCGTGGCCTTCGATGCGGGTGATCGTGTCGCTATCATCGGTGAAAACGGCGTGGGTAAGACCACCCTCCTCAAGTTGCTGATCGGTGAGCTGACGCCGAGCGCGGGCACGATCAAGTGGGCCGAGAAAGCCCGCCCCGGCTACTTCGCGCAGGACCACGCGAACGACTTCGATTCCGATGACAATCTGACCGATTGGATCTCTGGTTACGTGCGTGAAGGCGGTTACGAAGGTGACGACGCCATTACCCTGATCCGTGGCACATTGGGCCGTCTGCTCTTCCAGGGTGACGATGTCAAGAAATCCGTGCGCGTGATCTCCGGCGGTGAACAAGGGCGTATGCTCTTCGGCAAGCTCATGCTCCAGCGCAAGAATGTGCTGCTGCTCGATGAGCCGACCAACCACCTGGACATGGAGTCCATCGAATCGCTTAACGCCGGGCTGGCCGCTTTTACCGGCACCCTGTTCTTCGTCTCTCACGACCGCGAGTTCGTCAGTTCTCTGGCCACACGCATCGTGGAAATCAAGGGCGACGGGCAGATCATCGACTATCGTGGCACCTACGATGAATACCTCGCCAGCCAAGGGCTGGAGTGATGATTTAGTTGTTTTGGATTGCATAAAAAATAGCGCCTTTCGGCGCTATTTTTTATGTGCAGGGGAGTTTGCAGAAAACTCCGCAATACTCTCGGTTTATGCTAAATATTTTTTTCTATGATGATTCCAAACTAGTTGTTGTAACCATATTTCGCATCGCAAAAATCCAAAGAGGGTCTTGTTCCCCACGATTCGTCAAAAGGGGTGTTCCCAATCTTCTTGCGCAAATGGAGAAAGGTCTTTTTGTCACCAGCCTCACAAGCAAGTGCTGCAAAATTATTTAGATGCCAAAGGCTCTCTGGTCTTCGCTGGAGCAGTTCCTCGTAAGCACTCTTCAGCCGTGGCCAATTGACTTTGGTTTCTTTGAAAAAATTGCCTTCATCGCGCATGTTGAGATGCACACCGTAATAGAGGTACGCATAGAATGTATCTCCTTCTGTCTTCTTGGTATTATTCGCAGCGAATTTAATGAGTTGATCGACGCCCGCCCATGATCCACCCCACCTGGGCTCGGCATAGTTTCGCATTGAGATGTACAGCGGAAGGTAGGTTTTGTAACGCTCTGCGCCTTCAAGGAAATTTTTGTTTCGTTCATCCGTTTTGTGATTCATAGCGCTTTGAACCTGAACCATCAGTTCGTACCACGCGGGCATGGAAGATCCCAGCTCCTTATTCTCACGTAGAATTTTCTCAGCAACACTCAAACGTTCCTCGAAAAGTTTCCATCCCTCCGGGCTGACTGATGAAGCGTAGCCTCCTCCTCGGGCGTCCCAAGCGTATTTGTACCAATACTCGGTCTCAGCTACTATCGGGTAAGCCTCATTTGGCCGTTTTCTCCGCAACTCTTCGACCTTCTCCCTTGCTCTATTCCAATTATTCTCATCCGTAATGCCTTTAGCGAGGCCCCGAAGAATTACATTCTGATAGGCTTGCCCATCTTTTAAGTAGCAATCTGGCAGCATTAATTGATGAATAGTGTCATTCAACCATTGGTAGTCTGGGTCTTCTACCACCGCATAGCCGCTATGACGCCTAGTTGGACCTTTTCCACCGCTGAGGAATGCCTCTGCCACAAAGGACTCTAGAAAATAGGTGCCTTTGTCTCCGTCGTTTATATTGCGAAATCCAGACTTGCACACATGGTCGTCTCCAAACGCCATGTTTATTGTGGTCATTGAAGAAATGGTCACTAACGCTAAAAAACAATTTCGGAACCTGTTCATTCTCATCTTCCTGTCTGGAGTTTTCTCGCAAATTTCGTGTTACACATTTCCGGAGAATAATTTGATGGCCATTCCCGTTTGAGCAGATTGCCTGTAAGCGCCCCCCACGCCTGAAGAAAGACAGGCTGGTCATTGCTGCGACAAGCGTATATTGCCAACCAGTTTTTCTGTAGCTTGCCTTTAGGATACTGTTGGATCAGATCTTCAACTGCCAATTTCATTTTTGGCCAAGTAGCATAACTGTGCCTGAACAAATCAAATTCTGTTGTTTGATGAGATTCCAAAGAATTATAAAAAGTGGCATAGCTTCCTGTTTTGTTTTGCTTTTTTGTATTTTCAACAGCGAGGCTCGCAAGTTTTTCTACTTCGACCCAGTTTGAGCGACCGTAGGTTGGCGACCAGTGGTAAGCCATTTGTATATACAGACCCAGGTAATCTGGGAATTTTTTTACCCCTTCGGCGAACAACTTGTTGATTTCTGTATTGCTTTCACCATTCGCATCTGCGACGGCTATGGCTGCTTGGTACCATAGGGCAGTATTTCCGGCAAATGGTTTTGAACTTGTCAGCAATTTTTTTGCTTTTCGCAGGCGGTCTTTGAATAGTCTTTCCGCATCTGGGTCGTCGTAGGGCGTGTGCTCGCCACCACGAAGCACCCATGCCTCCTTTTGCCAAAGTATTGCTTGTGCAATAACTGCGCCAACAGACTTCGGGTTGCTAGCACGCCAATCTCGAATGAGTTCGCTCAGTTGCCGTCTTTGGGTGGAAGATAGATCTACAATAGCGTCAAAGAAAGCACCCGCCAGTTGATTTCCTGATTCTCCAAACTCCCTTGATGAGATCAGGGTGTTGATTTGCTGATCAAGGATATTGAATTCTCTTTCCAGCAAATTATTACTGATCGCCTCGTACATCTCTTGTTGACGTGTCGGATCCACTGCTTCTGGACGTAGATCTGTAGCTACGGCTGTATCTGAATTGGTCGATGCCCAGTCGTAGGCTAGAGGGAAGACACGAGACAGCATGGTGTTTCCCCCGTTGGCGTACATGAAAAGATAGACAAGATTTGTTCGTTTTGCTGTGTGATAAGGGGGGCGCTGTAAAGAAACAATAACTTTCACATGATTGCCAGGAGGCACGTGCACTGGGACATAACCGTAGGAATGAGCCACCCCATCCTCAGACTTGGCATAGCCACCAATCGTTAAATTACCAAATGAGCTGTCAGATGAACATTCCACTTCTACGAGAACTTTTTCAGGCGTGCTACTGATTATTTTGGTCAGTGCGTCAATCGAAGCGTGAGGGGTGTCTGCCCATGCGGAAGTTGCTGTCAGCATTGCTGCGAAGCATAAAGCATAAAAGCGTTTTTCCATGGTTTTTGACTGGTGTTTGATAGTAGTAAACAAGACAGGCCTGGTGCATCGGGTTTTTCATGCAGAAGATATTGAGTATCTTCAAGAGCACATTTACAGGTTCGTCCTGGTGATGGCTTTGTACAGAAAAATTTACGTGCCTAAAGTACGTCGTTTTATTCAACAGCTGCAGGGTGATAGATAGAAGCCATGGGCAGAATCCAAAAACACTTCAGATTTCTCGATTTCGTAACAAAGCTGCACGAGATCAGAAAGCCAAAGGATTGCACCCCAGCGTTTTGTGGCGCCTGCCTATAATCATCAATAATGACGTGAATGTGCAAATTTTACGATATTTGATATTATACCTCTGTGTTAAATTGCCATTGCAATAACCGTACGACGGATTCATGCTAGTACGACGTATAAGTCCAAGTGGGGCTATTCGAGCACATTTGGAGATGCTTTGGGGCGTGCATGCCTACCGTGCCAGAAGTTCGGGCATTGAGCCGCCAAAAAACGCCGCATGCCAATTGTGGTCATGCGGCGTTCGGGTACAAGGGGTGGCGCGCTAGGGATGCGCCATCACAAACCGGTCTTATTTGTACAAGGCCATGATGGCTTTGAATGTAGCGGCCTCACGGTCGTCCTTGCCCGCCAGTGCGGAGCCTTGCTTGGCGACATAGGCTTTGGCCTCGGCACCATTCAGATCGCAGATGGCCTTGAAGGCGGTTGCGCGGTCTTCCACATCGGACTTGCTTTTTTCATACAGCTCGACCAGTACGGGCAACTTGTCATTGGCATTCAGGATACCCAATGCTGAGGTTGCAGCGCGAGCCACATCCCCATCTTCAGCCTTGACCCATTTCACCAGTGAAGCAACTGCGCGCGGGTTGTTGCCAAAGCCCAGTTCATAGACGTCCAGGGCGTTGATCTCCTTGCCAGCACCTTCAATCTTCTTGACCAGTGCATCGACCTGCGCATCGCTGATGGATTGGCCATACATGTATTGGTTGATGCGGGCAGCCAGCTCTTTGCTCATCAGTGCCAGGGGCACATTGAAGGTCGGATCGATCACTTCATCGAAGCTCCAGACCGGTACCTTGCCGCGCTTGACCCAGAAGGCGATGCGTTGTTGTCCCTTGGCGGTGACCAAGTCGGCGTTCAGGCTGGTAAAGGTTTCAAACGGCGAAAAACCGCTGATACGGCGATTTTCGATGTGGAGGAACTTGACCTGCACGGTGTTGGCGCCAGCCGCTTCATTGGCTAGCTTGACGGGCAGGCCACGGCCAGCCAGCTCGGCCACGGTATTGCGGCTCAGCCAGGAGACTGCATCCAGCGGCTTGCCTTGGTAGGTCGGGTTCATCGGGATGCGCCCAGTCACCAGTTTGGCCTTGTTTTCAGCCGTTTGTGCGTCAACGAAGTACAGGCTTGCCGGTGCGGCGGCTTCGGCTTTGGTGTATTTGTCAGCGCTGGGTGTGATGTCCTTGACGGGTACGGGCATATTGATGGCGCAACCAGACAGTAGGGCCAGCGATGTTCCAATCATGCATAGACTGCTTTTGCTGAACAGCTTGTTCACGAAAATTCCCCTTTTGATAATGACTCTCAACCAATGGTGGTTGTATTTTTTGGATATATGAACTGCACATGTGCGGTGCGCACCATGCAGCGGGGCGCAGTATACGATGGAACGGTAACATACGCACGAAAATGGGGCAGGAGATGAGGCGAGAAATGGAACGGGAATCAGCCGTTGAACGGTTGGAATATGTCAGACTTTTGCAGGGGGTTTTCCGGTAGACTTCCACTGTCGCACTGTTCTATGCATGCTTTGGTGGAGAAACGGTTCATGTTCGGTAAAATCTGCGCGCTCGGGAGCTTTTTGCTGGCGCTGTCTCATCCGGCTCTGGCTTTTGAACTGAAATTGAACATCCCTGATCATGTGTGTGCCCTGCCCAAGCTGGTGGCTGACGGCAAAACGCTGCAGACCGATCAGATACAGAAGGCGATCGACCAATGTGCCCAGCAAGGGGGCGGGACGCTGCGTTTTCCTGCCGGGCAGTATCTTTCCGGCCCACTTTTCCTGCGCAGCAACATGCGTCTGCAGTTTGAGGCGGGTGCCAAGCTGCTAGCGTCATCCGAGCGGGAGATCTATCGCGTCACACCACAGAATGAAAAGTATGCCGTCATGCAAGGCTGGATTGCTTTTCTCAACGCGGTCGATGAGCATGACATTGCGCTAAGCGGGCCGGGGGTGATTGATGGTCAGGGGCAGCCGTGGTGGGATTATTACTTGCAGAAAAGCGGCAAAAGCACGCCGACCAACCGTCCGCGTTTGGTGTACTTCGGGCGGGTGAAGAATGCCTTGCTGGAAGATGTCACCCTGACTAATTCGCCCAGTTTCCATTTCGTGCCGCATGCCTCAGAGAATATCGAGGTCAATCGCGTCAAGATCATCGCCCCCGCGCATTCGCCCAATACTGATGCGATTGATCCATCGAACACCCGCAACATGCTGATTCACAACTGCATGATTGATACCGGGGATGACAATATCGCCATCAAGGCAGGAAGCATTGATCCGCTGCATCCCGGCGCGGCGGTGGAGAACATCACGGTGGCCGATTGCGTGTTCCGTGCCGGGCATGGTGCTTCCATTGGCACGGAAACAATGGGGGGCGTGCGCAACGTGGTGTTCGAGCGCATCCGTTTTATCGGAACGGATCATGCGGTTCGCATCAAAAGCAGCCGCAAGCGCAGTGGTGAAATCCGCAATGTGGTGTATCGGGATCTGACACTTGAAAACGTGGGGGATGCCATCCTGATCACGGGGTATTACCCCCGCATACCCGATGCTTCGCAGGATGTGGCGCAATCCTATGTGCCCAGTACCCCGTATTTTCATGATGTGATCGTGCAGAATGTGCATGGTTCAAGCCAGGAGCCAGGCTATATCGTGGGCCTGCCTGAACGCACATTCAACGCGATCCGGCTGGATAACGTCCATCTGGAGACCTCTGGCCCGCTGCCTGTGCGCAATGCCAGCGTCAGTCTGCATGACGTGAAGATCGGCAATGGCACCTCGCCCATCAGCCTTGAGACGCAGGCTGAGGCGGTGAACAAATAGCCTTGTTTTTAGCACTTGAGCGCACGGGCCAGACTGCTGGCCATTCGCTCTGCCTGCCCCAGATAGCTGCGCCCAAACAGGTTCAGGTGGTTGAGGATGTGGTAGAGGTTGTAGAGCGGTTTGCGCAACTCATGCCCAGCGCTTAAAGGCTGCGCCTTGCGGTAGGCCGCGTAGAATGCAACGGGCAGGCCGCCAAACAGTTCGCTCATCGCCACATCGGTTTCACGGTCGCCGTAATAGCAGGCCGGATCGAAGAGTACAGGCGTGCCATCGGGCAGGGCGCCCAGATTGCCGCTCCACAGATCGCCATGTAAGAGGCTTGGCGTGGGGTGGTATTCGATAAAGAATGCCGGGGATTTTTCGAAAATCGCCTCGGCATAGGGTTTGAATGTTGCCCCAAACCCATTTTGGGCCGCCAATGCGAATTGTGGTTGCAGGCGCCGGCGGACGAAAAATTGCGCCCAGTTGTCACTTTCGGTATTGCATTGAGGTGTGCTGCCGATGAAATTGTCATGCATCCAGCCAAAGTGTTCCCCTTTGCAGCCGTGCAGCGCCGCCAGGGCTTCGCCTGCGCGGCAAGCTTCCGATTCGCTGCGGATCGGCTGAATGTCGAGCCATTCGAGCAGCAGACTGGCCATGTTGCCTGCTTGTGTGCAAGCCAGCACCTTGGGCACGCAGATGGCATCGCAATGGGAGAGTGCGCGCAGCCCTTCCGCTTCTGCTTCGAACATTGCCATGTCCTGGGCAGGGCGCAGTTTGGCGAATACCGATCCCTGCGGCCCACTCAGACGCAAGGCCGTGTTGATGTCGCCCCCCGCTACAATTTCCATCCGGTCAATACCAAAAGCATTGCCGAGCTGGTTGTGCAAGGCTTCTTGCAAAGTGTTTTGCAGTTGCAGGTCGATCATGTCGGGGGAGTGTTAGGGGCGGTGTGCGGGGCGGCGCGCATGGCGCCGCCCCTGTGAGGTGCTTAGTTGGAAGCGGCCAGACGTGCCCGTGCGCGGGCAATCGCTGCACGTACCTGTGCCGGCGCTGTGCCGCCGATGTGGTTACGCGAGGCCAGCGACCCCTCCACGGTCAGCACCGAGTGAACATCGTCACCGACTTTGTCGGCAGCACCGGGCACATGGGCCATGCAGGCCTTGAGTTCGGCAACGCTGAAGTCCGGCAGATCGCAGCCGCGTTGTTCGGCGGCGCGCACGGCAAGTGCCACGGCTTCATGCGCATCACGGAAGGGCAACCCCTTCTTGACGAGATAATCGGCCAGATCGGTGGCGGTGGCAAAGCCCAGGCCCAGGGCGGCGAGCATATTGTCTTGCTTGACCTTGATGCCGGTGATCATGTCGGCATAGATGCGCAAGGTGTCGATCAGCGTATCCGCAGCATCGAACAAGGGTTCCTTGTCTTCCTGATTGTCCTTGTTATAGGCCAGCGGCTGGCCCTTCATGAGGGTCAGGAGGGCGATCAGGTGGCCGTTGACGCGCCCGGTCTTCCCACGTACCAGTTCGGGAACGTCCGGGTTCTTCTTCTGCGGCATGATCGAGGAACCGGTACAGAAGCGGTCGGCCAGATCGATGAAGCCAAAGCGTGGGCTCATCCACAGGATCAGCTCTTCCGAGAAGCGCGACAGGTGTGTCATGGTCAGCGCCACGGCGGCACAGAATTCGATGGCGAAATCGCGGTCGGATACGGCATCCAGCGAGTTCTCGCAGACTTCATCAAAGCCCAGCTCGCGGGCGACGGACTCGCGGTCGATCGGGTAACTCGTCCCTGCCAGGGCCGCCGCGCCCAGGGGCAGGCGGTTGGTCCGGCGGCGTACATCCACAAACCGTTCGGCGTCGCGCCGGGTCATCTCGTAATAGGCCAGCAGGTGATGCCCGAAGGTCACCGGTTGGGCAATCTGCAAGTGGGTGTGGCCCGGCAGCGGGGTGGCTGCATGGGTTTCGGCAATGTCGAGCAGATTTTTCTGGAAGCCGCCGATCAGGGCGAGGATCTGGTCGATGGCGTCCCGCAGCCACAGGCGGATGTCGGTGGCAACCTGATCATTGCGTGAGCGGCCCGTGTGCAGCCGCTTGCCCGCGTCCCCCACCAGCGAGGTGAGGCGACGTTCGATATTGAGGTGCACGTCTTCCGCGTCCAGGTTCCACTGGAACTCGTCACGCTCGATCTCTCCGGCGATCTGGGCCATGCCACGCTCAATGTCCGTGAGGTCCTGGGCGCTGATGATGCCTTGGCGGGCAAGCATCTTGGCATGAGCCAGGGAGCCACGAATATCCTGGGTGGCCATGCGGCAATCGAAGAACACCGAAGCCGTGTAGCGTTTGACGAGATCGGAAACTGGTTCAGAAAAACGCCCGGACCATGCGCCGGAACCGTTGCCAGGGGAAGAATCGGTCATAATATGTTAGTTTGTAAAAGATGACGTTTTGGAAGGCGACAAGTCGCGGACGGTTATGGAACAACCACGCAATAAGAGTATGAGTATAAAACAATCCTCGGCGCCTACTGCTGAACGCACGATAGCAGAAGCAGGCATCAAGTGTCTGGTGCCGGATTTCCGGAACCTGGGCGCCCTGCTGCGGATTATTTTTCTGGGCAATGCGCTGATCGTCATCACCGCGTTGATGCGCATTTCCACTTTTTCTTCGTTCTGGGGGGAATGTGTCGTCCTGGCCGGGCGAAGCGAGCTGCCCCTGCTGGTGTTTGTCTGCCTGCTCTACGGGCTGGGTGGATGGCTGCAGCGCCTGCACTGGCGGGAGCTGACGATGATTGTCTGCGCCATCGCCATGTTGCTGGCCGTGTTGAGCCAGTCCTTGCTCTTTCGCCCGACAAATGCCGATGGTTACGTGCTGGGCATGCTATGGGGGCTGGGGGCCGCAGCCCTGATGGTGTGTTACTTCTATTGGCGGCAGATCGCGCAGATGCCCGCGCTGGATGAGGCCCGTATCCTGGCGCTGACCTCGCGGATTCGTCCCCACTTCTTTTTCAACAGCCTCAATGGCGTGCTCGGGGTGATCCGTACCAACCCGCGCCGAGCCGAGCAGGCCTTGGAGTCTCTGGCCGAGCTGTTCCGCGATCTGATGCGTGACAGCCGCCAACTGGTGACACTCTGTGATGAAATCGAACTCTGCAACCGCTACCTTGAATTGGAGCGCCTGCGGCTGGGGGATCGCCTGCAAGTCAAGTGGGAACTCAAGTACGCGCCGCTGAACGCGCTGGTTCCGCCGCTGATGTTGCAGCCGCTGGTGGAGAATGCCGTTTATCATGGCATTGAACCAAGCTTGGAAATTGGCCTGATACTTGTCAGGATTGTACGAAAGGGGAATTTCCTTGATGTCCGTCTCAGTAATCCGGTACACCAAGAAGGTTCGTCGCGCACAGCAGGAAATAGGATGGCGTTGGGCAATATCCGCGAACGCCTGCATTTGTTTTTTGATCTGGAAGCTACGCTGACTACGGAAGTGAAGGACGGGGAATTCATAGTCAGGATTCGCATGCCGCTTCGAAGGGAGGAAAAGTAATGGATTTGGCACCTCTTGCCGTGATGATTGTTGATGACGAGGCGCCCGCCCGTGATCGACTTCGTGATTTGTTGGGTGACATTGCCTCAGAACAACCGACCCAGGTTGTCGGCATGGCCTCCAACGGAGTTGAAGCCTTGCGGCAGTTGGAGGATGTGAAGGTTGATGTATTGCTGGTCGATATCCGCATGCCTGCCATGGATGGGATCGAGTTCGCGCAGCACGCCAGCCGCCTGACTTTCCCGCCCAAGATCATCTTCATCACCGCGTTTGATGAATACGCGGTGCAGGCCTTTGAGCTGGCCGCCCTGGATTACCTGCTCAAGCCCGTTCGCGCGGAGCGCCTGGCCAATGCCTTGCAGAAGGTACGCAAGTCCAGCAACTCCACCCGCGATGTGATCGACACCATCGCGGCCCCGCGCCGCCATCTGACGTGTAGTGAGCGTGGCAAGATCCACCTGATCCCCATCGGCGAGGTACTCTACCTGAAGGCCGAACTCAAGTACGTCACCGCCCGTACCCTGAACCGTGAATACCTGTTGGAAGAGTCTCTGGTTCAGCTGGAAGGCGAATTCCCTGACCGCTTCGTGCGTATCCACCGCAATTGTCTGGTGGCACGTGAGGCCGTGATCGGTTTTGAACGCTCGGTGGGTGAGGACGGTGGCGAAGGTTACTGGTCCGTGCGCCTGAACAACGTGCCTGAACTCCTGCCGATCAGCCGTCGGCAATGGGCCAATGTGCGGGCGGTATTGGGCGACTGATCCCAGCCAGCAGCACCAGACAAAGGCTCCCACATGAGGAGCCTTTGTTTTGTCCAAGAACCTGTTCAGAATCTGTAGCGAGAGGCTGTCAGTGGGCGGAGCCAGGGTTTCACAGAGCACCGCTCTGTGCTGGCGTAGCCGGTGTGCTGTGCAAAGCACACCGTGGAAAGAAGAGCAGCGCAGAAACCGGAGTTTATGTGGATAAATGAGGATTTCGAGCAGCGCATGAACCCCGATCACGGCCTCGCAGTAAGATTATGGGCAGGTTCTAAAGTGGGTCGGCGGCGACCTCAACCAGGCAATCGTAGAAGGTGGCCCCACCACCCATGTCGGCAAGCGCCTGGGAGGTGACGGCATTGGCATTGCAGCCATCGCCCGAGAGCTTCTGCCACCAGATCGACGGGGCGCTGACTACGCCCTGGCGCACACCTGGGGTGGCTTCGTCAATGCGCAGCCATGCGTGGAAGGCGCCACGGTCATTGAAGATGCGCACCCGCTCACCATCTTTCAAACCGCGTTGGGCGGCGTCTGCCGGGTGCATGTCCAGCCAGGGCCGACCTTCGGCTTCCAGAAAGCGTGGCAGGTTGGCAAAGGTGGAATTCAGGAAATGCCGCGAGGGCGGGCTGACGAAGGCCAGCGGGAAACGGGCGGCCAAGCCAGGGTTGGAGCGTGGCCCCTCACGAGGTGGCACATAATGGGGCAGCGGATCGTGGCCCTGTTTGCCGAGAGCTTCGGAATAAAATTCGCACTTGCCGGAGTGGGTAGGGAAGCCTCCCTCGGCAAAAGGCGCATAAGGTTCTGGCACATTCAGGCGCTGCCAGCCGGTTTCGGCCAGGGTTGCCATATTGATGTTGCTGCTGCGTGGATGGTCGTGGCGGAACGCCTGGGCGCCGATCTCCTCATCGCTCTCGGCGAAACAGGGTTCGGTAAAGCCCATCCGATGCGCCAGCTCACGGAACACCCAACTGTTCGGGCGGGCCTCGCCCAAGGGCGCAATGGCGGGTTCATTCACCAGCACATTGAGGTGGCCGTAAGACTTGTGGATATCCCAGTGCTCAAGCTGGCTGGTGGCCGGGAGCAGGATGTCGGCGTAATCAGCGGTGTCGGTCTGGAACAGTTCGTGCACCACGCAGAACAGGTCTTCGCGGGCGAATCCGGCGCGCACCTTGTTGGAGTCGGGTGCGACCGCCACCGGGTTGGAGTTGTAGACCATGATCGCTCGGATCTGCGGATCGTGGGCTTGCAACAGCGCGTCCCCGATACAACTCATGTTGATATGGCGGGGCGGGAAACGCTCATCCTGTGGATATAGATCGGGTCGCGTCAGCGCTGCAGTGTCTGTGCCATAGCTCCCCGAGGTGGAGAGCAGGATGCCACCGTGCGCCCAGCGCCAATGGCCTGTCAGTGCGGGCAGACAGGCGATGGCACGCATGGCCGAGCCACCCCCCGCGCACCGGTTCAGCCCATAGTTGACGCGGATGACGGCGGGGCGCCCGTCCTTGCCGTATTCACGGGCCAGTTGCTCGATATCGGCGGCTTCCAGCCCTGTTTCGGCGGCGGCGCGTTGGGGCGTCCAGTCGGCCACACGGCGCTTGAGGGCAGCGTAGCCCGTGGTGTAGCGGGCAATGTAGTCTTCGTCGCACAGGTTGTCGCGGATCAGCACGTTCATGATCGCCAGCGCCAAGGCCCCATCGGTGCCCGGCAAAGGGGCGAGGTGCCAGTCGCTCTTTTCCGCCGTCAGGCTGCGTATCGGATCAATGCACACCACCTTGGCACCCTTGCGCCGCGCTTCGACGATGCGCGCCCATAGATGCAGATTCGAGACGACCGGGTTGCCTCCCCAGATGATGATGTACTGCGCATTGGCAAAGGCTTCCGGGTCAGTTCCCAGAGTGGCGCCAACGGTCGCTTTGTAGCCCTGGGCACCCGCTTCGGCACAGATCGTCCGGTCCAGGAACGATGCGCCAAGGCGGTGGAAGAAGCGCTGATCCATCGAGCCACCCTGCACCAGCCCCATGGTCCCCGCATAGCTATAGGGCAGGATGCTGCGTGGGTCTTCCTTGGCAAGCGTGTGGAAGTGGCTGGCGATGGTCTGCAGGGCCAGCTCCCAACTGATGCGCTCAAAGTGCCCCTCACCCTTTTTCCCGACGCGCTTCATCGGGTAGAGCAGGCGCTGGTCGGAGTAGGTCCGCTCCAGGTAATGCGCGACTTTCGAGCATAGCGTGCCACGGGTAATGGGGACTTGCCCCGCCCCCTGAATCCTGATGGCGCGCCCGTCCTCGACTGTTGTGATCATGCCGCAGGTATCGGGGCAGTCGTGCGGGCATACGGAATGAACCGTGTGCTGATTCTCTTTTGGGGGCGGCATGGTAGGTTTTGACCTTTATCTTTTTGCCGGTTGGGGGCTGGGTGGTGGCGGCGCTCCGATCAGTTCGGTATAGCGTTTTCTGTCATTATCGAAACGAGTCTTGAGGGCATCATATTCCTTCTGCTTGCTGCCCAAGATCATGCGCACACTGGAGAGTTCCAGGTCATTGGATTCCAGGTCCGCTTCCAGCCTGGGCGGAATCTTCTTGTTGCCCAATGCAGCCTTCTTCTTGTCCAGCTCAGCACGCGCTGCCAGTATCTGGGACTCACGGGCATGGTTGATGCGCAATTCTTCACCCACGATGCCCAGTTCCTGGTCGCGCCGCTTGTCCAGATCGGCCAGAGTGGGGTAGCTGTCAAGCAATACCTGATCGCGGCGGCTGGCTGCAGCCTCTGCCGCCAGCCGATCCTTCTTGGCCTTGATCTCGGCATCGCGTTTGGCACGTTGCTCCGGCGTCAGGGGCGGCTCGACCTCCTTGACGAGATTGCCGCCACGGCTTAACTCACGGTAGCCACGGTCATAGCAGACCGAGGGCAAGGGGTTGCCACAGACGCGCCGTCCGCTGGCGTCATTGCAGCAGAACGACTGTTCCGCTGCATGGGCGCTCCATGGCAGGAAGAATGCGCACAGGAAAAAGGCCCGGACAAGGCTCATGAATGCCCAACTCCATAAGTGGCGCGGTATTGCTTCACCGCAGGCAGATAGGTGGTAAGTGCTGGCGTGCCGACAATGAACTGCATCAGGTCTTCAAGTGTAGCAACAGGAATGACAGGCACCCCAAAAGTATCGCGCACCTCCTGCACTGCACTCTTCTCGCCCGTGCCACGTTCCATGCGGTCCAGGGCGATGACCACCCCGGCAAGTTCCGCTCCGGCGGCCTTGATCATGTCGGCGGATTCCCGCACCGAGGTGCCTGCCGAGATCACGTCGTCGAGTACCAGCACCCGGCCACGCAGCGGGGCCCCCACGATGGTGCCGCCTTCGCCATGATCCTTGGCTTCCTTGCGGTTGAAGCAGAACGGCTTGTTGTGCCCTTGTGCGGCCAGGTGCATGGCTGTGCCTGCGGCCAGCGGAATGCCCTTGTAAGCCGGGCCGAAGAGGGTATCAAATTTAATGCCGGAGGCCAGGATTGCCTGCGCGTAATAACCACACAGCTCACCGAAAGACAAACCATCGTCAAATAGGGCAGTATTGAAGAAATAGGGCGACAGGCGCCCGGCCTTTGTTTTGAATTCGCCAAAACGAAGGACACCCTTTTGTTGGGCAAGTGCGAGAAAATCCTGGCTGAAGCTCACGATAAATTTGATAACAATGGAGAATTCTCCCGATGTTACGCGTCATTACCCTCAATCTCAACGGCCTCCGATCAGCCTCCAGCAAAGGATTTCACACTTGGCTTGCAGGTACGGGGGCTGACATTGTCTGCCTGCAGGAAATCAAGGCCCAGGAAGCCGATCTGGCTGAAACCTTGTTGAATCCTGCCGGGTATTCCGGTTACTTCGCCTGTGCCGAAAAACGTGGTTACAGTGGCGTGGGGATCTATGCCAGACGCGAGCCTGCACGGATCGTGCGTGGTTTGGGCGTGGCCGAGTTCGATGCCGAAGGGCGCTACCTCCAGGCTGATTATGAATTGGCCGATGGGCCGCTCTCCGTTGTTTCGCTGTATGTGCCCTCCGGCTCAAGTTCGGAGGAGCGGCAGGAAGCAAAATTCCGGTTCCTGGCAGGCTTCCGCCCCCACCTGGATAGCCTGCGGGATTCCGGGCGCCGGGTGATTGTGTGCGCAGACTGGAACATCGCCCCACGCGAGATTGATCTGAAAAACTGGAAATCCAACCAGAAGAATTCCGGCTTCCTGCCTGAAGAGCGGGCCTGGATTGCGCAAGTGCTGACCCAGGGGCAGTGGACTGACGCTTATCGCACACTCTACCCGGATACCACCAGCGAGTGCTATACATGGTGGAGCAACCGTGGTCAGGCGTGGGCCAATAATGTGGGATGGCGTCTGGATTACCAGCTGGTCACCCCCACGTTGGTGCCGCATGTGGTGGCCAGCAGTGTGTACAAGGCGCAACGTTTCTCGGATCATGCGCCCCTCGTTGTGGATTATCAGATGGCGTTCTGAAAACAACCGCTACGATGATGACTCACTGTGGAGGGGAGGCTGTTTTGCCCCGGCGCATGGAAAACAGCGTGGCAATTGTGTGTTTACATGTAAAAATCCATTAAAATCGATCACTTATATTTGACGTCTTCGCCATGGAAATGCTTGAGCTGTTAAAGGAATTCATTCAGCGCCGGGTTGGTACTCCTGCTGAGCCCATCACTTTGGAATCCAAGCTGGAGGCCATTGGGGTGGACTCCCTGATGCTGCTTGATCTGATGTTTGATCTGGAAGACAAGTACAAGGTACGGATGCCCGACGATATTCCGCGTCCGGAAACCGTGGGTGATCTGATCGCCATCTTCGAGAAACTCAAGCCCACCACTGCGCCCAATGAGTAAGCCGACGAGCAGTCGCCGGGTCGCCGTTACCGGGCTGGGGGTGGTCAGCCCATTTGGAGGGTCGCTGCAGGATTTTTTTGATCGCCTGATGCAGGGCGAGTCTGCAGTACGGCTGTATCGGCATCCCACTTCGCCTTCCCTGCTCGAACAGGTTGCGGTTCATTGCTCCGCCTTTGACCCGGTCGAAGCGCTGGGGCGTCCGCTGGCCGGCATGACTGACCGCTATGCGCAGCTGGGGCTGGCCGCCGCTTTTGCTGCCTGGGACGACGCCGGACTGGCACGTACCGGTGCCGGGAGTGAGCGCTATGGCGTCTCCTGGGGTACAGGTGTGGGCGGCACCCTGACTTTTGAGCAGGGCTATACCGATTTTTATGTGCAGGGCAAAGATCGGGCCTCTCCGCTCTCGGTGGTGATGGCGATGAACAACGCGGCCGCTTCGCACATTGCCATCCAGCTTGGCCTGGGGGCTGCGTGCCTGACCTATTCCGTGGCCTGCTCGTCTTCCTCTGTTTCGATTGGTGAGGCACTGCGCCGTATCCAGTCCGGGGAGTCGGACCTGGTTGTTGCCGGTGGGTCGGAAGCGCCTTTGTCGTTTTCGGTCATGCGCGCCTGGGAAGCCATGCGTGTCGTGGCACCCGGCACAGAAGAAACCGCTTACCGCGCCTGCCGCCCCTTCCAGGCCAAGCGCGCCGGGTTGGTGCTTGGCGAAGGCGGCGCGGCCTTGATTCTAGAAGAATGGGATCACGCCGTGGCCCGTGGTGCGCGGATCTATGCTGAACTTGCCGGTTACGGCCAGAGCTGTGACCACAGCCATCTCGTGCGCCCCAGTGTCGCCGGGCAGGCGCGCGCACTTTCGTTCGCCCTGGATGAAGCCGGGCTGGCACCCGCCGATGTGGGCTATGTCAACGCTCACGGTACAGCCACCCGCGAAGGTGATCCGGCTGAAATCGAAGCCCTGCGGGTCATGTTTGGTGAGCATGCCTCACAGTTGGCGGTCAGCGCCACCAAGTCGATGCATGGCCACACCCTGGGTGCTGCGGGTGCCCTGGAAGCGCTGATCACGGTGAAGGCCCTGCATTCAGGCAATATCCCCCCAACGGCGCACTTGGACGAAGTGGCACAGGATTGTGAAGGTGTTGCGCATGTCCGCAGTGGTCTGTACGGACAGCCTCTACGCGCAGCCCTGAGCAGTTCCTTTGCTTTCGGGGGCAGCAATGCCGTGTTGGCCTTCAAGGCCGCACACTGATTCGGACGGGTGAAACGCAATGTTGTTGCAGTATCGGCATGGTCAAGACGCCAAACATGACGCCCTCCATGTACTGGGGGACGCCTGCTATGGCACGCCCCACACGCATCAGACTACCCTGGCTGTTGTTCCCATGGCTTGCCTGCCCGCCGGGGGACACGAATACACCACCTGGCTCAGCACCGCCCCCTGTGAGACGGGGGTGCTGGAGGGTGTGGCCTACCACTACACTGAGCATCTGCTGTTTGGAGCGATGAGCATTGCGGAGCACGATTTTGTGCCCAACGCACAGGCCAGCGCCTTGCAACAGGCCAGTGCGCTCGCCTATCAGCGCTTGTTTGCGGTAATGCGCCATACCAGCTTCAACCAACTGGTGCGGTGCTGGAACTACCTGCCGGGTATCAATGTGGATGGCGGCGGCCTGGAGCGCTATCGCCAGTTCAACATCGGGCGGCAGGATGCCTTCATCGCCGCACGACGGGACCACCTTGAAGGCGCACCCGCAGCCTGTGCCCTGGGCACGGGCGAGGGGGACTTGGTGCTGTACTTCATGGCGGCACATGCCCGCCCACGGCCTATCGAGAACCCGCGCCAGGTCAGCGCCTACCGCTATCCTGATCGCTACGGCCCACGCAGCCCGACATTCTCGCGTGCGAGCCTGCTTGAGCTGCCCGGTTGTGAGGCCTTGTTCATTTCTGGCACGGCCAGCATCGTGGGGCACGAAAGCGTCCACCTGGGGGACGTGAAGGCGCAGACCGAAGAGACCTTGCGCAACATCGAGGCCCTGATCGCCCAGGCCAATCTCAAATCCCACGTAGGTGGGTATTCCACCCAGGCACTTGAAATGAAAGTTTTTCTGCGTGACCCGGCAGACCAGGCCCTGGTGGCCTCGGTGCTGCGGCAGCATCTGGGCTGCGAACCCCGCGCGTTCTACCTGCAGGCAGATATCTGCCGCGTGGAATTGCTGGTTGAAATCGAAGCAGTTGGCTTACGGAGCAAGACCTGATGCAAGCAAAACGCGCAAGTATCCTCCCCCGGCTGTTCTTGGCTGCACTCTGTGGGGCATGGGCCGGGCAGGCCGGGGCAGAGATGCTGCCACGCTGGGAATTGGGCGCAGGTGTGGCTGGGATCAGCATGCCGGAGTATCGCGGTTCGGATCAGGTCACCAATTACCTGCTGCCATTCCCACTGTTCGTGTACCGCCTGGATTGGCTCAAGGCTGATCGCAGCGGGGTACGCGCCACGGTGCTGGAAAACGAACGCGCCGAACTCAACATGAGTGTCAGCGCAGGGCCACCCGTGCGCAGCAAGAACAATCGCGCCCGCGAAGGAATGCCAGACCTGAAGCCGATGTTTGAATTCGGCCCCTCGCTGGACGTGAACCTGTGGAAAGAATCGGAGCAGGGGGCCAAGTTGCGCCTGCTCATGCCTATGCGCGCAGCCTTTACGGTGCAGACCCAGCCCAAGTGGGCGGGCTGGGTTTTTCAGCCACGTCTGAACCTGGATCTGCCCAAGGTTGGCGGAGCGTGGAATGTGGGGCTGGTGGCAGGCCCAGTGTTTGCAACCCGTCAGCAGCATGCCTACATTTACAATGTGGACGCAGCCTATGCCCGGGCGGATCGCCCCGCCTATCAGGCCAAGGGCGGGTATTCCGGTACTCAGTTCCTGGTGTCACTGTCGCGTAAATATGAATCGGTATGGTTGGGCGCCTATGTGCGCTACGACAATCTGCGTGGCGCAGCCTTTGTGGATAGCCCCCTGGTGCGTCGGCGCGATTATCTGTCTGCCGGTTTCGCCATCACCTGGACGATGGCTCGTTCTTCCGAACTGATTGAGTCGGCAGACTGAACGGATGTATCGCATGTTGAAACGGTTTTATGAGCAGCTTGCAATCTACCTGGCCTGGTTCTTACTCGGCAAGGGTTGCCTGCTGTGGTCGGCAGCGGCAATCCCGCTGCGTTTTCTGCTCCCGCGCAAGATGCGGCAGCATATTGGCCGGGTCGGTATTTCCAAGGGCTTCCGGCTCTACCTGTGGGGGCTGGAGGTATTGGGCGTGTGCCGTTTTGATCTGCGCGAGCTGGATGCCTTGCGCGATGCAGGGCCGCTGATCATCGCCCCGAACCACCCCTGTCTGCTTGATGCGCTGATGGTCTTGTCGCGTCTGCCGAATACGGCCTGCGTGCTCAAGGCCGAATTGATCGACAACTTCTTCATGGGCGCAGGGGCGCGGCTGGCCGGTTTTATCCGCAATGACTGGTTTGTCGGCATGATCCGGCGCGCCATTGCTGAGCTGGAACATGGTTATCAGTTGCTGCTTTTCCCCGAGGGCACCCGCAGTGAAGGCGGCAGACTCCAGGACTTCAAAGCCAGCACCGCCATTATTGCCTGCCGCGCCAGGGTGCCGATCCAGACGGTCATCATTGAAACCGACAGCAATTTTCTGGGTAAAGGCTGGCCACCGTTCAAGCGCACCAACTTGCCTGTGCACTTCAGCGTCCGTCTGGGGCCGCGCTTTCAGCCGGGGGATGACCCCATCCGCCTGACCGCAGAGTTGCAAACCTATTTTGCCCGGGCGATGAATGGGAACGCATCACCAGAAACTTGCGCCAACCAGAGCCTGGAGCAACCCCAGGCCAGAAAAGCCGTTGCTTCATGACTCAGACGCCTTCCACCAGCCATCTTGTCCTCATCCCCAGCTACAACCCGGGGCCCAAGGTCTATGAAACAGTGAGCGCCGCCCGTGCGCAGTGGAACCCCGTGTGGGTGGTGGTCGACGGCAGCACGGATGGCACCACGGCGGGCTTGCAGGCCATGGCCGAGGCAGACGATGGCCTGCGTGTGCTGGTGTTGCCACAAAACTGTGGCAAGGGGGTGGCGGTGCTCCACGGGCTGGATGAGGCCGCGCGGCTGGGCTTTACGCACGCGTTGGCAATGGATTCGGATGGGCAGCATCCGGCCGGGCTGATCCCTGAGTTCATGGCCTGCTCGCAGCAAAATCCCGCCAAGATGGTGCTGGGCAAGCCCGTTTTTGATGCCAGCGCCCCGGCCTTGCGCGTCAATGGGCGCAAAGTCTCCAACTGGTTGGCCAATATCGAAACCCTCTGGATGGGGATTGGCGACTCACTGTACGGTTTTCGCGTCTATCCCGTTGAACCGCTGCGCCAGGTTATGCGCGGGCAACGCTGGATGCGGCGTTTTGATTTTGATCCCGAGGCGGTTGTCCGCCTGTGCTGGCGCGGTGTGCGCCCTATCAATCTGCCTGCGCCGGTGAAGTATCTGCGTGCCGACGAAGGCGGGGTCTCCCATTTTAACTATTGGCGCGACAATCGCCTGCTCGCCTGGATGCATACCCGTCTGATGGTGGGCTTTGTGTTGCGCCTTCCTATCCTGATCTTTCACAAGATCACTCCACCCGCCTGAGCCAGAAAGCTCCCATGAACGCAGATGCCAAGCCTATGTCTGTTGCCCACGAACCTCACGTGCCGTTGACCGAGTATTACGCCAACGAGCAGGAGCGTGCAGGTTTTATCCGCCAGATGTTCGATAGTACCGCAGCAGATTACGACCGTATGGAGCACATCCTGGGCCTCGGCTCCGGTCCCTGGTACCGTGGGCAGGCGCTCCAGCGCGCCGGGCTCAAGGAGGGGATGCGGATTGTCGACGTGGGCACGGGCACCGGTCTGGTGGCCCGTGAGGCCGCCCGCATTACCGGGGACGCCAAACTCGTGATCGGCGTCGACCCCAGCCCCGGCATGATGGCCAATGCCAAACTGCCGGAAGGGATCACGCTGGTTGAAGGGCGTGCCGAGGCGATCCCCTACCCGGATGCCAGTTTCGATTTTCTCTCCATGGGTTACGCACTGCGCCACATCAGCGACCTGTCTGTTGCCTTCGCCGAATTTCATCGCGTCATGAAGCCCGGTGCCCGGCTCTGCCTGTTGGAAATCACCCGGCCACAGACCGCCTGGGGGCGTTTCCTGCTCAAGATCTACATGAAGGGCATCGTGCCGCTGCTGGCCTACGTGGTGGGTCGGCAGAAAAAGGGTACCTGCAAGCTCTGGCGCTACTATTGGGACACCATCGAGGCCTGTGTGCCGCCTGAGCAGGTGTTGCTGACACTCCAGGCAGCCGGTTTTGTGGAGGTGCGGCGGCATATTGAATCCGCCGGGCTTTCAATCCTGTCTGAGTATCAGGCTGTCAAACCCGCCTGATCTGCCTTAAGAAGCCGTAACAAAATGGTTCTGGCGTTGTTGCGCCGCCTTGCCGTACTACCTGTACTGTCTGCGGCAGCGCGCCTAGCCAGAACCGCTGCACTCCATTTTGTTACAGCTTCTAAAAAAATCGCCCGATGGCTGTTTGCCACCGGGCGATTTTTTCATTCAGTTCTCAGGGGTGTCTAGCCCAGGGCTGCCAGCGCTGCATCATAGTTCGGCTCGTTTTTCACTTCCGACACCAGCTCGGCGTGCAAGACCTGATCGTTTTCATCCAGCACCACCACGGCACGGGCAGTCAGCCCCGTCAGCGGGCCAGAGACGAAATCCACGCCATAGGCCTGACGGAATTCCGGGTTGCGGAAGGTGGATAGGGTGATCACGTTCTTCAGCCCTTCGGCCACGCAGAAGCGGCTGGCGGCAAAGGGCAGATCGGCTGAAATCACCAGCACTACCGTGTTATCCAGGCCGGACGCCTTTTCGTTGAACTTTCGGGTAGAGGCGGCGCAGACGCCTGTGTCCAGGCTCGGCACGATGTTGAGTACCTTGCGCTTGCCAGCATAGCCTGCCAGGGTCTGGTTCGACAGATCGGCGGCCACCAGGGTGAATGCAGGCGCACGTTGGCCCTTGCTGGGGAATGAACCTGCCACGTCTACTGCGGTGCCGTCGAGTGTAACTGTTGTCATGGGAATGACTCCTAGATTGGGGTTTGCATGTTGTTGTGCCGCGCCTGCCATTCAAAACAGACGCGGGGTTCAGGCGGTAAGCCTGAACCGCTTATGGTACTCCAAGCTAGGGCGTCCCTATGCAAAAAAGCCCTTCCGTCAGGGAAGGGCCTTGGGACTGCACAGCGTGTGTCCTTGTGCGGCTTAGAAGTGCCAATCCGCGCCAACAGACACCAGTGAATAGTCGATGTCGCTGTTGTCACCACCCAGCGGTGAATTGGCGCCCGCATAGTAGTCAAAGCGGGTGCGTAGTGTCAGGTTCCGGGTCAGGTCCCAGTGCGCGCCGACGCCGATCAGGGCGACCGCGCTGGTATCGTCGGCGTCCGACATGCTGTTAGAGCACAGGCGCACGCAGTGGTACTTCTGGTTCATCACGCCCAGGCCCACTCTGCCTTCAAGACCGAATACGGAGGAAAGCGGCAAACTCCCTACCACGCTGGCGCTGACGACCTGGGCGCGGATGGAGTCTTCGGCCAGGAAACCGCCGTAGCTGCCCTTGATCGAATATTTGCCAAAGTCGGTGTAACCGGCTTCAACCGCCAGTTGCCGGTTGAAAGCGTAGCCCGCGTAGATGCTGACTGCGGCCTTGCCGTCATCCTTGCTGGAGACGTAGTCATAGCCCGTCTGCTGTTCGATCTTGTCGGTGGCGTTGGTAAAACCGATGCCTCCTGCCGCCCCAATGTAGGGTTCTGCGAAAGCCGCCGAACTGGTCAGGGCCAGACCCATGATTAATGCTAGCTTGCTTGTCGTATTCAAAATGGATACCTCGCTCAGTGCAAAGCGTTAAACTCAACAAAAATGCGAATCCCGTCAGCTCAGGTCGCCATGTCTGCTGATTATAAAAAGAAATGGCGTACCTCCGTCACCTATCCGACCAATGCAACAAGCAGCGCTTGGCGCAAGGGTTTCAGGTGATTGGCATTTGACGAAAGCAATATAGCGCCGGAGGCTGAGGCAAACCTGTCATGTATCTGACGGTGTCAGGAGAACGACAGCTTGCACGCAAGGCACGCAAAAAGATGTTGGGTGGCCCTTTGTGCAGCCAGGGCCGAAGTCGTGCTGGCGGAGGCCTAGATCATCCCGCCGTTGATTGAGATCACCTGCCCGGTGATATAGGCGGCTTGGTCGGAGGCGAGGAAGCACACCAGATTGGCGACTTCCTCTGGTTTTCCAGCGCGTTTCATGGGGACGATCTTGCTGATGGCATCCGCGTCAAAAACGTCCTTTGTCATATCCGAGGTGATGATGCCGGGGGCTACCGCATTGACGGTGATGCCACGGCTGGCCAACTCCAGGGCGAGGGATTTGCTCGCAGAATGCAGGGCCCCTTTTGCGGCTGAGTAATTGACCTGCCCACGGTTGCCGGTGATTGCCGCGACCGACGAGATGGTGATGATGCGCCCCCAGCGGGTGCGGATCATGGGCATCGTCAGCGGTTGGGTGACGTTGAAAAAGCCGTTGAGCGAAACGTCTATCACGCGGCTCCATTGCTCATGGCTCATGCCGGGGAATACCGCATCGTCATGAATCCCGGCGTTGTTGACCACCACCTGAATCGGCCCGGATTCCAGCAGTTTTTCCAGGGCGGCGAGGGTGGCCGATGCGTCGGTTACATCGAATCGGGTGGCTTCTGCACTGTGCCCGGCTGCGCATAGCTGGGTAGCCAGTTGTTGGGCAGCCTCCATGTTGCCATTGGCATGAATGATGACGTGAAAGCCATCTGTTGCAAGGCGATTGCAGATGGCCGCGCCAATGGCGCCGCTACCACCGGTAACAAGGGCTCTTTTCATTCAGTTAACTCCGGTTGGCGTCCAGCATGACACTGGCACGCCCAGACAGTACCGTATGCCCGGCTGCCTGTAGGCTGAAACTGTAGAGAATGGTGTTGGCACTGCCCGAGAGGCGCTCGGCATCAATCACAAGGGGGGCTGCCAGATCATCCAGCCTGCTGCTATGCCAAGTGACTTCCCTCACGCTGGTCAGATAGCCTGCGCGGGGTGTTTCGTCTGAATCCGCTAACAGCGCGCCATGAATCGCCATGGCCTGGGCAGCGTATTCGATGCCATTGGCAATGCCGAGCCGGCCCGCTGCGCGCAGTGGATTGGCGGCATCTGTATGGCTGCTGGTGTGGCAGCGGATGTGATTCGCATCCCAGTGTTCCACATTGTCGAGCAGGCACATGGAGCCGTGATGGGGGATGTGGGCGGCAATCCAGGCACGATCAGGCATCATGCCGACAACTCCACCTGCATGCTCAGTTCTTCAAGGTAATCCAGGGTCACGGTGCCATGTTTTTTTGCGGCCAGCCTATTCAGCAAGGGCAGGCTGCGGGCACAGGGCAGGCTGGTACGCAAGGATTCCATCTGTGGGCTCTCGCAGGAGTCGGGCGAGGCGGTGCTCAGGTTCAAACGGATCTGGGCCAGACTGTGCTTGCTGCGACGAGGAGAGAGCACCATGCCTATCCCGAATGTATAGGGAATCGGGCGGATGCTGTACAGGGGGTCCGGGTAAGCTGTGTCATAGCCTACCAGCAGGCAGGGCTTGCCGTAGGCGCAGGCCTGGCTGGCAGTCTCAAGCAGGGCGGCGGCAAAAGTGGCGTCAAACGCGCACAGGCTGGTAGAGGCTTCACGACAGCCGGTGGCAATGCTCCAATAGCCCGATGGCGCGTTATGAACCGAATTGTGGAAACGTGTAGGCGAGATCTGCCGATCATTCGAGGCCAGTGCCTCCAGAATCATATGGCAGTTGTCGCAATCTCCTCCGGTGGAAGAGAACACATTGGGCAGATGGGCAGGGTCGATCCCTGCGTGTTTGGCCGCTTCAAAACCCACCGCCATCGAGAGTTTGACAGGTAAGCCTACACGGCGGCGCTCTGCACTGGGCAAGGCCATGGGGGCGGGCAGGGTGGGTGCCGCTAGCACAAGTGGGGCTTCACCACGAAGGATGGGGCGGGCCTCGTCCCAGTTGGGCAGGCCCGGCCCCAAGAGCCCGATGCCGTCGATAAATACAGTCAGACCGTTCATGGCTGCACCTGCGAGAGAATGAGGCTGCAGTTGCTGCCGCCAAAGCCGAAGGAGTTGCTCAACACATGGTGCATCGCTTGGCTGCGGTTGGTCAGCAGGTAGTTGCAATGCAGCGTGGGGTCCAGCTCCTGGGTGTTGATGCCTCCCGGCATGAATTGATGCTGCAGGGCCAATGCACTGATGATGGCTTCAACCCCGCCTGCTGCACCCAGGGTATGCCCGGTGTGGCCCTTGGTGGAGCTGCACGGGGTCTGGCTGCCGAATACGGCCTCCACACCCTTGGCTTCCGCCGAATCGTTGCTGGGCGTGGCCGTGCCGTGCAGGTTGATGTAATCAATGTCTTGCGGCTGTAGGCCCGCCTGGGCCAAGGCGCCTTCCATGGCCAGCCGGGCACCCAGCCCGTCCGGGTGGGGGGAGGACATATGGTGTGCATCACTCGATTCACCGACCCCGGTGAGCAGGATGTCACCCGCCTGCGGCGCAGCCACCCCTTCGAGCAGGATGAAGCTGGCAGCCTCGCCAATCGAGATTCCGTTGCGGTGTGCGTCGAAAGGGCGACAGGGCTGGTCGGAAACCAGTTGGAGCGAGTTGAAACCATACAGCGTGGTCAGGCACAGGGTATCCACTCCGCCCACCACGGCTGCGTCAATCAGCCCGGCCTGGATGAGCCGTTGCGCGCTGCCCAGCGCCTTGGCGCCGGAGGAGCAGGCGGTGGAGATCACAAACGCCGGGCCTGCCAGATTGAAGTAATGGCGCACGAAGTCCGCCACCGAATAGCTGTTGTGTGTGTGCCGGTAATCGTGTCCTGGCGGTAACAGCCCAGTCACCGGGTCCAGGTGGCGGTAGGCGATTTCGCTGGTCAGTATCCCGGAGGTGCTGGTGCCCAGAAAAACGCCCACCCGATGCCTGCCGTAACGGGCAATGGCTTCCCGTACCGTTTGGGCAAAGCCGTCCTGCTCCAGCGCAAGCTGCGCCAGACGATTGTTGCGGCAGTCGAAACGCGCCAGATCTGCACGGATGGCGAAATCGTCCAGCCCGGCAACTTCACCGATGCAGGTGTCGAAATCCAGGGTTTCCCAACGCTTGCGCACGATCCCGCCATCTTGGGTCTGCAAACGGGTCAGCGTCGGCATGAGTCCGGCGCCCAGCGCACTGCTCATGGTGAAATGGCTTAAACGGATTGCTTGCACGCTCTTCCAGGCAAAATAGTGTGATGGAAATCGGGGGCGATTCTAGCCCAAGCCGACCGTATGTCTGTTTGTTTTATACAGGATAAAGTCGCTTTTAGAACCTGTCGGCAAGCTTGCAGCAAGGCTCTGATTGAGATGCACGTCGCTACGCGCCTTGCTGGCACCCTTTTGTAATAGATCCTCAACACGGGATTGTCGCAGGTTGTGCTCGCAAAAGCGTCAAATTCTGATTTTCTGCGTGGGGGGATTTGTGTTTGAATGCTTGCCATGCTCCAAGCCCGACAACTGGCCTGCCTGCGTGGCGAGCGCCGCCTCTTCCGCCAACTCGACCTCACTGTCCATATGGGTGAGCTGTGGCGTATTGTCGGCGCCAACGGCATGGGTAAGACCAGCCTGCTGCGCCAGCTCTGCGGCTTGCGCCATCTGGATGCGGGGGACCTGTTCTGGCAGGGGCAGGCCCTGGCCCATGAGCGCGATGCCTTTCATGCCGGCTTGCTCTACCTGGGGCATGCTCCAGCCCTCAATGAACTGCTCTCCCCGCTGGAAAACCTGCACTTTGCCTGCCGAGCGGCAGGGGATGAGGTCTCCCGTTCTGCCTGTGAGGCGGCCTTGGCCCGCATGGGTTTGAGCCGCCCCATGCATCTGCCGTGCAAGCTGCTCTCCCAAGGGCAGCGCCGCCGTGTGGGGTTGGCCCGGTTGCTGTTGGCCTCGGGTCGCCCGTTGTGGGTGCTGGATGAGCCGTTTACAGCCCTGGATGCGGCAGCCGTGGCCGATTTGGCAGCCTTGCTGGATGCACATTGCGGGGCGGGTGGGGCGGTGATCTTCACCTCCCATCAGGACGTGATCTTTCAGACTTCGCTCAAACTGTTGAACGTGGAAGACTTCGCCTCATGAAGAGCTTTTTCGCCGTCCTCCACCGTGATCTGCTGTTGGCTTGGCGAAGCCGGGCAGATCTGTTGATCGCGCTGGCGTTCTTTGTGATCGTGGCAAGCCTCTTCCCCTTTGGCGTGGGGGCAGAGCCCAACCAGCTGCGTGCCATCGGCCCCGGCGTCGTCTGGGTGGCGGCGCTGCTTGCCAGCCTGCTGGCGCTGCCGCGCATGTTCAGCCAGGATCACGACAGCGGCGTGCTTGAACAACTGCTGCTCTCCCCCGAGCCTGCGGTGCTGTGGGTGGCGGCCAAGATCGCGGCGCACTGGCTGGCAACCGGCCTGCCTTTGGTGCTGATTTCTCCCTTGCTGGGCTTGATGTATGGTCTGGATGGCGCCTCTCTGGCCGTGCTGGCGGCATCCCTGGCGTTGGGAACGCCGATCCTGTCCCTGGTTGGTGCAATCGGTGCGGCGCTGACCTTGGGGCTGCGTGGCGCGGGCAGCCTCTTGGCCCTGCTGGTGTTGCCATTGTTTGTGCCGGTATTGGTGTTCGGTGCCGGTGCCGTGGATGCGGCCAGTGCCGGGATGGGGGTCAGCGCACAGTTTTCCTTGCTGGGGGCCGGGGTGTTGGGGGCGGTTGCGCTGGTGCCCTGGGCCTGCGTGGCTGCATTGCGATTGGCCTGTGAGTGAAAACAATGCTGCAAATAATGCACCATAGAATGATGTTTCTTCGTATGATTCATGTTCAATCTAAAGTGATTGCATAACAGAATAGCTATGAATATATTCAGGTATTCATCCCCGCAGACTTTCTACCCCTTGGCTGGGCGCATGGCGCCTTGGTTTGGCGTGGCGGCTGCCCTGTGTGCCCTGGCGGGCTTGTACCTGGCATTCTTCGCCGCGCCTACGGATGCTGTACAGGGCGAGGTGTATCGGATCATCTTCATCCATGTGCCTGCGGCCTGGATGAGCATGTTCATTTACGTGGTGATGGCTTTCTGGTCGGCGATCGGCCTTGGCCTGGGAACGCGCTTGTCGTTTTACATGACCCAGGCACTGGCGCCCACCGGGGCTTTGTTCTGCTTCATCGCGCTATGGACGGGCGCCTTGTGGGGTCGCCCGACCTGGGGCGCGTACTGGGTGTGGGATGCGCGCCTGACCTCCCAATTACTGCTGCAATTCCTGTACTTCGGCTTTATCGGGCTGACCCGCTCGATTGAAGACCCGAGGCGGGCTGATCGGGCTGGGGCGATTATTGCGCTGGTGGGCGTGGTCAATGTGCCGATCATCTATTTCTCGGTGAAGTGGTGGAACACCCTGCACCAAGGCGCTTCGGTGAGCATGACCAAGGCACCGAGCATGGCGACCACCATGCTGTTGGGGATGCTAATCCTGGCCTTTGCTGCATGGTTCTACAGCCTTGCCGTCACGCTCAGCCGGGTGCGCAGCATCATCCTGGAACGCGAGCGCCATACGGATTGGGCGCAGAGCGAGATTGCCGAAAAGGGGGCCGCGCTATGATCTGGAATTCCTGGGCCAATTTCTTCGCCATGGGCGGACGCGGCTTTTACGTTTGGGGCTCGTATGGTGTGAGCGCGGTCTTGATTGTGGCGGAGGTTTGGCTCCTGGCCCGTCGCCGCAAGACGAGCCTGCAACGGCTCTATCGTCTGCAACAACTGGAGAAGGATTGAGATGAAGACGCGGCATAAACGTTTTATCCTCATCGGCGTCGTCTTGGCTCTGCTGGCCGGGGCGGCTGCGCTGGTGCTCAACACCTTCAGCGACAACATCGTCTTCTTCCAGACCCCCAGTGAGGTGGCTACAGGCAAGGTGCCACAGGGGCGGACTTTCCGCCTGGGCGGCATGGTTGTGGCAGGCTCACTCGTGCGCGAGGCCGATGGCCTGAGCTCACGCTTTGCGATCACCGATACGGCCAAGATTGTGCCGGTGCGATTTACCGGCGCACTGCCCGATCTGTTCAAAGAGGGCAAGGGTGCCGTGGCGCAAGGCAAGCTGGGGCCGGATGGCGTGTTTGTTGCCACGGAAGTGCTTGCCAAGCACGATGAAAACTATATGCCCCCCGAGGCCAAGGACGCAGTCGATCGTGCCCATGCCACCGCCAAGACTCTGAAATAAGCCCCCATCCGATGATTCCTGAACTTGGTCATTTCGCCCTCATCCTTACCCTGCTGGTTGCTACCGTGCTGGGTATCCTGCCACTGCTGGGCGCCCAGCGTAACGATGCCGCCCTGATGGCGCTGGCTCGCCCGGCGGCCCGCCTGTTGTTCATGCTGGTACTGGTATCGTTTGGCTGCCTCACCTGGGCTTTTGTGGCCAATGATTTTTCGGTGACCTACGTTGCCAGCCACTCCCATTCGCAACTGCCCCTGGTATATCGGATCACCGCAGTGTGGGGCAGCCATGAAGGCTCCCTGCTGCTGTGGGGCTTGATGCTCACCGGCTGGACGGCAGCGGTCTCTTTCTCACGTCGGCTGCCTGATGTGTTCAACGCCCGGGTGCTGGCCGTGCTTGGGCTGGTGGCGGCAGGCTTCTTCGCCTTTTTGCTGTTGACCTCGAACCCCTTTGAGCGCCTCCTGCCCGCAGCCCTGGAAGGCGAAGACCTGAATCCCCTGCTCCAAGACCCTGGCATGGTGGCGCACCCGCCACTGCTCTACATGGGCTACGTAGGGTTCTCGGTCGCGTTTGCCTTTTCCATTGCGGCCTTGATCGGCGGGCAGTTTGATGCCGCCTGGGCGCGCCTGTCCCGCCCCTGGACGCTGGTGGCATGGCTGTTCCTGACGCTGGGGATTGCCCTGGGCTCCGGCTGGGCCTATTACGAATTGGGCTGGGGCGGCTGGTGGTTCTGGGACCCGGTTGAAAATGCCAGCTTCATGCCCTGGCTGGCGGGGACTGCGTTGATCCATTCCCTGTCGGTCACTGAGAAACGCGGCGCCTTCAAGAGCTGGACGGTGCTACTGGCGATTGCCGCCTTCTCGCTCTCTCTGTTGGGAACCTTCCTGGTGCGCTCCGGCGTGCTGACCTCTGTGCATGCGTTTGCAGCGGACCCCAAGCGCGGCATCTTCATCCTGGCCTTGTTGATCTTTGTGGTGGGAGGCTCCTTGTGCCTCTACGCATGGCGGGCGGCGAAACTGTCAGGGGGCGGGAAATTTGCGAACCTCTCGCGTGAGAGCATGCTGCTGATCAACAACGTGTTGCTGGCGGTTGTGGCCGCCACGGTGCTGCTGGGAACCCTCTACCCCTTGTTGGCGGATGCCTTGCACATGGGCAAGCTCTCGGTCGGCCCCCCGTATTTCGAGGCGGTGTTTGTGCCGCTGATGGTCCCGGTTGTGCTGCTCATGGTCGTAGCCCCCTTTGTGCGTTGGCGTGGGCATGAATTGCCCGCGCTGGTCAAAAAATTGCTGCCTGCATTGGGGGCGAGCCTGCTGATCGGTGGCGCAGGTGCGTGGGCAACGGGTACCCCATCCTGGCGCACTGCCTTGGGGCTGGCCCTGGCAGCCTGGGTCTTGCTGGGTAGCGCCCAATTGCTGTGGGGGCGTTTGACCGGGCAGGGGACGCTGATGGCCCGCCTGGGTGCGATTCCTGGTTCCTGGTGGGGAATGTGGCTGGCCCACCTGGGGATTGGCGTTTTCATCATCGGCGTGTCCCTGGTCAAAACCATGGAAGCGAACGTGGATGTGGCCGTCAAACTGGGGGAGAGTGCAGAACTGCGGGGCTACACTTTTACGCTGGACAAGGTGGTCGAAGCACAGGGCCCGAACTATACCGCGATGCGTGGGGTGGTACGCGTTTCGCATGACGGGCAGACGATCAACGTGCTGCATCCCGAAAAGCGTATCTATACGGCTCGCCAGATGCCTATGACTGAGGCATCAATTGACGCCGGCATCTTCCGCGATGTGTATGTTTCGCTGGGCGAACCCGTTGATGCCAGCACCTGGGTCTTGCGTCTGTATTACAAACCGATGGTGCGTTGGATCTGGGCGGGTTGCCTGCTCATGGCGCTGGGCGGCCTGTGTGCCGCCCTGGATGCCCGTTATCGCAAACTTGCCAAGATCAAGGCCCCCGCATGAAAGCCAAAGCCCTTATTCCCCTGCTGATCTTTATTGGATTGACTGTTTTCCTGGCGATCGGCCTGACGCTCAATCCGCGTGAGATCCCTTCTCCCCTGATCGACAAACCAGCGCCCGCCTTCAACCTGCGGCAATTGAACGCGTCGGGGCAGGCGCTCAAGCTTGCCGATATGCAGGGCAAGGTCTGGCTGCTCAACGTGTGGGCCTCATGGTGTGTGGCCTGCCGTGACGAACACCCCGTATTGGTGGAGTTCTCCAAGCGTGGCGTGTTGCCGATCATTGGCCTGAATTACAAGGATCGTGATGCCGATGCCTTGGATTGGCTGCAGAAATTCGGCAATCCTTATACCACTAGCATTGTGGATGCTGATGGCCGCGTGGGCATTGATTATGGTGTGTATGGCGTGCCAGAGACTTTCCTGATCGATGGCAAGGGGCGTATCCGCTATAAGCAGATCGGCCCGATCACGCCCGAGGTGCTTGAGCGCGAATTGCTGCCCCGGATCAAGGAGTTGCAAGGTGCATAAGCTGATTGTCATGTTGTGCCTGATGTTGGCGACCAATTGTTATGCTGTGCAGACCGGATCTGATCTGGATGCACGCGTGGCGCATCTGACCGAACAATTGCGCTGCCTGGTCTGCCAGAATCAATCGATTGCCGAATCCCAGGCGGACCTCGCCATGGACCTCAAACGAGAGGTCCGCGAGATGCTTGAGGCAGGCAAGAGTGACGCCGAGGTGCGGGATTTCATGGTGGAGCGTTACGGGGACTTCGTGCTCTACGACCCGCCCATGAAAACCTCTACCCTGCTGCTGTGGCTGGGGCCGCTCGTATTGTTTTTGGCTGCGATAGGGGCCTTCATCTGGCGGCTTCGGCAACGTTCGCGTGAGCAGGACGCGGCACCACCTGACGAAGCTGAATTGGCAAAAGCCCGCGCCCTGCTGACCAACAAGGATGAACAATGATTGCTTTCCTGAGTATGGTGCTGATCCTGTTGGCTGCTTGCCTGTTTGTGCTGCTGAGGCCCATGCTGCGTCGTGACCTCGCTGTAGCGCCAGCGCCCGCACTGGCCGTTAATGTGCTGCGGGAGCAGCGCCGGGATCTGGATGCCGAGCTGGCTGCCGGGCAGATCAATGCGAGCGAGCATGCCAATGGCGTAGCTGAGCTGGAGCGCCGTCTGGTGGCCGAATCGGTTGAATCGAAAGCGGTGACGCAAGCCAAACCGCATCGCATATTGGCACTGGCGCTGGCGATCATTCTGCCGCTGGGTGCGGGAGCGCTTTATCTTGCGCTGGGAAATCCGGCCGCGCTTAATCCTGCCAATCTGGTTGCCGAACAGACGGTTACGCCTGCACAGATTGAGGGCATGGTTGCCAAACTGGAAGCCAAGGTCAAAGCCAATCCAGATGATCTGGAAGGGGTGCGGATGCTGGCCCGCTCTTACATGGTGCTGGGGCGACCCGCTGATGCCATCAAGATATACTCGGGTTTGGCAGACAAACTTCCCGATGACGCCAGCGTATATGCAGATTGGGCAGACGCGGCGGCCAGCGCGCAGAATGGAAAATTCGCGGGTGAGCCGGATCGCCTGATTGCCAAGGCGCTGGCGCTGGACCCCAAAAACGTCAAGGCATTGGCATTGGCCGGCTCTGCCGCGTATGACGCACAGGACTTCAAGGCCGCCATTGAGCTATGGGGGCGCATGGCTGCCCTGGTTGATCCGCAAAGCGAAATGGGGCAGGCCGTGCAGGCCATGTTAAGCGATGCCCGCGCCAAGCTCGGGATGCCTCCATCAGCCGCGAACAGCACGCCGGTTGCGGTAGCCCCTGCGCTGACCGCCACGGGGCAGGTGAGTCTGGCTCCGGCCCTCAAAGCCAAGGCGGCGCCAGAAGATGCTGTTTTTATTTTCGCGCGCAACCCCGCAGGCGGGCCACCACTGGCTGCAATGCGCTTCAAGGTGGCTGATCTACCGCTGGAATTCGATTTCTCGAAGGCGCAATCCATGATGGGAGCATCCCCTCAAGGCAAGGTCGTGATTGCCGCCCGCATCTCCAAGTCGGGCAATGCGACGCCGAACTCTGGCGATCTGCAAGGCAAATCTGTTGAAGTGGCGCCAGATGCGCAGGGTGTGAAAGTCTTGATCGATGGGGAAGTCAATTGAAACGTTTCCCCATGTAGGAGGCATTCAAATGAAAACTGTCGTGGTGGTGTTGGCTGAGGGGTTCGAGGAAACCGAAGCTGTTCTGCCGATTGATTTGCTACGTCGCGCAGGGGTGCAGGTGCGTTTGGCTGGCTTGACGGCTGCGCCCGTCAAGGGGGCCAGAGGGATCTCCGTGTTGCCAGATGTGGTGCTGGATGCCATGACGGATGATTTTGATGCCTTGATGCTGCCCGGTGGTATTCCTGGGGCCAACAATCTGCGCGATTCCGCGGTGTTGGATCGGGTGTTGGCCCAAGCCTTTGCACACGATGCGCTGGTGTGCGCAATCTGCGCCAGTGCCGCTGTGGTCCTGGGGTCGAAGGGCTATCTGAAAGGGCGGCGCTTTACCTGCTACCCGGGGTATGAGCGCGAGGTGTTGGATGGTCATTTCAGCGCCGATGCCGTGGTACGAGACGGCCAGATCATCACCAGCCGGGGGGTGGGTACGGCCGCTGCCTTTGCTTTTGCAATGCTGTGTGCGCTTGGGTTGGAAGCTCATGCCAAAGAGGTATTTGCGCAGACGCTGCTGCCGGTGCCAGCCTGATCGTGGTGCATAAAGGGGCCTACTACGGCCCCTTTTTGTTGCGGTTACAAAGCGTAAACCCGCTGCCTAGAGTTTCTCCAGCGCCTCACGGATCTTGTCAGGTTCGTCGAGCTTGAGCAGCTTTTGCACCTTGGCGGCGAGGACTTCGGTATCTGAGCGCAGGATTTCCTGTTTGACTTCCAGGATCTTGGACGGATGCATTGAGAAGTTGCGCAGCCCCATGCCCAGCAGCAGGCGAGAGTAGGCCGGGTCGCCTGCCATTTCACCGCATACCGATACCGGCAGGCCCGCCTTGGTGCCCGCCTGAATGGTTTGTGCGATCAGGCGCAGGATCGCCGGGTGGAGCGGGTCGTAGAGGTGGGCGACGGCTTCGTCGGCGCGGTCGATTGCCAAGGTGTACTGGATCAGATCGTTGGTACCGATCGATAGGAATTGCAGGCGCTTGGTAAAGATGCCCAGGCACATGGCGGCTGCGGGGATCTCGATCATGCCGCCGACCGGGATGTTCTCATCGAACTTGATGCCTTCCTCGCGTAACTGTGCTTTCGCATCTTCAATCGCGCGCAGTGAGGCATCAATCTCATGGGCATGCGCCAGCATCGGAATCAGGATGCGCAGCTTGCCGGGGTTGACCATGGAAGCACGCAGCATGGCCCGCAACTGGGTCAGGAACATCTGTGGCTCGGCCAGACAATACCGGATGGCACGTAGGCCCAGGGCCGGGTTGGTCGAGGAGCGTGGCGAGCTGGTATCCAGGTATTTGTCAGCGCCGATATCGAGTGTGCGGATCGTGACCGGGTGCCCTGGCAGGGCCTTGAGTACGTTGCGATAGGCTTCGCACTGCTCGTCTTCGTTTGGCAGCGTCTCGCGGTTCATGAACATGAACTCGGTGCGGAAGAGACCGACGCCATCGGCATCGACTTCCTTGACCGAGGCAACATCGCGTGGCAATTCGATGTTGGCCTGCAGCGAAACCACTTGCCCGTCCAGCGTGCGGGATTGGGTGGTGGTCAGGCGCTTGAGCTTGGTACGCTCCAGCTCCAGTTCGCTGCGACGCAGGCGGTATTCTTCCAGCACACGCTCATCGGGGTCGATGATGACCACCCCGCGTGTGCCATCGATGATGATGATGTCGTCTTCACGGGCGGTATGGCGGATATGCCGCAGGCCGACCACGGCCGGGATCGCCAGACTGCGCGCCACAATGGCGGTATGTGAGGTCACACCCCCCACATCAGTGACGAAACCATTGATCTTGTTGCTCTTGAAATTGATCGTGTCCGAAGGGGACAGATCATGTGCCACCACGATAGAGCCCAGTTCGTCCTTGGTCTTGCTTTGCTTGGGGGCGACCGAGCTGGGGTGCCCGAGCAGGGCCTTGAGCACGCGCTCCACCACCTGGATCACGTCGGCTTTGCGCTCGCGCAGATAAGAGTCTTCCATGGCCTCGAACTGCTCGACCACCAACTCCATCTGCTGCACCAGTGCCCATTCTGCGTTGCAGCGCCGCTCGCGGATCAGCTTGCAGGCGGTGGCTACTAGCAAGGGGTCGTCGAGCAGTAGGGTGTGCAGATCGACGAAGGCACTGACTTCGGATTGTGCAGCGGTGGCGCTTTCCTTGACGGCCCGCAGTTCAAAACGAACTTTGGCAGCAGCGTCTTCCAGGCGCACAACCTCGGCATCCACATGCCGAGGCGCGACCACCAGATGGTTGACCTCCAGCAGTGCGTGCGAGACCAGATGGGCATAGCCAATGGCGATGCCGTTGGAGACCGGTTGGCCGTGGATGACGAAAGGCATGTGCTCTGCTGTGTCCTATTCGCGCTCGCCAAAGCGACTGGCGATGAGTTCAACAATGGCTGTCAGGGCTGCCTCGGCATCGTCACCCTCGGTTTCGATGGTCAGCTTGGTACCTTGTGCCGCAGCCAGCATCATCACGCCCATGATGCTTTTGGCGTTGACACGGCGTCCTTCACGTTCCAGCCATACATCGCAGCGGTACTGCGTTGCCAATTGAGTCAGTTTGGCAGAAGGCCGGGCATGCAAGCCCAGTCGGTTCGCGACCTCTGCAATCGCACGTGGCATATCAACTTCCCCCTTTCAAATGGAGTACGCCGTCGCAGGCCCCTGCGACGGCTTTTGTTATCACTGTCTGCATATCGCCCTTTTCCCGATAGGTCAAGACGCGTAGCAGCATTGGTACGTTGGCACCGGAGACCGCTTCGACCTGGCCGCTGTCCAAGAGTTTCATGGCAATGTTTGAAGGCGTGGCGCCATAGATGTCGGTAAGGACGATGGCGCCATCCCCGGTGTCGACCATGGCCAGCAAGCGTCGTGCCTCGGGGAGTACATCAAGCGGATCGTCCTGAGCGCAAACGCCCAACTGGGCGATTTGCAGGGGGCGACGATTAAGTACATGGCAGGCGCACTGGATGAGCGATTCGCCTAGTGTGCCATGGGTAATGAGCAAAATGCCTATCATACGTCGGGTCAGGTGGGCGATTGTCGGAGGCTCAAGGCACTACCTGGTCCGGTTTGATGTCGTCGGCCCAGCGCAGCCTTGCACGCAAAGCTTCAGTAACCGCTATCTTGCCATCGCCTGCCACGCGAAGGACATGGCTTACACCCATCCGGGAAGCCATTGCGCGCCACGCGTCGGCAGCCAGGAACACCGGCTTGCTGGCCACATCGCTGAGCATGCCCGCATTCGCCTGCGGTGTGATCAGGATGGTGACGGCCTGGGTGTGGCGCACTGGCGCGGCTGTGCGTGGGTCAATCAGGTGGCAGTAGCGTTGCCCGGCCACATCAAAAAAGCGTTGGTAGTCGCCCGAGGTGCCGATGGCTTCGCCATCGTAGAGCGCCAGGGTGGCCATGGCTCCCCCACGGCGCGGGTGCTGGATACCGACAGTCCAGGCTTGCCCGTTTTTGTCGCCCAGAGCCATGACGTTGCCACCGATGTTGATGAGCGCGTTCTTGACGCCACGGCGCAGCAGGATTTCACGCGCCCGATCCAGCGCATAGCCTTTGGCGATGCCCCCAAAGTCAAGCTCGACGTCTTTGTTGCGGGAACTGACACGGTGCCCGTCAATGTCCAGGTCGGCAATGCTGGGGTGTGCCAGACGTAGCGCTTCCACTGCCTCGGGGCTGGGGAGATGAGGGACGAAATTGTCGGTATGAAAGCCCCAGAGCTGGATGAGCTTGCCGATGGCCGGGTCGAACAGGTAGTCACCTTGCTTGGCGTAGCGCTGTGAAGCCCGGATGAGGAAGAGCATCTCGTCAGAGACCTCTCGGGCTTCGCCTTTGGCAAAGGCCGCATTCAATGTGGTCAGATCGGATGCCTGCCAGGGGTGGAAAGTGCGGTGCAGGCGGTCAAATTCGCGGAGCACCTCGCCCAGCGCATCGCGGAGTTGGGGTTCGGACGCCCCCAGGGCGACGACTTCTACGCGGGTGCCGAAAACGAAGGATTCCTGCCGTACAGGTTGTGGGGGGCTGCACCCGAGCAGACACAGGCAGATCAGGCCCGCCAGCCAGCCAAACCAAGCGTTCGTGGAAAATCGTCGTCGCATGGTGTGATGATACGCTGGAAGCCGCGCTGCGCGTATCCCTTCGAACCTGTTCATAATCTTGCTGTAAGGCTGTGGCCGGGGCTCATGCGCGGCTCTTCTCCACGGTGTGCTTTGCACAGCACACTGGCTACGCCCTCGCTGACGGCTCCTCGTTACAGATTCTAAACAGGTTCTGAGTCATGGCAGCCAAGCGTCAATTTGTAATGCTGGGGCGGGAACGTAGCTTCTCCAGCAGAGGCTGTGTCTCAAGCGCTGGCGACACAGACAGGTAGGATTGGGCTGCGTTCAGCGCGCTGGGGGAAATGTGGTTTTGGGCCAGCATGGCTTGGGCAAACCGGTCCGCCTCCAACTGGTTTTGCGCCGAGTCGATGGTCGCCAGGAAGCTGCGCGCCAAGCGGGGCGCAGCCCATTTCTCCTGGCCCGCCAGCATGGCGATGCTGACGACAAGCATCTCGTCCGCCACGGCAGACTGGAGCATATGCTGGTAGCGTAGATGCCCCAGTTGCTGGCACAGTAGGGCGAGGACGTGGGTGTCATCAGGCAGCGCTTGGAGCAACTCGTCTGTGACCACGATCGAACCCTCCGGCAATGCATAGACCAGCGCGACACCGGGGTTGGCATTGCGGAATGTCAGACGGTAGGGGGGCGCTCCCCCTACAGGGGCTTCCAAGGCTGCAAAGCGGGCGGCCAGTTGTTCGGTGCGCTCAGGCGAAGCCAGCGAAGGGCCTAGCAGGCTATTGTCCAGGCGGGTCTGTGCCTGTATGGCTGCAGCCTTGATCCAGGTTGCGGGCAAAAGTTCAGCCAGCTCTTGGACCAAGGGCGGGCGGAGCAGGCTTCCCGTCATCCAGATCAGTGCCAGCAAAGGGATGATCAACCAGCGCGCGATTTTTTTGGGGGATAACCAAACCTGATCAGTTTGGCGCTCAGGGTGCCATGCCTGGCGTTTTTCTGGCGCGAGCCGAAGCCGTGGTCCGTTGCCAGAGTCCTCGGTGCGACTGATCGGAAAGCGAATGGGTACAACCGCCATAATGCCGGAAATGCCTCTTCATGTTGGGTTTGGGGGCGAGGCGTTCATTTTGACGCCGCCGCTTGCCAGCTTGTTATATACCCAACCATATGCGAGGACTGGCACAGCCCCCGCCCCTTGTCCCTTTGGGGCGGGCGCCGTGCCCAAAAGCGCGGTTGCAGCGCAACATGTACGCTGGGTCAGCCTTGGCGTTCCAGCGTTTCGATGACTTTGTCAGGAATGCCGAAGCCCGTCTGTTGCTGGATTTCCACCATGCAGGTCGGGCTGGTGACGTTGATTTCGGTCAGGTGCCCGCCGATCATGTCCAGGCCCACGATCAACAGCCCTCGGCTCCACAAGCGTGGGGCCAGTGCTTCGGCGATCTCGCGCTCACGCGCAGTCAGGGGCATGGCTACCCCGCGTCCGCCGGCGGCCAGATTGCCACGTGTCTCACCGGATTTGGGGATGCGTGCGAGGCTATACGGCATCACCTCACCACCGATGACCAGCACGCGCTTGTCGCCCTCGGCAATCTGCGGCAGGTAGCGCTGGACCATCAGGGTGCGTGCACCATTTTCGCCCAGCGTCTCGACAATCGAATTGCGGTTCGGGTCATCGCTGCGGATACGGAAGATGCCGGTGCCCCCCATACCGTCGAGTGGCTTGAGGATCACATCCCCTAATTCATCCACAAAGGCCTGGATTTCTGCTGGGTCGCGGGCGATCAAGGTGGTGGGGGTGAATTGCGGGAATTCGGTGATGGCCACCTTTTCGGAATGGTCGCGGATGCTGCGCGGGTCATTCCAGATTCGGGCACCTTGCGCAGCAGCACGCTCCAGCAACCAGGTGGCGGTGACGTACTCGGCGTCAAACGGTGGGTCCTGGCGCATCAGCACGGCATCAAAGTCCGAGAGCAGATGGCGTTCGGCAGGGGCGCTGGTGTACCAGGTGTGGTTGTCCGCCTGTACGGTGAGGGCGCTGGCCGGAGCACTGACCACACCATCGCGTACCGAAATCTGTTCGCGGCTCAAGGCGTAGACCTGATGCCCACGTACCTGGGCGGAGCGCATCATAGCGACGCTGGAATCCTTGTAGGCCTTGAGCTTGTCGAGCGGGTCGACGATGAACGCTATTTTCATGGTGGGGTATTGGAGATTGGAGTCTTGGGGGTTGAAATGTTCTGATGGGGCATCTTACTCCATCTGCAAAATCTTCAAACGTTGTGGTGGCGGGGGTGTTGCAGCCTATGAATAGAATAATTGCTTATATATCATGCAGATAGAGTGGCGGCGCCCGCCTCTGCCCGACATGCTCTGCCGTGTTGGGGGAGGGGCGAAGGCGTACTGTTGAGCAAGAATTGGGCGCGGGCCAGGGAATCGCGTAAAATCAAGCGCCTGCCCCTATACCCAGAATACCCAGACCAACATGTTTCCAACAAACGCTACCGCAGCCGGGCTTGAGCCCGTTGGCAAGGATTTGCCATGACAGCACTTTCCCCCACCCGTGACATTATTGAAGACATCCGCGCCGGGAAAATGGTGATCCTGGTCGATGATGAAGACCGTGAGAACGAAGGCGATATTGTTGTTGCTGCCCAGCACATCACGCCAGAGATCATCAACTTCATGGCGACCCATGCGCGTGGCCTGGTCTGCCTGACGCTGACCGAAGACCGCTGCCGCCAGTTGGGGATCAACCAGATGGCGCGGGATAACCGCAGCCAGTTCAGCACGGCTTTCACCGTCTCGATTGAAGCGGCTCAGGGGGTCACTACCGGCATCTCAGCGGCGGACCGCTCCCACACCATCAAGGTGGCTGTGGCTCGCAATGCCAAGCCTGCCGACGTGGTGCAGCCGGGGCATGTGTTCCCGATCATGGCCAAGCCCGGCGGCGTGCTGGTGCGGGCCGGGCATACGGAAGCGGGCTGCGATCTGGCCGGGCTGGCCGGGCTGGAACCCGCTGCGGTGATCTGCGAGATCATGAACGAAGACGGTACCATGGCCCGCCTGCCGGACCTGATCCCGTTTGCCGAGAAGCATGGCCTCAAGCTTGGCGCGATCCGTGATCTGATTCACTATCGTGCTGCCGTGGAAACCCTGGTGGAGCGCGTGGCCGACAAACCGGTGCAGACCGCCCACGGGGAATTCCGTCTGGCAGCCTTCTCCGACAAGACTTCGGGCGAAATCCATCTGGCCATGTACCTGGGCAAGCTCAACCCCGAGGTGGAAACCCTGGTGCGTGTGCATGAGCCGATCTCGGTACTTGATTTCATCGATCCGGCTTCCAGCCGCCACACCTATCCCATCGACAAGACCCTGGCGCGGATTGCCGAAAATGGTCACGGTGTGCTGGTGATGCTGCGCCGCCCTGAGCGCAGCGACGAACTGCTTGCCGCAATGGGAGTCGTTAGCCCCGAGGCCAAGCCGCCTGCCGCTTTGTGGGACCCGCGTCTGTTTGGTATCGGCGCCCAAATCCTGCGTAACCTGGGTGTCGGCAAGATGCGCGTGATGGCCCAGCCCAAGCGCATTCCCAGCATGACCGGTTTTGGCCTGGACGTGACAGGCTACGAAGCCCCCTGTGCCAACTGATGCTTTTTATTTGAAAGATTGAGACTTCATGGCTCGTTTTGAACATATCCCGGAAACCTTGCCCAATCTTGATGGCAAGGACCTGCGCGTGGCCATCGTGTGCGCACGCTTCAACCCGAACATCGGTGAAGGGCTGACTTCGGCCTGCGTCACCGAACTGCTCGAACGCGGTGTGGCGCCTGAGCACATCCTGATCCAGACCGTGCCCGGTGCCTTGGAACTTCCGCTGATCCTGCAAAAGCTGGGCCGCAGCGGCAAGTTCGATGCCCTGGTGGCGCTTGGCGCGGTGATCCGTGGCGAGACCTACCACTTCGAGATCGTCTCCAACGACATGTCCGCAGGTATCATGCGCTTGCAGCTCGATTTGGGGCTGCCGATTGCCAACGGCGTGCTGACCACCGAAGACGATGATCAGGCGCTTGCGCGCATGCACGACAAGGGCCGCGATTGCGCCCTGGCCGCCATTGAAATGGCCAATCTACTCAGGACTTCCCACGCATGAGCGACAACAAGAAAACCCCGCGCCGTCTGGCGCGTGAAATTGCAATGCAGGGCCTCTACCAGTGGCGCATGAGTGGTAACTCCCTGCCCATGATCGAAGAGTTCCTCAAGGAAGAAAACGAGGAATGGGCACGTGCCGACCGGGCGCTGGCCATTGTGCTGCTGCAAGGTGCGGCCGAGCATGCCGATGAGCTTGAAGCCGGCTACGCCGCTTTCCTGGATCGCCCGATTGCCGAAATCTCGCCTATTGAGCGCGCCATTTTGCTGCTGGGCGCCTATGAGCTGACCCACCGCATCGAAACCCCGTATCGCGTGGTGATCAACGAAGCCATCGAACTGGCCAAGGCTTTCGGCGGCACCGATGGGCACCGCTACATCAATGGCGTGCTCGATAAGCTCGCCCCGCAAGTGCGTGCTGCCGAGGTGGAACACGCTGCCAAGCAAAAGGCTCAGGGCAAGAAGTGAGCCCCGCGGTGTGGAGGCGTGCACGTGGCCGGTGAATTCGAGCTGATCGCCCGGCATTTTTCCACGCCCACCCATCACACCGATCTGGGGGTGGGAGACGATGCTGCCCTGATGCGCGTAGCGCCCGGCATGCAGTTGGTGGTCTCATCCGACATGTTGGTCGAAGGCACGCATTTTCTGCCGGATGCCAACCCCTACCTGTTGGGCTGGAAGACGGCGGCGGTCAATATCTCGGACCTTGCCGCCATGGCGGCCACGCCGCGCTGGATCACCCTGGCGCTGGCCCTGCCGGCTGCGGACGAAGCCTGGGTGGGCACCTTGGCGCGTGGCTTTCACGCCTGTTGCATGGAATATGGCGTGGATTGGGTTGGTGGGGATACCACGCGTGGGCCGCGCAACCTGTGTGCCACGATCTTTGGCGAAGTGCCGCAGGGCGAGGCTGTGCGCCGCGATGGCGCCCAGGTAGGTGACGACATCTGGGTGTCTGGCGAGCCGGGTATGGCCGCACTCGGCTTGGCTGCCTTGCTCGAAGGCGTGGGGCTGGGCGCCTTCCGCGATCCCTGTCTGCTCCATCTGCACAAACCCATCCCCCGCGTGGAACTGGGGTTGGCGCTACGCGGCGTTGCCCACGCCATGCTGGATGTTTCCGACGGCATTCTGGGCGATCTTGGGCATATCCTGGAGCGCTCGGGCGTGGGGGCGGAACTGGATGAGGCGGCTTTGCCGCTTGCTCCGCTTCTACAGGCCTGCGGTGACGCGGCTCGGGCGCAACGGGCACTGCTTGCAGGAGGGGACGACTACGAACTGTTGTTCACTGCTGCGCCGGGGCGTGCTGCCTACATCCGTAGCGAAGCCGCCCGTCTAGAGTTGCCGATTCACCGCCTTGGCCGCATCACCGCCGAACACGGAGTACGCCTGCATCAGGTGGATGGCGCCTTCCGCGAACTCAAACCAGCGAGTTACGATCACTTTGCCACCTAGCTGCGGTTCACTCCAGGCGCGTCCGCGCCTGGAACATCCCGCGTCTACTGTTTGCAGATGCTCTGCCCCGCAGGCGGATTTTCGACCAGTTTCCCGCATAGCTTGACCCGCATGGCTTCCCGGCAGACATAGCCGAAAGCACCCTTGGAGCACTCGCTACCGATGCGCTCTTCATACTGCTCATCCAGCGTTCGCGCTTTGGCGACGGCAGGGGGCGGGGCTGACTCCTGCACAGGGGTGCGCTGAATGGTTGAGGCAATGTCCGTGGTGGGTTTGGGGGCTGGGGCGCATAGATCCGGGTAGGCGCGCTTGGCGATCCGCCCTGCCTGCTTGGGCAGTACGTTGTGATCGCTGACCAGCATGCGGCTCGCGCCGTCGCAATCTTCCGGCGGGCGGCGCTTCTTCAGGTCTTTGAGCAGGGCGGTGATCTCGGCTTCCTTGAGCATATGCGGCGTGGCGGCCTGGGTAAGATCAACCGTGACCACGCTGGGGGGCGCAGACGCTGCCACCTCTACCACGGGCGTGGGCTGTATTGCAGGCGCTTCTGAAACGGCCGCGACGGCTAGCACAGGAGCCACAGGCTCGCTCTGCACAGGAGGGGGTGCCGGTTTGCTGGCCGCCACAACCGGTATCGACATCGCCACGGGGGGCAGGGTGTCCGCCGTGGGGGCTTTTGTCGTGCGGGTTGTGTACAGATAGAAGCCCACGGCTACGGCCAACAGCACCACGCTGGCAGTGCCAACCACGATACTGAATGTTGCGGCCTGCTTGGCGGCTACGGGCGCACGCGAGGTCGCCTGTTTCCGGGTGGGGGGAGATTTTGGGGCTGCGTTCCTGTTCTGTGGGGCGCCTGCTGGCGTGGGCGCTGCGGCTTGTCGCGCCTGGAGTGCTGCATCCACGGCGCCGGGTTCAAGCACCTCTGTCTGGAGAACAGGCAGGATGGTTCCCGCATTGGGTGTGGCACGCTGTCCAGCAGGGCGGGCTTCCTGGGCGGGGGCCGAATTGGCTGGTAGAACCGGGCTGGGCGTGTGCGCGGCGGGCGCCAGTGGTGGCGTGGAGGGCAACGCGTGGGCAGGCGAAACGGGGGGCTTGGATGCCGGAGCATGGCTGGGCTTATCCAGGATGATCGTCTCAAGCGGATCATTGGCGGCATCCAGCACCGGGGGCGGGGTCAGCGGTTCCAGCTTCCCAGGTGTGCTGGGCAGGATCACCGTCATCTGGGCGTCAGGACGGTAGTTCTCCACATCCATCTGCAAATTGCAATTGCAGCGCAGGCAGTAGATGGAGGATGGGGGGTTTTCATGTCCACAACGCGGGCATCGCATGATCAAATTGTTTCCAGGTGGCGTATTTGTTTTCGATAATGCCAAGGCTGTTTCAGAGGGTACCACTATCCAGTTTGGTGCAAGGCGAGATTGCTCATGTGCACAATCGACTTGATAGCAGCTTCAGATGGCTATTTTATTGCCAAGGAGAAAATTGCTCAAAGCATAGCGCTTTTGGGTAGGCGATGGCCGCCCGTTGTCGCACCAGAGTGCTGTTCTGTCGGAAAGTGGTTGTGCCGGGGGATTGTCGCCCGGTTCACGTGGATTGCAAGCCCACAGTGGTATCCTCCCCTGGTTTCTACATGCCGCGCAAGGGTGGATTTCCGTGAGGAATTTGAAGTGAGTGCAGCAAGCATCCTGGAATTTATTCTGACGCTCGACGGACTCAAGGCGGTTGAGCGCCGCACCCGCCCCAGCGGTATCGCCCGCCCCGAGAATAGTGCCGAACATAGCTGGCATGGGGCGATCTGCGCCTTGTTGCTCAAGGATTACTGCACTTTTCCGGTGGATGCGCAACATGCCGCATTGCTGATGGTGGTGCATGATATTCCCGAGATTGTCTGCGGGGATACCTTTATCTACGATCCTGCTCGCGATGCTGCGCATCTGTCGGAAGAAGTCGCGCTGGGTCATCTGCTTGCCAAATTGCCCAGCCAGAATGCCACGCAGCTGCGTGGCCTGTGGGAAGAATTTACCGCAGGGCAGACGCCTGAAGCCCGCTACGCCAACGCGCTCGACCGCATCATGCCGGTACTCCACAATCTGGCTAACGATGGGCACACTTGGCAGGAGTATTCGATCAAGCTTGAACAGGTGCTGGCCCGCAACCAGTGTGTAGCAGAGGTTTTCCCTAGCCTGTGGGCGATCATCCGCCCCAGGATTGAAGCCGCTTTTCCAGGAGTTCACAATGAATGACGACATTCAAAAACTGGCCGCTCATGTTGGCGCCTACATGCTGCAGCGGCGCTGGCAGCTGGCTACCGCAGAATCCTGCACAGGGGGTCTGGTGGCTGCGGCGGTGACCGAGATTGCCGGGTCCAGCGCCTGGTTTGATCGTGGTTTTGTGACCTATTCCAACGAGGCCAAGGTCGAGTTGCTGGGGGTCTCCCCCTTGACGCTGCATGCCTTTGGCGCAGTCAGCGAAGAGACTGTACGCGAAATGCTCGCCGGTGCCCTGGCGCGTTCGGTGGCGCATGTGGCCGTAGCCATCTCGGGGATTGCCGGTCCAGCGGGGGGCACCACGGAAAAGCCGGTCGGCACGGTATGCTTTGGCTGGATGTGGCGTGGTGCCGAGCCAGAGTGTGTAACGCACTGCTTCGATGGAGATCGTGCCGCAGTGCGTTGGAGTTCTGTGCGCGTAGCCCTGAAAGGGCTCACCGATGCCGCTGTGCGCAAGGGCTGAATAAAGCGCCTAGCCCCTGAACCAGTACAGCGCCCCACACAGGGCGGCGCCAATCAGATACAAGAGTAGGGTATCCGAAACAAAGTAGGTGTAGCCCATCAATGCCGCCCCGATCGCCATATAGCTGACATTCACCGCACGCTTGCCGTAGAGGAAGGCGGCGAAGCCGATCAGGCTGAAGAGCAGCATGGCAAACAGGGCAGCAGGGGCGGGCATGGGGTTCCTCCGGGAAGTCGGGTGGCTACACTGTCAATCAATGATATAGGCTACGTACCAGAGTACTCCGGCTGCGGCGGCATAGTTCAGCATGATCAGCCCGGCGCAGGCCGCGTTGTTACGCCAGAAGCGGCGCCGGTTTTCGATGGGCAGGCGGCGGGCCTGCCAGATGTGGACCAGCAAGGCAAGGCCGCCCAGTAGCGAGATGAGAACGCCACCACACAGGGCCATGATCCCGGCCCATTGCAGCCATTGCCAGCGCGCCACCTGCCAGAGCAGGAACACCACCAGACCAAAGCTGAGCGGAAAAATTCCACAGACCCAGGCCAGCCAGTAGGCAAAGCTGATCTGGCCGCCACAGTGGGGGCAGGTGCGAGTGCAGACTTCAGTCAGCCTGGGCATCGGGTGTGGCTTCGTCTTTCACCGCTGCGGCCACTTTTGCGCGATGTTCCGAGATCATCACGGTACGGGTCTCGGGCGTCTCCAGGCTGATGCGGCCCAGCTTGCCATCCCGATAGTCTTGCAACAGCACTAGGGAGGCTTTTTCCAGATCCAGCCCGCCGCCTTTCAGGCGCATGGCGCGGCGTTTGGCAACGGCCTCCACGATGGCCACCCCATCCATGCCCGCCGTGGCAAAACCATAGCGTTCGGTAAGATTGGGCGCATAGCGGGCCAGCAACACCTCGGCCAGGAAGGTGGCCACTTCCTCATCAATCACCGCATTGCGTCCGATGGCATGGCTGGCGGCGAGCATATAGCCGTCGCTGTCGAATTCGATCTTCGGCCACATCATCCCCGGTGTGTCGACCAGGGAGTGGCGCAGGTCGATGTCGCCCCGCACCTGGTTTTTGGTCACTGCAGGTTCATCGCCGACAGCCGAAATCTTGCGTTTGAGCAGCGCATTCATCAAGGTCGATTTGCCGACGTTGGGAATCCCCATGATCATCATCCGCAGCGGCTTGAGGTTGTCGTTGCGGTGCGGCGCCAGCAGGCGGCACAGGCCGGGTACGCGGGCCACATCGGCGGGCTTCTTGCACGAGAGCGCCACGGCCTTGATGCCGGGTTGGCGGTTGAAATACTCCAGCCACGCTGCGGTGACAGCCGGATCAGCCAGATCCGCCTTGTTCAGAATCTTCAGGCAGGGACGCTGCCGGAACAGGCGCATTTCGTGGATGAGCGGGTTGCAACTGGCCTCGGGCAGGCGTGCGTCGACCACCTCGATGACGACATCGATGCTTTCCATGGCCTCGCGCGCTTTTTTTCGCGCCGAAGTCATGTGTCCGGGGAACCACTGGATGGGCATAAGGGGAAAAATCCACTGCGTAAAACGCGATTGTCCCACGCCGAAGCATCGGCGTGGGATCGATCAGTGTTTTTCGGGCTGTTTAGCGACCAGACCGAGGCGATGCTGCAGCCAGTCAAAGGACAGGTAGAGCGAAGGCGTGATGTAGAGCGTGATCAACTGCGAGAAGATCAGCCCGCCCACGATGGCGACCCCCATCGGTTGGCGCAGCTCGGCGCCTGCGCCCATGCCTAACGCAATCGGCAGTGAGCCCATGATCGCCGCCAGGGTGGTCATCAGGATCGGGCGAAAACGTAGGCGGCAGGCTTCCAGAATGGCCTTGTCGGGGGTGAGATGTTCCTTGCGCTGCGTTTCCAGGGCAAAGTCGATCATCATGATCGCGTTCTTTTTCACGATCCCGATCAGGAGCAGGATGCCCACCATGGCGATGAAGGTCAGCTCCAGCCCCGCCAAGCGCAGTGAGAGCAGCGCCCCCACGGCGGCGGAAGGAATCCCGGCCAGGATGGTGATGGGGTGAATCCAGCTCTCGTAGAGCACGCCCAGCACCACGTAGATGACCGAGATGGCGATCAGGATTAGCCACAACTGGCTGGATTGGGAGTCGCGGTACACCGCAGCGTCCCCGGCAAAGTCGCCAAATACGTTGGCAGGCATGGCCAGCGAATCCTTGAGCGTGAGCACTTCCTCGACTGCCTCCGACAAAGTCACGCCCGGGGCAAGGTTGAACGATAGGGTGACCGCACCAATCTGCCCCTGGTGGTTGACCGTGGTGTTGACGGGCACCCGCTCCACGTGGGCAAAGCTGGTGACGGGGATCAACTGCCCGTTCTTGCTGCGTACCTTGAGGAAGTCGAAGCCATTCTCATCGCCTCGGAACTGGTCTTCCCAGAGCATCAACACCGGGAAGTTGTCCTGTGGTGCGTAGATGGTGGAAATCTGGCGCTCGCCAAACGCAGAATTCAGCGCTGTGCGCAGGTTCTGCATATCCACCCCCAGCGCCAGAGCCTGGTCGCGGTCGATGATCAACCGGGCCTGCAGGCCCGCCTGGTCTGCGTCGCTGTTGATATCCTTGAGCAGCGCGGATTCGCGCATCTTGCGTTGCAGCTTGGAGGCCCACTCCACCACCGTGGCGTAATCCACCGATTGCAGCGTGTACTGGTAGCGGCTGCTGGAACTGCGCCCGCCCACCCGCAGGTTTTGGATGGGCGAATAGGAAATCTGCACCCCCGGGATGTCGCTCGTGGCCTTGCGCAAGCCTTCCAGCACCTGGGCCATGGGGGGGCGGTCCTTGCGCGGCTTGAGGGTGATGAAGATAAAGCCCTTGTTGCTGCTGCCGGAGTTGGACACTACGTCCGACACATAGGGCGTGGCGCGGATGCGGGCATCAATCTTGGTGAGCAGCTCACGCATTGCCGGCCAGGAAATATCGGCAGAAGCCTGCACGGGGGCACGTACCTGCCCAATATCTTCTTCCGGGAAGAAGCCTTTGGGCATGATCTGATACAGCCAGACCGTGGCGACACAGGTGGCCAGTGCCATCAGCAGCATCAGCCAACGGCGGTGCAGCGTCCAGGCCAGTGAGCGGCCGTAGCCATTGAGCACGGCGTTGAAGATGGCCTCGAACATCCGGCTCCACAGCGGCGGTTTGTGATCGTCATGGTGATGTTTGACGAAGCGCGCCGAGAGCATCGGGATGATCGTCAGCGCAGCCACGGCAGAGGCCATGATCGCCAGGGTGACCACCACCGCGAATTCGTGGAAGAGCAGGCCGATGGTGCCGGGCATGAAAAAGATGGGGATGAACACGGCCACCAGGGATACCGAGATCGACACCACGGTGAAGCCCACTTCGCGTACCCCGCGCACGGCCGCCTGGAAGGGCTTCATGCCGTCTTCCACGTGGCGCACGATGTTTTCCAGCACCACGATGGCGTCATCGACGACCAGCCCGACCGCGATGGTCAGCCCCATCAGCGAGATGTTGTCTAGGCTGAAGCCGCCCCACAACATCAGGCCGAAGGTGGCCAGCAGCGAGGCCGGGAGCGATACGGATGGGATCAGCGTGGCCGACAGGCGCCGCAGGAACATCAGGATCACCATCATCACCAGCCCGATGGTGAGCAGCAGGGTGAGGGTGACATCGTGGATCGAGTCGCGGATCGACAACGAGCGGTCGTTGAGGATCTGGATGCGTACCGAGGCAGGCAACTGGGCTTGCAGGCGCGGGATGGCCGCACGGATCGCGTCGACCACGGCCACCGTGTTGGCGTCCGGCTGGCGTAGCACCTGCAGGTTGATGATGCGCTCGCCATTGACCCAGCTGCCGGTCTTGATGTTTTCCACGCTGTCCTGCACATTGGCCACGTCCGACAGGCGCACGGACTGCCCGTTCTTGGTGGCGACGATCAGGCGGGCGTAGTCGGCCGCATTCTTGAGCTGATCGTTGGCGTCAACGATCAGGGTTTGCCGGCTGCCTTCCAGTGAGCCCAGCGGCGTGTTGGTATTCGAGGCGGCTAGGGCGGTAGCCAACTCGTTGATCGACAGATCTCGTGCGGCCAGCTTGGCCGGGTCGATGTTGATGCGCACCGCGTAGCGCTTCTGGCCGTTGATGGTGACCTGCGCCACGCCGTTCAAGGTCGCCAGGGTGGGGGAGATCAGGTTGTCGGCATAGTCGTTGAGCTGATCCAGCGACAGCGAGGGCGAATCCAGCGTGATGAACAGAATCGGATCATCCGCCGGATTGACCTTGCGGTAGCTCGGCGGGTTGGTCATGTCCTTGGGCAACTGCCGGTTGGCCCGCAGGAGTGCAGCCTGCACGTCGATGGCGGCAGAGTCGATATTGCGCTCCGCGTCGAATTCCAGCGTGATCGAAGTACTGCCGAGCGTGCTGCTGGAGGTCATCACCTTCAGCCCGGCGATGGTGGAGAACTGCCGCTCCAGAATCATCGCCACCGAAGAGGCCATGGTTTCCGGGCTGGCACCGGGGAGTGAGGCGCTGACCTGGATGGTCGGCTGGTTGAACGATGGCAGGGCGGCAATCGGCAGATGCAGCCAGGCAGCAATGCCGCTGATCATCACCGCCAGCCACAGCAGCGTGGTGGCAACCGGGCGGTGGATACTCTGTTCGGAAATCTTCATTTGCCCGCACCCGCTGTCGAGGTCGCTGCTGTCGGCGCGGATGCTGCACTGCCTTGCCTGCCCCGGCCTTCACGCTTGCCGCTACCGGCGTCGGCCTTGCTCTCCACCACCTTGCTGCCGGGGCGCAGATTCTGCGCGCCTTCCAGCACCACTTTGATGTCGCTGCCAATGCCGGTCAGTACGGCCTTCTGTTGGACGATGCGTACCAGTTCGACCGCCTGGGGGCGCACGGTCTGGTCATCTTGCACGACATAAACAAAGCGCCCACTGGGCCCGTTGACCACGGCCTGCGCGGGCAGGGTGACGGCGTTGGGGATCTCACCCGCATCCAGCTGGATCGTGACGTACTGCCCCGGCCATACCAGACGGCTGCTGTTATCCAACCGGGCTTTGATGAGGAGCGTGCCAGCGGTGCGATCCACTGTGCTGTCGATAAAGATCACCTCGCCTTTGAGGCGGGCCTGCCCGGTGGTGAGTGCGCTGAGTTTGACCGGCCCCTTGCGCATGGCCTCAAGGAGCGGGGGCATGTCGCGTTCGGCAATCGAGAGACTCACCCCGATGGGGTTCATGCGCGTCAGGTGCACCAGGGCGGGGGAGGAAGCCGTGGACGTCACCAGACTGCCGGGGCGCACCGAAATCACCCCGGTGCGCCCATCGAAAGGCGCGTAGAGATGGGTGTAGGACTGGGAGACTTTGGCCTGCTCCAGCGCTGCCTTGTTCTGGGCGAGGTTGGCCGCAGCGGAATCCACTTTGTTGCGGAAGCTGTCCAGCGCGGAAGGCGAGATGAAATTCTTGTCCGAGAGTTCCTGGTTCCGTTTCAAGTCACGCTGGGCAATGGCCAGTGCTGCATCGGCGCTGGTGACCGCAGCGGCTGCCTTGGCAACGTTGGCGTCATCGTCCCGGCTATCCAGGGTGAACATCAATTGCCCACGCTTGAGTTCATCCCCTTCCTTGAAGTGGATCTGGGTGATCATGCCGTTTTTCTGGGGGCGGATATCCACCTCATCAAGCGCCAGCACATTGCCCTGTGCTTCCAGCGTTAGTGGCACGGTTTCCACCCGTGTGCGCGTGGTGCTCACGGCCTGGGGTCGGCTGCTCCCCTTGCCGCCCGAGGCGCCCTGCGCCTTGGCTGGGGCGCTTGCCGTGCTGGCGGGGTCTGTCTTGTCGCCAGAGGTTTTGGTGCAGGCTGGCAATACCATGGCAGCCAACGTGATTACAACAATTGAACGGCACAGCATCAGTCTTCACCCGAGCGTTTCCGCCTGAGCGCCAAAGGCGAAATGGGAGGCAGGGCAAGATGATGCGGGATTTGTATGACCAAGCCAAGACCAAAAGGGCATGAGCTTGTAACGAATTATCAACGAATCGGCTGAGGGAATCTGTGATACTGTTCATGCTTACAGTAGTTTTGAATTCCCTGTGTGGGAAAACACTCAGATCACGTTGGCTCAGCAAGCTCTGTGCCATAATGTTTTCAACTATTCCAAGAGGTGAATATGGACGACAACAAGACCAAGGCGCTCCAGGCGGCCCTGTCGCAAATCGAGAAGCAGTTCGGCAAAGGCTCCATCATGCGGATGGGCGATCGCAAGGTGGAGGCCATCGAATCGGTGTCCACCGGATCGCTGGGCCTGGATATTGCCTTGGGGATTGGCGGCCTACCTCGTGGCCGGGTGGTCGAGATCTACGGCCCGGAGTCGTCCGGTAAAACTACGCTGACCTTGCAAGTGGTGGCCGAGATGCAAAAGCTCGGTGGCACCGCAGCGTTCATTGATGCCGAGCATGCCCTGGATGTGGGCTATGCGCAAAAGCTGGGCGTGCAGATTTCCGACTTGCTGATCTCGCAGCCGGATACCGGCGAGCAGGCGCTGGAAATTGCCGACATGCTGGTGCGCTCGGGCGGCGTGGATGTGGTGGTGATCGACTCGGTGGCCGCACTGACGCCCAAGGCCGAAATCGAAGGCGAGATGGGCGACCAGCTCCCCGGCCTGCAAGCCCGCCTGATGAGCCAGGCGCTGCGCAAGCTCACTGGCAATATCAAGCGTACCAATACCCTGGTGATCTTCATCAACCAGATCCGGATGAAGATTGGTGTGATGTTCGGCAACCCGGAAACCACCACTGGGGGGAATGCCCTGAAGTTCTACTCCTCGGTGCGCCTGGACATCCGCCGTACCGGTACGATCAAGAAGGGCGATGAGGTCATCGGTTCCGAAACGCGGGTCAAAGTGGTGAAAAACAAGGTTGCTCCCCCGTTCAGGGAAGCCAATTTCGACATACTCTATGGGGAAGGCATCTCGCGTGAAGGTGAGATCATCGACATGGGGGTGGAATACAAATTTGTCGACAAGAGCGGCGCCTGGTATGCCTACAATGGCGAGAAGATCGGCCAGGGTAAGGATAATGTGCGCGAATATCTGCGCGCCCATCCGGAAATGGCCCGCGAAATTGAAAACAAGATCCGTGCTGAAATCGGCATTGTGGCCGTGCCCGTTCCGGCAGGTGGTGCCGCTGCTGCGCCAGAGGCAGAGTAAGCGTTCGGGTGCAGGCGGGGCCCGCAGCAATGGCTACTGTATTTGACGAGTTGAAGGCCCGTGCCATGCGCCTGCTGGCCACACGCGAGCATTCGCGTGCCGAGTTGCGCAGTAAGCTTGGCGCTGGCAGGGCCGATGAAGAGGTTGTTGAGGTGACGGAGGCCGTACTTGATCGTCTGGTCGAGTTGGGCCTGCAGTCGGATGAGCGTTATGCTGGCGCCTATGTGCGTGCCAAGGGCCAGCGCCTGGGGGCTGGCCGCTTGCGGCATGAACTGGCCCAGCGGGGGGTGGCCAGGGATTTGATCGAAACCGCACTGGAGCAACTGGTGTGCGCCGAGGGAATCGGTGACGAGGTGGTTCGGGCGCGTGAAGTGTGGGCAAAGAAATTTGGCGAAATCCCACAGGACGCCAAAGAGTGGGCCAGACAAGCCCGTTTCCTGCAAGCGCGGGGTTTTTCCACCGGAGTAATCCGGCAAGTATTGAAAGAATCAACGGATGAGTTTGCTGCGGGTCAGTAACCTGAAAAAACGCTATAAGGCGCGTACCGTCGTCCATGATGTCTCATTCCAGGTAGGCAGTGGCGAGGTGGTCGGCTTGCTGGGCCCGAACGGGGCGGGCAAGACGACCTGTTTCTACATGATCGTCGGTTTGGTGCGTGCCGATGGCGGCACTATCCATCTGGATGGCACGGCGCTCACCCATCTGCCCATGCATCGCCGGGCCAAGCTGGGTCTATCTTATCTGCCGCAGGAAAATTCAGTCTTCCGCAAGCTCACCGTGGTTGAGAACATCATGGCCGTGCTGGAGTTGCAGAAGCTTGACAAGGCCGGGCGTGTGCGCAAACTCGATGCCCTGCTCGATGAACTGAACATCACCCACCTGCGCGACGCTCAGGCCATGTCTTTGTCCGGTGGTGAGCGGCGGCGCGTGGAAATCGCCCGTGCGCTGGCGACCGAGCCGCGCCTAATCCTGCTCGATGAGCCCTTTGCCGGGGTCGATCCGATTGCCGTGATCGATATCCAGAAAATCATCACCTTTCTCAAATCCCGTGGCATCGGCGTGCTGATCACCGACCATAATGTGCGGGAAACCCTTGGGATTTGTGATCACGCCTATATCATTAATACAGGGGAAGTGCTCGCAGGTGGCACGCCGGAAGATATTGTGCGCAATGACAAGGTTCGCCAGGTCTATCTGGGCGAACACTTCCGCCTCTAAAAGAAAGAAACCCGGAATCCGTATGCCATGAAGCCGTCGTTGCAGCTCAGACTCTCCCAACAACTGGCCCTGACACCCCAGTTGCAGCAGTCCATCCGGCTGTTGCAGCTGTCGACCCTGGAGCTGAATCAGGAGATTGAGCGCATTCTGGTCGAGAACCCCATGCTCGAACAGGACGGACCGGATGAAGAGGGGGGCGTAGCACCTGCTGCCGAGGCGGTTGCCGTCAATGAATTCCAGACCGCAGACCCGGTGCCCGAGCGTACTGGCGAAGAGGAATACGAAGCCCCCGGCGTGACCGAGATGCCGGATACGATCAACGAAGCTTACGACCATGCTTCGGATGACGACATGGGGGAAGCTGCCGAGTGGCGTAATGAAGGCACCGGCAGCCGTAACAATGATGACGATGAGAGCGATTTCCAGGAGTTTCAGGCGGCCGCCACCTCATTGCGCGACCATCTGATCGGGCAGGTCGCGCTCATGCCCCTGGGGGACCGGGATCGTGCCCTGGTGCTGCTGCTGATCGAAGCCCTTGAGGACGATGGTTATCTGGAGCAGAGCTTTGAGGAGCTGCTGCCCCTGATCCCGTCCGAGTGGGAAGTGGAACCCGAAGAGCTGCAGATTGCCCTGCATCATGTACAGAATCTGGACCCCACGGGGGTCGGCGCACGCAACTTGCAGGAATGTATGCGCCTGCAATTGCGCGGCCTGCCTGAGTCGGCAACCCGCACCTTGGCCCAGGCGATTGTTGAAGACAATCTGGAGTTGCTGGCAGCCCGAGACTTTGCCAAACTGAAAAGGCGCCTGTCGTGCAGTGATGATGCGCTACGCGAGGCCCAGGAGCTGATCTGCCGCCTCAATCCGCGCCCCGGCGCACAATACACGGCAGCCGAGACGCGCTATATTGTGCCTGACGTGATTGTGAAGAAACATCGGGGCGTATGGGTGGTCAACCTGAATCCGGAGGCGATGCCAAAGTTAAGGGTCCATCGCGTTTATGCCGATATACTTCAAAACAACCGTGGTGTGAGTGGCTCGCTCTCCGCCCAGTTGCAGGAGGCCAAGTGGTTGATCAAGAACGTGCAGCAGCGCTTCGACACCATCCTGCGGGTCTCCCAGGCGATTGTGGAGAGCCAGCGCCAGTTTTTCGATCATGGCGAGGTGGCCATGCGGCCCCTGACCTTGCGCGAGATTGCCGAAGAGCTGGAACTGCATGAATCGACGGTGTCGCGGGTAACAACCCAGAAATACATGGCAACCCCGAGGGGGATTTTCGAACTCAAATACTTTTTCGGCAGTCACGTATCCACCGATACAGGCGGGGCTTGTTCGGCCACGGCGATTCGCGCGCTGATTCGCCAGTTGGTTGCAGCCGAGGATGGGCGAAAGCCGCTATCCGACGCCCGGATTGCCGAATTGTTGGGCCAGCAGGGTATCGTGGTGGCACGGCGGACGATTGCGAAATACCGCGAGTCACTGAATATTCCGCCGGTTAGTCAGCGCAAATCGATCTAACAAGAGAGGAGTTGTTTATGAATCTCAACATCACCGGCCATCATCTGGAAGTGACCCCCGCTTTGCGCGAATACGTCACAACCAAGCTCGATCGGGTGATTCGTCACTTTGACAATGTGACGGCTACACATGTCATCCTCTCCGTACAGAAACTCAAGCAGAAGGCTGAGGTCACTGTTCATGTCAGGGGCAAGGATATTTATGTGGAAAGCGAGGACGATGATCTGTACGCTGCGATTGATTCCATGACTGACAAGCTCAACCGGCAGGTCGTCAAGCATAAGGAAAAGAAAGCCGATCATGACCACAGCTCCCCGCGTCATCAGGACGCCGAGAGCGCGGGCTGATCGTGACACCCGGCGGATAATTTTATCTGCTCGTGTGCTGTGAGTCGGTGGCGCAGCGCATATAATCCGCCCAATTGAAATTTTGGACTGGCCGCAATGGTGGGTATAAAGTACCCGTCATTGTGGCCTTGGTGTTGTATGAACCTCATTTCCCAGATTCTTACTGTCAATCGTATCCTCGTCGACGTGCCTTTGGCCACGCGGGACGCCGTGTTTGACTGTGTAGGCGATCTTTTCGCGCGCGACTATAACCTGGCGAAGAAACAGGTCGTCTCTGCCCTCGCACAACGCGAGAGCATGGGCTCGACCGGTCTGGGCCAGGGGGTGGCCATTCCGCACGGGCGCATCAAGGGCTTGAAGCAGACCCTGGGGGTCTTCGTCCGCACCCCGGCACCGATTGAGTTTGCCGCGCCCGATGGCGCGCCGGTCAACATGATCTTCGTGATGCTGGTGCCGGAGCAGGCCAACGAGTCGCACCTGCGGCTGCTCTCCGAACTGGCCCAGATGTTCAGCAACCGGGCTTTCCGCGAGCGCCTGTGTGAGGCAGAAGGGGCCGAGGCTACCTGGTCTTTGTTCGAATCCTGGAACCCGAATGCGACGAACGAGCGTAGCCCATCTCTTTGAGGCCAATCGCAATATCCTGCAAATGCGGCATGTTGCCGGGAGTCTGGACACCCAGCTGGTGGTGCCAGACAACCGTGTTTGGGCTGCCGATCTGGTCGGCCACCTCAACCTGATCCACCCCAACCGCCTGCAGATCATTGGCGAAGCCGAGCTGGCCTGGGCGCGGCGCCAGTCCCACGACAAACTGGGGCGTTACCTTGCGGACATCATTTCAGCCTCGCCGCCAGGGGTCATCGTGGCCGATGACGCGGCCGTGCCAGATGTGCTGCGCCAGATCTGTGAACAGGCCAAGGTGCCTGTGATGGCCTCCCCCCATGAAGCTGCACGCGTCATCGATGTGCTGCGCGGCTATCTGGCCCGCAAGCTTGCCGAACGCGTCTCCCTGCATGGGGTATTCATGGACGTGCTCGGTATCGGTGTGCTGATTACCGGGGAATCTGGGGCAGGCAAGTCGGAACTGGCCCTGGAACTCATCAGCCGGGGGCATGGCTTGGTGGCCGATGACGTGGTGGAAATCTCCCGCGTGGCTTCCAGCGTCCTCGAAGGGCGTTGCCCTGAGATGCTCAAGGATTACCTTGAAGTACGCGGCTTGGGAATTTTGAATATCCGCACCATCTTCGGTGAGACGGCCTGCCGCCGCAAGATGAAGCTCAAGCTGATTGCCCACCTGCAACGCCGTAATCCGGGGCCGGAGGATGCGCTGCGCCTGCCCCTGGATGAAGAGGAGACGCAGGACATCCTGGGGGTGTCGGTGCGCCGTGTGATTCTTCCCGTGGCCGCTGGTCGCAACCTCTCCGTGCTGCTCGAAGCGGCGGTGCGTAATACCATCCTCAAGCTGCGCGGGATTGATTCCACCCAGGAATTCGTCAATCGTCAGCGCGATCTACTGGATCGGGACCAAGACCCCTACGACGGCTGATGCGGTGATCCACAGGATGCGTCACGAAAAAGCCCCGGCATGACCGGGGCTTTTTCGTGAATGGGCAACAGGATTAACGCTGGCCGATATCGAAGAACACCACTTCAGCGCCCGTTTCCAGGGGAGAATAGCCAAAACCGATGCGCCCGCGCGCAGGCATGTCAGCTTCGCTACGCCGCAGGATCACCTCATTGCCTGCTTCATCGACCAGATAGGTGCCATTGGTGCTGGTATCAATCAGCACGAAGCGGTTCTGCCGCCATTCCACCCGTGAGTGATGGCGCGATGCGCGCTTATCCGCGATCACCAGATCATTGCCGTCTTCCCGCCCGGCAAGCAGCACAGGGCGCAGATCACTGACCGTGAAGTTGTGGTTCTCATGCCGCAGCATCAGTGAAGCCTTGGGCGAGGCACTGGAAACAGGAGCGGGCGCTGCGGGGTGTTCAGCGCCGTCAGACAGCACTGAATGGAGGGCGATGGACGTGGCCGTCGGCGAGAAGGCTTCGCGCAGAGGCGTGGCAGCCGTACCTTGCTTGAACTGATACAGCGGCAGGTCGTAACCCGCCACAACCGGTGCCGATTCACGGTCGAGGTGTGGCTGGAGCGAATCGGGCAGCGCTGCAACAACTTCGGTGGTCACCAGTACCTGATCGGTCGGGGTGTTCTTGACGATCATCTTGGTCAGGTCCAGCGCGGCGGCCGGAACGTGACCCCCAGCATCGGGTGCGGCGATATGCAAGGCAATCCGTACCGACAGACTCACCCCGGAAACCGGGGGCAGTTGCGAAACACGGGTACGCATGTCGAAGGCGGCCAACACCGCATTTTCGCAACGCTGAAATTGCGCCACGATCTGGCGTCCTTCGGTCTTGAGGAGCGTGCCATCGTTACTTTCGATCGAACGCTCGGCGCGATTGCGGCAACGTTCAACTGCGCGGTTCGTTTCCATTGCCCCGATTTTCCCGAACAGAGGGCCGTCTCCCGCCACTTCCGCAATGAGGATGCTCCGTGTTTCGCTCATGATTGGACTCATTTTATGTATTGTATTCCCAAGTTTCTATGATATCGGTTTCAGTCCGCCTGTGTAGCGAGCCATTGAATTGTGGAGACAGACGGAATACCGGAGGGGAGAGAAATCTCTTCGTCCTGTGGATCAAAAACCGTGTCCCCCAATGGAGAAGCATCGCTACCAGCGAGTGTCCGGAATCCAAAGAGGTTGCCATCGCACAGATGGCTCGGCACTACGTTCCTAAGGGCAGTGGCAATGGATTCGGTCCGCCCAGGATGTTGGCGCTCCCACTCATGTAGCATGGTTTTGATCTGTTTGCGCTGCGCCTGCTCCTGCGAACCGCAAAGGTTGCAGGGGATGATGGGGAAGGCGCGTGCCCGTGCATACTTGGCAATATCGTTCTCGGCACAGTAGGCCAGCGGGCGGATGACCATGTGCTGACCATTGTCGCTGAGCAGCTTGGGCGGCATAGCCTTGAGCTTGCCGCCGAAGAACATGTTCAGGAACAGGGTCTCGATGATGTCATCACGATGGTGGCCCAGGGCGATCTTGGTGGCCCCCAGTTCGGCAGCAGTGCGATAGATGATGCCGCGACGCAGCCGTGAGCATAGCGAACAGGTGGTTTTGCCCTCGGGAATCTTTTCCTTGACGATGGAATAGGTATCCTCGGTGACGATCTTGTATTCCACCCCCAGCGATTCGAAATAGGCGGGCAGCACCTCCGCAGGGAAACCCGGCTGGCGCTGGTCCAGATTCATGGCTACGACTCTGAAGCTCACAGGCGCGCGCTTTTGCAGGGCCAGCAGCATATCCAGCAGGGCAAAGGAGTCTTTGCCGCCTGAGCAGCAGACCAGCACCATATCGCCTTCTTCGATCATGCCGAAATCGGCAATGGCCTGCCCCACCCCGCGTAAAAGGCGTTTTTTCAGGCGTTGCACGGTATTGGACAGTTCGTCCTGTGCAAGCCCTTGTATTTCCTGTGCTTCCTGAGCCGTCATTCGATGTGCCACCTATACATTTACCCCGATTATACCGGGCTAGGGCAATGCAAAAAGGTGAGCAATATCACGCAAACGGGCAAACAGGCGCCACTTGAGGCGATTGTTTGCCAATTTCCGATGTGTGGTGGGAGGTGAAGAGGGGGCGCTCCCCCTCTTTGGGCAGGCTAATCCGCTTTGCGCCCGACCGGAATCCCCAGTTGCTTGAGTTTGCGATACAGGTGGGTGCGCTCCAGCCCGCTCTTCTCGGCCACCCGGGTGATGTTGCCATCCTCCAGCTTCAGGTGGTGTTCGAAGTACAGGCGCTCAAACGCCTCACGCGCCACACGCAAGGGCTCGTCCAATGGCAGAGCCAGAGAGGCGACCGAGGATTTGGAGACGAAACGATTGACCTCATCCGGGCCGATTTCATTGTCGAGGGCGCCCAGAGCCAGGGAGCGGATCGCCGCCCGTAGTTCGGCAAAACCGCCCATCCAAGGGATGTTGCGCAGGGCGTTCAACGCGGCGGTGGAGAAGTTGTGCGGGCTGATCTCTCCTGCTGCGATCAGATGATTGAGCAGGTGACTGGCGATCTCCGGCACGTCGTCTTTGAGTTCCAGCAAGGAAGGCGGCACCAGCGTGATTTCAAACAGGCGACGCACCAGCAAGGGGTCCCAGGATTCTTGCAGCAAGTCCTCCGGCTGGCAGGCTGCGGCAGCAACCAGGCGCAGGTCATACTTGTCGAGCCGTTCGACCACGAAGGAGAGGTTACGCTGCTGTGAGCGGGTCAGCAGCGCAATGTTCTCCACATAGATCACGCCCCCCCGGTTGGCTTCCAGCAGGTGCAGCTCGATGGGTTGGGTCAGTGCCCCCAGGTCTAGCCAGCCAGTTCCGGCCACCTGCAGACTGCGGGCGCACAATTCCGCCATTGAACCGGCACTCACGCGCAGCAGTACGATGCGGGACTTCTGTACCACCTGATCGAGCCGCTTGCGCAGATCGCGCAGGGCTGCCGAGCGGGTGAAGGCCGCCAGGGTCAGGTGGGTCTGGGCCTTGGTGGGTTGTTGTTGCAGGCCACGTTTGACGGCGGCGAGCAGCTTTTGCAAGGCAATCGGTTTTTCCAGGAAATCCAGCGCCCCGAGCCGAATGGCTTCAACGGCCGTGTCAATCGTGCCGTGGCCTGACATCATCAGGACGGGCATGGTCAGCATGCCGGTAGCCACCCACTCCTTGAGCAGGGTGACCCCATCCGTGTCGGGCATCCAGATGTCGAGCAGAACCAGATCGGGGCGGGCGCTTTGCCGCGCAATGCGTGCAACGGCAGCGTTTTCTGCCAGCACGACATCATGCCCTTCATCATTCAGAATCTCGCGCAACAGCTCGCGGATGCCAATTTCGTCATCAACAACCAATATCTTTGCCATAGTGGAAAGGCTACCACAGTGTTGTGATTTGGCAACACCCGTTTAGGGGTTTGCAGCTCTATGCAGGCCTAGGGTCTTCCCTAGGGGGTCTTAAGCCCTGTTCATGATCTTGCCGTGAGGCTGTGATTACAGACCTTGAACAGGTTTTTAGGCTTTGTCTGGATCAGCCAGACGCAAGCGGATTCTGACTTCGGCCCCCCCGTTTTCGTGGTTGCCGATCAATACTTCGCCACGGTGTTCATCCATGATCTTGCGCACAATCGCCAGTCCCAGGCCCGAACCGCGTGGTTTGGTGGTGACGTAGGGTTCCAGCGCCCGATTGATGATCGCAGGCGGAAAACCGCTGCCACTGTCACGCACGATCAGTTCCACCCGCCGCCCGTCGCGTCGCGTCTCAACTCCTACCCACGGTTGGGGACGCTCGGCCACCGCGTCCTGAGCATTCTGCAACAGATTGTGGATCACTTGGCGCAGCTGGCTGGCGTCGGCCTTGACCTGTGGAATGTCCTCACCATATTCCACCGCCACCGGCACACGCGAGCTTTCATACAGCACCAGGATTTCATGCAGCAAGGCGTTCAGGTCGACTGTGGCGAGTTTCGGCGGGGGCAGTTTGGCGTAATCGCGGAAACTGTTGACCAGATTCTTCATCGCCTCCACCTGATTGACGATGGTCTGGGTCGAGCGCGCCAGCATGCTGCGGTCTTGCTCGTTGAGTTTGTCCGAGAGCTTATGTTCCAGGCGCTCGGCGGAGAGCTGGATTGGCGTGAGCGGATTCTTGATCTCGTGGGCCAGCCGGCGGGCCACTTCGGCCCAGGCCGCATTGCGCTGGGCCGACAGCAACTCGGTGATGTCGTCGCAGACGATCACATAGCCCCCGCCCGACGCTTCCGGCAGGCGCGAGCCGTGCAGCAGGAGTGTCTGCACCTGCCCCTCTTCGCGCTGGATCTCAATCTGCTTCTGCCAGTCCTTGTCGTTTTCGGCAAAGCCAGACAGTACTGCCTCGCGGAAGGTGGCGTGTGAGTCCCAGTCGGACAGCGGCATCTTCTCGTAATCGGTCAGGTCGTCACGCAGGATTGTCATCGCCCCCATGTTGGCGGCTTTGAGCATGCCTTCGGGCGAGAAGGCCAACACCCCGGCCGAGAGGTTGCCCAGCACACTTTCCAGATAGGCACGGGCCGCATCGACCGCAGCGCGATGCTGCTCGGCCTGCACGCGGGCATCTTGCAACTGGCGGGTCATGCGGTTGAAGGATTGGGTCAGTACCCCCAACTCATCCCGTGCAGGCAGGGCCTGCCGGGGGGAAAAGTCGCCCGAGGCCACTGCCTGGGTGCCTTCGGCAATGATCGACAGCGGCGCCGAGAGCGAGCGCGCAAACACAAAGGCCAGCACGATGGCGGTGAACACCGCCAGCAGCAGGGCCAGCGTCAGGGTGATCACATAGATGCGTTTGAGCCCCTGGCGCGCCAGCAGCAGCTCCTGGTAGTTGCGGTGTAACTCCTGGATGCTTTCCGCGCTTTCGGCCAGCGCACTGGGAACCGGAGCGCGTACCTGCAAGAGTAGTGGCGTGGAGGAAAACTGGCGGCTGGAAATCGGCACCACCACACGCATCATCAGCTGGGTGCCTTCCCCCTCGATGGCGCGATACCCATGCCCCACCCTGGCCTGCCGCAGCAAGGTGGCGGGGAGGGGGTCGGGCTGGAGCTTGCCATCGGTCTCCCCTGTGGAACTGAGTACCCGCCCACTGCTGGAGATCAGGCTGACCTCATCGGCATTGAGTTGGTCACGTGCGCGGGCAAGCGCCGGATAGCCGGGAGGCGTGGCTGCGTCGCTCATCTCCAGGGCCAGATTGCGGGTACGTTCGCCAAGCTGGTCGAGCAGGGCGTCCAAGGCTGTGCGCCCCAGCTCAATCCCGGAGTTGAGGGTTGTGTCGATCTTGACGTTGTACCAGGACTCGATGGAGCGCACCGCAAATTGCACCGATACCAGATAAATGATGGCTCCTGGCACCACGGCCAACAGCACGAACATGCCGATCAGCTTGAGCTTGAGGCGGGAGCCGAACTGGCGGTGGCGGTACTCCTCGCGCAGGCGGTGCAACTGAATGCCCACCATGATGGCCAGCCCCAGTGCCAGACACAGGTTCAGGCCCAGCAGTACCGGGTAGTTGTGCGAGAACAGCGAGGTGTTGGCCCCAGCAGAAGCGAGCAGGAAAAGCAGGATCGCCCCGGCTGCCGAGGTGATGATCAGCAGGCGTTTCATCGGGCGTCTTTGGGCACCTGGAGCACCCAGGTCACCCATCCCGTGTTCAGATCCAGGTCATGCGAACCCAATGCCGCCACCTGGAAGGGTTTGGCCAGCGAATTTATGTCCAGCCGGAAGCGCAGCCCCACTTGGTAGGATTCCCCCTCGTTGAGCCGTGAGCGATCCGCCACCGCCCAGTTGTGCAGCGACAGCAAAGCCCGCATGGCTTCATCGTAGGAGGTGAAGTTACGGTGCAGGTTGCCCACGGACACCCGGTACTGGCGCGTCAGCGCATGGTAGGAGAGCTTCAGGTCCAGCGAGCGTTCCGAGATGGTCTCATTGAACCAATACCAACGCGGCCGGGTGATGATGACTTCGGCGCGGAAAGGCACCGAGACGCCTGCTTCGATCATCTCCTGCAGGCGTGGCTTATTTTGCAGGTTGATCGCGGCATTGATCACGTAGTCCTGGTCAGAGGCCACCAGCTCTGCATAGCGGAACTCCACGCTGCCCGCCGCATGGGCAGGCACGGGCAGCATGGCCACAACGCCCCACAGCAGCATCAGGCCAAACAGGCCTCGGCGCAGGCTAGCGAGCAGATTTCTCCAGCAGTGCAAAGTAAAAGCCATCATGCTGCGGGCAAGGCGTCAATTGTTTCTCAAAGGCGCCGTCAGCGAACGGCAGGCGGACACAGTCTTTATGGCGGGTTGCGAAGCGCGCAACCTGATTGCCGTTCTCTTCTGGGAAGAGCGAACATGTGAGATAAAGCATTTTCCCGCCTGGCGCCAGTGTTATCCACAGTGCATCCAGAATTTCAGCCTGAATTGTTGCGAAATGCGCAATGTCGTGGGGTCTACGCAACCATTTGATGTCCGGGTGGCGACGCGCCACCCCGGAGGCGGAGCAGGGAACATCGGCCAAAATCCGGTCGAAGGGTGTGCCATCCCACCACTTTTGAGTATCGCGGCAGTCTACGGTGTGGACGTCTGCGCTCAAGCCCAGGCGGCTCAAGGCTTCCGTGATGCGGCTGGCGCGCCGGCCCTCCAGTTCCAGGGCTTCCAGATGGAGGTCTGCCAGTTCCAGCATCGCGGCAGTTTTGCCACCGGGGGCTGCACAGGCATCCAGCACCCGCAGGCCGTCATGCAGGTCCAGCAAGCCTGCGGCCTGTTGGGCGCCCCAGTCTTGCACCGAAACCAGCCCTTCGGCATAGCCGGGGAGCTGGGCGACCGGGCAGGGGGCGGCCAACTGGATGGCGCAAGGCCCCAGATCGGTGAAGGCAATGTCGGCTTCAGTAAGGCGGCTGCGGTAGGCGTGCGGATCAATGCGCCGCCGGTTGATGCGCAGGCTCATCGGCGGATGGCTGTTGTTGGCCTGCAGGATAGCCTGCCATTGCTCTGGCCAGTTGCGGCGCACCGAATCCACCCACCACTGTGGGTGGCGCCAGAGCGCGGCGTCCTGTGCGTCCAGCTTTGGGAGAAGCTCATCCCAGCGCCGCAGTGCGTTGCGCAACACGCCATTGACCAACCCCTTGAAGTTGCCGCCCGCCAGCCTTGCTGCAGCTTCAACAGCCTGGTCCACCACGGTATGCGCGGTATCCGGGCGGGTTTCCAGGCGGTACAGGGCCACGAGCAGCAGCGCCGTGATGCGCTTCTCGCTGATCGGGCTGGAGAGCAGAACCTCCAGAATGGCGGTTCCCCGGCCAAAATCCCGCAGGCTGCCATAGAGCAGATCCTGCACGGCGCCACGGCCTGCCGGAGTCAGCTCCGGGTAGGCTTGCCAGAGCCCATACAGACCATCATTGAGTGCGTAGCCATCCAGTACCGCCTTGAGGCCATCTGAAGCCACGCTGAAGGCTTCTGCCAGCGAACCGGCAGGCAAGGGCGGCAGGGCCGGAGCACGGCTGCGGGAAGAAGAATGCGGGCGTGCCGAAGGGCCGCGCGACGAGGGGCGTGAGGGTGGTTTGGCGTTCATGGCCGTCATTGTAAGGCCAGCAGGTGTTTGGTACTGTAAAAACGAAACAGCCCCGCCCATCCCGGACGGGGCTGTTTGGATCAACCGATCAGATGAACAGGGTGGTGGCCGATTGGTGCGCTTCAGCCAGGAAGGCGGCGACACCACCGATCTCCACGCCATCAATCAGTTCCTCGTGGCGGATGCCCATCACATCCATCGACATCTGGCAGGCGATGAGCTGGGCACCACCCTCCTGGAGATTGCGCAACAATTGCGCAGCCTCTTCAACCCGCTTGTCACGCATCACCTTGCGGATGAGCTTGGCGCCCATGCCCGCAAAGTTCATCTTCGAGATCGAATTCAGCTTGCTCACTCCGGCAGGCATCATCATGCCGAACATGCGATCCATGAAAGATTTATCTAGTGCAGGCGGATCGTCGCGGCGCAGCACGTTCAGCCCCCAGAAGGTGAAGAACAGCGCCACCGGCTTGCCCATGGCCATCGCACCGTTGGCGATGATCAGGCTGGCCATTACTTTGTCGAGATCGGCAGAGAACACCACAAGCGTTGTTTGCTCACGTGCGGGCAATGCTGTTGCGCTGGCCTGGGGGGCGACAAGCGGGGCGCCCTTGCGTAGCACGGCGGTAATGGTGCCTTTGTCTTGAGCGACTTCCAGCAGGGCGTGCCCGGTCTTCTGGGCCCAGGCGCGGATGTCGCGGGCAAAAGCCGGGTCGGAGCTGAGCACTTCAAGCTCCTCACCCACCTCCAAGGCTTCCATGGCCTTGAAAGTCTTGAGAATCGGGCCGGGGCATTGCAGGCCCATGGCATTGAGCTTCTGCCGGGGACCGGGCTGTGGGCTCATCCCGTAGCTGGGGGGAGTCGGTGTGGCCTCACGACGCTTGATGTCTTCGTAGTCAAAAATATCCGGGTTGGATTGCTTTTCTACGGCGAAGGACCAGGTTTTGTAACCCCCGGAAAGGTTGCGCACATCCTTGAAGCCCGCCTGTTGCAGGATGCGGCTTGCCAGATAGCCGCGCAGGCCGACCTGGCAGAACACCACTGTCGGCTTGACCGGGTCAAGCTCGCCTAAGTGCTCGCGCAGGGTGTTGAGGTCGATATGGTGTGCCCCGGCAATGCTGCCCAGGCTGTATTCCTCGCGGGTACGCACATCGATGAGCTGCAGACCGCCGCGCTCGCTACGCTGGAGTTCGTCCCAGGCAATCATCTTCTGCCCGGCATGCAGCACGTTGCCTGCCACGTAACCGGCGATATTGACCGGGTCTTTGGCAGAGCTGAAAGGTGGTGCGTAGGCCAGCTCCAGATCAGCCAGTTCCTCCACCTTCAATCCGGCGTGGATCGCGGTGGCGATCACGTCGATGCGCTTGTCCACGCCATCCATCCCGACCGCCTGCGCCCCCAGGATCTGCCCTTCGGGTGTGTAGAGCAGCTTGATGCTCAAAGGCATCGCGCCAGGGTAGTAGGAAGCGTGGGAGCCACCATGCGTGATGCTAGCCAGGTACGCCACGCCTGCCGCGCGGAGCTGCTTTTCATTGAGGCCGGTACTACCAGCGGCGAGGTCGAAAGCTTTCAGGATCGCCGTACCCTGTGTGCCCCGGTAAGGCGTGGGCTCGCCGCCCCGCATATTGTCTGCCGCGATGCGGCCCTGGCGGTTGGCCGGGCCTGCCAGCGGGATCAAGGCCTGTGTGCCAGAAAGCTTCTGGGTGACTTCGATGGCGTCACCCACGGCGTAGATGGCCGGGTCGGAGGTCTGCAGCCATTCATTGACACGGATGCCCCCGGTGGCCCCCAGTTCCAGCCCGGCCGCGCGGGCAAGCGTGGTTTCCGGGCGCACGCCGATGGCCAGAATGATCAGATCGGCCTGCAGGCGTTTGCCGTTTTCCAGAAAAACGGTGCAGTAATCCGTCTTGTCCTCGAAACCCTCCACTTTGGCCGACAGATACAGCTCCACCTGCTTTTCACGCATGTGGGCATGAACAATCGCCGCCATTTCCGGGTCGAGCGGGGCGAGGATCTGGTCCGCCCCTTCCACCAGAGTGACGAACATGCCGCGCTCAAGCAGGTTTTCGGCAACCTCAATGCCGATGAAGCCGCCACCAATCACCACGGCGCGGCGCGGCTGTGCCTCCTTGATATGGGCCATGATCCGGTCCAGGTCCGGGATGTTGCGCAGACTGAAAATGCGTGGCGAATCAATGCCGGGCAGGCGCGGGCGGATCGGTTCCGCACCGGGCGAGAGCAGCAGCCGGTCGTAGCTCTCGTCATACTCCTCACCCGTGGAAAGGTTGCGCAGGCGCAAGGTCTTGGCCACACGGTCAATCCCCAGCGCCTCGGTCTTGGCACGGACATCCACCCGGTAGCGGGCATGAAAAGCCTCGGCACTACTGACCAGCAACTGCTCGCGCTCGGCAATCGCGCCGGAGATGTGATAAGGCAGACCACAGTTGGCAAAGCTGATATAGGGGCCGCGCTCGACCAAAATGATCTGCGCCGCTTCGCTTTCGCGTCTTAACCGTGCTGCAGCGGTGGCGCCACCTGCCACACCGCCTACGATGATGATTTTCATGGGAGCCCGTTCTTGAATGATTTGATACTATATTACTATTTAGTTGTATTAAAAGGCAAGAAGGTTTTTGTGCCACCACGGCGAGTGAGGCAAAACGCTGGTGCGGGGGAAATCTGGAAAACCGGGCTGCGCTTGTGGTGGCGCGGGTTTAGAGAGTCTGGCTGAAGCGCAGTGTGTTACGCATGCCCAGTAGATGTTAGTGCTTTGCGGACCTTGATGCTATCGGACTAGAATGACGGAAACAGCCTATGACCACAGCCTTGTCGCCAGCTATCAAAACTGCAGGATATCAACAATACTTTTCTACCGCGCTAGTATCCAATTACTAGGAGCATCATGATCCGAAACGCCGTACTCTATTTAGCTCTTCTCTTCGTTTCAGCTAGTGCAATGGCTGAAACACTGAAATCTGAACTGGAGGCAAAACAGCTCACTGATAAAGTAATGGTTCAGGTAGCAAAAGGAGATCTCACGGGGGCATTCGCGCTGATGAAGCCTTATGTTGTCATTTCGGAATCCGAATTCCAGGGATCGTTGCTTCAGTCAAAGTCACAACGTGATCAATTTGGCAGTCGGTACGGCAAGCCTCTGGGCTACGAGTTTATCGCTGAAAAGAAGGCTGGCGAGTCAATTCTCCGCCTTACCTATATTGAGAAAACCGCAAGGCATGCTTTACCCTGGGCGTTTATTTTTTACAAAACGCCAACGGGCTGGGTGCTGAATAGCTATTTTTGGAACGACAATATCCAAAGTGCTTTTCAGTAGTCATTGGACTGATAATTTAGTCAAGTTGGCCAGAGGGGCGGTCAATGATGCGTGGCGACAATGGCTTTTCGTAGGGCGCCGCAGGAAATAATGAGCGTAGCGTCAATTCACGAAGTGAATGACGCAAAATGCTTTGGGATTATCCTTGTAATTTTGGGTATGTGGCGCAGTCCGCTGCGTTCCGTGCGTTCTACTTTAGAGTGATAGAATTTATTGCTCTGTATGCAGCGTTCTCTGTCCGATTACTAGCAAGTTAGGCTATGTCTGCTGATCTCGACCAACTAGCGTTCCGTTTCTTCAAGCTTTTTGCTCAGTGCGAATACGCATTAAAAGCGATGGGCTACGGGCGTGCAGCCAATGGCGGTATGGCTGAGGCAGATTGGGATCGATTCGCAAACGAAGTAGGCGTTTTACTGCTTCAGACGAATAATCAGGACGTCGTGAAATTTCGTACTTATCTGTTGGAGTGTCCGCCAAAGAAGCAAGTGTGGGTTAATGGACAAGTTGAGTGGGTCGATGTTCCGAATACTGAGCGCTCAGCTCAAATTCTGTTTTCTCACATTCGTCGGGTTCGGAACAATCTCTACCATGGGGGCAAATTTTACGGCAACTGGATCGATCCAGAGCGCAGCGGAAAATTAATTGCCTGCTCATTGCAGTTGTTGCAGCACTTGATGCTCAATGACGCAAGACTACGGGCGACTATTGATGGTGATGCAGCCTAATAGGGTGCGCAACTTGTTGCGCCTTCGTGTTATGCAAAATGCTTTGATTATGATTATTGGGTGTTCAGCGTGTTGCGCGCCCTGCATGGCTTAACCATGCTGGAGAATCCTGTGAGCAGGGCTGAATTGTTAAATGCGTTGCTCGCTGAGCTGGTCAAACTGGAAAACTCAAGTGATCTCGTAATTACCCATCCTGCGCCATCGTTTGTTGCAGATCAGCTTTGCTCAGCAGTCATACAGTGGTGGGGTAAGGAATTTCTGGATGAACCTCCAAGTGAGGTTGTCATAGAGAACGGTATCGTGGACGCCTCAAGGCATTTGCAAGAGTTGTTCGAGCTTTCCGAGGCTGAGGCCCGCTCCGCGAGTGTGAGTTTTGTTGGGCAACTTTCTAGAGACAGAACACGAAATGAAGTTGCTATTCTCATTTCACACCAAGGGCCTCGAGAAATTGCACATGGTGCTTATTACTGCAACTATTTAGCTCTTGGCAGCTATTATGATGAGGGCTATCTCAATTGGCGCGCCGGCATCCAGGCCAAACTGAGAAGTGCTTACTGAACGCGCCTTCAGGTAGGTTCTGTCTGGCGGGACATTTGTATCCTTTCAGGGTGGGGGCTCCACCCCAGCACTTGTGTGCTGATGTGTTTCGCCAATTTGGTGTAGGTGTTGTGCTGGCAGCGACTGATCGAGGGTGTCGCTTCATTGATCCCGATCATGGGCAGTACGCACGCTGCAATAAAACCCGGATACACTACGCGCAGTTCAACTGTAGGGGATTGGCAATGACAAGAAAGTCGCAGGCTGGCATGGCGTGGCCCCTGGTGCTGGCCGTTCTGGCGGCCGCACTGGTGTTGCTGTTTGCTGCGTATGTCTGGCTGGCCTTGAGTTACAGCTATTCGGAGGGTGAGCGTGCGGGTTACGTGCAGAAGTTTTCCCGCAAGGGTTGGGTGTGCAAGACTTGGGAAGGCGATCTGGCTTTGGTGAATCTGCCAGGGCAACCGGCAGAAATCTTCTCTTTTTCGGTGCTGGATACCAAGGTTGCTGAGAAGATCAATACTCTGGTGGGTAAGCGTGTGGCCATCCGTTACGAGCAGCACGTGGGGGTGCCGACCAGTTGCTTTGGTGAAACCCAGTACTACGTGGTGGACGTGAACGCGGTCAATTAAAGCAGTTGTTCGCAGGCAGTTTGTACCTGGGCCAGAGAGAGGGCTTCCATGCAGCGTGCCTGCGGGCATTGTCCCGGGCCTGTGCCGAGGCTGCGTGAGCAGCGCTGAATCCAGGCTTCTTCGCGGCGGAAGGTGTTGTGCTGGTCGCGGCAAGCTATTGGCGCCACCAGCGCGGTGAAGGGACTGTTACGCCAATATTCGCCTGCGCCGCAGATCTCTGGCGAGCCGGGGCCGAACAGGGCCACGGTGGGGGTACCCGCAAGCCGCGCGAGGTGGGTGACGCCGGTGTCCGGGCACACCATCAGACATGCGCCGCGCAGCAGGTGGGCCATCTGCAACAAATCCAGTTGCCCGGCAAAGCTGGGGTAGCGGTGTTCCGGGTCGGCCAGATCGACCAGCGCCGTTTCCTTGGCGCCCGCGCTCCATACCGGGGTAATGCCTTGTGTGGCGAGCCAGTCGGCCAGCGCCTTCCAGCGTGGTGCAGGCCAGAACTTCAAAGCGCTGCTGGCGCCCAGATGCAGCACTGCATAGCGGCTTGTGGGGGGAGTAAAAGGTTTGCCGCTCGGCCAGGGCCAGTCTTCCACCCGATAGGGTAAGGGGGCAGGGCCGTCGACCAGGGTGGCGGCGAAGTCGCCAAAGCAGGCGGGTTGGCTGGGAAAGGCGCGGGCTTCGTCCAGCAGCCAGTTCTTCCAGCCGGGGCGGTCGCCCGCAAATCCACACACCCACTTTGCACCCAGGGCGCGGGCCAGTGGAGTGAAGCGGTTTTCGGCAGGCACCAGGCACAGGTCATAAGGCCCGTGTTCTGCCAGGGCTGTAAGGGTCTGGCGCTCACGCGGATTGAAGCCGACAGCCTGCACCCCATAGGGGTGTGCGGCGTAGAGCGGCAGCAGGGCGCTAGGGCAGGCCAGGATGATCTGCGCGGCAGGCCAGTGCTCCCGCAGCTTTGCCAGTAGCGGGCTGAGCATCAGCGTGTCGCCCAGCAGCAGATGGTGGAGGACCAATACCTTGTTGATCTGGTTGGCGGCTGGTTGCCGTCGTATCCATGCCCTGGGGTGGAACAGACGTGCCAGCACCCACAGCCGGGCTGCACTGCGCGAAGCCATGTTTTTAGCCGGATGCGCGCTGGAAGACAGCTTCCATGCGGGTCAGCATTCGGTCGATGCCGCAGTTGTCGACTGCAAAGCTGCGGGCCTGTTCACCGATGCGGGATGCCTCACGCGGGTCGTCAACCAGTTTGCGGATCGATTGGGAGATGGCCTTGGAACTCTTGGGGGTGACCATCAGGCCGGTCATGCCGGGCTTGATGATGTCGCCGGAGCTGCCAATCGGGGTGGTAATCACCGGTAGCCCCACCGCCATGGCCTGCATCACTGCCTGCGAGACGCCCTCGTTGGCGTAGGAGGGCAGCACGAAGATGTCAAACGCCTGCAACCAAGGCACCACATCGCGCTGGTTACCTGCAAAATAAACCTGCTTGACCAGCCCATGCTCAATCACCCGCTGCTGCAGCTTTTCACGCTGCGGGCCGTCGCCTACGATGGCCAGCCGGATGTTCGGGTCGTTGAGTTCCTTGAGCGAGTCGAGCAGGTACTTGTGTCCCTTCCAGGAACGCAGGGTGGCAACGATCCCTACCCAGGTACAGTTCATCTCCAGCCCGAGTTTCTCGCGCGCGGCGACCTTGTCACCCGGAATGTAGCGCTTGGTGTTGATGCCGGTGAAGATGGACTGGACACGGTCAGGCGACAGACCCAGGCCATCAATCAGCTCATGGCGCAGGCTCTCGCCCGTGGTCACAATATGTTGGGCAGCCTTGCCATACAGCCAGCGGTTGGCAAAGGTGTTGGCCACCGGGGCCGAGATGTGGCGGGTGCGCACCACGGGAATCTTGGCGCTGCCAAAGGTCATATTGGCGAGCGCAACCAGCCAGCTGTCGGTCGAACTATGGGTGTTGACCACATCGACTTCAATGCGGTTTGCAATCAGCCAGCTCCGCAGAGCGCGGAAGTTGGCCCAGCGCTTCTCGGTGATTGGTAGCGCAACGGTCTTCACCCCCCAATCATGGGCACGGGTGAAAATGGTGGCCTCCGCCGGGCAGATAATGGTTACGTTGTGACCACGCTCAATCAAGCCCCGCGATTCTTCAAGAATCCGGATCTCCTGCCCACCCCAGCCACAACTGGATTCGGTGTGCACGATATTGAGTGAGCGGTGGGACAACAGTGTGTTGTATTTGGCCATACGGCAACCATCAGAAAATATTTCTACGGGCACAGATTATAGCGGCAGCCCTTGTTATTCGATGCCAACAGGGCGCTAGACGGTGTAATTCTGTTGCAACTGCCCGGAAATGCACATTTATGTCTTCTGGAGCAACTGCCTGTACAAGTCCAGCAGTGCCTGGGCCATGGCTTCACGCCCCAGGCTGCTGACGCTGTGACGTGCTGCCTGACGCATGCGTTCGGCGGCAGCCGGGTCTTGCATAGCCACCAGCAGGCCCAGCAGGGCAGCGGTGATACCGGCAACGTCCAGTGCATCCACTACATCGCCATTGATGCCGGGGCGGATCAGCTCTGCCGCGCCACAGGTGTTGGAGCATAGCACCGGCAGCCCGCTTGCCAGGGCTTCAAGCGCAGCGTTCGGCATCGGGTCGTAGAGCGTGGGGAGGACGAATACATCCGCCGCGCCGAGCCAGGGCGTCACATCTTTCTGCGGGCCGAGAAAGCGTACCCGCAAGCCTTGCTCTTGGGCTTGGCGCTGGAGCGCTGCGGATTCCTTGTCTTTGCCCACCACCCAGAGTTCGGCGTTGTGCAGTTCCGGGCGTGCCATCGCCGCCAGCAACTGTGGTACACCTTTGCGGGAGAAGCCTGAACCGACGTAGAGGGCCACCGGGGTTTGCTCGGTTACGCCAAGTCCGGTGCGTACCTGCGCACGGTGCTGCTCGCGCAGCGCTGGCTGGAAACGTTCCAGGTCCACGCCATTGTGGATCACGTGCAGCTTGTCGGTGATGGCTGGGAAGCGCGTGGCAATGTCGTTCCGCACCATCTGCGAATTGCAGATCACTGCGCGCAGGCGCGGGTCACGCAACATGGCGGCTTCTGCCCGACAGGTGTAGCGATGCCAGGGGGAGCAGGCTTGCAGGAAGCGCTCTACGGGACTCAGGGTGCGGCTACGCAGTTCCAGCCAGGTGCAGTGCAGGCCATCGCCCGCACGAAAGATGTCGCAGCCGGGAATGCGTTCATGGCTTTGCACAAGGTCGAAGCGCTTCTGCCGGATCAGGCCTTGCACGCTCCAGGCGAAGCCGAAATCGCGGCTCAGGCGCCCGAGCTTGAAGGGGTTACGGCGCAGCAGCGTAACACCAGGGGCCACTTCGCCCTGCCAGCGCCGTGCTACCAGGGTGATGTCGATGGGCTCACCTGCGTCACGCAAGGCGTTCAGCGCGCGCTCGACAAAGCGTTCTGCTCCGCCATAAGGGTTATAGGTTTGCCGTATGACTGCCAGGCGCATCTCAGCCGCGTCCTTCCAGCGCATCGATGGCCGCCAGCACCGTGGCAACTTCGATCTGGGTCAGGCACTCCGAGACCTTGCCGCCACCGCATCCATCCTGACCGCAGGGGCGGCAGGTGTGGGACGAGGTTACGACCCGGTGTGGCACCTGCCACGGCCCCCATTCCTTGTCGCCAGAGGGGCCGAACAGCGCTACACAAGGCGTGCCCACCGCCGCCGCGATGTGCATGGGGGCTGAGTCGACACCCACGAAAAGGCGGGCACGCAGGGTCAGCGCGGCAAGCTGTTTGAGGTTGAGGGCGCCGCTCAGATCAACAAGCTCGACCCCTGCGCTGGCGATGATCTCGGCCACCATCTCGCGTTCGCGCTCATCCGGGGCGCCGGTGATCACAATCTTCTCGCCCCGTGCAGCCAGGGTCTGGATGAGTGCGGCATTGCGCGCCACCGGCCAGCACTTGAAGAACCAGCGCGAAGCAGGGTGAATCTGGATGAAGCCTTTGTCCGTCAGCTTGTGTTGGGCCAGCAGCGCATCCACATGGGTCTGGGCCTCGGCTCCCGGCTCCAGGTGCAGGGCGCGGGCGCCTTCAGCGGGCTGGATGCCCAGGCGGCGCAGCGCATCCAGATGGGTGTCCACGGTATGGCGCCTGCCGCCGCCTACGATGCGGTACTGGTGGGTGAAGGAATTCTTCCACCATGTCTCGGTACGATGGGGGGCAACGGCCCAACGCGGCCCCAGCAGGCGGGTGAGCCAGGCACCACGCGGGTGGTCGGTGAGGTGGATGACCAGATCGTAGTGACGACTGCGCAAGGCTTTGATGAGCGCCCATTCATGAGCAATCTGTTGCCAGAGCCCCAGCTTTTTCCAGTCCCGGCCCAGGGTGTGCAACTGCGCCAAGGCTGGGTGTCCGGCCAGCATTGCAGCCGTATCGGCAAACACCAGCGCATCAATCTCGCAATCTGGTGCTGCGGCCTTGAGCGAGGAGAGCACGGGAGAACATAGCAAAACATCGCCATGATGGCGTAGCTTGATGACCAGAGCGCGGCGCACCAGGGTGGGGTCGATGGCATCGCGCAGATAAGACTTGAGGTTCATGCGTATGTGGGTGGTGGTTGCAGGGGGCGGGTGGAGGCACAAGGTTTTTTGCCGGGAAACCTGCCGGAGTCATCAGGCTCCACGCCCCTTGGTTTTGGCTGACCAAAGACCGGATTGTAAGCTACCCGGTCACAGGAGCGGAACTTAGTCGTGCAGACTGCATCCGAGCAAGGGTTTGTTGCAATGTCAGAGTGGTCTGCTCTGTGTGAAGCTGTAAAAGCGTTCTAATTGTTGTACCCAAATGACCGTCGGTGGCTGGATGTGTCTGATCGCCGATTAGAATCCCCCTGTTTTGTTTCTGTCTGAATTCTTGATGCAAATAGCTGCCCCCCATAGCTGTGCGAACGCAGATCGATTGATGAACGCTTTGGCCTGGTGTTTTGGGTTGATGCTTTTTGTGTTGCCCCTTGCGCACACGCGTGCCGCGCAGACAGGTTTGATGGGGCTTTGTGTGCTGCTGTTTGTTATCTGGGTGCTGCGTTCAGGATACCGGGTGTTTGCGAATCTCCCCCGTCCCCTGGCGTATCCACTGGTGATCTGGTGTGCGGTGACGACAGTTTCGTGCGCATGGTCGCAAGAGCCGCTGCTGTCATTGAGCCTGGTGGCACAGAACATCTGGCTGCCCACGCTATTCTTTCTGTTGGCCTATGTGCTGGGTGCCAGACGTGAAAGTTTGGCGGTTGTGGTGCCGGGCGCCTGCCTGGGTTTGTTCGTTGTAGGGTGTGCCGCTTTGGCAGCAGCGGTGCTGCGAAGGGCGGACATCCTTCAGGGCGGCTTTGGCCCTGGGTATCGGGAACATTTCCTGATGCGCTGGTATCCGGGGCCGGGGCTGGCCTCGACCTTTGCCCTGCTGGCGCTGCCGTTCGTGTACTGGGTTTTTCGGGACAGAGTGTTGCCCAAGTGGATTCTGGCCTTGCTGGGCGTGCTGGTTTTCATCGGGGCGGTCAGCATGAACCGGATTTTCTGGCCGGTACTGGTACTGAGCTGTTTTGCGCTGTTGATGGGGTATGCGCACAAGAGGCAGCACTATTGCAAGTCGGCCAAGTTCTGGGTGCTGGTCGTGTTGGCGCTGCTGCTGGGCTTTGCCTTGCTTTTGGCGGCGACGATCATGCGTAACAATCTGGATTTCGCGTCCTGGTTCTGGGTGATCAAGAACAAGTTGCTGGCTGACCCCCGGCTGGCGATCTGGAATATCTGGGTGTCCATCGGCATGGATCAGCATCCCTGGCTAGGGACCGGTTTTGGCAAGGATGTGGCGCACAACACCTATAAGCAGTTGCTTGATCTCAAATTTGTTCCTGGAACCGATTTTGCGGGCAAGGCCCACCCTCACAATGTATTTCTGAGTACCTGGATACAGATGGGGGTAGCGGGCGTAGTGAGCCTGCTGGTGCTGATCTGGGGCATGCTGACAGCGGCGCTGCGCCTGTCGCGTTCCTCTCCTGGCGCACGGCATGCGGCGGCGGCCTTGGTTGCCTTGGTGGTTGCGATGTTGTTTAAAAATATGACAGACGACTTCTATGATCGCCTCATGGGGGTTCTCTTCTGGTCATATTTCGGCATACTGCTAGGCTTTGCATCGCTACAAAACCGCCTGCAACATGACACTTCCAGCGCCCAATAGCATTCTGATCATCCGCCGCGACAATATCGGCGACCTGGTTTGTACCCTGCCCCTGGTTCGGCGATTGCGTGAATGTTATCCAGACGCCTGGATCGGCATGCTGGTGACGCGCTACAACGTTGAGGTGCTGCAAGGGAACCCGGACGTGAACGCGGTGTTCAGCTACACCAAGCGCAAACATCTGGCGCCTGGGGAAAGCGCTTGGCAGGCAATGTTCGAACGACTGCGCCAGCTGTGGCAGTTGCGCCGCCGCAAGCTGGATCTGGTGGTGCTCCCTGCCGAAGGGGATCAGTGCAGCGCCCGACGCATGGCGCGTCTGGTGGCTGCCCGCCGCATCGTCAGTCACAAGGATCTGGCCGAAAAGCTGCAAGATGGGCATGAGGCCCTGCGTGTCGGGCAGTTGCTGCGGGTGCTCGATCTGCCGGGCACCAATCTGCCGCCTGCCTCGATCCGCCCCCGCCCAGCATTGCGCCACGAGATGCTCTCACGCATCAGCCCGGATGGAGCGCCCGTGCTGGGCATCCACATCAGTTCGCGCAAGCCTTCGCAACGCTGGCCGCAGGCGCGTTTTGTCGAACTCATCAAAGCCCTGCATGCCCGCCAACCCGATTTGCGATTCGCCCTGTTCTGGTCTCCAGGAGACGAACACAACCCCTTGCATCCTGGGGATGATGCCAAGGCGGCGCGAATCGTAGAGGCCTGTACCGGGCTGCCGCTGGTGGCGGTGCCGACCGCCGCGCTGGCCGAATTGATTGCAGGCTTGGCCTGCTGCAACCAGGTGATCTGCTCCGATGGCGGCCACATGCATCTGGCGGCGGCCCTGGGCAAACCCATCGTCTGCCTGTTCGGCAAATCGGACGCCAAACGCTGGCACCCATGGGGCGTGCCTTTCCGTCTGCTGCAACCCGCATCGCAGACGGTGGAAGACATCCAGGTGGAAGATGTGATCAGCGCGTTTGAGGAGATGCAGACCGAGGCAAGCGAGGTCTAGCCACGCTTGAGGGCCACCCGGCGCACAGCCGCGTTATAGGGTGTGAGCCGGGGGACTTCCCTTAGCGTTTATGTTTTTTGGTCGTCTTGCTGGCGCTGGTCTTGCTGCCTGCCTTGGTTTTGCTGCGGTGGCTGGATTTCGCGCCGGATTTGGCCGAGCGGGACGAATGTGCGGCGGCCCTACCTTTACCCGCCTTGCCCTTGCCGGCCTTGGCGTGCTTGCCTTTCCCAGCCTTGCCGTGGCGGGAACTGGTCTGTTCGCTTTTCTGGCCAACATTGCAGGCTTCCAGCTCGCGGCTGTCCCAGTGTGAGGCGGCATCTGGGTGGGCAAGTGTGGCATCCAGCGTCTTGATCAGGCTGCCACTGCCATCACCGTATTCGATATCCTGGATGACCCAGTGCCTGCGCTGCATGCGCACATGCACGGTATCTTCCCAAGTGGCGTTGTCGGTTTCATCGCGGAACAGATGCACGCGGATGCTGCCGCTCTGCCCACCGACCTCTGCTGCGCCGAGCTTGAAACGCTTGGGCCCTTCGGTCTGGTTGGAATACAGGTCACGATCAGTGAATGGCAACTTGGCATCCGGCACCGCTTTGCCCAGTTGATCGGTATAGCGCAGACTGGCTCCCAAGCGGCAGACAAGCTCAGGGGCGAGGTAAGTCGAGTAATCGGCCAGTTCCATGCCGGTGGGCGCACCTTTGTTGCCTTTTTCAACGCGCAGTTGGTAGAACGCGGAAACAACATCGGCGGGGCCACGCGCAGCCATGGCGGGGACGGCTGCAAGCACGGAAAGCGTTAAGGCGAGTAGGGTTTTTTTCATGGGTAGAGTCCATGGTGACTTCAAAGCAATCGGCATCAGACCACAGGACGGGGTATAAATTCCATCCCTTTGTCGATTTGATGTGTCAGTGAAGCCGTCTGAAGCCTGCCAGGCCCAGCATCAGGCGGACCGCGCCCAGGGCAAACCAGCTCAACAGGCGCCGTAGCAGGGGCTGATGTTGCCAGTCCTGTTCCTGCAATTCGATGGTGTTGTTTTGGATGGCTCTGTTCAGGCTGGCGCCCAGTTGCTGCGCAAATTGGCTGTCGTGGATCACGATGTTGGCCTCACGCGCCAGCAGCAGGCTGAAGGGGTCGATATTGCTGGAACCCACCGTGGCCCACCAGCCGTCGGCAATCGCCACTTTGGCGTGCAGAAAGCCGTGCTTGTACTCAAAGATGCGGATCTTGTTGCTCAACAGGTAGGGGTAGAGCGCCCGGGTGGCATGATGCAGCAGCCAGTATTCGACCCGCCCCTGCAGCAGCAGGGTGACACGCACGCCGCGCTTGGCTGCGGAGATCAGGGCGTGGCGGAAGCGGCGCCCAGGCAGAAAATAGGCGTTGGCGATCAGGATCTCATCGCTGGCGGTGGCGAGCATGTCCAGGTAGGCGTTTTCGATAGTGGCGCGGTAGCGCAGGTTGTCCCGTATCAGGAGTGAGGCCACTACGCTGCCCTTGGGGCGGAAGCTCGGGCGAACCCAATGCTGCATTGGCGGATGGCGGCGAAAATTCGCCCAGCAGATCCGGCGCCATAGCTGGATCATGGCGTACTGGACATCGGCCACCAAGGGTCCCTCGATCCGCACGGCGTAGTCGAAGCGCGGCGGTATATGGCCGGGCGTATCAAGGTCGTCGATGATATTGATGCCCCCCACAAAGGCAAGCTGCCCATCGACGCATGCCAGCTTGCGGTGCAGGCGGCGCAGGCGTTGGCGCCGGGTACTGAACAGGCTGGCCTCGCGCCGGAAGATCAGCACCTCCACCCCATCCGCCGCTAGGTCCGGCATGGTGTCGTGTACAAAGCCACGCCCCCCGAAGCCATCGACCATCAGGCGCACCGTCACGCCACGCATGGCCGCGTTGCGCAGTGCAGTGGCGATGCGGTCTGCGGTGGCGTCATGGGCGAAGATATAGGTTTCCAGCAAGACTTCGGTATGCGCAGCATCAATGGCCTCAAGCAGCGCCGGGAAATACTCGGTCCCCGATTGCAGAAGGCTGACCTTGTTGCCTGCGCGTACCCGGTTGCTCATGTCAGGCTGACCTGGGCGTGGAGCAGGGCGTGGTCGGATATGGCCGACCACGGCGGCCCCGAGTGCACCTGGACACGCACTGCCTTGAAGCCCCGCAGGTAGATGCGGTCCAGGCTGAGCAAGGGCAACTGGCAGGGATAGCTGCGGGCAGGGGTGCCCTGGAGCATAGTGAAGGCTTCATGCATGCACAGCCGCCGCGCCAGCCATGAGTTGGCATGGCGCCTCCAGTCGTTGAAGTCGCCTGCCACGATCAGCGGGGCCTGCCGGGGGATATGGGTTTCCACATACTCGGCAAGCAACGCGAGTTGGCGACGGCGCTGATGCTCGGTCAGCGACAGATGCACACTGATGCAGTGGATATGCGTGCCATCCGGGAGCTTCACCTCGCAATGCAACAGGCCGCGCTGCTCCAGCCGATAGAGGCTGACATCATGGTTGTTCTGCGCCACGATGGGAAAGCGCGAGAGCACCGCGTTGCCATGGTGCCCGTGGTCATATACCGCATTGCGCCCATAGGCCGCGTGTAGGCTGCCTGCGGCCAGGAATTCATGCTGGGGTTGGGCGGGCCAGTTCCGATGGCGCCGGGCATGCAGGAGGTGCAAGCCTTGCACCTCCTGCAGCAGCGATATATCTGGGTCCAGCCCACGTAACTCTTCGCGCAGGTCATGGATCGCCATGCGGCGATTCAGTTGCGAAAAGCCTTTGTGGATGTTGAAGGTGCAGATGCTCAGTGACTTGGCTGTCATGTCCCTGGCTCCTGTTCCAGGTTCAAGCCGGCATGCGAGGCAACGGGGCGCTTAGCATGACGAGATCATGATACGGCAAGCATGCGCTCCAGCGACAGCTTTGCCAGTTCAGCCTCATGGGCAGGTACGCTGATGCGGTTGACCACCTTGCCTTCCACTAGGTTTTCTAGCGTCCAGGCCAGATGCTGCGGATCGATGCGCTGCATGGTTGAACACATGCAGACCATGGGACTCATGAACTGCACGATCTTGCCTTCGTGCTTGACCTCGTCCGCGAGGCGGTTGACCAGATTCAACTCAGTCCCCACCAACCATTTCGTGCCGGGCTTGGCATCCTTGACTACCTGGATGATGTATTCGGTCGAGCCCACGTAATCGGAGGCCGTACAGACTTCAAACGCGCTTTCCGGGTGGGAAATCACCATGCCATCGGGGTTCTGCTTGCGCCAGTTGGTGATATGCGCGGGCTGGAACATCTGATGCACGGCGCAATGTCCCTTCCACAGCAGCATCTTGGCGCCCTTGATCTGCTCAGGCGTCAGACCACCATTGGGCAGGTCCGGGTCCCACACCTGCATCGCATCCAGCGGGATGCCCATTTTGTGGGCGGTCCAGCGGCCCAGATGCTGATCCGGGAAGAACAGCACTTTCTCGCGCTGCTTGAAGCTCCAGTCCAGAATCTTGGGTGCGTTCGACGAGGTGCACACGATGCCGCCATGCTCGCCACAGAAAGCCTTGAGGTCGGCAGCCGAATTGATGTAGGTCACCGGGGTGATCAGCTCATCAGGCGTCCCCAGCACGTCGCGCAGATCTCGCCAGCAGCGCTCCACCTTGGCCAGATTGGCCATGTCGGCCATCGAGCAGCCTGCGGCCAGATCGGGCAGGATGGAAATCTGCTCGGGCTTGGAGAGAATATCCGCCACCTCGGCCATGAAGTGCACGCCGCAGAACACGATGTATTCGGCGTCCGACTGCGAGGCCAGGCGCGAGAGCTTGAGCGAATCGCCCGTTAGGTCATGGTGCTGGTAGATGTCGGCGCGCTGGTAGTGGTGCACCAGCAGCGAGACGCGCTTGCCGAGTTTTTCTTTGGCGGCACGGATGCGCTCGTGTGCTTCGGCATCCTTGAGTACGTTGAAGCGGTCAAAACTGATCGGGGATACTTGCATGGTGTGTTTCAGATCAAGGCAATAAGAGGTTCACTATCCATTCTAACCTGTGCCGATCAGCTCTGCTGCCAGGGTAAGCCGGCATGACGCCAACCGCCAACGTGGCCACGCTGTCCGTGCGCATCCAGGTCGCCTTCAAACCCTTCGAGTACATTGAAGCAATCGGTGAAGCCTGCCTGGGTGGCCAGCATGGCGGCGTTGTGCGAACGGGCGCCCGAGCGACAGAGGAACAGGACCATGGTGTCCTTGGGTAGCGCCTGTTCAAGCTGGGTCAGAAAGTGCGGATTGGGCACGCTGCCCGGCCAACTGTTCCACTCCACCTCCACCGCACCGGGGACACGCCCCACCCAGTCCAGTTCGGCGCGGGTGCGCACATCCACCAGCTGCGCCTTGGGCTGGTGCTGGAGCAGGGTGTGCGCTTCGGTAGGGGTCAGAACGCCCCGGTAGGGGAGCTGGGCTTGTTTGGCGCGCTCATTGGCACGGTCGAGAATGTCATCGATGGTCATGTTCGGTTCTCTTGTTTGTGTGGGGTTCTCAACATTATTACCGCGAATGTCGTGAGGATGGAATGCATTTGAATGCACAGTAATAGTGCGCTACCGTGGGTTATGCACCGTTTTGGTGATATCGCGTATCAGTGCGCCATCTTGCGTCAGCTTGTGGCAGAATTGCCCGGCTTAGAAGAGCGTGCGCTGTCATGCCCAGTCGGACAGCTGGGGTGGGCACCAAAAAGGCTCATTCATGGCACGGTATATGCTTGCATTTGATAATTGATTGTTATCGCGCTGCCATCGCAGGCAGTGCCTGAACGTGCTATTCAGGCATTCCATCAGTGGCTGGTTGCGGACAGGTTTGCCAACTCGATTCAATACGCTAGGAGTGAGAGTTTCATGACACCTCAAGACGTGATCAAGCTCGTCAAGGAAAACGACGTCAAGTTCGTTGACTTCCGCTTTACCGACACCCGTGGCAAGGAACAGCACGTCGGTGTGCCCATCAGTGCATTCGATGGCGACAAGTTCACCGAAGGCCATGCCTTTGATGGCTCCTCGATCGCTGGCTGGAAGGGTATCCAGGCTTCCGACATGCTGCTGATGCCGGATGCAGACACCGCCTATATCGACCCGTTCTTCGACGAAACCACCCTGGTGCTGACCTGTGACGTGGTTGAACCGTCCGACGGCAAGGGCTACGACCGCGATCCGCGCTCCATCGCCAAGCGCGCTGAAGCCTACCTGAAGTCCTCCGGCCTGGGCGACACCGCCTACTTTGGTCCGGAACCCGAATTCTTCATCTTCGACTCCGTGGAGTGGAAGGTTGATATGTCCGGCTCCTTCTGCAAGATTTTTGCTGAAGAAGCAGCCTGGGTTTCTGGCGAGAAGATTGAAGGTGGCAACACCGGCCACCGTCCCACCGTCAAGGGTGGCTACTTCCCGGTTCCCCCGGTCGACTCCGCCAACGACATCCGTGCCGCCATGTGTCTGGCACTCGAAGGCGTGGGCATCCCCGTTGAAGTGCACCACCACGAAGTGGCCACTGCCGGTCAGAACGAAATCGGCACCAAGTTCGCCACCCTGGTCAAGCGCGCTGACTGGACGCAAGCCCTGAAGTACATCGTCCACAACGTTGCCCACCAATACGGCAAGACCGCCACCTTCATGCCCAAGCCCATCGTTGGTGACAACGGTTCCGGCATGCACGTGCACCAATCCATCTGGAAGGATGGCAAGAACCTGTTCGCAGGCAACGGCTATGCTGGTCTGTCCGAGTTCGCCCTGTACTACATCGGCGGGATCATCAAGCACGCTCGCGCGCTGAACGCCATCACCAACCCGCTGACCAACTCCTACAAGCGTCTGGTCCCGGGCTTTGAAGCACCGGTGAAACTGGCTTACTCTGCCCGTAACCGTTCCGCTTCGATCCGCGTGCCTTACGTGCAATCCGACAAGGCCCGCCGTATCGAAACCCGCTTCCCGGATCCGGGTGCTAACCCCTACCTGGCCTTTGCCGCACTGATGATGGCGGGTCTGGATGGCGTGCAGAACAAGATCCACCCTGGCGATCCCGCAGATAAGAACCTGTACGATCTGCCGCCGGAAGAAGATGCCAAGATCCCGACCGTTTGCTCCAGCCTGGAACAAGCGCTCGACTACCTGGACAAGGACCGCGAGTTCCTGACCCGTGGTGGCGTGTTCTCCAACGAAATGATCGATGCCTACATTGCGCTGAAGATGGAAGAAGTCCAACGCTTCCGCATGACGACGCATCCGATCGAATTCGACATGTACTACTCCATCTAATTGCCTCAGGCAATTTGATATGCAAAAGGGACGGGCTTGCTCGTCCCTTTTTCTTTGTTCTACCGACAGGTGAGCTTTGCTATTCTCCTGATCGGGCCTACACTCTGCGGCAGTTGAACAAGTCGAAATCGGATCATGCCAAAACTCGGTTGTCTCTCCCTGATGCTGCTGGTATTTGCAACAGGCGCCCAGGCCGATATCTACAAATGCGTTGATGAGATGGGGCATACCACCTACACCAACGACAAACCCGCGCCGGGGGTCAAAGGCTGTGCGCTGATGTCGCGTGAGCAACCGATCAGCACCGTGCCGTCTACACCCGCATCGCGCAAGAGCAGCGGGGGAAACAGTGCCAGTTCAAGCTCCTCTCCGGCAGGCTTCCCCAAGGTGGATGAATCCACCCAGAAGAGCCGTGATGGGGATCGCCGTAAGATTCTGGAGCAGGAAAAGGCCAAGGAGCAGCAGGAACTGGATGCTGCCCGCAAGGCGCTGGCCGAGCAGGAGGCCGTGCGCAATGGCGACGAGAAGAACTACCAAAAGTACCTCGACCGGGTTCAGGGCTACAAGGATGCAGTACAGTTGCATGAACGTAATGTCGAGGCCATCAACAAGGAAATTGCCAATCTGAGGTAATCCCCCTCCTTCGGTTCTGCCCGGCTGCCTGAGTGGCCGGGATGGTGCTACCCGGAAGTCCATAGGGGCAGGCTTTTATCTGGGGCGCAGATGCTTGCGCGAAGCCATTGGGAGCTGGAAAGCGAGATTGCCCGGGGCGGCTTGGTTCTTGCTAAGGTAAGCTCCTATGAGCCCAAGCCTCTCTTCATCTTCTCCCAGCAACAAGCTGGCCGCTTCCACGGCCGGGCTTGAATTGCTCTCCTCCGCTGTTGTCATGGTCAGTGCCGATCGCTCGGTCTGCTATGTCAATCCTTCAGCCGAACACCTGTTTTCCGTGAGCGCCCGACAGTGCCTGGGACACCATCTTTCCGCACTGATTGGCGACAACATGAATCTGTGGGCGGCGCTGGATAACGCGCTGGCCAACAACTGGAGCCACACGGGCCAGAATCTGGCGGTCAAACGCCCCAACCAGCCTCCCTTGCACCTGGACTGCACTGCGACCCCGGTGGACCTGCCCCCGGCGCGATTGCTGCTGGAATTCCGCCTGCTGGACGCGCAGTTGAAGGTTGTGCGAGAAGAACAGATTGCCCAGCAGCAACAAGCCAACCGTGAACTGGTTCGCAGTCTGGCGCACGAAATCAAGAACCCGCTTGGCGGCATTCGCGGTTCAGCCCAGTTGCTGGAGCGCGAACTGGAAGACCCCGCGCACCGGGAATATACCCAGGTCATCATTGCCGAGGCGGATCGTCTGCAAGACCTGATGAACCGGCTGCTCAACTCGCACCGGGTCATGCACCCCAGCGTGGTCAATGTGCATGATGTGCTCGAACGGGTGCTCAAGCTCATTCAGGCCGAATTTCCCCATGTGTCCGTCAAGCGCGACTATGACGTTAGCCTGCCTCAGCTGACTGCTGACCGTGAGCAATTGATCCAATCGGTTTTGAATATTTCACGCAACGCTGCCCAGGCGATGCAGGGTGACGGCGTTGTCATATTACGCACGCGGGCTGCCCGTCAGGTCACATTCGCCAAGCGGCGGCATAAACTGGCATTGGAATTGCAAGTGATCGACAACGGTCCGGGAATATCGGAAGACATTCGTGACAAGATTTTTTATCCCCTGGTTTCAGGGCGCGAAGGTGGCACCGGCCTTGGTCTGTCGATTGCGCAGAGCTTTGTAGAACAGCATCAGGGCGCCATTGACGTCGAAAGCGAACCCGGCCGCACCTGCTTTACGATTCTTCTGCCAATTACACAGGCATGAATTGCAAAGTGGCCACAACCAATAGAGTGAATTGAATGGATAGCCCCAACATGAATGCTGTCTGGATTGTTGATGACGACCGCTCCATCCGCTGGGTGCTGGAGAAGGCGCTGGCGCGGGAAGACATCGCATATCGCAGTTTCTCCTCCGCCTCCGAAGCCCTTGGCGTTCTGGATGCCAATGCAGGTGTGCCCCAGGTGCTGATTTCAGACATCCATATGCCCGGTGAATCCGGACTGGTGCTGCTGCAACGCGCCAAGGAACGCTACCCGGAGTTGCCCGTCATCATCATGACGGCCTATTCCGACCTCGATAGCGCCGTGGCAGCCTTCCAGGGTGGGGCGTTTGAATACCTGCCCAAACCCTTCGACGTGGATCAGGCGCTGGACCTCCTGCGGCGCGCACTTGAAGAAAGCATGCACCGGGATAGTGCTGAAGAGGCCACCACTTCGGTGCCTGAAATCCTTGGGCACGCGGCTTCCATGCAGGAGGTGTTCCGTGCTATCGGGCGTCTGGCCCAATCGCACGCCACCGTGCTCATCAATGGTGAATCAGGCACCGGCAAGGAGCTGGTGGCGCGTGCCCTGCACCGCCATAGCCCGCGACGTGAAGGGCCTTTCATTGCCATCAACACGGCGGCCATCCCGCGTGATCTGCTGGAGTCCGAACTCTTCGGTCACGAACGTGGTGCCTTTACCGGGGCTGCCGCCCAGCGCCGTGGGCGTTTTGAGCAGGCCGAAGGCGGCACGCTCTTCCTGGATGAAATCGGTGATATGCCGTCCGAATTGCAGACCCGCCTCTTGCGGGTGCTCTCCGACGGGCATTTCTATCGCGTGGGCGGGCACACGCCGGTTAAGGCCAATGTGCGCGTGATTGCGGCCACCCACCAGAATCTGGAGCAAAGGGTGCGCGACGGTTTGTTCCGCGAGGACTTGTTCCACCGCCTGAATGTGATCCGGCTCCGTCTGCCCCCCCTGCGTGAGCGTAAGGAAGACATTCCGGTTCTCGCCAAGCATTTCCTACAACACAGTGCGCATGAACTGAGTGTGGATGCCAAGCGCCTGACCGAAGCCGCTTTGCGTCACCTGCAAACCCTGGAATTCCCCGGTAACGTCCGGCAGCTGGAAAACCTCTGCCATTGGCTGACCGTGATGGCCCCCGGTCAGATGGTGGACGTGGCTGATCTGCCCTCAGACATGCGTGAGAAAAGCGCCGTGGCAGGGGCCGCCGCCGGTGGGGTCGGAGGCGTGGCGGGAGACTGGCTCAGTGCCTTGAACCTGGAAGCCGACAGGTTGCTATCGCAATCGCCGGGCCATGTGTTCGACATCCTTAACCGCGAGTTTGAAAAGGCGTTGATCCTGCGTGCGCTGGCCAATACCGGCGGGCGCAGGGTGGAAGCCGCCCAGTTGTTGGGGATCGGGCGAAACACCATTACCCGCAAGATCCAGGAACTCGGGATTGATGGAGGCAAGGGCGAAGATTGATCCCGCAAAGCCGCTGACTGGGGTTTGCGCAAAAGTGGTGCGGATATCAGGCGGTTTTTTTGCCGTTTTGTGTCAAGGGGGCTGGCTCAGGGTAAACTGACAGGGCTATCTACCCCTGGGCGCCTCGTATGTCTTCGCTGCACCGTGGGCTGGATGCTGCTGCGCTTCAGGCTGCCCTGGGCGAAGCGGTATCGCAGTTCACCATTGAACACCTCGATTCCTGTACCTCCACCAATACCCTGCTGCTTGAGCGAGCCACCGCCAAGGCGCCTTGCGGCTTGACTCTGCTTGCCGACGAGCAGACTGCCGGACGTGGCCGACGTGGGCGGACGTGGTTTTCCGCACCCGGCCACAGCCTCCTGTTTTCCGTACTCTGGCGCTTCAAGCGCAATACGCCCATGATGGGGCTGAGTCTGGCGGTTGGCGTGGCGCTGGCCCAGGCGCTGGAAGACCTGGGGGTGGAAGGGGTTGGCCTGAAATGGCCGAATGATCTATGGTTGTTCGGGCACAAGCTCGGCGGCGTACTCATTGAACTGGTGTTTGATGCAGACAGCGTGCTGGCCGTCATCGGTAGCGGCCTGAACCTGTATCGCCACCCGGACTGGCAGTCCCAGATCGACCAGGACTACACCGCGATGGATGTCGCTATCAATCCACCGCCCCCGCGTGAGCTGCTGTTGGGCACGATTCTGCGTCGGTTTGCCGATGTGCTTGGGCGTTTTGAGCGGGAAGGCTTTGCCGCCCTGCAAGATGAATGGAACCGGCGCAATGCTCTGCAAGGGCTGCCGGTGCGGGTCAGCTCCGAGAACGGTGAGCATCACGGCATATGTGGCCGGGCGATGGAAGATGGCACCCTGGAGCTGCTCGCTGATAATGGGTCGCACCTGAAGATCAGTGGTGGTGACGTCAGCCTGAGCCTGGATTCCCGTTTCAATTCCTGAGGGCCGCCTATGTACCTTGTCATTGATGCGGGCAATACCCGCACCAAATATGGCTGCCACGATGGACAGCAGTGGCTGGTCAAGGGCTTTCTGGAAGACGCCCAGGAGCAGATCGCCCCGGATTTCCGCCCCAGCCGTATCGTGATTGCCAGCGTGGCGGGGCCTGAGCGCGTGGCTGCTGTGCAGGCATTCGTGATGCGCTGGTCTTGCCCGGTGGAGTGGCTCAGAGCCTCTGCGCAGCGCTGTGGCCTGCGTTGCGATTATGAGAATCCTGCCGCACTTGGGCCAGATCGCTGGGCAGCAGCCATTGCAGCGTGGCAGATGCTGCAGCGGGATTGTCTGGTGGTGGTGGCAGGTACGGCTACGACGATTGACGTGGTGCGCCAGCCCGGCGTGTTTGCGGGCGGCTGCATCCTGCCTGGCCTGAGCATGATGTTTGAATCCCTGGAGCGGGGCACAGCAGGTTTGCCGCTTGCCCAGGGCAACATGCAGATCCCCGCCCGCAATACGCACAATGCCATCCATTCGGGCTGTATGCTGGCCCAACTGGGAGCCATCAAGGAGATGGCAGCGTGCCTGCCCGCCCACAGCCCGATCATTGTGGCGGGCGGCGTTGCGGACACCCTGGCCCCCTTGTTGGGCCCCCAGGCGCACGTTCACCATTGGCTGGTGCTGGAAGGTTTGTTGTCCGTTGCACGGGGGCAGTAGCCCATAGGTGCAAAAGACGCTATCCTGCGCCTCGATTCACTTAGTATTGCCCGCAATTGCACGGGCTTGATCCATGCTTCCCAGAACGCTTTTCTACGCCCTGGTGGCCATCAATATTGTTTTAGCCATTCTGCTGGCGCTGCCTTTGTTTGGCATCATGCCCAGTTGGTCTGCGGGTGAGCCGGAACGGATCGCCAAACAGTTGGAGCCAGATTCCATCCGTGTTTTAGCGGGCGCCAGTGCGCCTGCCGTTGCACGTCCCACAATACCTGCCGTGGCAGTTGCTGCTGCGGCACAATCCGAGGTGGCGGCAGTGCAATCGGTCACGGTTGCGCAAAGTAGCCCCGCGCAGGATGCCGAACCCCAGGTCGAGGTCGAAGAGACCAAGTGCGTGCTGATCAAAGGCTTGCCCGACGATGTGGTGCCCAATTTTGCGGCCCGTGCCCGCAAGGCGGAAGGCAATTTGCAGGTCAAGCTTGGTGCCTCAGGCACACCGACTACCTACTGGGTGCATATCCCGCCAGAGGGGGGCAAAGACGCCGCAGAAAAGCGGCTTGAAGTCCTGCAACGCAATGGCGTGAATGATTACTTCATGGTGCGCGATCCGGGAGACAACCAATACGCCATTTCCCTGGGCCTGTTCCATGATGAAGCACTGGCCAAGAAGCGTCTGGCGACATTGCGTGAGCAAGGCTTTACCACCCCGGTCATCACCCCACGCGGTAATACCCCCCCGCGCCTGGAATTGAGTGGCTCGGTGTCCGCCTTGGACAAATTCCTGGCCACCCAGTCGCACCGCTACAAGGACAAAGCGTTTACGCGGGAGAGTTGCGGGGCCGGGCGATGAGCCAGCCCTGCCCGTATGTAGTGGGGCTGACCGGCGGGATCGGCTGCGGCAAGAGTACGGTAGCCCGTTTGTTTGAAGCACATGGCGTAAGCGTGATTGATACTGACGTGCTGGCCCATGAACTGACAGGGGCCGGTGGCGCTGCAATGCCGATGCTGCGCGAGGCTTTCGGGCCTGTCATCGTGGCGGCCAATGGTGCGCTTGATCGGGCGGCCATGCGCCAGATGGCCTTTGCGGACGCCCAACTCAGGCAGCGTCTGGAGGCGATCCTCCATCCCATGATCCGGGATCACGCAGAGGCCCTGCTGACCCAGGCAGAAGGGGATTACGCCATGTTGGTTGTCCCCCTGCTGGTGGAGTCCGAATACTTTCGCAAGCGCTGTAACCGCATCGTGGCAGTCGAATGCAGTGAAGCCGTCCAGATCGCCCGCGTAAAGGCGCGCAACGGTTTGGGTGAGGACGAAATCCGCCGGATTATCCAGGCCCAGGCCAGCCCGGCAGCCCGACGGGCGATTGCTGACGAGCTGATCGACAATGATGGGGGGCTGGCCGCGCTCCAAATACAGGTGGATGAACTGCACAAACGGCTGTCCATGCGTGCTCAGGCACAACGATCACAGCAGAGCGTGCTATGATCCGCGCAGACGTTTTTTCCTCGATGCGCGACCTCCATTTCAGCGGTTTGCGGTGATTACATACGAATACCCTCTGAACGAACGAATCCGGACGCTTTTGCGCCTGGAGGATCTGTTCGACCGCGTGCTCCACTTTTCCCTTGCGGACAGTGCTTATGAGCATCACACAGCATTGTTGTCGCTGTTCGAAATTCTGGATGTAGCCGGGCGCGCCGACCTGAAGGTCGATCTGGTCCAGGAGCTGGAGCGGCAACGCCAGATCCTGATCTCCTTCCGCGACAACCCGCAGATTTCCGAAGAGGCCCTTTCGGGCGCCTTGTATGAAATCGAGCAGGCCAGCAGTGCCTTGCTGGCCATGGCCGGGCGCATCGGGCAGTATCTGCGTGACAGCGAATGGCTGATGGCGATCCGCTCGCGTTCCTCCATCCCCGGCGGTGTGTGTGAGTTTGACCTGCCTTCTTACCATTTCTGGCTGCATCGGGACTGCGAACGCCGCCGCCGCGATCTGCAGGCCTGGCTCGCGCCCATGCTGCCGATCCGCGATGGGTTGAGCATTGTGTTGCGCCTGCTGCGCGAAAGCGGCCGTTCTGAGCACCAGCTTGCCCGACGCGGCAGCTTCCAGCTCATGATGACCGGGCGCAGCGCGCAGTTGATCCGGGTCTTTGTGCCCCGCGACCTGCAAACCGTGCCCGAGATCAGTGCCAACAAATACGCATTCAACATCCGCTTCGTTTTGCCGGATGTACTCTCCCGGCCACGCCAGGATGAATCCGATGTGCAGTTCGATCTGACCTTCTGCAGCCTCTGATTCCTGCTGTCAGATGGCGCCCAACCCCCTGTGTGCCTTGGGCGCCGGACGTGGCTTGTACCATGTTCCCTGCGGCCGGGGCTGGACCATTATTTCTCCCCAATTTGTTTCAGCGGAAACCTCTTCATGACAGAACTCATTCTCAAGCCGGGCAAGGAACGCTCTGTGATGCGTCACCACCCCTGGATCTTTGCCGGTTCGGTGGAAACCTTGCATGGTCGTGCCCATGCGGGAGATACCGTGGAGGTGATGAGCGAACACGGCAAGATGCTTGGGCGTGGCGCTTTTTCGCCCAAATCCCAGATCCGGGCGCGGATGTGGAGCTTCGACCCGCAGGAGAGCATCGACCACGCCTTCTTCAAGCGGCGTGTGGCCCAAAGCGTGGCCCGTCGCCAAGCGCATCCTCATCTGCGCAACCAGGAAGGCGTGCGCCTGATCCACGGTGAATCTGATGGGCTGCCCGGTGTGATTGCTGACCGCTATGGTGATGTCGTTGTGCTGCAATTGACCAGTGCGGGGGCGGAGAAGTGGCGCGATGCCATCGTGGCAGGCTTGGCGCAAGCCACTGACTGCAAGTGTGTGTTCGAGCGTTCGGATTCCGATGTGCGTGGCCTGGAAGGCTTAGAGCCCCGCGTGGGGGTGGCCTATGGCAGCATGCCTGCCGAGCGCATCGTGATCAATGAAAATGGCGTGCGCATGGAGGTGGACGTCGAGTTTGGCCACAAGACCGGCTTTTACCTCGACCAGCGGGACAACCGTCGCCTAACAGGGGAACTGGCTGCCGGACGTAGTGTGCTCAACTGTTTTTGCTACACCGCAGGGTTTTCATTGCAAGCCTTGGCCGGTGGAGCCAGTTCGGTGCTGTCCATTGATTCTTCAGGGCCGGCCTTGGCGACCGCCCAACGCAATCTGGAACTCAATCCGCAACTGGATGCCAGCCGTGCCAGTTGGTGGGAGGCTGATGTGTTTGAGGCCTTGCGTCAGTTGCGGGCAGAGGAGCGCAAGTTTGATCTCATTATTCTGGACCCGCCCAAGTTCGCACCCTCTGCCGCCCACGCGCAGCGTGCTGCACGCGCCTACAAGGATATCAATCTGCTGGGGTTCCGCCTGCTCAATCCGGGCGGTCTGCTGATGACCTATTCCTGTTCCGGCGGGATCGGGCAGGAGCTGTTCCAGAGCATTGTGGCAGGCGCTTCGATTGATGCCGGAGTGGATGCGCGCATCATCCATCGTCTCTCCGCCGCGCCCGATCACCCCATCGGCTTGGCCGTGCCAGAAGGCGAATACCTCAAGGGTTTGGCCTGCCAGATCAGCGGATGAGTTTTGGAGTAGGGTGGCGCTGCGTGTGAGCGGGTGCCACCCGTTGCGTTCAGGGGTAGAAGGAATAAATGCGGTAGCCTGCCGGTTCCTGCTTACCGGTTTCCAACAAAACGTTGGTGGTGACTTCTGAATGCCCGTCGAACGCGGGCATCTGGGCGTAGTTTTCCGGCAACCATTCCTTGGGTTTGAGCACCCGGCGGCTGATGGCGATGTCGAACTTGTCCGTCAGCGTCAATTCCAGGTCAGGCCACGCCACGCTGTAGTTGGCCTTGTTGCGGATCGTCACGATCAGGCGCGAACGGCCTTCCGGCGTCTGGTCTGCCACCAGATTGCTGCCGTCAATGATGATCTGTGCCGAATCACGTGGATAGGGCACCGTGCAGCCTACCTCGCGGCAGGCCTGTTCCAGATAGGTGCGGGTCTCTGGCATGGCGCGGGCGATTTCCACCCGGAACAGATACACCAGCTGCACCGTCGCCAGCAAAATGAACAGCCCGATGCCAAGCACCCAGGGCCATGCGCGTTTTGTGCGTCGGCGATCTTCCACAGGGCGACGCTTCTTGGACTTCTGCTGCTGCTCATGCAGGTAGAGCAGGGAAGTCTCATCCACCACAGGGTGCGTTGTTTTGGCTGCTGGGCGAGGGGGCTCGACCAGCGAATCATCCAGCATGTAGGTCATGCCGCCATGATCATCCTGCGACGGGTCGAAAGGGGCGACACCCAACTCGGCGGCAATCTTGGATTTGTAGGGTTCCGTCTTGACCGCGTGAGCGGGTTCCGCTGGTTCAACCGGGGTGGCCGGAGCTGCCGCCGCCGCGCCTTCAACGCCAGACAGATCGAACTCCATGCGGAAAGACTCAGCTTCCTTGGAGGCTGACGTAGGAGAATTCAGTTTGGCTGGATCAATCAGCGGTGGCGCGTCATGAATAGCGGGCAAATCAAGCTCTTCCGACAGCGGATGAGAGCGCAGCTGCGAGGTTTCGGCAACCTCCTGGAAGCCCCCCAGGGGGAGATTCGGATCAATTTCCCACCACGTCGCGTCCAGCGAGGGTTCCTTGCGGCCATCGGGCTCAATCGGAGGTTCCGTTGGCGTGGGGTCGGCGACTGGCGCTGATTCCACCTTGGGTACAGCCGGGTTGATCGGTGCCGGAGAGGATGGGGTTTGTGCAGCCTGAGGCGGAGCCACCGGGGCTGCAGCTTGTGGCCTTGTTGGTGCAGCCGGTACCGCTTCGGGCGCAGGGCGCGTGGGTGGCACCACCGGCTTGGCAACGTTGGGTTGCGCAGGTGCAGCGGTGACTGGTTTGGCGGTTGCAGGGGCTTGGGTGGCGGGGCTTGGTGTGATCGGTGCAGTGGGCCGCGTTGCCGCTACCGGTGCTTGCACTGGAGGGGTAACAGGGCGTGATGCGGCCGCACTGGCGGGTGGTGCTACTCGGGCAGAACTTGCCGCGCCTGTAGGGACAGGGGCTGCCGATGTGGGCGCAGGCACCGGAGCCGCCGTAGGGCGAGGCGTATTGGTGTCAGCCCCCGCCTGGGGTTGCATGGAAGATAGCGGCACATCGTCCGGTATTTCTTCCAGGGTTTGCAGGGCTGAAAAGGCAGTTTGGCAGGTTCCACAACGCACGCGCCCACCACGGACCCCGAGCTGCTCGGGACGGATACGGAAAACCCGTCCGCAGTTGGGGCAACGCGTGGTCAGCATGCCTTGCTGCCCTCCAGGCGAATCCAGCCTTCGTGTTCTGCACCCACGTGCAGATCAATCCAGGGCGCATAGGCGGCAATCACCTGCTCGGCCTGTTGGGCGAGCACCCCCGACAGCGTGAGGCGTCCGCCTGGGCGCACATGTGCCGCCAGCGTAGGGGCCAGCATGCAAAGCGGATTGGTCAGGATGTTTGCCACCACGATATCGTATTCACCACTCACAGTCACCGCGCTACTCTGCCATTGTGCCGTGTGCACGTCATTACGCAAGGCGTTGGCCTTGCTTGTTTCCACGGCTGCGGCATCAATATCGCAACCGAGTACCGAAGAAGCCCCCAGTTTGGTGGCTGCAATCCCGAGGATGCCAGAACCACAGCCATAGTCCAGTACCGTACATCCAGAGCTTACGGCGTCGCACAGCCATTGTAGACACAGCCAGGTGGTGGGATGCGAGCCGGTACCGAAGGCCATCCCTGGGTCCATCTCGATATTGATGGCTTCAGGGTGAGGTGCGGTATGCCAGGATGGGACGATCCACATCCGCTCGTTGATCTTGATGGGTTCGAACTGCGACTGGGTCAATTGCACCCAGTTCTGCTCGGCTACTTCTTCGACCCGAAAGTCTGGTACGGCATCCAGCCCGGCCAGTGCGGCGGCCTGGGCCAGCGAGGTGGCCAGATCGGCATCGGCATCGAACAGTGCCACCACGACACTTCGATCCCACAGGTGTTCGTTGACACTGCCGGGCTCACCGAACTGGGGTTTCTCTTCAGGGGTGCCGGCATCGGCATCCTCCAGGCTGACCGACAATGCGCCAGTTTCCATCAATGCCTCTGACAATGCGTCGGCCTGATCCGCTGCTGCCTTGAGGAATACCGAATACCACATGCTCAACCTTGCCCCGCGAGTTTCTTTTCCAGATAGTGGATGCTGGTGCCACCCTGCACAAAGTGGGTGTCAATCAGCAATTCCTGATGCAGCGGGATATTGGTCTTGATCCCATCTACCACCATTTCCGACAACGCCACACGCATCCGGCGGATGGCCTGATCACGCGTGTCGCCATAGGCGATGAGCTTGCCGATCATCGAGTCGTAATACGAGGGCACGGTGTAACCGGCATAGACGTGCGAATCGACACGGATACCGGGGCCACCCGGTGTATGCCACGACAGGATTTTGCCAGGAGAGGGGGTGAACTTGAAGGGATCTTCAGCGTTGATCCGGCATTCCAGTGCGTGACCACGCAGTACGATGTCTTTTTGCGTGTAGCGCAGCTTTTCGCCCGCAGCGATACGGATCTGCTCCTGCACGATATCGACGCCGGTGATCAACTCGGTGACGGGGTGTTCAACCTGCACACGGGTGTTCATTTCAATGAAGAAGAACTGGCCGTTTTCGTACAGGAACTCAAAGGTGCCCGCGCCACGGTAATTGATGCGCTTGCAGGCCTCCACGCAGGAATCGCCCACCTTGGCGATAAGCTTGCGGTCGATGCCTGTAGCAGGCGCCTCTTCCAGCACCTTCTGGTGGCGGCGCTGCATCGAGCAGTCCCGCTCACCCAGGTAGATGGCGTGACCATACTGGTCGGCCAGCATTTGGATTTCGATGTGACGCGGATTTTCCAGGTACTTTTCCATGTACACCGTCGGGTTGCCAAAGGCGGCCCCGGCTTCGGTACGGGTAGTGGTCACCGCAGAAATCAGCGCCGCCTCGGTGTGCACCACGCGCATGCCACGTCCGCCACCACCACCTGCTGCCTTGATGATGACCGGGTAGCCGACTTGGCGGGCCATCTTGACGATTTCCTTGGGGTCGTCTGGCAATGCGCCATCCGAACCCGGCACCACCGGCACGCCAGCAGCCTTCATGGCTTCCTTGGCGCTGACCTTGTCGCCCATCAGGGCGATGGTTTCAGGGCGTGGGCCGATGAAGGCGAAGCCAGAGGATTCCACGCGTTCGGCAAAGTCTGCGTTTTCCGACAGGAAGCCGTAACCGGGGTGGATGGCCTCGGCATCGGTGACTTCCGCTGCGGCGATGATGCGTGGAATGTTCAGGTAAGACTGGGAGGAGGCTGCCGGGCCAATGCAGACCGATTCATCGGCCAGCTTGACGTACTTGGCCTCGTTGTCGGCCTCCGAGTGTACCGCAACCGTACGGATGCCCAGCTCGCGGCAGGCGCGCAGCACACGCAGGGCGATCTCACCACGGTTGGCTATGAGGATCTTGTCGAACATGTTGTTCTCGTGAAAAGTGAAACGTGAAATGCGAAACGTGGGGGCAGGTGGGCCGGTGGCCCGTACCTACCGGATGGCTTTCACGCTTACCCGATTACAAACAAGGGTTGGCCGTATTCGACCGGTTGGCCGTTTTCGACCAGGATGGCCTTGATCACGCCTGCTGCGTCAGCCTCAATCTCGTTCATCAGCTTCATGGCTTCGATCAGGCACAGGGTGTCGCCCACAGCAACGGTCTGGCCGATTTCGGCAAACACAGGCGAGCCTGGGGCCGAGGCGCGGTAGAAGGAGCCGACCATCGGGGATTTGACGACGTGACCTGCGGGTAGGCTGCTAGCCGCTTCAGCAGGGGCTGCCGGGGCCGCAGGCGCTGCGGCGGGGGCAACCATCACCTGGGGTTGCGCCACATAATTGGCAGGTGCTGCTGTGGAATGCTTGGCAATGCGCACCTTTTCTTCGCCCTCGGTCACTTCGAGTTCGGCGATGCCGGACTCTTGCACGAGGTCGATGAGTTTTTTGAGTTTTCTCAGATCCATGTCTTACTCCACAAACGAGGCGTGGTGCGTGCGGTTGCACGCGCCACGCAATTGTCAGCGCGCCAACAGGCGGGTCAGCGCAAATTCGAGCGCGTATTGATACCCTTCAGGGCCCAGACCGCAGATCACCCCTACCGCCAGAGAAGAAAGATAGGTGTGATGGCGGAAAGGCTCACGGGCGTGCACGTTGGAGATGTGCACTTCTACAAACGGAATTGCCACGGCAGCCAAGGCATCGCGTAAGGCGATGCTGGTGTGCCCATAGGCGGCGGGGTTGATGATGATGAAATCAACCCCTTCCGAATAGGCGGCCTGGATACGGTCGATCAACTCGCCTTCATGATTGCTCTGGAAGGTTTCAAGCTGAACGGCCGCAGCCCTTGCGCGTGCTTCCAGCGCAAGATGGATGCCCTCAAGCGAGGTCTGCCCATAGATGCCCGGCTCGCGCACCCCCAGCATGTTCAAATTCGGGCCTTGCAGCACCAGAATTCGCGCTCTGGGTGTGGTCGAAGCTGCCTTGGCGGCATCCTCGGAGTTCCGTTTGTTGCTGGTTGAAGGTTTCTTCATGGCCGCGAGTTTGCCGCAAATCGCTGCAAGTTGTCCATCTTTCGCATCATCTGAATCCTTCCGTGTGAGGCGGCAGGCTGGCCAGCACTTGTGCTGGGCTGAGCTTGCCCACTACAAGCAGGCGGATTTGCAAGTTTGCATCAATCAGCACCGAAAAGGGTAGCCCGGCCGGCAGATTCCCCAATTTACGCAGCAGAGCGGATGTTTGGGCGCCCGGAGGCAAAACCCGTAGCGGGTAGTGTACGGGCGCTTGCTGCAGGTAGCTGCGCACGGCGGGCAGATCGTCCCAGGCAACGCCCACAATCTGGAGCCTGCCCTGGGTCTGCTGCGCCAGCTGGTCTAGCTCCGGCATCTCCGTTCGGCAAGGCGCACACCAACTCGCCCAGAAATTGACCAATATGGGCTGCCCTCGCCATTGCTCCAGTGTATGGGGCTGCCCCTGCAAATCAAGCAATGATTGCGCAAACAAAGCCTCGACAGCCGCTGAGGAGCTGCGGCGATACCACTGCCAGGCGCCGCCTGTAGCAATCATGAGCAACAACACCAGGGCAAGGCCCCGGCGCCAGCGGTGCTCAAACCTGGGGTTCATCGTGGCTGGTTCTGGTGAGCAATTGCTCGAAAGCCTCCAGGCGCATCTTTTCGCGTGCCGCCCCAGTCGGGCTGCGGCGCGGGGCACGCTCGGCCTTTTGGTCGAAGATGGTCAGGCGCATCGGTACTTCTCCCCAGTCAAAGAGCAGTACCGCCTCAGGGGCGTCGTGATCGCGGCGGCGGACCTCCTTGTGTTCATAAGGCAGACCCTTGCCGAGCAAAAATATTTCCACATCCTTGGCGCTGTCGGCGTAGATCTCCAGTTCCACGTCTGAGAACGCGCCTGCCGTGCCCTCCAGGACGCCACCGGTGACGTAAGGGCGGAACGGTGCGAAAAAGCGCATGGCCTCAACCGCCGCGCCGCGCATTTCCTGCAAACGCTCTTTGTCCTCGTCATCGCTATACAAATCACGCCAAGCCCGTAGTGCCTCTTCCACCTCTGTGTTGGTGGGCAGTTCCCGCTCCGGGGCACCTAGCTGGCGGGCCGCCTTGCGCTTGGCAAAACCATAATCATGGATACCTTCTTCAGCAATCAATCGGGCTGCCAGTGCGGCGATATTGCGGCGCAAATTATCGGGACGGGGAGGAGAAGACGGATGATCAGGCATCAATGGCTCGCTCACAAGGGTAGAATCCATGTCTATTGTACATATCTGCCTTCAGGCATTTGACCATGCATATTCACATACTGGGCATCTGTGGCACCTTCATGGGCGGCATCGCCCTGATTGCACGCGCCGCTGGTCACACGGTGACAGGCTGCGACGCCAATGTCTACCCGCCGATGAGCACTCAGCTTGCCGAGCAGGGCATCGCCCTGGTCGAAGGCTACTCGCCGGACCAACTCTCGCTCTCGCCAGACGTCTTTATCGTCGGCAACGCCATCTCGCGCGGCAACCCGCTGCTCGAAGCCATTCTCGACAAGGGGCTGCCCTACACCTCTGGTCCCCAATGGCTGGCGGATAACGTGCTGCGCGACAAATGGGTGCTGGCTGTGGCCGGAACGCATGGTAAGACGACCACCTCGTCGTTGCTGGCCTGGATTCTTGAACACGCAGGGTTGAACCCGGGCTTCCTGATCGGCGGAGTGCCCGGCAATTTCGGTTATTCGGCACGCCTGACAGACTCCCCCTTCTTTGTGGTGGAAGCGGACGAATACGACACTGCCTTCTGCGACAAGCGCTCCAAGTTCGTCCACTACCGGCCGCGTACCGCGATTCTCAACAACCTGGAGTACGATCACGCGGACATCTTCCCTGATCTGGCCGCGATCGAAACGCAATTCCATCATCTGGTGCGCACCGTGCCGCGCCACGGTTGCATTATCGCCAATGGCACCGAAGCCAGTCTGGCCCGTGTGATCGAGCAAGGCTGCTGGAGCGAGACGGAATGGTTCGGCGGCGCAGGCTCCTGGCAGATTCGTGACCTGGACGAACACGACAGGGTGGGCTTCTTCCACAATGGAGCCGCCCTGGCCCAGTGCGAACTCCCCCTGACCGGCCAGCACAATCGCATGAACGCGCTGGCCGCGCTGGCCGCCGCCCGCCATGTGGGGGTGAATCCCACCCACGCGGCCGAAGCCTTGTCCCACTTCCGTGGCGTCAAGCGCCGCCTGGAGCCACGGGGTACCGTGCGCGGAGTCACCGTCTATGATGACTTCGCCCATCACCCTACCGCCATTGCCACCACTGTTGCCGGTTTGCGCCGCCGCGTGGGCGACAGGCGCATCTTGGCCGTGCTCGAACCCCGCTCCAACACCATGAAGCTCGGCGTGATGAAAGCGCAATTGCCCAACAGCCTGCAAAATGCCGACCACGTTTATTGCTATGCCCACCAACTCGGCTGGGATGCGGCAGAAGCCTTGATTCCGCTTGGAAGCAAGGCCCAAACCTTTGACAACCTCGATGTCCTGGTCGCAGCCGTAGCCAAAGACGCCCACCACGGCGACCAGATTCTGGTCATGAGCAATGGCGGATTTGGCGGTGTGCATGAAAAACTGCTCACTGCGCTGGCCCACAGCGGCCATGGCCAATAGAAAACTAGGCATAATCCAAACGGATATGCATATTGCCAATTGAGAGGGCGGCCAGTGCGCACTGCGCTGTGCACTGGCATCAACTGGATTCGTCCTCTTGCAAGTGATTCTGAACCACTATTTCGGGAGGGTTCCCATGCGCAAGCAGCTGCTCAGCTTGTTGATTGCATTCAGCCTGTGCCTGTTTGCCGCATGCAGCTACCGCTATAACGGCGTCGACATCAGCAACAAAGACTACGGTGCCGCCCTCAGGTTATCCGACTTCAACGGCCAGCCACGGAGCATGGCAGACTTCAAAGGCAAGGTTGTCGCCGTCTTTTTCGGCTACACCCAATGCCCCGATGTCTGCCCCACCAATCTTGCCGCCTTCCGCGACCTGCTCCACAAACTCGGCCCCGATGCCGATCGGGTGGCCGTCCTCTTCGTCACCCTCGACCCCGAGCGCGACAACCCTATTCTGCTCAGAACCTACATGGGCGCCTTCGACCCACGCTTCCTCGCCCTGCGTGGCAGCCTCGAAGAAACCGCCCGCGTCGCCAAAGCCTTCAACGTCATCTACGCCAAACAAGGCGACGTGGCAGGCGGGCGCTACACTCTGGACCACACCGCCAGCACCTACCTCTTCGACGCCCAAGGCAAAACCCGCCTGCTCGAACGCTACGGCGAAACCCCGGAACGCCTCGAAGCCGACCTGCGCCAACTGCTCAAGGAAACCTCCTGACGACCCCCAAGGCTTGTCTCCATCTATAAACATGAGTAAAATAAAACACTCGCGTGGGGGGGTAGCTCAGCTGGGAGAGCGTCGCGTTCGCAATGCGAAGGTCGGGAGTTCGATCCTCCTCCTCTCCACCACCCGAATGTTTCAAGACGTCGCAAGACATACACAAAACCCGCACAGCACAACGCTTTGCGGGTTTTTTGTTTCTCATAGCGTGTCATAGCGTAGCTTGACATCGCGCCTTCCGTGACGGTACACGCGGTGTACCGCCAACCGTGTACCGTCAAATCTCCGGAAAGCCAAGCCAGATAAGGCTCAGGCAGAATCCCTTATGCCCCTTACTGACATCACCATCAAGAACGCCAAACCCAGCCCGGACGGCAACCCGGCGGCTTTGATTTCGGCAAACAACTTCAGAGCAGTGCGCCGATCACGCTTGGGGCGGTGAGTATCGACTTCCAGCGCCTTGATCAGATACGCAGCAAAGGGCCCAATCTTGGTGTCCTCGGCGGCTCGCCGCTTGTATTTGGGCTCTCGCCTCTCACCCTCATTGAGCCAGCGTCGAATCGTCTTGCGGGTCAGGCCTGTGCGTCGTTCAATCTCCGACAAGGACAGCCCATCACGGAAAAACATACGTCGAATAATTCCCAGATCTTTTATGGTGATCATCTCCTTTTAGCCCCGCTCCAGAACCGAGCAGGAAGGTTAGTCACCTGGGTAATTTTCAACGCGCACTACTTACGCAAACTGGATCATATTGGTCGCGCGCCAACAACTGTTCGCAGCTTTCAGTGCTTTGTGCGCAGGTTTTCCGCAAGCCACTGCGGCTGATCTTTCGTGGGTGCTCAATGCCTATACTGTGGCTTATGCCACGATGCTGATCCCATCTGGAGGGCTGACAGACCGACATGGACGCAAGAAGGTGTTTCTCGTAGGCGTACTTCCCAGGACTTGACCTTTGCCATCAGCATCTCCCAAGCGCGATGTTTACACGTGTGAGATAGGTTATCACTTATTTACGGATAAGTTCTAAATCGAAAGCTGCTTTTCGTTCGGGGGCTCCCTGCGTGTTTTTGTGGCTAGTCCAATAGTCATATTCCATGTAAGAAACCCAGGCCTTGGCGTTTGGGTAAGTAAACACTCCAGCACGATTTCTCAGCCCGCTGATGTGGTCGGCATGGAAATGTGAGATGAGGACGGTATCGATGTCTTCCGGCTTGTACCCAGCAAGACCCAGACTGTTCACGAGTTTTCCAGTCGTTTCCGTTGGTGAGCCAAACTTGCCCAAGCCAGTATCAAGAAGGATGCGGCGGGAGCTGGCAACGATGAGGTACGCGGTGAACGGAAGTTCCACATAATCGGTACTGAGCCCCAGGTCAGAAGCCAGCTTTTTGACCTCCGCGAACGGGGCATTGGTTACATACTTTTCATTAAGAGGTAAGCGGGTGGCACCATCATGTAGTGCGATGATTTCAACCTCTCCCATCTTGACTCGATGGAATCGCTCTTAGGGAGATCCGGCAGCCCAAAATTCGAAGGGGTCTGAGCAAATGAGGTTGCCGAGGGTACGATAGACAGTGCCGAGATGGTCGTGATGGATGTAAGGAAATTGCTCCGCTTCATGCCGTTTACCTAGAGTTTGTAATGGTCTGAGTTGGATTCTTTGAAGGCATATACCCAAGACATGCTATGTCTTTGGAATTGCCTTTGCGTCTGCAGCCCAGTGGCCCGAAAAATTTTCAGCACGAATTACGGGCTCGGTGGCTTGGACATCGAAGCTGACCAGCTTATGAATATGGAATGGGTCTTCGGCGATCATGTTCTGGATCTCCGCCTGCTCGGATGCATGTGCGAGCACGAAACCGCCAGCCTTGGCGTGTAGCGGGCCAGCAAACAGGATGTTGCCGGTCTGAATGTATCGAACCAACCAGGCTTTGTGAGCTTCCAGTTGCGCCTGGATGTCTTCGGGCGGACGCAGGTAATTCAGGGTGATGGCGAACAGCATATGGCGCTCCTTTTCGTTGCGTGGCCTGCGGGTTATTTGCTCTGGAAGATCGCAAGTGTTGCGGCGATGGCAGAATGGGCGTGCTGGATGCCTGCTTCCTTGATCTGTGGGCCTTTCGATACGCCTTCTGCGCGAATGAAGTGAACATCGCGAATTCCCAGAAAACCGAAGAAGGTCTTGAGGTAGCTTTCCTGATAGTCCATATGAGTGAATGGGCCTTCGGCATAGAAGCCGCCACGTGCTGAAGCGATGAATACCTGCGTGCCGCTGACCAGCCCGACCGGCCCGGTTTCGGTGTATTTGAAGGTACGCCCAGCCTGGGCAAGCCGGTCCAGCCAAGCCTTCAACTGGCTCGGCACGGAAAAGTTGTACATCGGCACCCCGATGACGATTACATCGTGAGCGAGAAATTCACTGACTAGCGCAGCGGAAAGCTGATGCTCCTGGCGTGTGGCTTCATCAAAATCGTCCAAGCCGGTCGGCCGGAAACCTGCCGCAATTGCGCCGGTGAGGTGGCGGATCTCATGCTTGACCAGGTCGCGGTAGGTCACGCTGGCATCGGGATGGCTGGCCTTCAGTTGTGTGACGATGGCAGCCGACAACTCACGGGTAACGGAGTTGCCGTCCAGGATGCTCGAATCAATGTGCAGGATGTTCATATCTATCTCTCTGTCAGGGGGGCAGGGTTGGGAGTGGGGAGGTTTCAATGTGTTGCAGAACGTGCCGCCTCTCGTGCGGCACGGTCAATCCACGCTGTGACGGCAAGCGGGCGTGAAATCATGGAAAGGTGGCTGGCGGGAATACTCCGCACGCGGGCGCCTATCTGTTGCGCCATGGCTTTTTGCGCGGTGAGCGGTAGCGCCTGATCGAGACTGGTCTCCAGATACCAGCTGGGCTTGGTGCGCCACGCTGCCTGCGTGACAGGTTCTGCAAAGCTGTTGGCTGCGATGGGTTGCTGTACAGCAGCGAGCTGGCGTACCCGCGCGAGCGGTAGATCGCCCGCCATGATCTTCTGAAACTGCTCGGGTTGATCGAGCCAGATCAGACCCGCTTCGTCCGGCGCAAGCCCCGTCATATGCACATCCAGGCGCTGTAATAGCCCGGCCACAGATTCGCCACTATCGGGCGTCAGGGCAGAGAGATAGACCAAGCCCGCTACGTTCGGCGCGTTGCCCGCCTGGCTAATCACAGCCCCTCCCCAGGAATGGCCAACCAGCAGCACCTTGCCGGGCTGGCGACGTAAGACCTGTTCAGTACTGGTAACATCATCGGCCAGCGAGTTCAGGTGGTTCTGGACTGCCGTAACGTGATAGCCCATGGCTTGCAGCCGGGCGATGACAGGTGTCCAGCTTGATCCATCCACAAACGCGCCGTGGACCAGCACGATGTGCTTGATTCTCGCCTCATCAGCAGCAGAGGCTGCTGGCGCATGACCCAGCATGAGCGCGAAGCTCAGGGCAGCCGCGAGCTTGCCGAGCCATGGGCGGGGGCGTGGTGTTCTGGTGGAGGTTTTCATGTCAGCAAGGTCTGTGAAATCAATGCCTCCTAGTCTAGAGAAGGTGCCCGTTTTGCGTTAGATGGCAAATCAGCCATACTTCATGCAAAGTTCGCCAACCATTTTTCGGAGCTCCGCATGCGGATTGCGATTGTTGCAGTGGAGGGCAGCCTGCTATCTGCCATAGCGGGCTTGTCCGATCTGTTCTGGATTACCAATCAGGCGCTGCGTGCGCCGCCCGAAGGTGCGGCGCAGGGGCTGGCGATCCCGCCTGGGTTGGCGTTTGAAACCCGTATCGTCAGTGCTGATGGACAGCCTTTACGTGATCCTCAGGGCCGCCTGATCCCGGTTGACGAGGGCTTTGCTGGCGGGGAGGCATACGATGCCGTTCTGGTTACCGGCATGGCGCTGGGGGCGGACAGACTGCCACCAATGTCTGCGTCCATTCAGCAGGCGGCGCGCTGGTTCCAGCAGAGCCATCAGCAAGGTGCATGGGTAGGCGCGGCCTGCGCGGGTACCTTTGTGTTGGGGGAAGCAGGCCTGCTTGATGGACGACGTTGCACCACCACGTGGTGGCTGCATCACGCCTTCAAACGGCGCTTTCCCAAGGCGCATGTCGCGTGGGGGGCGGCGATTGAAGAACAGGACCGTGTCGTGACGACAGGTGGACCACTCTCTTGGGTCGATCTGGCCTTGCACATGATCCGCCGGCTGGCTGGAGCCGATGTGGCCAAACTGGCTGCCGACATTTCGGTGGCCGACAGTCAGTCGCTGCCGCAATTGGTCTATGCACCACGAGGTTTCGTCAATACCGCCGACCCTTTATTGCTGCAGGCAGAGCAAATCATTCGTCATGAACAGCCCGGCATGACTGCAGAACGGCTGGCCAAGGCGCTCAACCTGAGCGAGCGGACCCTGCATCGTCGGCTGAAGGAACTGGTCAATGAATCACCCAAAGCGTTCATTACCCGCGTCAGAATCGAAACCGCCTGCATGCTGCTGGACAACCCCGGCGCCAGTATCAAGCAGGTTGCCACCCAATGTGGCTACAACGATGACACTTCATTCCGGCGCGCTTTTTTCCAACTCATCGGGATGTCTCCTGTCGACTACAAACGCTGGTCAAACAGCCGCAATGCCCGCCCATCTTGATAAGGCGCGGTACGCGGGGGTGAATCGTCCTGCATTTTGTAGTCACCGTGACGTCTGCATTTCTTCAAAACCGGTTGCCCAGGTTGGAAGTGTCGAATGGCTGCTTTGGCCGAGGTTCTGTCCAAAAAAACCGTGGTCTGCCGGCGAATTTTCTTCTGGGCGATATCCGTTCGAACCTCGGCAAAACAGAGGTTGATCAGTCTGAGAGGGAAAGGCAGCAATACTGCGGATTGCTGCCGGCAAGGTGCGGCGATCGAACTAGCGATAAAAAAATATCGTTTCCGAAGCGTGCGCAACGTTCTCACCTAAGATTCTTGTCTTCAGGCTCAGACCAGAAACGCACGGCAAGTGCGGCCAGGGCAGAGATCGTAGCCATACTGGTCACAGCAATCCATCCCCATTGAGCCAGTAGGGTACTGCCTAACGCGGCGCCTGCCGCCATGCCGATAAACATGCTGACGAAAAGAACGGCATTCAGACGGCTGCGGGCCCCCGGATCGATACCATAGATGATGGATTGATGTGCAATCAGCGTCGTTTGTACCCCGAGGTCGAAACCGACGGTGCCGATTCCGAGTAGCCAAAGTTGGGCAGTCGCAGACAGGAGCGGGGAAAGGCACATTATCGCGAAGAAAAGCGCAGTTAACCCAGCCCCTACGCGAGTCACAAGTTCCGGTCCGCGACGATCGGTCAGGTGGCCTGCCACGGGTGCGGCCAAGGCACCGACAGCACCGGCAAGCCCAAAAGCGCCAGCCGCTGCACTGCCCATGTGGAATGGCCCAGCATGTAGCATAACAGCCAGGGTGGACCAGAATGCACTGAAACCTAGGGACAACAATCCCTGGGACAAGGCCGCGCGGCGCAGAGTGGCATGGCGACGCAGGAGCTTGAGCAGCGATCCCAGCAATGCCGGGTAAGTCATGGTGGTGGTCGGCGAAAAGCGGGGCAAGGCTCGCCAGAGCGCAACGCCACTGAGAGCTACGCCAATGGCGGCAAGGACAAACATTGAACGCCAGCCGAAATGCTCTGCAACAAAGCCGCTGATAACCCGGGAAAGCAAGATACCAAGGAGCACGCCGGTCATGACACTGCCAACGACTTTCCCGCGCCGGGATGCATGTGCCAAGGTTGCTGCTGCGGGCACGATGTCTTGAGCAACGGTGGCGGTAATTCCTATCGCCAAACTTGCAGCCAGCAACATACCAAGGGATGGAGCCGCAGCAGCCGCGAGAAGCGATATCACCAGCAGGGCGGCTTTTATAAGAATGATGGAGCGGCGATCATGACGGTCACCCAATGGGGCGAGCAGCAGAATACCCGCAGCGTAGCCCAGCTGGGTCAGGGTTGGTACAAAGCCGATATCCAGAGCGCTGACACCAATATCCACCGCCAGAATGCCAAGCATGGGCTGACTGTAATAGAGAGAGGCTACGGACAATCCGGCCCCAGTGGCTAACAAGGTGACTAAGAATGCTGGCACTGGCTTATCGGCGATTGTTGATGCCGGGTAGCTCAAGGAAGAAGATGACATGACAGAACTCCAAAGAGGTAAGCGTGGGGACACCCTTATTCTCCTGATACATGAATTGTGTTGTAGTAGCCTAAGACAAAGAACTGTTATACGTTAAGAGTATGAACAAACTGTCAATTGGCGCTGATCGGCTGGATCTACTGGAAACATTTGTCCGAATCGTTGAGGCAGGCAGCCTATCTGCTGCCGCGCAGCAACAAGGGACGACCCAACCGACTGTCAGCCGTCGGTTGCAACAACTCGAACGCCTTATGGGCCTCCGATTGTTGCTGCGTTCCACGCATGCCATGAACCTTACTGAGGATGGCGAGCGTTGCTATGAACATGCCAAGGAGTTGCTTGAGCGCTGGCATGCCATTGAATCGGATTTGCGGGGAGTCCAGGATTTACCACGAGGCAACCTCCGGGTCTTGGTGCCATCGGTGTTCGGACAGCAACAATTGATACCCCCGTTAATCGAATTTCTAAACGGACATCCCAATGTGTCTGTGGAGTGGCTATTACACGACCGTATGCCCGATTTCATCGCGGAGGGCATCGATTGTGCTATCCGAATCGGCGCTGTTGATGCTCCGGGATTGATTGCCATCCGCCTGGCTGAATTACCTAGGATTGTTGTGGCGGCCCCTAGCATCTTGGGTGACGCACCATTACCCAATGATCCGGTAGCGTTGGCACAACTGCCATGGATTGCGCTGAATACGTTTTACCGCGATGAGGTGGTGCTGCACCACACTCAGTTCGGAGAAGCAAAGCGATTAGCGATCCATCCCCGATTATCGACAGATCATCTTCATGCACTCTGTAATGCTGTACTGGCCGGCATGGGAGTGGGGATTGCTTCAGCGTGGGCAGTTGCCGACGCGTTGAGCGACGGGCGATTGATTCAACTGGCCCCTGATTGGTCTGCGCCGCCCTTGCCGATCTCGCTGGTATATCCCCCCGCGCGCTTTCGCCCAGCTCGCCTAATGGCGTTCATCCAAGTGATGCGAGATTACCTTCCCCAAGTACCCGGAGTTCGATTGCCTAGTTCTCATCACGATCTCAATTGATGTGGTCGGACAGAATCAAATCGGCAGCTAGACGGTGTATACCGGACGCAGGGCAAGATTACCATTGGACGCCCGCTTGCCGCCCCAGGAATCACGCACACCGACCCACGCCAGAGTGGGGATATTTACATATACGACAGAGGGTGATCGATTAATAATTGATCGGCCATTTATTTTAACCGTTGGACCACAGTCCAACTGAACCGAACATGCTGTAAACATTAGGCCGTGTCGAACCATCATCAATAATCAATCGACCATATTAATTACATGGCAATGCGTTGATCGGATTCCTTTGCTGCTGTGCGCATGCCCAGATAGCCTTTGATTGATGCGATGACCAGTGGTACGGCGCCGCCCAAGATGAATACCACATCTCCTGGCATGCGCATCCACTCGAGCAGGCGAGCCTGATCACCGCCGGTATAGTCAAGGCTACGCGCGTGCCAGTAGCCATGTTGCACCACATCCCACACCTGTAGTACCCCACTTGGGAACAGGCTCAATGCCACCATCATCGCTAGTCCAACATTGGTTCCCCAGAATGCAACTTGGATGTACTTTTCGATTCCGGCCCAGCGAATGTCATTGCTGGTCTGACGTAACACAAACACCATCAAAGCAATCGCCAGCATACCGAAGACGCCCATTAACGCGGCATGGCCGTGATTCGGTGTCAATTGAGTGCCTATCTCGTAGTAGCTGATAATCGGCAAGTTGATCAGGAAACCGAAAATGCCGGCTCCGACAAAGTTCCAAAAACCTACTGCCATCAGAAAGTAAAACGTCCACTTGTGGGGTACGGCCACTGCTTTGCCGCATACTTCACACTCGCCACGCGTCGTGCGCACGAAATCCCAGGCGTCGAGTGTAAGCAAGGTCAGCGGGACCACTTCCAGCACGGAAAACAAGGCCGAGAAAGCCATGTTGACGTTGGTTTGGCCCGTAAAGTACCAATGGTGACCAGTGCCCATCAGGCCACCCAGAAAGTAGAGAATGGCATCAAGATAGATCACGCGCAACGCGACATTGCGCCGTGTCAGGCCTAGTTGATAGAACGTCAGTGCTACGACTGTCGTTGCAAAGAATTCAAAGAAACCCTCCACCCACAAGTGAATGATCCAGAATCGCCATGTATCGACGACGGTGTAATTGGTCTTGGCACCGAAAAACAGGGCCGGAATATAGAAAACCGGAATCGCCAGCGCAGCGACCAGAAACATTCTGACAATGGGCCTCACTGCCTTCTGCGATAGTGTACGCGAGCGCAGCAATATCCATAGCAATACGAACCACACCGATAAACCAACTACCAGCAAGAATTGCCAAACGCGGCCAAGTTCCAGGTATTCCCAGCCCTGATTGCCGAACCAGAACCACCATTGACCGAGCAGTTGCGAAATCCCCAACCACTCGCCGATCAGACTGCCTGCGATCACAACTGCGAACGCGGAAAACAGCACATGCGTCCAGCCGGTGAGCCAGCGTGGCTCGTCAGTACGAAGCGAGCGGGCAAGGAACAGCGCAGCTGCAACATAAGAGGTTGCGATCCAGAAAATTGATGTTTGCAAATGCCATATGCGCATCAGATTGCTAGGAAAGATGTTTTCCAACTTGATGCCGTAGAAATTTCCCGGATCGGCGCGGTAATGCGCGACGGCGCCGCCGACCAGGGTTTGCATCAGGAACAAAAGCGCCACGACCACGAAGAACTTTACCAACGCATTCTGGCCCCGGCTGGATTGTCCCGGCAGCAACTGTGGGTGAATGTGATGGCCACGGGAAATCCAACCCAAATAATCGAACTTACCGAACGCCAGTAATACGGCAGCGGTGCCAGCCAGCAACACCATCAGACTCAAAGCGCTCCACAGCAAGGCACCCGGCGTGGATTGATTGCCAACGCTGGGGTCGTACGGAAAGTTGTTGGTGTAGGAATATTCCTCACCGGGGCGGTTCGCCACCGAGGCCCAGGCAGCCCATGAAACGAAGGCCGTGAATTGGTGCAACTCGACAGGATCGCTAATGAGGTTATCCTTCAAGCCACCATTGCGCGAAGGATCTCGGAAATAGTCAGCCCAGTATTTGAACTGTTGGCGATAAGCCATAGCTTCTGGCGCCGTCAACTGCAGGATGTCCTTGGCTGCGTCATAACGGTTGGTTTTAAGCACAACAGCTGTTTCGGCATGGACTGCCGCTTGCTGCGAGCGTGTCAGTGCAGCCAGAGGCTGATTAAATTGCTGCTGTGCGATAGTTTCAGCCGTGTCTTCGCCGATGCGATGCAAGGCTTCTGCAGAATAATCCGGCCCCAGATAGGCACCGTGGCCCCAGATGCTGCCATTGTCCATCAGGCCATATTTGAGAAATACTGCTTGGCCTTCACCTATATCATTACCGCTGAAGAGGGTAACCCCCTTGTCGTCCACCACCAGGGCGGGAATCGGCGGCGCATTGTGGTATGCAAGCGTCGTTATTATGATCAGCCCGCTAAAGCCAAGCACCATCACGATCAATATCGCGCGTATCCACCATGGAGACAGCGGGCCTTCGTCTTGATCGGTCAGCGGTTGCGCTGCGTCACTCATGATGAGTTCCTTTGTTCATGTAAGGGTCAATAGTGGTGCAGTGCTTCTGCTTGATCTGCGAACGCGAATAGGGTCCGCGACAATGGGCCCGTCAGGGTAATATCGGGTAGCGTGGCTTTACCTAGCCTAGGTAGATATCCCTTGTCGCAAGCATAGACTATTTAAACTATGCAAACCGGGAAATTGTCGGCTTTAATATATTTTCAATTCAAGACCATGTTAATGACAAGGGCAATTAATTGCTTCAGGACTTTGCAAATGTATCGTAACGGTCGTTTGCAGAGCTGAACGCTTGTGATCTCTGACTTGTTTGTAGTTGACGCACTATCTGCAAGGACTGGTTGATGACTTCTGATTTGAGACAGATTACCTACACCCCATTCAGGGGCATATAGAAGGTAAAGAGGGTTCTAGTCTGTCGCGCTACCGAGTCAAGCTGCTACGCTCACTCCAACTGATTGCTCCACTGTTGTGCAAGTTGTTCACACAAATTTTGAGTTTGCGTGGAGCAGGCGAGCATTTCTGTTAAATCAGATTTTCTTGGGTCCGCTCCTTCGTGCATGGAACGAAAGAGCGCCAAAATCCCGTAAAGATGCCAATTATTTTGCATCTTATACCCCTCAGGAGAGCATTGGATATGGAATCGCAACACAAGCTTTGGCGGTGGTTAACCTCATCCGTTTGCAAGGTCACACCTAGTGCTTCGTCGTTTATTGAAGAACAACAATTCCACTTTTTGTCGAACTTAGTTTCTCTATGACCGCATCAATACTCCTTGATGCTGCGGTTTCAACAGGTACCGGTGGAATCCGCACCGAAAATCAGTCTATCAGTATTGCCCACATTGAGCTTGCAAGTCACTTGAGCCTGAAATCATAGAACGTGAGAAAGATAAATCCAAACCTAGCAAACAGCTATTAGCCGATAAGGGGCAATTTCTCTGAGCCCGCCACGCAGGTGGGTTTGTTTTTGCTTCACCGACCGGCCTTGAACCAGAATCGGTGACCGGGTTTGCACAGGAACTACCGGTACAGTATTAATGAGAACAGGTGGCGAAGATAGGCTGGAATTGCAGTAACGATTAAAATGGCGTTTTCTCAATCAAATTTTCCATCATGCGCCGTCCACTTTCTGCTTCGTTCTTTGGTATGGTGCTGGGTCTGTCCGGTCTTGGCCAAGCGTGGCGGGTGGCCAATAAGTTATGGGGGCTGCCGAGCCTGTACGGTGAACTGCTATTGCTCTTGGCAGCTGTGGTCTGGGCTGTATTGTTGATGCTTTACGTGCAGCAATCGATACGACGTCCTTTGGTGTTTCTCGATGAAGTGCTCCACCCCGTGCAAGGCAGCGCAACCGCGCTGCTGGCGGTAGCAACCTTCTTGATTGCTCTGGCCGTGCTACCGTATTCTCGTTTGGCGGCATGGCTGCTAACAGGGGCTGCGCTCATTTGGCATCTTGCTTTTGCTTTATGGCATACAGGCTCCTTGTGGCAAGGCGGGCGCGATGTGCGCGATAGCACTCCGGCACTGTACCTGCCTACAGTGGCAGGCAATTTTACCTGTGCTGCAGCCTTGGGCGGTTTAGGCCACGCCGACTGGGGGTGGTTGTTCTTGGGCGCTGGCGCTTTTTCTTGGTTAGCGCTGGAGCCGTTGGTCATTCAGCGGTTATGGCATCTCCCCTCCATGCCTGCACCTCAGCGACCGTTGCTGGGCATTCAGTTTGCCCCTCCTGTGGTGTGTGCCATGGCTGCTTTGATGCTCGTGCCTGGCGGACACGAGCCATGGTTGCTGATGCTGTGGGGATATGGCCTGTTCCAGCTCCTATTGGGCCTTCGCCTTGGACGCTGGTTAAGCCAGCAGCCATTTGCCCCGAGTTACTGGGCATACACCTTTGGGGTCGCTGCCACTACTGTGAGCTGCCTCAAACTGGCCCTGGCTGGGGTGGTTGCCGCACAAGTGATGGCTTGGCCAATTTTTATCGGCGCGAATTTGTTCATTGGCTATCTAACCCTGCGTACCGTATGGCTGTGGCGCCTAAAGGACGACACTTGAGTGTGCAAACCAGTAGCCACCATCTGTGACCCCATAACAAAAAGCCGATTATGAATTCTGCGATATGTGTCTGCATATGATGTAGCAGACAGCATGAACAACGAGGCCGTCTCTTCGTGCTGTTTGATTAGTTCAACTGCTTTTTCGATCTTGATGGACGAAATCAATTCGCGTTGGACACAAGGCTCCACTTCCTCAAGCGTAACTTTGTGAGTTAGAGGCGGACGGTTTGGTGTTGCGCACGGTGTTCGCAGAAGTACCGCCGCGAGTCGAATACGAGATCACGCAAAAGGCTCGTGGGCTCGGCCCGACGATGGAGGCGCTCACGGTTTGGTGGAAAGAGTACGGACAAAGCGTACCAGTCAAACGGGCTACGCGTGGCCGGAAAGCCCGAGGCAGCTAGGCAGCTTTTTGCGAACTGCCATTGATGATTTCGAGCGTCCCTTTGGTTTCACAAAGCTGTCGCAAGATGGATAAGGAATGGATGATAGTTTTGGCCGAATTGTGTGAATTGGCTTCCCGGCGGGTTTCAGCATGTCGCGGGGCCATTCAGATAGCTGCTTTTTAGAAGGTGTCAGCACCCGCTCTTGACTGTTTGCTGGCCGAATCCGACGAGAAATGGCGAAGAAAAAATTCTAGCGGTTTCCCGCCGCAACCGGTGGCTGACTTTGGGGTAATCCCCCTATTTGTGGGCGCGCCCAGAAGTAGAAACTAATTGGCTTGGGCCCGTTTCTGTTTGGGGGCGATGCCTCCGAGGGGGGGCTGTATTCCGGGCGTAAGGGGGTGACCATGTGTAAGCCAAAGTATGAGGCTGGGTTTGCGAGCCCTCGATCTCAAGAGCCATCAACAGTGGCTTTCACGTTCTGGCCGAGCGCTATAAACTGTTTCCGCTTGGAAGCGAGGTGCGTTTGTTCTATTCTGGGTGTTTGATGCCGAATTTGGGTTGCTACCCGTATTGGGTTTGAGTGTTGTACTCTATGTTCTGTTGAAGAATTTGCGTGAAATGTGCAATGAAATTCTTCGTCGAGCTTTCGAGTCTCGTCAGTCAATTTAAACGTATCCATAGATAATGGCGAGGTGCAGTGATGTTCGGGAATTCTCGATGTGAAGCAAAGCCTCGGGCTTTGAAGCCTTGGTTATTTGTTGGATTGAGTTTGGGTTTGCTATGTCAGACGGGTTGCCAGACGTTGCCTGAGCCTGTTGCTATTGAGCATCAGGCGGCTCGCACTTCGCGCGACGAAAAGGCGCTAGAAAATGCAGATCGCTATACCATTCTTCCCGAACTCTCCGATGTTCGGTTTCTTGTTTTTCGCGGGGGGCCGCTGGCGAAGCTTGGGCATAATCATGTTGTCCAGGCGAAAAGCCTACGGGGAGAAATTCTTCTGACCCCAGATGTTCATCAATCCCGGTTTACGATTGAAATTCCGGTAAAGGATTTTCAGGTTGATACCGCAGATGCGCGCTTGGATGAGGGCGGTGAGTTTCTTCCGCAACCCGATGAAGAGGCCATCGCGGGTACAACGAGGAATATGCTCGGTGAGAAGGTGCTTGATGCCGCTCATTACCCAATCATCGAAATCCGCTCAGGTGCTTTGACTGGCCCGGGTTGGGGGATGGATGTGGTTGTGAAAATCAAAATGCATGGTGTTGAATGCGAAATTGTTGTGCCGACAGCGGTTGAATACGATCATGACAAGTTGATTGTCACAGCGAGTTTTTCAATCAAGCAGTCTGATTTCGGTATCACCCCGATGAGTGTTCTGGGTGGTGCCTTGCAGGTTGAAGATACAGTCAAGATCCGAATGCGTATTGTTGCCAGCAAGCAAAGTCGGGATTCCTGACGAGATAATTGATGCACGATTTTGAGATGGTTACAAACCCATCAGGCAATCAAACAGATCTGCAATCCATTTAAGAAAGCTGCGTATCCGACTTTCCTTGGCCTTTAGCCTTTTTATGAAAAGCCAGGTCACAAGACAAAGCATGCTTAAACATCCTGCGATGCTGAGCAGCGAGTAAAGAAGGGTAGCTTCCATGCTGTTTACGTGGTTACAGGCCAAGAAGACTCATAGACAAGTTATCAGGTCAGTATGCTTTCTTTGGCCACTGAAACCAGCCAGCGCCGGATGATGCTTTCTTCTTCAACTGATACCTTGCTGAGCAAGGCTTCTTCTGCTTGATGTACCGCCTGCTTGCTATGCGCAAGTTGTTGCCTGCCTGCTTCGGTGAGTTCAATGACCTGGATGCGCCCGTGTTGTGCGTGGGGTTTGCGGCTGAGGAGTTCTGCACGTTCCAGATTGCTTACGATGACGCTCATGGTTTGCGGCGTCAGCAAAGAAAGCCGGGCCAGATCTGCGCCGGAAATTCCGGGATACGCCCCCAGCATGGTCAGGACCGAAAATTGTGGCAGTGTGAGGCCAAGCGGAGCCAAGGCCTGCTCCATTCGGATGCGATGGGCTGCGTGGGCTTGGCGTAGCAGATAGCCGATATGCCCTTGCTCGCCACGCTTACCTTCACCAATGGCAGGAATCTTGGTTGGGTGGGGTTTGCTCATATGTAAGAATTCGAATATTATGAAGTTGTTCGAGTTCTTATATTATCCCAACAGCAGAGGAAAAGCAGATGTCGCACGGACCCACCGCACGCAGCGATTACACAATCCTTGAACAAGCCGCTCCGGAAGTTTTGAACGCTCTTCGGGCATTAGGGCAGGCGGTTGATCAATCGGGCCTGGAGAAGGAACTGACCGAGCTACTCAAGGTGCGCGCGTCCCAGATCAATGGTTGCGCGTTTTGCTTGCAGTACCACCTGAATTTGGCACGCAAACTGGACATTGCCGCAGCCAAACTTGATCTCGTAGCCGTCTGGGAGGAAACAAGCTTATATTCGCCACGGGAACGGGCTGCACTGGCGTGGACCGAAGCACTTACCCGGATGAATCAACAGGCGGTTGGCGATGAGGTTTATCGTGATCTACAGGTACAGTTCAGCCAAAGCGAAATCCTGTTCCTGACCAGCGCGATCGGGGCGATCAATGCCTGGAACCGGATTGCCGGAGGCCTGTTGTTTACGCCACCGATCCCCAAGGGATAAGCCCGAGAGACTCCCAAAAAGAGAAAACGCCCGTCAATCCGAAGGCTGGCGGGCGTTTTGCAGGTTTCGCAATGTTTCAGAGCATTGCGCAGTGTTGCATCAGTTGGGCAGACGTTAAGCAAGAAGTCGGGCATTGAAAGCCCCGTGGTTGCTTGATTTCATAATCTTTCCTCCTGTTTTGTACCCGAAGTCGTCGCGGGGTTGAATTTCTGCTTTTCTCAGGCCCCTATAACTTTGGGGCGCGGCAAATTATAAACGCTCTTGGCTTTCCCCTCAGCAGTCTTGGGCCGGTGCTTGCGCCCCCGTGCCACTTTCAGCGCCTATTAGGATAAAGCGCCTTGTTCTGGCACGGCTCCCTGGAGCACCGCCCCTTGCCTCCACAAACCATGTCGACGCACTCCGGGGGAAACTCCGGCTCAGGGGGCAGAATTAACGACGGCGGGTATCCATGATCACAGAAGAATTCAAAGGGCGCCCTGGGTCATTACCGCGCTTTGCTGCCTTCGTTATCCTTCGGATGACAGCCTGCTTTGTTTCCCTGCTGCGCGAAGGGAGCGAAACTGTCTTGTAAACCATTGATCTTTGCTTCGCACTTACAGCCGCCCCTCGTGCCGCACAGGCTTGCCTAAGTTGTCCCACGTTCAATGCTACAGGCTGGCGGACGTGGGCGGAGTCTGGAAGAACATCAAAATTTTTGAGCGCGTAGGGGATTGCGCTTGGTGCTGTGTGGTGTGTTGTCCTGTTATGAAAAGGTACAGGCCGCAGCGTAATGACATGCGCGAAACGCTACACCTTAGAAACCTCAAGAGGTTTCTAAGGTCGACATAGTGCGTATTCCGTTCAAAACCAGCCTGCGTTTCCGGAGACGTTCCGCCATATTGATATATTAGGGATTGGCCATCAGTTGCAAATGCCCCTAAAGAGATGTTCGCTATGACGGGAAGCTGGTACTTAGGAACGTTGAACATAACCGGCGCCTGAGCGGAGAAAACCAATGATCTGCTCTTCTGTAAAACGTTTCTTCATGCCCAATCTCCTTGATGGGGTGGGATTGGGTTCTAAAGTCAGGCGCTACTCAATTCCGGGGGGACGTCGTCGGTTTCCTATTGCCGCATGTAGTTTCCAGAAGAGCACGTAAGGGCAAACGAATTGGCCTTTCAATAAAATGGAATATACACGCAGATCCAGCTAAGGAAACCACCCAGAAAAACGTGTAGAAGAATGCCCAATGTGCTTCCGCTTGAGGTCTAAAATTTGAAAAAATCCAACGAAGGATAAGCTGGTGCACAAGGTAGAGCGCAAAGCTCATTTCGCCAAGGTAGACTAGTGGACGCCAACCAAGTATCTTCGAGAAAGCCCCTCTCTCGCCGTAAATTATGGCAATCAAAAGCCCAAATACAGCGCTAGGCCCTGCTACCCGAATCCATACGCTGGCTTGAGGAGCAACCCCGTCGAGTGTCTCCGCCAAACGCGTACAAGCAACCATTGTGAAAAAAGCGAAGATTACTGCAGCTATCTCATAGGATGAGGCCCTTCGCATGGACCAGGCTACCGAGCGGCTGTGGAATTTAAATGCAAAACGATAGGCCAGCAATCCGATCAAGAACTCTGCCACTCGAGTTAGCGGCGAAATATAAAGCAATCCCCACGCGGTAACTCCGGGAGTGGCCTCAAGCGGCGATAGTCGCAGACTAGTCGCAACGGCGATTGATCCAAGAACAATTCCAATGGTTATAACGGCTAGTCTGCGGGGCTTGTTGTTGGCAAGAGCAATTGCAAATGGAAAAACAAAATAAAAGAACATTTCTGTTGAAATGCTCCAGCTAACCGCATTTAATGAGTAATACCATTTTGTTAATGGTACCCATGATTGAAGCATTGTCAAATTTAGCAGGGCTATCCCCATTTCTTCTAGTGTTCGTGGAATGCCAAGCATGTACATAGCGAGCAGAGCCGTAGCCAAATGAGCCGGAACTAGTCGTGCTACTCGTGCAGCAATGAAGTCGCCAAAACCGGAACGCCAATCGAGGCGATCATATACGTGGCTAAGAATGAACCCAGAGAGAACAAAAAAGAAGGACACGGCTGTACGTGTGTCAAAAAGGTGAATTCCAAACTTAAAAGCGCCGGTCGAGCCTGCGTGTTGAAACGCAACAAGCGCCGCAGCGAAGAACCTCAAGGAGGTCAATGCGTTTATTTTATTACGTTGTTTGAGCATTCTATTTTTCTGAAGATAGCTGCTTTACGTGGGTAATTTGTCATGCTTTGGATACTTTTCGAAGCTTCTAGCAAAATCTTTCGCAAAATGATACGTGTATGCATGAAATTTTGCCTAGCTGGCTGAAATATAAGCATCTTTGATTAGCCCGCCACTGGCTAGGAGCCGCAGTATAGCTTGCCAAACATGAAGATCGTTCACACTGTACAGTTGCAGTTTCCTGTCGAACGGAAATGCAGAGCAACTATTCTGTGGCAGGCTGGCTCGGAGCGAGTTTTAAAATGAACGGTAGCTTTGAAGAAGAATATCGAGAGGCTGCTGGGGTTGGAATTGGAATAACTCCTGAATTTCATCCGAATACGCAATATAGCTTGGTAAGTTTCGGCAGCATTTCGGTGTAGACGCCCTCAAGAGTCTTCCAGTCGGGAGATTCCTCGAAGCCGCAGAAGTCCTTGTACTCTTTGAGGCCCGCCGGAATATGTTCTTCGAGCCACATGCTCGCATCTTGGAGCGTTTCGCTGCCTGCCTAGGCGGAAGCCAGCGCTAAAAATTCTTTAACTGTCGCGCGGTTGCCCTTGTTGGCGCTCACAACCAGCCGTTCAAAGTTGGTCGCAACAATTTCGGCGTCCACACAATCGCTATCGGCTACGCCCGCTTCGATCAGCGGCTCAAGATTTGACTCCTTTGATTTTCATGCTGCGATCACGTGCAACGGGACAACTTTGGCGCCGTCGCCCTTCTTCCATGTATCCAGCATGTCCGCCCATCGCTGTATCATCTTTGTCCGGCCGGCCAAGTGTTCGGCGTGGTTGTAGGTGCGGCGCGCACGGCGTTGGGGCTGCGCGTAGGTTAGCTGGCGCTCTATCCAGTTTGTGGGGTGTATCCCATTTCGTTCAGCCGTGTGCTGCCCGTCGCGCGGGTTGTGTGAGGGCTGTACTTGCTGCCCCAGTCAAGGATATTGAGCATTTGCCGGAACGATGCCACGGCCGTTGGCTTACCCTTGTTGTCGCGACTGGGGAATACGTAGACATGGCGGCCGGTGATACCGTGCAGCGCTCGCAGCAATTCCACAGCTTGGGTCGGCAAAGGAATGGCGTATATGTGTGAGATGGGACGGTATTCGATAAAGTGGGGAGAAATGAAAAACCCCGCATCTGCGGGGCCATGTCGGGGATTCTACGCCGGCTTGTCATGCCGTGAGAAGAGAGAACGTGTTTAGACGTTAAACAGGAAGTTCAGCACGTCGCCGTCGCGTACCACATATTCCTTGCCTTCCGAGCGCATCTTGCCTGCTTCCTTGGCGCCTTGCTCGCCCTTGTACTGGATGAAATCCTCGTAGGCGATGGTTTGGGCGCGGATGAAGCCTTTTTCGAAGTCGGTGTGGATCACGCCAGCGGCTTGGGGGGCGGTGTCGCCTTTGTGGATGGTCCAGGCGCGGACTTCCTTGACACCTGCGGTGAAGTAGGTTTGCAGCCCCAGCAGTTCGTAGCCGGCGCGGATCAGGCGGTTCAGACCCGGTTCTTCGAGGCCGAGGTCGGCGAGGAAGGCCATTTTGTCTTCGTCTTCCAGGTCAGCGAGTTCTGCTTCGATCTTGGCGCAGAGGGCGACGACGGGGGCGCCTTCCTTGGCGGCGTGCTCACGCAGGCGGTCCAGGTGGGGGTTGTTCTCGAAGCCGTCTTCCAGCACGTTGCCGACGTACATGGCGGGCTTGAGGGTCATCAGGCACAGCGGGCGCAGCAGGGCCTTGTCGTCATCGGAGAGCTTGAAGGTGCGTGCTGGTTGGCCTTCGTTGAGGTGGGGCAGCATGCTCTCGAGCAGGGCGACGAGCTTTTGGGCATCCTTGTCCCCGGCACGGGCTTTTTTGTTTTCGCGCTGGATGGCCTTTTCCACCGCGCTCATGTCGGCAAGCGCCAGTTCGGTGAGGATGGTTTCGATGTCGGCGAGCGGGTCGACGCGGCCGGAGACGTGCACCACGTTTTCGTCATCGAAGCAGCGCACCACGTTGACGATGGCGTCGGTCTCGCGGATGTTGGCGAGGAACTGGTTGCCCAGGCCTTCGCCCTTGGAGGCGCCTGCGACCAGCCCGGCGATGTCGACGAATTCGACAATGGCAGGCTGCATGCGCTGCGGCTTGACGATCTCTGCGAGAGCCTGCATGCGCGCATCGGGCACTTCGACGATGCCCACGTTGGGCTCGATGGTGCAGAAGGGGTAGTTGGCCGCTTCAATGCCTGCCTTGGTCAGGGCGTTGAACAGGGTGGACTTGCCCACGTTGGGCAGGCCGACGATGCCGCACTTGAGGCTCATGTCTTTTCCTTCGGCGCCGCAGGGCGCGCATTGATATGTTGGGTGGCGGAATTCCAGTCCGCCTTGGCGATCTTGGGCCAGGCGGTCAGTGCTCGGTCGATGGCCTGATCGATTTCGCCTTGCTCTTCGCGCCGGGGGCGGTTCAGCACGTAGTTTGCCACTTCGTTCTTGTCGCCGGGGTGTCCGATGCCAATCCGCAAGCGCCAGTAGTCTTGCGAGGACAGGCGGGCGGTGATGTCTTTCAGGCCGTTGTGTCCGCCCAGACCGCCGCCGTACTTGAGGCGCAGGTGGCCAGGGGGGATATCCAGTTCATCGTGCACAACGAGGATCTCATTGGGCAGGATGCGGTAGAAGTGGGCCAGAGCGAGAACGGATTGCCCGGAGCGGTTCATGTAGGTTTGGGGCATGAGCAGCCATACGTCTGCTTCGCGTGAGCGGCCAACATAACCATGGAACCGGGGTTCGTGCGAGAGCGTGACGCCGAGGTCTTGTGCCAAGCGCTCACAAAACCAAAACCCGGCATTGTGCCGGGTTTCGGTATATTCGGCCCCGGGGTTACCGAGGCCGACAATCAGCTTGGGAGCTGGCTGTGCCATCAGGCCTTGGCTTCACCTTCGCCAGCGCTTGTAGCTTCAGCAGCAGCTTCGGCTTCAGCAGCGCGGCTGATGACGATAGAGGCAACAACCTTGCTGCCATCGGTGCTGTGGGCCAGTTCGATTCCCTTGGGCAGCTTCACGTCGCGCAGGTGCAGGGCGGCGGTGTCCAGATCCTTGACATCGATCTCGATGAATCCGGGCATGTCGCTGGCCAGCCCCTTCACATCCAGCTCATTGATGGTGTGCGAGAAGGTACCCTTGCGCAGCTTGACGCCCGGGCAGATGTCGGTGTTGATGAAGTGGACCGGCACCTTCAGGTGGATGGCGTGGGTGCTATCGACGCGTTGGAAATCGATGTGCAGCACTTGTTGGCGGAACGGGTGCCATTGCACGTCGCGCAGTACGGCCACTTCCTTGGCGCCATCCACATCGATGCTCAGCACTGAGGAGTGGAAAGCTTCGTTGCGCAGGGCGTGGAACAGGTCGTTGTGATCCAGGGAGATCTGCACGGCGGGCTTGTCGGCACCGTAGATGATGCCGGGGGTGGTGCCAGTGTGACGCAGGCGGCGGCTCGCACCCGTTCCCTTTGCATCACGCTTGGCGGCTTTAACGGTAAATTGCATGAGTATTACTCCAAAGTAAATGGCAAGAACCCGCGACCAGGACTTGCCTACACAAAAAGCGGTGCCTTGTGGCACCGCCAGAAACCATCAATGATACAACAACTTATTCGTCCATGAACAAGGAGGAAACGGATTCCTCGTTGCTGATGCGCAGCATGGTGTCTGCCAGCAGCGCGCCGATGGAAACCTGCTTGATCTTGGGGCAGGCCTTGGCTTCGTCGCGCAGCGCGATGGTGTCGGTGACGACGAGCTGGTCCAGCTCGGAGTCATTGATCCGCGCAATCGCAGCGCCGGAGAGCACTGCGTGGGTGATGTAGGCCACTACGCGCTTGGCGCCGTGTTCCTTGAGCGCTTGGGCGGCCTTGCACAGCGTGCCGGCGGTGTCGACGATGTCATCCACAATCACACAGGTACGGTCACGCACGTCCCCGATGATGTTCATGACTTCAGATACGTTGGCCTTGGGGCGACGCTTGTCGATAATGGCCAGCTCGGTTTCAAGCTGTTTGGCCACAGCACGCGCACGCACCACGCCACCCACGTCGGGGGAGACGACCATCAGGTCACCCGACTGTTCGCTCTTGCGTAGGTGCGAGAGCAGCAGGGGGGTGGCGTAGATGTTGTCGACGGGGATGTCGAAGAAGCCTTGGATCTGATCGGCGTGCAGATCAACGGTGAGCACGCGTTGCACACCCACTGCCTGCAGCATGTTGGCCACCACCTTGGCGGTGATGGGCACGCGTGCGGAGCGGGGGCGGCGATCCTGACGGGCGTAGCCGAAGTAGGGCACGGCTGCGGTAATACGCCCGGCAGAAGCGCGCTTGAGCGCGTCGACCATGATGAGCAGTTCCATCAGGTTGTCGTTCGTGGGCGCGGAAGTTGGCTGGAGGACAAAGATGTCCTTGCCACGAACGTTTTCCAGAAGCTCAACGTTCACTTCCCCGTCGGAGAATCGACCTACTGTGGCGGAACCGATAGAGATGCCGAGACGCTTGACAACGTCTGCTGCGAGTTTGGGATTGGCGTTGCCAGTGAAGACCATCAGGCTGCGGTAAGCCATGACTACCTCGTGAGATTGCGTTGGTAGAAACAAATCGGGCAGGCCGACAGTCTCGACTGTGACCTGCCCGAACTTAGGGGGCTGGGGAAGAAGGATTCGAACCTTCGAATACCGGAATCAAAATCCGGTGCCTTGACCAACTTGGCGACTCCCCAACAATCTTTTCTGCCTGGTAAGTCCAACGCAAACAACCTACCCGACATGCAATTTCTTAGTCATCCAACCATGTTCTAAGTGGATGATCATCAAGACCTATAGCATGCCAGATTTTGTGGTTACTTTGCAATGCAGTTACAACGTTTTCTGCTTGCTGCCGACTTGCGCATTCCAAGAACACACAACAGCCGGAACCACTCATCCGTGCCGCCCCGAATCTCGATAAAGCATCCAGCGCATGCTGGACTTCCGGGTACAACCTGCAGGCAATCGGTTGCAAATCATTTCGCGCCCGGCGCTGAAATGTCTGCAAAAGATCGTCAACCGCAGAGCCATCAATTATGAGTGCAGGTGTGTCCCTCGTCAAGTCTTTTGCGCGAAAAATTTCGACGGTGGGGACCGATACAGGTGGCTCGATAACCACGTAGCAAGCGGCTGGCAAGCTCAAAGGGGTGAGTGCCTCACCTACGCCTTCGGCCATAGCAGAGCGACCAAAGATGAAGAAGGGCACGTCTGCGCCGAGGCTGAGTGCCCACGCCTGCAAGGTGGCCCGTTTGACCCCGGTTTGCCAGAGCCGGTTCAGTGCAATCAGCGTGGTGGCCGCATCCGAACTGCCGCCACCCAGACCACCGCCCATTGGGATGCGTTTGGTCACGGTGATATCCGCCCCCAGGCGGGTACCAGTCTTTTCTTGGAGCAGGCGGGCGGCACGGATCACCAGATCCTGCTCGGCAGGCACGCCCGCTACCTCATTGGTGCGCTGCAGTCTGCCATCTTTGCGCAGGTGGAAATCCAGCAAATCGCCGTAATCCAGCATGCGGAACGCTGTTTGCAGTGTGTGGTAGCCATCGGCGCGCCGCCCGGTGACGTGCAGGAACAGATTGAGCTTGGCCGGAGCCGGGCAATTCAGCAGCGCTGCGTTCAAACGATGTATTCCTCAAAGGCGATGCGGATCTGGACCGTCGGGCTTTGCACTTCAATCACGCTGGGCATGGCGTTGGGCAGATCGGTTTCGTAGCTGATTACCTTGATCACCCAGCCGTGGTCAGCTGCGCTGATCAATCGTCCTTTGTCGTCGCGCTGGGCGTCGGTTGCCTCCGGGGTGACGCGTCCGGTCACCCACAGTGCCAAGGCGGCAATCGGCACCGGTTCCTTGGTCAGACGGGCGATCAGCACGTCCGCGTTACGGGCGTCGTAGTAATCGCCTGCCGCAGTGGTCCAGCGTGCCCCACCCGCGTCGCGGCGCAACTCGGCAATCATGCCCTGGAGCTGGGTGGCAAAACCGATGTTATCGGCTGCGGGCGAGTGTTCCCATAATATGCGGACGGTATTGGCCTGCCCGCTGCGGCTGATGATGGCGCGGCCACTGAGCGAGAAGCTCGAGATGGAATCCCGGGCGGGGCGCGGTGGAATGTCTGTGGGCGTCTTGGGGGTCTCCGCGCAGCCCGCCAGCAGGGCCAATCCCAACAACAGGAGCAGGTAGCGCAGGGGGCGGGTGAGGTTTTTCATCACGGCTTGATCCCCAATTTTTTCTTCAAGCTCTCCAACGTCGCATTGTTGGGGAAGGCCTTGCGTGCGTCGTTGAAAGCTTTGCGCGCCTCATCCTTTTGCCCGCTGACCCAAAGGATTTCAACGTAGTGGGCCTGCACTTCCGGGTCGTTGAGCAAGGCCATGGAGCGCAAGGCGAAGTCCTTGGCGCTGGCGTAGTCGCCTTGGCGGAAACGCAGCCAAGCCATGCTGTCCAGGATTGCGCCATCCTCTGGCGCAAGCTTGACGGCTTTTTCGAGCAGGGTGGCAGCTTCATCCAGCTTGGTGTTGCGTTCCACGTAGGAGTAGCCCAAGGCGTTGTAGGCCTGTGCGTAATCGGGCTTGAGCGTGATCAGGCGCTGTAGCCGCTGCTCCATCACGTCGTAATGCTTGAGTGGGTCTGCAATCAAGGCAGACATGTACAGTGCTTCCAGATTGTCTGGTTCCCGGGCAAGGATCTGATCCAGCTCTTTGAAGGATTCTGCATTCTTGCCCTCCTGGCGGAGCAAGTCGGCATCCACAAGTTGGAAGACGTTGGCGTTTTCTGCCTGTTCCAGAATGGCTTGTTGCAGCGCGTTGTGTGCTTCGCCTGCCTGCCCCAGCTTGAAGTAGAGCCGGGCCTGACGTTCGATGGCAGCCGGGTATTGGCTGCCTTGCGGCACGTCGCCATAGAGTTGCAGCGCTTCCTGGGGGCGGTTCTGCTCTTCCACGATTTGCGCCAGTTGCAGGCGCAGCAGGTCTGCATCGCGGAAGTCGCGTTGGAGCAACTCGCGCACCAACGCCTCGGCACCTGCCCAGTCCCCCGTTTCAACCCGCACACCAGCCACCGCGTAGCGCAGCTCATCGTTATCCGGGATGTCGGCCAGCAGTTTGGTTGCGGCTGCCTGGGCGTCGCTATCGCGTTTCTCGCCGGTCAGCCAGCGCACATAGGTCAGACGGGCATCTGCCGCCTGCGGGTTGGCTTCGCCAAACTGGTGCAGGGTTTCGATTCCAGCCTTGCGTTCCGTGGCCGGGGTGATGCGCCAGCGCAGCATGGCGGCTTCTTCCCAGTCCGGGCGGAGCGCGAGCGCCGTGGCGACTTCGGTCGTGGCTGTCTGGGTGTCTTGTGCCATGGCCGCCCCTACGGCGCGGACATAATGGCTTTCCGGCAGCTTCAGGTAGGGCTCACTGAGGCGGAAGATTGCCTGCCGGTTGGCCTGGGTGTCCTGGTAGCGCGCCATCAACTGGGGCAATTGCATCAGGATGGCGGCACGCCGACCGGGTTGCTTCTCCATTTGAACCTTGAGCGAGGCTTCCAGGTCCTCCAGCTTCTTGCTCGTCTCCGCTGTGATGGCGGTGGTCATCTGCAAGGCAAGCTGTGAATCTGGTTCGATGCTCAACCAGACCCGTGCCGCTTCGGCTGCCATGGGGAGGTCTTGCGCCTGCAAGGCGATCTCGGTGGCGCGGCGGGCCATGCGCGGGTCATTGGTCTTGCGTGCCAGCCCTAGGTAGGTGCCCACAGCCACGCCGGGGTCACCACGGCGGGCGGCCACTTCACTCAGGAAGGACTGGAGCAGGTACTCCGCACTGGAAATGGTAGGCGCCTTGGTCGCGGGCTTGCCCTTGTCACCCTCACTGCGCGTGGACTGGGCAAATGCGGGGGAATGGCTGGCAATCAGGCCAATACCGGCGAGCAGCAAAGCGTGTTTCAGTAATCGGGATGGACGCATTCTGAGTAGAAATCCAGGCTGGGGGAGAGCGTTATCTGGTATTGAAGTCATACATCAGGCACCATGTTATCAGTAATAGCCACTGTGCATGAGCCATGCCAGAACTACCTGAAGTTGAAATCACCCGTCGGGGTATTGCACCACATCTGCTCGGGCAGAGGGTAGAAGCCGTGGTGGTACGCCACGATGGCTTGCGTTACCCCTTCCCCCCTGATTTGGCACAGCGCCTGCAGGGGCAGGAGATTCGTGCCGTCCGTCGGCGGGCCAAGTACATCCTGATTGATGTGGGGGCATGGGTGTTGCTCCTGCATTTGGGCATGTCCGGGAGTCTGCGCGTTTTGCCACGTGGCACTGCACCTGCCAAGCATGACCATTTTGACTTGGTATTGGGCACAGAAGTTCTGCGTCTGCGTGATCCCCGGCGGTTTGGTGCCGTCCTGTTGCTGGCGCCCCCAGCGGAGGACCACCCCTTGTTGGCCGGGCTTGGGCCGGAGCCGCTGGACGCCTCCTTTGATGCCCAGGCGCTGTGGGCGATGAGCCGGGAACGCAAGACGCCAGTGAAACTCTTCATCATGGATGCCCACCAAGTGGTGGGGGTGGGCAATATCTATGCTTCAGAGAGCCTGTTTCGCGCCCGCATCCACCCCCAGACGCCGGTGGGGCGCTTGAGTCTGCGCAAATGTGAGCGTCTGGTGGCCTGTATCACGGATACCTTGCAGGCCGCTTTGGCCGCAGGGGGCAGCAGCCTGAAGGATTTTGTGCACAGCGATGGCTCATCGGGGTACTTTCAGCAACAGTACGCCGTGTATGGCCGGGAGGGTGAGGCATGCCGGGTCTGTGGCGCTGATGTGCTACGGTGCGTAATGGGGCAGAGGGCGACATTTTTCTGCCCCGTTTGTCAGAAAAAGTAAGGAATGATGTGGCGTGACCCCGGAAACCTTTGTCCCTGATTGCAAGGGCAAAGGTAGACGCATATCCTACGCGATTAGAGTAAACCTTGAAGGTGTTGCCCTTATGGTTGGGCAGCACTACCGTGTAGATCCCCATCTGGGAAATTTGACTATGGCTTTGACTGACCAATTTTCCGCTTTTGCCCAATGGCGTGGCGACGTTGGCCATTCCATTCAGCAGCTTCGCACCTGGCTGGCCAACAACGATCTGGGGGACGCGCAGACGGACATGCGCATCCAGTACCTGATTGACCGGCTCAAGGAAGATAAGCTGGTGGTGGCGTTCGTGGCCGAATTTTCCCGGGGCAAGTCGGAGCTGATCAACGCGATCTTCTTCTCGGACTATCGCACACGGATTCTGCCTTCAAGCGCTGGCCGCACCACGATGTGCCCCACTGAGTTGCAGTGGGAGCAAGGGCAGCAGCCAGGAGTACGCCTGTTGCCGATCGAGACGCGGGCACGCTCCGAGAGCGTCTCAGAGTTGCGCCGTGACCCCGCCGAATGGGTGTTGGAACCCATCGCCTTGCAAGACACGGAAAGCATGCAGCGGGCCTTGCAGCGGGTCAGCGAGACCAAGCGCGTGCCGCGTGAAGAGGCTGAGCGTCTGGGCTTCCAGATTGATGAAACTGGCATCGAAGGGGCTAAGCCCGATGCCGACGGGCTGGTGGAGGTTGCGCGCTGGCGCCACGCCATCATCCAGTTCCCCCACCCCTTGCTGGAGCAGGGGTTGATCATTGTCGATACCCCGGGGTTGAACGCGATTGGCTCGGAACCTGAGCTAACCCTTTCCCTGCTGCCCAACGCGCATGCGGTGCTGTTCATTCTGGCTGCAGATACTGGGGTTACGCAAAGTGATCTGGCCGTGTGGCAAAAGCACGTCAACGCCGGGCGTGGGCATACGCGTGGTCGCGTGGTGGTGCTCAACAAGATTGACGGCTTGTGGGACGGCATGCGCACGGATGCCGAGATCAAGACGGAAATCGATAATCAGGTGGCCTCGGTGGCGGAGACCCTGAATATCGATAGCGAGATGATCTTCCCCGTCTCGGCGCAGAAGGCGCTGTATGCCCGCGTCAATCGGGATGCCCAGTTGCTGGCGCGCTCCCGCGTGATGCGCCTGGAAAACGCGCTGACCACCGAACTGTTGCCCGGGCGGCAGCAGTTGCTGCGTGACAATGTCCTCGTCGAGTGCGGCGATATCCTGCGCCGTGGCGATGAATTGCTCGGCGCCCGCCTGCGCGGCCTGCGCGAGCAGTTGCAGGAAATGAGCGACCTGCGGGGCAAGAACCAGGGCGTGATCGAATACATGATGCGCAAGGTGCGCCAGGAGAAGGACGAGTTTGAATCCGGCCTGAAGAAATACCATGCGGTGCGCAGCGTGTTCACCAACATCTCCAACCGGGTGTTCACCCACATCGGCATGGATGCGGTTAGGGTTGAAACGCGCCGCACCCGTGAGGCGATGACCATGGCCAAGTTTACCGAAGGGCTGCGCGAAGCCATGCGCAACTACTTCGACATGCTGCGTGAGCGCCTGCGCAACTCTTCTCAGGATATCGAGGAGATCACCAACATGCTTGACGCGATGTACAAGCGTTTCAGCGTTGAGCACGGTTTGAAGCTCACCCCGCCGAGCACCTTTTCGTTCTGGCAGTATGAGCGCGAGATTGCACGGCTGGAGAAAGCCTTCAACGAGCAGATCAACACCACCAAGGTCTATGTGCGCTGGAAAAACACCGTCACCCAGCGCTTCTTCGAAACCATCGCTCTGGAAGCGCGCCATACCTTTGAAGTTGCCAACCGCGATATCGAACATTGGCTGCGAGCCGTGATGGCTCCGCTGGAGACTCAGGTGCGTGAGTATCAGTTGCAACTGCGGCGCAGGCTCGATAGTGTCAAGCGCGTCCATGAAGCGACTGGCACCCTGGAAGAGCGCATCAACGAACTGCTGCAGGCCGAAAGCTCCCTGCTGCAACAGATTGCCGAATTGAATGCGCTCAAACGCCAGCTTGCCCATGTGGCGGGGGTGGCCGTTGAGGGATTTGATGCCCCGCCCCAGCAAGGCAATATGGCTGCCTGACAGCCCCCACAAGCCGGAAAAATGGCGCCTTGCATGAAGCAGGCGCCATTTTTTTGTCCCCGGTTGATGCCGGAGATCAGGCCTTGCTGGTCAGCTTGATGAATTTGGCCATCAACTGGTCCTTGCTCTCAACGTGGGTTTCGCTCACGTTGATGCAGTCGACCGGGCAGACCTGCTGGCACTGGGGTTCGTCGTAATGACCGACGCACTCGGTGCACTTGCCCGGGTCGATCTCATAGATTTCATCGCCTTGCGAAATGGCGGAATTGGGGCATTCGGGCTCGCATACATCGCAGTTGATGCATTCGTCTGTAATCGTGAGTGCCATGCTCTCTTTGCTTTCTGTCTAACTAGATAGATGAACTGGATGGGGTTTTGCGTTGGGCAATTTTCTGGCGGATGCGTTCGGCCACCGAAGGGTGGACGAAGTTACCCACTTCGCCACCCAGCAGGCCGATTTCCCGGACGATGGTGGCGGACAGGAACATATGCTCTTCGCCGGGCGTCAGGAAGACGGTTTCCACATCCGGGTGGAGACGGCGGTTCATGCCCGCCATCTGGAATTCGTATTCAAAGTCGGAGACTGCGCGCAGGCCGCGTACGATATTGCGTGCGCCATGCTCGCGCACGAAATCGATGAGCAGGCCCGAGAAGCCGAAAACCTCCACATTGGGGATGTCGGCCAGCACTTCGCGGGCGATCTCTACGCGCTCTTCAAGCGAGAACAAGGGGTGCTTGCCCCGACTGTCTGCCACGCCAACGATGACCTTGTTGAAAAGCCTGGCAGAGCGACGGGCCAGATCCTCGTGGCCACGGGTCAGCGGGTCGAAGGTGCCTGGGTATATCGCCAGATTGTTAGCCATGATTGTCCTTGTTTGCAGGGGGATGCAGGAGCTGATAGTGCACTTGCCCGGCGCGACCGGATTTGATGGAGCTTAAACCACACAATTGTTCAACTGCGTATTCGCTTTCCACGTACAGGCGGGTATCGTTTCCAATCACAGCATCCAGCTTCGGGGCCAGTTTTTCGAGCCAGCCCAGGTTATAGGGCGGGTCAAGGAATATGACGTCAAAATGCCCATGCGCGCCAGCCAAGTAGGCCAGGGCGTCGCTTGCCACGACCTTGACCTGATGGGCCGCCAGAGCCGCCTTGGCTTGTCGCAGATGGGTCAGCACCTTCGGTGCGGATTCAACCATCACAACCTCTTGGGCGCCACGCGAGGCGGCCTCGAACCCCAGGGCGCCACTACCGGCGAACAGGTCCAGGCAGCGGCAGCCACTCAAGTCCTGGCCCAGCCAGTTGAACAGGGTTTCCCGCACCCGATCAGGCGTCGGGCGAAGACCTGTTGACTCCGCGACCTCGATAAGACGCGAGCGCCACTGCCCACCTATGATGCGAATCCGGCTCAAACCTGCTCCATTGTCATGCTTGATCGACAAGGGGGCGAGTATCCTTGCTTCGGAGCTTTCCGGCAAGAGGATGAAGGGGGCTTGACGTGGATTGTCAGGCGCAGGGAACCATTCTGCTAGACTACGAGCTTAGGCCAGATTTTGCCCCAATTCCGACGCTAAGCCCCTCATTATTCGAAATGTTCAGTTTCTTCAAAAAAAGCAAACCAGCAGAACCCACGGCTGTCGCCCCGGCACCCGCACCGGTGATTGCTCCGGCCACCGCGCCCGCTTCGCCAGAGCCTGTTGCAGCGCCTCGTTCCTGGCTGGATCGGCTCAAGGCGGGGCTGTCCCGCACGCGTGAGCAGATCGGCTCGCTCGGCGGCATGTTCAGCCGCCGCAAGATTGACGACGACCTGCTCGAAGAATTGGAAACCACCCTGTTGATGGCTGACTGCGGGGTCGAGGCCACCAATACCCTTCTCGCGGAAATGCGGCGGCGCTGGAAGCAGGACAAGCTTGAAAACGGCGAACAACTGCGCCAAGCCCTGGCTGAAACGCTTGCCAAATTGCTCCACCCCTTGCAGGCTCCCCTGCAAACCAATACCCACAAGCCCTTCATCATGATGCTCGCGGGCGTCAACGGCGCGGGCAAGACGACCTCGATCGGGAAGCTTGCCCACCAGTTCCGTGCTGAGGGCAAGAGCGTGCTACTCGCCGCCGGAGACACTTTCCGCGCTGCTGCACGTGAGCAACTCATGGAATGGGGCCGCCGCAACGACGTGACCGTGATCGCGCAGGAAGGGGGCGACCCCGCCGCCGTGGCATTCGACGCGATTGCCGCTGCCCGCGCACGTGATATTGATGTGGTCATGATCGACACCGCCGGGCGCCTGCCCACCCAACTGCACCTGATGGAAGAAATTGCCAAGGTGCGCCGCGTGATCCAGAAGGCCGACCCCAGCGGCCCCCATGAAGTGCTGCTGGTGCTCGATGGCAACGTCGGGCAGAACGCGCTCACCCAACTCAAGGCATTCGACAAGGCGGTCGGGGTGACCGGGCTCATCATCACCAAGCTCGATGGCACCGCCAAAGGTGGGGTGATTGCGGCGATTGCGCGCACCCATCCCAAGCCCCTGCGCTTCATCGGGGTGGGCGAGGGCATTGAAGATATGCAACCCTTTATTGCAGAAGAATTTGTGGATGCGCTACTGAGCCCGACAGAAGGCGAACAGGCGCAATAACATGCATGGAGTCTGGGAGGAGGCAGAATGGGACGCACATTGGGTATCTGGGCGGGAGCCCTGTTGATGGCAACGAGTTTGAACCTTGCGGCGGCAGAAAAGCCTGTGCAGAGCACTGGAGTGACCAAGGACAACCTGCCGGTGATGACCGCGCAGATCAAGGCCCGCCTGAACTTCCCGCTGGCCTGGACTCCCGCCACCAAGGATCTGGCCGCATGGCAGAAAGCCGGGCGGACCAAGGTGTGGGAACTGAGCCTGCAGCAGCCCGATGCCACACCTTTTGAACCACAGGTGCTGGAAGAGCAGGATCGTGGCAGCTACGTCGCCCGCAAGATCGCCTTCAACTTGACGGCAGATAGCCGTGTGATGGGCCTGCTGCTGGTGCCCAAGGGCAAGGGGCCGTTCCCGGCGGCGGTGATGTATCACGACCATGGCGCCAAGTTCGACATTGGCAAGGAAAAACTCATCCAGCCCTGGGGTGATGAAGCCAAACTTGCTACTGCTAAGGCCTGGGCCAAGAAGTATTTCAGCGAGCGCTTTCCGGGGGACGCCCTGGCTGAGCGTGGCTACGTGGTGTTTGCCACCGATGCGCTGGGCTGGGGCGACCGTGGCGCACTCACCTACGACATGCAGCAGGCGCTGGCCGCGAATTTCGTGAACATGGGCAGCTCCATTGCAGGCTTGATGGCGCTGGAAGACACGCGCGCCGCCGCCTTTGTGGCGAGTCTGCCGGAAGTGGACCGCCGCAAGGTGGCTGCCGTCGGTTTTTCGATGGGGGCCTTTCGCGCCTGGCAGGCGGCAGCCCTGTCGGATGCCATCACTGCTACAGTGGCGGTCAACTGGATGGCAACCGCCGACGGCCTGATGGTGCCGGGCAACAACCAGCTCAAGGGGGGCTCGGCCTGGATGATGGCCCACCCGGGGCTGATGCGTTTTCTGGACTACCCGGACGTAGCCAGTCTGGCCGCACCCAAACCCACCTTGATGTTTGCCGGGGAACAGGACCCACTTTTCCCGGTCGAATCGGTCAAGACGGCCTATGCCAAGATGGTGCAGGTGTGGGCCGCGTTTGGCGCGGGCAAGCGGTTTGAAACCCGGTTCTGGCCCCTTGGGCATGTCTTCGTACAGGAAGAACAGGACTTTGCCTATGCTTGGCTGGATCGCCAGTTTGATCACCAGCCCCACTAACTTTTTACCTACGAAACACAGGCAATGATTCAGTTTGACCAAGTAACCATGCGCTACCCCGGAGGGCACGAAGCCCTCTGCGACGTCAGCTTCGAGATCAAGCATGGCGAATTGGTGATCCTTGCCGGGCACTCCGGTGCGGGCAAGAGCACGCTTTTGAAGCTGATTGCGGCGCTGGAGCGCCCCACCTCCGGCAGTGTGTGGGTCAGCGGGCAGGATGTGGGCAAGCTCAAATCCAGCCAGGTGCCCTATCTACGGCGCAGCCTGGGCCTGGTGATGCAAGACCACCGCCTGTTGATGGATCGCTCCGTGCTGGATAATGTACTGCTGCCCATGCGGGTGACCGGGCTGCACGAGCAGGAAGCCCTGCGCCGCGCCCATGCCGCGCTGGAGAAAGTCGGCTTGAGCGCCCACGAAGGCTCCATGCCGATGACCCTCTCCGGGGGCGAGCAGCAACGGGTTGCGATTGCGCGTGCCATTGTCAATCGCCCCACTATCCTGATCGCAGATGAGCCCACCGCGCATCTCGACCCCGCCTATGCCCGCGAGATTGCGGCACTCTTCCGCAGCTTCCACGCTGCGGGTGTGACCGTACTGCTGGCCACCCATGATGACACACTGTTCTCCCCCTATGGCGCGCGCCGTATCGAACTGGTCCAGGGGAGCCTGAAAGATGAATAACTGGTTCCGATCCCATCTGCTGGCTTTGCTCGAAGCCGCCCTGCGTTTGCTGAGCAAACCCTTTGGTTCCTTCATGTCGGCACTGGTGATCGCCATCGCCCTCACACTGCCTGCGCTGATGTACGCCGTGCTGGATGATTTTGCAGGCTTGGCCAAGGGCGTGTCCGGCAAGCCCGAGATCAGCATCTTCCTGAAAAAAGAGATCCCCAGCCCCGACGCGCTCCGCCTACAAGAAATCTTGAAGAAGGATGCGCGGATCGCCTCCGTGCGTTACATCGCCAGGGATGAAGCCCTCAAGCAGCTTGCCGCCAGTGGCGGCTTTGCCGATGTGGTCGGCAGCCTGCAGGAAAACCCCCTGCCGGATGCCTTCATCATCGAGCCGGCCAACAGCACCCCTGCTGACTTTGCCGAACTCAAAACCTACTTCCTGAAGTTGCCCGAGGTCGCCCAGGTCCAGCTTGATTCCGCCTGGGTAGAACGCCTGCATGCCATCGTCGACTTGGGCCGCAGCGCCGTGCTGATGCTGGCCGGTCTGCTGGGGGCCGCGCTGATGATCATCATCTTCAACACCATCCGCCTGCAGATCCTCACCCAAAGGCATGAGATCTCCGTGAGCCTCCTGGTGGGCGCCACGCGCGCCTACGTCCGCCGCCCCTTCCTGTATTTTGGCTTCCTGCAAGGGCTGATGGGTGGCGTCTTCGCCTGGGCGCTGGTGGCGTGGCTCATGCACCTGCTCAGCCCGCGCATCCAGTCGCTCGCGCAGACCTACAGCATCGTCCTGTCACTCCACGGCCTGCTCTGGTGGCACGTCCTGGCCCTCCTGGGTTTCGCTGGCATGCTCGGCTGGCTGGGGGCCAGCCTGTCGGTGCACCGGCATCTGCATGATCGGCCCTTTGCCTGATCATTGATATGGTATGGAAAAGCTGAGGTCGGCCAAGAGCGGTCCTTTGAGAAAAGCCTCGATAGCGGCCGTTCAAGCTTTCCAGTGCCGTGATGCCATCATCTGGTAACTTGCCAGCAGGCTTAAGACGGCGATCATTCAAAGTCCACCTACGGGCTGGTGATCCACTCGATCAAGGCGCTGTTAACGGCGTCAGGTTGTTCCAGTGTTGACGCATGGCCGCATTGAGGCACGACCGTCAATCTCGCGTTGGGAATAGCCGCAGCAATCTCCTCAGACTGTTCTGGCGGCGTGAGAGGATCCGAATCTCCGACGAGCACAAGCGTAGGTATGGATATGGCCGATAGGCTGGGACGACTATCGATACGCGTGATAATTGCATCAGTCTGTTGGGCAAAAGCCTCGACACCAACTGCCGTAGCCATACGGACGTTTATTTCGCGGAGGTTGGCGTCGCCCTGTCGAGAAAGGTGAACAATTGAACCCAAAGCGTTTGTCGCCAGCGTCAGAAAGTCCCCCGTTTGGGCGTTAGCAACCAAAGCCCTGCGTCGTTCGATCTGCTCGGCAGTATCCGGGCGGGCCGACGTGTCTAGAAGCGCTAGCTTAAGCACGCGCCCAGGTGCCTGTCGCATTATCTCAAGGCAAATATAGCCCCCCATTGAAATGCCGACGAGCGCAAAGTGCGAAGGTGCTGCGGCGAGAATCGCGGCGGCCATCTCGGCGATTGATTTGCCTTCCAGCGTCGACGCGACAGTAACAGGTCCAAACCGCCACAAAGCTGCGATTTGGGCGGCGAAGGCTTCTGCTGAACAGAGCAATCCGGGCACGAAAACGATAGGCGACATAGATCTCCAGGTGCTGGCGATAATTAAAATTTTGCGGTGCAATGGAAGTGTTCTCGCACATCCGATTCTATCAAGTGATGGGAACAGCCCGTTATGTTGACCAACGCAGAAGAATGACACACAACACAATCAGCATATAATCATTAACAACCAAAACAGGTGCGCAACAAGTTGCGCACCTACCGGGCTTTTTGAATGATTACGTACGATTGCGCCGTACGCGGTACATGGCTATCAGCGAGGCAGTTGCCAGCATGAGTCTTGAAAGCTTTATTCAGCAATGGGCAGGCAATCCAGAAACTTCTGCGCAAATTAGCCTTTTTCGTCGCATAGCAAATGCTCTTGAAAGCAGCGAAAAGTGCATTGGTGCGGTTGTGCTGGGATCATTTGCAAAGACTACTGCTGACCGTGTTTCCGATATTGATTTAGTAACCTTCTGTACGGGAGGACATGGTCAAGAGCTTCTGCAACTAATAAGAGATCAAATATTCGCGGAAGAAATATTTGCAGAGTTTCATGGTTCTCACGGACCCGATAGTCCCTTCTGCGAACTGATTTTGTATAACTTTACATCGATTGAGTTTCATGTCATCGCACCCGAAGTAAGGTTTACGATCAAGAATCCGTTCGTCGAAATCATCAATCGTAATCAATGCATTGAAGCACGAGTTTCCGACCGCCCTGCGCCAGCGCGTGATGATCTTGTCCCATTTCGCCATGGGAGCGCATGGCTTCCTTGGGAATTGTTCAATTGCATGAAATGGCTATCACGCNGCGAAGTTGCTACTGCGGAAAAATATTTGGTTGCCCTAGGCCGTGCAATCGAGTCATATAAAAATAATGGCTAACCTTTCAGGGCCGCAACCCAATGGGATGAACTCTTCCCCCTGAACGGCATTGTTGTGCCAGACTGGGAAGTCATGTAGTGCGGGTTGGCTTTATCAACCCGCGAGGGTAGGCAAATCGCTCAACAAGAAAATGCGCGGGTTACGGCTTCGCCTAACCCGCCTTATACGGCTGATCCGAGCCAGTCGCATCAGGCAACAGCCCCCTCCTCATTAGTAGCATCAGCCTCAAGCCCCTACGCTGAAGGTGGTTGTTTTGCTCAAACTGTTGTACGGAAACCCGCTCCAGCGCTTGCGGGCGGCGGGCCGTTTGGCCGAAATAACATCTGCTGATAAGGAACCAAGTTCATCTGTTAGCACTCTCATGATAGGAGTGCTAAGATGGCACTGAAATGCTTTTGCATCGACGCAGATGGAGGAATTACATGACGCAAGCTCTCGCGTTTCCCGTTCCGAATTCATTGGGAAATATTGACCAATACGTTCAGGCGGTCAATCGCTATCCCATGCTCACTGAAGAGCAGGAGATGGGTCTTGCCCGGCGTCTGCGGCATGAGAACGACCTGGAGGCTGCCCGCCAGATGGTGCTCTCGCACCTGAGGCTGGTGGTATCTGTGGCGCGCAATTACTTGGGCTATGGCCTGCCACATGCCGACCTGATCCAGGAAGGCAACATCGGGCTGATGAAGGCGGTCAAGCGCTTTGACCCGGATCGTGGCGTGCGCTTGGTGTCCTTTGCCATCCACTGGATCAAGGCTGAGATTCACGAATATATTCTGAAGAACTGGCGGCTGGTGAAGATTGCCACCACCAAGGCGCAGCGCAAGCTGTTCTTCAACCTGCGCAGCATGCGTGGCGAAGGTTCGCTGAGCATGGAAGACGCGCAGGGGATTGCCAGCAAGCTGGGTGTGAAGACCGAAGAGGTTTTCGAGATGCAGACCCGCTTTGCCGGTGGGGATGTGGCGCTGGAGTCTGGCCCGGACGATGATGAGGAACGGGTGGCTCCGATTGCCTGGCTGGCCGACGAATCTGCCGAGCCGTCTGAAGTGCTGGAAACGCTGGAAGTCGAACGTGTCTACGATACCGGCCTGAAAACCGCATTGGCGAGCTTGGATGAGCGTAGCCGGGCGATTGTGCAGCGGCGCTGGCTGGTGGAAGACAACCCGGCCACGCTGCATGAGTTGGCGGCTGAATATGGCGTGTCCGCCGAGCGTATCCGGCAGATCGAGGCCAAGGCGATGCAGAAGATGAAGGGCTTGCTGGCTTCGGCCTGAGAAGCTGTTCTAACGCCGAAATAGAAAGGGGCCTGTGCAAGGCCCCTTTTGACGTCTACAGCGTGTACTTGGCAACTTCGTCGCGCATGCGCTGGGCCAGCGTATCCAACCCCATCGCAGATTCTGCGCCGTTCTGGGCGGCGACGGCGCTTTCGTCGGCCATCTGGGCCACGCGTTCTACCGATTGGGCAATCGATGTGCTGGCGGCACTTTGCTCGTGGATCGCCGCCGTGATCTCGGCCACCATGCCTACTGCTTGGTGTGCGCCCACTCCCAGGGCGTGAATGGCTTCGCGTGCCTTGGCAGCCTGATTGACACTCTCATCAACCTGCCCGACAGCTTCACGCATGCTTTGCGCTGCGGACTGGGCGTGGCTGCGCATGCTGTTGATGGTTTCGGCGATCTCCCGGGTGGAGTTGGCGGTGCGCTCGGCCAGCTTGCGCACTTCGTCGGCCACTACGGCAAAGCCGCGCCCCTGCTCACCTGCGCGGGCGGCTTCGATGGCGGCGTTCAAAGCCAGCAGGTTGGTCTGGTCGGCTACCTCCTGGATCACCTGCACCACTTTGGCAACGCGGTCGCTCTGGGTTTCCAGGTCTTCAATGAAGCGGGCGGAAGATTCCACGGTGCTGGCCACCTGTTCGATTCCGGTCACGGTCTGCTGCACCATCTGCCCACCCGCCGTTGCCAGCTCGCCAGCGCGACCAGCTTCTACGTTGGTTTCGGCGGCACGTTCTCCCACGTGGGTGATGCTCACGGTCAACTGCTCGATACTCGCAGCCATGCTGGAGGCCGAGGCGCTTTGCTGGTGGGCGGCTTCCGCGATCTGTTGTGATGTGGTGGCAGTGCCGACGGAGGAGTCGGCGACTTCGTTGGCGATGTGGACGATTGATTTGAGGCTATGGCTCATCCGGTCGAGCAAGCGGTTGAAGGCTTCTGCGGTGGCGCCCACTTCATCCTTGTGTTGCACGGGCACACGCAGGGTCAGGTCCAGCGACTGCTCAATCCGGGTCACCGTTTGCTGCATGGTACTCAACGTCCGCGTGATGATCCGCACTAGCCATAGGCCCAGGGCGAGAATAGCGAAAGCGCCCGTTGCGGCGGCCGCAAGGTTGATGTCCAGCCCACGGGCGACTGCTTTTTCTGCATTGGTATTGACCTTGTCGACCATGTCGTCGTTGTATTTGACGTGGCTGCCGATCGCCTTGTTCACATCAATCGCAATCTTGCGCAGTTCGGCCAGATCTTCTTTGCCTGCCACCGGGTCATTGGCCGTGGAGGCTTGTATCACTTTGTCTGCCTGGGCGAGGTAGCGCGCAAACTGGGTGCGATCTTCGCCTAACAGGCGCCGATCCTCATCATCACTGACCAGTTCTTTTTCGTATTTGTCGCTCAGGTCCTTGAGTTGGGTTTTCAACTCAAGCATGCGTTTGTCCTGGGCGGCTTTTTCCTCTGGTGTATCTGAGGTGATATGGGTGAGCACTGCCAGGCGGATGTTGATGATCGTGCGGCTGATCTGGTCAAGCGTCATGGCGCTGGGGTAGGCATCCAGGCGGATTTTGTCGAGATTCTCTTTGGTGACGTAGGAGGTGCGGATTCCTGTGAATCCGACAAAGCCGAGGGCTAGCACTGCAAACAACACCAGCGCCCATAGGCGCTGGGCAATCGTGAATTTCATTTTTTTCTCCTTGCCTGCTTGCGAGACTGTATTTGCGACCGCCAAGGCTGGCGGTAAAAAAAGCCAAAACGCTTATAACGGGCAGACTTGGAGAAACTTGATGCTTGCCACTAGCTCAATTAGGGTTTTTATGCCAAAAATTCGCCCTGGAGGGCAGGTTGGGCGCCTGCGCTCCAGGGTAATTGGGAACAGGCCCTAGTGCGCACCGGCATCCAGGGCTGGGCCACTGGCTTGGCGCGCGGGCTGTTTGGCGAACCAGATCACGATAGTGAGGATGGCGAAAATAAAGCCTGAGAGCCAGAAGAACTCCGTGGCCCCCAGCGTTGCCGCCTGCACGTCGATGATGCGGTTGAGCATGGAAAGGCTTTGCTCCTGGCCCATACCCTGGCCGCTCAGACCATCCAGCGTTGCTTGGGCATTGGGGTTGAAGGTGCTGATCGATTCGCTCAACTGGGCATGATGCAAGGCGGTTCGCCGCTCCCAGATCGTGGTGAACAAGGAGGTGCCAAAGGCCCCGGCGGTGATCCGCACAAAGTTCGACAAGCCCGTTGCACCCGCCACCTGATGCTGCTTGAGGCCAGACAGGCTGATTGACGCCAGTGGCACGAAGAAACAGGCCGTGGCAGCCCCCTGGATGAACTGTGGCAAAACGATGTTGAAGACCGTCATGTTGGTGTTGAAGCCTGCGCGCATGAACGCGGTTGTCGCAAAGACCAGGAAGGCGATGGAGGCGATCAGGCGCGGGTCCGAATGCGGCAGCCGCTTGCCCACGATAGGCGAGAGGATGATCGCCAGAATCCCCGTCGGTGCGGTGACGAGCCCCGCCCAGGTGGAGGTGTAGGATAAGTACTGCTGTAGCCACAATGGCATGATCACCACATTGCCGAAGAACACGCAGTAGCCCAGCGAGATCGCCACTGTGCCGACCAGGAAGTTGCGTCGCGCAAAGTAGCGCAGCTCCACAATGGGGTGCTCGTCGGTCAGCTCCCACACCACGAACACGCAGAAGCCGATAAAGGCGACGACCGTGAGCGTGATGATCTCGTTGGAATTGAACCAGTCCAGCTCCTTGCCCTTGTCGAGCATGATCTGCAGGGAACCCACCCAGACGACCAGCAGGATCAGCCCCACGTAATCCACAGGCTTGCTCACTGTGGCGGATTCACGATGGCGGAAAATCGTCCAGCATAGCCATGCGGCGAAGATGCCGGTCGGGATGTTGATGAAGAAGATCCAGGGCCAGGACATGTTGTCCGAGATCCACCCGCCCAGAATCGGCCCCAGCACAGGGGCTACCAGGGTGGTCATGGCCCAAGCCGCCAGCGCCAGCCCCGCCTTGGCGGGCGGATAGCTTTGCAGTAGGAGTGCCTGCGAGAGCGGAATCATCGGCCCGGCCACCAGCCCTTGCAGCACGCGGAAGCCGATCAGCATTTCCAGGCTCGTCGACAGGCCGCATAGCCAGGAGGAAAACACGAACAACAGGAGTGAGAGCACGAACAGGCGCACTTGCCCGAATCGTTGTGAGAGCCAGCCGGTCAGAGGCACCGAGATGGCGTTGGCCACGGCAAACGAGGTGATGACCCAGGTGCCCTGGTTGGGCGACACACCCACGTCCCCGGCGATGGCGGGCAGGGAGACGTTGGCGATCGTGGTATCCAGCACGTTCATGAAGGTCGCCAAGGCTAGTCCGATGGTGGCGATCGTGCGTTGGCGGCCCTCCAGGGGCGGATAGGAGTGATGCTGCGGGGCGGCGGCCATGGTGTCCTCGCTTAGCCGCGTGCCTGCAGGGTCTTGCGGATGATTTCACGCACTTTGGCGCGGGCTTCCTCAATGCCTGCATCGGCTTCGGCGATCCGGGTTTCAGGCTTGTTTGTTACCGCACTGAGCGCTTGGCCGGACTGATCGTGGGTATCCACTTCAACCTCGGTCGACAGGCCGATGCGCAAGGGGTGGGCGGCCAGTTCTTTGGGTTCCAGCGCGATGCGCACCGGTACGCGCTGTACCACCTTGATCCAGTTGCCGGTGGCATTCTGTGCAGGCAACAGGGCGAAAGCGCTGCCTGTGCCAGCCCCCAGCCCGGCGATGCGGCCATGGTATTCCACTGCGGAGCCATAGACGTCGCTGACAAGGGTGACGGGCTGGCCGATATGCATGCGGCGCAGTTGCACTTCCTTGAAGTTGGCATCAATCCACACCTGCTCTAAGGGAATCACGGCCATCAGCGGGGTTCCCGGGGCAATACGTTGCCCCACCTGTACATTGCGGCGGGCGATCTGACCCGCCACGGGGGCTGTCACCATGGCACGCGACCAGGCCAGCCAGGCTTCCTCATACTTGGCGGCAGCACGGGCCACGGCCGGATGGGTCTCCACCTGGGCGCCTTCGGTCATTGAGCGGCTGGCAGCCAATTGTTCCTGAGCCGCTGCCAGCGAGGCTTCAGCAGTCTTGAGCGAGTCGCGGATGTGTTCCAGCTCTTCACCTGCCACCGCCCCGGTGTTGGCGATGGCCTGACGGCGGGCAACGTCCTGCTTCCAGCGTTCGACTTCGGTTTCGCGGACCTTGACCTGCTGGGCCAGGGTGGAGTTGTTAGCAAACATCGTGCGGGTTTCACGCACGGTCTGGGCAAGGGAGGTTTCCGCTTGGTCCAGGGCAACCCTGGCATCGGCACGATCAAGCTCGACCAGTACCTGGCCTGCCTTGACTGTGTCGGTGTCTTCGGCGTGCACCGCCAGAACGGTTCCACCGAGCTGGGGGGTGATCTGCACGACGTGCCCATTCACGTAGGCATCGTCGGTGCTCTCAATCCAGCGGCCATGCTCGAACCAGTACAGCCCGTAAGCACTGCCTGCCAGCACAAAGAGAACCCCCAGTACGGACAGGGCAGCCTTGCGCTTGCGGCTGTTGGTGGCAGGATTGTTTGCGGCGACTTCGGGGGAGGGTGTCTTGTCGTCCATTTTGATGGTTGTCCTATTATTTCTTGATCGGGATTACTGGGCTGAAGCAGCCAGCGTGTAGGGGTTGTAGTCGGGGGCAAAACCGCCGCCTAGTGCACGCATCAGGCCAGCGGCAGAGTCCAGGCGATGCGCCCGCAGATCAGTCTGCACACGCTGCTGGGCGACAACGGCCATTTGTGCGGAGATCACATTGATCTTGTTGGCCAGCCCTTTGCTGGCACGGGTTTCAATTAGGGTGACACCGCGCTGGCTGGCCGCCAGCGATGTTTCGGCAAGCTGCCCCTGGTGCTCTGCTTCAGTCAGGCTGCGGGCCTGATCGCTGACATCGCGGAGCGCATCGACCAGATTGGCGTTGTATTGCTCAACGGCTGCATCATAGTCGGCCACCTTCATCGCCAGCCCGGCACGCAGGCGGCCGGCCTCAAAGATCGGCAGATGGATGCTGGGCCCGATGCCATAGATCTGTGAGCCGGGTTTGAGCAGGTTTTCCAGCCCGATTGAGCTGTAACCGGCAAAAGCGCTGAGATTCACGCTGGGGTAGAACTGCGCGCGTGCCACATCCATATCAGCCGATGCGGCCTCAACCCGCCAGCGGCTGGCCAGCAGGTCCGGGCGGCCCGCCAGCAGATCAGACGGCAGCACCGAAGGCAGGTGGGCATCCAGATTGTCGTTCAGGCGCGGGGCGGAGAGCTGTTCGCCACGTTCCGGGCCTTTCCCGGCCAGGGCGGCAAGCAGACCGCGTTGCAGGCTGATGCGCTCGTCAAGCTGAGCGCTATCCACGCGTAGCTGGGCAGTGCCTTGTTGAAGCTGGTTACGATCAATTTCCGGGTCAAGCCCAGCCTGGAAACGGATGCTTTGCAGTCGCTCGGCTTCCATGCGCAGGGCCATCAGATGTTCCAGCAGGGCGCGTTGCTTATAAAGGCGGTCGTACTCCAGGTAGGCCCGCACCACGTTGGCGGCCAGTGCCTGACGGGCTGCTACGGATTCCAGTTCGGCAAGCTTGCGCCCGGCTTCCGCGCCTTGCAGCGCACGGCGGTACTTGCCCCACAGATCGAGGTCGATGCTCGCATCCAGGGCGAGGCGGTCGTTTGTACGGAATTTGCCTGCATAGGTGGGCGAGACCATGCCGTGTTCGGTGAAACGTTGGGCCATCACGTCCGCGTTGCCCGAGAGCTGTGGCAGCAGGGCGCTGTGTGCCGCATCGGTCAGCGCGGCGGCGCGACGGATGCGCGCATCTGCGGCGGCCAGAGAAGGCGAATCTGCCAGCGCTTCTGCCACCAGTGCATCAAGTTGCGGATCGCCGAACTGTTTCCAGTAACCCGCTTGTACCTGCCAACCGGCTTGCACTTCAGCAGGGATCTCGCTGAACTGCGAGGGGGTGCGCAGTTTGGCGTGAGATTGGATATCGCTGTGCGTAGCGCATCCGGCAAGAAGTGCGACAGCCAGCATGCTGCCCAATAGCTTGAATTTCATGTTCAGACTTCCTTGTGCTCCAGATTGGCCTGCATGCGGCGGATCAGGCTTTTGAACAAGTCGACTTCTGTTTCGCTGATGCCCTGGAGCATGCGATCTGCGAGCCTTCTGCCGCAGGCCTTGAGTTTGGGGTAACTGTGGTGCCCGGCCTCGGTCAGCGCCAGTTCAACAATGCGCCGGTCTGCCGCAGAACGACGGCGGCTGATCAATCCTTTTTCCTCCAGGCGGTCGAGCATGCGGGTCATGGACCCCGTGTCGTAGCTGAAGCAACGGCATAGCTCGGCGCTGGTCTTGATCAGGCCCGTGGCAATACGCATCAGGATCACCCATTGCGCGGCGCTGATGTCGAGAGACTTGAGTTCTTCATCAAGTTCAAGCGTCATGCGATGCTTCAGGCGGCCCAATAGAAAACCAATGGTTTCCTCAAGCTGGTAAGTGGTGTCTGGACTGGGGGAGGGCAGGTCGGTTGTCATGGTGTGGGGTTGGTGGGCTTGCTGTTATGGCATCTACTGTAGATACTGTTACTGCCTGAGTCAATTACTGCTTGAGCAGTAATTTTTATGTTGCGATCAGATGGGCGTTCCAAGCTGGCCGCCTGCAGCGTATAATCATTGGTTTTTCAAAAGCTTAGGGCTTCCATGACTGCTCGCAATATCGACGGTAACGCGCTGTCCGCCAAAGTGCGCGAAGAATTGGCTCAACGCGCTGCAGTACTGACGGCGCAAGGTGCACAGCCTTGTCTGGCGGTGATTCTGGTGGGCGAAGACCCCGCTTCAGCCGTCTACGTGCGCAATAAAGTGGTGGGCTGTGAGAAGGCAGGCTTCCGTTCGCTCAAATACACTTACCCTGCCGATGTGGCGCCGCAAGAAGTGTTGGCGAAAATCGCTGAACTGAATGCCGATGCGAGTGTGCATGGCATTCTGGTGCAACTGCCCCTGCCCAAGCAGTTCAACTCCGAGGAAGTGCTGGAAGCCATCTCCCCGGAAAAAGACGTGGACGGGTTTCACGCGGTCAATTTCGGTTTGCTGCTGCAAGGGCGCAAGTCCTTCTACCCCTGTACGCCCTGGGGCGTGATGAAGATGCTGGAGTCTGAAAATATCCAGCTCAAGGGGGCCGAGGCTGTGGTGATCGGGCGCTCCAATATCGTGGGCAAGCCCATGGCGGTGATGCTGATGAGCAAGGGTGCGACGGTCACAATCTGCCATTCGCAGACCAAGGATCTGGCTTTCCACACCAAGCGGGCGGATATCGTGGTGGCCGCAGTCGGGCGTGCCAAGATGATCACGGGTGACATGATCAAACCCGGCGCCGTGGTGATTGACGTAGGCATGAACCGTGATGAAAACGGCAAGCTCTGCGGCGACGTGGATTTTGCCTCCGCACGCGAAGTGGCCTCCCTGATTACCCCCGTGCCCGGCGGTGTCGGCCCGATGACCATTACCATGCTGCTGGCAAATACGGTTGAATCTGCCCAGCGTGCTCTTGAAGCCAAGTCCAAGTCATAAGAAGCATCATGTCTGAACAAAAACCTGTTGTTGGCATTGTCATGGGCTCCAATTCCGATTGGCCCACCTTGCAAGCGGCGGCCCGCATCCTCAAGGATTTCGGCGTGCCCTATGAAGCCCGCGTGGTGTCAGCACACCGCACGCCCGACTTGATGTTCGATTATGCCGAACGCGCCCGCAGCCGCGGCCTCAAGGCGATCATCGCCGGTGCGGGTGGGGCGGCTCACCTGCCAGGGATGCTCGCCGCCAAGACCACTGTCCCCGTGCTGGGTGTGCCCGTGCAGAGCAAGGCACTCTCCGGCGTGGATTCGCTGCACTCCATCGTGCAAATGCCCAAGGGCATCCCCGTGGCTACCTTTGCCATTGGTGAAGCCGGTGCGGCTAATGCCGGGCTGTTTGCCGTGGCCCTGCTCGCCAATGAAGACACGCATCTGGCTGAAATGCTCGATCTGTTCCGTGAGCGGCAGACCCAAAGCGTGCTGGACATGAAGCTGGACGATATCGCGTGAATACCATGATTCTTCCCCCCGCCACCCTCGGTATGTTGGGTGGCGGTCAGTTGGGCCGCTTCTTTGTGCTTGCTGCGCACGAAATGGGCTACAAGGTCTGGGTGCTGGACCCGGACCCGAACAGCCCGGCAGGCAAGGCAGCGGATCGCCACCTCTGCGCCGAGTATGACGACCACGTAGCGCTGGATGACCTTGCGCACCATTGCGCTGCTGTGACCACAGAATTTGAAAACGTCCCTGCGCATACGTTGGAATATCTGGCCAAGTTCGTGCCGGTTCACCCCAGTGCCGATGCTGTGGGCATTTGTCAGAACCGTGTGGCCGAAAAGACCTTCCTGCGTTCAAACGGTTTGCCGCATGCTGCATTTGCAGCCATCAACACCGTTGAAGACTTGCGTGAGGCGCCTGCGCACCTGTTCCCCGGTATTCTCAAAGTGGCCCGCTTTGGCTACGACGGCAAGGGGCAGGCGCGGGTTAGCAGCCGCGAAGAAGCCATTGGCGCTTTCCAGGGCTTCCGTAATGAGCCCTGTGTGCTTGAGCAGATGCTCAAGCTCGACTACGAAGTCTCCGTGGTGCTGGCGCGTGATGAAGCCGGGAGTGTGAAGTGCTTCCCGGTGGCTGAGAATTCCCATTCCGGCGGCATTCTGGATGTTTCCATCATGCCCGCACGCTCGTCGGCCTGTCAGCGTGATTCTGCGCAGGAATATGCCGAGCGGATCGCCGAGCGCCTGAACTACGTGGGCACGCTGGCGGTGGAGTTCTTCGTCTCGCATGGCGAGCTGTATGTCAATGAAATGGCCCCGCGTCCGCATAACAGTGGCCACGCCACCATTGATGCCTGTGTCAACAGCCAGTACGAACAACAGGTGCGCGCCCTATGCGGTTTGCCGCTGGGGGATGCACGTGCGCATTCGGCGGCGGTGATGGTGAACCTCCTGGGGGATGTCTGGTATGACGCCAGCCAGCCCGGACCGGACCGGCACGGTGCCTACCGTGAGCCGGACTGGAGTAAGCTCTTGTCCATCCCGAACCTCAAGCTGCACCTGTATGGCAAGCAGCATGCGCGACCAGGGCGCAAGATGGGCCACTTCACGGTTGTGGATGCTGACCCACAAAAAGCCCTGGAAGTTGCGATGGCCGCACGTGCAGCCATCGGCATCAAGGACGAGTAAGTGAGCCGCCTGCACAGCCATTATGCCGATCGGGTGGCTGTGGTGACGGGGGCTGCCTCAGGGATTGGTCTAGCATTGGCCAAATCCCTGCATGGTCTGGGCGCCAAGGTGGTCATGGCTGATTTTGATCCTGATGCCTTGGCCAAGGTGCTGGCAGGTTTAGGGAGCGATACTTCGCGCAGCCTCGCGCTTGAGGTGGATGTCAGCAACGCTGCTGCTGTGCAGGCCATGGTGGCCGAGGTGCGCAGGTATTTTGGGCGGATTGATTTTCTCTTCAACAATGCCGGGATTGGGGGCACGCTACCTATCGGGCAGGCCACACTGGCGCATTGGCGAAAAATTGTTGATGTGAATCTATGGGGCGTGATTCATGGCGTGGATGCTGTCTTGCCGCTGATGCGCGAGCAGGGCAATGGGCATATCATCAACACTTCGTCGATTTCCGGCATCGTTCCTTTTCCAGGGCAGGTGCTCTATAACACCACCAAGTTTGGCGTGGTTGGCTTGTCTCTGAGCCTGCGCAATGAACTGGCGGCTGAGGGCATCCGTGTCAGCTGCATCAACCCGGGTCTGGTGGCGACCGCCATTTTTGGGGTGCCGATTCTGGGTGAGCGCATCAATGCCGCGCCACCTCCTGGCGCGATTGCGGTTGAAGATGCCGCATGGCAGATTCTGGACGGGGTTCGACGCAATCGGGCCTTGATCGTATTTCCAGCGGCGGTGCGCTGGATTTATCGTCTGTTTCGCTTTTTCCCTGGCTTCACCGAGCGCCATCTGTTGCAGAAACATTTTTGATCATGAGCATTCAGGCTTCCACCCCCCAGAACATCGCCCGCGCAGCCCAATTGCTGCACGAAGGGCAACTCGTCGCGCTGCCGACCGAGACCGTATACGGCCTGGGGGCGGACGCCAGCAATCCCGCTGCAGTATTGAAGATTTTTGCGGCCAAAGACCGGCCTGCTGACCACCCCCTGATTGTGCATCTGGCCGATGCCGCGCAACTGAAGGACTGGGCCAGCGAAATTCCGCCGGAGGCCGAAGCGTTGGCGCGTGCCTTCTGGCCCGGCCCTTTGACCCTGATTCTGAAAAAACAGCCTCATGTGCCGGGCGAAGTGACCGGCGGGCAAAATACTGTTGGCATCCGCATTCCGGATCATCCTGTTGCTTTGGACCTGCTGCGGGCATTTGGTGGGGGAGTTGCCGCCCCCTCGGCCAACCGCTTTGGGCGGATCAGCCCGACCACGGCACGCCATGTGGATGAAGAGCTTGGTGATGCCGTTGCCATGGTGCTTGAAGGCGGGGCGTGTGATGTGGGGATCGAGTCCACCATTCTTGATCTGTCGCGTGGTGAGCCTGTTGTGTTGCGCCCGGGCATGATCGGTGTGAGCGCCTTGGCAGCGGTAATTGGCAAACGCCCGCGCCTGCGGGGCGAGGGCGAAAAGGCCCCGCGTGTGTCGGGTGCGCTTTCCGCCCACTACGCCCCTCGCACTGCTATGCGTATGGCAACACGCGCCGAGATTGAAGCTGCGCCTGCCGATTGTGCCGTGCTGGTGCGTGCTGGTGAATATCCTGATGGGCGATATGCGATGTGTATTGATGCGCCATTTGATGCGCAGGGTTATGCACATGACCTGTACGCCAATCTGCGCGCCCTGGATGCGGCAAATGCCCGCATGATCCTGGTCGAATATCTGCCGGACGACGATGATTGGCACGCTGTGCATGATCGCCTCGGGCGGGCTGTTGTCGGGTCCGGTGCCGAGGATGACGAGACCTGATTTTTAGTGAGACAGGTTTATTGAGAACCTGTCTCACTCCACAAATCAGCAGGCAAACTGTGCGGTCAGGTTATCCAACTTATGCACGGCAGAGGCAGTTTCCTCCAAGCTGTCTTCGGATTCGCGCAATGCCGCCCGCATGCTGTCTGCGGTGCCCGCCACTGAACTGATGCGTTGGCTGTGAACCTGGCTGCTTTGGGCAATGTGGTCGATGGTCCCCAGCATGCCTTGCACCAGTTGATCTGTGCCGCTGCGGTCGCCTGCTGCAGCCATGGCGAGGTTTAGCCCCGCTTCCAGCTCACCCATGCCTTGGCGCATGACGTGTACGGCGCTGTCGGCATGGTTTTGCACGGTATCGATCATGTCGGAGATCTGGCTGGTTGCAGTGCGGGTGCGTTCTGCAAGCTTGCGCACCTCGTCGGCCACTACGGAGAAGCCGCGCCCCTGTTCACCTGCACGGGCCGCCTCAATGGCAGCGTTAAGTGCAAGCAGGTTGGTCTGGTCGGCAATTTCACGGATGACGTCCACGATCTTGCCAATTTCTCCGGTGCTGGTTTGCAGTTCAACGATGGTGTCTGCAGATTTGCCGACGCTGCCGCGGATGCTGTCGGTCATCTCCTGCAAGGATGCAAATTGGGTATGCGCCTGGGCGTAAACCTGACTCAATTCCTGGCGCATGTTGTCCGCCTGCAACGAAGCAGCCTGGATGACATCCATCTGGGATTCGAGCGACTCCAGAATCTGCTGCATTGCGTCGCACACTTCGCGCACGCGTTGGCGTGTGCTGTGGCTGGTGCTGCGCAGGCTGCCGTTGGCATTGCCAATTTCGGTATTCAGATTGGTGACTTGGCCGAGGATGCCCCCCATGTTGTCGATCAGGCTGTTGAGCCATTGCGCGATGCCGGTGATTTCATCGCGTAATGCGCCGGGGCGTTCCAGGCGCAGCGAAAGGTTGCCGCCGCCTTCTGCAATGGTCTGGAGCATCAGCTTGGTTTGCGTCAGCCGGTTGGAAATATTGCGTAGCACCAAGTGATGGAAGGCCTGCGCGCCCACCACCATGCAGATCAGATTGACGAGTAGCGTCTGCCAGGTGTTCAGCCCCAAGCCCAGGCTGAGGCCACTGCCTACGGCAATAATGGCAGCGCCCACCACGCCCAGCGCTTTGCTCAGGCGGTAGGCCAGTGGCCGGGCGCGGTAGACCTCTTCCAGATCGGCTTCGCACATCATGCCCCAGGTATCCGGTGAGCCGGGCATTTGGAAGCACACGCCCTTACCGATCACAGGGATATGACGGTAATCGGAATAGCCGGGGTAGCCCACGAAGAGGTTGGCACCTTTGCGGATGGTTTCACGTACCCCCGGGTGGAGTTTCTGGGTGGCGGGGTCGTTGAAGATCAGTTCGAATTCTGTGTGCTGCTTGATGCGTACTGTGCCATAGGCGGTACGCACGCCGTCCTTGAGGTTGTCACCCAGCGAGAAGGAGCGGTCTTCAAAGCGCGAACGCGACAGGGCTACGCCTTGCGGGATGCTGGGGTCGAAGACGGAGCGGGCCATGAACAGGTAGTTGTCCCCCGATTCATGATAAACGTGACCCCCTTCACGCTGGATCAGGTCACCTACCACGTCGTTGGGGACACGGGCACCCAGAATGGCAATGAGCTTGTCATCCTGCATCACCGGTTGCAGAAAGAGCAGGGTGACGCCATCGTGGAAGGCGGAGGAGGAGGGGCCGATTTTCTCGGTCAGTGGGTCGATATAGGGGCCGTACAGGAAAGCCGCCTTGCTGGCCGCTGCCAATACCTTGTCTGGCAGGCTGTCGTGATGGGCTGCATGGCTGGAAGCAATGATCTGCCCTGCCGGGTTTGCCAGGAAAAGTTCCGAGCAATCCTTGCAAAGCCGCAGGCGGGCCTGTAGCCATTCTGCCCGGACCGATTGTGGATTGCGGATTGAGCGGGCGAAGCCCTGCAGATGCGCCCATTGCTGGTTGGCCCAGTTGGTCAATAGCCTGACCCGGGTCTGGGCGATGCCTTCAAAGGCTTGCTCTAGCGCCGCGTGATGATGGCGGTTGAGAAAACTGGCCCAGCGCATGCGGATTTTGCCGCATGCACCAAACCAGGGAAGCCAATGCAATTCGTCGTCCGAAAGATTCATGCCTGCGCCGGATCGGGTCATCATCGCACCTTTGCTGAGTGTTGAATTTACAGGTTTTCAGCAATATGCGTGCCACGCAGCCAGTGGGTGCCAACTGTTAAATAGTTAATACTTTCGGTGTACGTATTGGCATACACAAAATTTTAAAGCACAAGTTTGGTGCGCAATTCAGGCCTTTTGCACCACGGACGCCCCGATTTTGCCCAGGCGATAATCGCTGAGGGTCTGCTGGATTTCCTCTGCCGTGTTCATCACGAAGGGGCCGTATTGGGCGATAGGTTCTCCCAGAGGCTGGCCTGCCACCAGAATGATCTTGGCATCTACACCGGCCTTGATGTGCAAGGTGTCGCCATCGTTGGCCAGGATGGCCATCGAGCGCTCTGGCACTGTTTTGCCCGCAACTTCCACGGCACCTCTATATACGTAGAGGAAGGCATTGTGTTGCGCCGGTACATGCTGGCTGTAGTGCGTTCCCGCAGGCAGGTGCACATCCAGAAAGAGCGGCTCGGTATCCGGGCGCTGCACGGCCCCTGCCACGCCTTCGGCCTGACCTGCGATGATCCGCACCAGCACGTCATCTTCACGTCTTACCTCGGGGATCTGCGCGCTGGGGATGTCGCGGTAGCTGGGGGCGATCATCTTGTTGCGTGCAGGCAGGTTGAGCCAGAGCTGGAAGCCCTCCATCAAGCCTTCTTCCTGCTCGGGCAACTCGGAGTGGATCAACCCGCTGCCCGCAATCATCCATTGCGAGGCTCCGGGGCCGAGCAGCCCGGAGTTGCCTGCGTTGTCGTGATGGCGCATGCGTCCGGCGATCATGTAGGTCACAGTTTCAAAGCCGCGATGCGGGTGATCAGGAAAACCGCCGATGTAGTCATCCGGGTTATCTGTGCGAAATGCATCCAGCATCAGGAAGGGGTCCAGGCGGCGTTGCAGGTCCTGGGTCAGTACCCGTGTGAGTTTGACGCCTGCGCCGTCGGATGTCGCACGTCCTGCGACCAGACGTTCAACGCTGCGTGATGTGAGGGTTGTTGTCATGTTGCGCTCCTGTTGGGGGAAGGGAGCATGGTGGATGTTTCACCATGCTTTCGGAATACGCGTGATGAAGTTCTTATTTATAGACTAAGTGCAGCGATTTCTGTTTCCGCTGCCGCAAAGGCTTTGTTGGCAGATTCTTCGCCCATCGACAGGCCTTCTGCATGGATGAAGTGCACATCCTTCATCCCCAGGAAGCCCAGCACAGCCTTCAGGTACGGCACCTGGGTATCTGCCGGGGTATCGCGGTACAGGCCGCCACGGGCCAGCGCCACGAACACCTTCTTGCCAGTGAGTAGCCCTTCGGGGCCATTTGCGGTATAGCGGAAGGTGACCTGGGCGCGGCAGATGGCATCAATCCAGGCCTTCAGTTGCACGGGCACGCCAAAGTTGTACATCGGCACACCCAGTACGATCACATCTGCAGCCTGGACTTGGGCAATGGTGGCGTCGTCAATGGCAACACGGGTGGCCTGTTCCGCTGTGCGGGCATCTGCCGGGGTGAACAGGGCGCCGAGGGCGGTGCTGTCCAGAATCGGCTGTTCGCCCAGCTCACGGATATCATGCTTGGCGGCAGGGGCTAGCGTGCGCAGATGGGTCACGATGCTGTTGGCGAGCCGGGTGGAGGCAGAGGCTGCGCCACGAATGCTGGCATTGACTTGAAGGATCTTCATGATGGGACTCCTGGTGAGGGTTGTTGAGCAAGTGGAGTTACTGTATTCCTTCTTTTATTGGATCAGAAGAGCCTAAAATGGATTCAATTGTTCCAATAATGGGATATTGCAAGCATGAACCTTGATGCCAATGACTTGCTGCTGTTTGCCCAGATTGTGGAAGCAGGCAGTTTTTCGGCTGCGGCCGAGCGCAGTGGGGCGCCCAAATCCACCCTGTCGCGCCGGATCAGCGCCTTGGAAACCCGGCTGGGCGAGCGTCTGCTGATTCGCAGCACACGGCGCCTGAGCCTCACCGATTTTGGTCAAGGCATCCTTGAGCATGCCCGGCGCTTGCAGGAGGAAGCGGATGCTGCCGTGGCCTATGCACAGCATCGTCAGGCCGTACCTCGCGGGCGTCTGCGCGTTTCCATGCCGCCGGATTTTTCCGAGTGGTTGCTCGCCCCCTTGTTCTTGCAGTTTGCCGCCAGTTATCCGGAAGTGAAGCTGGAACTGGACCTCTCCCCGCGTCGGGTGGATCTGCTGGATGAGCGCTTCGATCTGGCGATCCGTATCTCCACCCAGTTGCCTGATGACGCCACTCTTGTGGCGCGACGCCTCTTTGATCTGCGCAGTGGCCTGTACGCCAGCCCCGCCTACCTCAAGCGTTACGGTGCGCCCAGCCACCCCGATGAACTCATGAGCCACAAAGCCCTACAGTTGATCGCCAGCAATGGGGACGTCAGCCCCTGGCAACTGGCGCGTGGCAAGGAGCGTTGGGAGGGCTTGCCTGCTGGCCCGGTGGCAGCCAATTCAATTGGTTTGTTGCGCCTGCTTGCCAGCCACGGCTTGGGAATTGCCGGAATCTCGGAGCGCTTTGTGGCCAGTGCGGTGGAGGAGGGCTTGTTGGTGCGTGTGCTGCCCGAGTGGCAGCTACCTTCGCCCACCGCATGGGCGGTGATGCCAGGGCGCCGCTTGCTGCCGATGCGTACCCGTGTGTTTCTCGATGCACTTCAGGCAATGGTGAGAGAGTTTTGAAATCGTTTTCAATGCGATTTGGATACTCAGCAGTGCAGCCCTGCACAAAAAATGTGCTCAATGATTGAGCAGAACGCCCGAAAAATATTTCAAGAAATCTGAAAATCTTTTCAGGACAAGCTCTTAGCAGTCATTGCCGGAGTGGAGGCATGAAACCAGTCTTGAGAGATGTCGCAAAAAAGCATCATTTTTTGGGTGAGAGATCGCAAAAAATCTCTTCATGCGGACATAAATACCTAGGACAAACCCGTATAAAGCTGATCTATTGAGAGATAAAATAACTGAAAAATAAAAATGAAAACGTTATCAGGCTTTGTTGAAAGGGCCGGCCGTGATTGGTCAAAAGACATTTGAGGCGTTTGCGCAAGTGCGCGTGTTATCGCCAAAAGTGCTGCCTGGAAGCTGGTTTGCCCTTATGCGAATGACAATTATGGGCGCGCATCAGATTGAGAAAGTATATAAATTTCAGGTGCTTGTAATCGCAATCCTGTGAAGGCGGCAGACTTGCGAGCTTAATGGAAGCGCCCTTTTGTCTTCTTGATATTGTCATTCAGAGGGCTTAGCGTCGACGCAATTTGAGTATATGGATGCGGACTGTTTGGGTTTGGATACTAGGGTAACTCCGGGGGGAAGCGGTGGAAATTCCCCCCTATTGCAAAAGTTCGAAACCCGTACTAACGTAGTCAGCAGACAAGCATGCATCCTTCTCCTGAAGTTGCATGGCTCAAAAAAGAATGAGTGAAACCCGAGACAAATTGCTGGCAATACCTTGCTGCAAAAACCCGTGACTGCATTTGCAGTGCGGCAGACCGGAAGGCGCAAGCCTGCCGTTTTTACCAAAGGAGACCCTGATGAGTAGTTTCGCTATCCGTCGTACCCTGTTGGCTGTTGTTGCCGCGACTGCGGCCTGCTCGGCTCTGCCCGCGTTTGCCTCCAAGGACAAGCCTGTTATCGGCTTCTCCATCGACGACTTGCGCGTGGAACGTTGGGCTCGTGACCGTGACTACTTCATTGCAGCGGCCAAGAAGCTGGGCGCTGAAGTGAGCGTGCAATCCGCTGACGGTGACTCCGCCAAACAAGCCAACCAGATTGAAAACCTGATTTCCCAGAAGGTTGATGCCATCGTGATCGTGCCGAAGGATGGCAAGGCACTGTCTCCGGTGATCAAGGAAGCCAAGAAGGCCGGTATCAAGGTTATTGCCTACGACCGCCTGATCGCCAGCTCGGATGTAGACGCTTACATTTCCTTCGACAATGAACGCGTGGGCGAAATGCAAGGCGCTGCCATCCTGAAGGCCAAGCCGAAGGGCAACTATTATGTGCTCGGCGGCTCGCCTGATGACAACAACGCCAAGCTCTTCAAGGCAGGTGCCATGAAGGTGCTGGAACCGGCAGTCAAGAAGGGTGACATCAAGATTCTCGGCACGCAGGACGTGAAGGACTGGCTGCCTGAAAACGCCCTGAAGATTGCAGAAAACGTGCTGACTCAGTTCCAGAACAAGATTGACGCTTTCATCGCCCCGAACGACGGGACCGCTGGTGGCGTGATCCAGGCTCTGGCTGCCCAGAAGCTGGCTGGCAAGGTGCCGGTCTCTGGTCAGGACGCTGAACTGGCTGCTTGCAAGCGCGTGCTGGCTGGCACCCAGACCATGACGGTCTACAAGTCGCTCAACGCTATCGCTTCCAACGCAGCCAAGCTGTCGGTTGATCTGGTCAAGGGCAACAAGGTGACGTTCAAGGCTCAAAAGGCTGAAGGCGGCATCAACCAGATCCTGCTTGACCCGATTGCGCTGACCAAGGAAAACATGGACATTCTGGTCAAGGACAACTTCTACACCAAAGAACAACTGGGTCTGAAGTAATCCTGTGAGCTGTACAACGGGCCGCTTAGGCGGCCCGTTTGTTGTATGGATTGCGCACCCTGTTTTCAGGATGCGGATGCGGCAGGGNAATTTTGTTTGAGGGGCAGGGAATCATGTCCGAATATCTTCTGGACATGCGGGGTATCGTCAAGGACTTCAATGGCGTCAAGGCTCTGAACGGTATCGATCTCAAGGTAAAGGCTGGCGAATGCGTCGGCTTGTGCGGTGAGAACGGTGCTGGCAAGTCGACGTTGATGAAAGTGCTTTCGGCTGTTTATCCGCATGGTACTTGGGAAGGCCAGATCTTTTGGGAAGGCCAGGAGCTGAAAGCACAAACGATCCGCGAGACCGAAGAGGCCGGGATCGTCATCATCCACCAGGAACTGATGTTGGTGCCGCAATTGTCGGTGGCGGAAAACATCTTCATGGGCAACGAGATCAAGTTGCCCGGTGGCATCATGAATTATTCGGCCATGTACAAGCGTGCAGAAGAGCTGATGCGTGAGCTGAAGTTGCCGGATGTGAACGTGGCGCTGCCGGTCTTCAACTATGGCGGCGGGCATCAGCAACTGATTGAAATTGCCAAGGCGCTGAACAAGAAGGCCAAACTGCTGATTCTGGATGAGCCGACATCTTCGCTCACCAAGACGGAAACCGAAATTTTGCTGGACATCATCCGCGACCTGAAGAAAAAAGGCGTGGCCTGCGTGATGATCTCCCACAAGCTCGACGAGATCGCTGCCGTGTGTGACACCATTAGCGTGATCCGCGATGGCGCGCATGTGGGCACTCGGCCCATGTCGGGGATGAATACCAACGAGATCATCACCATGATGGTCGGACGCGAGATCAAGAACCTGTTCCCGCGCGAAGAACACCCGATTGGTGAAGTGTTCTTTGAAGCCAAGCACGTGACCTGCGTGGATGTGAACAACCCCGCCCGCAAACGGGTCGACGACGTCTCCTTCCAGCTCCGCAAGGGCGAGATTCTGGGCGTGGCCGGGCTGGTGGGGGCAGGGCGCACCGAACTCGCAATGGCGATTTTTGGTTGCTACCCAGGGGACTACCAGGCCGAACTCTGGCTGGATGGCAAGCAGATCAAGGTGGACTCTCCCCGTGCTGCGGTGAACCAGGGTATCTGTCTGGTCCCTGAAGACCGCAAGCGCCACGGCATTGTGCCGCTGCAAGGGGTGGGGGCGAACATCACCATGGCGGTGCTGAACAAGTTCACCAAGTTTGGCGTGATCGACGCTTCGGCTGAAATGCACCAGATCCAGCAGTCGATTGCACGCATGCGCGTCAAGACCGCTTCGCCGAATCTGCCCATCAAGGGGCTGTCTGGTGGCAATCAGCAAAAGGCGGTGGTCTCCAAGATGCTGCTGCCCAACCCGAAGGTGCTCATCCTGGATGAGCCGACCCGTGGGGTGGACGTCGGGGCCAAGTACGAGATCTACAAACTGATGTTTGAACTGGTCAAGCAAGGGCTGTCGATCATCATGATCAGCTCCGAACTGCCAGAGGTGCTAGGCATCAGCGACCGGGTACTGGTCATTGGCGAAGGGCAGTTGCGTGGCGATTTCGTCAACGACGGACTCACCCAGGAAACGGTCATGACTGCCGCACTGGGCCAGGCAATCAAGCAGGTTGCCTAAGGTACAGGGCCTGATTACAAATATTGCAGAAGAGAAAGTGATACAAACATGAGTACCGCCTCAAAAAACCTGCAACGGTTTTTCTCACAGTACAAGATACTCACCCTGTTATTCGCGATCATCGTGATCTGGGCGTTCTTCAACCATTTGACCAACGGGGCCTTCCTGTCGGCACGTAACATCTCCAACCTGTTCCGCCAGATGGCCATCACCGGCATGCTGGCTTCCGGGATGGTCTTCATCATCATCGCGGGTGAAATCGATCTGTCTGTCGGCTCTTTGCTTGGTTTATTAGGCGGGCTCGCGGCCATCTTGGACTACACCTACCATCTGCCGCTGCCGATGATTTTTGCCATCGTCGTAGCAGCTGGTTTGTTTGTGGGCGGATGGACCGGGTTCTGGGTCTCCTATTTCCGGGTGCCTTCGTTCATCGTCAGCTTATCGGGCTTCCTGGCCTTCCGTGGCATCTTGCTGGGGATTACCAAGGGCGTGACGGTTCCCATCGAATCCCCGGGGCTGGTCGCTTTCGGCCAGGGCTACCTGCCGGAAATCTTCGGTAACATCATTGCCGTGGCCGTCGTGCTGTTCCTGGTTGTGCAGACCTTCCGCAATCGCAGCAGCCGCGCCCACTATGGCCTGTTGGTAGCCCCCCTGTGGCAGGACGTGGGCAAGCTGGTCGTTACCGCGCTGGTGGTGGCAGGCTTCATGTACACGCTCAATTCATACGAAGGCGTGCCTGTGCCCGTGCTGGTCACCCTGGTCATCCTGGCCATCTTCACCTTCATGGCCAACAGCACCGTGTTTGGTCGCCGCATCTACTCCATCGGCTCCAACCTCGAAGCCACCCGCCTCTCCGGTGTGAACGTACGCCTCATCAAAGTGGCCGTGTTCGTGCTGATGGGCCTGATGTGCGCCCTGGCTGGCTTGACCACCACGGCCCGTCTGGCCGCAGGCGGCCCCTCCGCCGGTACGCTGGGTGAGCTGGACGCCATCGCCTCCTGCTACATCGGTGGCACCTCATCCCGTGGCGGCGTGGGCACGGTCTACGGCGCCCTGATCGGCGCCCTGATCATGGCCAGCCTGGATAACGGCATGTCCATGCTGGGTCTGGACTCCTTCTGGCAGATGATCGTCAAAGGCTCCATCCTGCTGCTCGCCGTCTGGGTCGACGTGATGTCCGGCGCAGGCAGCGACCGCTAAGAATCTACAGACCTCACAAGAAAGACGCCTTGTAATACCTTGAGCCACGCGTGAATCACGCGTGGCTTTTTATTCTGGCGTTACCAATTAGAAGGCATGCTTTAGAAAGAGCAGTTTGATTCGTAACAACAAAAAATCTTAATGCTTAGTTGATTGAAATAATTTCAGCATATTGTCTGATTGGTCTGATACATTGGCAGTGAGGCCATCTGCGCACTCTAGTATCCTGCTGTTCCCGCAAGTTCCAACAAATTGTGTGAGATAGAACGGGAATGGCTGGGATGGGTTATTCCAGAGAATTACCATTGAATAACTTGTTGAATATCCAGGCATGCTACTGTTGGGATCAAGCGTGACTATATTGACCTGTAGTCGTGGTTTGTTCCGATCAAACGTGATGCCTAGCGAAGTGGATCGTCGGATTTCTTCTTTTAGTGCAAATACGAGTCGCTGACCAACATAATCTGGGGTTGTGCTGCTAATTTCAACCGGCATTTCTGCTATTGCAAATTGCGTGACACCAAAGCAGAAAACTGATGCGAGTAAGCGGAAAAGCATGCTGTCTCCTGTCTGTATCTTGGTTTCAGGTTTAATTATGGGTTTAACAAAGCCCCTATGCCAAGCATGCTTATAGGCATGTCTGAACAGTAAGTTGAAAATATCGAATTGAAAAAAACGCCAAGGTTTCCCTTGGCGTTTTTGTTTGAAGCCAGTCTGGATTACAGGCGGCTGAGTTGCTCTTGCAGCTTGGCGAGCGTGCTTGCGAAGTCGGCCAAGCGCTTCTTCTCTTGTTCCACCACCGCAGCCGGGGCGCGGGCGACGAAGCTTTCGTTGCCGAGCTTGGCGTTGGCCTTGCTGATTTCGTTTTCGAGGCGGGTGATTTCCTTGCCGATGCGTTCGCGTTCGGCAGCCACGTCGATTTCAATCTTCAGCATGCAGCGGAATTCGCCCACCACTTGCACCGGGGCGGGGGATTGCGGGAGTTCCGCGCCCACCGGGGTGACTTCGGAGAGCTTGGCCAGCGCTGCAAGATAGGGGGCAAAGGCTTTGACCGTGCCTTCGTCACCGGCGATCAACAGGGGCACTTTTTGCGCGGGCGAGAGGTTCATCTCGGCGCGCAGGCTGCGGCAGGCGTTGATCATGTCCTTGAGCTGGGCCACACGGGCTTCGGCGCTTCCATCAATGCGGCTGGGTTCGCAGGTGGGGTAGGCGGCCACGCCGATGAATTCGGCATTCTTCCTGTTGGCCACTTCAGCCACTGTTTGCCACAGTTCTTCGGTGATGAAGGGGATCAGCGGGTGAGCCAGTCGCAGAATGGTTTCCAGCGTGCGCACCAGCGTGCGGCGGGTGCCACGTTGCTGGGCTTCGCTGCCATTTTGCAGTTGGGTCTTCGCCAGTTCCAGATACCAGTCGCAGTATTCGTCCCACACCAGTTCATAGATTGCGCGGGCGGCCAGATCGAGGCGGTAGTCCTTGAAGTTCTGCTCAATTTCGGCTTCGGCGCGTTGCAGGCGGCTGGCCATCCAGCGGTCGGCAAACGAGAAGGAGAGATAGCTGCCGTCGCAATCGTTGGCCTTGTGGTTTTCCAGCCCGCAATCCTTGCCTTCACAGTTCATCAGCACGAAGCGGGTGGCGTTCCACAGCTTGTTGCAGAAGTTGCGATAGCCTTCGCAGCGGTGCATGTCGAACTTGATGTCACGCCCCGGCGAGGCAAGGCTGGCGAAGGTGAAGCGTAGCGCGTCGGTGCCGAAAGCAGGGATGCCTTCCGGGAATTCCTTGCGGGTGCGCTTTTCGATCTTCGGCGCATCCTTCGGGTTCATCAGGCCGGTGGTGCGCTTGGCAAGCAGGTCGTCCAGGCTGATCCCATCAATCAGGTCGATGGGGTCCAGCACATTGCCCTTGGACTTGCTCATCTTCTGGCCTTCCGCATCGCGGATCAGGCCGTGCACGTACACGTGCTTGAAGGGGATCTTGCCAGTGATGTGCTTGGTCATCATGATCATCCGGGCGACCCAGAAGAAGATGATGTCAAAGCCGGTGACCAGCACCGAGGAGGGCAGGTAGAGGTCCAGCGCCGGGTTGCTGCTCTTGGCAGGCCACTCGGGCGTCCAGTCCAGCGTGGAGAAGGGCCACAGGGCGGAGGAATACCAGGTGTCCAGCACGTCGTTGTCGCGGCTCAGTTCGCCGGTGTAGCCGTCTTTGGTGGCCAGTTCGCGGGCTTCTTCCTCGCTATGGGCAACCCACACGCGGCCATCGGTGCTATGCCATGCGGGAATCTGGTGGCCCCACCACAGTTGGCGGGAGATACACCAGTCTTGCAGGTTGCGCATCCACGAGTAGTAGGTGTTGACCCAGTTTTCGGGCACGAACTTGATTTCGCCAGATTCGACTACTTCGATAGCCTTCTGGCCGATGCTCTTGCCATCGGGGCCGGGCTTGTTGACGGCCACGAACCATTGATCGGTGAGCATGGGTTCGAGCACCACGCCGGTACGGTCGCCACGCGGCACCTTGAGGCGGTGCTTTTCCACCTTTTCCAGCAGGCCCAGGGCTTCAAAGTCCGCCACGATCTGCTTGCGGGCTTCAAAACGGTCCAGCCCGTGGTAGCGCGCCGGGGCGTTGTGGTTGATCTTGGCATCCAGCGTGAGTACCGAGATCATTGGCAGATGGTGACGCTGGCCGACGGCGTAGTCGTTGAAGTCGTGTGCAGGCGTGACCTTCACGCAGCCCGTGCCGAATTCCTTGTCGACATAGGTGTCGGCAATGATCGGGATCTCGCGCCACTGGGAGGCGTCCAGTGCATCGCCCGAGGTGCTGGAAAGCGGCAGACGGATGTTCTGGCCGATCAGGTGCTTGTAGCGCTCGTCTTCGGGGTGAACCATCACGGCGGTGTCGCCCAGCATGGTTTCAGGCCGGGTGGTGGCCACGGTGAGGTAACCCGAGCCATTGGCCAGCGGGTACTTCAGGTGCCACAGGGAGCCGTCTTCCTCTTCGCTTTCCACTTCGAGGTCGGACACGGCGGTGCCCAGCTTCGGGTCCCAGTTCACCAGACGCTTGCCGCGATAGATCAGCCCTTCCTTGTACAAACGCACAAAGGTGGCGGTGACGATCTTGGACAAGCCTTCGTCCATCGTGAAGCGCTCACGGCTCCAGTCGGGCGAGGTGCCCAGGCGGCGCATCTGGCGGGTGATGGTGCTGCCGGAGTATTCCTTCCACTCCCACACCTTCTCGATGAATTTCTTGCGGCCCAGGTCATGGCGGCTCACACCTTGGGCATCCAGCTGGCGCTCCACCACGATCTGGGTGGCAATCCCGGCGTGGTCCGTACCCGGCTGCCACAGCGTGTTGACCCCGCTCATACGGTGGTAACGCGTCAGCGCATCCATGATCGTTTGGTTGAAACCGTGTCCCATGTGCAGGGTACCGGTGACGTTGGGCGGCGGCAGCAGAATGCAGAAAGACTGGTCGGCAGGCTTGGATTGATCGAGGCCAGCGGCAAAGTAACCGCTTTGCTCCCATTGTGGGTACCAGCGGCGTTCAATTTCGGCTGGTTCAAAGCTCTTGGCGAGTTCCATGTGGGGAAACCTGGGCAAAAAATGCTTGAGAAACCGACAATTATACCGCGAGTGCGGCCTGATCGGCGGTTTGGTGCCCCAAGTCGGAATCTAGTCCTGATTGCCTTTGAGGGCTTCGTCCAGAATGGCCGAAAGTTTTTCCGACAAATCCGGCAGAAGTGTGGCCCGCATGTGTGCCGTGGCGCGCTCGCGCATGCGGCCAACGAAAACTTCCAATTCGCTGGAGATGATCTGGGGCAGCTCCTTGTTGAGCCAGCCCTCAATGGCCTGAGCGATATACGCATCCAGCGTGATCAAATGCTCGCTCATGCTCATGGCCGCGTTCTGGATCGCCTCCTTGCGGGCTTCCTGTAGCGCGGGCCAATAGTTGATCTCGGCTTCTTCCTTGCCTTGGGCATAGGCGGCCTGAATGGCGCGGGTATGCAGCACCTTGTTTTCGGCACGCACCCGCTCGACGGCTTCTCCTACCGCGCGTTCCTGCTCGATGAGCATTTCCTTCATCAGTTCCCGACGGCTTTGCTCAATGGCCTGACGCATGCTTGCCGAATTGTCGGCAGCAGGTGCCGCTGCGGTGCGCAGGGCGGCCGGGTTGAGCTGGGTGGCGGTCAGATCCTGGATGGGAGGCGGTGGTTCTTCCTCAGGTAGAGGGACTTCGTCGGTGAGTTCTGGCAGGTCGTCGACCACCTCCAGCAACACGGGGATTTCTTCCGCGTCGCTGCCCACGCCACCGGGCCGATTGCGCCGGATCAGGGCGTCGGCCTTGCTGAGCAACTGCTCATTGAGCAGGGGGTCGTCCGGGGTTTTGGTCAACATCATGCGCCTGTCAGTTTTGCCAAATCATAGGCCTCGATAGAGTACCCGTGTTCCTTGTAGTGCGCCCATCTTTGCCGCGCTACCTGACGATCGGAAGACTCTTGCGAGACGATTTCCACCAGCAGGGAAAAAGCTTCAAAGTCGGTCAGATGTTCAGCGCTGAGATTGATCACCACGTCGTGGTGCAAGGCCCCGTTCAGGCTGGGCGCGATCACCACAGGGGTGCGCGCTGCCAGGGGCGAGGCATGCATGACGTGAGGAACGAAGGAAAGCGGCTGATACGACCATAGCATATGGTTGTAGCGGCGCGCAATCGCTTCCTCCGGCGCGTAGACCCAGATGCGACGCCCCTGGCGCACCGCTTTAGCGGTGACGGCGCAGGCGGCGCGCAGCCGGTCTGGAGCGTTGTGGTAGAACTTGATCTCGGTCACTGTGCCTGGGCGCGTTGGATCAGGAATTGGCTGAGCAGGGTGACCGGGCGGCCGGTGGCGCCCTTTTCCGCACCAGATTTCCAGGCGGTGCCTGCAATATCCAGGTGCGCCCACTTGTAGGCCTTGGTAAAGCGCGACAGGAAGCAGGCCGCCGTGATGGTGCCCGCTGGGCGCCCGCCGATGTTGGCCATGTCGGCAAAGTTGCTCTTGAGCTGCTCCTGATACTCTTCCCAGATGGGCAGTTGCCAGCAGCGGTCGCCGGTTTCCTGGCCGATCTTGACCAGTTCGCCCGCCAGCGCATCGTCGTTGGCCAGCACACCGCTGGCGTGCGCGCCCAAAGCGATCACGCAGGCACCGGTCAGCGTGGCGATGTCGATCACGCATTCGGGCTTGAAGCGCTCGGCGTAGGTCAGCGCGTCGCACAGGATCAGGCGGCCTTCTGCATCGGTATTGAGGATCTCAATGGTCTGGCCGGAGAGCGAGGTGACTACATCGCCCGGCTTGATGGCGCGTCCGCCGGGCATGTTCTCGGTTGAGGGAATCAGGCCGATGAGGTTGATCGGCAGCTCCATCTCGGCCACCGCCTTGAATGTGCCCAGCACAGAGGCGGCGCCGCACATGTCGAACTTCATCTCGTCCATGCCTTCACCGGGCTTGAGCGAGATGCCGCCGGAGTCGAAGGTCAGGCCCTTGCCAACCAGCACGATGGGCGCCTGCTTGCCCTTGCCACCCTTGTACTGCATGACGATGAAGCGGGCGGGTTCGGCCGAGCCACGGGTGACGGACAGGAAGGAGCCCATGCCGAGTTTTTCGATTTCGGCGGTGTCGAACACTTCAACCTTGAACTTGTACTGCTTGCCCAGTTCCTCGGCCGTTTCGGCCAGATGGCTGGGCGTACACTTGTTGCCGGGCAGGTTACCCAGGTCACGTGCGAGTTTGAGCCCCTTGGCGATTGCGCCTCCCTGGGTGATGCCCGTGGAGGCTTCCTTGTCGTGCTTGTCGGCAAGCAGGAAGTCGATGCGTGTGGTGCCCTTGGGGGCGTCATCCTTTTTGGCCCCCGGCGCGTTATAGCGGTACGCTGAGTCGGCCAGAATCTGGCTGGCGGTGCGCAGCACGGCTTGAAGCTCGCTTCCTGCGGGAACCAACAGTTCGGTATCCAGGGTGGCGCGTTCGGCTTTGGAGGCGGCCAGCCATTTGCCGACGCTGGCAAGGGCGGTGCGCAAGGTCTTGAGGGTGTATTCCTCGCGTTTGCCCAGGCTGACGACCAGTACGCGGTCTGCCGTGACGCCGGGGAGTGCCGGAATGGGCAGCAGGCTGCCCGCTTTTTCTTCCAGGTCACGCAGCACCAGATCAACGAGCAAACCATTGCTGGTCGCGTCGACGGCGGCTGCCTGTGCGCCAAACGGGGCATCGGCAAAGTGGGGTAGGATGAGACAAGCTGTTTTCAGTGTCTCGGCAGAGGAGGCTTTTGTGCTAAATTCCATGGGGCTGTTCCTGATGTCTATGGTGGCCACGTCACAGGGGACTGGGAGCGCTCAGACTCTGATTATCCGTTCAAGCACTTTGTTCCGTCAAAGCAAACCCTGAATCTGCATGATTTTTCAACGCGCAGCGTTACGTGAATTTGCCTCGAATGCCGCAGCGGTATTCGTTGCACTGTTCTTTATTCTGGTCACCTTCATCCTGGTGAGGCTGCTCTCGCAGGCCGCCGGCGGTCGGGTGCCTGCCGATGCGGTGCTGGCGCTTATCGGCTTTTCTTCCCTGAACCACCTGCCGGTGGTGTTGGCGCTGTCGGTGTTCGTGGCGGTGCTGACTTCCATCACCCGCAGCTACCGCGACTCCGAAATGGTCGTCTGGTTCTCCTCTGGCTTGTCTTTGCGGGCCTGGATATCACCTGTGCTGCGCTTTACCTTGCCGGTCGCGCTGGTGATCGCGGTGCTCTCCCTATTCCTGTCGCCCTGGGCGCAGGGCAGGGCGGGGGAATATCGTAAGCGCCTGGAAAACCGCGAGGAGGTTTCGCGGGTGGCGCCCGGGATGTTCCGGGAGTCGACCAATTCCCAGCGCGTGTTTTTTGTCGAAGCTGTCGACAAGGATGCCGGGCGGGTGAAGAACGTCTTTATCAGCAACACCAAGGATGGCCGCCAGGGGGTGGTTGTTTCCTCTGAGGGCTTGCTGGAAACGGCCAAGAATGGCGACCGTTTCGTGGTGCTGCTGAACGGCCATCGTTACGAAGGTATGCCAGGCACGGCTGATTACCGGGTGATGAGCTTTGCGCGTTACGCTGTGCGCATGGAGCCGCATGATCTCGGTACGCCGGATGTCACCCCGAAGACCCTCTCTACCGCGGAGCTGCTGGCCTCCTCCAGCTTGCCCAGTCGTGGCGAGATGGTCTGGCGGCTGGGCATCCCTGTGGCAACCTTGGTTCTGGCCTTGCTGGCGATTCCCCTGGCGTTCGTCAATCCACGTGCCGGGCGTGCCAACAACATGTTTTTTGCAATCTTGACCTTCACGATCTACATGAACCTGCTGGGCCTCTGCCAGGCATGGGTGAGCAAGGGCAAGCTTGCCCCTGCGCTGGGAACATATGGCGTCCATGCGGTGATGATTGCGCTGCTGGTAGGCATGTTTGTCTGGCGGATGTGGCCGGGATGGCGGTGGTGGCGTCGATGAAAACATTTACCCGGTATCTGCGGCGCGAGATTTATGGCGCCACCTCCTTGGTGTTGGTGGCGTTTTTGTGCCTGTTCTCGTTCTTTGATTTTCTGACTGAGCTTGAAAGTGTCGGGCGTAGTGGTTATCAGCTCAAGCATGCCTTGATCTTTGTGGCCTTGTCGCTGCCCAGCCGTACCTATGAAATTTTTCCGATTGCGGTACTGATTGGCACTTTGTATGCCCTGACCCAGTTTGCGCGGAACTCGGAACTGACCGTGATCCGCTCCTCCGGGGTGTCGACCCGTCGCTTGTTGGGGGCACTGCTGTGGATCGGCTTGGTGTTTGCTGTGCTGACCTTTGCCGTAGGTGAATATGTGGCCCCCCCGCTGGAACGGGTCGCCCAGAAGTGGCGCCTGCGCAGCACGGGGGCAAATATGCCCCAAGAGCTGCGCTCGGGCTTTTGGTTGCGCGATGGCAAATTGTTTGTGAACATCAACAAGGTTCTTCCCGATACGACCTTGCAAAGTGTCTCGCTGTACGAATTCGATGATAAGCATGTGCTCAAGAGTCTGAGCCGTGCCGAGTCGGGGCACTATCAGAGCCCGGAGGTCGGCTGGGTCCTCTCCAACGTGACCCAGACCATGTTCTACCCAGATCACACGGAACTTCTGCGCCATGGCGCGATGAACTGGTCTTCAGAGCTGACCCCTGAGATGGTCAGCGTGGTAATGGTTGCGCCTGAACGTATGGCGATTGGCAGCCTTTACCAATATGTGCGCCACCTGGAGGGGAATCAGCAGAAAACCGGCCGCTATGAGATTGCCTATTGGAAAAAAATACTCTACCCCTTTGCGGCACTGGTGATGATGGGGCTGGCCCTGCCGTTTTCCCTGGGCAACCAACGCTCAATCAACGTGGGTGCCAGGGTGCTGCTGGGGGTGATGCTCGGGATTTCCTTCTACCTGCTCAATGCGCTGTTTTCCAACCTTGGCATCATCAACGCGTGGCCACCACTGATGAGCGCTTCCGCGCCAAGTGTGCTGTTCTTCCTGCTGGCGGCAGCGCTGCTGTGGATTGCGGATCGGCGTTAGCGCTTAGGTAAGGGCGGCTCCTGCGGCCTGCGTGGGTTGAAGACTACGTAGGTGCCCGCCAAGCGGTCGTGCACAAATTGCCGATCACGATCCAGAAAGGCAGACCACAACAGGCCCACGCCACTCAGGGTGAGCAATATACCCGGCCAGGCCAGCACATAGCGCCAGATGCAGCGTGCGAGGCCGGGTGGCTTACCTGTCTGGACATCCACAAGCTGTAGCTGCCAAGTCTGCATGGCCAGGGTTTGCCCGGTGCGGCGCCACAACACGACAAAATAGGCTCCTAGCAGCAGGGCAACATGCAGCCACTCAAGCCAGCCGGGGGCTGCGTAGTGAAATACCATACCGATCAAAGTCCAGGGCAGCAGGAATCCGGCAAAGAGTACGCCGATCAGCAACAGGCTTTCGTACAGCATGCTTGCCAGCCTTCGGCGTAGCGAGGCTGGTTCAACACTCTGGCGGTTTGAGGTCATGCTTATTGGGGTTTGATTGGCTCGGGCTTGCTGTTCGGCGGTGCCATCAACACGGATTTCGGCGGCGCTTGGCGCGGGGCTGTTGCAGGCTGAGAGCTTGCTGGTTGAGGGGGGCTCGGGCGGGTTTCCTTCAGGCGCTTTTTCTCATCGCCTGAAAGCGCGTCATATTCCTGCCAGCGCTGTTCCAGCGCCCGGCGCTGGTCGGCAGGCGCGGTGCGCAGGCGTAGGTATTGCGAGCGCGCTTTTTCCCGTTCGGCGGGAGACAGCGCCACCCATTCCTTCATGCGCTCTTGCAGGCGGGTCTGTTCTACCGGGGTCATGCTCTTGTAACGATCAGCAATCCCCAGCCACTTGAGCTTGCCATCATCCGAAAAACCGTTCCATTCCGGCGCGAGCGGAGCCAGCACGGCACGCTGGTTGGCCGTGAGCTGGTTCCACGCGGGCTGGGCCGTCAGGGTCGGCGCGGCCAGCACGGGAAGGGCCTGCAACAGCAGGCATGCGATCAGGGTTGCTGCGGGGCGTTTGAAAGCCATGTATCAAAACCCTTGTCCAGATAGGCATCAATCGGCAGGTCATCCGCCAGGAGCGCGCTGTCGACCTCTTCCAACTCGGCAACGTGCTGCCTTGACATCAGGTAGTTGCTGGTGAAAAGCACCGTCATCAGGCACAGGGCCAGTGCGAAGGGGCGCAGGTGTTCGCCGCTCCAGGCCAGCACATGGTGGCCTACCGACAGCACCGTGGTCTGGCTTTGCAATTTGGCATGATGCGCCAAGGCCGTGCGCCGCGCGTCAAAGATTCGCTCACAGGTCAGCTCACCCAATCTGGCCGTGCCAGTGTTCAGATTCTGGCGGATGAAGAGTCCAAGTTCCTGTTCAGTCATCTGGGGTGTGTTCATAGTTTTATACCTCGGGCTTTGAGTGCTTCTGCCAGGGTAGAGGTCGCGCGCGAGCAATGGGTCTTCACGCTCCCTTCGGAGCAGCCCATTGCGGCAGCGGTCTCTGCGATATCCAATTCTTCCCAATAACGCATGAGGAAGGCTTCGCGTTGACGTGCCGGAAGGCGTTCTATCTCTTTTTCTATCACTGCCAACAATTGTGACTGCTCCAGGCGGTCTTGCGGGCCGTCGGGAATCATCCCCTCGTCGTCCGAGGCCATGGTTTCGAGCGGGTCGATCTCCTCCCCGTCGGCGCCGGAAAAACCCGATAGCAAAGAGACCCAGAAGTTGCGCACTTTGGATCGCCGCATGTGGTCGCGCACTGCGTTTTGCAGGATACGCTGGAACAACATGGGAAATTCTTCCACCGGTTTGTGGCTGTATTTGTCTGCCAGTTTGAGCATGGCTTCCTGGAGAACATCCAGGGCCGCGTCCTCATCACGCAAGGCAAACTGCGCTTGGCGAAAGGCTCTGCGCTCAACCGAGGCAAGAAAATCAGAAAGTTCGTTTCGTGTGGCCAGGGGATAACCCGTCAAGTTTTGTTAGTGGGGCCGCCTTGACCAATCGGACAGGCGCCGGTATGGTAACGAGTTCCTTTGTATGTAATCGCAGACTGGGTGCTGGGATGACGTTGACCGGTGCGGAAATTGTAGTGAGATGCTTGCAGGAAGAAAAGGTCGACTATGTGTTCGGCTATCCTGGAGGCTCTGTACTGTATCTTTACGACGAACTGTTCAAGCAGGACAGGGTTCGTCATGTGTTGGTGCGCCATGAGCAGGCCGCTGTCCACGCGGCAGACGGCTATGCACGGGTGACGGCACGGGTTGGGGTGGCGCTGGTGACCTCCGGGCCCGGTGCAACCAATGCCGTGACCGGGATTGCCACGGCCTACATGGATTCCATCCCCCTGGTGGTGATCAGCGGCCAGGTGCCGACTGCTGCCATCGGCATGGATGCGTTCCAGGAGGTCGACACCGTGGGCATTACCCGCCCCTGTGTGAAGCACAATTTCCTGGTTAAGGATGTGCGCGATCTGGCCACCACGCTCAAAAAAGCTTTCCTGATTGCCTCGACCGGACGGCCCGGCCCTGTGCTGGTGGATATCCCCAAGGATGTCACCGCGCAACGCTGTGAATTTGTGTATCCGAAAGACATCAGCCTGCGTTCCTACAACCCGGTGATCAAGGGGCACAGCGGGCAGATCCGCAAGGCCCTGCAATTGCTGCACGGTGCCCGTCGCCCGCTGATCTACTTCGGTGGCGGCGTGGTGCTTGCCGACGCGGCCGAAAAGCTCACCAAACTCACCCGTCTGCTCAATCTGCCCTGTGCAGGCACGCTGATGGGCCTGGGGAGCTATCCGGGTACGGATCGCCAGTTCCTCGGCATGCTCGGCATGCACGGCAGCTACGAGGCCAACATGGCCATGCATTATTGCGACGTGCTGCTGGCTGTGGGCGCACGTTTTGACGACCGCGTGATCGGCAATACTGCGCACTTCATGCAGGAGCCACGCAAGATCATCCATGTGGATATCGACCCCTCGTCGATCTCCAAGCGCGTCAAGGTCGACGTGCCCATCGTCGGCTGTGTCGGCGATGTGCTCGACGATATGATCTCCATGCTGGAGTCAGGCGGCAGCACGGGTCCGGGCAAGGATGCCCTAGATGCGTGGTGGCGCCAGATTGAAGAGTGGCGTGGCCGTAACTGCATGAGCTACAAGAATTCCGACGAAGTCATCAAGCCGCAGTATGTGATCGAGAAGCTTTGGGAGGTCACCGGCGGGGATGCCTTTGTGGCTACCGACGTTGGTCAGCATCAGATGTGGGCGGCGCAGTACTACAAATTCGACAAGCCCCGCCGTTGGGCAACCTCCGGTGGCTTGGGCACCATGGGTTTTGGTCTGCCTGCAGCCATGGGCATCCAGTTGGCCCATCCGGGCAAACCGGTGGCCTGTATCACCGGCGAAGGCTCCATCCAGATGTGTATCCAGGAGCTTTCCACCTGTAAGCAGTATCGCTTGCCGATCAAGATCCTGAGCCTGAACAACCGCTACCTGGGTATGGTGCGGCAGTGGCAGCAGATCTTCCACGGCAACCGCTACTCGGAATCCTATATGGATTCGCTACCTGATTTTGCCAAGCTGGCCGAAGCCTATGGCCACGTCGGCCTGCAGATCACCAAGCCGGGAGATGTGGAAGGTGCCTTGCGCGAAGCTTTTGCACGCAAAAATGACCTGGTTTTCCTCGACTTCCAGATCGACCAGACCGAAAACGTATTCCCGATGATCCAAGGTGGCAAGGGCTTGAATGACATGATCCTCTCTGCCGAGGATCTCTGAGCGCCTTTTGCTGAGGCCCGGCGTGCTTCCGAGCGTGCCGGGCGTTGTAGGTTTCGACGAGTATTTCGACGAATAGAGACACTGTTATGCGACACGTACTATCCCTGTTGCTGGAAAACGAGGCGGGCGCGCTTTCGCGTGTTTCGGGCCTGTTTTCGGCTCGTGGCTACAACATCGAGTCCCTGACCGTGGCACCGACCGAAGATGCTTCGCTGTCGCGCATGACGGTCGTGACCAATGGCTCGGACGAAGTCATTGAGCAGATCTCCAAGCAATTGAACAAGCTCATTGATGTGGTCAAGGTGGTGGATGTTTCTGAAGCCCCGCACATCGAGCGCGAACTCCTGCTCGTCAAGGTGCGCGCGGTGGGCAAGGACCGTGAAGAGATGAAGCGCATGACGGAGATTTTCCGTGGGCGCATTGTGGATGTGACCGATTCAAGCTACGTGATCGAGCTGACCGGCACCCAGGAGAAGCTGGACTCATTCATCGGCGCCATTGATTCGGCACTGATTCTGGAATCGGTGCGTTCTGGCATCTGCGGTATCGGACGCGGCGAACGCGTACTCAAACTCTAGTGAGGATTGTCGGCGCAGGCATCTGGCTGTGCCGCTCTTCCTTCCTCACTCCTCACTCGAAAGGGCAAAAATGAAGGTCTATTACGACAAGGACGCCGATCTCTCCCTCATCAAGGGCAAACAAGTCACCATCGTTGGTTATGGCTCACAAGGCCATGCCCACGCCCAAAACCTGCGTGACTCCGGCGTTAACGTAACCGTTGGTCTGCGCAAGGGTGGTGCATCCTGGGCCAAGGCCCAAGCGGCCGGCCTGAAGGTCGCTGAGATTGCTGAAGCCGTGAAGGCTGCTGATGTGGTGATGATTCTGCTGCCGGACGAGAACATCCCCGACGTGTACAAGAAAGATGTTGAGCCGAACATGAAGGCCGGCGCAGCACTGGCCTTTGCCCACGGCTTCAACGTGCATTACAACCAGGTTGTGCCGCGTGCCGACGTGGATGTGATCATGGTTGCTCCCAAGGGCCCGGGCCACACCGTGCGTTCCGAATACCTCAAGGGTGGCGGCGTGCCGTCCCTGATCGCCGTGCATCAGGACAAGACCGGTAAGGCCAAGGACGTTGCACTGTCCTACGCGGCTGCCAATGGCGGCACCAAGGGTGGCGTGATCGAAACCAGCTTCCGCGAAGAAACCGAAACCGACCTCTTCGGCGAACAAGCCGTGCTCTGTGGCGGCGCCGTGGAACTGGTCAAGACCGGCTTCGAAACCCTGGTGGAAGCTGGCTACGCCCCGGAAATGGCCTACTTTGAGTGTCTGCACGAACTCAAGCTGATCGTTGACCTCATGTACGAAGGCGGCATCGCCAACATGAACTACTCGATCTCCAACAACGCTGAATACGGCGAATACGTCACCGGCCCGGAAGTGATCAACGATCAATCCCGTGCTGCCATGCGTAATGCCCTGAAGCGCATCCAGAATGGTGAATACGCCAAGATGTTCATCCTGGAAGGCCGTACCAACTATCCGTCCATGACGGCGCGTCGTCGCTTGACCGCTGAGCATCCTATCGAGAAGGTAGGCAACCAGCTGCGCGACATGATGCCCTGGATCAAGGCTAACAAGCTGGTCGACCAGAGCAAGAACTGATCGGGAGCAGTTTCCCCTTCATCAAAGGCCGCCGTGTGCGGCCTTTTTGTTTTATTGTGGCGGGCGCAAGGAGCGCATCGGATATACGGCAGGTGTCTGGCGTGTGGATGATCTGCGCTTGAGCAGAGGATGGTTCTGTCCATCTGTTACCATTGCTGCCTTGCCTTCCTTGCGCAAAGGAGCGAATGCGTGGAGTACACCAAATTGGCTGAACGTAGTAATGAAAAGCGGCATCGCGGAATGATCTACATTCTGCCGAACCTGTTTACAACAGCGGCCTTGTTTGCCGGGTTTTATGCCATCGTCCAGGCCATCAATGGGCGTTTTGAACATGCAGCGGTGGCGATTTTTGTCGCCATGGTGCTCGACGGTCTGGATGGTCGGGTGGCGCGGCTGACCAATACCCAAAGTGATTTCGGCGCGGAATACGATTCGCTCTCCGACATGGTGTCCTTCGGCGTGGCGCCTTCCCTGGTGATCTACGAGTGGGCCATGCGCGACCTGGGCAAACTGGGCTGGATCGCAGCCTTTATCTATTGCGTGGGCGCAGCCTTGCGGCTGGCCCGTTTCAACACCAATATCGACGTTGTCGACAAGCGCTACTTCCAAGGCGTGCCCAGCCCCGCTGCGGCTGCGCTGGTGGCTGGCTTTGTTTGGGTAATGATCGACAACAAGATTACCGACGCAGATTACTTTCTAGGCATCAGCGTGCGCTACATCGCCTGCGTGGTGACCATCTTCGCTGGGGTCAGCATGGTCAGCAATGTGCTTTTCTATAGCGGCAAGCACATCAACCTGCGCCGTGCCGTACCGTTTGCGGTGGCGCTGGTCTTCGTCGTGGCCCTGCTGATGGTAGTAAGCTATCCCCCCGGCGTGCTGTTTGGGCTGTTCGTTTGCTACTCGCTCTCAGGCTATGTGATGTGGGTGGTGCGTCGCTTCTCACGCCGTAACAAACCAGCAGAGAGTAGTTCGACCCCAAGTCAATAACAGAAGAGGATGCCATGACTGACCGCCTTGTAATTTTCGATACCACCTTGCGCGACGGTGAGCAAAGCCCCGGCGCTTCGATGACGCGAGAGGAAAAGGTTCGGATTGCCCGCCAGTTGGAGAAAATGCGGGTCGATGTGATCGAGGCGGGATTCGCGGCGGCTTCCAATGGTGACTTTGAGGCAGTTCGCGCCGTGGCCGAGGCCGTGCGCGAATCCACGGTCTGTTCGCTGGCGCGCGCCAACGAGAACGATATCCGCCGGGCGGGCGAGGCGATCCGCCCTGCTGTCTCCGGGCGCATCCACACCTTTATTGCCACCAGCCCGATCCATATGGAGAAAAAGCTGCGCATGACGTCCGATCAGGTCGTTGAGCAGGCGGTCAAGGCGATAGGGTGGGCGCGTGAATACACCGACAACGTCGAATTCTCGGCTGAAGATGCCGGGCGTTCCGAACTGGATTTTCTGTGTCGCATCTTTGAACAGGTGATCAAGGCCGGGGCCAAAACCATCAATGTGCCTGACACGGTAGGCTACAACCTGCCTGAGCAGTTTGCCGGGTTGGTCCGCTCTTTGATTGAGCGTGTGCCGAATTCGGACCAAGTGGTTTGGTCGGTGCACTGCCACAACGACCTAGGGCTGGCCGTGGCCAACTCGCTGGCAGCCGTGGCCGCAGGCGCCCGGCAGGTGGAGTGCACCATCAACGGCCTGGGCGAACGCGCTGGGAATGCCTCGATGGAAGAAGTGGTGATGGCGGTGCGCACGCGTGCCGACCTCCTGCCTGTGTACACCCAGATCGAAACCACGCAGATTGTGCCTGCCTCCAAGCTGGTCTCGCAGATTACCGGTTACCCCGTGCAGCCGAACAAGGCGATAGTCGGGGCGAATGCTTTTGCGCATGAATCCGGCATTCACCAGGATGGTGTGCTCAAGCATCGTGAAACCTACGAAATCATGCGCGCCGAGGATGTGGGTTGGACTACCAACCGCCTGACTCTGGGCAAACTCTCCGGGCGCAATGCTTTCCGTGCCCGTTTGCAGGAATTAGGCATCGTCGTCACTTCCGAAGAGCAGTTGAATGCCGCCTTTGCCCGCTTCAAGGCGCTGGCCGACAAGAAGCAGGAAATCTTCGATGAAGACTTGCAGGCGCTGATGTCTGATGGTTCCGCTCCGCTGGAGCAGGAGCACTACAAGCTTGTCGCGCTGCGGGTGTGTTCTGAAACCGGCGAAATCCCCTGTGCCGTCGTCACCCTGGCTGCGGCGGGTGATGAGCTGAAGGCGGAATCCAGTGGCTCCGGCCCGGTTGATGCTGTCTTCAAGGCGCTGGAAAAGATTGCCGTCAGCGAAGCCAAGCTGCTGCTCTACTCGGTCAACGCTATTACCGGTGGGACGGACGCACAGGGCGAAGTGACCGTGCGCTTGAGCAAGGGTGAGCGTGTCGTCAATGGGCAGGGCGCGGATACCGACATCATCACCGCTTCAGCCAAAGCCTATATCAACGCCTTGAACCGCTTGCGTTCTGGCGCGCCCAGGCTGGACCCACAGGGCGGCGCTGTCTGAACGGTTAGTCCTGCTTGTTCGGCTTGTTTGGCATATCCCCGCCCAGGCGGGCATATGCCGCGCAGAGCGCATACAGGCCAAGCGCCAGGATCGTTTCGATCATGCCCCAGACCGGGTGCAGGTCGCTGGTGGCGCGTACCACTCCTTCCATGAAATACAACCAGATCAGCAGGCTCATCCACTGAAAGCTGCGCCGCCGCCCCTGCCAGAAGCCGGGGATCGAGGCGAGCAGAGGAAGGGCTTTGAGTACCAGCCACGACCCGCCTGGGCGCAATGGATTGAGCCACAGCTCGGTGGCGAGGCACAGGGCGACCAGGGCAAACAGGCTGCACACGCCTGCCCAATGCAAGTTGCGGAGTATCTTGGAGTTGGGTGTCATCGTTGTTGTGTTTGAGTATGTACGGCCATTCGGCGAATGTTTTCATGCCTGGGGAATTGGCCGCTAAAATGCTTGGCAATGATAACCGCAACCCTTGCCGGGTGCCCACCGCTTACCACGCAATGATCTCCAGACGCCTTGCCTTTGCTTCGATCCACCAATTTGCGCTGCTCGTCCGGGGGCGCTTTTTGGAGCGCCGCGTCCTGCAGACCGCAGGCAGCCTGACCTATACCACGCTGCTCTCGCTCGTACCCATGGTCACAGTGGTGCTCTCGGTGATGCGCCAGTTCTCCCCGTTTGCCAAACTGGGTGACGAGATGCGCGGTTTTTTGCTGCAAAACCTGCTGCCGGAGCGGGCGGGCAAGATGATTGCCACCTATGCCCTGCAATTTAGCCAGAAGGCCTCCAGCCTGACCCTGGTGGGGACGATCTTCCTGGTGGTCACCGCCGTCATGTTGTTCCAGACCATTGACCACACGCTCAACGGCATCTGGAATGTGCGTCGCCCCCGTGTCTGGTACGTACGCATTCCCGTGTACTGGCTCGCGCTGACGGTGGGGCCGATGCTTTTTGCAGGCAGTGTTGCGGCAACCACCGAACTACTCACGGCCTCGCAGAATCTGGTTGATGAGCAACCGCATTGGGTGGGGGCTTTGCTGGACCGAACCATGACCACCCTGCTGCTCTCGGCACTATTCGGCTTCATGTTCCATGCGATCCCGAATCGCAAACTCAACATCTGGCACAGCCTTGCGGGGGGACTTGTGGCGGGGCTGGGGGTGGTGATCAGCCAGCGCCTGTTTGGTCTGTATCTGAGCAAGCTGCCCAGCTTCACCCTGATCTATGGCACCTTCTCCGTGGTGCCTATCTTCCTGATCTGGGTGTATTTGTCGTGGTTGATGGTTTTGCTGGGCGCTACGATTGCCGCCGTGCTGCCGGATTTCCAGTTGCGCCATCTGCAGGTGCCACCAACACCCATCGGGCGTTCGGTCGCAGCCGTGCGGATTGTGCAGTCTCTGGCTGAGGCGCAGAAGAAGGGAGCACCTGCCGAGTTGATCGCTCTCGCCCGCCATAGTCATCAGGCGGTGGCGCAGGCCGAAGAAATGCTCAATGCGATGCGTGCCATCGGCTGGGTGGTGCGTACAGAAGAGGGGGCCTGGATGTTGTGCCTGCCTGCTGAACAGTTGCAGCTAGGGCAAGTGTTCGCCCGGGCGATGTTTGAACACGCCGGGCTGGAGTCCATGACACAGGAAGATGCGGCGCTGGCCGAAGCTTTGCGGGCATCTGTGTTGCAAGAGCTGGATGCGCCGATCGTCTCTGTGTCCGCCAGCGCTGGAAAAAGCTAAGCTGGATCAGAGTGGATAGGGATCAATCTCGAACTGGAACAGCTCCAGCCCCGAGGTCTGGATGTCCAGCGTCAGCAAACGGCATTGCGCCACATAGACACGATCCACGTCTGAAATCAGGGTAAAGCGCCGCGAGGCATAGGTGCCCGCTGGCGCCAGGATTGCCTGATGCTGCCGCAACGCGGGCAACACCGGCAGCACTAGTGCATTGCGGAGCAGGGTGCGGTTATCCGTGCCGCGAAAGGCAACCCGTACCGGGATCGCGCTTTTCGATACCATTTGCAGCCCGATTTCTACCTGCTCGGCCACATCACTACGCAACCAGCGCACGATGCAGATTGACCAGGGTTCCGAAGGATCACGCCGCAACGCCACCACAATACCCGGCACCAGACTGCGACTGCGGCCTTGCAGGCGCATGATGGCGTAGCCGCCGGGGCTTTCGTTGGTGACCACCCATTCCGAGACGCTTTCAGCCTCCTCTGCCTCATGGGGGTTACGCAGCGTATCCCAGATGGCTTGCAGACCGATGCAGGCCTCTACCTTGTAATCCTGGCGGCGGCGAGGTTGGGCGCGCCCCGATGGGGTGTGCCAGCGTTGCCGTAACAAGGTCAGCAAGGAGAAAGGGGCGACACTCGGGAACTGTTCGCCTGCCTGTAACTCGTCATCCGATGGTTCTTGCTCGTAGCGTGCCAGCACATCGCTGGTGCGTCGTGCCAGGGCTGCCGTCGAAAAGAACAGGATGGGGCGGTCGTTGGGGGGCGCACAACGCACACAGGCCTGCGGCTCGCCACTGCCATATGGGTCCAGCCAATGCCACGGCCCATCCAGCGAGGCGGGCGGGGTGTTCTGTACATGGATCAGGTTGCTCAGTTGGCCCACGTATTCCGCCGCCCAATCCAGCTCGGCCGCAGAAAGGGACTGCGGCTCCAGTGCGGTGAGCGCCAGCAATTGCTTGAACGCCGAAAGCGCTGTGTCCGAAGGGTTATGCACCGGCTGCAGCGTATCGTCGGTATTGCACGACAGCAGGAACAGGCGGTAGGCCAGTTTCCACAACAGGGGCTCGGCATCAATACCAACCTGCCCCAAAATCAGGTAAGACTCGCTAAGTAGGCGCAGCGCCCGTCCCGGCGCTGTCTCATTGCGTCGGGCATGGCCGATGCGATGCTTGTTCAATGGCGCATCAAGCAGAATTCTTTCAAACCCTTGGGCGATACGCTTGAGGGATTCAGCCAGAGAGCGCGCACGGAACAGCCTCTCCTCGGGCAGTGGCAGCTCGCAGTGCCGGGTGTCGCGGCGTAGTTCTGCCGCCAGACGCATTCCCCGGATATAGAACAGCTCAATGCTACGCTCGAACTGGGTGGTAGGGATGGTTGGGCTGTACAGGGCTTCCAGATAGGAAGCCAACTGGCGCACCTCGTGGTCCAGATCGGCAGAGGGCTGGGATGTCAGCCAATCCAGGATCGGGCCTGTGTGTTCCTGCGCAGTGTGAGCGTCAGCCATATCGTGGATGCGTCAATGACAACCGTTGAAAGAAAACAAATTCTAACAAGCACCGGCCGACTCCGCGCTATTTGTTGCCCATCGGTTGTGCCGGACGTGCAAAATACTTATACAAGGTACGGGTAGCGCCCTGATTGCCGACGGAAGTAGACAAGAAGGGCTTGAGCTTCCTTTTGGGGAATACTTGAATCATTTTTCAGGATGGAGTATCCTCCGAGGTTTTCCAAATTCCGCTTGTCGGACTTATCAGGATCCCCAACATGGTCGTAATCCGCCTTGCCCGTGGTGGCGCCAAGAAGCGCCCCTTCTTCAATATCGTTGCTGCTGATTCCCGTAATCGCCGCGATGGTCGCTTCATTGAGCGCGTTGGCTTCTTCAACCCCGTGGCTGCTGGCAATGAAACCAGCCTGTCCATCAATGTCGAACGCCTGGCTTACTGGGAACAAAACGGCGCCCAACTGTCGCCGACCGTTGCCCGCCTGGTCAAGCAAGCCGCCAAGGCTGCTGCCTGAGCGCTGCTGCATACACCATGATATTGATGGGGCGCATTGTCGCCCCTTTTGGTGTTCAGGGTTGGCTTAAGGTTCAGCCGCTGGGGGATGATCCGCTGTCGTGGCGGAAAATGCCGCAGTGGTGGATTGGCAAGACCCCCGAGTCGCAGCGGCCAGAAGACTGGCGTGCGGTTACGCCGCGTGGTTTGCGGCAGCATGGCAAAGGGGTGGTGCTGGCTTTGGAGGACATGCTTGACCGCACGGCCGCTGAAGCTGTTGACGGCTGGTTTATCGCCGCGCCGCGTGAGGCGCTGCCCAAGCCTGCCAGCAACGAGTATTACTGGGCCGATCTGGTCGGCCTGTCGGTGACCAACGCTGCGGGTCTTGCCTTGGGCAAGGTGCGGGGCTTGTTGGATACCGGGGCACACTCCGTGCTGGAGGTTGAGGACGGCGAACATGAACGCCTCATCCCCTTCGTGGACGCCTATGTAAAGGAAGTTGATCTCGTCGCCGGTACGATCGTGGTTGAATGGGAGCCCGACTGGTGAAAGAGGTGCAGGCCGGATTGCGCCGTTTTGATGCGGTCACGATCTTCCCAGAGATGTTTGGTGCCCTGCGTGACCACGGTATTTCCCGGCGGGCACATGATCGTGGGCTGTGGCAGATGCAGTGCTGGAATCCGCGTGATTTCACCACCGATGCGCATCGCACCGTGGATGATCGCCCCTATGGCGGTGGTCCGGGTATGGTGATGCTGGTCGATCCGCTCAGTCAGGCGATTCGTCAGGCCAAGGCGGTGCAGCAAGCGGTTTTGGGGAAGCCGGGGCGTGTGGTGTACCTCTCGCCCCAGGGGCGACCGCTTGATCATGCGGCGGTTGTGCGTCTGGCGCAGGAACCTGCCTTGGTTCTGCTGTGCGGGCGGTATGAAGGCATTGATCAGCGCTTGCTGGATGCCGAAGTTGATGAAGAGGTTTCCATCGGGGATTTCGTGGTGTCCGGTGGCGAGTTGCCTGCTATGCTGTTGATGGATGCCATCATCAGGCTGTTGCCGGGCGCTTTGAATGATGCAGACTCGGCAGTGGAGGATTCCTTTGTTGCCGGGCTGCTGGATTGCCCGCACTACACGCGCCCGGAAGACCACGCCGGGGCGAGGGTGCCGGCGGTGCTGATGTCAGGCAACCATGCCGAGATCCGGCGGTGGCGTCTCAAGCAGGCCTTGGGGCGTACCTGGCAGAAGCGGCCGGATTTGTTGGCTCATCGAAGCATGAGCCGTGAAGAGAATTTGCTGCTTGAACAATTCAAGCAGGAAAATGCCCCTGGTGGAAACGCCGGGGAATAACGAAGGCACGTATCAGGTGGCGACCTGCTCTGCGTGAACGGCCTGCACAACAGGCCATGCTTTTTTAGATATGGAGATACGCATGAATCTGATTCAACAACTTGAGCAGGAAGAAATTGCCCGTCTCAACAAGACCATTCCCGAATTCGCACCTGGCGACACCGTGATCGTCCAAGTGAAGGTGAAGGAAGGCAACCGTGAGCGTCTGCAGGCTTACGAAGGTGTGGTGATCGCCAAGCGTAACCGTGGTCTGAACTCTTCCTTCATCGTGCGCAAGATTTCCTCCGGCGAAGGCGTGGAACGTACTTTCCAAACCTACTCCCCGCTGGTGGCCAGCATCGAACTGAAGCGTCGTGGTGATGTGCGTCGCGCCAAGCTGTACTACCTGCGCGAGCGTTCCGGCAAGTCCGCCCGTATCCGCGAAAAGCTCGAATACAAGGCCAAGGCCTGATTTCATTGTTTTTGCTGGTATTCAACGCCCCGCTTGCGGGGCGTTTTTACTTGAATTTCAATCTCAACGCCCCCATTATTGCTCCCATGGCGCTCGTGTTTTGCGTTGACGAATGACTGGATCGCGCCAATAATTCAACTGCCCCCTGTAGGAGAGAACCCCATGAACGCCACCACCGAAATGCCAGATCCCCTCGTTTTTACCGATAGCGCCGCCAACAAGGTCAAAGAATTGATTGAAGAGGAGGGCAACCCGGATCTGAAACTGCGCGTGTTTGTGTCCGGTGGCGGTTGCTCGGGTTTCCAGTACGGCTTCACCTTTGATGACGCGGTGACTGAGGAAGACACCCAACTGCAAAAGAACGGCGTCACCTTGTTGATCGACCCGATGAGCTACCAGTATCTGGTCGGCGCAGAGATTGATTACACCGAAGGCCTGGAAGGTTCGCAATTCGTGATTCGCAACCCGAACGCGGTCACGACCTGCGGTTGCGGCTCGTCCTTTTCCGTCTGAGTCCTCATCCGCTTGCGCAGTGACCAAGGGCGCAATGGCGCCCTTTGCGTTTTTGGGGCAGGGCGCGTTCAGTCGTCCAGCGCGCCAATGCGCGACTGGTTGTGCGCCAACTGCGCCAACACCTCATTGGCCTGGGTGCGGAACGCATTGTACTGGCGCCCTTTGAGCATAGGGGCGGGCGGCGGCGGGAGGGTCTCAGGATCAATGAACTGCCCGTTGATGCGATATTCGTAGTGCAGGTGCGGGCCGGTGGCCCAACCTGTTTGTCCCACAAAACCAATTACCTGGTTTTGCTGTACGCGCATCCCCCTCTTCAGCCCCGCTGCAAAATCGCTCAGATGGCCGTAGGCCGTGCTGATGCCTTTGCCGTGCGACAGGATGATGAAATTACCGTAGCCGGTCTGGGCGCCGACAAATTCCACCACGCCCGCATCCGTGGCATGCACGCGGCTACCTTCTGGTGCGGCAAAATCGACCCCAGTGTGCTGCCGGATATCCCCAAACAGCGGGTGTTCCCGGGCGTTGGAGAAGCCGGAACTGATCCTTGAGTATTCCACCGGGCAGCGCAACATCCCGCGATCCAGGTTCTCCCCCGCAGGCGTATAGAATCCCTCGTTATCCCCCACGCCATAGCGGGCAGCAATATAGTGCTTGCCCCCCACCACCAGTTCGGCTGCCTGGATCTTCCCGTTGCCCAGAGGCGTGCCGTTGTAATAGGTGGCGTCATATACAAAGGTGAAGCGGTCTCCCTTGTGCAAGGCATTGTGGGCGTCCAGCCTTTTGGCAAACACCTCCACCAAGGCCGGGGCAAATTCGTCCGGCAGGCCTTCGGCATCCAGTGCGTCGAACAGATTGGTCTGCACCACGCCATTGGCGAGGCTGGTGCGATGCTCAAAGGGAATCAGAACTGCACGCTGCACAAAGTGCATGTCTGCATCCCGCTGCACCACCAGGCCGCGATTCGCCTCGGGTTGCGGCAGCAGTACCGAATGCACTTCCATGTTTCTGTCCATGTTCAAAAACAGGACATGACTTGTTTTGCCGGGCCGACTCAAGGCGCGGCCGATATTGCTTGTGGCCAGATACTCAAGCATGGCCGCATCCTGTATCCCCGAGCGCTTGAAGGCGTTGACCAGCGACTCATCGGCCTGTAGCTCAAGCATATCCGGGAACGGCTCCTGCATACTGTCGAGCAGGTCGTAATGCGTGACCATCACTTCCTCGTGGGGCCGCGAACCTAGTGCGGGCAGGGGAAGCGTCAAGACAAAAACCACCAATACGCCACAAAGACCGAGGCCCAGAACCAAAACAAGGCGAAGAAGACGCTTAGAAGGCGAAACCATGGTGTGAGCTGCGTTAGAATTCACATCTTTGACTTTTCATTCGATGAGCCTTACAGCCGCTGGCGGCAGGAGACTCGTCCAACAGGTTGCAGAGGAATCATGACCGCACTTGCAGATTCACTGGAGTTGATCAAGCGTGGCAGCGAGGAGCTGCTGGTTGAAGCCGAGTTGGTGGACAAACTCAAGAGCGGCAAGCCCTTGCGGGTCAAATTGGGCATGGACCCGACCGCGCCAGACCTCCACCTGGGCCACACGGTCGTACTCAACAAGTTGCGCCATTTCCAGGATTTGGGGCACCACGTGTTGTTCCTGATTGGCGATTTTACCGGACTTATTGGCGACCCGACCGGCAAAAATGCCACACGCCCTCCGCTTTCTGTTGAGCAAGTGCAAGAAAACGCCAAAACTTATCGAGAACAGGTATTCAAGATTCTCGACCCGGAGCGCACCGAAGTCTGCTTCAACTCCACCTGGATGAACACCCTTGGTTCAGCCGGGATGATCAAGCTCGCTGCCCAATACACCGTGGCGCGCATGCTGGAGCGTGACGACTTCTCCAAACGTTATAACAATAACCAACCCATTGCCGTTCATGAGTTTCTCTACCCGCTCGTGCAGGGGTATGACTCCGTGGCTTTGCGTGCAGACGTGGAACTTGGCGGAACCGATCAGAAGTTCAACCTCCTGGTCGGGCGTGAGCTGCAAAAATCGGCCGGGCAAACCCCTCAGACCATCATCACCATGCCGCTGCTCGAAGGCCTGGACGGCGTCAACAAGATGTCCAAATCAATGGGCAACTACGTCGGCATCAGTGAAGCCCCACGCGAAATCTTCGGCAAGCTCATGTCCGTATCCGATGAACTCATGTGGCGCTACTACAATCTGCTTTCCTTCCGCCCCCTGGCAGAGCTTGCACGCTTCAAGCAGGAGGTGGCAGAAGGCCGCAATCCGCGTGACATCAAGGTGATGCTGGCCCAGGAAATCGTCGCACGCTTCCATAATCAGGCAGCAGCGGAAGATGCACTGGCAGACTTTGAGGCACGATTCCAGCGCGGAGCGATTCCAGATGATATCCCTGAACAAACGATTGCGGTTTCTGCTGCAGGGATCGGCATCGCCTCGCTCCTGAAAATAGCGGGGCTGACGGCCAGTAACTCTGAAGCCATGCGTATGATCGACCAGGGCGGAGTGCGCGCCAACGGCGACAAGCTCGAAGACAAAGGACTGACCCTTCAAGCGGGTGCCACCATTGTGCTGCAGGTCGGCAAACGCAAATTTGCCAAAGTCATACTGACCGCCGAGTAACCGAAAGGTCTTAGGGCAATCGCAAGAAAAGCCTTGACGCGGGCTGGGGAAAGTCCCATAATTCATCTCCTTCGCTGCTCACGCAAACAAGCAACGGCAACGAAGGGCTGAATCGAGCAAGATGTAGATCTGGTGCGGTTTAGCGAAGAGTTGGGCAGGTTGTTGGTAGTTAAAACAAAGTGCTTGACTCTGAATGTGAGGCGTGTAGAATGCGCCCCTCTCGCAGCAAACGAGACGCTCTTTAAAAAGTTGAACAACCGATAGGTGTGAGTGCTTGATCAGAAGCCGCTGTCGCAAGACAGCATGCAAAATGATTGAATACTCAACACCAAATGTCAGTAAATGAATTTGAGTTGAGCTTGTAAAAAAGATTGAACTTAAGAGTTTGAT
>NZ_KB892856.1 GCF_000373965.1 Uliginosibacterium gangwonense DSM 18521 | reverse complement strand
GCTTAAACCGTCTGGACCAAGTTCGCTCCACTTGGCGAAATAGGCATGCACCGTGCGCCATTTCGGATATTCACTGGGCAGCATCCGCCACTGGCAGCCACTTTTTAGCAAATACAGCACGCCACAGAACACATCATATAGATCAACCGTACGGGGCTTGGTCTGTTTGCGTACACTTTCCAGCAAAGGACGGATCTGTTCGAACGCTTCCCTGCTCACATCACTGGGGTATTTCTTTCTCATGCCGCAGCTTACGACATTCAAATGATTGTGAACAGGTTCTGAGACCTATAGCGGCGCTCAAAGTTGAGTGATTTTCCCTCAGAATATTATTGTTGCTAATTTTTGGGTGACATCTGTCGTATATCGCCTGTTGGTATGGCTGGGATGGGTTTGCGGTTAAAATTCCTGAATCCTGGTTACTGTCTCTCATTGCGGATCGTAAGCTGCTTCCTGATGGCGCATAGAAAGGTTTGGCGATGCGGCAGTTCCTTAAATATTTTCTGTTGGTAGGTGTGGTATTGCTTGCCGTCAGCCTATGGCGTTCGAGCGTTTTGCCAGAGCGTAGTGAACTGGTGGCCAGTTTGCAGGGGGAGCCTGAACAAACGCCCGTGGCAATGGCCCCGTTCGATGTGGTGTCCGGTGGTATCACTTATACGGTCAAACCACTTTATCGCTATGATCTGAATGGGCTGATTGTCAGCAAACACAATGCCGATACGTGGTGGGACTACCTGCATCGTGAATCGAATGATGCGCTCAATATCACAGACCTCTGTGTGGTGTGGGGCAGCAATATTGAGAGTGATGTGTATCGGCAGATCAGCTTCTCCAACGGCCAATTCACCTGCAATTACAGTACCGGCTCCAATGAAGTGTGGGCGGCATTCAATCAGGCTGCTGTATCCAACAATCATCTGCTTGCCGATGATCCGGCATTGGCGCGCTTGATGCACAAGGTCGAGGTAGGTGATCAGGTGCGCTTTCGGGGTTATCTGGCCGAGTATTCCCATCACCACGGTTTTGAATTCCATCGTGGTACCAGCACGGTGCGCACAGATAGTGGGAATGGCGCATGCGAAACGGTTTACGTGGAGAGCTTTGAAATCCTCCGCTCCGGTGGTGGTCCTTGGCGTGTATTGCGTTGGGTGGCAGGGGTGATGCTTGTGCTGGGGGTGATCGGCTGGTTTATGCAGCCAGTGAGGTTTGATGATTGATTATGAGAATGTGACGCCGAGACTCTCGCTGAGTTGCTGTTGAGTTTCCTGGCTGGCAATGCATAAATACGCGTATGGAATTTATTTTCGATCGTCCAAATGCGGGCAGCACGTGCTGATTGTTCAGACGATTCATGATGATCGGATGGATCGTCCGATTTCTGCGCCGAATCCCCCTCAAAGTCAAACCATCAGCCTTCCTCCGTCCGACTGGCTGCCAGTGCGTGCTGGTGCCTTTCGATGCAAGGGAAGGTGGGGCCGTGTCCGGCTATGATGTGCGCGGCTTTCCGCTTGTCTGCCTACCTACCCGCTGTCAGAGCACTTCCAATACGCCGCCGCAACATGTGCCACGCATAAGTTCTGGTACATTTTGGGTGCAGTCGTGTCGATAAAAGACGGAAAAAGGCAGAAAAAGCCGAAACACCTCGAACCCCGAAAAATTACGGGAAGCAGCACTTGCAGTGCTTGGGATTAGAGCGTTTTTGCCGGAAGTCGAAAAACTTCGGAGAAGGTATCGTGGTGCCGCTTATCTGACTCGAACAGATGACCTACCGCTTACAAGGCGGTTGCTCTACCAACTGAGCTAAAGCGGCACGGTGTGTTGCCGTGGCGCAAGCAGGAAACTCCTTGCGCGGGGCGTGATTGTACATCAAAACGGATTTGGTGTGAGTGCTTGGCGTATCATTATCGATTCGGCGCCATCTTCCTTGGTGGTGCCCTTGCTCATACAGGTTTTGTACCCATGCGCTATACGCTTGCCCCCACGCCTTTGCGTGTGCTGCTGGTTGAAGATAATGAGGATGATGCCTTGCTGCTGTTGCGCCATCTGCTCAAGGCGGGCTATGTGCTGCACTCGCGCCAAGTGTATACGCTGGCGAAGCTGGAGGCCGCTTTGCAGGAGGAGGGGGGCTGGGATGTGGTGATCTCGGATTACTCCTTGCCGGGTTTTTCCGCTGCGCAGGCGTTGGAGATGGTGTTGTGCTACCAGATGGATCTGCCATTCATCGTGGTCTCCGGCATGATTGATGAGGAAACGGCCTGCAATCTGATGCGGGCGGGGGCTCAGGATTATCTGCTCAAGGATCGGCTGGATCGTCTCGTTCCCGTTATTGAGCGTGAGCGTCGTGAGGCGTTGATCCGCTGCGAACGGCGTGAGGCGCTGGGAGCCGTGCAGGTCAGCGAGGCACGTTTCCAGGCCATGGCGGCAAATGTGCCAGGGGTGCTGTTTCAAATGCGGGTGGAGGCGGGGGATGCCCTGCGGTTTCTGTTCGTGAGCGAAGCCAGCCAGATGCTTTTGGGGATGCCTGCCGATGCCTTGCTGGGGCACAGCGATTTGTTGCTGGATCTGATGCAGACACAGGATCGGGAGGAGTTTCTTCAGGCATTCCGTAGTGCGGCGCAGCGTGGCGTGACCTTGAATTGGGAGGGCCGCATTTTCCTGGCCGAGGATGACTTCAAGTGGATCAATGTGCGCTGTTCGCCTCGGGCACTGGCTAACGGGCGCGTGGTGTGGGAAGGGGTGATGTGGAACATCACCCATAGCAAGCAGGCAGAAATGCAATTGCGGGCTTCTCGCGCCCAACTGGCGGAGCTGTCTGATCACCTTCAGCGGGTAAAGGAGGAAGAACGCGAGCGGATTGCCCGTGATATTCACGATGTACTGGGCGGCACTTTGGTCGGGATCAAGATTTCCGCCTCTTTGCTGGGGGCGAAGCTGGATGGTGAGCCTGCATTGCGGGGCAGGGTGCGTGATATTGAGCATATGCTGGATGAGGCAATCACAACTGCCGGGCGGGTGGCGCGTGAGCTGCGCCCCGGTATTCTCAAGGAATTCGGTCTGGCTGCTGCCGTTGAGAGCTATGCCGAGGACTATGCGCAACGTACCGGCATCCGCTGTGAGGTGCTGTGTGCGGATCACGATATTGAAACGGATGAGGGGACTGCCTTGGCATTGTTCCGCACTTATCAGGAGGCCTTGACCAATGTCAGCAAGCATGCGGCGGCAAGTCGGGTAGAAGTGCGCCTGATGCAGGAAGGGGATGATATTGTGCTAGAGGTGGGGGACGACGGGCGCGGTGTGCGCATCGAAGATATGTCCAAACCCAAATCCTTTGGGCTGCGTAGCATTCGTGAGCGTTTGCGGCAGTTGGGTGGTGAGATGGAAATTCGTACAGGCGTGCCACAGGGTACCCTGGTTTTGTTGCGTGCTCCCTTGGCGCAGCGGGAGGCTAGGATGGAACGAACTGGTTTGGATCAATAAGATGGCTCACAAAATCAGAGTTTTGATTGCAGACGATCACGCCATCATCCGCCACGGTTTGAAGCAGATACTGTCCGATACCGAGGACCTCGAGCTGGCGGGCGAGGCCGACGGTGGCGTAAGTGCCATGCAACTGCTGCGTACCCTGGAGTGCGATGTGGTACTCATGGATGTCTCCATGCCGGACCGCAACGGTATTGACACACTCAAACTCGTCAAAAAAGAATTTCCGCGCCTGCCGGTGTTGATTCTGAGCATGCACCCAGAGGAGCAATACGCTGTGCGTGCCCTGCGGGCGGGTGCTGCGGGTTATTTATCCAAGCAGGCTGCGCCGGAGCAATTGGTGACAGCGCTGCGCCAAGTGGCCAGTGGCAAGAAATATGTGAGCGCCGAGGTGGCTGAGGAATTGGCCAACGCGATTGGCGAAGACCTGGATCGCCCGCCGCATGAGAAGCTCTCCGACCGGGAGTACCAGACACTGTGCATGATCGCCTCAGGTAAGACTTTGACCCAGATTGCCGAGCAGTTGAACCTGAGCGTGAAGACGGTGAGCGTTTATCGTGCGCGCTTACTTGAAAAAATGCGTCTGCACAACAATGCTGAATTGACGCACTATGGGTTGAAACACGGTTTGGTGGACTAGACTTGTGCATCTTGCATCGGAGCGTCTCGGACTTCCCGGAACTGTCACATTATGGTTGATCTGAATTCTCCTTCTGAAATTGCCCGGGAAGTCCTGCGTCGGCTGGCTACGCGCCGTATTCCGCCTACACCGGAAAATTTCCGGGAGATCTACCATGAGATTCTGGGTAGCCCGCCAGAAGAAGGTTTTCCGGAGCGTTCCCTGCGCCAGATCGTGACGGCTTTGCCGAGGGTGACGCCTGAGCAGCTCAAGGTGGCGCGCCAGTTTGAGGCGGTGATCGCAGAGAAGAGCTGGCTTGCGCTCAAGCAGCAACTGGTTACGATGGTCTCGGAGCAGGCCGAAGAGCCGCTGAACTGGAACGCCTTGATCCGTGAGGTGCTTGTCCAGGTTGAGCGCCGTCAATCGGGCCTGAATAGCTTCACCAAGCAGGAGGCGCTTAGCCGGGTGCTTGAAGGTTCGGTCGACCCCACTCTTTTACACTCCCGTCTGCAAGGCTTGATCAAGGGGTGGGCTCTGCTGCCTGCTGCCAACAGCGTGGATGTTGCGGCCGAGTCTGCCCCTGTTGCCGCTGCATCGGCTGTGTCTGAGCCTGCGCATGTCGAGGAGGCAAAGCCAGGGCTGGCTGCTGCACCGGAAGAGTGGCGCATCCTGCTGGCCAGCCTGCTGGAAACGGCAGTGGGCATGCTCCTCATTGATACGCCTGAACTGGCCGGGGAAGCCACGGCCTTGGGCAAGGTACTGCGTGATCCGGTGGAGGGGGCGGGTGAGGCGTTCGACCAGCGGCTCAAGCAGTTTGCCTACAAGGTACAGTGGGCGGCACAGGATCAGAGCTACATCCGCCAGGCACTGTTGAATCTGTTGCAGCTGATCATCGAGAACATTGGCGAACTGGTGATTGAAGACAAATGGCTGCAAGGCCAGATGTCGGTGCTGCTGGAGCTGTTCTCTCGTCCGCTCGACAAGAATTCTCTGGCTGAGTTGGGCGAACGCCTGCGCGATGTGATCCATAAACAAGGCACGATCAAACGCAGTCTGACGGAGGCGCAAAACCGGCTGCGCGAAATGTTGGCGTTCTTTGTGGATCGCCTGGGTGAATTGGCTGAATCAACCGGTAACTATCACGGCAAGATCACGGCCTTTGCAGAACGCATCAGCACGGCTGGCAGTCTGCAGGAACTGGCTGGCTTGGTGGATGACATCGCCAAGGAGACGCAGACTGTTGAGCAGAGTGCCCGCCGTTCGCAAGCCGAACTGCAGAGTTTGCGTACCACGGTAGACCAGGCACACAAGGAAATCGCCCGGCTGGAAACCGAACTTTCACAGGCCAGCGAAATGGTGCGCCACGACCCACTGACCGGTGCGCTCAACCGCAAGGGCTTTGAAGAGATGCTGGAACGCGAGATGGCCCGCCAAGTGCGGCGCAGCAGCTTGCTCAGCATTTCCCTGCTGGACGTTGATAATTTCAAAGCGCTCAATGACACCTACGGCCACGCCACGGGTGACGATGCCTTGCGTCATCTCGCCATGGTTATCCGTGAGAATCTGCGTCCACAGGACTCCTGCGCCCGCTACGGCGGCGAGGAGTTTCTTGTGCTGCTGCCCGATACGGGCATGGAGGATGCCGCCATCGTCATGCGTCGCCTGCAACGTGAGCTGACCAAGCGTTTCTTCCTGCACGAGAACCAGAAGCTATTGATCACTTTCAGTGCCGGCGTCACCGAAATCAAGGATGGCGAGGCACCGGAGGAAGCGATTGGGCGTGCCGACAAGGCCATGTATAGCGCCAAGCGACAGGGCAAGAACCGCGTCGAGATCGGCTGAGCCGGTCTGAATCTACCCACTTCGGTGAGTTGTTACATCCGCTTACCAAGCATTACAACCTGTTGTAATGCCTGCGTGCAGAATGCATACATCAACAACCCGTACAGTGGAGCACGCGATGCAGTCCAAAACTGAACAGATTATCCGCCGCTTTCTGATGGTCAGCTCTTTGGCATTGGCCTTGCCAGTCTCAAGCGCCATGGCTGCAGCGCCAAGCCATGGTGACGCAGATACCATGCAGATGGCGGGTCGAAGCATGCACGCCGGTATGGAGCATCATTATTTTGCGATGCTGCGCAAGCTTGACCTGAGTGCTGAACAGCAAAAGCAACTGCGCTTGTTGCGTGACGCACAATCGGATGCACTGCGCCCCATCGAACGCAATCTGCGCGAAGAGCATATCGCCTTGCGTGACGTGGCGTCGGCCGATAGTTATGACGCCAAGAAGGCGGCTGAAATTTCAGAACGCATTGGCCGCCTGCATGGGCAAATGGCACTCTCCCTGGTAGAAGGACATCGTAAGGTGCTGGATGTTCTGACGCCCGAGCAGCGCGCCAAGCTCAATACATTGGTATCTGAGCACAATCGCTCCACGAAGTAGGCCGCCAGCCTTTCTTTTGCATTCTCCTGATGATGATTTCACCGGGCAGCATGACGCTGACCCGGTGTTTTTTTGCCTGCAAATCCTGGGCAGAATTACTTCAACCAGCCATCAAGCAGTTTCTGGTAAGTCCTATCAATGAGCGCACTATGCAGAAACTGGTCGACATACTCCTTGAATACCATATCCCCTCGCGGCAGCATGTAGGCTTTCTCACTGACCGTGAATGGCTTGTCAGGATGCACAGCGCATAGTCCTGGGTGTTGCTTCTGTTGCAGTTGGGTCTCGATGGCATCCGTCATCATGACGTCGGCGTTGTTCTGCAGAATCTGCTCAAAGATCGTTACGTTGTCTGGGAAGACCGTGATGGGCGCCCGCTTGAGCCGGGCACGGGCAAAGCGCTCGTTGGTGCCGCCCGGATTGACGATGACGCGTACATCGGGGCTGTCAATCTGCTCCAGTGTCTGGAAGCGGTCTTTGTCCGCGCAGCGCACAATAGGTGTTTTACCGTCGGTATGTACAGGCACGGAGAAGAATGCTTGGCGCACACGATCCATGACGATGGAAATACCGCCACTGGCGATATCGCAACGATTGGCCAGGAAATCGTTCATCAATCCGCCCCAGGTGGTCGGCACAAATTGTACATCCACCTTCAGGCTTGCGGCCAGTTGCCGACCGATTTCCACATCCACCCCTTCAAAGGCATAGCGATCTGCGCGCCAAAGGGTGAAGGGCTTGTAGTCCCCTGTCATGCATACACGCAACAGCCCGCTACGTTGCACAACATCCAGGCGGGATTCGTCTGTTTGTGCCTGGGCACGCGCCGTCAGAGGGGCTGCGGCAATCTTCCAGCTCAGCGTGTTGGTGTCGGCTGGGCGTGCGGCCAGGATTTCCTGTGCAGTGCTTTTCGCCAGCAGTGGGCTTGCTTCGGCCAGGGCGGCCAGTTGGCGGCGATTGAGCGCCTCGCTGCGTACTGCCAGTTGTTGGGCCGTTGCGGCGTCTGAATCCGGGTCGGCAGCGGGAGGGATGCTCTTGCCGGACAACCATCCTTGGTACAGGCGCCATTGCTCGGCTTTGTTGGCATCAATCTGGGCGCGGAAAAATTCGCGTGCCAAGGCTTCTGGTATGCCATTCGCAATACTGACGGTCACGCTGGCTGCGACCAGATCGCGTTCGGCGGTGGCATTGTCGATGGACGTTTTGCTGCGCCAGTTGAACTGGGCCTGCTCGGCAGCCAGAGAGATGTTCTCGTTGGAGGTGGCCAACAGCTTTTCGACTTGTGGGGTCAGCGCTGCCTGTGCCGTACTGCACGTCAGGCCGACAATGGCACTGGTCAATATGACATAGCGCAGAAGAGGAGGGATATTCATGAAGACTCCAGTCAAAAAAGGCCAGGGCACACCTCTGCCCCAAGGAAAATATGTTCAGTCGGGAGGTGTCAAACCCGCCGCCTGATAAAGTTTGCGCACGATGCCAGGGTTGGTGTCATCAATACGTACCAGCTTGCTGCGATGGGTCTCGCCCTGTAGCAGCACCACAGAACGCTTGGGCAGGCCTGTAAAGTCTGAGAGAAATGCCAGCAGGCAGGCGTTGGCCTTGCCCTCAACAGGGGGCGCGGCCAAACGGATTTTGACGGCTTCGCCATGTATCCCCATGAATTCAGTGCGCTTGGCGCCGGGTTGCACATGTAGATTGAGCAACACGGCGCCATCAGGGGTTTGGCGAATGGGGTCCATGCCCGGCTTCAGAAGAAATGCAAGAGGCTGGTACTGCTGTTTTGGAGTACAAATTGCAGAATCTGCAGGACCAGCAGCAGAAGCAGGGGGGAAAGATCCACGCCTGAGATCGGTGGCACGATTTTTCTGAATGGCGCCAGGAAAGGGGCGATCAAGCTATTGAGCAAGGGCACGATGGGGGCGTATGGATTGACCCAGGAGAGGATCGCCGCCACGATTACCACCCCGCTGAGCAGCATGAGCGCAACGGACAGCAGGTTCAAGGCCCCCACGATTGCGGCTGCGCCGAATAGCATCGCCAGATTGATGGCTCGCATATTGAGAAGGGCCAGCACCATCACCAGCAAGACCTGGATCAGCCAGGCTGGAACGAGGGAGCACAAATCCACCCGGCCTATGCTGGGTAGTATGCGTTGAAGCGGATTGACCACCCAGTTGGTGGTCGCCAGCACAAATTGCCCGAGTTGGCTGACGAACGAGATGCGCATGAAGCGCATGGCCGTGCGTATCAACAACGTCATGGTGAAAAAGCCTGCAACTGTCTGAATGATCATGGACAGTACGCCGATCAGCATTCCCATCAAGAATCTCCCTGGTTCAGGCCGTGTCACGGCCAAGTTGTTCGCCCATTTCCTTGCCCCGCGTGGCAGCAGCTTCCAGCGCCCGCGCAATGATGGCCGGGAACTTGTCTGCAGCTAGGCTTTGGAGCGCGGCGTAAGTGGTGCCTCCCTTGGATGTGACACGTTCGCGCAATACAGCAGGAGATTCTCCACTTTGAGCCGCCAGTGCGGAAGCGCCCACAAGGGTTTCGATGGCGAGCTTGAGGGCTGTGTCAGCCGAGAGCCCCAGTGCCTGACCACCGGCCTGCAAGGCTTCGATAAAGTGGAAAACATAGGCTGGGCCGCTGCCGGAGAGCGCTGTTACGGCTTCGATCAGCTCTTCGCGTTCCACCCACACGCTTGTTCCCACGGCACCGAGGATGTGCCCGACTGCCTCACGGTCCGCAGGGCTCACGCCTTCGCTGGCGAAGAGTCCGGTCACCCCTTTGCCAATCAGCGCGGGGGTGTTGGGCATGGCGCGCACCATGCGGGTGTGGCCTCCGAGCCAGCGGGAGAGGTCTTGCAGACGCAGCCCGGCGGCAATGCTGATTACCAGTTGTTGCCCGAGTTGCCCGGCAAACGGGGCCAATGCTTCGCGCATCTGCTGCGGTTTGACGGCCAGCACCAGTACGTCACAAGCCAATGCGGTGGCGTCCGGTGCAGCCACGGCGCGGATGCCGAAAGCCTGGGCGAGACGTTCGCGGCCCGCATCCAGCAGTTCCACAGCCTGGATGTCAGAGGCGGCAAAACCTTGCTTGAGCAGGCCGCCGATGAGTGCGGAGGCCATATTGCCGCCGCCGAGGAAGGTGATCTTCATGAGTCAGGGTACGCGTGTCGTAAAAGATGGATTGCAGTTGGGTGTGGACATGCACGATTTCAAGCCTCTGGGCGAGGTGGGCGACTGCCAAAAATCGCAGTCCCGATGCGCACCATGGTGGAACCTGCGGCAATGGCCTGCGCCATGTCGGCAGACATGCCCATGGACAGTGTGTCCAATTCAAGGTTCAGGGTGTGCTGCAATTGGTCACGCAGTGTGCGCAGCAAGCCGAAGCGTTGGGCCAGCAGCGCCTCATCCGGCGTGGGTTCAGGAATGCACATCAATCCACGCAGACGCAGGTGCGGGAGCCGTGCCACGGCACTGGCCAGTGCCGGGAGTTCTTCTGGGGCCACGCCGCTTTTACTGTCTTCGCCACTGACATTGACCTGCAAACAGATGTTCAGGTCTGGCAAGGCCGCATCGCGCTGTTCTGACAGGCGTTGGGCAACCTTGAGGCGATCGACTGCATGCACCCACTGAAAATGGCTGGCAATGGGGCGTGTCTTGTTGCTCTGTATGGGGCCGATGAAATGCCAGACCAGATCCAGGTCAACCAGCGCTTCGATCTTGTCGAGGGCCTCTTGCAGGTAATTCTCGCCAAAATCTCGTTGCCCGGCCGCTGCAGCCTCACGGATGGCGTCAGCGGAGCAGGTTTTGGAGACCGCCAGGAGCGTTACACAACCCTTCCGTCGGTCGGATTGATGTGTCGCTGCGTCCACAAGGGTACGAACCCCATTTAGATTGGCGGCTATGTCCGTCATATAATGTTCCGTCTTGTGGGTTACAGTATGGCCCAATGGTGTGGATTATATCAGCCATGTCGCCATCACCCGCTTTGCTTTCAGGAAACGATAAGTCCATGGAAATTACTGAACTGCTTGCATTCTCCGTCAAGAACAAGGCTTCCGACTTGCATTTGTCCGCCGGCCTGCCTCCAATGATCCGCGTTAACGGGGATGTGCGCCGCATCAACCTGCCGCCGCTGGAACACAAGGAAGTCCACGCCATGGTGTATGACATCATGAACGACGGGCAGCGCAAGCAATATGAAGAGTTCCTGGAGTGCGACTTCTCGTTTGCCGTGCCCAATCTGGCGCGTTTCCGGGTTAACGCCTTTGTGCAGGAACGTGGCGCCGGTGCGGTGTTCCGGACCATTCCGTCGAAGGTGCTGTCGCTGGAAGATCTGAACTGCCCCAAGGTATTCAAGGATATTTCTGAGCAGCCGCGTGGCATCGTGCTGGTGACAGGGCCAACCGGCTCGGGCAAGTCCACCACGCTGGCGGCGATGGTCGACTATGTGAACGAGAACCACCATGCCCACATTTTGACCATTGAAGACCCGATCGAATTCGTACACCAGAGCAAGCGCTGCCTGATCAACCAGCGTGAAGTACACCGCGATACGCATTCTTTCTCTAACGCCTTGCGTAGCGCGCTGCGGGAAGACCCGGACGTGATCCTGGTGGGGGAGTTGCGCGACCTGGAAACCATCCGGCTGGCTATGACGGCGGCGGAAACCGGCCACTTGGTGTTTGGCACGTTGCACACCTCGTCTGCTGCCAAGACCATTGACCGTGTGGTCGACGTGTTTCCGGCGGAAGAAAAGGAAATGATCCGTGCCATGCTTTCTGAGTCCCTGCGGGCGGTGATCTCGCAAACCCTGCTCAAGACCAAGGACGGCCAAGGCCGTGTGGCCGCGCACGAAATCATGATCGGCACTCCCGCTATCCGTAACCTGATTCGTGAGGCCAAGGTCGCGCAGATGTACTCTTCAATTCAGACCGGCCAACAGTTTGGCATGCAGACGCTCGACCAGTGCCTGCAAGACCTGGTTCGCCGCAACATCGTTTCTCCTGGGGAAGCACGTGTGCGGGCCGCCAACAAGGATCTCTTCCCCGGCGGCTGAAAGATCGGCAACGCAGCTTTCGTCTTACCCGACCAGGGTGGGACACGATCAATGAACAGGGCAGGGGTAGCCTGCCCAAAGTGGATGGAATATGGAACGCGATCAGGCAGTCAAATTTGTACAAGACCTTTTGAAATTGATGGTGACCAAGAAAGGTTCCGACCTTTTCATCACATCGGGCTTCCCGCCAGCCATCAAGATCGACGGCCGGATCATGCCGCAATCCAATCAGGTGTTGACCCCGCAGCACACCCAGGAAATTGCCCGCGCGGTGATGAACGACAAGCAGTCCGCCGAATTCGAATCGACCAAGGAATGCAACTTTGCCATCTCTCCCGCCGGAGTAGGGCGTTTCCGGATGAATGCCTTCGTGCAGCAAGGGCGTATCGGCTTGATTGCGCGGACCATCGCCCAGCGCATCCCCACCTTGGAAGAGCTGAATCTCCCTCCGATTTTGCGTGACATCGGCATGACCAAGCGCGGGCTGGTGATTTTCGTCGGCGGTACGGGTACGGGTAAAACAACTTCGTTGGCCTCAATGCTCGACTATCGTAACGAGAACAGCTACGGCCATATCATTACGCTGGAAGACCCCATCGAATTCGTGCATGCCCACAAAAATTGCGTGGTGACTCAACGCGAGATCGGCCTGGATACCGATTCCTGGGAGGCGGGCCTGAAGAACACCTTGCGGCAGGCGCCGGACGTGATCCTGATGGGGGAAATCCGCGACCGCGAAACCATGGACTACGCCGTGGCCTTTGCCGAAACGGGTCACTTGTGTCTGGCTACCTTGCACGCCAACAGTGCCAACCAGGCCATCGACCGGATCATCAACTTCTTCCCTGAAGAGCGTCGCGCCCAGTTGTTGATGGATTTGTCCCTGAACCTGCGTTCGCTGATTTCGCAACGCCTGCTGCCGCGTAAGGGTACCAAAGGCCGGATCGCCGCTGTGGAAGTGTTGCTCAATTCGCCGCTGATCTCGGACCTGATCTTCCGTGGCGAAGTGCATGAAATCAAGGAAGTAATGAAGCGCTCCCGCGAACTGGGGATGCAGACCTTTGACCAAGCCTTGTTCGATCTGTACGAAAACGAACTCATTACCTTTGAAGATGCGCTGCGTAACGCGGACTCGGTCAATGACCTGCGCTTGCAGATCAAGCTCAACAGCAAGCATGCCGACCGCGATCTGCTTGCCGGGGTACAGAATCTGGATATCCTGTAGTCCGTAATTGGATTTTTTCCGATCACAAGGCCCGTTCTTTTTATGAAGACGGGTCTTTTTGCTAAGCAGGCTTTCTGGAGCACACAGAGAACACCAGCTCGCCATCCATCTGCACAAAATCCAAAAGGGCCTCTTGATTCCGGCTCGGGAACTAAAAAACTAGAATAATATCTATCCTCCTTCTTTGCTCACCAACACGACCACACCATGCTTGACTTCTACGCGCGTCGCCCTCGTCTGGCCTTGGCTGGCCTCGCTATCCTGTGCTTTGCGGCGGTAGGTGCCGCAGTAACGCTGGGAGCTATTTTCAATCTGGAGGCCTGTGCCATGTGCTGGTTCCAGCGCCTGTCTTTTCTGCTTGCCGGGGCTGGCTTCCTTTTGGCGGCAGCCTGGGAGCGTGGGCGGATCGTGATCCAGCGAATGGGTGAGTTGGGCTTGTTGCTGGCACTGGAAAGTGCAGGGCGCCAGACCTACCTGCTCTCGCACCTGGACGCGGCCCAAGACAATTGCAGCGCCGGGTTGTTCTACTACCTGCAGATCGGCAATTACAACGGTTTCTTCCGCGCGGGCATGTTTGGCGGGATTGATTGCGCCGAGAACCAGCCTACCATCCTGGGCCTGCAATTGCCGGAGTGGAGCCTTGTAGCGGTTGTCTGCCTGATTGTGCTCTACGGGGTGTGGCTCGCACGTAAGGCCTGTGCCACCCGTGCCAAGGCATGATGATGCTGGAATTATTGGCAAAGCCTGTTGTGCAGGCCGCGGTGGCAGATACCCTGGGCGAATGTGTACTGTGGGACGAGCGCCTGCAAACCCTGCGTTGGCTCGATATCCTTGGCAAACGTATCTGGCGGCTCGGGCCGGAAGACGCTACCCCGGCCATGCTGAGCACATCAACACGACCGGCGTGTATGGCGCTGACGGCTGACCCGCAACGGCTGCTGGTAGGGTTCGAAGATGGGTTGTCGTTTCTGAATACCGAATCAGGTGAGGCGACCCGTTTATGTGATGTGGATACGGACAAACCGTATACACGCCTCAATGACGGGCGGTGCGACCGCGACGGTAATTTCCTGTTTGGCACCTATGACGAGGTCGAGCAGAAACCGCGTGGCACCTGGTATCGCTACACGGCTGCGGGCCAGCTTGAAAAGCTGCACCTGCCACCTGTCGCCATTCCCAACAGTCTGTGCCTATCGCTGGATGGTCGGACCCTGTATTTCAGTGATGGCGTCGCACGTTGCATCCAGTGCTGCGACTACGATGCCCGCACAGGGCAGGTGAGCAATCTGCGCGTATTCGCGCCGGTGCCAGAGGGTTACCCGGATGGCTCCACAGTTGATGCGCAGGGCTACATCTGGAATGCCGAATGGGGCAGTTCCCGCGTGGTGCGTTATCGGCCAGACGGACAGATTGACCGCGTCATTTCCGTACCGGTAAGCCAGCCCAGTTGTGTCGCCTTTGGCGGTGCAGCATTGGATACCTTGTTCATCACCAGCGCACGTGTGGGATTGTCCGCCGAGCATCTTGCTACACAGCCACAGGCCGGGCATCTGTTTACAGTGAAGATGAATGATGTCAAAGGCATTACAGAATCACGCTGGGGGTAGATCACTTTTGTGGCAGGAGTAGCATTGGATGCCTGATTTCATCTATTCCTGTTTGCATGGCTAGGTGAATAGATTGCCAAGGCCGTATAACAGACTCCTTACAATCACCAAACCAATTAAATATAGAATGAATTTGGCAATGAATAAGCCAATCTCACTGATTTCAGATCTATTTCTTTTGGTCGGTTGATTTGTCATTTCACTTGTCAGGGGTCGCGTAAGCGATCTGATGTCCCGCAGATTCCAGCGCTGAAATGCTGCGTGCCAAATCGTCTGCTTTGACCAGCACGTGGTCTCCGTCGTAGGTGGAGACCACGAATACACCTACACCGGCTTGTGACAATGGATGAGTGACTGCTGAGATGATCCCCGTCTCATCAAAGGCAAACGGCCCTTTGAGTTGCAGTGCCCGCCAGCCACGTGATGCCTGTGCGGTGGCGGGGATGCGCTCCTCCAGGCAGGTGACTGAAAGTTCTTCATTGGTACGGGTCAGGCTCATGAAGCCGGGGCCGATCACCCAGAGCGGAATGTTGGCGGTGGGGGCGAGGCGGGCAATGCCGTATGATTCTTCAAGTAGATTGAGTGAAAGTGCTTTTGTCATGATAGTAGCGGGAGGCTGGTAATCAAAACCCAGGTTCCGTCTTGTTTGAACGTTGTGTCGGAAGTGCTTTGGCAGCCAGCTTCCAATCCATAATGATACTCCGAGCCCAAAGTGCATTTCAAATTGTGGTGCTGGATGGTGGTTGGTTTTTCCCTGCGACTGGGTCAGTGGAGCGGGCACGGGTATTTCAATCTGTTTGTCTCCTTGCCGCTGCGCAGGGATAATACGGCATGCCTGTCTTGAAGGAGGTATGACGTGCGTATTGTATTGAATCCCCGGCAACAGCTTCACAGCCCGGAGTACGAGTTTTTCCGGGGGCGCAAGGTGCCTTGTTTTGAGAACCCGACCCGTTTTGAGGTGGTCTGGCTCGCCATTCAGGCTAAGAACCTGTTCACAATCATTTGAATGTCGTAAGCTGCGGCATGAGAAAGAAATACCCCAGTGATGTGAGCAGGGAAGCGTTCNAACAGATCCGTCCTTTGCTGGAAAGTGTACGCAAACAGACCAAGCCCCGTACGGTTGATCTATATGATGTGTTCTGTGGCGTGCTGTATTTGCTA
>NZ_KB892855.1 GCF_000373965.1 Uliginosibacterium gangwonense DSM 18521 | reverse complement strand
CCCGAAGGCACGGAAATGGTCATGCCTGGCGACAACATCTCGATGACCGTCAAGCTGATTGCCCCGATCGCCATGGAAGAAGGTCTGCGCTTCGCTATCCGTGAAGGTGGTCGTACTGTTGGCGCCGGTGTGGTTGCCAAGATTATTGCTTAATGGAAGTATCCTCCGGTAGTTCTACCGGAAAAGCAGAAGCGCTCCTGTATAATGGAGCGCTTCTGTGGTCTCTGCTGCAGGGGCATAGCTCAATTGGCAGAGCGTCGGTCTCCAAAACCGAAGGTTGGGGGTTCGAGACCCTCTGCCCCTGCCACATCTCAATTGCACTAGGGTTTGGTCCTTCATGGCTGATAAGCTGAAGTTTGTGCTCGCGGTGCTTCTGGTTGCCGCTGGCCTTGCTGGATACTATTTGTTATCCGGCCAGCCGTTGGTGCTTCGGGTGCTGTGTGTGCTTGCCGGAGTACTGTTTGGCGCGCTGGTGGCCTGGAAGACCGAGCAAGGTCAGGTCTTCTTCGGGTTCGCTCGTGATTCATGGGTTGAAGCCAAGAAAGTGGTTTGGCCGACGCGTAAAGAGACTTTGCAGACGACGGCAGCTGTGTTTGGTTTTGTAGTGGTAATGGCTATTTTCCTGTGGGCCTCCGATAAAACGGTGGAGTGGGTGTTGTACGACTTGATTCTGGGGTGGAAGCGATGAGCAAGCGTTGGTACGTGGTTCACGCATACTCGGGATTTGAAAAGTCGGTCCAGCGTGCGCTCGTTGAGCGCATTGCTCGTTTGGGCATGCAGGACAAGTTTGGTCAGATCCTGGTTCCGGTTGAAGAAGTAGTGGAAATGCGTTCGGGTCAAAAGAGTGTGACTGAGCGCAAGTTCTTCCCCGGCTACGTGTTGGTCGAGATGGAAATGGACGATGACTCCTGGCATTTGGTCAAGAGTACGCCCAAGGTCACCGGTTTTGTCGGTGGCACCGCCAACAGACCGTCCCCGATTTCCGAGAAGGAAGTCGAAAAAATCCTGCATCAGATGCAGGAAGGGGTGGAAAAGCCGCGTCCCAAGATCCTCTTCGAGGTGGGCGAGCTGGTTCGTGTCAAGGAAGGCCCTTTCACCGATTTCAATGGCTCGGTCGAAAGCGTCAACTACGAAAAGAACCGTTTGCATGTGTCGGTGACCATTTTTGGTCGCGCCACACCTGTCGAATTGGAATTCACCCAGGTCGAAAAAACCTGACCGTAAGAATTCGAGGGCGCCGGAGCCTCTTTTCTCTCCGGCACGAGGAGCATCTTCATTGATGCGTTAATACTCACATCAAGGAGCCATCATGGCAAAGAAAATCGTCGGCTACATCAAGCTGCAAGTACCGGCGGGCAAGGCTAATCCTTCGCCCCCCATCGGCCCGGCGCTCGGCCAGCGCGGTCTGAACATCATGGAATTCTGCAAGGCGTTCAACGCCAAGACCCAGGGTATGGAACCCGGTCTGCCGATTCCCGTGGTGATCACCGCCTTTGCCGACAAGTCCTTCACCTTCGTGATGAAGACCCCGCCCGCAACGGTTCTGATCAAGAAGGCCGCTGGCGTGCAAAAGGGTTCTCCGAAGCCCCATACCGACAAGGTTGGCAAATTGACCCGTGCTCAAGCTGAAGAGATCGCTAAGGCCAAGATGCCTGATCTGACCGCTGCTGACATGGACGCTGCCGTGCGTACAATCGCTGGTTCCGCCCGCAGCATGGGCATCACGGTGGAGGGTCTGTAAAATGGCAAAGTTGTCCAAGCGTGTAAAGACCCTGCGTGCTAAGGTTGATCGTACCAAGCTGTACCCGGTGAGCGACGCCCTGGGCCTGGTCAAGGAAAATGCGATTGCCAAGTTTGATGAATCCATCGACGTGGCGATCAACCTCGGCATTGATGCCAAGAAGTCCGACCAAGTGGTTCGTGGCTCCGTGGTGCTGCCCGCAGGTACTGGTAAGAGTGTTCGTGTGGCTGTGTTTGCCCAAGGCCCGAAGGCTGAAGAAGCCCGTGCTGCTGGCGCTGATGTGGTCGGCTTTGACGATCTGGCTGAACAAGTTAAGGGCGGCACGATCGATTTCGATCTGTGTATCGCTACCCCCGACGCCATGCGCGTGGTGGGTGCCCTGGGTCAGATCCTCGGCCCGCGTGGCCTGATGCCGAACCCGAAGGTTGGCACTGTGACGATGGATGTGACCACCGCTGTGAAGAACGCCAAGGCTGGTCAAGTGCAATACCGTACCGATAAGGCTGGTATCGTACACGCCACCATCGGTCGTGCTTCTTTCGCCGTGGAATCCCTGCAGCAAAACCTGGGCGCCCTGGTTGACGCTCTGGTCAAGGCCCGTCCGGCTGCTGCCAAGGGTGTGTACCTGCGCAAGATCGCTCTGGCTTCCACCATGGGGCCCGGCGTGCGCATCGAACCGACCTCGGTGAATGCACAGTAATTTGTAGGAATGTGGGGCGCCCCCTTTGGGGGCGCCTTGTTGTACTTTGGGCCTGCCATACCCACAAGTTTGGCAGGGTTGTCAAAGACCGTTGGGGACCGGCTCCAGACTGGAGACGGGCTTAATCGGATAATCCACCCAGCGCAGATGGCGTCACCCGAAAACAGGATTTTGGTAGTACCGCGCAAGCGGGACGACCCCTGAATTTGAGGTCGCCGTGGTTGGATGCATGGCATGTTGCCATGTGTCCGTAAGAGTAAGGAGCTGACCTTGAGTCTCAATCTTGAAGACAAGAAGGCTGTAGTAGCCGAGGTGTCTGCACAGGTTGCGAACGCTCAGACGATCGTGGTTGCCGAGTATCGTGGCATTGAGGTGGGACATCTCACCGCATTGCGCGCCAAGGCCCGCGAACAGGGCGTTTACCTACGTGTGCTGAAAAACACCCTGGCACGGCGTGCAGTGGCTGACACTGGTTTCGCCGGCCTCGCCGAACACATGACCGGCCCGCTGATCTATTCGATCAGTTCGGACGCTGTGGCCCCGGCACGGGTACTGGCCGACTTCGCAAAAACCAACGACAAGCTGGTTCTGCGTGCTGGTTCTTACGGTGGCAAGGTGCTGGACAAGGCAGGCGTGCAAGCGCTGGCCTCCATCCCGAGCCGCGAAGTGCTGCTGGCACAACTGTTGGGCGTTATGCAGGCCCCGATTTCTGGTTTCGCACGCGTTATCGCTGCGGTGGCCGAGAAAAAGGGCGAAACCGCTGCTGCCTGATCGTAAGCTGAATCAACGTAATCTCATTCAAATTTAGGAAATTAAAATGGCATTCGATAAAGACGCATTCCTGGCGGCCCTCGACTCCATGTCCGTGCTGGAACTGAACGAACTGGTCAAGGCTGTTGAAGAAAAGTTTGGCGTGTCCGCCGCTGCAATGGCTGCTCCCGCTGCTGGTGGCGCTGCTGCTGCTCCGGTTGAAGAAAAGACCGAATTCACCGTTGTCCTGCTGGCTGCCGGCGACAAGAAGGTTGAAGTCATCAAGGTTGTTCGCGCTGCGACCGGCCTGGGCCTGAAGGAAGCCAAGGACGTGGTTGATGGCGCTCCGAAGCCCGTCAAGGAAGCGATTCCCAAGGCTGATGCTGAAGCCCTGAAGAAGCAACTCGAAGACGCTGGTGCCAAGGTCGAAATCAAGTAATTCGCTCTTGCGCATCGGGGGTTGGTGGCCTTGGGCCGCCAGCCCTTTTGTCGTTTTGTGGAACCGCAGCTATTTGCGGTATTTATGCAGTATTGGTCAGAGGCCAGAACCCAACATGGCTACGGCGGCATCTTTGTCGCAGATGTTGTGTTGTGTCCTTTGACGTCGGACTCTTGACCCGGAGCATCTATGGCGTACTCCTACACCGAGAAAAAACGCATTCGCAAGAGCTTTGCCAAGCGCGCAGCTGTTCTGGATGTGCCCTTCCTGCTGGCTGCCCAGTTGGAATCCTTCCAATCTTTCCTGCAGGCAGAAACGCCTCCGCTGGCCCGTAAAAACGATGGCCTGCAAGCAGCCTTTACCTCTATTTTCCCGATTGCGTCGCATTCGGGAAATGCCCGTCTTGAATTTGTGCACTACGTGCTGGGCGAGCCCGCTTTTGACGTGAAGGAATGCCAGTTACGTGGCCTGACCTTCGCGTCTCCGCTGCGTGCCCGCGTGCGCCTGGTGATTTTGGATCGTGAAGCATCCAAGGAAACCATTAAGGAAGTGAAGGAACAGGAAGTGTACATGGGTGAAATTCCGCTCATGACCACCACCGGTTCTTTCATCATCAACGGTACCGAGCGCGTTATCGTCTCCCAGTTGCACCGTTCTCCCGGTGTGTTCTTCGAGCACGACCGTGGCAAGACCCATAGCTCGGGTAAGCTGCTGTTCTCCGCACGGATTATTCCTTACCGTGGTTCCTGGCTCGACTTCGAATTCGATCCGAAGGACTACCTGTACTTCCGTGTTGACCGTCGTCGCAAGATGCCGGTGACCATCCTGCTCAAAGCCATCGGCATGAGCAACCAGGACATCCTGTCCACTTTCCATGATTTCGAAACTTTCGATATCGTGGGTGAAGACGTGCGTTTTGAGCTGATGGCAGATCGTCTGCGTGGCGAAATTGCCCGCTTTGACATCGTCGACGACAAGGGCAACCTGATCGTTGGCAAGGACAAGCGCGTCAATGCCAAGCATGTGCGCGACATCACCAATGCGGGCGTCAGCTCTGTCGTGGTGCCGGAAGACTTCGTGGTTGGCCGCGTGCTGGCGACCGATATTGCGGACCCGGAAACCGGCGAAGTGCTGGCCCGTGCCAATGATGAGATCACCGAAGATCTGCTGGCCAAGCTGACCGTGGCCGGGGTGAAGAGTTTCAAGACCCTGTATCTGAACGATACCGACCGTGGCAACTACATCTCGCAAACCCTGCGTTCTGATGAGACCATGGATCAATGGCAGGCCCGCGTGGCGATCTATCGCATGATGCGCCCAGGCGAGCCGCCAACCGAAGATGCAGTGGAAGCCCTGTTCCAAGGCCTGTTCTACAGTTCTGACCGTTACGACCTGTCCGCCGTGGGCCGCATGAAGTTCAATCGCCGCGCCTATCCGGAAAAGATGGACGACAAGGCGCCCGAATGGCTCAAGCGTTTCTACGCCCGTGTCGGTCCGCAGGAAGCGGAAGGCTCCGGCGTGCTGTGCAATGACGACGTTCTGGCTGTGATCGGCATCCTGGTTGAACTGCGCAATGGCCGTGGTGAAATCGACGATATTGACCACTTGGGCAATCGCCGCGTGCGTGGTGTGGGCGAACTGGCCGAAAACCAGTTCCGTGCCGGTCTCGTGCGTGTTGAGCGTGCCGTGAAGGAACGTCTGGGTCAGGCTGAAAGTGACAACCTGATGCCGCATGACCTGATCAACGCCAAGCCGATCTCTGCCGCGATCAAGGAATTCTTCGGGTCCTCGCAGCTGTCGCAGTTTATGGACCAGACCAACCCGCTGTCGGAAATCACCCACAAGCGTCGTGTTTCTGCACTCGGCCCGGGCGGTTTGACCCGCGAGCGCGCAGGCTTCGAAGTGCGCGACGTGCATCCGACCCACTATGGTCGTGTCTGCCCAATTGAAACGCCTGAAGGCCCGAACATCGGTCTGATCAACTCCCTGGCTGTGTATGGGAAGACCAATCTGTACGGCTTCCTGGAAACCCCGTATCGCCGCGTGGAAAACTGCGTGGTGAGCGATGAGGTGGATTACCTGTCGGCCATTGAAGAAGGCCAATACGTGATCGCCCAGGCCAACACCCAGATGGGTGAAAACGGCGAGTTGATGGGCGATCTGATTTCCGCCCGTTGCAAGGGTGAAGCTATGCTGGTGGAAGCCAGTCAGGTGCAGTACATGGACGTGTCGCCGTCGCAGACCGTATCGGTGGCTGCTTCGCTGATTCCGTTCCTGGAGCACGACGATGCGAACCGCGCCTTGATGGGTGCGAACATGCAACGTCAGGCTGTGCCGTGTCTGCGTCCGGAAAAGCCCCTGGTCGGGACCGGTATCGAACGTACCGTGGCCGTCGACTCGGGCACCACCGTGCAGGCGCTGCGGGGCGGGGTGGTCGACTATGTTGACGCCAACCGTATCGTGATCCGCGTGAATGACGATGAAACGGTGCCGGGCGAAGTCGGTGTGGATATCTACAACCTGACCAAGTACACCCGTTCCAACCAGAACACCAACATCAACCAGCGCCCGATCGTGCGTATCGGTGATCGTCTGGCCAAGGGTGACGTGGTGGCCGATGGTGCTTCCACCGACCTGGGCGAACTGGCCCTTGGTCAGAACGTGCTGGTCGCCTACATGACTTGGAACGGCTACAACTTCGAAGATTCGATCCTGATCTCCGAACGCGTGGTGGCTGAAGACCGCTTCACTTCGATCCACATCGAGGAACTGACGGTTGTGGCCCGCGATACCAAGCTCGGACCTGAAGACATCACCCGAGATATCGCCTCGCTGGGCGAAGCCCAACTGTCCCGCCTGGACGAATCCGGCATTGTGTACATCGGCGCTGAAGTCGAAGCCGGTGACGTGCTGGTCGGCAAGGTGACGCCGAAGGGCGAAACCCAGCTGACGCCGGAAGAAAAGCTGCTGCGCGCGATCTTCGGTGAGAAGGCTTCCGACGTTAAGGACACTTCGCTGCGCGTGCCTTCCGGCATGAACGGTACGGTGATCGACGTGCAGGTCTTCACCCGTGAAGGCATCGAGCGTGACAAGCGCGCCCAGTCCATCATCGACGACCAACTCAAGAGCTTCCGCCTTGACCTGGCCGACCAGATGCGGATTGTGGAACGTGACACCTTCGAGCGGATCGAACGTCTGATCATCGGCCAAGTGGCCAACGGTGGTCCGAAGCGCCTGAACAAGGGTACGGCGATCACCAAGGAATACCTGGAAGGTGTTGAGCAGTACAACTGGTTCGATATCCGTATGGCCGACGACACCATTGCGGTGCAGCTGGAACAGTTGCGTGAAGGTCTGGAAAAGACCCGCAAGGACTTCGATCTGGCTTTCGAAGCCAAGCGCAAGAAGCTCACCCAGGGCGATGAACTGCCTCCGGGCGTCCAGAAGATGGTCAAGGTCTATCTGGCTGTGAAGCGTCGTCTGCAGCCGGGTGACAAGATGGCCGGTCGCCACGGTAATAAGGGTGTGGTCTCCAAGATCGTCCCGATTGAAGATATGCCGCACATGGCTGACGGGACCGCGATGGATATCGTGTTGAACCCGTTGGGCGTGCCTTCGCGGATGAACATCGGTCAGATTCTTGAAACCCACTTGGGCTGGGCCGCCAAGGGCCTGGGCAACCAGATCCAGCGCCTGATGCGCAAGGAGTCTGCTGTGCAGGAGCTGCGTGGTCTGCTGGGCGAGATCTACAACAGCACGGGTAAAGTCGAGGATCTGGATAGCCTGAGCGACTCGGATGTGATGGATCTGTCGGCCAACCTGTCCAAGGGCGTGCCGTTCGCCACCCCGGTGTTCGACGGCGCAACCGAAGAAGACATCACCAGCATGCTGCGTCTGGCAGGCATGGACGTGAGTGGTCAGGTCACCTTGTTTGACGGCCGTACCGGCGAAGCTTTCGAGCGTCAGGTCACAGTCGGCTACAAGCACGTGCTCAAGCTGCACCACTTGGTGGATGACAAGATGCACGCCCGTTCGACCGGCCCGTACTCCCTGGTGACCCAACAGCCCTTGGGCGGTAAGGCACAGTTCGGTGGTCAGCGCTTCGGGGAAATGGAAGTGTGGGCACTGGAAGCCTACGGCGCTGCTTACACGCTGCAGGAAATGCTGACGGTGAAGTCGGATGACGTGACCGGCCGTACCAAGGTTTACGAAAATATTGTGAAGGGCGAACACAAGATCGACGCCGGCATGCCGGAATCGTTCAACGTGTTGGTGAAGGAAATCCGTTCCCTGGCGATTGATATCGACCTGGAACGTTACTAAGCCTCGACCACGAACCCGGATGGAGTAATACATGAAAAGCTTGCTCGCTGATTTGTTCAAGCAAAGCCTGCCCAACGAAGAGGAATTCGATGCGATTACCATCGGACTGGCCTCTCCGGACAAGATCCGCTCGTGGTCTTATGGCGAGGTCAAGAAGCCTGAAACCATCAACTACCGCACCTTCAAGCCTGAGCGTGATGGCTTGTTCTGCGCCAAGATCTTTGGCCCGGTCAAGGATTACGAGTGTCTGTGCGGCAAGTACAAGCGCTTGAAGCATCGCGGCGTGATCTGCGAGAAGTGTGGCGTCGAAGTCACCCTCTCCAAGGTCCGTCGTGAGCGCATGGGCCACATCGAACTGGCCTCGGTGGTTGCGCATATCTGGTTCCTCAAGTCCCTGCCCAGCCGTCTGGGCATGGTGCTGGACATGACGCTGCGCGACATCGAACGTGTGCTGTACTTCGAAGCATTCGTCGTGGTCGAGCCGGGCATGACCCCGCTGACCCGTGGCCAGTTGCTCACCGAAGACGACTTCATCGCTAAGACTGAAGAATATGGCGATGAGTTCGTCGCCATGATGGGTGCCGAAGGCGTGCGTGGTCTGCTGCGCAACATCGACATCGTCAAGGAAGTCGAGCGTCTGCGTAGCGAGCTGGAAACCACCGGCTCCGAAGCCAAGATCAAGAAGATCGTCAAGCGCCTGAAGGTGCTGGAAGCCTTCCAGGCTTCCGGTATCCGCCCGGACTGGATGATCATGGAAGTGCTGCCGGTGCTGCCGCCGGATCTGCGCCCCTTGGTGCCGCTGGATGGTGGCCGTTTTGCCACGTCTGACCTGAACGACCTGTACCGCCGCGTGATCAACCGGAATAACCGTCTGAAGCGTCTCTTGGAGCTGAAGGCACCGGAAATCATCGTGCGCAACGAAAAGCGCATGCTGCAGGAAGCCGTCGACTCGTTGCTCGACAACGGCCGCCGTGGCAAGGCCATGACCGGCGCCAACAAGCGTCCGCTCAAGTCGCTGGCCGACATGATCAAGGGGAAGGGCGGTCGCTTCCGTCAAAACCTGTTGGGTAAGCGCGTGGACTACTCCGGTCGTTCCGTGATTACCGTGGGTCCGCAGCTCAAGCTGCACCAGTGCGGTCTGCCCAAGCTGATGGCGCTGGAACTGTTCAAGCCTTTCATCTTCAACAAGCTGGAGTTGATGGGGCTGGCTACGACCATCAAGCAGGCCAAGAAGCTCGTCGAACAGCAAGAACCGGTGGTGTGGGACATTCTTGAAGAAGTCATCCGCGAACACCCGGTCATGCTCAACCGCGCACCGACGCTGCACCGTCTGGGTATCCAGGCTTTTGAACCGGTGCTGATCGAAGGTAAGGCTATCCAGCTGCACCCGCTGGTTTGCGCGGCGTTCAACGCCGACTTTGACGGTGACCAGATGGCCGTTCACGTGCCGCTGTCGCTGGAAGCACAGATGGAAGCCCGCACCCTGATGCTGGCCTCTAACAACGTGCTCTCGCCCGCCAACGGCGAGCCGATCATCGTCCCGTCGCAAGACGTGGTGTTGGGCCTGTACTACGCAACCCGTGCGGGCGTGAACTCCAAGGGCGAAGGCATGATCTTCACCGGTCCGACCGAAGTGAAGCTCGCCTACGAGACCGGCCAGATCTCGCTGCATGCCAAGGTGTTCGTGCGTATCCGTGAATACGACGTGGCACCTGATGGCACCAAGACCGAGAAGATCACCCGCTATTACACGACTGCGGGCCGTGCGCTGCTGTCCGAAATCCTGCCCGCAGGCTTGCCCTTCAGCGTGATCGACAAGGCACTGAAGAAGAAAGAAATCTCGCGCCTGATCAACACCTCGTTCCGTCGTTGCGGTCTGCGTGAAACGGTGATCTTTGCTGACCGCCTGATGCAGTTCGGCTTCCGTCTGGCAACCCGCGCCGGTATTTCCATCGCGGTGAAGGACATGTTGGTTCCGACCCAGAAGGAATCCATCATTTACGCCGCCGAGCAGGAAGTGAAGGAAATCGCCCAGCAATACGCTTCCGGTCTGGTGACCAACGGCGAACGCTACAACAAGGTGGTGGATATCTGGGGTCGAACCGGTGACGTCGTGGCCAAGGCCATGATGGAGCAGCTCGGTTCCGAGCCCGTGATCGACCGCGAAGGCAAGGACACCAAGCAAGAGTCCTTCAACTCGATTTACATGATGGCCGACTCCGGTGCCCGGGGTTCTGCTGCCCAGATCCGTCAGCTCGCCGGTATGCGCGGCCTGATGGCGAAGCCGGACGGCTCCATTATCGAAACGCCTATTACCACCAACTTCCGTGAAGGCCTGAACGTTCTGCAGTACTTTAACTCCACCCACGGTGCGCGGAAAGGTCTGGCTGATACGGCGTTGAAGACGGCGAACTCTGGTTACCTGACCCGTCGTCTGGTGGACGTGACGCAAGACTTGGTGGTGACCGAGGATGATTGCGGCACGAACCAAGGCTTCGTGATGAAGGCCCTGATCGAAGGCGGTGAAGTGGTTGAGCCGCTGCGCGAGCGTATCCTCGGCCGTGTGGCTGCTGATGATGTGGTCAACCCCGAAACCCAGGCTACCGTCATCTATGCAGGCGAACTGCTGGATGAGAAGGCTTGCGAACTGATCGATGCCCTGGGCGTGGATGAAGTGCGTGTGCGCACCCCGCTGACCTGCGATACCCGTTATGGTCTGTGCGCCAAGTGTTATGGCCGTGACCTGGGTCGTGGCTATCTGGTCAACGTGGGTGAAGCAGTTGGTGTGGTGGCGGCCCAGTCCATCGGCGAGCCGGGTACGCAGTTGACCATGCGGACCTTCCACGTCGGTGGTGCCGCATCGCGGGCTGCCGTGGCCAGTTCTGTTGAATCCAAGTCGGCAGGTAATCTGCGTTACACCGGCAACATGCGCTACGTGACCAGCGACAAGGGCGAGAAGATCGTGATCTCCCGTTCTGCCGAACTGGTGGTGGCTGATGACATGGGCCGCGAGCGCGAACGCCATAAAATCCCCTACGGCGCCACGCTGTTGATCGACGACGGTGTGACGCTCAAGGCAGGCGTGCAACTGGCCAGCTGGGACCCGCACACCCGTCCCATCATCACCGAATACACCGGTATGGTGAAGTTCGAGAACGTGGAAGAGGGCGTGACCGTCGCCAAGCAGATCGACGACGTGACCGGCTTGTCCACGCTGGTGGTGATCGATGCCAAGCGCCGTGGCAGCTCGTCTTCCAGCAAGGGCCTGCGTCCGCAGGTCAAGCTGCTCGACGAACTGGGGCAGGAAGTCAAGATCGCAGGTAGCGATCATGCCGTGACCATCACCTTCCAGGTCGGCTCGCTGATTACCGTGAAGGACGGTCAGCAGGTCAGCGTGGGTGACGTGTTGGCGCGCATCCCGCAAGAATCCGCCAAGACCCGCGATATTACTGGGGGTCTGCCGCGCGTGGCCGAGCTGTTTGAAGCCCGTGCGCCCAAGGATGCTGGCATGCTCGCCGAAGTGACCGGCACGCTGTCTTTCGGTAAGGACACCAAGGGCAAGCAACGTCTGGTGATCACCGAGCCGGATGGCTCCACACATGAATTCCTGATCCCGAAGGACAAGCATGTGCTGGTCCACGACGGTCAGGTGGTACAGCGTGGTGAATTGATTGTTGACGGCCCGGCTGATCCACATGACATCCTGCGTTTGCAAGGTGTTGAGGCGCTGGCCCGTTACGTGATCGACGAAGTGCAGGACGTGTATCGCTTGCAAGGTGTGAAGATCAACGACAAGCACATTGAAGTGATCGTGCGCCAGATGTTGCGTCGTGTCGTGGTCTCTGAACCGGGCGATACCAAATTCATCCGTGAAGAGCAGGTTGAACGCTCCGAAGTGCTGGATGAAAACGACCGCATCATCGCCGAAGGCAAGCAGCAAGCGCAGTACGAATACATGTTGCTCGGTATTACCAAGGCGTCCTTGTCGACCGATTCGTTCATCTCCGCCGCGTCCTTCCAGGAAACAACGCGCGTGCTGACTGAAGCGGCCATCATGGGCAAGAAGGACGAACTGCGCGGCTTGAAGGAAAACGTCATCGTCGGTCGTCTGATCCCGGCGGGTACAGGCTTGACCTACCACCGCAACCGTCGTGCCCACTCAGGCCCAGGCGGCAGTGGCTACGGTATGGCAAGCAATGTTGCCCCGGCAGTAGAACCCGCCGCTCAGGATGTAGGTACCCCTGAAGCGAGTTGACGAGTTGCGTGGGAGGCGAATATACTCCCACGTCTTTTAGAGGGTCGGCCCTAGGGTCGGCCTGTTTGTTTGATCGCGGCCCGTGTCAGGCATGTTGCCTGGCTGGTGGTGAGGTCTAAGGAAGAGTAATGCCAACCATTAATCAGTTGATTCGCAAGGGTCGTGAGACCCCGGTCACCAAGAGCAAGGTGCCCGCGCTGAATGCATGTCCGCAAAAGCGCGGCGTGTGTACACGTGTTTACACCACGACACCGAAGAAGCCGAACTCCGCGCTTCGTAAGGTTGCCAAGGTGCGTTTGACCAACGGTTTTGAAGTCATCTCCTATATCGGCGGTGAAGGCCACAACCTGCAGGAACACTCGGTTGTGCTGATCCGCGGTGGTCGTGTGAAGGACTTGCCGGGTGTGCGTTACCACATTGTGCGCGGCTCTCTTGACTTGCAAGGCGTCAAGGACCGTAAGCAATCCCGATCCAAGTACGGCGCGAAGCGCCCGAAAAAGTCCTAATTTTGACGAAAGGAGATTGATATGCCCCGTCGTCGTGAGGTACCTAAGCGCGAGATTCTGCCTGATCCGAAATTCGGCAGCCAGGATGTCTCCAAGTTTATCAACGTGATCATGGATAGCGGTAAGAAGTCTGTTGCCGAACGTATCGTCTATGGCGCGTTTTCCAACATCGCTACCAAGTCCGGCAAGGACCCGATGGAAGTCTTCCAGGCTGCCGTCGCCAACGTCAAGCCGGTCGTGGAAGTGAAGAGCCGCCGTGTGGGTGGCGCAAACTACCAGGTTCCGGTTGAAGTGCGTCCGTCCCGTCGTATGGCATTGTCCATGCGCTGGTTGCGTGAAGCTGCCCGTAAGCGTTCCGAAAAGTCCATGGCCCAACGTCTGGCCGGCGAACTGCTCGAAGCTGCTGAAGGTCGCGGCGCCGCGATGAAGAAGCGTGATGAAGTTCACCGCATGGCAGACGCCAACAAGGCGTTTGCTCATTTCAGGTTCTGATCGCGGTAGCAAAAAGCGTTGCTCGGGCCCTGAAAAGGGCTCGAGTGCTTTTTGTAATCGGCACGCAATCTGTGTGATCGAATCTATCTATCCCATTTTGTTGAATTGAGTAGAGGCCTATACCGTGGCACGTAAGACACCCATCGAGAGATATCGCAATATCGGTATTTCTGCGCACATTGACGCCGGTAAAACCACCACGACCGAGCGTATTCTTTTTTACACCGGTGTGAACCACAAGATCGGCGAAGTGCATGATGGCGCCGCCACCATGGACTGGATGGAGCAGGAGCAGGAGCGTGGCATCACGATTACCTCTGCTGCCACCACCTGTTTCTGGAAGGGTATGGGCGGTAACTTTGACGAGCACCGCATCAACATCATCGACACCCCGGGACACGTTGACTTCACCATTGAAGTTGAACGCTCCATGCGTGTGCTCGACGGCGCTTGTATGGTCTACTGTGCTGTGGGTGGCGTTCAGCCCCAGTCCGAAACCGTGTGGCGTCAGGCTAATCGCTACGGTGTGCCGCGTCTGGCCTTCGTTAACAAGATGGACCGTCAGGGTGCAGACTTTTTCAAAGTCTACAACCAGATGCGTACCCGCCTGTCGGCTAACCCGATCGCCATCCAGATTCCTATCGGCGCCGAAGAAAACTTCGCCGGCGTGGTTGATCTGGTGAAGATGAAGGCTGTCTACTGGGATGAAGCCAGCAAGGGCGTGACTTTCAGCTACGAAGAAATCCCCGCTGAATTGGCCGCTACAGCCAAAGAGTGGCGCGAAAAGATGCTCGAAGCTGCAGCCGAGTCTTCCGAAGAGCTGATGAACAAATACCTTGAAGAAGGTGATTTGCCGGAAGCTGAACTGAAGGCTGCCCTGCGCGACCGTACCATCAAGGGCGAAATCGTCCCGATGATGTGTGGTACCGCATTCAAGAACAAGGGCGTGCAAGCCATGCTTGACGCTGTGATCGAATACATGCCGTCGCCTATCGACATTCCTCCTGTCGATGGTCTGGATGAAGACGAGAAGCCTGTCACCCGTAAGGCGGATGACAGCGAAAAGTTCTCCGCCCTGGCATTCAAGCTGATGACCGACAAGTACGTGGGTCAGCTCACCTTTATCCGTGTGTATTCCGGCGTGCTGAAGTCTGGCGATTCCGTGTACAACCCGATCAAGGGCAAGAAGGATCGTATCGGTCGTCTGGTGCAGATGCACGCCAACGATCGTCAGGAAATCGATGAAGTGCGCGCTGGCGACATCGCCGCATGTATCGGTTTGTCTTCGGTGACCACGGGTGAAACCCTGTGCGACCCGGATGCAGAAGTGACGCTTGAACGCATGGTCTTCCCTGAGCCCGTGATTCACGTGGCCGTGGAACCCAAGACCAAGGGCGACCAGGAAAAGATGGGCATCGCGCTGGGCCGTCTGGCTCAGGAAGACCCGTCCTTCCGCGTGCGTACCGACGAAGAATCCGGTCAGACGATTATTTCCGGGATGGGTGAGCTGCACCTGGAAATTCTGGTGGACCGCATGAAGCGTGAATTTGGCGTTGAAGCCAACGTCGGCGCACCGCAAGTGGCCTATCGTGAAACCATCCGCAAGGTGGTGGAAGATGCCGAAGGTAAGTTCGTCAAGCAATCGGGTGGTCGTGGTCAATATGGTCACGTCGTGCTCAAGATCGAACCGAATGAACCGGGCAAGGGCTATGAGTTCATCGATGCGATCAAGGGTGGCGTGGTGCCTCGTGAGTACATCCCGGCAGTCGACAAGGGCTTGCGTGATAGCATCCCGAACGGCGTGTTGGCGGGGTTCCCCGTGGTCGATGTGAAGTGCACGCTGCACTTCGGTTCCTACCACGATGTGGACTCGAACGAAAACGCGTTCAAGATGGCCGCTTCCATGGCTTTCAAGGATGGTTGCCGTCGTGCCAGCCCCGTGCTGCTTGAGCCGATGATGTCGGTTGAAGTGGAAACACCGGAAGAGTTCATGGGTAACGTGATGGGCGATTTGTCTGGTCGTCGCGGCATTGTGCTGGGTATGGAAGACCTGCCCGGCGGGATCAAGGCGATCAAGGCGGAAGTGCCGCTGGCCGAAATGTTCGGCTACTCCACCACGATGCGTTCGTTGTCGCAAGGCCGCGCCACGTACTCCATGGAGTTCAAGCATTACAGCGAAGCGCCGAAGAACGTCGCTGACGCGATCATTAACAAGAAGTAAGCAATCTAAAGAATTAAGGAGCTAGAAATGGCCAAGGAAAAGTTTGAACGTACGAAGCCGCACGTGAACGTGGGCACGATTGGTCACGTTGACCATGGTAAGACGACGCTGACAGCAGCCATCACCACGGTGCTGGCCTCCAAGTTCGGTGGCGCCGCCAAGGCATACGACCAGATTGACGCAGCGCCGGAAGAAAAGGCCCGCGGGATCACCATCAACACCGCCCACGTCGAATACGAAACCGCCAACCGTCACTACGCCCACGTTGACTGCCCGGGGCACGCCGACTACGTCAAGAACATGATCACCGGCGCAGCCCAAATGGACGGCGCCATCCTGGTCGTGTCCGCCGCTGACGGCCCTATGCCGCAAACCCGCGAACACATCCTCCTGGCCCGCCAAGTTGGCGTCCCCTACGTGATCGTGTTCATGAACAAGTGCGACATGGTTGACGACGCCGAACTGCTCGAACTCGTCGAAATGGAAGTGCGCGAACTGCTCTCCAAGTACGACTTCCCCGGTGATGACACCCCCATCATCAAGGGCTCCGCCCTCAAGGCGCTCGAAGGTGACAAGGGTGAGCTTGGCGAAGGTGCCATCATGGCCCTCGCAGACGCTCTGGACACCTACATCCCCACCCCGGAACGCGCCATCGACAAGCCCTTCCTGCTGCCGATCGAAGACGTCTTCTCCATCTCCGGTCGTGGCACCGTGGTGACCGGTCGTGTCGAACGTGGCATCGTCAAAGTCGGCGAAGAAATCGAAATCGTCGGCATCAAAGCCACCGTCAAGACCACCTGTACCGGTGTCGAAATG
>NZ_KB892854.1 GCF_000373965.1 Uliginosibacterium gangwonense DSM 18521 | reverse complement strand
TGGCCATTGTCATGATGCGGCTCAACGTATTCGAACCGCCGGCAACAAAGCCTGTTTCCAGGTTGGCGGCGGAATGGAACAGGATGGGAAGCCCCAGCTCCTTGGCCAAGTAACTGGCCAGCTTAGTCTTGCCGGTCCCCGCCGGACCACTGAACATCACATTGAAGGGCTTGCTNATGCCGTATTCGGCATACTCCGCGCGGCGCTGATATTGGTCCTTGATCTGTGCCACCTCGGCCTTGATGTCGTCCATGCCGACCAGATCGTCAATGGAACCGTGCACTTGCGCTGGCTCAATGAACTTGAGCGCCTTGAACTGCCCCCTCAGCTGGAAGTACAGAAAAACCAGCACGCCAAGCGTCAGCACAACAGATAGTGCACCACTGACGGCGGCCATCCAGCCGTCCTTCTCGGACTGCGGGCGGGCGTTGGAAAAGCGCTGGTCCAAAAGTTCAATCAATTCGAGGCTGCTGGGGCTGAGCTCGCCCCGCGCAATAAACACCAGCTTGCCGCCCCACGGTGCGGTGACGGCCTTGTCAGCGAAAATCTTGGTTTCCAAATCACTGGGATAATACGCATACTGCTTCCCCTGCGACTCGACCAGGATAATGCGCTCAGAGACGTTCCACATCAGCGGCTTGTAGATTACCGTTACGCGCGCGGTTGGGTTCGTTTCCAGAAAGCCGAGCACCGAGCCGGTACCGAACACCACGGATGACTTGTCGGGGAGCGTCCACGCTCCGTCACTCGCCTTTCCCGCACCGGCGATGCTCTTGAGCTGCTCGGTTGCGGTGGCCTGTTTCTGGATGAGGGTGAACGAATAAAGGGCGGTAGCCGGGATCAGGACGGCCATGAACAGCACTGTCAGCTTGACGCCCACCGACTGGATAACGAACCAATCCTGTAGCCGACTGGCAGTCTTCTTGACGGCGAGCCAGAAGCCTGTTGAGGCGGGCGGCTCATCGCTGGGTTTCGATTTATCTGACATAGAAGTATTCCGTGGGTGGGGTGCGACTCCATGCTCCTGAAACGGAACAGACGAATCATGATCGCTCTAGGGAGGCAGATCCTCAAAGAAACGCCCGCCCACCAGAATTAAATGAGAGAAATCGTGCAACTGGATTTCTCTGAACTGGTATAGGCGCCAAGGGAAAAACAGACGTGAGCATCCCTCTGCTTTTAGTATGTCAAAGGAGATGGATTATGCTACCCATTTTTCCCTTTTGCTGCTTCATGATCCATTCCTCCAGAAATTGCGGAGGCAACGACGCTTGATGGTTTTCCAGTCGAAATGGCTGCTTTCTCTCGGGCGGCCAGCACAAGCCGGTAGAAGTAGGCTTGTCTGTATCCATCTCGGCCACAGCGGACCACGGGACGCGGGCCAGGCATAGTCGGTAATGCGCCAGACACCGGCCAACCAGCCGGACAGCTTTGATATCAAGGCTGGCAAGGACATTAAGGATGCGCTTAAGGGCCTGAGCAGCTATAGCGTGAAATACCAGGGGGCAGTTGATGACCCGGTGCCGTAGTTTCGTAAACGCTCGATCGCTACGTCTGATGGTTATGAGTGGGAGCCTTGAGGTCTGCCGCCTATGTTTAAGTCATATCTACGCTTACTGTGCCAACTAGGATGAATCCGCTATGCGCTTGATGGTTGAGGCGGGCCAGTGGGTATTCGCCAGTAGTTCACTATCGAAGAACATGTCCTTCCATGGCGAACGTTGCAGCCCAGTGCCTTGTCCGTTGTATGTCGTGATGCTGAAAAGGCTTGATGCGTGAAAGGTAGGATGGGCAGCATGTGCGCAGCAACTACTTCAGCCCTCCGGCACCCGGAAATTTTATTGCATCATGGTGCCAGCCCATGTCGCGTTGATTTGAACACCATGATTGAGACAGTGTGCCTATGCCCAGATCTCTCGCAACCCACTCACCAAAGCGTCGAACACCACCTTGCAGCGTGGGCTGCTGCGAAGATCTGAATGCATCGCCACCCAAGCCGTGAGAGACAACGGAACGTCTGGCAGTACCTGGACAAGTTGTGCATCACGGCGGGTGATGCCTTGCTGACATATGCCAATACCGGCTCCAGCCCGGATCAGAGATAGTTGTCCGAGATCACTGTCACAACGAAAGGCAAAATGCTCGCGACACCAGATCGGAAAATATTGGCGTGCGGCGCGGATGAACGGGGTTTCGAGGTCGAAACCGATAAGGTCGTGCTGCACCAGTTCAGCAACACTTGCGGGCCTGCCCCTACGCGCCAGATAGTGGCTATGGGCATACAAACCGAGTGGCACACTACCGACACGAGTTGCCAACAACACGTCCTGCCGTGGGGCGGTCATCCGCACGGCAATGTCGACTTCGCGTTGCACAAGATCTTGTACTCGGTTGCTAAGCATTAACTCGACAGCCAGTTCAGGATGACTCTGGCGCAACTTGGCAAGAATGGGCGGCAGCAGTTCTACGCCGACGACTTCACTTGCCGATATCCTTACGGTGCCGCGAATAGCCGTGCCCAGACCATCGGCCACGCGTACCACGGATGCGGCAATATTCTGCATGGATTCGATGTGTCCGCGCAACTCTGAAGCAGCATCAGTGGGGGCGAGCCCTGTCTGGGAGCGGGTAAAGAGGGCGACGCCGAGTTGATGCTCCAGTGCAGCAACCTGACGACCTATGGTTGGTTGGGTCAGCCCTAACGCCCGAGCAGCTGCGGAAAGGGAGCCTTCCTGCAACACAGCAAGGAAGCTTCGGTAGAGATCCCATGAAATGGCATTGGTCATACATTAATGTATAGCGGATGAACAACTTTAAGCAATTTTCGTTAGGGTGCCGAATAGTCACAATGATCTCCATCGCATCAACGCGAATAACAGGAGATTCATGATGGGAACAGCAAACACAGCACCCCTGAAAACCGCGTTGGTACTGGGCGCCTCAGGGGGCGTTGGAGGAGAGGTTACACGAGAGTTGCTACGTACCGGATGGCGCGTGCGCGGGCTCAAACGCGGGTTAGGTACCCCCCACCTTGTGCGCGAAGGGGTGGAATGGATAAATGGCGACGCCATGCTGCTCACAGACGTCATCTCGGCAGCACAGGGGTGTAGCGTCATCGTGCATGCTGTTAACCCACCGGGCTACAAACGCTGGGCCGAACTCGTTCTGCCGATGATTGATAACACCATCGCAGCCGCTCGCCAGCATGGCGCCACAATCCTGCTGCCTGGGACGGTATACAACTTTGGCCCTGATACCTTTCCGCTCATCAATGAAGACGCATCACAGCAGCCTCAGACGCGAAAAGGCTTGATCCGCGCTGAACTTGAACATCGTCTGCAGGTCGCAGCGGCGTCTGGCGATGTAAGTGTCATCATTGTCCGGGCGGGCGACTACTTTGGTCCTCATGCACGAAATAGCTGGCTCTCACAGGGCATGCTGAAACCGGGGCGTGCGGTATCAGCCATGTACTTGCCGGGACGGCCCGGGGTGGGCCACCAGTTTGCATACTTGCCTGATGTGGCGCGCACAATGGTGAGCCTGCTCACGGTGCGTGACACGCTACCCACCTTCAGCCGCTTCAACATGGCTGGCCACTGGGATGCTGGCGGCAAGCAGATCGCACAAGCAGTGCAACGTGTGGTAACACGCCGTGGATATCCCCAACCTAAACTCAGAGCATTCCCGTGGTGGCTGGTGTGGCTGGCCGCTCCCTGGGTAACCACGCTACGCGAGATGCTGGAAATGCGATACCTATGGCAGACCGAAGTTCGTATGACGAATCAACGGCTAGTGGAAGTGTTGGGGGCGGAACCCTGCACGCCACTGGAAGAAGCTATCGAGGCCACGCTTGAGGGAATGGGTTGTTTGCCTGACGTCAAGTTGCTGACGCTGGCGTGACACGCAGGTCCTGGGAAGGGTATCGGATCAATGCGCAAAACCCTCAGAAATCCGAGGGAAGTCAGCCATGATTGGTACTGTACAGTTTGACAATGGGCCTGCTCCGTACATAATGTGACAGGCAGATATCGGCCAGAAGGCGACATTCGCGGATGAACGCAGCAAGCGGTCATTTGATCACGTTCTGAAATGACAACTTTCATCATTTGTTAGGAATGCCCCGATGCAACCCCCGCACCAAATTGCCGAAAAATTTTCCTCCATTGATGCTCATGACGATACAGTCGAAGGATTTAGCTTTATCCCCGCCACAAAGCGAGGAAAGAAGGCAAAACTTGAAGTGACTCTCTTTCGGCACTGGGAAGGTAAACGCCGCCTACTTACTTTCACCAACTGCGCAAACATTCAATTGGTTCTTGATGCAGATGTTCTTCTGGATAATGCTCCGAACAATACTTGTGCGCTCCAAGCAACCGCTGATTCCAACGAAGTGACTGCACTGATGCGCAAGCACAAGAGCGCATGGAATGTGTCGTATCAAAAAAGAGTTGATCCATTAAATGGGAAGCTAGATGTGGCTGACAAGTGCGTTCTGTTTCGCGTGCGCGTATTTGGTGGAGTTCTGCAAATTATTGCTCGCTCATTCTCAGTGCGGCCCATTAGCTCACCTTCCGCATTGGTGACAGCCAATGGCAAAATCTCCTTGCCTTAATTGTAAAATGCAATCCATTTCATGCCATTAGCCTAACGGCTCAACCCAGGGGATCGCCAGCAGGCTGGCTCTCCTGATCTCAAACGTTGAACGTCCGCTTTCTAAGCGTCTGACCGTCGCCTTAGGGTCGGGAGGGTGAGTTCGGCTGGCGCGAGCTGGCCGTTCAGCACGATTTCTATCGGAGTGGCTGCTAAGCTCCACATTGCAGACCGTAGTGATCTACCAGTCGAATGGCCGTTCTGGCCGAGTCTGCGACAGTCAAAACAGGTGTTGCGCAACAGTCTGTGGATAACGCAACAGACGAGGTGGTTTCATCAGCGCAACGCCTTTAAAGTCCAAGAAGCCGAGGTTGCTGTATCAGGAGAGCGTTTGGGTTATGCAACAGGTTCCGAATTTACCTACTTTCGCAAATTATTAAGATTCATATTTTCGACGATTTTTGCGGGAGTTCGCAACATATTCCAGAAAATCATCACACTATCCTTCCTGAACACCACGAGGGTCTGACAACCACCGGCAGGACAGAAAAAAGACAGGTCGGAAACTGTCCGAACCCAAGCGCCCGCGCCTTTACCAGCTCCAAGTCATCCATCTTTCGGCCAGCCTTCTTTGCCTGTTTGACTTCAGCCGCCCGACGCTGAAGCAGATCAGCCATCCTTTGTGCAGAAGTCTTAATCAGGATTCTCCCTTAGAAAGGTATTACTGGATCAATAAAAGAGCAAAACTCAAGTCAGAATTCTTCCGAGAAACTCAACAACACGGACCATCATGACGATAGTTACCATGCTACCCATGTCATTCTGCTATCAGAAAATCATTTGCTAGTGATCGTAAGTGCCGAGACATTCACGCTTTTCACACCTTCCACCTTGCCCGCAATATCCTTTACATGATCAATCCCATCCTGATTAGGCAAAATCCCCTTCAGAATTACCACTCCATGTAACGTTTTTACGCCTACTTTGAAACCTTTACTAACACTATCGGCATAAATTTCAGATTTCACCTTGGTGGTAATCCAACTGTCGCTCATCACCCGCTCGGTCTTAGCAACAACCTCATGGGTTTTGGTGGTTGTAGTACTACTAGCGGCTAGCTTCAAATTGTTTTCAACACTTTTGACGCCCTCTACCTTACTGGCATCCTTGCCGGCAAATATTTTGGCGTCCGCATTACTTGCAAAACCCTCCAGAGTGACCACGCCATTAGTTGTCGTTACGCTGATATCCGACTTATTGAGACTGGATGCGCTCAATAGCCGGGCTTTCACTTTCGTGGTGATGGCTGAGTCGGCAACTGTCGCCACCACTCCATCGCTGTGCGCCTTGGCAGGTCTTGCCTCGTCGGTTGCAGCGCTTACTGTACCGATACCCAACCCAATTACCAAACTGACCACAACCAGCGCTTGATGCAACACGGTCATCTTAAACGACTCATGAGTATGTGGTTTTGAATTCGTCATTGCCATATCAATCTCCGTTTATAATAAAATTTACAAAACTGACGTATTTCAGTGATCGAAACTATTTTTTTAGATCGGCTGATGCCTTCTCTAAAGCCTTGCGCATAGATTCCCACGCCAGCTCCATCCCTGCATGCATTTGGGAACTCGCCGACTCAGTGGCAGCACGCAAATCATGAAAAGTTTTCTGGGCTGCGGCACGTCCTGCATGCAACTCCTTAATCCTCTCAAAATATGCAGAACGCACATCGGCTCCTACTTTTTTACCCTCAGCGGCCAGAAGATCAAAATCAGCATCCCATTTTTTTAGCTGAACTTCCATTTTCTCGATATAATCTGCAGTCATTTTCATAATATTCATCCTTTGAGTAGTAGCATTGATAGAGTTCCTATGCTTAGCTCAACATAAACCAATGTAAGGACGCCCTCTGCACGGAACCGAACAAACTATAATTTTATCTTGTCTGCAATCTTCTTCTGGATTCATGCCGTTCTTGTGCTTCAAGCGAAAGTGTGGCCGTGGGACGCGCTAACAGGCGAGGAATGCCGATTGCCTCTCCTGTTTCTTCGCACCAGCCATAACTGCCGTCTTCGATGCGCAGCAACACTTCATCAATGGTATGCAGGTGTTTGCGCTCGCGATCACGCACCCGCAGCTCCAGTGAATGATCCTCTTCCAATGAAGCACGGTCGGATGGATCTGGGGTGGCTTCAAATTCATGCAGATGGGCAGTCGTCTCGTTTGCCGCACGAATCAGCGTGTCGCGTTCGGCATACAACAAGCCTTGAAAAAATGCGAGTTGCTGTAACGACATGTATTCCGTATCAGGCGCAACAAGAAAACCGCCACCTGATTCAAAAACGAGCTTTGGTACAGGGGTGACCAACATGATCAACCTCCCTCTTATGTGTTAACTGCAAACAAATTGACTCTCTGATATGAGCACTCGCCAAAGTGGCGGAAAACCAAGCTTACTGCCTCGGCTCACCATCTTGGTTCACAAAAATCGTCCTTCCTGGTGCAGAACTCATTTGCAGGCGGTGTTCCACGCCCCGAAAGTTGTAACTCACGTCCCAGTATTCAAGTGGGCCACTTGCTGTGGTTTCACAGCGACGCACATCACTGTCATATGATCCTCCGCTGCGTCCCACATTTGATCCAATCGCAGCGCCCGCAACGGCACCGCCAGCAGTAGCTATATCTTTACCGCTACCACGGCCAACCTGGTGCCCCAATACGCCACCTATGATCGCTCCTACAATAGCGCCACCAACGCTCCGCTCACTACGAGGTTCATCTACCTGCTGACGCTCAACCCAGCAACGTTGCTCAGGGGGACCAACAACGGCATGTACAGAAGTCACACGAGCCTCAAACACACGTTCATCCGGGCGGCGCCGATATTCGTACGCAGGCGCGGCATGCGGTGCCACGATTTCGTTATCGTATCGTCTACGATCATCTGCCCGCCGAACTGAAGATATGCGGTTTTCCATGCCCAATTCGCGCAAAGAGTCATAGCTTCCCTGGCGTAATACCACACAGCGGCCGTTGAATCGTACATCCTCGCAAACTTCCCAGCTGCCCCTGCTCACAACTACCGATGATGCACGGTCGTTAAAGCCGATTTGTTGGAAATCGCCAACCTGTCTGTTTGTGGTAAAGGCGCGCCCATGAAACTCTTCGCCCTCATAAAACGTCACCTGCCCAAATGCCTGGGAGGCCAGCAGCGCTACAGCAAAACCAAGCATGTAATTAAATTTACGCCTCATTAATATCTCCTAATGATTTTTTGGCCCACACGACGTATATTGTTAACTACAATCGATATGCGAACGTTGTGCTAGTAAAGTACCGTGAGTAAGTCGATATAACGACCACACAGGAAAATTTAAAAACCTAGCTCAAGATCAAGTCTCCATGGCACAGCACATGTCGTCTGTGCGATTGAGCACATAGGAAGAAGAAATCCTATTGGTGCAGCGCATAAGCCTTTAGGCTGCTTTACGGCGCATATACCATTTCATCAGCAGCCGCACGGACACACCATGCACAACAATTGAGGCCGCGACAGTCATTAGAGTAAAGGCGACGAGTTGTTGTGCCAGATGACCACTCACACCATGACGAATAGCAAACATAAGATAGAACACAGAACCAATTCCACGAATGCCAAACCATGAAATCATGGCGCGCTGGGGCACAGCCATTCGATCACTACTTCTTTCGCCAAGCATTCCCAGTGATACGGCTAATGTACGCAACACAACAAATAACAGAGGAATGAACCACCACAATACATGAGTGAGTGTCTCTGAACTCATTGCATAGGGCAGCATGACGCCAACCAGCAGCACAATAGCCAACTCAGCCAATTTTTCTAGCTGTTCGTTGAATCCTTGTACTGCCACAGACATGGCCGCACTCGCATGATTTGGATCGACAGCCAATGTTGCGGGCCGCCCACCCAAGCCAGTATGGGTGACAAGCTCGCCCACAATGCTACGTGGCTGCTCCTGCACGCGCTGGAGAGCCAAACCCGCCGCGAATACTGCCAAAAAACCGGATGCCATACATATCTGTGCCGCGCCATAGGCAACAGCCATTAACCCCAGAGACAAAAACTCATCCAGGCCGACTGCCTGCTGATGACGAGTCCGAAGTCGTACCACAAGCCTACCAATCAGGGCCCCGAACACGGCACCAATGCACAGCCCTGCCCCCATAGACCAAAACACATCTATACCCCACCAATGCCATAAACTGCTTCCCAAGTCATATTTGCCAAGCAGCCCAAGCCCCAACAACACAAACGGAAATGCAGAACCGTCATTTAAACCTCCTTCGCCCGCCAGACTAAAGCGCAGATGGTCGGGTGTAGCCCCTCCCTTGGTTTGCACGCCAGATGCCAACACCGGATCGGTGGGCGCTAAAATTCCACCGAGCAAAATGGCCGCTCCTAGCGAAAAGCCCATTCCCCACACACCCACCACTGCTATAAGCCCCACCGTAATAGCCATGGTCACAAACGCTAGGCGCAGAGGCAATATCCAGCGCCTATCCAGCAAAGGAACGCCTCCCATTTTCAGTCCAACAGTAAAGAGTGAAATCAGCAAAGCGATCTGCGCGACCCCTTCAAGCAATTGGGCATGATGCAGTGGATCAAGCGCAACAACGTCAAGACCACCCGGCCCAAGCACATAGCCCACCCCAAGGTAAATCATGGCATTGCTCAGCAGCAGGCGTGAAAACCCTTTGCCGACCAAGAGCATCGTTATCATTAGGATGCCAATAAATAGTGACCAAAATGGGATCGACATTGTTATAGCGCCGCAATGGAAGATATGGCTTTCATCGGCAAAGTATGCACCGCCATTGCTTCCGCCTTACGTACGATAGCGCACAGATTATCAATCGGATGCACGCGCACCCTTTACTGGCATTAGTCAAGACTCAGTCCTCAACCTTGCTGGGCTTGAGCAGCGAACCTGCGAATGCTATGCCGTCGTAAAGAAGGAATACGATCGCCTATTGCCTTCTACGCAAGCGACTTGAGCAAGGGAAAGTAGCTGCGGATCAATCATCCAGAAATTTGCCATCATCATCGAAGAATGGATACGGACCGGCGTAGTCATCAATGCATACTGAATGACTCACAAATCCATCATGAGTCCAGAGGTGCAACATAAAGCCTGGGGGCTCCATACGAAAGCAGCTTGGTCCGTCTGGGCGCAAATCGAAGGCAACCTGATGTGCAGGGCTTGGGCAGGTCAAAGCAAGACATCCCCCCACTACAGAACTGATTGGGCGATGCAGATGCCCACACAGAATCAATTTGACCTGCGCATGGTGCGAGAGGATCTCCGCAAACGTCTCCCTCCCCGTCAGGCCGATCTTGTCCATATGCCCGATACCAGTCAAGAACGGCGGATGATGCATCAATATCAGTGTGGGCGTTTCGCTATCAGCAGACAGGGCTTCAGTCAGCCAGTCGAGGCGTGCGGCACACAACTCTCCGCGCCCTTCTCCAGGCACAACAGTATCCAGACCGATGATACGCAAAGGCCCGAATATGCCTGAAAACTGTAGAAAATCGCTGGAAGATGTCCAGTCTTGCAGAGGGAATGAAAAACGCATAGATTCGCGCTCATCATGATTTCCGGGCACCACCAGCAAAGGGATTTCCAAGGGTGCTAACAACTGTTGCAAGTGCGCATACTCGGCAGCATACCCTGTGTCGACCAGATCGCCGGTCACCACAATCAGATCGGGCTGGGGGGTCAGACTTTGAAGGGCACTCACACACCGCTTGAGAAAATCGGCAGAGTCCACTATCCCGTAAGCAAGCTTGCCAGGCAGTTTGATATGCAAATCAGTAATGTGGGCAATCAGCATGATTTGATTCTTTAAATGCTCATGAGGCCAAGCGGAGCAACCCGCATATAGAGTTTCTGCCCAACAGCCTGTGGGCAACGGGCGTCATCCAACACGGTGATCGGTGCTTCATCCCCCACGTCAACCAATAGGCGGGTGTGATCTCCCATAAAGAAGCTGGCCTTAACCACGCCCGTCAACTCTGCAAACTCTGATGACGTCACTATGCTGACGTCTTCTGGGCGAAACAGTACCCTTTCGGCTACACCACTTCGATCCCAATTCAGGCAGCCTGCCGAGCACGTAAAGCCCTGCGGAGTCACAACGCCACGCAACTGGTTCATGCTGCCGATAAAATTTGCAACAAACGCGGAACCGGGCTGATGATAGATTTCACGCGGCGTCCCGATCTGCTCAACCCGCCCGTGGGACATCACAATGATCCGGTCGCCCAGCGCCATGGCTTCTGCTTGATCATGTGTCACATAGATTGTCGTGATCCCCAAGGAGCGGAGCAGTTGGTTGATTTCAACCCGCAATGCATCACGCAAACGCGCATCCAAGGCTGTTAAGGGCTCATCCAGCAACAGCGCTTGAGGGCGCACGGCCAATGCGCGAGCCAAGGCGACGCGTTGCCGCTGACCACCGGAGAGTTGATCAATGCGACGATCAGCCAAGGCTTCAATCCGCATCATGGCAAGCATTTCGCGGATACGCACCTGCTGCTCGGTCTTGGGCATTTTCAAAATCCGCAAACCGTAACCGACATTCTGTGCAACAGTCATATTCGGAAACAGAGCATAGGATTGAAACACCATACCGATTTTGCGCGCCTCAATTCCAAGGGTCGTTACATCTGTATCGTCGAAAAATACCTTTCCGCCTGCATCAGGTTGCTCCAAACCCGCGATCAAACGCAGTGTGGTTGTTTTGCCGCAACCAGATGGCCCTAGCAGCACCAGCGTTTCTCCTGCTGAAATCGACAGATCCAAAGACTCCAACGCGCGCGTACCATCCCGAAAGGTCTTGGCACATCCTTGCAGACGAATAGACAAAGCTTGGGGAACCAAAGCACTCATGATTTTGCAGACTCCGACAAAAGGATTACGACCTCATCCTCTACCAATTCGAATTTCTTTTGACGTGGTTGCGCAATGGCTTGCATCAGCAGCAACAAGGGGACAATCATCAAGAAAAACAACAGGGTATAGGCACTACCTACCTCAAGGCGCAAGGAAGCATACGCGTCAGCCAAGCCCACAGGCAAAGTCTTAGTAAATGGCGTATGTAATAACCACGTCATATTGAACTCCCCCATGGAGAGCGTCAGAACCATCAAGGCTCCGGCCAAAATCCCTTGGCGACAATTGGGTAGCACAATATGAAAAAAGCGTTGGGTAAAGTTTGCGCCCAAGGACGCGCCGCCTTCTTCCAATGTATGCAGATCAATGCCCCCAAGTACGGCCAACACCGAACGCACCATGAAAGGCAGCGTAAAAAGAACATGGCCAATCAGAATAAACAACCATGAACTTCGCAAATTTCCCCACCCGCCATACATTGCAATCAAGGCTAACGCAGTCGCCAAGCCGGGAACGGCGATCGGCAGCACAAGCAACTCCTCCAGCCATCTTGCCAGGCGTTGTGGAGAGCGATGCAAAACATAAGCAGCGGGTACCCCGATGATCAATGTAACAAATACGCAAGCCAAAGCGATCCAGACGGAGCGGAATATAGTGTCATGGTAACCACCCCACACCTCCAGCACCCATCGTAGAGTTAGACCACTGTCAAGCCCGACAAAGTAGTTATTTGTCAATCCTGCGATCACCGATAGTCCCATCGGTAAAATTAGAAACACGCACACCAGCACGCACAACCCTAACTGCATGCCAAATAAAATTTTTCTGTACGCCATCAATGTATCCCTATGCAGCGGCGGCCACTGTGTTACCTGCTGCACTACGAGCCAAGGCCAGCACAATCCAGGTGAGTGCGCCGAGCACAAAACTGAGTGCTGCCGCCATGGCAATATTGGCAGACAAGGTAAATTCTGTATAAATAACCATGGGTAGCACATTGATCCGGGTCGCCAAGGTGAATGCAGTACCAAAAGCGCCGATTGCAGTTGCAAAACAAATTGCCCCTGCAGAAATCAATGCGGGCTTCAAACCCGGCATGATCACATCCCACACAACGTGCCAAGTATTCGCACCGAACGAACGTGCCGCCTCCTCCAGCTTTGGATCTAGCTTCTCTGCGGCCGCCACAATAGTCAAAATCGTGCGTGGCAAAGAAAAATACACATAACCCAAGAATAACCCCAGAAAGGAGTACGCAAACACCAGCCGGTCACCTCCCAAGGCCATGCTAATCTGACCAATCAGGCCCTGACGGCCTGCCAGCATGATGACCATGAAACCGATCACGACCCCAGGAAATGCCATCGGCAATGTGATGATGGCCATCAGGAAACTGCGCCCAGGGAAACGGTAACGTTGTAGAAATACGCCAACCAATCCGCCAATAAGCAAAGTCGTCACCGTAGTGGCCAGCGCCACGCCAAAAGTCGCCAACAATGCATTGAAATAGTTGCTATCCGTCACAATGACACTGTAGGCACGCCACCCTATCGCACCGCTCCCACCAACGAGAAACAGACGACACATCGGCAGAATGAAAAATGCCGAAAAAAAAGCTGCTGCAGGCAAAAACATATAAATCATGATGCATCACAATCATAAACCGGGGCGCTGATGCGCCCCGTTAAGAGACTTACTGAACTTCGTTCTTGTAGCGTTCGATAATCTTTGCCTGCGCAGCCGCCAGTCGTTTCAAATCGACAGGCTTGGCACGTGCATATTCGCTATCAGGAAGGAAATGGGATTTGGCTTGTGCAGAAAGATATTCGGGGAATACCGGGCGCAAATAGGCGTTGCCCCACATCTGCTGACTTTCCGCTGAGAGCAGAAAATCCAATACTTTCTTGCCATTGGCGGCGTTCGGACCGTTCTTGGCCAGCCCCATCACATAGGGCATCACAACGCTGCCCTCTTTGGGAATCACGAAGCGAACCAGTGCCTTATCGACGTATTCAGCGCGGTAAGCGTTGAAGTCGTAATCAATTAAAATAGGGATTTCGCCTGAAATCACACGGGCATAAGAAGTCTGCTTGGGTACGATCGGTTGATTTTTGGCCAGCTCCTTGAAGTACTTGATTGCTGGGTCAAGGTTTTCATAGCTTCCACCCAGAGACAGGTTGGCGGCCATCACGCTCAGCTGTCCGACTGCTGCGGAAGTAGGGTCAAGATACCCCACCATGCCCTTATACTCTGGCTTGAGCAAATCCTTCCAGCTCTGCGGAACCGGTACTTTGCCCAAAGCAGCAGTGTTGATGAACAAGCCCAGTGTGCCGGAGTGAATGGTAAACCAGCGCCCTTCGGGGTCTTTCAAGCTGGCAGAGATTTTCTCCCATCCTTTGGGTTTGTATGACTTAAGTATATCTGCATTGATCGCAGCGTCTGCAGAGATTCCTCCCAGATAAACCATATCGGTCACCGGATTGGCTTTCTCAGCAATCATTGCCGCAATAGATTGCCCCGAATTTTTATTATCCGGAGGCATCACAATACCTAGCTTTGTGTTGATAGCTTTAAGTTGGGATTCCCAGTCCGCCCATTCAGGCGGGCAGTTGTAACAGACCGCATGCTGCTCTGCGTGGGCAGCACCTGAACCCAGCAACGCAAGCACACCAAAAATTGTGGAAGACACGCATCGCTTTATAGACAAAGTCATCATAAACAATCTACTCCTTAACTGGGAGGGGAGAAACCGAGGCGACGATGAGTTCAACCCCCGCCTCCTCAAGCATGACAGCAATCGGCTCTGGCACAGGCTGATCCGTAAACACCTTGTGCGCCTGCGTAATATGACCTTCACGTACGGTGGCGCCACGACCAAATTTACTGTGATCTAGAACGAGATAGCGCTGACGGCAGTGTTCGCTCAATATCGATCGCATGCGTATCTCATCGTGATTGAAATCAAGCAAAGAACCATCCTGAGCCACTCCGCCAACACCGTAGATGCCGATATCAACTTCGAAACGGGAGAAGAAATCGTGCGCCTCGCCTGCAATAACGTCACCATCCGTGTTGCGCAAGCGCCCACCGGCAATCGTCAGCTCGCAACTGGGGTTACGACTCAACGCAAAAGCTACATTCAGGTTATTAGTCATCACACGTAAGCCTTGGTGCTGCGTGAGTGCCAGCGCACACTGTTCGGGCGTGGTGCCAATCCCAAAGAACAAAGATGCACCTTGCGGTACGTGTGTGGCAACACTCCGTGAAATCATGCGCTTAGCATCCAAATTCATGGTCAAGCGCGCAGCGTAAGCCAAGTTCTCCTCTATGGGGATCACGTCGACACCACCATGACGACGACGGCACAGTCCCTTCTCACACAAAGCATTTACATCACGTCTGATCGTTTGCGTCGTGACGCCAAATCTAGTGGCCAACGACTCAATAGACTGATAGCCCTGCTCCAGCACCAGACGGTAGATGACCTGGACACGATCATCGAATAGCGAATCGAATAATGGATTAGCAAATGATATTGCGGGTTGAATGTTCATATGAACATTATTAATATTCAAAGTTACAAGACTGTTTCATTCATATGAGCATTTTGTTGAAGTAAAACACCTGCACGTGAAACTCACCATACTTACGCAGCGGTTAGGTGTCGGGATTTTTGAATAGAAGGAAAAATAGGGCAATGGAACCTGATGGCTACGCAGCCACGGCCACAACGCCTGTCGTAATCACGAGCAACATGCTCAAAAACACAGGGAAGCAGCTTGCAGGATTAAGCGATGTCAACAGCAACGCGCAAACTTCGCTATGATTATGACGGCGACCTGCTACAACACCAGGCGATTAGTGGCATTACAGGTGGCATGAGCAACGGATGCGGGTCAGTCTGCCAACGAAATTGAGGCTGCTGCAGGACACCAACAGAGGGTCTTATGCGGCAAGACAATCAGAATCCAATGAGGCACAGCTTGGTTGGATGACCTTTATGGAAACCTCTGGTTATTTGTATTCGAGGTGCCCAATCTCCAACACAATTCACATCTTTGTCACGAAGCATCTTTACACTTCGCGCTTTTCATGCAGCCGTCAAGCTACATTCCCAAAATGAAATGAGCCGTCTCGCCACGAGCGTTGCGGCTCTCATTTCAGTGGGGTTTTAAAATGCGAGTACATTCCACCCGTCATTACTCATTTTCCGCCACTCCCCTTCGTATATTGACTGTCCTTATGATAGGCATGACTCTCGTCGCCTGTGGAAATAGCGGCAATAACAACGATGACAACAGCAGCACAACAGCAGAGGTTGGGCAGTGGACGGTTGGCGATTTGCATAGCCACACGACGCAATCTGACGATGCACATATTTCGCAGGCACTGGATCTGGTGCTAGACAATGCCTTTAGCTCGTACAAACTGGACTGGTTGGCAGTGAGCAATCACCTGCGCTCACCAGCGCAGCAATGCGTTCAAGTTGTTCATTGAAACCGCGTACCGCCTGCATCATGTAAACACCGGCGAGGTTGGTATGGGTTGCCACAGCCAGGTGAACCTCTTCTCCCTGCAGTCCGCGGGCCCTTCTTCCGGCGCTTTCTTTCTGCGAGAACGTTCCTTAGTACGCTGCAGGGCAAGGCCAGCGGCGACACGGCGAGATAACCTGAGAACCTGTTCACGATCTTTTGAGCAAAAGCGCCAGGAATGCAAGATGTATGAACTGCAAGCTTGTGTTGAGTTTGCGCTCGCAGTTCTTCCACAAACGCCTACATTTTTCGATCCAGGCAAATGACCGCTCAACCACCCAGCGCTGGGGTAGGACAGCAAAGGTATGCAACTGGTTGCGTTTGGCGATTTGAACCTTGGCGCCCAGAAGTTCTTCAACGGCCTTGGCAAAGGG
>NZ_KB892853.1 GCF_000373965.1 Uliginosibacterium gangwonense DSM 18521 | reverse complement strand
GTGACGCCAGTCGCATCGCCGGGTAGCTAAATCCGGAAGAGATAACCGCTGAAAGCATCTAAGCGGGAAACTCGCCTCAAGATAAGACTTCCCTGGGGATTCAATCCCCCTGAAGGGTCGTTCGAGACCAGGACGTTGATAGGTCAGGTGTGGAAGCGCAGTAATGCGTTAAGCTAACTGATACTAATTGCCCGTGCGGCTTGATCCTATAACTCTGAACACAACAGTGTGCAGCACAGACGCTGAACGTACATCACGCAATCACCCCCCCATTCATACATACAAAGCCCGAGCGCTTTGCATTCATCTGTCTTCCAAGCCAGTCCTGGTGGCGCACCCATATCCGCCCCACCAGGCAGACCAGTTAAAGTCTGACGACCATAGCGTTTCGGAACCACCCCTTCCCATCCCGAACAGGACCGTGAAACGAAACCGCGCCGATGATATTGCGGTTCTTCCGTGAGAAAGTAGGTCATCGTCAGACTCCCCACACCCAAAAACCCCTCCAGGAACACCGCCTGTGAGGGGTTTTTGCTTTATATCCCACTGAAATCCATTCTCCATTCCCTTTCACACTGCTTCCTTGCCTCCCCGTGTCGAGTGAAACACGCAACACTCTCAACTTACAAACGCAATCGAGTCCTTGATGTACCAGGGGCAGATATTTCAGCGGCCTGATTAAGGCCTCTCTATAGGGTTGTATGCAGTTGGAGTAGCATAGGCCCTCTATCTATCGCCTCTGCCAAAATTTCGTTGCCACATTCATGACACATCGCTCGCCTATCGTCCTGACACGCTACTCCGATCATTGGCCCGGTGAATTTGAGGCGGAGCGGGGTTTGCTTGCTTCGTCACTTGGAAATGAAGGCGTTTGTATCGAGCACATCGATAGCACGGCAGTTCCCGGTCTTTCGGCCAAGCCGATCATTGACATCATGCTGGGAGCTTCTTCTCTCCAGATCATCGAAGCTTGGGTATCGATCCTTGAGGGCTTGGGTTATGAATACATGCCAATCCACGAAACCGCGATACCTGATCGCCGATTCTTTGCTAAACCTCGTACGCGACCTCGCCATATTCACTTGCATGGTGTCGTCCTGGGTGGCCGGTTTTGGACGGAGCATCTTGCATTTCGGAATGCGCTACGTAGTGATCCTTTATTGGCATCAAGCTACGAGGCATTGAAGATGTCACTCTCAGAACAATTTGCGGATGATTGGGAGAGTTACACCTGTGCCAAGGGACCGTTTATTGCTGAAGTGGTGAAAAAAGCTTTGGGTTAGCCAGACTGGAATGATTTAGTTTTGTTTTGCACGAAGGAGTTGCTGTTCGCCCATCTATCATTTCACTCGATGTTGCATATAAAGCCAAATTCGGCAGATCAACGCCTGAGTTCCGCCACAAAATCGTAGTAGTCGCTGCGGCACCAGGTGTGGGTGATTTCTACGGCGCGTTCGTCCGCCAGGTAGCCGATACGGGTGATGAAGAGCAGGGCTTGCTGTGGGGGGATTGAGAGCAGCTCTGCCTGGCGCTCGGTGGCGTTGACGGCACGAACGTGCTGCAGGGCACGTACCGGCTGGCAGTTACGGGTGGCAAGATAGGCGTAGAGCGAGTCGGTCACGGCCTTGGGATTGGGCACGGCGGTAATCGGGAGTGTGCTGATCTCAATGGCCATCGGCGTGTCATCCGCGAGCCGGACGCGTTCTAGACGGGCCACGCGTGCGCCGGGAGACAGCCCCAGGGCGACGAGTTCGTCGGTCATGGCCACCCCTAGGGTGCGCTTGAGCCACTGTGACCGGGGTACAAAGCCCCGTTTGGTGAGTTCTTCGGTAAAGCTGGTGAGGCTGCTGAGCGGTTGCTCAAGCAGGGGGGCAATGTAGTTGCCGGAGCCGTGCTTGCGGATGATAAGCCCTTCACTGGCCAGGGCGTCGATGGCCTTGCGTGCGGTGACGCGGGAGATGCCCAGTTTTTCAGCCAGTATCCGTTCGGACGGCAGGGCATCGTTGGCGCTGAAATGCCGTTCGCGGATCAGGCGGGCCAGCCCATTGCTGACTTGTACGTAAAGGGGCGTGGGGGCGGCTGCGTCCAGCTCAATGTGAGCGAAAAGATTGTCTCCGTCCGACCCGTGAGTGGCACTACTCGACATGATGGCTGCAAGATGGGGGCTAGAAATCGGGCTTTCATCATACCACTGCCATGCAGGATGGGCGCTGGCAGGCACGTATGGGCCTGCCAGCGGGGGCGCGCTTAATGCGCGCTGCTGCCGATCAGATGCTTGATTTCTTCGGCAATTAATTCTGCTTTCGGCCCAATCACGATCTGTACGTTCTGCTGGTTCAAGCGGATGACGCCGCTGGCACCTAAACGCTTGGCTGCTGCTTCATCCACAATCGAACCATCTTTGAGTGTCAAGCGCAGACGGGTGATGCAGGAATCCACGTTGACGATGTTGCCCGCTCCGCCAATGATGCCCAGATAGGATTCGGCCAGGGATGTCGATTTTGTACTGACGACAGTGGGCACGGGTTCCGTAGCCGGAGCTGAGTCGACCGGGACTTCGTCATCTTCACGACCTGGGGTCTTGAGATTGAATTTGCGGATGACGAAGGAAAAGGTGAAGTAGTACACCGCAAAAAATACCAAGCCCTGCGGAATCAGCATATACCAATTGACTGCCAGCGGATTGCGTGCAGAGAGCGCCATGTCGACTAGGCCAGCAGAGAAACCAAAGCCTGCAATCCAGTGCAACTGCGCAGCAATGAATACGGAAATACCTGTCAGCAGAGCGTGCAGACCGTAGAGCAAGGGAGCGACGAACATGAAGGCGAATTCGATGGGTTCGGTCACCCCGGTAAAGAAGGAGGCGAAACCTGCTGCTAGCATCAGGGAGGCCACGCGTGCACGATTGGCCGGTTTGGCCGCACGGTAGATGGCAAGCCCGGCGCCGGGTAGGCCAAACATCATGATCGGGAAGAAGCCGGCCTGATAGCGCCCGGTGATGCCCAGCACAGCCTTACCCTCGGCAAGCGATTTGGCGCCGCCCAGGAAGTTCGGGATATCGTTGATGCCCGCCACGTCAAACCAGAACACGCTGTTCAAGGCGTGGTGCAGGCCAACCGGAATCAGCAAACGGTTGAAGAATGCATAGATGCCCGCTCCAACCGAGCCCAGGCTGACCATGGATTCGCCAAAGCTCACCAGCCCACCATACACATAGGGCCAGACGAACATCATGACAAAGGCGACCACGATCATCACCAGTGAGGTGAGGATCGGCACCAGCCGCCGACCTGAGAAAAAGGCCAGTGCCTTCGGCAGTTCTACGGCACTGAAGCGGTTGTAGATTTCTGAGGCGATTGCCCCACAGAGGATGCCGACAAACTGGTTCTCGATCTTCTTGAAGGCGGCTGGCACCTGTTCGAGCGGAATGGACTGGATCTGTGCCACCACATTGGGTTTGAGCAAAGTGGTCAGCACCATGTAGCCGACCAGCCCGGCGAGTGCTGCGGCACCATCTTTGTCTTTAGATAGGCCGTAGGCCACCCCCACAGCGAATAGCAGCCCCATCTTATCGATGATCGCAGCGCCTGCCTGGATGAGAAAGGCGGCTACCGCGTTGCCCGCGCCCCAGCCGGTGGGGTCCAGCCAATAGCCACCCCCCATCATGATTGCTGCGGCGGGCAACACGGCCACCGGCACCATGAGTGCCCGCCCTATTTTTTGCAGATATCCAATGCCGTTCACGATTCTGTCCTTTGCGAATGGTTGAGAACGTAGAGTTGCCTCACCATGGTGCTCATGATGAGGGCGGGGTAATGCGAAAAAAGGGGAGGGGTGGGATACCGCGTGCCGCACAGAGCGCTTCATTGGGCCGTTTGCGACGCTGCTGAGACACTCTTAGAAGGCTGAACATGAAAGTCTCCCGGATAGCGTGAGCAATCGACTCGGGGCTGCGCGAGCGAAGTGGTTCCCGTGTTGTGTGACCACATTAATACCACTTGTGGCGTGAAGTCAAGCGTAATTCCTGTTCACTTTTATCTGAAGCCTGAATTCCATGTAAACAGTCCTATCCATTTTGGTGCATGAAGGGCAGATTGACGGAATGGTTTATTGGTACTAAAGTGGTCTTAATTACTTGTTGTGTGCCATGGAATGAATACTCACATCACCGGCTGTATTCTTACGCCCGAAGGATGGGTTCGCGGAGCACTCCGTTTTGCCGAACGCATCCTGTCGATCGAGGGCGTTTCTGTCTCGGAGCCTGGGGATGACGAATCAATCATCCTGCCAGGGTTCATCGATTTGCACGTGCATGGCGGTGGCGGTGCCGATGTCATGGATGGGCAGGGTGCCATCGATACGGTTGCCCGCACCCACGCAGGTTCAGGTACGACCAGTCTGCTGGCGACGACGATGACGGCACCCCACGCCGATATTGAAATGGCTTTGGCAGATGTTGGGCGTGCCATCCGCACACGCCCCGCAGGTTGTGCGCGGGTATTGGGAGTGCATCTTGAGGGGCCCTTCATCAACGCCAGCCGATTGGGGGCGCAACCCCCACAGGCGCGTGTAGCCAGTATGGACGAGTTGCAGGCGCTTAATGCCTTGGCCCAAATCAGGGTGCTGACTCTGGCGCCGGAGATCGTCGGCCATCTTCAATTCATTCGGGACTTGAAAGCGGCAGGCATCCGCGCCCAGATTGGTCACAGCAATGGTAGTTATGAAGATGGCGTGGCGGCGCTGGAAGCCGGGGCCAGCGGATTTACCCATTTGTTCAATGCCATGAGTGGTTTTCATCACCGTAAGCCAGGTGTCGCAGTGGCTGCGTTGGCGCATGCGGAATATGCTGAAATCATTCCTGATCTGCTACATGTACACCCCGGCGCTATTTGTGCCGCGCGTCGTGCCATTCCGAAACTCTACTGCGTGACAGACTCTACCGCAGGGGCCGGGATGCCAGACGGGAATTATCACCTGGGTTCCCAGGCCGTGATCAAGTGCCTGGGGGGCGTCCGCCTTGCCGATGGCACCCTGGCGGGCAGTGTGCTCACAATGGATCAGGCATTGCGTAATCTGGTGTCTATCGGGATGAATCTGGCCGAAGCGTCGAAACTGGTGTCCACGCATCCGGCGGATTACCTCGGGGAAACTGAACGGGGGCGCCTGCAGGTGGGTGCCTATGCGGATCTGGTCGTGATGTCGCCTACGTTGCAATTGCACCAGACTTTCGTTGAAGGGGAGTGCGTGGCGGTAAGCGATCAGTATTCGGAAACATGAATAGAAAATAAAGAGTAAAGATTGCCATGGAAATTATCATTCAACCGACTGAAGCAGACAGCGTAGACATCGCGGCCCGCATCATTGCCCGCCTACTGCGAGAAAAGCCCAACGCGGTGTTGGGCCTTGCCACGGGCAGTACGCCGCTGCGCCTGTATCGTGCCTTGATTGCGATGAATCTGGATTGGAGCCAGGTGACAAGCTTTAATCTGGATGAATACGTCGGGCTTGATCCAAATAGTCCGATGTCCTACCACAGCTTTATGTGGGCGAACCTGTTTGACCATATCAACATCCGCAAGGACAAAGTGAACATCCCGGATGGAACGGCCAAGGATATCCCCGCTTTTTGTGCTGAATATGAGGAAAAAATAAAAAGCGCCGGAGGTATTGATCTGCAAGTGTTGGGTATCGGTACTGAAGGCCATATCGGTTTCAATGAGCCGACTTCCTCACTGGGTTCGCGTACCCGGATCAAAACCCTGACGCCGCAGACACGGCGAGATAACGCCCGCTTTTTTGACGGCGAAGACAAGGTGCCCACGCATGTGATTACCATGGGGATTGGCACGATCATGGAGGCGCGGGAAAATTTGCTCCTGGCTTTTGGTGCCAACAAGGCGCACGCCATCGCGCAGGCGGTCGAAGGGCCGATTTCGTCGATCAATCCCGCGTCAATCCTGCAAATGCACCCACAGGCAAAAGTCTGTGTGGACGCTGAGGCCGCTTCGCAATTGACTCGATCTGAATATTATAAATGGGTATATGCCAACAAGCCGGCATGGCAGCGGCTCTGATCATCATCGATAATGATCATGGGAATTCCGTAAAGGGAGGGGGAGCCCTCCTTTTGCTTTATGTCGCCTGCGCGCCGAATAGATTTTTCCATAGAGCTTGTACGGGTATGCGGACTGCATCAAGGCTGTCGTCAAACACCCGGCTGGTCTGTTGATTCAAGCGTAGGCCGTGTTGGGCGTGGCGCATGGTGCGATAGGCGTTTGCGCTTTGGCGGGCCAGTTCCGTGGGGATCAATCCCGCCTCTGCGCAACGGTGCAGGAGTGCGATATTGCCCTTGTTATCCGTGAGGTTTGGATGCTGGCGTGCATGCGCCAGCACAAGGTATTGCACGATGAATTCCACGTCAATCAGGCCGCCCGCATCGTGCTTGAGTTCGAAACCTTCGCCTTTGTTGGCGAATGCCTCGCGCATTTTCTGGCGCATGGACAGTACTTCCGTGCGCAGGGTGTCGGCATCGCGTGATTCGCGCAAGAGATTGACGCGAAGTGCTTCAAACTTGGCGCCCACCTCCGGATTGCCCGCGCAGAAGCGTGCGCGGGTGAGTGCCTGATGCTCCCAAACCCAGGCATTTTGCCGCTGGTATTGTTCAAATGATTCGAGTGATACAACGATGAGGCCGGATTCGCCATTTGGGCGCAAACGGGTATCTGTTTCAAAGAGGTGGCCTGCTGCGGTGTGGCTATCCAGCCAGGTGTTGATACGTTGGGCCAGGCGGGCATAGAGCGGCTGGCAATCGGGCTCCGGGTCGTCATGAACAAACACCAGGTCCAGGTCTGAGGCATAGCCGAGTTCCTTGCCGCCCAACTTGCCGTAACCCAGGATCGCAAAGCGATGGTGTTCGGTATGCCGCTTGGGAAGTTTGCGCCAGCATTGGTCCAGGGTTTCCTGCAAAACGATGTCAGCCAGAGCTGAGAGGTGATCAGAAAGGCGCTCCACGGTGAGCAGCCCGGCCAGATCATTATTGAGCAGGCGGAAGACCTGAGCGTGGTGGGCTTCACGCATCACATCCATCTGGCGTTCGGTATCGTCCCCCAAGGTGTTCATGCGCTCGGAAAGCTCGGTGGCGAAAGCGCTCCAGTCCTGCTGTTCGGTGAGGAGCCGAGGGTCAAGCAATTCGTCAAGCAGCAAGGGGTGGTGGGTCAGGTAGGCTGCCGCCCAGCTTGAGCTGGCAACGAGTTCGACCACGCGTGCCAGGGCTCTTGGGTATTGCTGGAGCAATGCAAGGTAGATGGCGCGGCGGTAGATGGATTCCAGCAAGGCGATCATCCGGGACAGGGCTTCATCCGGGTTGCGCCCGCACGAGGCAAGTTCGAGGATGCGTGGCATGAGGGCATCCAGCCGCCCACGGGCCTCGTCACCCATGCTGCGTACCCGGGCGCCATCGCGGAATTCCTGCAGGCGGGCGGCACTGGTGGCGGGGCTGCGGAAACCCAGTTCGCCCAGGGCCTCCTCGATATTGGCGGAGCCACAGACACCAGTCCAGAGGCTATCCAGTTGGTGCTGGTCGCTGGCGGGGTCTCCGAAGACTTCGCCAAAATATTGGCTGACGCGCGTGCGGTGCTCACTGAGCGCTGCGTCCAGGCCTGCATAATCGGCAAACCCCATTGCGATGCCGAGCCGCTGGCGGTCTTCTTCTGAGGCAGGGATCAGGTGGGTCTGGGCGTCATCCAGGTACTGGATGCGGTGCTCCAGGCGCCGCAGGAATTCGTAGGCGCTCGTGAGTTCGGCCACGGTCTGCTGGTTGAGGTGTTCGCGTTCTCTTAATTTCTGCAAAACCGAGAGGGTGGGGCGGATCTGCAATTCGCGGTTGCCGCCGCCCCGGATGAGCTGGAAGACCTGGGCGATGAACTCGATTTCCCGAATGCCGCCTGAGCCCAGCTTGATGTTGTCGCTCATCTCACGGCGGGCAACTTCGCGGCGGATTTGCGCATGCAGATCGCGCATGGCGTTAATGGCGCCAAAATCCAGATACTTGCGGAAGATGAAGGATCGGGCCAGCGCGGTCAGCTCTTCGTGACGCGTGCCCGTCAGCGGGCGCGCCTTGATCCACGCATAGCGTTCCCACTCCCGACCCTGGGTGATGAAATAGTTTTCCAGCATGTCAAAAGAGGCCACCAGGGGGCCGGAATCCCCGTTGGGGCGTAGCCGCATATCGACGCGGAAGACGTAGCCTTCGGCCGTAATCTCGGCAATGGCACCAATGAGCTGCCGCCCCAGGCGGGTGAAATACTCGCTGTTGCTGAGGCTGCGGGCGCCGTCGGTCTGGCCGTCTTCAGGGTAGGTATAAATCAGGTCAATATCCGAGGAGACGTTTAACTCGCCACCGCCGAGCTTGCCCATGCCCAGCACGATGAGTTGTTGCGCTTCGCCCTTCTCATTGCGGGGAACGCCAAAGCGTTCTGACTGCCAGGTGTTGAGGTGATGCAGCGCGGTGCTAATGGCGACTTCCGCCACGTGGCTCATGGCTGTGGTGACTTCTGCCAATGGCGCCAAGCTAGCTAGGTCACGCACCATGACGTGGGCGTATACCCAGGATTTCAGGTGGCGCAGGCGGGCGTTCAGGTTGGCATCGGTGATTGGTTCGGCGGCAAGGAACCCTTCCATGTCGGCACGCGTCAAAGGCTTATCCAGTGTCTGCGTCAGCAGCGGTGGCAGCCACGGGCGGGCGTTGAGCAGGTTGCTCAGGAAGCGGCTGTGCTGGCAGGCATGCTGAATTTGGGCGTCGACATTCATCATTGTGGGCAAGAGCCGGGGGAATCTACGGCGATAGGGTAAAATCGGAGTCTAGAGCGATTTGGGCGAACAAGCACTACTTGCTGTTGAGAGGATTGTTGTGCGGCAGACAAGGCTCCTGGTTGGCAAGATGTTAGGTGCTGCAAAAATTGCTTTTCTATAATCATTTTGTGATGCAATTCTGATGACAATTGAACCGGGTGTTGCCGCATTGTGTCTTTCCTGAGCAAGATTTCCCCTATCCCGAAGATGTTGTGGGGGCGTATTCTGGCGCTGCCAGGCTTTGTGTGGCGTACCCTGTGGGTGTGCTACTTCATTGTTGCCATCGTTTTGATTTCTGTGCGCTATGTGGTGCTGCCCCAGGTGGCCAACGAGCGCGAGCGGATTGAAGCCTTTCTTTCCGCGCAGGTGGGCCTGCCCGTCAAGATATCCTCCGTCAAAGCGGAGTGGTCGGGGCTACACCCTTCGCTGGAGCTGCTGTCGCTGAAGGTGATGGATGAATCCAAGCGGCAGGCGCTGGAGTTGCCCCGCGTGGATGCCGTGTTGGGCTGGTCTTCGCTGTGGCGGATGCGCCCGATTCTGAGCCGCCTGGAAATCTATCATCCGCAATTGGAGATCCGCCGCGAAGCAGATGGCAGCCTCTATGTGGCCGGCATCCGGCTCAAAGGTGGTTCGGACAATGCTGGGTCAGGGGAAAGCGGTTTTGCGGATTTCATCCTCCACCAGGGGCAGGTCCTGATCCGTGATGCGCGGGTGAGTTGGACGGATGCCAAGCGTGGCGCCCCGACCTTGTCGCTGGACAAGCTGAATCTGCGCCTGGACAACCGCTATGATCGCCACCGCTTCGCCGTTCTGGCAAGCCCGCCTGCGCAGTGGTCGGGGCCGCTGGATATCCGTGGCGACCTGCGTGGAGAGAAGCTCTCCGCCCCGGAATCTTGGCGTGGCACCGTCTATCTGGAAGTCAGCAATGCGGATCTGGCTGCCTGGAAGCGTTGGGTAGATTACCCCGTGGCATTGGATCACGGGCGGGCCAGCCTGCGTAGCTGGTTGAATGTGGAAGGCCCCAAGGTGTTTGGGGTGACCGCCGATGTGGCGCTGGCAAACATCAGCGCCCAACTGGGGGACGATCTGCCAGCGTTTAACGTCAACACGCTGTCCGGGCGGATTCGCGCCTCCATGCGTGACGGGGATCTGACGGTGGAGGGCGAGCGCCTGACCATGCTCACCGGCGAGGGCGGGCGGGTGGAGCCGACCAGCTTCTTCCTGCGCAGTCACGCCGCTCGTGACAAGCAGCCTGCCAGTGTGGAGTTGGGGACCGGGCGGCTTGATCTGGGGCTGGTGGCCAAGACAGCGGCGCGCCTGCCGCTGCCTGCCTCAATCAAGGAACCGCTCCAGCAACTCCACCCCAGGGGGCGGCTGGATAGCCTCAATCTATCCTGGAAGAGCATTCCAGATGCGCCGCTGCAATTTCGCATCAATGCCAAGTTCGCCCAGGTTGGGGTGGACGCAGGGGAAAAACTCCCTGGCATGCAGGGCTTGTCCGGCCAGATCAGTGGTGATGATCGTGAAGGGACATTCCACCTGAATGTGCGCAACGGGGTGTTTGCCTACCCTTATGTCATGTTCGAGGATATTCGCCTGGACCAGGCTGCCGTCGACGGCGGCTGGAAACATGAACGCGTCGAGGGGCAGGCGGCGGAGTCACTCAACGTCTATCTGAACAAGCTGCAACTAAGCAACCCGGATCTGCGTGGCGAGTTTGTCGGGTTCTGGCGCAGCGCAAGTGATGGGCCGGGGTACCTTGATCTGCATGGCACGGCACAGCATGTGCGGGTCAATTCAGCCATTCATTATCTGCCGCGTATTACGCCGCAGAACACCATCAATTGGCTGACTCAGGGCCTGCGTGGTGGGCAACTGGATAATGTTGTGCTGCAAACTGCGGGCAATCTGCAGGACTTCCCCTACCGTAAGGGGGGGGGCATCTTCAAGGTCGGCGGCCAGATGGTTGATGCCGAAGTCATGTTTGCCGATGGCTGGCTGGGCATGACCAATCTGCGGGGTTCCTTGCTGTTTGAAGGTGCCCGCATGCTGATTGTTGCCTCATCGGGCCGCTACCAGGGGGTGACTGCATCCAATGTGCGCGTTGAAATTCCCGACATGGTTGAGCATGAGAAGCAGACCCTGTTTGTCGATGGCAAGGCCAAAGGGCCCACCACAGATTTCCTCCACTATGTGAATAACAGCCACATCGCACATCTGGCCGGGAACTTCACACGCGGTATTACTGCGCGTGGCAGTGGCGAACTGGGCTTGCATATCGAAGTTCCCTTGTATAACGCTAATGACACGAAGGTACGCGGTGAGTATCGCTTCTTAAGCAATCAGGTCAAGCTGATTTCGGTACTGCCTGAATTTTATGACACCAATGGCACCCTGACCTTTACTGAAAAAGCCTTGGGTTTGCGGGGGGCTGAAGCCAAATTTGCGGGGCGGCACGTGAGTGCAAGTGGTACGACCGATGCCGATGGTACCTTGCGGTTTGAGGCTGATGGCGCCATCGGTTCAGAGGGGCTGCGCCAGATGGCGCACTTGCCGTTGTGGGATTATGTGCGTGGCGAGTCGACGGCGCATGCCACGATCAAGGTCAAAGCCAAAAGCGTGGATGTCAATGTAAGCAGCGATTTGGCGGGTATGGCATCGTCCTTGCCTGCCCCGATGCAGAAACCTGCCGAGCAGGCGTGGCCGCTGGTATTTAATTGGCATTCTGATGGCATGGATGATGGATCAAGCACAGAACGCTGGCAGGTGCAGGTCAACAAACGCATGAATCTTGTGTGGGAAGATCGCTGTACCACGCGCTGCAACTTTGCGCGCGGGCTTTTCTCGTATGGCACACAGGTGGATTTGCCCTCGCGTGGCTGGCGGCTGGCGGGTGATTTCTCGCACCTTGATGTGGAGCCTTGGCGGCCTGTGGTTTCCCATCTGGCAGCAGGGGATGGGGCTTCTCCCGATGGTGGGCAGAGCAGTTTGGCCGGGCTGGCCTTCAAAGCCGATGAACTGGATGTGGGCGGGCATCGTTTCCACAACGTGACGGCACGTGCGGTGCGCCAGGATGGCAACTGGACCTTGCAAACCGAAGGCCCGCAGTTGGAGGGGGCCCTGGTGTGGACGGATGCGGGGCGTGGCCGTTTGTCTGCCCGCCTCAAACGCCTTGTACTGGAACCTGTGCCTGCTGCAACAGATGAGGCCGCCCACGAGGCAGGCAGTGTTGCCGCGCAGGACAATGCCATCTCTGAACTCCCCGCGCTGGATGTGGTAGCCGATGAGTTCTACCTGCGTAAGTTGAAACTTGGGCGTTTGCAACTTTCTGCGGTCAATGCAGACAAGCTGTGGATGCTGCAGAAAATCTCTCTGAACTCTCCGGATTTCCACCTTGAGGGCCAGGGGCAGTGGATGCCTCGTACAGTGTCGTCGCCTGACCTGACCCGCTTGGATTTTTCCCTGATGAGTGACAATACCGGGGCGATGCTGGATCGGCTGGGTTACGTCAACATGGTACGGAATGGCAAGGCCAAACTCACTGGTGCACTCAATTGGCAAGGTCCGCCAACCTCGATCCATTACCCGAGCCTGACGGGCAAGATGCAGCTGGATGTAGCCTCGGGCCGCTTCAACAAGATGGAGCCGGGGGCGGGCCGCCTGTTGGGGCTCCTGAGCTTGCAATTCCTGCCTCGGCGTTTGACACTGGATTTCAGCGATCTGTTTTCGGAAGGTTTTGTTTTTGATTCTATCAAGGGCGACATGGATTTGAGCAGTGGTGTACTCCATACCAAGAATCTGGAAATAGCGGGGGCCTCGGCCCAGGTGATGATGCGTGGCTCCACTGATCTGGGGCGCGAGGTGTATGACCTGCACGTGACCGTGCAACCCACCTTGAGCGAGACGGTCGCAATCGGGGTTACTGTTGGGCAAGCTGCCGTCGGCGTGGTCAACCCCTTGGTGGGGGTGGCCGCCTATGTGGCGCAAAAGCTCCTGCGCGATCCGGTGGAAAAGATTTTCAGCTATGAATATGAGATCAGCGGCCCTTGGGCCGAGCCAAAGATTGAAAATACAGGGAATGCGCTGCTCAAGAAACTGCCCAAGGAATTGCAGGTGAATATTTTATCCTCGGGCCCTGCAGCCTCCACTTCTTCGCCATCAGGAGCCAAGCCATGACAGAAAACGGCTGTCGCGTGGCCGCGATACAGATGATCTCCAGTGCAGATATGGTCGCCAATCTGGCCACGGCGGAACGCCTGCTGGCAGAAGCGGCGGCGCAAGGGGCTGAAATTGCGGTGTTGCCGGAGTATTTCCCCCTGATCTCGGCACACGAGGGCGACAAGCTGCGGATTTGCGAGCGGGATGGCGAAGGGCTTATCCAGCGTTTTCTTGCCGAAGCCGCCAAACGCCACGGGCTGTGGATCATTGGCGGTACGCTGCCTCTACAGGCTTCGGATGACAGCCACGTGCGAAATAGTTGCCTGGTGTTTAACTCCGCCGGGCAAAGGGTTGCGCGCTATGACAAGATTCACCTCTTTGCGTTTGAGCGTGGTGCGGAGTCTTACGACGAATCCCGCTCCATTGAGCCGGGCAGCGAGTTGGTCTGCTTTGATGGCCCGTGCGGACGCGTCGGCCTGTCGGTTTGCTATGATCTGCGCTTTCCGGAGATGTACAGACGCCTGGGCGATGTAGCCTTGATCGTGGTGCCTGCCGCATTTACCGAAACTACGGGACGGGCGCATTGGGAAGTTCTCCTGCGCGCCCGTGCCATCGAGAACCAATGTTATGTGCTGGCGTGTGGGCAGGGGGGCGTGCATCCGTGTGGACGACGTACCTTTGGCCATAGCATGCTGATCGACCCCTGGGGCGAAGTTGTGGCATGCATGGCGATGGGTGAAGGTGTGGTGGTGGGCGATGTAGAGCCCGCTCGCCTGCTGTCTGTGCGTGAAAGCCTGCCCGCCTTGCGCCATCGTCGCTTTGAATGATTACTCATCTTGATACAACAAATGACTAGCCAGAATACCCCACTGTTGGATATCGCGCAGGCAACCCTGCTGCAACCCTACGAACTGAATACCGCCCACCTGGATCGTGCCTTGTCGGGCATTCTCGGGCATGGCGTGGATTACGCCGACCTGTATTTCCAATACCAGCGTGCCGAGAGCTGGAGTCTTGAAGAAGGCATCGTCAAGGCCGGGAGTTACAACATCGAACAGGGTGTTGGGGTTCGTGCGATTGCCGGGGAAAAAACTGCTTTTGCATATTCTGATGACATTGGCGATAGCGCCTTGCTGGAAGCTGCGCATACCGTGCGATCAATTGCCGCGCAAGGGCAGGCCCGCACGGTGGCGCTAGCGTCACGCCCTCAGCCACAAGCGCTTTATGCCGCGATTGATCCGGTGCCTTCCATGGCGGACGCCGACAAGGTTGCCTTGCTGGAACGCCTGGAGCGCATGGCTCGCCAGGAAGACCCGCGCGTGGTGCAGGCAATGGCCTTTCTCGCCGCAACCTGGGATGTGGTGATGGTGGCCCGCAGTGATGGCGTGATGGCGGCCGATGTCCGCCCACTGGTGCGGCTGTCACTCACTGTGATCATGGAAGACGGTGGCATGCGCGAGCAAGGCTCGGCGGGCGGGGGTGGCCGCAGCGATTACTCGGTGTTCTCCGACGACGTGCTGCGTGAATACGCCCGGCGAGCGGTGCATCAGGCCCGTACCAATCTGGTTGCACGCCCGGCGCCTGCTGGGGAAATGAATGTGGTATTGGGCAATGGCTGGCCTGGTATCTTGCTGCACGAGGCGATTGGGCACGGCCTGGAAGGGGATTTCAACCGTAAAGGCAGCTCTGCATTTGCAGGGCGTATTGGCGAGCGGGTGGCAGCCAAGGGTGTCACCGTTGTGGATGATGGCACTTTGAGTGGCCGGCGTGGCTCGCTGACGATTGATGACGAGGGCAACCCCAGCGCATGCACGACCTTGATTGACGATGGCATTCTGACTGGATACATGCAGGATATGCATAACGCCCGCCTGATGGGCGTTGCGCCTACCGGCAATGGCCGACGCGAATCTTTTGCCAGCCTGCCGCTGCCCCGCATGACCAATACCATCATGTTGGCGGGGGACAAGGCGCCTGAGGAAATCATTGCTTCTGTCAAAAAGGGCTTGTACGCAGCCAATTTTGGCGGGGGGCAGGTGGACATTACCAGCGGCAAGTTTGTCTTCTCGACCGCAGAAGCCTATATGATCGAAAACGGCAAGATCACCTACCCCGTGAAAGGCGCCACTTTGATTGGTAACGGGCCGGATGTGCTGTTACGCGTGAAAATGATTGGCAATGATCTGGCGCTTGATCCGGGTGTTGGCACCTGCGGCAAGGAAGGGCAGAGCGTTCCGGTAGGTGTGGGTCAGCCCACCTTGCGCATTGATGGCCTGACCGTAGGGGGAACTGGAGGCTAAGGCCTGCTGCACCTATCAACAAAACGGCGCCATATGAGCGCCGTTTTTGTATATGAAATGCAAAAAGAATTATGCTTTTGGGGTTTTTGTTCGGGGCGTAGCAGAATCTTCTTTCATCCGCTTGCGCATATCCTTGCGTGCAACAAGTTTGCGTTGCGCCTCGGGCGGCAGGTCACTCAGACGCAGAAGATTCTTGTCAGTGAGGAGGTCAATGAGATCCTCCATGACCCGGATGAAGTCCGTATCCAATCCCGAAAATCTCTCGGTATGCGGTAGTTGTAGGAAGTCACATACCTCCGGTGCGGTGGCTGGCAGATATTCCAAGGCATCCTCGGCAGGGCTGGAGAGCAGGGCAGCGATATTCCCCTCTGGGGTACGGCGAACGTAGGGCATGGCATCTCAACTCTTACGGCAGGCAGGGATTCTACAAATTCCGTATGGACTTTAGCGCGGAGAGGTTCAGGCACTGTGGCAGATAAGCAACATTCCCGCAAGATCAAGGTGACTTTTCAGACGTTGAAATGTCTTGCACCTCAAATACCTTGAAATCTGAATATAGCCAAGAAGATCGACACAGAGTAGATGTGAAAAGGGCCGCAAATTTTGCAGCCCTTTTTTCAGATCTCAGTGGCAGCCTATTGTACCGGCGTTTTCAAAGAAACTTGTTCCCCCCTGGCACGACAGCGGCTTGACCGGGGCTGGGCGACAGGTAAAGCGATAGGGCGCGTTGTCTGATTTGGGGACCAACTCCCATCCCGGTGGGCAGGGGGAGCGGCTCGATTCGATGGAGACGCTATCCAGATCAAACTCGGCATCAATCCGTTTGCGGGGCGTCGCCGGAGCTGTTACGGGAACTCGTTCGCCTTGCGCGTTGATTTTGGTCGCACCGGACGCCGGGAGCGCATCATTCGGTCCGAGCACAGTGACTTCGGTCGAAGTCCGACCTTCACAGGCCAGCGTGCTACGGGTGCCCGCTACCTTGATGGTGTAAGTGCCGGGCTTGGAATATGCGTGCGGAACGTTGTTAACGTTGGATGTCCCCCCCGCTTGCCCGAAAGTAACCCGCTCAATAGGGCTGCCATCACCAAAGTCGACACCTGCTTCGCAAGTCGGCACATTGCCGGTAAAGCGCCCTACTACTTTGACGCGAACCTGCAGGGTCACATTTACGCTGCGAGCACCTTCCGCCAGACGTGGAGCGTCGGGCGTGGTTTCGGCCGCACGGATCTCATATTTTTCCAGAGGGCCAGCCGCCAGCGTAGGGAAAGAGGCTGCAATGAACAAAGGGCTTAATGCCATGAACGCCCAAGATGCTTTCACCATTTCCTCCTTGAAGAAATACGAGGGCCAAAATAAAAATCCCACCCGATCAGCACCTGAGTCGGATGGGTAATCGGTAACTGAGTGCCAGTTACCAACTAACATACACGCTTTTTATCGGTCGAACAATATGGTGTGAGGATCCACAAAGTCCAAACGCTTGAAAAGCACATATGTCTTAAGTATCACTTAATTGACCCCAAGGCTTGTGGCCTTGGGGTCGGGTTACTTAGACGTGAGGCTCAGACCATAAGCCCTTGCCTCAGCATCTTCTTACCACCAAGCTTCCCACTGAGCGCCGATGGCGGAGCCATTGGTCTTGCCACCGTAGACCTTTTGATCTTCGATCAAGGCATCCTTCACAGCCGTGTTCCACTTGCCATAGGTGTAGTACAGGCGCACGGTCGGACGGGAACCTGCATCATCCCCTGCATTGAATGCAGCAGCCAATGTCAGGTGGGTGAAGTTGTAGGTGTTGTTGCTGGTGATGGCGTTACTTCTCTTGACAGTGTCATAGCCAAGTTCGGCGATCCCGCGCAACGGGCCGTAGATCTGAGTATCCAGACGACCACCCAGAGAGAACCAACGGTCTTTGGCGCTGGTGCCATCGTACTTGGTCGACTTGAACTCGGAAACAACATCATAGCCGGTGTGGCCAAAGTTGCCTGACTGCTGAACAAACAACAATGCGCTCTTGCCATAAACAGTATTGCCGCTGGCATCTTGGTAGTTGTTGTCATTACCACCGTTGCCGCTGATGTGCTTGCTGAAGCGGAGACCTGCGCTCAGCGTGCCATTCAGGAGATTCGGTGTTTCATGCAAGAACAACAAGGAATAACCACCCTTGCGCGAGGCTGTCTGAGTTGTGGTCGTTACGCCCGTTGCCGGGTTATAGCTGCGTTGGTCATCCTTGGTTTGGGAGTGAACTTTCAGGTGAACACGCAGTTTGCTGCTGGCGAAGGTCGGGATGTCGGTCACAGACACAATGAACTTCTGCATCATGTCATAGTTGCCGGTGTTGCCGTTCAACTCATCTGTCACGATACCTGCGTTCAGCTTGATGCCTGCACCCAGATTGATGTTGTCAACGCCGAAGCCGTCGCCGTCATCATTTTGCAGGAAATGGTCATTGATACCAAGTTGAACACGGTTGTAGTAACGACGACCTGCCCAGATTGTGCCGTTAGCGAGGATAGGCAGATTTTGGCCATAAGCATAAGCTTGGGCGAAATCGGTGGTCGGGCCTTGGGTACCCATGCCGTTATCGCTGTTGGCGGTCATGTTCCAAGCGCGCCAGTTCTTCAGCATGAAGTTCACATGCCATTCAGAACCATCTGCATTTTTGGCCAGCGTGGAATTGAAGTTGGTTTCCAACGTGTAGTCACATTCGTCACCCAGACGATAGTGGGTTTCGACGTTACGTTGTCCCTTGATGTTGAAGCAGGTTTGACGTCCGCCGTTGGTGTTGACGCCATAGCCACCGCGAGCGTAGCCACTGAAATCAACTGCAAGCGCTTGGGCTGCGCCAATGGAGCCAGCGGCCAGTGCCAGACCTACCAGAATGTGTAGCTTTTTCATATTTTCTCCTCTTCTCCTGTGTGATTGAGTATCCACTTGTCAAACTGCACAAGCTGTTGCCGCAAAAAAAACAGCTCCCCGTTTGGGGTATACCGGATGAGTTTTCAGTTTGTAACAGAAAGCCCTTGTCCGTTAAATAATATCGCACGACCTTGTTTTGGAATCATGCTGACATCATTTCCTGCGCGAAGATCAATATGCTCGCCTGGCAAACGTATTGCAAGGGGAGTGTCTGATCCATGCAACTTAGCGTAAACGATAATAGAGTCGCCAAGGTGCTCAAGAATATCAATTCTGGCACCCAAGCCTTCACCCATTCTGCCTAATTGAATGTGTTCTGGCCGCACGCCAAGCATGAGTTCGCCTGTTGGTTGCCCTGCAACGCTGGCTGCAGGGAGACTGAAATGACCAGCTGCCCCAAAGTGCAGGTTGATGGAGTCACTACTTTTTCCATCAAGCGTGCATGGCAGGAAATTCATTTGGGGTGAGCCGAGGAAACCTGCGACAAAGCGGTTTTTCGGCGATTCATAAAGGTCAAGTGGTTGCCCGTATTGTTGAACCAGACCTTTGTGAAAAACTGCAATACGATCCCCCATCGTCATGGCTTCAACCTGATCATGGGTCACGTAGATCATCGTGGCACCCAACTCGTCATGCAGTTTGGATAGCTCGATACGCATTTGTACGCGTAGTGCTGCATCCAGGTTGGATAGCGGTTCGTCGAACAGGAATACCTTGGGAGTCCGCACGATGGCCCGGCCAATGGCGACCCGCTGGCGCTGCCCGCCAGACAATGCCTTGGGCTTGCGGTTAAGCAGCGGATTGATTTGCAGGATTTCNGCTGCACGCCCCACCGCAGCCTTGATTTCTTCCTTGCTCTTGCCCGCCAGTTTGAGGGCAAAACCCATGTTCTCCGCGACGGTCATGTGGGGGTACAGCGCATAGCTCTGGAACACCATGGCCACACCGCGTTCAGCCGGGGGAATATCATTGATCAGGGTGTCACCGATGCGGATTTCCCCGTCGGTGATGTCTTCCAGCCCTGCAATCATTCGTAGCAGCGTGGTCTTGCCGCAGCCAGAAGGCCCTACGAATACAGTGAATTCGCCATCCTTGATCTCAAGATCAATCCCGTGAAGAACCTGTGTGCCATCGGGATAAGTCTTGCGCACGTTGCGCAGGGTTACGCCGCTCATAACGTTGCTTCCTTCTGTTGCGCGCCGAAGCGCTCTCTTTGAATGTAATCCCGGTACCACAAAGCACTGTCTTTGAAGGTGCGTTGCTGTGTGGGGTAGTCGATATGAATCAGTCCGAATCGCATTGCAAACCCTTTGGACCACTCAAAATTGTCCATCAGGCTCCAGTAGAAGTACCCACGCACATCCACGCCTTCGGCGATGGCTCGTTTAAGCTCGTGCAGGTGGTCTTCTATGAAACGAATGCGTTGTGCATCATGTACCAAGCCATCATCTGCGATGCTATCTGCGCAAGCCACTCCGTTTTCAGAGATGTAGAGCGCAGGCAGCTTGTATTCACGGTTGATTTTCGTGAGTAGTTCGTAGATGCCTTCCGGATAGATTTCCCAGCCCATTTCAGAGCACCCCTGTTTGCAGGGGGCAGGGATGGGAGGGGTGTCGGTCGAACACCAGTCACGGAAGTAGTAGTTGATGCCGAGAAAGTCGATAGGTTGCTGGATCAGCGCCATGTCTCCTGTCTGGACATCAGGCAGGGGAATGGGGGCTGGTGTGCTTGGGTAGGTTCCCCGGAACAGTGGGTCCAGATACCAACGCGACACAAAAGCAAACTCCTGCTCGGCCTTGTCTTGATCGGCCTGACTGGAGGTGGCGGGTGTGGTGGGTGAAAGATTCAGAACAATGCCCAGATCGGCTTTTGTTGCTGCACGCATGGCCCGTACTGCCATGCCATGTGAGAGCAGGATGTGGTGGGCGATCTGGCTGGCAGTCTTTGCGTCTTTCAAGCCCGGTGCGTGGATACCCATCAGGTTGCCGAGCATAGCCGAGACAAACGGCTCGTTATGCGTGGCAAACGCCTTGACTCTGTCACCAAGGCGGGTGGCTATGGTGCGGGCATATTCTGCAAAATACTGGCAAGTATCCCGGTTGGCCCAGCCTCCCATGTCTTGCAGGGTTTGCGGAAGATCCCAGTGATACAGTGTTGCATGCGGGGTGATGCCGCGTTGGAGCAGGCCGTCCACCAAGCGGTCATAGAAATCCAACCCTTGCGGGTTCCATGCCCCTTGCCCCAGCGGTTGTACGCGAGGCCAAGCAATGGAGAAACGGTAGGCGTTGATGCCGAGTTTCACCAGCAAGTCCAGATCACTTTCCAGACGATGGTAATGATCACAAGCCACATCCCCTGTGCTGCCATCCTCAATCGCCCCGGGTTGATGGGAAAAGCGATCCCAAATGGATACGCCTTTCCCGTCTTCCTGCGCAGCGCCTTCGATTTGATAGGCGCTGGTTGCAGTACCCCAGGCAAAATCAGAGGGGAATGATGAACGCATGGTCATGACTTCACCGCACCTGCGGTCAATCCGGAGATCAATCGCTTGGACGCCATCACGAAGAGGATCATCAGTGGCAGCACGGCCACGGCCGAGCCTGCCGA
>NZ_KB892852.1 GCF_000373965.1 Uliginosibacterium gangwonense DSM 18521 | reverse complement strand
TTGAACGTGGCGGCATAACCAGATGCGGGTACCACACGAACGGTGTACGTGCCATCAGCAGGCAGCGCGGGAAGGTTGCAATTCCCCCCTCCATTCGATGCATAAAAGCTATAACAATCAATGAGCACGGTAGAGTTGTCTATCGACAACACCTGCACGTTCACCGACCCATTAGAGGGTGTTGTAACCAGATTGCCAAGACCCAAACCTAAACGCTGTCCCGTTGTGCCTGTAAAGGTATAGTTGGCAATTGCTTTGGCCGTAACGCTGGCTGCATCCAGATCAACAGACAGTGTTCCATCTACAGTTCCACTAGATGGAACAGCGGTGCCTGCCAAATCAATACGCGTATCGACTGACCCCACACCTACCCCGGTAGGATCTACAAAGACTGCATAGGTCCCCGTGGCTGGTAAATTCTTCAAAGCTAGTACACTTGACCCACTACCAGAAAGGCTCGTCTGGTTAATGGCAGAACCATTTGGACTTATAACATTTGCATAAACGCGAGTCTGAAAGGAATTACCAGATAGCACCAAGTTTACATTTTGGCCCGCAGTTGCTGAAAAGTTGTAATTTGCATTCTGACCGACGCGGCTAGTCGCAAACGTCTTACTCTCTCCCGGTGTCAATACCCCTCCAGGAACTTCAACGGATAAAAGCAAATTGAAATTGGCCGCATAGCCTGTGTCAGGCACAACACGTACCGTATATGTACCGTCAGAAGGCAAAGTAGGAAGGTTGCAACTCCCACCTTTATCCGAAGCACTAAATTTTCCGCAGTCTATATGCACAGTGATCCCGTTAGGATCAATTACCTGAACGGCTACCGAGCCTCCCGAAGGTATGGTGCTCAAATCCACCACACCCAAGCCCAGCAACTCCTTAGTAGTTCCCGGAAAGGTATAATCACCATTTTGACTTTGGGCCAACGAAACCCTGATTGCGTCTCCATCCGCTATCAACCCGGTGATATTGTCGTCTTTTTGCAAAAGCAAATTAATAGAGCCAACCCCTGTATCAACGGGATCTACAAAGATCCTATAGGTTCCTGTGACTGCCAAATTCCGCAAAGTCAACGCACTCGAACCATTTCCAGAAAGGCTCACTTGGTTTAAGGTAGAACCATCTGGACGCATGACAGTAACAATAACCCGAGTTGGGAAGGAACTACCAGATAACACCAAATTCAAGTTATCCCCAGCCACGGCCGAAAAATTGTAATCTGCGTTTTGTCCGATTCTGGAAGTCGTAAATGTTTTACTTACCCCTGACGTCAGCATCCCACCCGGAACATCAGTGGACAAAAGCAAATTGAAATTAGCTGCATAGCCAGTATCAGGTATTATTCTTATAGTGTACGTACCGTCAGAAGGCAACGCCGGAAGATTACAGCTCCCCCCTTTATAGGATGCCGAGTAACTACCACAGCTGATAAGTACAGTGTTGTCATCCGGTTCAATCACTTGGACGGTGATATTCCCGCCCCCCGTTACAGTACTCAAATCACTCAGACCCAAGCCTAATAGCTGCCCCGCCTTACCCGTGAAAATGTAATCGCCATTTTGGCTTTGTGAAAGCGACACATTAATCACATCCCCATTAGCCACCAATACATTTCCGCCATCATCTTTCTGCAACAGTAGTCTGACAGACCCGGTTCCTACACCTATTGGATCAGCCATTACATAATAGGTGCCTGTAGCAGGAAGATTCCGCAAGCTCAATACACGCGAACTACTACCAGAAACACTTAGCGAGCCCTGAACACTCAAATCGGGGCGAAGAACCGTGACCAGAACCTGACTAGGAAAACTACTGCCAGACACCATTAGGTTGAAATCTTGCCCAGCACTAGCCGTAAAGGTATAACGTGCATTCTGGCCGACTCGAGTTGTCGCGAAAGTTGTATTCGTGCCAAATGTGAGAGGCCCAACAACTTCATTCGAGAGGGTGAGGTTGAAACTAGCGGCATAACCTGTACTCAGCACGATGCGTACCGTATATACTCCATCGGCAGGCAGCACTGGTAAGTTGCAGCTTCCTCCACCGTCAGAACTGTAAAACGTCCCGCAACTGATCAGTACCGTGTTGTCATCTGGATATATCACCTGAACGGAGACATTTCCCCCTGAAGGACTCGTGCTCAACCCAGTTACACCCAAACCAAGTGTCTGACCGACCTTGCCTACAAAGGTGAAATTGCCGTTTTGACCTTGAGTCAAAATCACATTGACACTTGCTCCGTCCGCTACCATCGAATTGCTTGCAGCGAATACCAGATTACAACACAACGCAGCAAAGCCCATGAATAGCAAACGACGAACACAAAGCCTCAGCGCTGCGAAACCGCGCACTCGAAGAGCAAGCATCAATTCCCCCGTCAAATCTATCAAGCCTGATACTACATGGCTGTTTTTGAAGTTTTCTGTCCTAGCTTGAAGCGCGCCTTGGCTCCTTGCCTCTTTACGGGCCCAAAACTCTCAGACCACGCCACACCACACCACAGGGCCCTCAATTTCATTGCCCAAGTAGCCCACAAACAAGTGTCCTATTTTCCCCAGCAAGCGCCACACCTCTTCACTTACTAAAACTAGCCCCATGCCATTGGCTACGGGGGCAAGATCTCCTGCACCTTAACCCCTGTCTCAACGCCATCTCAAGACTAAGAAAAACCACAAGAAACACTATTTTGTAAAATATTGTTTACTATACTGACCATACTTGAATAGAGTCAACACTATCATTCTCTTCGACAGCCACGACCGAATCCATCCTGGAAAAAATCGAGAGACTTTGCAGACGAATTAACGGGACAGAACACTAGTGCGACAAATCAATAACCAAGGTTTTACGCTCATTGAGATAGTGGTGGTTGTGGCCATTGTGGGTATCCTAGCTTCTGCCGCTTTCCCTGTTGCTCATATTGTTGAACAACGTTCGCGTGAGTCAGAGTTAAGACTTGCCTTAAGGCAGATCCGAAATGCAATTGATCGCTACAAAGAATATTCGGACAATGGTCAGATTGAGAAGAAAGTTGACGAATCCGGCTACCCTCATTCACTCAACGAGTTAGCTGAAGGCATTCCAGATCAAACTCAACCCGACAAACGCATGATCTACTTCTTACGGCGTCTACCTCGAGATCCAATGTACCCAGACAACACCACCCCCGCCGCACAAACTTGGGGCATGCGTAGTTACGCCAGCCCCCCTAACAACCCCCAACCCGGGGCAGATGTGTTCGATGTACACTCATTGTCGGAAAAGAGTGGGCTAAATGGCATTCCATATAAGGAATGGTAGATGGCAACACAAACGAGAAGGCCTATGGATAGTCCCCAATTTTGTCAGCGTGGTAGTATTAAAAAATGTCGACGGCATGATGGATTTACACTGATTGAGCTATTGGTGGTGATGGCGATTGTTGCATTGTTGGTTTCCATTGCCGCACCTCGCTACTTTAGTCATGTAGAACACGCGAAAGAAACCAGTCTCCGCCAAAGCTTGGTCACCATGCGTGACGCAATCGATAAGTATCAAGCTGATCGAAATCACTTACCTGAAACCCTGGATGATTTGGCGGCTCAGCACTATCTACGTGCTATCCCTAGAGACCCCTATACCAATTCTGCCGACAGCTGGATTAGCACTCCTGCTCCGGATGATGAGCCCGGTTTATATGACGTCCGCAGTGCTGCAGAAGGCAACGCTCAAGACGGCACACCACTAAGTGAGTTATAAGTGCTTTATCGAAACGAACGAGGCTTTAGCCTACTAATTTTAATTTTTGCTTTGGCTGTGATGGGTTTTCTGTTGGCAGGATTTGGCCAAGTATGGCGATTGCAAGCCCAGAGAGAAAAAGAAGTGGAACTTCTGGAGATTGGTCGCCAGTTCAGCGCAGCACTTGAAAGTTACCGAAAAGCAACCCCCTCAGGCAACCCAGACACCCCAAGCAGTTTGTCTGACCTTGTAGAAGACAAACGATTCCCCTACCCCGTCCACCATCTGCGTAAACTGTTCAGAGATCCTTTTACAGGATTAGCCGAATGGAAAACTCGAACTATGCAAAATAGGATCGTAGGTATCAGCAGCTATTCTGAACGCAGCGGGCTTCGTTCTACAGAAACACTCCCACCTTTTGTCGGAATTGACAACGAACATTCGCAAGAAAATCGGTATTGCGACTGGATATTTATTCGCTCACAGCCAAAGCAATATCGACATTGACTTCATTCAAAACACTTAGACCTCTATTATGTCATAACGATAAATGAACAGGGGTTTTGGCGTAAAAGTGAGGGCTGGATGCAACCCTATGTCTGTACTCTTGGTTAAATAAACGCGGTAATCCCCCGGCTTTGCCGGAGGACTCAGAAGGTTTGGCCTATGCGTCGGTCAAGCTAGTGTTTGAGACTGCGGTTGAGACCGTAAGGTGACTTCGAAGTCGTTTGCGAATGGGTGATAAAAACTGAGCATGGCTCAATCTGTCCGCCGCGCAGCGGCTAACGGTTTTGACGGTGCCTTTGAGGCGCTAACAAACTAAAGCCCCCGGCTTTGCCGAGGGATATTTACTATGAAGAGCCCCTGGGGGTTATAACGGTCCTCATCCACTTGGCAGGCTCTTATTGGTGTTTATCCGAAGACTCCTCCTATCACCGACCTTTGATAGTGTATTGGTTTAGCGCAACCCCGCTATATAATCAGATATCGCTTCAATTTCATTTTGAGTCATTCTCTTAGACACGGCCTGCATTGTTCCAGACGAGTCATTAGTCAAAGCCCCTGTTTTGTATGCCATAAGCACATTTCTTGTGTAGTCTGCAAACTGCCCTTGCAAACGAGGATACAAGGGCGGAATTCCTTGGCCAGACGGTCCATGACAACCAGCACAGGCGGGAATATTTCGATCATAATTACCACCCAGCCAGATCCGTTGTCCGAGTTCGAAGGTTTTAGGGCTCTTTGCTTTCTCTGGAATCAAAGTTTTTTCTGAATAGTAGATTGCCAAGGCATGAAAATCAGAATCGTTGAGAATCCCTAATGGCAAAAGCATCGATGCCGCATAACGTGCGGGAGGCTTCCCGTTCTGGCCCTTAAAGTCGTGAAGTTGTTTGTATATATACGCGCTATGCTGACCTGCAATCTTTGGAGTCGTCGAAAAAATACTATTGCCATCTTTATAGTGACAGCTTGCACAGGTTGCTTCAGCAATCACACGTGCGCGCGCTAGATCTTTCATAGATACTTGACTATGCGCCGACGCTGAGAAGAGGATTGCTATTACACAAACAGCAAAAGTAGCAGCTGACCTAGAACGGGCGATTAGAGTCATGATACAGAACACAACTACCTCGGCAACATGCTACGGGGATCAATTGGGCGAGCTGCATGATCAACAGTTTTCCCGTCATCTTTAAGTGCGGTTCCATCGCTGCTTTGATAGATTCCAGGGATGTAATGTCCGTCACAGATCGATTTTTCACCTCGACACATCACCAATATGCAACCACCCGAGGCCCAGTACGCCAATCCTTCGATATCATCAGCAGCAGGCTTGTCACGTGTTGTGCGATGTGGCGCATAACGCGCCCAGTCACCTTCCTTCAATGGTGCGGCCCTTTCCTCGGACTGACTAACCAAGACAGTGATCGAACGCTTACCATTGATACTGAGTGAAACAAGCTGAACCACACTCCAAAATTTATCGCTACTCGCAGGCAAATTTTTCCAATAGCCGTGGCGACGGGCCCAAGTATAGATCTGTTTGCTTTGCTGCTCAGTGGCGACACCATCAATCGTGCCTACTACGATATTGGGATAGGGCGCTTCAACTGGCAATCCACACTTCCTGGAACAATCAAAAGGTTTGCCATAGGCAGGCACAGCGCACCACACGCCTGCCAACAGCATCAGCGTAATCAGTAATTTCCACCAATTCATAATTTTTTCTCCGCATACATCCCTGACCTAGTCAATGTCAAAACCGCGTTATCCACTAATACATCTTGATTTTGACCAGTAACCAAATGTAAGTATACCGTTTAACTGACACTTGCAATATAGCTCCGACCGCCGATGTACGATGTGGCAACTGCAACCATGATTCAATCTTGCTAAGCGTATGTGTGTATAGATATGCGTGTAGAGGTATGTGCAAGGCTAGAATCGCCGCATCAGATGGTGCGCACTATCGACATCATATGTAGAGTCCATTTTTATTTACTTGCATATATGATGAACCGTCAATTTCAGGCCCATTTCGGAAAACCCGGTCGCGGACGCTACCACAATGCGGAGTGGGCCAATATGATAACGCATCGGATTGATGCTCTCCTCTACTGGCAAGCCAGGTGGTGCACGCACGGGTGACCAGATGGCTGACTACCCCATAGAGGGAGGCAGATTCCTGCAGGCCTGTGAAACCTTGCTGACTCAGGAATTCAAAATATCCTGGTACGACCGCTTTCCTAGTTTTCAGGCTTTTACGGCTGGGCAGCATAATTATACTAACAACCTGGATCTGCCCGCAGGCAAGGTAGACGCGGGAGGCTGCAGCGCAGCCCCCCGCGCTGAACGGATCTACTTACATGTCATGCCGTTGAGTGTGAAGCTCGCGGGAATAGCGTTGGTGCCGCTGTAGCTTGCTTGGAAGCCAAAGCTGATGCTGGCTCCTGCCACAATGTTACCGTTCCAGTTGGCATTGCTGGCAGTCACCCCGTTGCCTCCGGTGCTGAGTGTGGCATTCCACAGATTGGTGATTTGCTGATTGCCGACAAATTGCCAAGTAACCGCCCAGCCGTTGATAGCCGTAGCCCCCGTGTTTTTGACCTCTACATTGGCCGTGAACCCGGAGTCCCATTGATTGCTTACCGTATAGCTGATTGTGCACGCACCCGTGGTACCGCCGCCGCTGCCTGGCGAGCTGCCGGAACTGCTATCGCTCTTGGCCGAAATGGCGACCATAGTGATCGAGTTGGCCGGGTAAGTGGCGGTAAAGCCCGAGGACGAAACGGTTTGATCCGCCAGGTGCTTGATTGCCGTCAGGTCCTCGCCACTGTATCGATAAACTTTGGCCGCACTGGCCGGGCTAAAGTTTGCCAGCGAGATAGCGCTGGTGAGGTCCACATCGGTCTTGTTGACCAGCATCAGCGTGAGGAGGTTTCCTACCGTACTCTTGGCCGCATAAACGGCCAACTTGCCTTGATCCGTGCTGCTTGCGCTTACACTCACATCCGCGAAGCGGCTGCCCGCCCCGTCATAATTTCGGTACATGCGGAAGGCAAATGCGCCGGGATCTGTGGCTTTTGGGGGATCCCACAGCGTGGCAAGGTCCAAGCCCTCACGTCCGAAGATGCCGAGCACATCGGCCTGGGTCAGGGCACCATTTAGATAGGCCAGCGCACCGAAATTGTATTCGCTCATGGCAATCTTAGTGCCGGGGTAATTGGTGTTCACCCAATCCCGCATGCGCGGGATCAGGCGTACCGGTTGTGCGATCCAGCTCTCGTCCGTGTAGTTTGGATCCCACAACACTCGGGTTTGGCGCAGGCGTAAGGCATTGGTGGCGGCATCATTAGTAGAGGAGACAACGTTGCTGGCCTGCGGGTAATAGTGTTCATCCAAGTAGTCGAGCAGGCGCACACCGTTCTTGGTTTCATACGCCTTGAGCTGCTGAAGATACCAATCGGTAAGCGGGACATTGCCATGCGCGGCGCGGTCTGCTTGGCTGTTTTGCGAGGAGTCCAGATCCGAATAGAAGTATGGCACCCAGCCCCAACTGGCGGGCCCAAGTGTCATGAAGCCTTTATCCACCGACTTGATCGCCGAGGCATAGGAGATTGTTCGAGACATCAATTCGTCATACCCGAGATGCTGCGGTCGTACATCGTGATGGGTGGAACTCCAGAGTTCCGGCTCGTTGTCCAGGTTAAGGAACTTCACACCACCATTGTCGGGTGTGTCGTACTTGCCAATCAGGTAGCGCAGCCAGTCCTGCACGAATGTGGGATCAATTGCCATGCTGGTGTCCAGCGGGTCATTACCCGTGATCTTGCTGCCATCAGCCTTGATGCCATTGCCACAGTCACTGTCCCAGGTATCGGAGCTTTGTTGGGCGCCGTAGCGGCTGATCTTGAATCCGCAGTCGAAGGGATGGCTGCTGTTGGCCGTGCGCCCCTTGGCGACCCAACCACTCATTGGAATCGTCAGCAAGGTTTTGGTGCCCGTACGGCGGTCTTGCTCAATAAAGAGATTGGCGCTGGAACCTTCTGGCAGCTTGCTGATGTCAATCGCATTGCCGCCCAGGATTTCTTCTGGAATATTCTCAAAGTACCAATCACTTCCGCGATTAGAAATGTCGGACTTCCAGTTGTAGCGTGAAGTCTGGTTGCCCCCACGCCGCCGGATCGGCAAACTCAGTTCCTTGGCAAGTGCTTCGTCGGTGAAGTTCATACCGTAGATCAAAGGATTGATCACCTTGACGTTGGCTGTGGCATCGACGCTCAACGCTGGTCCGGTATCTGCAAAAGCCAAGCTGATTGTCATGGGCAACAGGGCTAGTACAAACAGAGGGCCTTTGGGCAATCGGCTCCCGAGTCTTTTTGACTTGATCATCAATTCCTCCCTTATGTGTCGGATTACAAGCTTTACTGTGAAACAAGGCCATGTTAGACACCAAAATTTAATCTCTCAATATGTTTGGCATAAACAGCCCATTAGGGAAGTTTTATGATTATAGAATTATTGTAACAATGACATTTTTTACAGATTTTGAAGTTGCAATACGCATAACTTTTCAAAACAACAAAAACACTATTCGTTTTGTTTATGGGATTTTGACTCAGGTTGTGCTTTTTTGCAGGTATCTGAGGCAAGTAAAAAAACCACGTTCTATGAACGTGGTTTTGCCTTACGCCACCCCAAAGGGAGTACACTCAGCGGACCTTCCTAGGTAGCAATACTGTAGAGAACTGAAAGCAGCCCTTGCGTGCAAAGTATCTCTGTTGTTTAAACTCTACAAACTGAAAGCAGGTTGCGGCCCTAACAGGAGGCTCAGCACTACCACTTAGGGCGGCTCACAATCATCCGGATGTCGCAAGCTGGGGCATGAGAAAGAAACCCCCAGTGATGTCCGCAAGAAGGTATTCATTAAGTCGGAGCATCTGAACTTCATAAGCACACGACGATTCCAGATTTCGTTATTGCTGTGCTGCTGATATTTGAACCACGAGCGCCGGTCCAAGCTCCCCGGCTTTGCCGGGGGAGCTTTTTACATGTCGTCGATCAAGGGCGCCAGACAAACAGAGACTTCGAATTGATATCGGTGGCAGAGCCGACTGTCGAGGTTTGATCCACATACCCGGACCTGTTGTCGGCATTGAGATTCAGCGCTGCCCCACGGTATTCGACGTCACCATATAGCTTCAAACTACCCGAAGCGCCCTGGTCGGCATCGAAGAAGCCCAACGGATAGAAGGTGGTATGGACAGAGGCAGAGCCAGACACGGTAAAGGCATTGTTACCCCAATCGCTGCCAACTTCTCCGATAATGCTCAGCCCGCCTACGACTCCACCAGTGACCTTGCCGTTTGCAATGATCGCTTCGTCTTCGATCCGTGCAGAGCCCGTAACCGTAGCGCCGGGTAGGATTGTTGCATACGGCCCCACGTACACTGTTGAAGGCGTGCTGGTCGGTGCGCAGCCCCCACCGTTGGAGAAGCGCACGGTGCCCGCAGGGCAGGCGTCGCGCCGTCCGTTTTGGAAGCCCTGTGGCCAAGCGTTGGCGAGTTCAATCATGTACATGTAACGTGGGATCGTGTTGTACTCTTGATCCCAAACGATAGTCTTGAAGACCGAGGGTGTTGCCGTCACTACCAAGAACAGCGGCTCCCCTGAATTGACGCTAAAGGTCAGCTGACCATCCAGTCCATTCTGCAGTGCGCTATACCGGGCCGAGGTGAATTGAGCATCGGTGGCCACCAATCCCCAACGGAAATCAGCGTCCGAGCCAGATTGGTTGATACCGCGGAACTTAAGCGTTATGGTTGTAGCACCAGCCTCCGGGTAGAGGCGCACAACGTTGTAACCAAAGCGCTGCGGCGCTCCATAATACGGTGACGCGAAGCGACGGTTTGTGGCCCAGTTGGTATCCAGCGCCTCAAGTGGCATGAGGCGATGCATGCGCTCGGACTTATCCGTGGTTGTGACGTCACCATACGTATTGCGGAAAGCATCCGGGGTTGCCTTGTAGTCCCAGACCACGTTGTGCATCGCCCAATCACCCATGAAGTCGTTGAGTTGCCCAATCGTCCATCCGCGCGAGGTCTGTATGTTGGTAAACGGATCAGATCCCGATGTAGTCCAGAGCTGTGTAACGGCGCTGGGGCCGTACTTGTCCTTGAGGAACTCCATGAACTGCCAGTTGCAGTAACGGTCGCGCGTAGACCCTAAATACAGGTGCGGGGCATTCGCCAGCATCTCCGTACAGTGCACGTTGCTCTGGTATTCTGGAAGCTGGTGCGGCGTGAAATTCGCATGGCTTTCATGAATCCAGCCACACGTGTTTGACTGGTCGCAGGTCATGCCACCATTATAGGCATTCCAAGCTTGCCACGAATGGGTAAACTCGTGCGTCATACCCCAGTGGTCACTCAGCGCATCGGGGCCGATCCACATACCTGGATGAAATACCCCTTGATCATCAACCCAGCCACCGCCGGTCAGGCCCCAGCCGGAGTGGATATGGATTGCTGCTTTGATCTTGTCTGTCTTGTTGAAGAACGGTTCGGGCATGAATAAGTTCGAATTGAACAAATTCAGCCACACTACGTTCTCAAGCGTATCTGCCGCCGCAGTTAAAGTACTCGCGGAGATGCTTTCGTCAGAATAGAAAGCGAAGTGTGCTGACTCCTTCACCAAAGCAAAACCCGACTGGTCCGGATTCGGCCCACCTGCTCTCCACTTCCCGGATGTCACTGTTGGCTTGGTGGTTGTTCCAGAAGCCCACGTTGTTTGAGTCGTGCCGTAGTCAATTTGCCCGCTTGCAGTCGACGTCGCGACGGTGGCTGCATTTGAATTACCCGAAGCACCTGCGGTATCGGTGTACTTGATCCAATACCAGTATTGTTTACCGCTCTGAACGGTGGTATCCGTATAGCTGCTCACAGCAGCACTAAGCGACGCAATCTTTACCCGCCCTGCCGGGTCAGAGTCAGTATCCCGATATACCTGGATACTGCGAAGAGTCCCAGACACGGTCCACTTCAATGCAATCTGATTGGTGCCACTGTTAGCACTGAGCGCAACCGAGGTCGCCCAAGCATTGCCAGCAAGCGCCGCAGCAAGAATTCCACCGAGCACATATCGCCCAGATACCCCCATACCCCGCACGAAACGCATTACGACTCCTTTCCTATAAAAATGTCCCTAAAAGACCTCGTTTTGCTGACCTTCCTCGCTCGTTCAAACCACCGTGATCGCCGTGATTTGTTACGAGACGCAATCAAAAGCATGAGCAAAAATTATATTTGGCTCCCCTACCCTATTTGAATTTCAAATTTTTTGTCGCTTTCGTTGTCAATACAAACGCAACTTTCTTGACGCTCATGACATACCACTGGTTTTCCGCAGGCGACCGTAAACGCCACCCGTCTCACTGAGCCGCCTGGACGAACGCAAACCGACGCCTGGATCTACATCAACGACGTGTATACGGACCCGCTAGCAAGCATGTATATGCCATTGAAGAAAATATTAAATTTGTATAAAAACCATCCGCAGTCAATATAAATAGTCCACTGAATACATAAACGCCTTCCGCATTCTGGCTCCAGTCGAAATTTATAGAAATGCCCGTTGCCATAGCGCCACTACAACGACCACCCATTGTTCTAGATCAACTTTATGCAGAAATAATTCATTCACCCAAAATTATTTAGACAATTTAGGACAACTTATTGTTTTAATTCCAGCCAAACGACATACATTAGCTGGTGGCGAGGGGGCACCTTGTTGCTATTGAGAACGGTAACAATTTAAACATCAAAACCAAATTGAAATATTGAATTCCGATATACGGTACTTGGCCATGAAAAGTTGTGCGTACAGGATTTCCGCTTGCAATGCGCCAAATTTGGGCCACCTCAAGCAAAGCGGTCTACCGAGTATGCATGGCGTTGTAGGTCAATGAAATCTCCCTTGCTTGAGTCGCAGTGGCGAACACAATGATGAGCAAAACAGTGGGTATGGAAGGGATAGACTCCGACCAAACACATCAGGGATATGGGCTGTCAGCGTTTGTGGTGGCGCGCATATCATGCCGCCTGCCTATAGGTAATCAGCATCCAGATTCAAAAGTTTGCGGGCCTTGCCTTTGCTGGAATCAAGGTCTTTTCAGAATGGTTGCTTACCAAGGGGCTTTGAAAACAGAATTGGTAAGAATTCTCCATGGCAAAGCATGGCAGCAATAAAACGTGCAGGCTGCCGTTCTGGCTTGTCCCCGGAAAAGCCGGGGGCCGTCATGATTATTGCTGCGCTGCGGAGATCTGAACCACCAACGCTTGCCCCAGCTCAACAGGCGCCACCCCTTGATCCGTGGTCACGTTGACCCGACTAAACAGGATCGGCGATGGTTTGGCCGCGATGCCCGGCTTGACCTTCAGATGCAATTGACCAACGGCGCCATTCGCTGTTGTCACCATCTTCACGATACCTTCCGCTTCGTCGCTTGAAGTGCTTTCAAATACATTTTTATCATAGTTCAGCACCACTTCATTACTGGTGATTGGCTGAATCGACGTGGCCGTAACCGATACAGTCAGGTCCTGCCCTGCCATCGCAACCGTAGGTCCGCTGAGCCAAAGCCGGGCTTGATTGGTCAGCGCGGGTTTATCCGCTGGACTGTCCGACTGGGTCGCGGCCTGATCGCGTTCGTTTGATGTTGAGCTGTTGGGTTTTACCCCCTTCGGAGGTTCTCCAGAACTATTTGGAGCCTTATCGACCGGAGTCGCAACAGGCGTATTGGAGACATCTTTGGGTGTTACTGTAGTTGGGTTGGAGCGCGCACTTTCCCCGGTGATCGGGATCGAAATCGCGGCGGGGGCCGTCGAGTTATGTGTACCTTGTGGTTTGACGGTCGGCGCCCCCCCCTTGTTGGGCTGCTTCACATTAAAAACACCAGCAGGAGACAGGGATGTAATACTCAGAGGCGGTGAGCCAACATCACTCTCTGTACCCGCCGGGAAGACCGCTCGTGCAGACGCTTCCGGGATGACATTGCTCACGACATGCGGGGTAATGAGCAGGATAATTTCCGTTTTAGAATTGTCGTTGCTATGCGTTGAGAACAACCACCCCAATGCAGGAATGCGGCCAAGACCTGGAATACTGGCCGTGCTATGACGTTCCGCATCGGAGATCAATCCTGCGAGCACCTGCGTTTCACCATCATGCAAACGTAGCACGGTGTTGGCGTTACGGGTGCCGATCTGGTAGGCGAGCGTACTTTGCGGCCCGGTCACTTCCTTGGAAATACTGGAAACTTCCAGGGCCACCTTGATTTCGACTTGGTCATCCAGGCGTACCGTGGGTTCCACTTCCAGCTTTAAACCGACATCCAGGTAATTGACAGAGGCGGCCACCCCTACGTTGGCGGTGGAGGTCGTGGTAAAGACAGGGACACGATCTCCCACCAAGATTTTGGCTTTTTCTTTGTTATGGACGCGAATACGCGGATTGGCAAGCGTATTGCTGATGCCATCCTGGTCTTTCAGATTCAGTAACAACCCTGGGTTGGTCACATAGCCCACCAAACCGTTGGTAGACGTCAGCGCAATATTACCGTTCAGCAATTGACCACCAAGATTTGTGGATGCCGTTGAGCCAGTCGAGGTGGTAACAACCGAGGTCGTTGTTGGTTGAAGGATGCCGTAGCCGACTTGATCGGGATATTTAACGCCCAGGCTTAGCAATTTGGACCGTGCCACCTCAAGGACTTCAACTTCCAACATAACCTCTGGCGCGGCAATATCTAACTGGGCGATTAAGCGCTCAGCCATTCTCACCGCCTCGGGCGTATCCTTGATGACAAGAATGTTCAAACTTTCGTCGATAAAGGTATCCTTGGATTTCACCACCGATTTAATCAAGGCCTGTGCTTGCTTGGCTTCGGTATTGGTCAGGTAGAAGGTTCGGGTCACCAATTCCTGATAATCCTTTTGCTTTCCTTGGGATGACGGATAAATGATGACGGAGTTCTCATTGAGCAGTTTCTTTTCCAACTGACTGGTCTTAAGAACCAGGCTAACCACTTCATCGATACTGGTATTGCGTACAAAGATTGTCACCTTAGTATCGGTACGGACATCCTTGTCAAACACGAAATTGATGCCTGAAGTACGTGAAATGACTTCAAACACACTGCGCAACGGAACCTCACGAAACTCCAATGTGATCGGAGTCTTGAATCCGTCCTTCAAATGCGTCTCTTCTGAGACCACATTGTTCGCCGCCACTTGTTCATCAATGCTACGCAACATGACACGTACGGCAGCATCATTTGGGTTTTCTGCCAGTAAGGCGCGTGCAATGCCCTCCGCTTCGGGCAGATGCTTTTCACTGAGTAGCTTCCGGGCTTCCTCCATGCGTTGAGCCCGACGCTTGGCGGACTCCAGGCGTCGCACAAGGCTACGCGCTCGCGCATTGTCAGGCTCATAGCGAAACGCGCGCTGAATCTGTTCTTCGGCTTCATCTGTTTGGCCACTGCTGAGTGCTCGCTCGGCCATCACCAATGATTGATTGACGAGTTGATCGCGCACACGGTAGTAATAGACCCGAGCTTCTCTATTATCCGGATGCTGCTTGAGTTCGCTCTCCAGCATGGAAATGGCATTTTCATTATGGCCCGTCTCCAGCATTTCACGGCTGGAATCGATGACATTGGCAGCGCAGCCGGTAAGCAACAGGCAGACGATAAAATTAGCCAGATGAGTGAAGCGAACAGACAAATTTGAGTGCATGGGCATCAATAATTCAAAGTTTGCACGACATTGAGCGGAATATATTCAAATTGGATTCCTACCTCTCCAATCGATAGGACGCGATACTGACCGTCCAAGGTGTCGCCTTGGTGAACAATGCTCAGCCGACCATTATCTTCCAGGAAGACAGCAGGCTGTTCTTCCGCATCTAATCGCCCCATATATTTAAACCGAAGTGGTGGCGCAGTTGGTTGGGGTGGTGGTGGTGGCGGTGGTGGAGGCGGATCAAAGCTGGTGGGTGCAAAAGGGTCCTGCTTCAGTTTGGGCAGGCGCTCGTGATCAGCGTGACTGCTTCCCAACAGCGCCAGCATTTGTGCCTGCGAGGGAGAGGCTTTTCGGGAAGAGGCTGAACCATTTGGCTTACTGGCATGCCCGGCGGGTGCTTTGCGATCGTGTTTGGGCGATACGGTCTCGTCCTCTTCCAGACTGCTAGCCCACCACACGGCTCCCAGTGTTGTACACAGTGCAATGCCCAGCACCCATTGGCGTCGGTTCATGGTTGGCCCCGCATATACACAGCCAATCGGATTTGCGCATCCAACACCGTCTGGCTCATATCCTTGCGTTGAAACTCTATGGCGTCGACACTCAAGCCTGGAACACTTTCCAGTACATCTGCGAGCCAATCGCGCACCGCCGCATAACTGCCTTTGACAGGCATGCTGATACGTACCCGCCTGAATTTGTTGGCACTGCCCTTGTCGTTTGTATTGCCCGTGACGATGCTTTCGCTGTAGTCAGCACGGCTGGGCGCCAAGCCGTACTGGCGTGCCCGCGTATCAAGCTGTAACAGGATATCGGGCAACATTTCCGGTACAGGCAGACTTTGTTTGAACTGTTCCAGAATTTCACGCGGCGATGTTTCAGGCTTATGCTCACGCGTCAATTGCGCCGCCAAATCCTGGCGTTGTCGAGCGATTTCGGCCAACTGAACCTGACGTTCACGGTTACCCGAGTAGGCAAATGCCACGGCAAACATGAAGAGTGCGACCCCCAGTATGCCTGCCCAACCTATCTTACTGAGCTGCCGGAGGAATGCGGTACGAACGATACCCGTCAGCCTCATGGCGTAGCCCTCCATGCCACGTTCATACTGAACACGACGCTTTCCACACTGCCGCTGGGTTTGAATTCATATCCGTCCACGTCGGCCCGTATCATTCGGGGACTTGCCGCCAGACGGCGCGCAAAAGCAAATGCAGCCTCTAGCGAGCGCGCCTGTCCCGTAAGTTTCAGTTGCAACTTGTCATCGGATTGGACCAATGCCAGTAACGTCACGTCTTTGTTGCAGGCAGCCTCAATCTCGGTGAGAACATCAAGTTTATGATTGTGCAGCCGCTGTGCAAGTTCAACCGCTCGGGCCAATTCAGCCTCGGGGAGTTTCTCTTGTTGTTTCGCCAATTCCTGGTGACGGCTGCGTTCCAGATGGCGCGTTTCACGCGCCAGTCTGGCTTGGGCGCTTACAAGCTGATCACCCAGGTCCCAAAACTCTGTCAATACCGCCATGGCGATCAATCCGCCGGAACCCAAAATCAACCATCCCAGTAGGCTGGGCCAGCGGCGGCGTGGCACAAAGTCCAATGTAATGACAGGTGGGTGGCGAGCGAACCAACTCATGGTGCCTCCACTTGAGCTGACTGTTCCAGACTCACACACGTCCAGTTCTCGGGCAAGGGTAATCGCAAGCCTGCGGTCTGCCCTGCGAGATAGTACACGCCCCCTTCGTGCGCATAACCACTGCCTGCAATGAGTAGTTTCAGCAAGGAACCGAGTCCGGCGCCATTCCCCTGTGCCAAAGCCTGGCTGCGTAGCATCAGCCAACGCCCTTCCTGCCATAAGCCGACGCTGGCCCGCTGATCGGCCAGCCATGCCAAAGCACCGTGTGGCGCATTCATGCGTGCATGGTACTGATTCCAGGCCGCGCAGAATGCGGGTTGCACACTGGTGAGGCGCAAGTGGTGACGCGTGGCAAATGCCTGCAAAGCAGCAAGCGTGCTCTGCTCAATGGCACTGGCAAAGACAGGCTCACCCGCAATGCCTGATTCAACGACTATCCGCCACGCCTGTGTATCGATCCCGTGCACATCGCGAAAAATGGCTTGCAAAAACGCTTGGCGCTCTGCCGTACTGCGTACGGCAGAGGGGAACTTGACCAGTTGGCAACGTGCCCAGACATGTTCCAGGACCACGGTCAGCTTGCGTCCACCCTCAGGCAGAGTGATGTGATCAAGCAATGCGTCAAGTTGGCCTGTCTGAGCAGATATGTGCCAGCTTTGTGCTAAGGCGGGCTGAGGGCCCTCCAGGCGCCATCCTTGTTGGCCCAGGTACAGGCGCACGCGATCAGGCAACAAAGGTGACACGGTTCAGCTCCTGCAAAGTGGTATCCCCTTGTGCAACCACCGCTAATCCTGCACTGCGCAGACTCTTGAAGCCATGCCGAAGGGCGGCTTCCTTGAGCACGCGTATTGAGGCGCGTTGGGTAATCAGTTCTCTCAATTCATCGTTGAGCGTAAGAATCTCGGCAATCGCCCGCCGCCTGCGATAACCACTGCCACGGCACTGGGCACAGCCCCGCCCGGCACGGAAACGATAGTGCTCACACTCACTGGCCGTCAGGCGGGATTCGGCCAGCAAAGCAGAGCTTGGCTGCTCGTCAGTACTACACTCGGGGCAATTGATCCGTAGCAGCCGTTGGGCGACGATCACATTCAGCGCGGCCACCAAGTTGTAGGGGTCCAAACCCATGTGCATAAATCGGCCAATCACGTCAAAGACGTTGTTGGCATGTACCGTGGTGAAGACCAAATGCCCTGTCAGTGCTGCCTGTACGGCGATCTCCGCCGTTTCCGGGTCCCGGATTTCGCCTACCATGATCTTGTCCGGGTCGTGCCGCAGAATAGAGCGAAGCCCCCGTGCAAAGGTCAGGCCTTTTTTCTCATTGACCGGGATTTGCAGAACGCCTAGGAGTTGATACTCCACCGGGTCTTCAATCGTCACGATCTTGTCCAAACCATGGTTGGTTTCACCAATGGTGGCGTAAAGGGTGGTGGTCTTGCCCGACCCTGTCGGTCCAGTCACCAACAACATGCCGTAGGGCTCGCAGGCCATCCGGCGTAGTTCCCCTGCGGTGGTTTCGTCGTAGCCTAAGGCGCCCAGGGTCAGCCCACTCATTTCCTTGGTCAGGTGTTCTTTATCGAGTATCCGCAGCACCGCATCTTCGCCATGGATACTGGGCATGATGGACACCCGGAAGTCGATCTCACGCCCCCCAGCGCTGACCTTGAAGCGTCCATCCTGAGGTACCCGGCGCTCGGCAATGTCCAGTTCCGCCATCACTTTCAGACGCGACACGGCCTGTTCGGCCAAATCCGACCCTTGCACCATCCCTACCCGGTTCATCACCCCGTCAACCCGGTATTTGATCTGCAATCCGCCCGGTAGAGACTCAAGATGGATGTCGCTGGCATTCTGCTTGAGCGCATCATAGAGCGTGGAATTGACCAGTTTGACGACCGGGCTGGCATCCTCCGATATGCGGCGTGCCGAAATATCTTCAGCTAGCTCTGTATTTGCCATGCCCTGTGCTTCACCGAGCGCACTGGTCATCAGTTGCTGGTTTTCTTCTATGCGGGCAAGGCAGGCGGTCAAATCATCATGATTGGTCAGTACGAGCCGAAAGGGCTCTGTCACGCGTGCCCCCAACCAATCTTGCAGAGCAACGTCAAATGGGTCCGCCAGAGCAATGAGCAACTGGGCTTGCGCATCACGCAAAGCAACGCATTGATGACGCAAGCATTCTTCAAAGCGTAGGAGTTCCAGATCGGGGGTATGGGCCAGGAGTTCTTCGGCGCGGGCATAGCCTAGGTGCAAGTGGGCTGCAAGAGCAGGTAAAATAGCAGCGCCTTGGCGTTCCAACAGCAGCTTGATCACTGGTCGTGAGGCTGCTAGGGCTTCCTGGCGCAATGCGGCCAACATTGGGATGGACAATGCGGGAGACGTAACAGGCGGCGCGTTCATTGAATACTTTCGGCCAATTGGAAAATTGGCAGATACATGAGGACCACGATCAGACCGATCACCGTGCCGATGATCAACATCAACAGCGGGCCGATCAGGCGGGTGAGCACATCGACACGACGCCCGATTTCCTCTTCATGAAACACCGCAATACGCTCGGCCATTTCCCCCAGGTTACCGGCCTTCTCGCCTACACGAAGCATGCGGTTGGCAACCGGGGTGGTGAGATGATGCAGATTGAGTGCATCGGTGAGGCTGCGGCCTTCATGCACCAGTTGCATGGCGGCATCCAACCCATTATGCAGTGTGGCAGGCAGTAACCCACGCGTCATCTGCATCGCGGTCAGCGCCGGGATACCGCCCCGCAGCAACATGGCCAGGGTGCGATAAAAGCGCGCCAGTTGGAAAACTTTCAATTCGGCCCCTAGCCCGGGCATCTTCCACAGGCCTCGACCCAAGGCAGAACGCAAGGCGGTGCTACGGGCGGCCATTACCATGGCAACCACCCCGCAGAGGAAAACCAAGAACATGTCCAAAGCATGCGTGTGAATCAGCTTGCCCCACTCAATCAGGAGGCGCGACGCCAGGGGCAAATCGCCGCCAACATCTTCAAATACACCGGCAAAACGCGGCACCACAAAACCCAGCAGAAAAAGTACCACCAAACCGCCAACACCCAATAGCAATAAGGGATAGATGGAGGCGCTGACAATCTTGCCGCGCAGGGAATCGATCTGCTGACGATAGAGGTTGTAGCGCACCAGCGCCTGATCAAGGTCTGAGGTCCGCTCAGCGGCTCTCACCATGGCAATGAAAAGATCAGGAAAGGTCCCTGACAGGCTTTCCAACACCACTGAGAGAGGTTTGCCTTGCCGCATCCCCGTGCTCAATGCTTCCAGCGTTGTCCGCACGGTCGGCCGATTCTCTTTTTCGCCAAGGGTGTCGATGGCTTCCACCAAGGGAAGGCCCGATTGCAACAGGGCCAGCAGTTCTTGGGCGAACAACAGTAAGGGAAATTTGCCCCGTCCACCGTGGCTACCCGATCCGCCACGGCGCACACTCAGGACACTGAGGCCATGTCCCTGGATTTGTTGACGTGCTCCGGCTTCATCAGCGGCATCAATGGTTTGCTCGCTGACAGCATGGTTCGCATCCAGTACCTTGACGATGTAACGCATGCTTACCAGTTACCAATGTCTTCGGCGTCTCCCGTGCCACCCGGCTGCCCATCTTTGCCAAAGGAATACAGGTCAAGTTCGCCGTGGTCACCTGGCTGCTTGTATTGATAGGGGTGCCCCCAGGGATCGTTGGGGATCGCCTTTTTGAGGTAAGGCCCAGACCAGCGGGATTCTCCTGAGGGGCGCTGCGCCAGTGCAGCCAGCCCTTGTTCCGTGGTGGGGTAGCTGCCGACATCCAGTCGATAGGCATCCAGTGCTTTTTCGAGAGCATCAATCTGGGCACGCGCAGTTTTAACTTCGGCCTTGCCGATGTGGGCAAAGAACTTTGGGGCGACATAACCAGCCAACAAGCCGATGATGACCATGACCACCAGGAGTTCCAGCAGGGTAAAACCTCTGATGCGGTACTTTTGACACCCCTGATGAAACGGCATACACCCCCACCTATTCCTGCTCTTCAAGCACAGCACTAAAAGGTCTTACCCCTTGATATTTGTTCAGCAAGCTACAGCAAGGGTCAAAACCACGCAAAAACAAACCCAAAGGCTTATCTATTCCCACATGATTGTAGTGCAATTTCCCTTGATTTTGTTGGAAATATAACGTACCTTCAATCTGAAATAACGGCTGAGCCTTGGCTTGTAAGCTGCATCGTAACATGGGGTAACAAACGCTCTAGATTCGCAAGCATTACATGAGCGCAGGCGTGACATTTCCCCAATTGGCAGGATAGATTCCCGCTTTCAACAAACGATGAAAAGAGGAATACGGCCAATCGATCACTTGCGCTACCTGCTTGTGTTTGACCGGGTTGTAATGCAGATAATCCATGTGATACCGATAATCCGCTTCATCACGAATCAGATACTCCCAGAAATGGCGTTGCCAGAATCCGGATTCCCGACGCTTGGTTTGCGAATAAGAGCGTTGTGACGGCAACAGATCAGGAGGCAACGCAGAAGAAGTCAGGCGTTTAATCAGATTCCAGCGCACGCCGAAATCCGCATCCCCTTCAGGTAAAGTCCAGATGCAGTGCAGATGATCAGGTAACAACACCCAGGCATCAATCATAAAAGGATGGTTTTGGCGCGCAGTCGTAATGCGCAGCACACACCCGTTCATCCGTCAACACCGGCCGCTGCCGGAAGCTTACCACCGTGAAAAAGCATGAGGCCCTGGGCACGGCCGCCCGCCGATAGCGTGACATGTCGTCGTGATAAAGATATCAACGTGTTTTGCAAGGCATCGTCACATTGAAACCCTTACACACAATCAACGGGAGCAAGCCTAGGGTTTGCACGCGTAGCGTGCGAACGCGCAACCATCAAGAAAGCATAGGCCGCCGCAGAAGAAAGCCCATCAAACAAGCGACATTCTTCAATCAACGCCACAAACGCGTGCGCACCCTACCCGGCTATACATTCTTTCGCGGAAATCTAATTATGCCGGAAATCCTAAACATTTTCCAAATTCCCATTGGGATCAAAATTAAATATGCAATTATTTTTGTGATTGGCATAGATAGATCGGCACTAATTAATTCATAAACAAGTCCAATCCACCCACAAATAGTTATCACCAATATAATAAACAACACTTTTTTTCTGATTCCGCCAAGGCAAAACTCTATTTTTACTGGTCTCATATTACCCTGTTTTACCTTATTCGGAAATCAATAATTACTTGAACTACACGCACATTCAAGTTCACATGCTGCCAAATTTGCTCCGTAATATACCGTACACGCCTCTCCTACACCGGATAGAGTCTTAATAAAAAGAGCAGCAGCTCCACCAGCCGCACAAATTTGATCCGTATATTGAGTATACGTTCCCAAGCATCTTTGGACACATCCGAAGTGCTTTTGAAGCACTTCCGATGCAGGAGGCTTTGGCGGAGGATTATTTGGTGTACACCACGCGGGCAAGCCTGCTTTTTCGCACATGGTCTGATCATAAAGTCCCTGTGGGTCAGTTTTAGCAATAGGATCCCCACTCACATACGCATACAAATTCTGCCCCGCTGCAAATCCCATTGGGTCTTGTGAGATAAACCGTCCCCACTGAGGATTATAGTAACGAGCGCGGTAATAGTAGAGTCCGTTACCATCGTTTTCCCGTCCGGTGTACTGGTAAGGATTGTCGCTGGCATTTCCAATAACGGTTGTATTGCCGTAAGGATCGTAGGCATAACGGGTCTGAACCGTTCCGGCACTGTTGACCAAGGCGATTGTGCTGCCCAGCGCGTCTGTCAGGTAATCTTGTGCGCCAGCTGTGGTACTGGTGCGGCGGTAGATTTCATCCAACCCCAAACCAGTAAGCAAATTTGCGCTGACGGTACTACCGTTGAGTTCTTGAACAATTTGATTGCCATCGTAGAGATAATTAATGGTAGTACCACCATTCAAGGTTTTTCCGATGCGGCGCCCAAAACTATCGTATTGGTAGCTCGCTAAGGTGCTACTGCCTTGAGCGATTTGGGTAAGACGGTTGCGGGCATCCCAGGTGTAGTTGTTGCCGTTGGCGCTCAACAAGCTGCCGTTGGCATCGTAAGTCAGGTTATTGCCAGCAAAGGTGGCAAGGCGATTAGCCGCATCATAGACAGGTGCAGGGCTGACTGGAGTAGGCGCTTGGGTAATGGTATCCGCAGCCGATCCGCCTAAAGATGTTCGATGCCCGGTAGCATCGTACCCATAGGTCAACGTATCAAGAACGGTACTACCTTGTTGGTAGGTGATGCTGGTAAGCTGCCCAGCATTGTCGTAACCATAGACCATCTGAATACCACTCGGCAGGGTAACTTGGGTACGACGATTCAAACTGTCGTAAGCAAAGCCGACTGTGGCACTCCCTTGATTGATCTGGGTGAGGCGGTTGGTAGCATCCCACGTGTAAGCGACGGGGCTTTGACCAAGGACGGTCATGCCTTGGCGCAGACTGTTAGCATAGTAACTGTAGTCAACCTGTCCTTGAGGTGTTTTCTCCTCAGTAAGATTGTCAAGCCCATCATAGCTGCGGGTGATGGTGCCACTCGCGCTATCGACAATCTGGGTTACGCGGTTACCTGCATCCCAGGTGTAATTGACGGTGCTGGTGGCGCTTGGCGCACTGGCTGTGGCGCCATAGCTGGCCTTGGTGAGGCGATTGAGGTTGTCGTAGGTATAGCTAGAGATTTGGCCTTTGCGGTCAGTCACACTGACGCGGTTTCCACCTGCATCGTAGTTATAGCTTTCACCAACCCCAAAATTATCAGTAAAACCAAGCAGGCGATTCCGGGTATCCCACGTGTAGGTGGTACTGCCCTGGTTCTTGCCATCGGTATAGCTGAGCAGATTCCCCATGGGGTCGTAACTGGTCTGGATGCTGTTGCCCAGTGCGTCAGTCGTAGTGGTTATGCGGTCCAGATTGTCGTAGGTGGCATTCCAGATGGCATTGCCCAAGGGGTCGGTCGTCTGGGTACGTCGCCCTACACTATCAGTCAAGAACGTGTAGGTGCGTCCCAGGGGATCGGTTGTTGAAGCAAGATCGCCCCCGCTATAAGCAAAGCTATTGGTAAGTGTGCCGCCATTGAGGCTTTGCTGGATGGTTTGGATATTTCCCTGATTGTCGTAACCCAGACTCACCTGATTGTTCAGGGGGTCTGTAATCTGGCTGACGCGGCCCTTTGCATCCAGTGTAAATTTCGTCGTGTGCGAGAGTGGATCAGTGAGGCTGGTGACCTGATTGAAAGTGCTGTCATAGGTGTAAGACCAACTGGTAGCCTTGCTGGTCCCCTGAAGTTGGGTCACCTGGGTTTGATTGCCATTCACATCATAGGTATAGCCCGTTACCCGCCCTAAGGGATCGGTAGTGCTGAGCACCTGATTGGTCACGGAATCCAGTGTATAAGCCCAGGTCTGTTGCTCTGGCTTACCTAATGCATTGATGATGGATGTAGGGTAACCGCTGGTGTTAAAGGCAAGGCGTTTGACAATGCCACGTTCGTCGGTCTCATCCAGTTGGGTCAGCTTGCCGTTGGTATCAAGCTGATAGCTCAATGTGGCGGTTGTGCCATCGGCGTAGGTTTGCTTGCTCACCCTGCCAGTCGTTGCGTCATAGGTATTGGCCACCATCACGTGTTGATTTTTATCCGTGACGGTGAGCATTTGGTGGTTGCTATCGTAGGTGTAGGACTCTGTGTTACCGAGCGGGTCGGTCACACTAGCAAGCTCACCGGCTGCAGTGTATTGATAGGTAACTGTGCGCCCAATGTCGTCCGTAACCTGGGTGACGCGGTTACTGGCCTCGTCGTAGGTAAAATAAAGGTGACGGCCATTCGGTGACGTTACAACCATGAGGTTACCGGTGTCTTCTGCACGCTTATAGGTGACAGTGTTACCTAAGCGGTCGGTACTGGCGACCATTGCTGCTGAGCGGTAGTAGGACAAAGAGGCTTGAGGGTTATAAAGACCAAAGGAAATGGTTGAGCCATCTTTAAGTGTCAGTACGCGGGTTTCAGCGCTCCACTTGATGGTAGCCCCTGCGTAATGAGCATCCCGATTACCCTTGGCAACATAGACCGCCTGGAGAGGGGTTGTGACCGGGCTTTGCAAGACAAAATGCACACGGCTACCATTTGGTTTTACAAGATCCAAATAGGGTGAAACCGTAGAAGCAGTGTCCTCACCGATCAAAAAAACATCGTAGGACAACGCTGTATTGATCCCAAATGCTCTGGCTGGCCCCCCGTCTTTGGAACGATAGGTTCGTGCAACTTCCAAGGGGATCACGTCGCGTACGGCCAAATCCGTTCTACGGTGTATGAAGACACCGGTGTACGAATCAACCGGATCAGCGCTTTCACATCCACAATCGGGAGGTGGGGGTTGGGGCGCTGCAGCCGGTGGAGGGGAAATTGAACATTCCCCAGATTCGGATGAATCCCCATCATCGCCATCGTTGTCGCAATCCGCATGTGCCAAACTATAACCACACAGCAACAGGCTGAAGATACCAATTTTCAGGAACGCTTTTAGGGTCGTCATCGATTTCATCGTTCTCGTATCCGGCTCAAATCTGTTATGTACCTGGACAATCTCATCGCCAAAAATGTCCGCAGGCTATCACTCAATAATCAATTCAACTGAATGGTTGTCGAACCCGCTATACCGCCGGTAGGAGCCACACGTAGTGTGTAGCCGCCTGCCACAGGCAGGGCACTGAATGTATACGTCTGATTAGTTCCAGCACCTGAAGAGTAATTCACCGAAAAATAATCCATTTGAGTGCCGTCCGGTTTATACATATAGAAATAGGTATAACCCGGCAAGACGTCTGCACTCACCCCCACCTGGACCTTCTGCCCTGCCGTCCCCGTGAAGGTATAGGTTGCGTTCTGGCCGGAGGCCAAACTCAGGCTGACCGGTGTGCCTGCGGTGAGGCTGCCGCTCAGGTCCGTCTGCAGTCCCAGCGTCAAGCTGCCAGTGGCGCCGCTACTGGGCGTGACCCGGACCGTGTAGGTGCCACTGACCGGCAGATTGCTCAGGGCCAGGGCCTTTGAGACGGCGGCGCCCGAACTGTAGTACAGATTGGCGCTGGTCAGTTGGCTGCCGTCTGGCTTATACACATACACATAGGTTTGCCCTGCCAGGGTGCTGCCCGCAATGGCCA
>NZ_KB892851.1 GCF_000373965.1 Uliginosibacterium gangwonense DSM 18521 | reverse complement strand
GAGTCAGCACAGAAATGAGCTTGCATGTACTTGCCTATAATATCAAACGCTTGATAGCGATTCTTGGTATCGAAGGTGTAATACAGGCTGTTAGGGGCTAAGGCCTTTTAATCAACTTACGCCTCGATATTCGGGCTTTAGCGTCTTGGAGTGAGCCATCAAACGGGATTCAAAGCCGGAATTCTTTGCGACCCGAAAGCGCTCTATCACCTGTCAAACGAGCAAGTATCGACCACCTTCGACAGCCTAAGCGGAAAATTTGTGTTTTTACACAATCTGGGTCGAAAACCGCCCTTTTCGGGGCAGGCTGCCCACTGGCGGCGTCGGCCCAAGTATCGGCATGCGCCTTTGACCAGCTTCAAAGCAATCAGACATCAACCCACCAACGAGGTTGGTTCCGCATTTAGCCAAGAGCAATAACGTTTTGAGTCGGAATGTCCAACCAGAACGACACAAACTCAAAACCCTTCATCATACATCCACTGGTTACTAAGTTCCAGCCGAAACCCATTTTATTTTACAAGGGGTTTCGGCTGGCTGCATTTTGACGTCCTCGCTATCGTATGCCTCGTGATTGGTACGGCCCGGAATGGCTCTACCTCCTTGGCTCCATGCCTCTCGTCCAATTGGCATGGAGCATTTCTTATTCGAGGCATTGGCATGAATATGCGAACGATATGTGTGGGCGTGCTCATTGCCCTCAGTGCTCTGAGGGCCGCCGCCGAACCCTTACGCGTGGGGCGCTACACGCAGGTCACGGGCAGTGACCCCGCCGACATGGATCCGCTGGCGGTCACCGCACAGGTTCATTTCCCACGCGAGGTGGTCTCCACCGTAGGGGACGCGCTGACCTATCTGCTCCAGCGTACCGGGTATTCGCTCCTCACCGCTGACGCGGACGCGGAACATCTCCTGGCGCTTCCCCTCCCAGAATCCCAACGCATTGTCGGGCCACGCAAAGTCGAGTACCTGGTGCGTACCCTGGTCGGGGATGCTTTCGGCTTATGCATCAATGCCCGGGCACGCGAGGTCAGTGTAGCCGCCATCGGCGGGGGCGCTGCGTGTCTATCCAAGCAGTTGCGAGGTGAGTGATGACCCAGTCCGCACAAACCCCGCAGACGCCCAACGCAACGGGCCCAGCCGCCTCCTCGGCGGCGATGTTCCCGCCCAACCCCAAGCGCCGCCTCACCAAGAAGTCACTCATCATGATTCTGCTGGCCCTGGCGGGCCTGTCTGTCGGCGTGATCGCGGGCGGGTATTGGCTGAGCGCAGGCAAGGCTTTGCGCCCCTCCCCCACCGACACCACCCAGTTACCCGCTGCCGATGATGTCGCGCTCTTGGCGCCCATAGACCAAAGTGCCCCCAGCACCGCCCCCATGGATCCGGCACCTGCATCGCCGGTCACGCCTGATGGCAGTGCATCAAACCCGGTCTCAGCACCCAGCCCTGTTGAGTCACCGGTCGTGGCGTCCTCACCCAATGCGGCTGCAGCACCAGTGAGCACAGCAAGCGCACCCAGCACGGCCACACCCCACTCCACATCTTCTTCTGCACCGACCACTCAAGCGCCGATCTCACCCGCAAAGCCGGTGACTGCCCAGACGATTGACAACTCATCTGCAGAGCTTGAAACACGGCTGAGTCGCCTGGAGCAAGACATGCATGACCTGAAGGCTATCGTGGTGGCCTTGCAGCAAAGCAATCCCGTCAAGGTTGCAGCGCCTCGTACTCATCATACCGAGGCGCTACCGGCTGATTCTGATGCTGTTGCCACACCCGCACCCGCACCGAAGCGTCACGTTCCCCGCGTGCGCAAGCCTGCCAAAGTGGCAACACCCCCCGTTCAACTACCCCCTCCTCCACCGCCTGCCCCGGAAGAACGCATCCTGTCAATTGACACCTGGGGTGGCAGACCTTCCATTGCGATCAAGGGCAGTGACGGCAAGCTGCGCTTCGTGACCGAGGGGGATGCGACCACCAAGGGACGCATCGGTGCAGCCCACGCCGCCACGGGGGCGATCACGATTGTGCGCCCCGACGGGTCGCGTGACACCCTGCAGACGCGGGAGCCTCGCTGATGCGCGCCTTCCACTTTGCCGTAGCGGCCATCGCTTTGAGTTTGGGCGCTCAGACCTTTGCAGCAGACACGACCACCGTGCGTGTGGGGAGCACCCAAGCCGCAGCACCGGGTGCGACAGCCACCACCGAGAGCAACCGCCAACTGGCCCAACTCACTTCGGAAGCCCGCCTGTGGGGCTTGTCGGTCGATGAGATCGTGCGTGCACACGACCTCATGCGGTTTCGTGCCTCCTTCACCAATACGAATCTCTCGCCGGTCGAAGTGCTGGGGATACATGCCCGCAATGATGCTGAACGCAAGAAATATGCGGATCTTTTCGCCCGCATTCTGCATGACGATACGGTACGCGTGCTCGCATTCCAGCAAGCGCATGCTGCGGCCATGCAGCGGCTCTACCCGAATGAACCCGTGCTCGATCTGCCCCGCAAAAAGATCCCGAGAAGCTTTTTCGGGGGAGGACAGTAATGCAACGGCGCGAGTGTCTCAAGGCCTTGGCGGGTGGAGTGGCTGGCATACTGGGATTGGCAGGGCTTGGATTGCCAGGTGAAGCGCTGGCAGCCCGTCTGCCTCAAGCCGCCTACCGACGTACCTCGGTGCCTCGCGCCTATGTGCAGGCCGCCGCCCAAGCGGGTGTGCCAGGCAGATTGCTCTATGCCATCGCACTGCACGAATCCGCCCTGGCCTTCGGCCCCAACATGGTCGCCCCCTGGCCCTGGACACTTCGCATGCAGGGCCGTCCCTGGCGGTTCAACACCTATGAAGAGGCCGTCAGGCAACTTACGGTCGCAGTGGATCAGTTGGGGCTCAACTATGTCTATTGTGGCCCCATGCAAGTCAGTTGGCGCGTGCATCAGGCCCGCCTCGGCACCCCCGCTCAAGCAATCAATGCTTATCACAACCTGGCAGTCGGTGCCTCCATTCTGCGCGCCAATTATGAGCTCGCCAAAGGCGATTGGTTCCGTGCAACGGCCATGTACTACACCCGCGATTTCTCGCTCAGCCTGCCTTATGCCCGCAACGTCTATGACTTGCTTCCTAACCTGGTGGAGGAGCTGGCATGAGCAGCCTGGAAGCGCTTCTGCGCCCGCCCGTGGAACTCTATAGTGCCGCCACCACCGCCTGCGCAGGCACGATTGCGCTGACCATGCCCTGGGCATTGCAATGTCCCACCCCGGTTGGACTCGGGATTGCTACAGCCGCGTTCGGTTTTGCCTACTGGCGTGGCAAGCAAGGCTACGAGGTGTTGCGCTACACGATGGGGCTGAAGAAATACAAGATCACGTCCATCGCCCCCCACAAGATCCCGAACTCCAGAGAACGCCTCTATCTGGGGGATGGTTTTCTGTGGACGCAGAAGCACACGCAGCGCTTGATGGATGCGAGAAGTGCTGCAGGACAAAAATTCCTGGAAGGCGGCAAGCTCTCGACTCTGACGGGCAAAGCCTTGCGTGCCATGCTCAAGCGCTTGCGCCGCGCTGCCATTGCGACAGCACTGGTCAATGCATTGGTGGTCCCACGCTGGTGGAATCCCCTGTCTGAAACACCCGACTTAGGCGGCTCGACCCTGCTCCATGGTGTCGAGCCCAAGGAAATTGCAGTCAGCCTCAACCAAAAACTGCGCTCGGGCCACATGCTGGTCATTGGCACCACGCGAGTCGGTAAAACTCGCTTAATGGAGTTGCTCGTCACCCAGGACATCCGGGATGGCAAGGTCGTGATCGTGCTGGACCCCAAGGGCGACCGCGATCTGATGCTGCGCGTGTATGCCGAAGCGGCCCGTGCAGGACGCTTGGATCAGTTCTACCTGTTCCATCTGGGTTTCCCGGAGATCTCCGCGCGCTACAACGGTATCGGCAACTTTGCGCGCGTCACCGAAATCGCCAACCGCACGACCAATGCGCTCCCGGCGTCCGGCAACTCAGCCGCGTTCAAGGAATTCAGTTGGCGCTTCGTGAACTTGGTGGCCCAGGCCCAGGTGGCACTCGGCATGGTGCCCACTTACCAGAGCATCCTCTCCGACATCACCAATATCGAGCCGCTCTTCGTGCGCTACGCACGCCATGCCCTGTCCGAATGTGGTGCCCCCAACTGGAAGTTTGAAGTCGACAAGGCGATTGCCGAACTGGAATCTAAGAAGCAGCCCTCCTTTACTGTCGAGAAATCCCTGCAGAGCCGCGAGCCCGAAGTCATTGCCCTGATTCACGTGGCCAGCACCCTCAAGGTGCCGGGGGCGAAACTCAACGGCGTACAAAACCCTGTGCTGCAAGGCATGTGCACGGCGGTGCGCTATGACCGCACCTTCTTCGAGAAGATCATTGCGTCTCTTGGCCCGTTCTTGGAGAAGTTGATCACGGGCGATGTAGGCAAGATGATCAGCCCGGATTACTTCGATCCGACCGATCAACGCCCGGTATTCGACTGGATGCAGGTCATCCGCCAAGGCGGCATTGTCTATGTCGGCCTGGATGCCCTGTCCGACCCGGTGGTGTCCTCTGCGGTCGGCAACAGCATGCTGGCCGACCTCGTGTCGGTGGGCGGCAAGATCTACAAAACCGGTATTGACCCACACAACCCCAATGGGGACATTGTCATGGCGGACGTGGCACTCCACGCCGATGAGGTCAATGAACTCATGGGGCCGGAATTCATCCCGATGGTCAACAAGCTCGGTGGGTCCGGATTCAAGATCCACGCCTATACGCAGACGATTCCCGATATTGAAGCCAGGCTCGGAGACTCCGCGAAGGCGCAGCAGGTGCTGGGTAACTTCAACCACGTTGTCATGCTGCGCGTGAAACTCCCGGAAACAGCAGAGTTTTTCTGCAAGCAGTTGCCCAAGGCAGAAGTCACAACCCTCATGGCAGTCAGTGGTGTGTCCGATACGGCAGGAGACGAAGAAGGCACGCACTTCAAATCCAACAACCAGGATCGGGTCAACACCCAGCAGGTCGAGATGCTCACCGTGGCGGACGTCATGGAGCTCCCCCAGGGGCAGGCCTTTGCGCTCTTGGAAGGCAACCGGCTCTACAAGATCCGCATGCCGCTCCCGGACTCAGCCGCCAACGATCCTTTCGTACCCGCGTCCTTGCGTGAGATTGGCGAGAAGATGCGCCAGCGCTACGAGTTTGGCGCCTCTGAAAATTGGGCCGAATCGGCCAACGCCGATTGGGGCGACGTGGTGTTGAGCCAGCCCATCGGGGTTGAAGGTGACAACAATGCAGTGGGGCAAGCCGCATGAGCCAGGACTCCGCCCGCCCACAAGCCCCGCGTCGTAAAGGCCCACGCGGGCCGCTGGAAATGATCGTGAATGCGGTGTGTTCCTTTGTGGGGTGCATCGTGGTGGCCGTCGTGCTGGGCACCCTTCTGGAAGTCGCCGGGGCCTACTCCTTTTGGAAAGCTGAAAGTCTTGCGGGGCCAGGGCACGCTTTCAATCACCTCTCAAGCGATTTTAAGTATGTGCAGGTCTTTCCTCGCTCGATCCTGGTGCCCGATACCCAGGCGTTTACATCACGTCTCTTGAGCGTTGCCCGCTGGCCGTATGACAAATGCGGCATCACGAAGATGGTTGTCAAGGCCCGAGCACTGCGAGCCGGAGAGGTGAGCCCTAATCCTCGCTCGCCGAGCTTGCTGCTGATGATGAGCCAACATATTGCTCAGGCACTCGAAATCCTGGTCTATGTCACGCAGGACGTGGCGGTGCGCTTGGCCATGGCGCTTTTCGCACTCCCCGTCCTGGTGCTGGCAATCTTGATCGGTGTAGTCGATGGCCTGGTGCAGCGTGATGTGCGCAAGTGGAGTGGCGGGCGTGAGTCTTCCTTCATTTACCACCATGCCAAGCATTACGCCAAGTGGTTCATGACAGCCGGGTTTTCTATTTATCTCGGTTGGCCGCTCTCCGGGTTCAACCCGACCTACCTCCTTTTGGCTTTTGCCGCTTTGACTGCTTTTGCCCTGGCCATTACCTGCGCCAGTTTCAAAAAGTACCTTTGAGGATCACGCCCATGAAATCTTTGCTTCGCTCCACCCTGCTGATCGCGCTCCTGGCTTCCAGCGCCAGTGCCTTTGCGCAAGCGACTGACTCCATGGATGCCGAGCGTGAAGCGCTCTCGCGGATTCAGTACGAGTTGCAGCAACTGCAAACCCAGGTGCGGGACGCTGCGCGCAATGCACCGACCGGCACCCGTGTGCAGTTTCGCTACGACTGGCTCGCCAGTGACCTGGAACTCATCAATCGCTCGATCCAGGATCACCTGGACGCGCCACGCCAGCCTCGCGCGATTCCACCGCTCAAGGGCGACTATAGGAACTGAGCAGGAACTGAATCGCAACTGAGCAGAAACAGAGCCGCTAGGGATATTTGACACATCACACCATGAATTCCACACAGGTCAATGCTTTCAAAAATGCTGCCGGTGGCCCCAACGGTGGCTACGAGCCGAGTGACATCAGCGTCGTCATCGTGGGCATGGTGGCAACAATCGTCCTGCTCTGGGCAGGGGATTCGATCCGTCGCCTAGGGGCTGACGCGCAACAGGCCAACCCCGACGAAGGGCCCAAAGCATTCAAACGTGCCATGTTCTACGCCGTTCGCGTGCTCGTGCTGGTGGCCCTTGTAATTTACCTCATACATTGAATTGGCATAAACGGAGAAGACGATGATTCGAAAACTATTCGCCCATGGGCACAAAGTCATTCAGCGCGGGCACGCGAGATGGATGCTTGCCCTTTTCTTGCTCGTGATCCGCATGGACAAGGCGCTCGCGGGTATGCCCACCGCTCCCAAGGTGGATGGCTCCATTGAAGATGGCGACTTTATTGGCTATCTCAAAGCCTATTGGAAAAACGCGGTTGCGATACTGGTTTTGTGCCTGTGCTCGTATGCACTTATTGAGGTCGGCTCTGCCGCACTGCAGTCCTACCATGATTACCGCAAGGGGAAAGCGGAGCTTTCGAACTTGATCATGCAGCTTGTCGTCGGGTTCGTGATCCTGATGATCATGGTGTATCTCTTCACCCAAGCCACTGGCGTGTTTTCGTGAGCATTGATGATGAGCGAAGACACACTCACTGAAGCGCCGTGCATTGATCGCATCAATGTCGAGCCCGCCATCTTGTTTGGTTTGTCCTCCAGTGAATCGCTCTGGGTCATTGCTGGCGCCATGTTGTTGTGCCTGCCCCTGGCAGCGGTGGTGATGGCGTTCAGCATGGTGGGGACGGTCGTGGCCGGGTTTGGGCTGCCGATGCTGATCGTATATTTTTCTGCGCGCCACATGGCGGGTGTCAAACGCAATCGCCCGGATATGTACTACCTGCACCTGATGCGTGCTTGGCTCGCCCGCATGCATATGCGTCGCACGCGTTTTATCACCACGGATGGCGATTGGGATCTTGGACGGACACTGCCCTGATCAATTTGAGAAGCAAATCTGGAAAGCATATCCATGTCTAGGTATTTGAACGCAATCGCAGAAGCAACCAATACGATTCGAGTCCAGCGTTGGACCATCGGCGTGCTGGGTGCTGTGGCACTCATGAGCCTGATTGGGTGGCGCACACGTGACACGAATCTGACCGCGCATATCCCACCCGACCTCACCAATGGCGCCACCTTGAAGATCGGGGGCAAACCCGATGTGCCGCCCCCGAATGTCTATACGTTTGGCTTCTATGTCTGGCAGCAGATCAACAACTGGCAACGCGATGGCAACAAGGACTACGGCCAGCAGATTTTTGATTACCAGTGGTACATCACCCCGGCCTGTCGCCAGCAACTGGAAGCGGATATGCGCAACAAATCCGATGCAGCGGAATTGATCGGGCGCACCCGCACCATCATGGAGATCGCCGGTCAGGGCTTTACGCCCAATCGCGTGATCACCCAGGGGGGAGACACCTGGACAGTCATTGCCGACGTGATGCTCAACGAAACCATCAAGGGGATGGCGGTCAAGACGACCTATATCCGCTATCCGCTGCGCGTGGTGCGCTACGACGTGAACATGGACAAGAACCCTTGGGGGCTGGCAATTGATTGCTTTGGCAATCGTCGCCCTGAGCGCCTGGATGTGGCCAACATCAAGGTGCCATCCAACAATGCCCCTGCCGTGTTGCCCCAACCCGCAGGCACTGCAGGGGCGGGTACGCAAGGTGCGAGGAGCACGCAATGAACGCCCGTCCCATTACATTCGGGGTCGTCGCCCTGCTCTTTGCCAGCACCTGCCCCGCGCAAAGTTTCGAGCCGCTGGACGACAGTGCCGCAGGGAATGCGACGACAACAGCGCCCACGGTAGCACCACCTGCTCCAGCCCCAGGCCAAACGGCCACGCCTGTGACACCACCATCCACAAGTGGCGCCACTAAAGCGCCGCGTCCGCCTGTTGCAAGCAATGTGCAACAACCAGGCCAGACACCAGGTAAAGCGATGGCTTCAGCAGGCAACAAAAAGCCTGCAACGCAACTGCCCCTGGATCTCGAACCCAATGGCAAAACTGAGCGCGTGCTCTTTGATCGCCGTCCGATCCGGGTGGCGGTGGCCACCGGGCGTGAGCGCATCGTGCACCTGCCCTGGGTGGCGGCCATCGAAATCCCATCCAGTGCCGACCCGCATCTGCAAATCCAGGTCATCGACAAGCAGGCCTTTATTCGCAGTGACGTGGCGACTCAAGTGCGTGTCGTGGCCCAGGGCATGGAAGGCGAAGGGTTTATTCCGCTGGACATCACGGTACGCGAGGGTGCCAATGTGCCCGATGAACTGGATGTGTTTGTGAAGGCTGAGCCCACCTCAACCACACTAGGCAAAGCGCAATCTGACGACGATGATGCAGAGAGCATTGAGGCGCCAGATATGGTGCAGATGAGCCGCTATTGTCTGCAACAGGTCTATGCCCCGCAACGTCTGATCAAACCGCTGCCGGGCGTGCGTCAGGTTGAAATCAAGTCTGCTCCCGTGGCTGGCCTCTACCGGGGCGGTGCTGTCATGAGCACTCCGATTGGCGCCTGGCGCAGCACGGATCAATACGTGACCGCGGTACGACTGACCAATCGCTTGGCACAGCCCCTGGACCTCGATATGGAAGCTTTGCGTGGGCATTGGCTGGCTGCCACCCCGCAGCACTGGCGGCTCCTTCCCAATGGCTCGGATGCGGACACCACCGTGGTGTGCCTCATCTCTGCCCAGGCCTTTGACGCTTCGAGGTAATCCCCATGCCCCCTCTGAAATCTAACAAACTCATCCAGGTGATCTTCGCGCTTGTCGTCGGCATTGTCGTGATCATCTTTTGGCGTATCTCCCGAGACGGCAATGCGGTATCGGCCGGCTCGGCCATGAGTGCAGTGCCTTCCACTGCGAAGCCAGATGCGGACAAGAACAATTGGGTCGGCAATGCCAATCGTGACTCCAAGGCGAATGCGGACGCAGACACGCCGAACGAGACGCTCAAGACCCTGACCGCGCAGGTCAATTCCATGCGGGGCGACATGCAACGCATTACAGATGAAAACAACCAACTGCGCGATCAGGTCAAAAACGGCACCCCCTACTCCAATGGGCCGGTGACGCCCTCCTCCAAAGGCAAGGGCGAACCGGAGCCTTTGAGTGCCACCCCGCCTGAGGCGGCTACCACGGGCCCGGATGCGGCAAACCCTGGCAATGCACAAGGTGGCAATCGTGGCTTGTTGGGTGGCAAAGGGATCACGGATTTTCTGCCGGATTTTAGTGGGCGGAATGGCAAAAACGGTGCAGGTAGCCTGAACCCCGCCACCTTGTCTCCCGCTACAGGGGGCGATGGCACCCCGCCCCAAGCAGCCGCACCCCAATCCAGGACGGTCATCCCGATGGGATACAGCGTTGGTAAAGGCGCTGATGGCCGTGAGGGTCTGGTGAGAACCGCGCCGAGCGGCATGCCCGTCGCAGGCCAGAAACCGCAGAGCTACGCCCAGGCGGCCAATGAATCCAATACGGCCTTGGCAGGCGGCAATGCCGCGATAATCGATCCAGCCACGGGACAGGCGCAAGGAGGTTCTGGCGCTCCTGCAACAGGTGCCAACGGCAAGAAGGACAAGCCTTTCTGGACGATTCCCGAGAATGCCACCCTGATTGGCGCCACGGCGATGACTGCCATTGTCGGGCGCGTGCCCGTTGATGGCCACGTGCAAGACCCCATGCAATTCAAATTATTGCTGGGGCCTACAAACCTTGCGGCCAACGGCCACTTTTTGCCACCAGATCTCGCCGGCATCGTGCTCTCCGGGATTGCCATTGGCGATATGACCTTGTCGTGTTCGGAAGGGGTGATCCAATCGCTCACCTTCGTCTTCAATGACGGCTCCATTCGCACGGTATCCATGGGCAATGCGGGAGGTGCCGGTGCTGGCCAGCAGGCCGGGAACGGTATTTCCAACATGGCTAAGCTTGGGTTTCTATCAGATCGCTATGGCAACCCTTGCATCACGGGCAAATTCGTCACCAATGCGCCAGCCTTCTTGACCGATGTGGTGGGTCTCAAAGCTTTGTCCTTGGCCGGTAAAGCCGCCTCCTCCTCGCAGACCACGACCAGCAGCAATGCGCTGGGGACTTCGAGCTCGACAGTCAGTGGTGCCAAGGGCACCTACATCCTGGGCGAAACCGTCTCGGGTGCGACCGACTCGGTCAGCGACTGGCTTACACGGCGCATGGGTTCCAGCTTTGATGCGGTGGTCACCCCCGCAGGTGCGGAGGTGGTGATTCACATCAACCGGGAAATTGCCATCGACAAGGCTGGCAACGCCCGAAAAATCGATTACGGCCGCCTGGATTCGGTCGCCTCATCACGCAAGGGAGCCCGTCATGGTCTCGATTAAACCCTCTGTGAAATCAGCTTGTTTTATTGCAGTAACTTTGATGCTATACGCATGCTCAGTGAGCGGCCCGCGCCGCCCGCCGCTGCCTGACACCGGCCCCACCATGCTCGACATCTATAACGGCGCAAGCCACCAGAGCGCCCAAGCGGGCTCAAGTGATGATGTGGTTCGAAGCCGGATGCCACTGCGTCCTGCTACGGAATACGACCCCGGCCCGGTACGCATGGCCGCCCAGGAACAGATCCAACGACGTTTTGTGCGCGCCCCCAACCCCGACATGATCATGTTTGTGTTCCCGCACCTGCAGGCCAAGCATCCGGTGCCCGGCTACACGACGCTGTTCCCGTTCTACGAATCCACCGAATACCTCTTACCCGGTGAAGTGGCCGACACCGGCTACGCACGCTAGGAGCATCAAAACATGGGCCTAATTGAAAAGCTACTCCAGCGTGTCCTCCCAGATCCTGACCCAGCAGAGCACGGCAAAGCAGATAACGGGGCGAGCGTGCAGATCCACTCTGTGGAACCCGGGCGTGACCCCAAGAAGCTCCCAGGCATTACCGAAGAGGAACGTCGCCGCATGGCCTCCCGCCCCCCTTCCTTCGTGGATATGCTGCCCTGGATTGAGTGCGATGAGGAAGGCATCTTCCTGCTGGACGACTTGGTCTCCTGCGGAATGATGTTTGAGTTGGCCCCCATTCCTACGGAAGCGGCCAGTGAAGACTATCTCCAGGCACGGATGCATGAGGTGCAATCGGCACTGGGGTCTCTACCCGAATACGACCAGGCCGAATGGATCATTCAATTCTTCTGCAATGATGATCTGGGCATCGACGATCTGGCCCATCAGTTTGCCGAGTACGTGCTAAGCGTCAATACGCCTGAGCGTGGCGAAGAAATTCTCCATTCAGCATTTACCCAGGCCTACCTTGCAGAACTCACCGAGCATCTCGAAGTGGTCTCCAAGGCTGCGGGCTGCTTTGAAGACAAAACCGTCTCGGGCAACATCTGGCGCGGTCAGCGTCGTCGTGTTCGGGTTGCGATCTATCGGCGTTTCCCCAAGGGCTATGACTTTGAAAAAGAACAGTTCTCGCCACGTGACCAGGTGAAACAGGCTGCGGCCTCGCTCCTGGCGGGTCTGAAACAGGCCGGGGTGACTGCTCAACCGATGGGTGAGCGCGCATTTTACGAGTGGCTCATGCCCTGGTTCAACCCCCGCCCCTTTGGGGATCTGGCCACCACCCCATCGGAAGTGCTCAGGCGTTGCCCCTACTCGGGCGAGACCGCCGCCGAGCGCCCCTTCGGCGTGGATCTGTCGGATCTGCTATTCCTGGCGCCTCCTCGGTCGGATAGCAAGAACGGGATGTGGTATTTCAATGAGCGCCCAATGCGTGCCATGGTCTTGCAAAACATGACACGCAACCCCGAAGCGGGGCATTTTACGGCTGAGCGCCAATATGCCAAACACTACTTTGCCCGCTTTGACCGCTTGCCGCCCGGCGCCATGCTCTCCTGCACGATCGTACTCCATCCGCAGGATCTCACCCGTGACCGGGTGACGGCAATCCGCGAAACCTCGCGCGCCAAAACCTCCGAAGCGCGCGCCACCGCAGCCGAAGCTGACAAGGTACTTCAGTGGGCTGCCAAGGGCGACAAGCTCTACCCCTTCTATATGTGTTTGTACTTGTCGGGGGAGGATGAGGCTGACTTGCGTAACAAAGCAGCAGAGGTGAATGCGTCGCTGCAGAGCTCGGGCTTGCGCCTCATTGATCCTCGCCATGAACTGCTTGGGTGCGATGTGTTCATGCGTGGGCTGCCGATGAATTTTGATCCCGTATTTGATTTGCGGGAGATGCGTCGCTCACGCCTGGCGTGGGCGTCCCAGATCGCCTCGATCCTGCCGGTGTATGGCCGCGCACGCGGCACGGGTCACCCGGGCATTTCGATGTGGAACCGGGGCGGTGAGCAACTCACGTTCGATCCCCTCAACAAGCATGACCGCAAAGCCAACGCGCATTTGCTAATGCTGGGGCCGACCGGGGCGGGGAAATCTGCAAGCCTCAACTACATCGCTCAGCAGGTCATGGCGATCTACCGGCCACGCCTGGTGATTGTGGATGCAGGGAAATCGTTTGGGCTGCTCGTTGAGTATTTCAAGTCCATGGGGCTCTCGACCTATGTGGTCGAACTTAATGCCGGCACGGACGTATCACTCCCCCCGTTTGCCAACGCGAACCTGCTCCTGGATCAGATCGACAGCGAAGCCGCCTTGATGGCCCAGCTCAAGGTGGGTGAGCATGACCTGGATGTTGCGCCTCTTTCAGCAGACGCCGCAAAACCTGCACCTGGTGAGGACACTGAAGAGGAAGCTGCAGAGGAAGAAACCGAAGAAGCTGATGTAGAAAAACGCGACCTGCTGGGCGAGATGATCATTGCAGCGCGCCTCATGATCACCGGTGGCGAGCCTGCAGAAGAAGCCAAGATGGGACGGGCCGACCGTTACCTGATTGCACAAGCCATCATCCAGGCTGCGCGTGAAGCCCGTGCTGCCGGCAAACCGCACCCACGTACCGAGGACGTGGGGCACACGCTGATGCAGATGCGCAACGCAAATGATCTGGGCATCTCTCGCCAGGCGCGTGCCGAGGAGATGGGGCAAGCCATGCTGGTGTTCTGCCAGGATCTGCGTGGCCAGGTCTTCAACCGCTATGGGACAGCCTGGCCGGACGCGGATGTGACACTCGTGGAAATGGGCACCTTCGCCAACGAAGGCTATGAAGACGCCCTGTCGGTGGCCTACATGTCGCTGCTCAATCACGTGCAGGCCACTGCCGAGCGCACGCACTACGAAGGGCGTCCGATCATCATGCTCACTGATGAAGGTCACATCATCACCCGCAATCCGCTCGTCTCCCCTGCGGTCGTGAAGGGCACCAAGATGTGGCGCAAACTCGGCGCCTGGTTCTGGCTCGCTACACAGAACATGAAGGACTTTCCGGATCAGGCCACCCGCATGCTCTCGATGTGTGAATGGTGGATTCTGCTCACGATGGAGCGTGATGAGATCGAGGACGTGGCGCGATTCAGAACCCTATCGGATGAAGAGCGCCGGATGATGGAGTCGGCCAGCAAAGAGCCGCCCAAATATACCGAAGGCGTCGTGCTGGCCAAGAACCTCAAAGCACTCTTCCGAAACGTCCCCCCTGCTCTATCGATTGCGCTGGCCATGACCGAACAGCATGAAAAGGCTGCACGGGCCGCGATCATGCGTGAGAAGGGATGTTCGGAACTCGATGCCGTGTTTGAAATCGCGCGGCAGCTCACGGCAAAACGAGGTTATTCAAAATGACACATAGAACAACGGGGATCGACAACATGGATCACAACACCTCCGACTCACGCCTGTCTGCAACTCATATTGTGCCGTACTCGGTGCAAGAACAGTGTGATCTCCTGATCACCACCCACTACGGCAAACGCGACCTGGTGCTGGCCTGCACGGCAGGGGATGTGAAAGTCCGTCAGGAAGTAGCCGCCTGGGCGCAACATCGCGTACGCATGACCATGGGCGTGAGCTTGTGTACGGGTTCTCCTGCCACACAGATTGATCTCTCCATGATGGGGGTCACCGGCTTGATAACCGTGGCCTCATGTTCGGAGTCCTCCCTGGTCAGTGTGGAGTGCGCCGACTTGATCGAGCAGTTGGTGTTTCATGCGGGGAGCGCGGGCACGGTGATTTTATGCGGGGTGGATGAAGCGCTGTGTCAGCCAACGGATCATGCCGTTCTTCGTCACGCCAGTCATCATCACAATATCCCCCACCTCTTGCAGCGCTTTGCCCATCGCTATCCACTGGTCATTGCCGAGGTGCGCGATGGCACGCTGGCCCTGGACCCTGCCCTGGAGAATCTGCGCTTGCAGGTCGAAACCCTTGTAGCGCCGGAACGTAGTCAACGCCTGAGCACCCAGGCTGTTTATGACGAATTGATGAACGCCCTGGGAGTCCGAGCATGAATGCAATCAAACTCTTGAGTGTCATGACCCTGGTGGGGCTGTCCAGTGTGCCGACTCTCGCCAGCGCAGCGTCCATGCCCGGATCCTCCTCCGGTTCCCGTCTTTACTATCACCTCGCTGGTGAAAACCCTGTGGGCCGTGCGCCGTATCGGGGCTCACAAAGTGTGCGCTTAGGCTTGCTGGGCCAGCCAACCTTGAACTATTCCTGCGGCAAGTTCGATGCATCCCTGACAGTCTCTGAACTCACCAATCAATATGGGCGCCTCGGGGAAACCGTCTCGAATGCGGTCAAGGCTGGGATCTCGAACCTGCCAATGTATATCCTGCAGCGCGCGCAGCCAGGTCTGTATGAACTCATCCAGACCTATATGCGCAAGGCTGAGGAGGCGATGCAATTGGCTTACAAGTCGTGTGAGCAGATGCAAAGCGAGACGCGGGACGGCAAGAATCCCTGGGACGCGTGGGTAACTGTGTCCATGGGGGAAAAGTGGCGCTGGCAATCCTCTTATGGAGATGGGAATGTGGCGACTGCCAAAGATGCCGTGGAATCCGATGGTGGCAAGTCCGGCTTTACCTGGGTGTATGGCACCAAGGCGGGTGGCCAGGGACAACCTGCTGCCAAGGTGGTGAGTGATACCACGGTTGCAGCTTATAACCTCACCCTGGGCCGTGCCACCACCGCGAGTACCAGTTCCACGACCTCTACAGCCACGCGCTTGACGGCAGCCTTCCCCACGGCGGCGGATGCCTCCCGGTTTGCGACCGAAGTGCTGGGGGACGTGGAGGTGGCCAGTTGCAATGATTCAGGCTGCCCCACCAAGGGCACCCAAATGGCATTGGGGCTGCAAAAACAGTACGAAGCGGAAATCGCCACGGCCCAGGCGCAGATGTCGACCGTACTCTCAAGTTCCATCCCCAGTGCCTCGGACCTCAACGCGGCTTCTGGACCCGGCGTAGTGATCACGCGAGACCTCGTGGAATCCCTGCGCACGCTGCCGAAGATCGAACAGTCCATGGCAGCTTCGCGCCTCATCAATGAGATTGCATTGGCTCGAACCGTGGATCGTGCACTGCTCCTGCGCCAGTTGCTGCTCTCAGGCCAAACCATTCCAGCCCTGGAAGCCTCCCGGGCGGTCAGTGGGCTCAGCGACAAGGTCGATCAACTGGAACGGCAAATCAAAAACCTGATGTTTGAAGTGGATACCCGCAAGCAACTGGTCTCGGGCACCGCGTCCATGGTGCTGGATGCCGCTTCTGGCACCCGTGCAGCGTCCACGGCGACCGCCGTCACGCCTTCTCAGGATAGCAATCGTCTGGTCAATGGGAGGGTGCCCAAGTGAGCCCAGACAAACCTCGGAAATCACGATTGGCGCGCTCAGTTCGGACTGGCGTATTGGGCCTCCTGACGGCCATCGGCTTGATCTGGATGGGTGTCCTGATCATGCGCCTGGCCGGGCCCTTGCATGCCATGCAGTTGGGGAAATTGAGGTGGGTGGGCCCGGTCGGTTTGTTGTGCTTGGCGGGCGCCCTGTTCTGGGTCTGGCACCACTGGGACGCCATCATTCGCGGGTTTCATTTCAAGGCCGAGCAGGAACGCATTTGGCTCGCGGCGCGACATCGCCTGGCGGGCTGGGCACTGGGGTATTGCGCCCTGGTCGCGGTATTTCTGGTATTGCGCTAAGAGGAAAATGGGGAGAATGCGATGGGCGTAGAAAGTTATCTTGAATTGTTTACGACCATGTATGGCTGGTCGTTTGCTGCAGTGATCAAGGACGTGCTGCTCAACACCGGCCTATGTTTTGTGCCGCTTCTTGTGATCATTGGGCGCACCTGGCTGGAAGCTCACCAGAGCCGGGCCATCGATGGGGCGGACGCGGCCTGGATGGTACGCAAGATGGAAGTCGAGCTGGGATGCGCAATGGTCGTCATGACCCTGTGTTTTGCGACATCGCCTGTTACGTCCTTGAGCCAGATGAGGCTCACCTACACGGAGGACGCGACAACGATCAATCCCAACCCGACCACGGTGAACGGCACAAACTCGGGTAGCACTTACGGCACCAATGGCTTCACCAGCACGCCTGCGACGGTTCAGGTGCCTGTGTTCTGGTATGCCGTCATGGGGTTGTCATCCGGTATCAATGAGGCGGTCAAGGCAGGCATTGGGTCTAACCGTGAAGGCTACCGGGAAATGGCCGCCCAGCTCCAGGCGGTGAGTGTGTCAGATCCGCAGTTGCGTGCGGAGATCCAGCGCTTCCAGAATGAGTGTTTCATTCCGGCGCGCTCGCGTTACTTGGTCGCGCAACCACCCAGCAGTGCTGTTGTGTCAGCCATCAAGACCTATGGTGCGGGAGATACAGAATGGATGGGCTCTCACGCTTTCCGTACTGATTCTACGCTCTACCCTGCCCTCTATGCCCAAGCCCCTGTTTCGGGCTGGCCGCTCGACCCGGTACAGGACGCAGATGTGGCCGACAACGATATCAAGCCCGATGCAGGACGACCCAACTGCGGGCAATGGTGGTCGGATAGTAGCCTGGGGCTACGCTCCAAGATGGTCTCGTCACTGGATACCACCTCAACTTTGGTTCACAAATTCAACATGATCACCTCTGGTGTTCCTGATGAACAACGTCAGGACGCCTTAGCGATTCTTGCGGTGCGAAATACCCGCCCGGATGGGAACTCCATAGTCAGCAATGTCGGAGATGACCGGGGTGACAAGGGATTCTTTGTGATGTCCTCGGCGCGAGTCGCCCAGATTCTCCCTGAGTCACTGGGGCTTGTTGGCAGTGTGATGGAAGGTGTTGTGGCTTCCAGCGCAAGAGTCCCAATCATTGATTCCATCTCCATGGCCCAGCCCTTGATCCTGATGGCACTTTATATGTTCATGCCCATCGCGTTGGTCGTGGGGTGTTTCAGTTTGCGTGTGATGATCGCAGGGGGCTTGGCCATCTTCACGGTCAAGATGTGGCCCATGATGTGGTTTGTAGCGCGTTGGCTGGATGACAATCTGATTGGATCCATGTTTCCCGGCGCAAGTAACGTCGTGGATCACTTCTTCAATGCTCCCCTGGACGCCACAGGGTTTCAGAAGCAAGCGATTCTGAACGTGATTCTGATCGGGATGTATCTCGGCTTTCCCATTATCTGGTCAGGCATGATGGCCTGGGCAGGACATCGAGTGCTTAATGGGATTGGGGAGATGCAAAAAAGCGCAGCCGATAAGGGCAACGTTGCAGGTAGGAAAGGAGTGGGTGCAACTGGTCTCTAGACCTAGAGAACTTTTCCATCAAGGGGGTTAACACTCAACCCCTTTGCCTCTGCTTCTGCCCTACCGTCTGAGGATCGCCCAAGCAATCGTAACAAAACGACAAGGCAAACAAATGCGGCTTTCCCAAGACAAACCGCCATGAGAAAAGCGAATTTGATGAAAATGATGCCCAACTTGAGCGCGAAGGTGAGGAAGTTTTTCATGATGAGTCGTCCCGGTTCGTTTTAAGTTTTGTTGGTGGCCCGAAACCCATCATGTTGCTGGGTGCCACGCATCGAAATACGTGAAGGTCTGGTGCCCTACCCCGGCGCCTGGCCATTCTCAATGGAACGACCGACCATGGCGCGAACATAGAACAAATGACAGGAGCTTGTCAACGTCGGGCAGGCTCCAGCCAGTTCTCGGTGAACACACCGGGATACTTCGCAAAATCCTTCATGTTGTTGGTCACCAGAACAACATCTAGTGATGCTGCATGAGCAGCGATCAGCTTGTCGAGGTGGTCCTTCTTGCTTTCGCGTGTAGCAAGTCTGATGGGACCATAGGCTTGCCCAGCACGTTGATCAAAAGGCATCACGGGAATGTCTTCAATCAGACTGGCCAGATTTTCCTGTTCCCTTTCCGGATTGGCGCATACCGCAACGCCGTACTCCAACTCGGCATAGGTGATGGAGGACATCACAACATCACCGACCAAGCATGTTGCAAACCGCTGGGCAACCTCCTCAGGCTGGTTTTTCATGAGGTAGATACACATGTTGGTGTCGAGCATGTACCGAGGCATTACAGCGCATCCCTTTCTGCCTGTTCTTGCTCTCCACGACCACCTGCCATGAAGTCGGATGAGAACTTGGCAAATTTGCCAAGTACCCCGGAAAGGGAGCGTCGAGCTGGGCGAATGCGGATCTCATCCCCTACCCGCTCAATGACCAATTCCATGTCTGTGCGGTCGTAGGCTAAATCCGCCGGAATGCGCACGGCCTGCGAGTTGCCATTTTTGAAGATACGTGTGGTGTGCATGGGTAGAATTTAGCGGATGTACATTGGATGTACTTTAGTCAGGTTTTGACCAAAAGTAAATACATGGATGTACATCTCTCCTTGTTTTGTTCTCCTGAGTTCAGGTAGGCAAAAGTGGCTTTTCACACTACCCATGAGGGATGTGGGGAAAACCACGAGGGGCGGCGACCTCAGCTTTCTTACACACTACCAACTCATATGCCAACGACAGATCTTCGGCCTGAGCGGCCATTGGACACACTGGAGGTTTCGGTCTGCATTGTGATTCTTACCAGCCGCTTAGTTGTATGCTGCGATCGCCCCGTTACTAGGACTCTGGTGACAGCGGAATTTACCAGCGTCATAGGGTGGAAAGTGGTTGCGAAAAGGAGGCTACCTAAGCTTCTTCTCGAATGCCGCTGAAGCAGTTATCGTTCAACGGCTTTGCTCAGTGGCTGCTTGGACAGAGCCGCTTGCACAGCCTCTTCAAGCTGCCCGACGCCGCCTGAAACGTCCACCCGGTTGCCATTGAGAAAGTAGCATGGTGTTTTTTTCAGGCCGCTCTGCTCTCCAGCGCGCCGGTGCTCCTGCACGCGTTGTGTGTACATCCGATCAGCCATTTCAGCCTTGAAGCGGATCATGTCGAGATCAATCGATTCGGCATACCGAGTCAGCGCCAACAAGGCCAGGCCATGGCTCTGCTTGAATAGCAGGTGATGCATTGGCCAGAATTTCCCTTGCGCTGCGGCCGCTTCAGCGGCCTCGGCCGCGAGCTGAGCGTTGGGATGCAGTTCTACCCAAAGATAATGGCGGAAGATGAAGCGCATGCGCGATCCGCCAGCTTCGATCAAACGTAGTGTCGGTGGCTCGGCACGGATGCAGGCAGGGCATTCGTAGTCGCCATATTCCAACAGGCTCAGTGGAGCGTGTGTATCCCCAAGGCTGTGCTCGCCCCCCCGTCAGTGCCCTCTCTGGTTGCTCCATTACAACAGGAGTGTTATCAGGCAGAGCCTGCGCAGACGTGTTTATCATACCGGCGTTCATGCGTCACCGCCTGCACAGCCCTCGCTAATCAAGCTTGCTTGCAGTGTGATTTCAGCCACGCTCGCCAGCGCTTTGGAAAGTGGGCAGTCGCGTTTGGCTGCCTGGGCGATTTCCTGAAAACGGGCTTGGTCGATGCTGGGTATGGAGGCGGTCAGCTGCAACACGATCCTGTCGATAACGAAAGCATCGCCCTGTGCAGATAGACGTACACTGGCCTTGGTTTCGAGCAGGGTAGTGGCAAAGCCAGCCTTGTCACAGGCAAATGAAAACGCCATCGTGAAACAGGCCGCATGCGCCGCTCCCAAGATTTCCTCGGGGTTGCTGCCGCTCCGATCATCCTCGAAGCGACTGGCGAATCCATAGGGGTAGTTAGTGAGTGCGCCACTCTCGGTGCTGATCTGTCCCAGGCCTTCTTTGGCGGAACCTTCCCAATGTACGCTCGCTGTTTTCTCTGTCATGTTGAGGCCTCTCAAATATACCCGGGATCGGGGTGGGGACATATGCCGACGCGCTCATGAACTGACCACAAATCGGCACGACTAATTGTCATGCGGTCTCACTTGGGCCGCGGTGGCCGGGTGTTCCTGTCCGGCGGGTTCAGCCGTCCGGCACGCAGTTCCTTGACCGCACAGACCACCGAGCGGGCAACGTTACGGACTTCCTCCTGTATCGCCGAATCCTTGTCCAAAGCTTCATGACTATCGCAATAAGGGCCGAAATAGCCGATGTAGCGGGCAAGCTTTGAGGCAGTGCCTGCGTCGATCAAGCCCATCCACGCCAGCCAGTCGCACAGATTGCGTCGATGCGATTCAACGCCTGCCACATCGCCATGCACCACGACGCCGAACACGCGCCCCGCTAGGTGCTTGGGGTAGTCCCAGCCTTTCTCTTCTATCAGTTTGGCCTCGGCCAGATGCTTGCCGTGGGTTGTTGTCGGGTCGGGGTTACCGCCGTCGGCACACACCATGCGATCCATCATCAGTTTCAGCGGGCTCGGTGACTGGTACCAATATGTAGGAGCCAGAATGATCACGGCATGGGCAGAGACCCAGCGCTCATAGATCTCGGCCATCCAGTCGTTGGCCTGATCAAGCGCATGGTTGGGGTAACAGCTGCAGGGCCAATGGCACAGCGGCATGGCACTGGACGCACACGCTTTGCATGGCTGGATGCTGCGCCCGTATTCCGAAGTAACCAGACTCAGGTCGAGCACATCGGCTTCGATATCCGCATCTTCAATGATCTGTTGCGCAATGGCGGTCAGACGCCAGGTTTTCGATATCTCACCAGCGCAGCTGCCATCATTGCGTGCGCTGCCACATACCAACAGTACGCGCGACGGCGCATTGTTCTCGTGCCAGCGCTGTTGGGCCAGATGCAGGCGCTGGCGGGTGGCCAGCCATTGCGCCGAGATCTGATAGCTTGGGTCTGCAAAGCCAATGCCGGCCAAGCGCGTGAGTGGCGCCTTGCGTCCCGCTTGCAGCGCCTGCCATGCAATTTCTTCAAGCCGCGCGATCGCCGCCGATTCGTCCGTATAGGCAGGATCGTAGAAGCGGACCATGTAGCGTTCGCGGAACTGCTCGCGTGTTAAAGGTGTTGGAGCCTGCCCCTTGCGTATCTCTGTCATGTTCATCCCCGATTATGGATACGTTCTCAACGTGGGTGCTCAAGTTTGCTGCGGCCATCAGACGCGAACGCACACCGCCAAGCGCTATGCACTGCATGGGGATGGGGCAAGACCTTACTTAAGCGTAAACGCTCATGAAAATGCATTATAGATATGCTGATGTGGAAGCCGCATCCTGTCTGTTTGATAACGCACAGACCTGATCGCACAATGGCTTGAGATAGTCAGATCAGTTTGTGCGCTGAGTCAGGATAGTCGGTGTGGAGCGGAAATGCGGGTGTTGGCGCCACCATCTCCCTACTTGAAAAATGCCATCAGCACAGATGTAATTATTTCTTTATGGCACTCATCGGCAACTGGCTTATCAATTTGTTCATTTCGCTCATGTCCACTGCGCATCGTGTTTTGCCACCCAACTTCGCCCCCAGCGTTAGTACGCCTGGCCAGACTCGCATCAAGGCCATCGTCGGTGCGGCCGTAGCGGGGCCCATGAGCAAATGGGCAAAGCACGCAGCAAGTCGCAAACGGGGCGTGAATTCACGGCGCCACTCTGCCTCATAACGATGCACAATCCCGCGTTGCCATGCGATCTCGTCGGCGTGTCTCAGCGCGGGGGTCAGCAAGTGAGTGCAGAGAAGCCAGGCCGACTGTATTGCCATGCTCATGCCTTCACCAATCACGGGGTGTGCTTCGCCAGCCGCGTTCCCCACCCGGAACAGACCATCGTTGGTGCCGAGCCGAATACCTGGGCTCAGCGCCCCGGTTGCGAGCCATGGCCCCTCTCGCGAGGCCGTATGCAGCGCGACACATACCCCTTTGCAGGCACGCTTAAGCAAGGCTTCAACCACATCGCCAGCACTCAAGCTCGGCGCTGAAGCGCGATAAGCTTTGAGCCGGTCACGGCGAATGCAGCAAGCAATGGTGGTCATTGCGTCGGCTGCGACGACCATGCCGCCATATCCGCCATCGAATGACAGTATGGGCAGCAGACCTTCTTCCAGCGTGGCATGGCGGAAATTGGCTTTGAATGCGAGCAAGTCACTGCCACGATGTACGGCGTGATGATTCTCGCGGCGTCGAGCAAAGGGCAGCTCCTCCCACGATCCATGCGCGTCAATCACGATAGGTGCCAGGAGGCTCCGGACGACACCTGAATCCTGCGCGCGAATTTCGCAATGCCAGTTTCCTACGTTCCCCGTGATGTTCAGAAGGGACCAGGGCTGCAGGACGTGTACCCCTACGAGTCTAGCGCGATCGAGCAACAGCGAATCGAGTACTTCGCGCCCGAGTGCTTTGCCCCACGCATACTGGTCGTTAGAAGCACTTGGTAGGTTGGCAACCACTTGCCGGTTGCCACGCATTAAGGCCACCTTGCGCAATTCGGGTCCAGCTGCATCGTCGAATTCGAGGCCGATACCAAGTGCATCAAGCAGAGGCAAGTTACTTGCTGCGATGCACTCTCCGCAAACCTTGCGTCGGGGAAAAGACTGTTTCTCGACGAGCGCGACCAACCAACCCGCGCGCGAAAGCAAGATTGCCGCCGACGAACCTGCCGGACCCGCGCCAATAACAATGGCATCATAGCTATTTGGATCTTCGTAGCCGCGGGCAGTGTCAGGCTTGATGTTCATTTGAGCATAGCCACTATTCTGGGCCACATTCTAACTTGATGCGTTGCGCGCGAAAGCAATGGCTGAACAGTCCCGAGGGGTATTCGCCGAGCTTCCAATCCCGACCGCGAATCGGCCATAGCTTTGTAAGCTCTTTGTCCCTGAAGCCAGCGCGCACGCTCAGCACCGCATCCCCACGCGTTACTGCATTGACACCGATCACGCCAATGAGCCGGCTACCTGCCAGTGCGAGCCAGGCACGGCGAGGCTCGCAAGCGAAAAAGTATTTGCTGCTTGCTGCAGCGGCAGACAGGACCACAGCCAACTCGGTGCCCTCGAAATGGTGAAGGAAGAGATTTGTTACGATCAGATCCCAGCTTGTAGTCGCGTTGTCGGTAGGCGCGCCATTGCCACGTGCAGCCCAATCGAGAACATCGACAATTTCCGTGATAGCGGTCCAGCCAAGCTCGGCGTAACGCGCGAAGGTTGGGGCGTCGACTAAGTTTTGTCGATCAAGCAAAGTGAGTTCGACGTTTGACCAGGTAGGGCCGAGTGCGCGTGCCACCCCTAGCATCAGACTGCCATCACCCGCGCCGAGTTCAAGTATGCGCAGAGGTCTCGACGATTCTTGCCGTGAGGCATTGATTTCCCTCAATGCTCGCACGATAGTCGAGCGAGTTCCCATCACGCGATGCAGACGCTGCAGATCGCACCGCGAGCGCATTGCTGCCGGGTCGTCTTCAGCAAGCCCATCCAGCGCTTCGGGCGTAACAATCCTTGCAGCGATCATATTCTTGTTATACGTTCAACAACATGAGCAAGGGAGCGCATCAATCGACACGGAGCAATGCGCCGTGGCAGCTGAATCCCGCGCCGAAGGATGACAGCCACCACCAACCTCCCGGCGCATTGTCGGCCAGCGCGGCTTCCATTACGAAGTAAACGAAGGCGCTCGACATGTTGCCATATTCTCGAAGCATTGCCGCGCTGTAGCGAAAGTCTTGGCTCTGTAGTTCGAAGCGTCTTTCGAGCGCCAATAATACGTCGCGCCCGCCCGCATGAAGAATCCAGGTCTTCACGTCGCTGGGGGTTAGCACTGCGCGCTCAAGTACTGTGCCGAGAACTCTCTTAGCATACTCCGCCGCCAGCTCCGGAACGGCTTGCGTCAGAATGTTTCTTAACATCCCATCGCGCTGCTCGAACATGAGTGCGTCGCGTCGGGAGGGATCCATTAGCGATTCGCTGTCCATCCAGCAGACACTTCGTCGCGATGGATCTGCGTGCCGCGACAGTATTGCAGCACCAGCGCCGTCACCAAACAGGCAAGCACTGATTAACACGCCCGCATCGTTGTCCAGGTACATGGCAGCGCTACTCAATTCAACGCAAATTGATAACACGTGCTCACACGCGCCGGACGCCAGCATCGCAGCGCCTAACTGGAAATTTGGTAAAGCGGCGGCGCAACCCTGCCCGACGAGATCGAATGCCCGCACGTCAGGACGCAAGCCGAGGAGTTCAACGACGTAACCAGAGAGACCAGGGCACAAGTATCCTGTACACGTACTTATGATTACGGCATCTATATCGATCGCTTCAAGCCTAGCATCTTTGAGCGCACGCTCACCCGCCGCGGATGCCAACGCAGGTGCCTTGCTGGCGAAGCGGTTCGAAAGCGTATTTGGGTCAATGTTGAACGCTTCCTCAAGCGAATCCACGGCAAGACGGCGTGCGTCGATTCCATTCTCATTCTGCAGAACTGTGCGTATGATAAAGCGTGAGCGCGAATTCAACCGATTAGACCACGCGGACGCCTCGAATACTTTGAGACATTCCGCCTTCGTGTAGCGCTTAGGGGGATTCGCGGTGCCAAGGCCGCGAAAGTACATTGCTGATTTGTCAGAAGCGATGCTCATCCTGCCATTTCCAGTCTGCGCTAAGCGCATGAATCGGATCTGCCGATTTCAATCTCTGGTAACTCTTGAACACCACTATGAATTTCTCGCATCCTCGGAATTCCTTGGCGCTTGGCACGCAGGAGGCCGATGGTTACCCTCAACTGGTTTTAAACGTGCAATGTGTGATTATGTTCATAGGACACTGCAACAAATCGCAGTCTGAGTATGGTCTGTAGATGGATGGTCTTTCAACAAAAAAGCTGCGTCGGTGCGCTAACGAACATATCAGGTCATGCGTGATGTTGCCACGGAACTCAAGAAACTGCGCCTGTAAGTCTGTATTCCGGTTAGATCGACGGGGCACAGTGACAGCGAAACGCGCCTAGGTTTGGGGTTGTTCTTATCCATATTAACGGGTTTGACTCCGAACAGAGTCTAGACCCGTACCGCGCAGCGGAACGAGTCAGAGGACAAGAGGATCTGCTTGGAATTAATCCCCAGGCTAAATGGGAACGTAGTCCGAACGTGTTTCCTCTGAGCAAAGTCACAAAGGTCAATTTCGGTGGCGACTAAGAAGGCGCACTTCACATAGTTGGTGGCGATGCAGTGGGCTATCAACTCGTCTCGAAGCGGCGGATCTCCAACAGCACCTCATTCAGGCTCATCTCACCAGCTTCCAGCAGCTTGCCAACCAGATGCTCGGTCAGCGGCTTGAGCCGGGCGAGCACAGCCTTGGTTTCGTTGTAAAGGCGCTCGCTCTGAGCCTCCATGATGCTACGTGTCTCTTCGTCCATTTCATAGACACCGTCTTGGCGTCTTTTGGTAAGTGACCCGTAGTTCAGGCGGGTTTTACGGTACATGCCCATCTCGCCGACAGCGTGGTGCAGTAACTGCGTCACGCGTGTGATGTCATTGTGCGCCCCATTGGTCGTACCTTCCTCGCCAAAAAATAGTTCTTCGTTCGCCATTCCTCCGAGCAACACACGCACATCGTGTTCGATGTCGCTCTTGGTCTTAAGCAAGTTGGTCCCCTGTTTGTGGAATACAAAGCCCAACGCGTTGGTGCGCGGGTTGGCTTTGAGCGAAATCTTGATCGTTTTCATATCGGCAAGGATTTGCTCCCAGTTGCTATTGGGCTGTGTGCGTTCGTGCTCGAAGTCAACGAGAAAGTGACCCCATTCGTGCACGGCGATGATGCGGCGGTCACGCTCGCGTTCCTCGGTAGCCTGGATGTTGACGTTGCCCACCAGCACCCGTTCAGCAGCCTGCATCAAGGTATCGGCGCCAATCAGCTCGCCCACCTGTACGGCTGTGATGCCGGCCTGGTTGACGATGGTTTCCAGGTCGGCAGGGCTGCAGCCCTCGGTCACGTCCACCATGTGACGTAGGTCGAGGTTAGGCAACACCTTGCCGGCACGTTGGCCCAGGTAATGAGCGATGATCGCTAACCGCTCTTCGCGGTTGGGCATGCGAAAGTCAACCTTCATTTGGAAGCGGCGCAGCATGGCTTCGTCCATCGGCATGCTTTCGCTGTTGAAGTTGCTGGCTACTATCCAGATGATCTCAGCTTCGTTTCGGTTGCGCACGCCGTCGAGCACCGACAACAGCGTATTCGCCGTGTCATCGTCAAACTTGCGGCGGCCACCGCGCTTCATGAAAAGGTCCTGAGCCTCGTCGAGGAAGACGATACAGCGCCTTCTCCGCTTGGCCATTGTCATGATGCGGCTCAACGTATTCGAACCGCCGGCAACAAAGCCTGTTTCCAGGTTGGCGGCGGAATGGAACAGGATGGGAAGCCCCAGCTCCTTGGCCAAGTAACTGGCCAGCTTAGTCTTGCCGGTCCCCGCCGGACCACTGAACATCACATTGAAGGGCTTGCTNATGCCGTATTCGGCATACTCCGCGCGGCGCTGATATTGGTCCTTGATCTGTGCCACCTCGGCCTTGATGTCGTCCATGCCGACCAGATCGTCAATGGAACCGTGCACTTGCGCTGGCTCAATGAACTTGAGCGCCTTGAACTGCCCCCTCAGCT
>NZ_KB892850.1 GCF_000373965.1 Uliginosibacterium gangwonense DSM 18521 | reverse complement strand
AAAGCCCACATCACCGATCTGACTGAGACCGCCCAACGCCTCAACCAAGGCCAAGACCTGCACGACACCCTGGGGAGTCTCGCCAAAGACCATCAGGCCCAGGAAGACACTGACCAGGCGGAAGTCGTCAAAAGCCTCAAAGACCAACACCAAGCTATCCAGGGCAGTGGAGGTGGCACAGGCGGAAGCCAAGGTGATGGCAGCTTCCCCGAACTGAGCGCCCCGCACCTGGTGCTCGCCAGCCCCGCCGGGATTGAAAGCACCACGCCCAAGAGCACCCACCAGCACAGTGGTGAGCACCATGCCATCTCCGCGAGTGGGCATGCCAGCGTGGTGGCGGGGAAGAGTTGGCTGGTCAGTGCGATGGATTCGGTACGAATGTTTGCCTACAAGACAGGGATCAAACTCATCTCCGGTAAAGAGAACATCGACATCCAAGCCCTACAAAAAAGCATCAACCTCTTAGCCAAGCTAGAGATAACCGAAAAAGCCAAGCGAATCACCTTTAATGCCAAAGAAGAAGTCATCATCAACGGCGGCGGCAGCTACACCAAGTGGAGCGCCGGGGGGATTGAGAGTGGCACCAGTGGCAGTTGGGTCTCGCATGCGGCCAGCCATAGCATGGCCGGGGCCAAGTCTGGTAGCAAGGCGTCGCTGCCAGAGCCGCCCAAACCAGGGCAGGGCCAACTCGAAACCAGTGAGCACGAACTCCCCGCCACAAACGAATGCATCCCTTGCAAAAATGCAGCCGCTGCTAGAGCCAAAGCCGCAGCTAAAGGTGGCACAGCCCACAGCATCGGCTTTGCCATGGGCTGGGAGCGCTTCAGCCACAGCGACTTTGCCCTTTCCACTCTGATCCCCTTCGTCTGGGAGCGCACCTACGCCTCCAACCTTGGCGTACTCGACAACGGCCCACTCGGTGCACGCTGGACGACCGACTGGCTCTGCCACATTGAAGAGCGGGGCGATGAACTCATCTATTGGGGTGCCGATGGCCGCCCGGTCACCTTCCCCAAGCTTGGGGTGGGCAAAGAGCATTACCACGCCATTGAAACCCTCACGCTTAGCCGCCAGGATCACCAAACCTTAGTGCTGGCCTTTACCCCCGACTACAGCCAGCGCTTTGAGCGCGTAGACACCGGCAAAGGGGCTGGCCGTAAAACGATCTACCGTCTCACCCAGGCCAACTGGCCCAACAAGATCAGCCTGACCCTAAGCTATGCGCATGAGGCCAGTGCGCTACGCAACGCCCCCTCCGAATTGAGTCTGCAGCACGACCAAAAGGTACTCGCCCAAATCGGTACCACCCTGGATGATGCCGGGCGCATCACCGCGCTGCAGCTTTTGGTTGAAGGCCAAGTGGTACGCACACTCGCCCATTACCAATACGACGAAGCAGGCGACCTGATCGGCGCCACCGACGAGAACGGCGCCTGCTGGGATTACCGCTATACCCGCCACCTCATCACCCGCTACAGCGACCGCACCGGGCGCGGCATCAACCTCGAATGGAGCGGGGCCGAAGAGCACGACAACCACCTCGCCAAAGCCGTGCACGAATGGGCCGATGATGGTAGCTTCGACACCCGTCTCGAATGGGATGAGAACATTCGGCTGACCTACGTCACCGATGCGCTGGGCAATGAAACTTGGCACTACTACGACATCCTGGGCTACACCTACCGCATCGTCCACCCCGATAACTTCGAAGAATGGCTCTTCCGGGATGACGCCAAAAACGTCGTCAAGCACATCCACCCGGATGGCAGTGTGGATCACTACGACTGGGATGAACGCAGCCAACTCATCTATCATGAGCGCGCAGACGGCAGCACCCTGTACTTTGCCTACGACGAACAAGGGCATCTGACCACCCTCGTCGATGGCAGCGGCCAGCACTGGAAGCGTGAATACGACCTTGCAGGCAACCTCGTCAAAGAGATTGACCCCTTGGGCTTTGAAACCGAATACGCCTACAACAAAGCCGGGCAACCCATTGAAATCACCGACGCCAAAGGTGGCGTCAAAGCCCTGGCTTACACCGAAGGCGGGCAACTCGCCAGCTACACCGATTGCAGCGGCAAAACCAGCCAATGGGCCTATGACACCCGAGGGCGCTTGGCCGCCTTTACTGACGCCACCGACGCCAAGACCCAATACCGTTATGCAGAAGGTGTAGAAGCCGCACACGCAACACAAGCAGCACAAATATCCAGCCTCGAAGGCCTTCCCCCCAATGCCACCGGCTACCTGGAGGCCATCGAACGTGCCGACGGCAGCATCGAACGCTACGTCCAAGACGCCGAAGGGCGGCTCCTGGCCCACCTCGACCCGCTCGGGCGTATCACCCGCTACGACTACACGGGTGCTGGCCTCATCGCCCAACGTCACGATGCCCTGGGCCAGACCCTGCGTTACCGTTGGGATCGCCTCGGGCGGCTGACTGGCCTGCAAAACGAAAACGACGCCACCTGGCAATTCCACTACGACCCGGTCGGGCGACTGCTGGAAGAAACCGGCTTCGACGGCCAGCGTACCCACTACCACTACGAGGAGACCACCGGCATCCTCGCCTGGACGCTGCAACAACCCCAGGTCAGTGGCAGTATTCCGGCGACCGTCTCCACCGATCCACAAAACGGGCGTGTTTCGGAAACAGACCGTCATCTGCTCACCCGTTTTGAATTCGATGGCCTGGGCCGACTCATTGAACGCAGCGCCCACTGGAGTGATGCCCAAGGCCAAGCCCTGGACGCCCAGGGCCGCCCCAGCAGCGTTGAGCAAGCCGGTGTGCTCCACCGTGAAGAATTCGCCTATGACGGCAACGGACGCCTGCTTCTGGCTGCCAACGCCCACAGCCACCTCCAATGGTTCTATGACGAAGCCGGACGCATGGTGCGCGAACACCACGCCTACACCGAACAAGACCGGCTGGCCGTCTGGCGTCACGAATACGACCCCCTGGGCAATCGCACCCGCACCCACCGCCCCGATGGTCACAGCATCGACTGGCTGCGCTACGGCAGCGGCCACGTCCACGGCCTGCTGCTCGACGGACAGGAAGCCATCGCCTTTGAACGCGACGACCTCCACCGCGAAATCCTGCGCAGCCAGAACAACCAGCTCCAGCAACAGCGCCAATACGACCCCGTAGGCCGTTTGCTGGAACAAATCCTCAAAGCCAGCCCAGCCAATCCGGACAAACAGGGCTACAACGCCAGCAACCCCCCTAATACTCAGGTCCAGCGTCGCTACCAGTATGACGCTGCCGGCCAACTCCAAGGCATCCAAGACAGTCGCCGGGGCACGCTCAACTATCGGTACGACCCCGTCGGCCGCCTCATCGAAGCCCAAAGCCCCCTGGGCCGCGAAACCTTTGCCTTCGACCCGGCCAGCAACCTGCTGGATCAAGACGCCGATGCCCGTAGTGGAGAGCGCCGCTTCGGGGCAGAGGGCAACAACGGCACCACCTACAGCGCAGCGGATGACGCCATGCGTCACCCAAGAGCCGGACACTTCGGCCAAGCCAACACCAGCTCACGGCTACTCGATAACCTTCTCAAACAATACGCAGGCCAACACAACACCTATGATGGCTTGGGCAACCTTACCACCCGGCGTCTGAATGGCGAAGTCACCCAATTCCAATGGAACCCATTGGGGAGACTCGAACGCAGCCGCAATGCCCAAGTCGAAGTCAGCTACCAATACGACGCCTTAGGGCGACGCATCAGCAAACACAGCCAGGCTGTCGTCTACAGCGCCAGCAGTGACGGCCCGCTCTACGCCCAAAACGAACAACGGCGCATCGCCCAAGAAAAAGGCTACGGCCTTACCCTCTACGGCTGGGAAGGTGACACGCTCGCCTGGGAAAGCAAAGTCCCCACCGCCACCAGCGGCACGGACCACCACACCACCCACTACCTGTATGAGCCGGAAAGCTTCGTCCCGCTGCTGCAAGCGGCGACTGATCGCCCCATCCGGCTACCGATCCGCAGCAAGATCGAAGCCCCCTGGGAATACACCCCAATGGATGCCGCAGCAGACCAAGCCTTCACCCACACCGCCTACTACCACTGCGACCACCTGGGCACCCCGCAGGAACTCACCGACGAAGCAGGAAACCTCGTCTGGAGTGCCCACTACAAAGCCTGGGGAGAAGCCCAAGAACTCATCAGCACCGCCCGACGCAAGGCAGGGCTCACCACGAACATCAGATTCCAAGGCCAATACTTCGACCACGAGACCGGACTGCACTACAATCGGCATCGGTATTACGACCCGCATACGGGGCGGTTTGTATCTAAGGATCCGATTGGGTTGCGTGGTGGGTTGAATATTTATGCATATGCCCGGGGGAATCCGCTGAGTTGGATCGATCCAAGAGGACTAGACGTTGAGATCGTAGGCAGCGGGAAAAAGACATTGCAGGACGCGTGGGATAGAGTGAGGTCTACCAAGCGCGGGGAGGAAATGTGCAAAGTGTTAGAACAATCGCCAAAGAAATATACGATAACTTCTGATCCACCCCCAGGCGCTCCACGCGCTGGCCAGAGGGACACATTAATTGTTGTCGATCCCAGTTTTCATCCGCCGACAGATACGACCGAAGGTGTTCAGCCTGCGTCGACAGATATAATTCTTGCTCACGAGATTGGTCATGCGGCCACAGGAACGAAGGACGATGGCCCGGGCAGAATGAATAATGTAAATCAGAATGAAAATCCTGTTCGGCAAGAGCTTGGCTACCCCCTTAGAACGGCTTATTAAGCTATGAGATCTATACTCTTAATTATTGGTTTAGTTTTCTTAATTTCATCTGGTTGCTCTTCTATGGCATCGACAATGAATGATATCGATTTCCTGAAATCTCTTCGAGGACGTAACCCAGAGGACGATGCACGGCAGTCTATTCAGAGCCAACGAATCCGATTCTTGGCTGTCGGCGGGTATAGCTCTCATGTTCCCGGCATAGACATGGAAAACTGCCTAGTTGATCGAACGATGGTGGAAATTATTCCTGGTACGGGGGATGTATGGACCACAGCCGAACAGCAGGAACTACAGAACGTCGCGGAAGAGTATGCCTTCAGATTTAATTCGATAATTAGAGCCGAATTCGAGATGCGAAAGATACCTATCGATTGTTTCCCGAACAAGAAATCCCCCGATATAGGGTCAGCCGGGTAGAGTGCGCAATGTGTTGCGCGTGCGTTTGGGGCGTTGATTGCGGGATGTTGATTGAGCAGCCCAATTTTGCCTTGGCAAAGCCAGACGAAGCAGAGATCATATGGCGCTGGATTCGGCCAGCCTGAGTATGCGGAAGCGGCTGAAGCCGCTCCGTTTCCCATTAGTCAGAATCAATGAAAGATAAGTACGCCAACTTCGCTCAACTTGTTTCATCTGAGCCCGAGGGTTCATACAGGATTGCGTTGTGCCAAAGAGGTTCCGCTATTGCACTGATCGCGCCCCACGCCGGACGAATTGGGGTTGGCATATCAGAAATCTGCAGATCCGTCGCTGGAAAAGATCTCACGTATTACCTTTTTGAAGGTTGCAAGCCAGATAATAACGCGGACCTTCACATCAGCAGCTCAAGATTTGATGAGCCACAGGGACTTGAAGTAGCCAAGTCCGCCCAGATCGTAGCGACGATCATACATTGCCGATCTGGCCGCGAGCTTTTCATCAATGTGGGTGGCCTCGCAAGTCAGCTTGTTTACACAACAACAGACATTTTGAGAAGAGGGGGCTACGCTGTGGGTCGGCACATCAAGCCAGCGCTTCGAGGCTTGGACCAAGGCGATATTTGTAATCGGGGCTCCACTGGGCAAGGGCTTCAACTAGAACTCTCGCACGGGCTCAGAAGGAAATTGATTGCTGACGCGGACGAGATGGAACGGTTTTCAACCGTGCTTAGAGCCGCTTTCCGAAAACATATTGCTCTCATGGACTCCGTTTCACGGCACAGATCTATCCAACGAATTCAAACAACTGATTCCGGAAACAGAGATTGCCAGCAAAGAAACCTCTGCCCATCGGCAGATCCTGCATTGACGCCTGAATGACCCGCCGCTTCAAGTGGGTCGGGGTTCAGCAGATAGAGCCCGTTCCCGGTCAAAGATAAATAAAGAATGCCGAGGGCCTTGCCGCTTTCAAAGTGGCGAAGCTAGAATGCAGCCATCGTAGATTTATCGTAGTACCGAGCTTCGGTTAGCCCTTGAGACCGAACAGGCCACCACGGCCAGGGCAACGTCAAGCAGTTTTCAAGTCACACGACACGCAGGTGTCGCGCATTTCTACTCCATTGGGACTTCCTCCCGATGGGGCTGGTGTGTCCCATTTTTTCTTCTAAGGACACCCATGAACTTCCGTTTCTATCTCAATGGAAAGCTTCTTTCCACCGTCAATCTCTACGAGGCGCAAAGAATGGCCCGTGCGAGCCAAGTTGGCACGCTGACGGGGTTTAACCCTGCCACGCATGCTCAATTCGTCTTGCTGTTTTGACCTACAAGCCGCCTTGGAAATTTCTGGCCGGTTTTACATCTTTTACATCACTTCTTTTAAAGGATTGCCATGTCTGAGACTTCTCCTAACCAAAACGAGATCACAAAATCGGAGCCCTTGTGGCTAGTCATCCCTCTGTGGTTCTTTGTTGCGGTCACTCTGGTTCCAGGTTTGATTCTCCTGGGCCTGTGGCTGATTGGCATGCCACTGGACTTTAGTACCTGGAAAACCTATGCAGGAGCGATGGTGCTTGGTGCTGCACTGTCGTTTTCGGGGAAATGGTAAAGCTGACAGTCGCCGCATTTCCATTGATTTCGTAGCAGCTCCTGTAATTCCAGGCGCTTCTGCAAGCGTCCTTTATTGTTTTGTACCTCTTTTCCACCCTTGCGGGAACTGCGCTTCCCACAAGGAAGATGCTTTCGCCGCGTTCATCTACCCCGTGGGGCTTTGTCCCTTCAGGGGCAGTCCTTCGGATTCCTTGGAGTCTGAATCATGAACCGATCAGAAGCATTACATTACCTGCGTCAGGATCGTACTCTGATCCTGGATCAAGAAACCGTTGATAGTGACGATCAACTGGCTGAAGCGCTCTATTTGCTTGATCCTAACTTTGGGAGCAGCGTTTGGCAGGGTAGAACCGCTCGAACGTTCCTGGCGCAATTGCCTGACATCACGATCCGTTATCTCCTCTCCAGATCAAACGATCAAAATTTCGTCATTCATACAGCCGAGCAGGCTGCCATTCAATTCAAAAACACAGGCGAAGAGTATCAACCCTTACTGGTTCGGGTTGGGCTGCGTCACAGCGTCGTGATTGCTCACACGGTCATGGATACGCGTACCTCCAATGGCGTCAAAAAGATCAAACGTGGGGTTGATGCTAATTTTGATCAGGTCTATGCCGCTGCGTGAGAAGTCATCTAGAAGTATTCAACCGGAGACAACTATGTTTGGAAAACTGGCATTGGAAACCGGCAAGCGTATTCAAGTCCGTGTGATGGAGAGCAACGCTGGCTTTTATATTGGCACCTCTGACGAGGAGGGCCCTTATTCTAGGGAGTCCTCTGAATATTGGAAAACCCGAAAAGCTGCAGAGGATGCGCTGACCAACAGAAACTGGACACAGCGTTTAGAACCTTGACCTTTAGGGCATCCCGAGATGGGACGCCCTACTAACTTTTGATTTACCCGCAGGGGAAAGCCTTCCTCTGCGGGGGCTTTCTCCGCTTTATTTGGAGAAGTCATGAACGAAGAGCAACAACGTATTATTGAGCGAATCAAAAAATGTCTGGCACTGGCTGAATCGGACAACCCGAACGAAGCCGCCACTGCGCTACGTCAGGCACAGGCGCTCATGCGCAAGTATGCAATCAACGAGTCGGATCTGGTAGCACGAGAGATCTCCTGCGAAGAAGTGGAGGAGCCTTCAAGCTCCAAAACCAAGCCACCGACCTGGGAAGCATCGCTCATTCAGATTATAGGAAGTGCTTTCGGGTGTCGCGCAATTGCATCAAGGCCCGACAGCAGAGCCCAGTGTATGAAGTACAAGTACGTTGGCTTAAGTGTAAATGCCAAAGCAGCGTCCTATACGGCCACGGTCCTGCTTCGCCAGCTGCTTCAAGCCCGCAAACGGTTCCTTGAGAATATCCGCAACGAAGTCAGGCTATATGGAGGCACGTTGAGAGTCGCACAAACCAACCAGGCGGGTGAAGTGTTCTGCATAGGTTGGGTGGAGGCCGTTCGCTCGCATATTACAGCCTTTGCAAATGAGACCAAGATTGAAGCAGCCATTGAAGAGCAGGTCTTGGCCATCACTCAAGGGCGCTCTACCAAAACACACACCAGGAAGATCGAAGGCAATTTCGGTGGTGCCTGGGCTGCGGGAGAAAGAGCCGGCGGTGAAGTCTCTCTGCGCCAAGGAGTCGGGGCAGGGCAGCGCGAGCCTGTTCTTCGACTGACCTAGTTAGTTCCGTTCTATCTGACCCATCGGGTGTTTTGCCCGAAGGGGTGAAGCATTCGATGGACTCACTTTCTTTCCAACAAGGAGTTCAAATATGTCTTCACATCATTGTGCTATTCGTGCCTCTCTAAAGCTCAAGCCAGGGGTCAGTCTGACTGAGATAAAAATCGCTTGTGAGCCACTTGAAGATCTGGTGGGCAAATCCTTTGACAAGATGGATATCCATTTTGCAGAGGGAGAACTTGTTTTGGATTACATCGACTGCTGGACCGATGGCGTGGGTTATCACAATCAAAATCTGGATGAACTGGCGGATAACCTAGCCAGCCTGGTATCCGAACCTGATTGGATTGAGCTTCTCGATGACGACACGGGGGCAGACGACAAGATCGATGTCTATTTTGTAGCAGGCTCCGGTGAAGCGCTTATGCAGATTCAATTGAAGTATGGGGTTGAGCGTGCCCGAGAATTCATTGAACCCTTGGTCGGTCGTGACACCTTCAATTCGATGGCGGATCGGCTGTACCAGCAGTTTCTAACCGAAGCGGGCTACCCCAGTCCTGAAGTCCAGGAAGCTGACAAGCCAGCAGAGACGACAGCCCATCCATGCAAGTGGTTTGCTGTCACAGGGCGTCAGCCAGGGAAAGATGAAGATCATACCCAGGTATTTCAGTTAGCCAGTTCCGATGAGGCGATCCAGGCCTTTACAGAGGCCATCTATGTAGCCGATGAAGATCCCAAGACTCAAGCCAATGTAATTGAAACGTACGGGGCAGGGGTGTTCATCACCTCAGTGACGGTCTCGGATAGTGAGATTTCGGTCATGTAGTTTTCAGTCGCCAACATCTATTCAACACCCAGGCGGGTCAGCAGGCCCGTCTGGGCCTGTTCCGGCCATATCAATTCGAGGAACAGTCATGCAGAACATACTTGCGGCCGACATGGGCCGAGTCACCGTATCAATGTTGTCCAATGCTATAGCTGCACTTCTTGACGATATTGAAAAGCTTGCCGGAGGCAATGCCTTTGGTTGTGGTTTTAATAGCAAAGAACATCCTTTGCATTGTAGTGTCAGCCAAGCACGCACAGCGCTGAAAATTGGGTAACGCACCAGTCAATATGGACAAGACGCCTCTGCTAGATGAGGCCCAAAAGCTGTTGGCGACGATCGATAGTTGGGGTGGCACTCTTCACGAGAGTCATCTTGCTGGATTGCGTGCAGCAGTTCAGGCTGGACGTAGATCAAAGGAATGAAACAATGAATTTCAGCCCTATGTAATACTAGATCCTGATTCATAATTGAGCCCCAGCTTCTCTTTTTAGGGCCGCCGGGGCTTTCATATTTCTCCAGATTTCACACACGGGAGTCAGCCAGGCGCTCGTCCATGAAACGGACTGTACGACGCGGTACATTGAGGCCAACCAGCGCATCTTGCGGCAAGCATTTATTGACGTGATATGATACTACTATGGGACTATTTCAAAGTGAAAGCCGTTGATGTGTGTGAACACATCAGAGTACACACGATTGATGACGATGCGCTTGGCGTCTTCGAGTTTGATTGTTGAGAAGGAAAACCTTGATAGAAGGAAATCGATGATGGTCACAAAGGCAGAAGCTCAAGCCAAAGTTGCCGCAGCAGAGAAGACTTGCGAGAAGGTGCAAGCAGCCTGGTCCGAAGCGCCAAAGTCGCTCGGTGGAAGCGTTAGCGTGAATGGCTACGGCATTTCCCATGACCGTAATTTTCTGTGCGACAAGTTGCCGTCCGCGCAGAAACACATCAATGAAGCACTCTAGGCATTGGATGCAGTCGAATGGCCGACAAATTCCGACTACGATCAGCTATGAAAAACGAAAATCGGGAATGGCAACACAAGAGCAACTTACAAGACTCACGAACGATTCGGAGCGCAGGGGAAAAGAATTGAACGCCAACTAGGCGTACTGGGTAATTACACGCTTGCACAGTACGTGATTGATCTTGAACAGCGGCTTACCGACCTAGAGCAGCGTTATGAAAGATCGGTGGCAAACCTGGCAGACGAATTACGAGACTTGGCGGTTGAGCAAGGGAATGACGAGCTAAGCATAGGTCGCCGCAGTTATTATTATTTTTTTATTTCACAGGGGTTTTACATGGCACAACTTATTAACAGTACGCATGCCGAGATAGCTCGCGCACTTGAGACTGCGGGCTTTGATCTTCCACACGCAGATATTTCCTCACTCCGGGCACCGTACCTTCTCGCGGTTGGTGATACAGCGATTGCGAGCCTAATGAATCCGACGGGGACGGTTGTTGTGATCGGAAACCTCACCGTGGAAGAGGATATTGATGCAAGACGCGTGGATGGGATTGCGAATATCGTTGTTACCGGCAATCTAAGTGTGCGCCACGCATACTTCGATGCTTTCCTCATTGTGGGTGGTGTCTTTACCGGCAGCACTATCATCGCTGACTCGACGTGGGACGGTGGGCTCTTTGTTGGTGAGCTACGTGTCGACACCCTCGTACTCAAGGACTGCGACCTTAGTTATTTAGGTGACGAGAAGATCACTGTAAATCGACTTGCAGATTTCGAGAACGAGGACACAGCCAAAGAGACTGTTCCAGAACTTTTTCAACCTGACCCGGACGAAATCGATGTTTATGATTTTTTCTGTTCGTTAAATCGGTAATTGTTGAACGCGTTTCTAGGCAAAAGCATCGATTGAATCTTTTCTCTGCGCTGAAGTGTATTCAACGCTCTCATTTGCCAACCATCCCGTAGAATGCCCAGGTATGAAGCTCAAGATCACAGGTTGTATTGATGAGAGGGGCGTATGAGTGGAATGATTGTGCGAAAACTCGAATACAGGCTGATCCAAGATCGACATCAAGAATCGCTTGTGATGCTCGACAGTCCGCTTGGCAACGGTCAAGAGATTTACCCTGAATCGCTCCGCGTCCTCGCCACAGTCTTGAAGATCGCTGACGAAGCGGAGACAGGGGAGGTGGGGAAGGGGTTGCCGCTCGGCACGCAAAACTACGCAGTTTTGATCTGAGGAAATGAGAACTGCCGAATAGGCAGCGCGGCATGTGCCGTATTGGGGAGAACTGGGCATGGCAACTATCACGCAAGCATCTTCTGACACCTGGATTCACCCGTCGTTTAGCGGTATCACTCCAATTTACTTTACGTTCCCGGCGGACTGCAAAAATCTCTCACTCGCTGGGGTTACGGCAGAATAGGGTAAGGCCATTGTTGAAAATGGGCGTCTGTTCGTTCGGTTCGCCACTCCGATTGACGGTCACCGCATCACAGAGCTTGCTGATATCTATCCTGAGCTGTTTCAAAAGGCAAGGACGCAAATCCTGGAAGGATTCGGTGTGTCGCAAACGCATAGCATCGACCGTCGCCCCATTGATACCGGCAGAGTGATCGAGAGCAGGTTGGGCGCAATACGGTGCAGCATTGCTCTGGGCAAGCAGGCGATCATATCCTGTGCGTTTGCGTTTGCGTTTGTTGAACATCCCGCTGTCGGTTTGATCGGGGTGACTGAGAAGGAGTTCATAGCTCTTGGCCTGCCTGAAATCAAAGACCACCCCTGCAATTTCGTGTGCGATATGAAGAATCTAACCCTTGCATTGCTACTGGCTACAGGACTAGGTGCCTGTGCGACAACACCAACATCATTACAAGACGCAAAGCAAGCGCCGCCTGAAAGAGTTCTTGCGTTTCAGAGCCGAACTGTTGATGCGTCTGCAACGGTCATTGTTACGCGTGACCAAGGTTTTGTTGGGGGAGGATGCTATTATTCGTTTTGGATAGACGGCATCCTGGCCGCGAGACTGAATCAGGGAGAGTTTGCGCAGTTCTTTGTCAAGCCTGGCGAAATCGTATTGAAGGCTGGGCGTGACCCCGAGGGGCTAGGACTCTGTGCCTTGGGGCAAGAAGATTGGACTCAAAGAGAGAGTATCTTGCATTCTAACGAGGTCAAGCGGTTTAGATTAACCCTTGACATGGCTGGCAAGACAGACATTCTTCGAGCGGATTGAGCTGTGCAAGTCTACAACCTATCACGACTGATGATACCGGGATGACTTTGAAAACAACGGCAGTAAGGCTGATACCGGGATCGCGGCTATCCAGGCGCTTGTCGACAAGCAAGTCCAATGATGAACGTCGAAGACGTTTTGGCGGTAGAGGAGAAGAGCGATGAATTCGGTAACTCAGCAGCCTGGCCGATTTAACGGCTGTATTGGTAACGCATGGCGTCAAGATTGAGTGCAACAATGAATATGATGAGGAATATAGCTACTGCGGAACGGATGTCCGATTTGTTAAAGGCACGTTTGACATTGGAAACACGGACGTGGAACGCATTGATGTCTCTGCAAATAGTCTGCTGAATCTACTGAAGATTTAATCGGAAGACCATACGAGCACTGGAATACGGGCTGATTAGGCTGGAGCAGTCTGGGTACAAGGTTTTTGACTTGAACCACATATGAGCGCTTTAGGCGCTCATATCCCCTGCCCAATCCAATCCCGCGAACTGTGTTGGCACACTGACGAAGCTGATATGAACATTGCAAACAGGCTGAAACAGGAACGCCGGCGGCTTGAGTACAACCAGAATGGATTTGCAGCACTAGCCGGTGTCACACTCCGGGCCTACGCAGAGTGGGAATCTGGAAACACATCCCCCACCGCCGTACAACTGGCGCGGTTCGCCCAGGTTGGCGCGGACGTTCAATACATTGTGACAGCAATTCCCTCTGCGCAGGTGCTGAGTACTGATGAGCAAATTCTGCTGCGGGCGTATCAAAGGCTGGCCCATGAAATGAAGCCGAAGGCGCTCGGTGTTATTGCCGGGCTGTTAGGGGAGGCCGATGATGTCAAAATCGCACTGCTTTCTGCCGTGTGCGGCTTGAGGAAGGGGTAGAAAAAATGGGGCGGGGGATGGCAGGGGCCGCGCACTAGACAGTCAAATTATGCCTTGTTATGTTCAAAAACATAAATTATGATAAATAACATAAAGGAGCATAGCGATGGACCATTTCCCACGTACCCAACTGGCGGCTGAACTCGTTCGGGCACTTTCAGGCCGACAGGTGTTCAGCGATGCCCCCAATGGGCTGTTCCTTGCAGCCCCCCGGCGCACAGGCAAATCGACTTTCCTTCAGCACGATCTTCGCCCCTGTCTGGAGGCGCAAGAAGTCACGGTTGTCTATGTCGATCTCTGGGCAAACATCTCTCGTGATCCAGGAGAACTGATCGCGGAAGCCATCGGCAAGTCCCTCGAAAAACACCTGGGGCTCATTGCCCGTACAGCCAAGGCGGTTGGGCTTGAAAGCGTCACCGTGGCGGGGGTGATCAAGATCGACACGAGCAAGATCGGCAAAATCGGCGGGGCAAGCCTGCCTCAGGCGCTGGAAGCGCTTCAGGCGGCTGCTCAGGCCCCTGTAGCGTTGATCATTGACGAAGCCCAGCACGCATTGACCAGCAAGGATGGAGAAGCCGCGATGGCGGCGCTGAAGTCAGCCCGCGACCAGTTGAATGCACCAGGTCAGGTCAATCTGATGCTGGTGATGTCCGGATCGGATCGGGACAAACTCATGCGGCTCGTCAACTCCAATGCCGCGCCATTCTTTGGGTCTCAGATCCACAGCTTGCCCCCCCTCGGGGCTGATTTCGTCGCGCATGTGGCCGATTTGATCGAGGCGCAGCGGCCTGATCTGCGTCCGGTTGATCGCAAAGTGCTGGGTCAGGCTCTGGAATTATTTGGCGCACGGCCGCAGTTCTTCATTGAGGCCATCGGCCAGGTGCTCAATCCTTTGCGGGGGGGAAGAGGGCGTTTCGAGCTGACGGTGCTCAATGCCGCATTGCGTCGGCAAGCAGAAGAAGAATCCAGGATGGATTCGGAATTCCTGGCACTTAAGCCGTTGGAGCAAGCGGTACTGTGGCGAATCCTCGAAATCGGTGCTCAGTTTCGCCCCTATGATGCAGAAAGCTTACGCTTCTATTCGGAAAAAACAGGTCACCCTGTCACCGCTGCACGTGCCCAAACAGCATTAAAATCTCTCCGTGAGCGTACTCCGCCTTTGGTATGGCTGTCTGCCCAGGATGAGTACGCGGCAGAAGACGCTGCCATGCACCTGTGGTTCACGCGACGTGTGGCAGAAGGCACCTGGCCGCCCAAACCCAGCTAATTGCTTGAACCATTCCAATCTGAAATAGATAGAAAGCGAAAAATGGCACGTAGAAAAAAACAAGGCCTCGTCGAAGACCTATTTGAGATTGGCGCCAAGTTGCCGTGGCAAGTCGGGGTGGCACTGGCCATCGGGACATTTGTCTTGTTCCATCTCCTGGCCTCTCTGCCGTTGATTCCCGTTGCGACAAGCAATCTTCAAGGTTTTAGCCAGAGTATCGGTACCAGTGTGGGTCGGCAATTACTGGTAACCATATCGAGTTTTCTGCAATACATCGTTCCATTTGGTTTGTTGCTCGGTGTGGGGGTGTCGCTTCTTCGCCGACGCCGTCATCAGCAGCTGCATGATGAGGTGTCACAAAATCCCACGCGTAGCGCACTGGAAAATGTGACGTGGCAGGAGTTTGAAGGGATCGTTGCTGAGTCTTTTCGGCAGAAGGGCTATCGAGTCACGCTACGTGGTGGGAATGGGCCAGATGGTGGGGTAGATGTCGAGCTGCACATGGGACACGACAAGTACCTTGTTCAATGCAAGCAATGGAAGGTTTTCCGTGTGGGTGTGGCTACAGTACGTGAGCTCTACGGCGTAATGGTGGCCGAGAGGGCTGTCGGAGGGTTTGTGGTCACTTCAGGCACCTTTACCGATGAAGCCCTGGCTTTTACGATGGGAAGAGAAATCCACCTCGTGGATGCGACAGCATTGCTCAAGATGATTGCACCGACTCGTACTGCGCCAGTCGAAAGCCCTGAAACACCAATCCCTGCGTGTCCGAAATGCGGTAGCCCCATGGTGCGAAGAGAAGCAAAGAAGGGGAGCAACACAGGCGGGGTTTTCTGGGGCTGCAGTCGTTTCCCGGCCTGCCGAGGCATCAGAAACTGAAGGATGAGATGCCCATGACTGGCGAGGGATCACTGCAATGGTAGCTGGAACCAGAAAAACAAACTCAATGGGTACGGCTGCGAGACATCTATCCACCCCAGAGATCGATTTATTCATTGACGAACTTTGGGTGCAGGACGGGCTGGCCAAGAACACACTTGATTCCTATCGACTCGATCTAGAGTTCTTCGCCGGCTGGCTTGACGCGCAAGGCATCGGCTTGCTGGAGGCCGACTCGCAGGCGCTGGCGCTCTTTTTTGCTGAGATCTCAAAACGCAACAAGGCAACCTCGCAGCGTCGTTGCCTCTCGACACTTCGGCGCTTTTACCGGATGCAACTGGCACAGGGAATGATTGAAGAAGATCCCACTGTCCAGATTGATGCCCCCACGGTACCCGGTCGTTTTCCGAAGACGCTAACCGAGAAGCAGATCGAAGACCTCCTTGATGCCCCAGATTGTGGCACTGTCTTTGGTCTGCGAGACCGCGCTATGTTCGAATTACTCTATGCAACTGGCTTACGTGTCAGTGAATTGGTAGACCTGCAGTTCTCCCAAACCGATCTTAACGCAGGCTTGGTCAAGATCGTCGGCAAAGGGAACAAGGAACGTATTGTGCCTGTAGGGGAGTGGGCACTGGAGTGGATTCAGAAGTACCTGGCTGATGGCCGCCCAACGCTTCAGAAAACCCCCAACCACTACATCTTCCTGACTCGTTTTGGTGAGCCTATGTCACGCCAGATGTTCTGGAACATCGTCAAGCAACACGCAGTGCAATGTGGGATTGACAGCCAACGGATATCCCCCCATGTGCTGCGTCATGCCTTTGCGACCCATCTACTGAACCATGGTGCGGATCTGCGCGTGGTGCAATTGCTACTGGGTCACGTTGATATTTCAACCACCCAGATCTACACACACGTCGCTCAGGAACGTCTCAAGAAACTTTACGAGAAGCACCATCCACGTGCGTGAGTGAGGCCATCACATGACAGGCGAAGAATATAAAGCAGCAATCAAAGCAACTGGGATGAGCCAGGGAGAGTTTGCTGAAGCGATGGGCGTCCATCGTTCAACGATTGGAGAACGCTTTAAAGCGGAGGTGGTTGAACCCTACTGGGTGTATGCATTGGCGGGATTGATTGCTGTTCGCGCTTCATTGCAAATAATTTCGTTTGTCGGCAAGGCCGACAAATGACCTATTTTGAGTAGGTATTTATAACATAATCCGCTTGCGCCTCTCTGGGATCGTGGCTACCATTTACCCATACGTCAAGATTGTATAGGGGAGAAGAACATGCATGTTACTCAAGTAGTTTCCTTGAATGCACTGCGCGTTGCAGTACATCGATACACTCAAACCATCAACGGAGTGACGCACTTGGTCGTTGCGCAGTCAAGGGCTGTCGAGTTGAGAACACCGGAGGGTCATTGTGGTTTGGTACCACGTAGCCGGGATGGACAAATCTGGGTCAGATCATTCAGTCCGGGTTCCAGAAAATTGCATAAGTTGGCGGATCCGGCAAGAATGCCTGCCAGAATCCTGCACTGATACACTGGCATTCCATATTCCGAAAGTGATGTTCTCATGACAGATTTTGTGACAGTAGTAATCCGGCTTCCCGCCAGCGGCTCAACGCAACAAAGCAAGTCGGTAGCTCCCTCAGTTGGTGATCAGTTGCTGGGAGGCGAAGTGGTCGGTGTTGCCTTTGAAGATAGCATCACGATCTTGGATCTGATTGAGGGCCATGTCGACTTTGAATCTGAGATTGCACAGGAAGCACGAATGCAAGCCGTCGAGCTCGCAAAGTAGTAGGATCAGGTTTCATCCTCAGTTTTGGTATATATACTTTAGTAGTAGTGTCAACCAGTTGGAGGAATAGTATTAGGGCGTTTTTCAGACTCAAAAATTGGCTTGGCCCCTGGTATGCTTTTCGGAATTATGAATCAAAACAATTACATTCCGAATGCATCCAGAGAGAAGTCAGGTTTCGATCAAAACGTCAGAGTTATCTGAACCATTACAAGAGTATGTGAATTATTTGGCATTCCAGCGTAGATTGTCTCAACGCACGATTACCCACTGCAGACATGCGCTCCAGCAATTGGACAGTGTGCTCAATGGCAGGAAGATGAGTGATCTGCAGGCGGCGGAGGTCAGGAGGCATCTCGCCAAAATGCTCCGGCAAGGACTTGGTTCCCATACGATCAACAAGTTGCTCTCAACTTGGCGTACCTTTTACCGCTGGCAGATGCGCCACGGTAAGCTGGCCACCAACCCGGTTCAAGATATTCACTCGCGCCGGGTTGCCAGAACGCTTCCCAAAGTGATGCCTGCCAAGATGGTCAGAGCCCTGCTCAATGTTCCCGTTGAGGATGCACTTGAAATCAGGGATCGGGCAATGTTTGAGCTGCTCTATGCGGCTGGATTACGCCTTCAAGAGCTTTGCATACTGGATGTGACCGGCCTCTATTCCGTGTCCAAAGGCCAAGTGACCGTGATAGGGAAGGGCCAAAAAACCCGATCAATTCCGGTGGGTGAAATTGCAGTGGAAGCGATTCAGGTGTGGAAAAAGCTTCGGGCAAAGCTTGCAGCACCTGATGAGAAGGCGCTCTTTGTGAATGCTGCCGGCACGAGAATCAGCCCCTCCGGCGTCCAGTACCGATTGAAGGCGTGGGCCAAGAAGCATGGCTCTCCTGTTCACCTTCATCCTCATATGTTCAGGCACAGTTTTGCTACCCACCTTTTGCAGTCGTCCGGGAATTTGCGCGCCGTGCAGGAAATGTTGGGGCATGTCAGTGTCGCCACGACCCAGATCTACACCGAGGTCAATCCCCGGCATCTCACCGATGTCTATGATGCCGCGCATCCGCGAGCACGTAAATCCAAAGAGCCTGTGCTCCATGCAGTCAAGCGAAGCGTCCCCTACACAAGTTATTGATCCTGGCCTACGTAGAATTGCTTCATCCCGGTCATACCCCCCTGTTCGCGTTCGCCATGCTTGAGCCGATTGGCCCTGTCCGCCCCCCCGTTTTCATGGGGTTGGAGGGAAGGGCCGGACTGCCGTTTTAGCCCGCCGCACGTGGTCGTACCCCCGCCATGCTCGCCCGGCAAAAGGGGCGCTTTTTATGCACGCATGCACCTAGGCCAAAGCTGGGCTTGAGGCGGGTTTTCATGATATGAAAAAACTTGCGTTTTTGAGCGTTTTTATGCACTGAAAAACGGGGTGTCGGTCAAGTGTTTTCAACTAGCTGAATGGGGGTAACTCATTCATGTTTGCGCCCTCTATTTTCTAGTCACAGGCAGCGCACCGTCGGCCTTTGGGAATGTCTTTATCGGTTCTGGAAAATCATAACTCATTTATAAGCCTCGTTTCCGTTTTTGTAGTCAGTTGCTTTATTTCGGGTGCTCATATCCGTACGTAGAAAGGCAAAATGCGCCATAGGCCAAGAGAGAAATCGTTCTCGGAACGATTCCCGTGAGAGTTCTTCAGAACCTTGGTTGAGTAATAACTGGTGCTTAAAGAGAGTGTGCCGTTTTCCGTTGGCGGAGTGGTGATACCGGCGCCAAAATTATAGGCGCCGAAAGTAGTAGAGCTCCTGACTAAACGCTAAAACGACTGACGATAACTCTCAGATTGTGGGAAATCTGTTCAATGCCTTCTGCAGTTTTTGCCGTGTGGCTAACCGAGCTACTCGTTTCTTCGGCCATCTGAGAAATATCCTCGATCTGGACGGCAATACTGGTGCTTGCCACACTTTGTTCCCGTGTGGCAGCGGCCACATCGGCTAAACGCGCCAAAGTAGTTTCCGCCCCCTGATTGATTTCATTCAGCAACATTGCTATCTCGCGGGTGATGTTTACGCCGCATTCCACCTGCGGAATGGCTTCATTCATTACTTTGACCACATCTCGGGTTTCCTGCTGCACCGAGGCAAGCATCTTTTCGATGTCCACCGTAGCGGTTGCGGTTCGCTCAGCCAGTTTGCGCACCTCATCTGCCACCACAGCAAAACCGCGCCCTTGCTCTCCAGCACGAGCTGCTTCGATCGCCGCATTCAATGCCAGCAAATTAGTTTGTCCAGCAATATCCTTGATGACAGCAGCAATGCTGGATATCTGTTTAGCGGCGTCATCCAGGAGAGTGATCTGTTGGCTGGCCTGGGAAACGCTGGCACTGATTTGCTCGATGGAAGCGGCAGCCTGACCAGCTTGGTGCACGCCGTTTTTCGACAATTCTGCAGCCTGGCGTGATGAATGTTCGGTACCCGACGAACTATCCGAAATATGAGTAATGCTGACAGTAAGCTCTTCCATTGCGGCAGCCATTGATGTTGTAGCGTCAGCTTGACGTTCGGCAGCCTGAGATATCTGGTGACTGGACGCAGTAATGACGGTGGCCTGTTCATTGAGTGCAATGGAATCTTGAGCGACTTCCCGGATCATACCTCTGAGTGCTCTCACCATTTGACCAAGGCTTGCCAACATGCTGCCTGAGGGAGCGTGGTCAATATTGACGAGCAAGTCACCCTGTGACACCCGTTCCATGATAATAATGCCTTCCTTGGGCTCTCCTCCAAGTTGTTGCAATATGCTCCGAGAGATAAGCCATGAGATGCCAAGCAAAACGATTGCCAGTACGGCAAGCTCACCTAAAAGCCAGCTCGCCCTGGACCAGAAAGCACTATTCAAATCATCAATATATACGCCGGTGCCAATCACCCAATTCCAATCGTCTATCTTTGCCGCATAAGACAGCTTGGGTTCAGGTACATCCGAACCTGCTTTAGGAAACCAGTATTCTACAAAACCTCCTTGTTCTGTTGCTTGCTTCAATGCCACGAGAATCAGTTTTCCATTGGCATCCTTCATGTCACCGAAATTTTTACCTTCTCGCTCTGGTTTGGGGTCATTGAGCTGATAAACATAATCAGTGTTGAAAATGAAGAAGTACTCTTGTTTATCGTACCGGACCTTACGCAACGCTTCAATGGCGGCTTTGCGTGCATCCTCGTCAGACATTTTTCCGGTTTTGCTCAGGTTTTGATAATGATTGACGACCCCTGTAGCAGTTTCAATCTGGGTTTTGATTTTGTTCTTGCGATCTTCCAGCATGCTGGCGCTCAAGTCCTTGAGGCTCAATATATTCATGACGCCCATGCCAAGGATAGCCGCGAGGCACATCAAAAGCAGGCGTGTCCGAACCTGATAACCCATGATCCAGTTCATTGTAATGCCCCTTTTTATATTAAGCCTCTGTCTGAATGCTATCGGCAAGGGGAACTTCGGCCTTAAGGGCAATGGTGCAAACAAGTGTGTCAAGCGCCACAGAGCTGGCCAAACCGCAGAACTGACTTGACAATCTTGGCTTTCAGAACCATACAAAAGACATAATTTGGCCGCAATCATGATTCATGACGCATATTTTGACAAAGTGACTGAGAAGTCACTCAATTATGTGGGGTTGGTTTATGCACTAATGTTCTTCGTAATCTGCATGCAGAACCTTTGCTTCGCTGTTTTGCACATATAACACATGTTTTTTTGCCGTTACCGGAGAGTTGTGTTGTTTCTGCCAATAGGGATCACTGAACTGTTTGGAAGAATGCCTATTTATGCAACAAAAAGACATCTCCCTCTTTGCCAGGATACACGTTGCACGACACCTACAGCCTCCAATAGGAGTATCCGATGGAAGCAAAAACGCTCATAAGAGCATTGAGCCTGCTTGCACTGTTGCTGATCAGTAGCGATGCAGTGGCACAAGTTTCCAAGCTGCGGCTAACCGGGTCCACCACCATGGCCCCACTCATGGTTGAGGTCGCCAAACGCTTCCAAGCTCAACATCCACTTGTCCAGCTTGACGTGCAAATGGGCGGTTCTGGACAGGGCGTCCGTGACGTGCGGCAGGGCAAGGCAGATATTGGCATGGTGTCTCGTGCTCTTAATGAGACCGAACACGATCTCTATGGCGTCCCGATTGGACGGGATGGGGTTGCCGTTATCGTGCATCGGGACAATCCGGTCGGCACGCTCAGTAATGATCAGTTGTTAAGCATCTACAGTGGCAAGATTACCAACTGGCGGCAGGTTGGTGGTCGGGATGCCTCGATTCGGGCACTTGCTGGGACTCGGGAAGGTGGGTCATCTGAGCTGTTCAACCACTATTTGGGCCTTTCCTATGATCAGATAAAGGCTCAAGGGCGGATAGCAGCCAATTCAGAACGCATCAAGGCAGTATCCATTGACCCTCTTGCGATTATTTATGTCTCAGTGGGGGAGGCGGAACGCAAAGCCCAGGAGGGTGCTTTCATCAAACTACTGGCGATAGACGGCATAGCCGCCACCAGCAGAAACGTCCGCAATGGCAACTATCCTCTGTCACGTCCGCTAACGCTGATCACGCGGGAAACCCCGACAGGCATCACGCGAACCTTTATTGAGTTTTGCGTATCGTCCCAAATAACGGATCTTGTCGTAACTTTCGACTTCGTCCCCTATTTGGACTAATCCAAATCTCTTTGTCAAAGGATCATCTGAGCATGTTCGCCTGGTTCGACAAATTCAGCTTGCGTGCCAAGTTAGCCGTGGGTTTCGGGGCTCTGATTGGCTTGATACTGATTGGAGAAGGCTCTGCTTTATATGCGCATGGGCGCTCCCTTGATGCGATGGATTCTTTTCTTGAAGGGAATAACCGTATTGCTGAACTCAGTCTGGAAAGTAATGCAGCAATGGGTAAGGCGCGAGGTTATGAAAAGGAGTTTTTGCTCAAGGTACAGGTCTTTGGCTACGAGGAAGCCAAATCTCGTTACGCCACTCTTTTGGCCGGCCAATTGACGGTAGTGCGCGAAAACATGGCGGCCATTCGCAATCTCACTACCAGCGCCGAGGTCAAGGCAGAGGCACTTTTTGTTGAGGAGGTCACCCGTCGGTATGAAACCCATTTTCTACATGTAGTCAGGTTATATGGTCGTCTGGGACGCATGGACAGCGGCCTGGAAGGACAGATTCGTACCATTGCTCATGGTATAGAAGCTCTGTTGGTTCAAGGGACACCAGAGCATTTACGTACAGACCTGCTCACATTGCGTCGCTACGAGAAGGATTTCATCCTCCGCGGCCTGAATCGTGAAGAGGAACTATTGGAAACAGCGATTGACCGATTCGAAGAGGATGTGGCTCGGTCGGAATTGGCAAAAGAACGCAAAAGTGTGTTAACACAGATGATTGAACAGTATCGAGCAGGGTTTCGGGATTATGTAGCGACCACTTCAGAGATTAATGCTGCCACGTTGAATTATCTGGGGGCGGTACATGAGATCGAACCCCGACTCGAACATCTCCATTTCCATTCGCGCGAAGCGGTGGTGGCAACGCGTGATGGTCTACGTGGGTTCAACCGGACGATAACCCTGATGCTGGTTGTGTTGAGCCTGTTTGCGATCTTGCTGGGGATGTTGGTAGCGGTTTTCATTGTTCGAAATGCCAATCGCTCAGTGGCTGCTTGCGTCAATTTCGCTAGCAACTTAGCCAGCGGCGACTGGACAGCGCGGCTTCCTCCATCCCCGGGGCACAACGAATTCACAGTACTGATCACGGCCTTGAACCGAATGGCCGATGAGATGGGGGAAACACACGGACGCGAAAAAATGCAAACGGTGGAACTGTTACATCTGAACAGAACTTTGCATATGTTGTCTCGCTGCAACGAGGTGCTGATGCAGGCCGGTAGCGAGCTTGAATTACTTGAAACAATCTGCCATCAAATTGTTGATCTTGGCGGCTATGCGCTGGTCTGGGTAGGGTTTGCCTGTCATGACGAAGGTAAAAGCATCAAGCCTGCTGCCTTGGCAGGTGCCGATGAGGATTATGTGGCCAGTCTGAATCTCACCTGGGGTGACGAGCTACACCGACGTGGGGTCGGTGGTTTGGCCATTCGTGAAGGGCGAATAGTTGTGGTACACAACATCCCAGATGATCCGCTATTTGAGACTTGGCGCGAAGAAACAAGTAAACATGGTTTTACCTCTTGTATGGTACTGCCCTTAAAGGACAAAACCACAATACTGGGTATCCTCAACATATATTCTCTTGAGGCAAGGACTTTCGATACCAAGGAAGTGGGCCTATTGCAGGAGCTGGCAAGTGATCTTGCCTTCGGCGTTGTTCGCCTACGTGAAGCTGAGCGGCTCAAGACCGCTGAGCAGACGCTCGATTATCAGGCCAACTTCGACCTGGTCACAAGTCTTCCCAACCGCAATCTATACACCGACCGCCTCAGACAAGCTATCGCGCATGCAAGCCGCAGTAGTGGTCAATTGGCGATTTTTGTACTCAGCCTAGACCGCCTAAAGGCAGTCAAGGACAGCTTGGGACATACTGCGGGTGATGCGCTTTTGCAGCATGTTGGGCACTCATTGACTGCAGTCTTGCGACAAGACGACACTGTGGCACGTCTGGCAGGCAACGACTTTGCTGTGACTATCGGAGGCATCGAAACTGAAGCAGATGTAGTACCCGTAGCGCTCAAGTTGCTTGCCGCCGTACTTGAACCACTGACGCTGTCAGGATGCAATGTGTATACCAGCGCCAGTATGGGCATCAGCATTTATCCTAGGGATGGGACGGAACCCATTGGCCTGTTGCAAAACGCAGATGCTGCAAAATCCAGTGCCAAATCCATAGGAGGCAACCTGTTCCGCTTCTATGCAGCAGAGATGAACGAACGCATCCTGTTGCGATTCACCATGGAGTCTGAACTGCGTCGAGCCTTGGAGCAGAACGAGATGCGAGTGTATTTTCAGCCACGGACGAATCTGGCGAATGGCAAGATGTCCGGGGCCGAAGCGTTGATCCGCTGGCAGCACCCCGACAAGGGCTTGGTTCCGCCTTCTGATTTTATTCCACTGGCAGAAGAGACGGGGTTGATTTTGCCGCTCGGGGAGTGGGTGATCAAATGTGTCTGTCAGCAGCAACGCGCTTGGCTTGATGCTGGCCTGTCAATAATTCCTGTGGCAGTGAATTTGTCGGCACTTCAGTTTCGTCAGGAAAGTCTGGCCCAGTTCATTGGTCATGAATTGAAAATGAATCAATTGGACGCTCATTACTTGGAGATGGAAATCACCGAATCTACCCTGATGGACAATCCGAGCAATGCAGTTGCCACTTTGAGTGCATTGCGGGAAGTCGGCATCAAATTTGCGCTGGATGATTTCGGGACGGGCCATTCTTCGCTAAGTCGGTTACGAAGCTTACCCATCAGTCATTTAAAGATTGATCAATCTTTCGTGCGTAACCTAACGACCGACCCTGAAGATGCGGCGGTCTGCCTATCCATCATAGGGCTGGCCCACCACCTTCATATGACCGTGATCGCGGAGGGCGTGGAAACCGAAGGGCAGGCCAATTACCTGCGTCAGCATCGCTGTGACGAGATGCAGGGCTACTATTTCAGTCGCCCCCTGCCAGCGGGCGACTTTGAGCGGCTCCTCATAGAACACAGAACACTGGTACTGCCTGCTCAAACACCAAACGAGCGCCAGACTTTGCTGCTACTGGATGACGAAGCCAACGTACTATCTGCCCTTGAACGAGTGCTTGATAAGGATGGATATGAAATCCTCACTGCTCGAAGCGCCCGTGAAGGGTTTGAACTTTTGGCTACCCGCTCGGTTCAGGTCGTTGTGTCGGATCTGCGCATGAGAGACATGAATGGCACTGAGTTTTTCTCAAGAGTACGGGATCTCTACCCCAGTACTGTTCGTTTGATACTTTCTGGCTATGCGGATCTGGATAGCGTGACCGAAGCAATCAATCGTGGTGCCGCATACAAGTTTCTGACCAAACCATGGGATAACGAGACGTTACGTACAAATGTGCGCGATGCATTTCATTACTTCGAGTCACAATCCAGGAACAATGAGGCCTAATTGAGCCTTGAGCGGAATTTGAGAATTCTAGACTTTGCCGCTTGGCGGATTGCCAGCCATGAGGCGTTTAGCGCCAACCATTGCCCATTAAGCATAAATCTTCCTAAGAGGGCTGGATTCTATACAACGACAGAAGTCACTCATTAGGCACGGGTCATGTTTCTTGCCTGTCTCCTGGTGTAGAATTTCCATAATCTCTTCGTGACTTCTGGCTTGGTGGTATGCTCTTTTCTCTGCCATGGCATCATAACTATCAACTATCGTGATGATCCTGGACGGAAGTGGGATGTCTTCACCCAATAACCCGTCTGGATATCCGCTCCCATCATAATGCTCATGATGGTGGCGAATTACTTTTCCAACCAGAATCGCATTTTTCAGCCCAAGGGAGAGCATGATTTTCTCACCGATATCGGCATGCTGTTGCATTTGCAACCATTCCGAGTCACTCAATGGCGATGTTTTCAGAAGAATTCTGTCAGGGGTACCAATTTTACCGATATCGTGAAACGCGGCAGCCATCATGAGAAGCTCTAAATCATGCTTCGATGAACAACAAATTTTCCCCATTGTTTCTGCCAACCCAAGCACACGCTGACAGTGAAGTTCGGTCAGTTGATCTCGATAATTCAGAGCCACTGATAGCACCTTCGTATAAGAGAACAACTTGCGATAGATAGGGCTTGTGGGTGCCATTGTTGACTTACACCTAACCTGAACCTGGTTTTTCCTTGGGATTGCGTTACCCCGTAAATCAAGTATGGACCAAATTATATTCATTTTTTTAGTTTTAACCTTTGTTTGACACACAGATTCAACCTTGAGAAGGTGAAGGTTTATTACGGTAGAAAGCTCAAGGGTGGGAAGGACTTGAAGACCATGGCAAAGAGCTGATTCTTTCCGCTTTGAAAGGCCGCTCCGCCCTTGCTCATACTTAATTGTACGTTTCCTGGCTATTTCTGCTCCTACTCCATCCAAAAGCGTTGAATGATCCAGCGACGGACGGCGTGAGAGGCAACACCTGTGCAGCGCGCGCGTAGCGCATTGGGAAGTTCACAGGCGAAGAGGTACTTGACTCGATTGTTCTTGTTGAGTTCAGCCGGGGAGGGCGTCACCAAGTTTGAACCTGCATTGCGTACTGTATCAACCTCGCTAAATCGTATTTGAGTGGGTGCGGTGGGTTTCTCGCGCAGGCGAATTGCATCCGGCCAAGCGAAAATGCGGATAGTAAAAATAGAGTGTATTTGCACTAATGGTTTTTTGTAATGACAATGGTTTTTTATCATGCATGTAATTGCTGAACTACTCAAAGCAATATGTTAATAACTGTTAATTATTAACATTTCTAATTGCATTATGTGATAAATTTATCGCGCGTTATGATTTAGCGTTTAATCATAGATTGCGGCTGAGCTACAAAAATAAGACTGCTTTGCTTGTCCACACAAATTGACTGGGGGAATCATGTTTGGGAGCAAATTTTTGGCTTGTCGAGTGTTAGGACTGAGCTTGGGGCTGTGTTTCCCCTGGCTTGCGCATGCGGGTTCTTTTGCTAAAGGAGCTGATGTCAGTTGGGTGGACCAGGAAGAGGCTTCTGGTTACAAGTTCTACAACAACTCCGGGATTGCAACGGATCCGTTTGTACTGTTAAAGAATGTAGGGGTTAACGCTATTCGTCTGCGCGTGTGGGTCAATCCGAGCGGTGGTTGGAATAATGGTTCTGACGTTCTGTACAAAGCTAAACGTGCGGCCGCGCAAGGGCAACGTATCATGATTGATTTTCACTACAGTGATACATGGGCTGATCCTGGGCATCAAACAAAACCGTCTGCATGGTCCAGTCACACCTATAGCCAACTTTCAACCGATGTGTATAACCATACTTATGGGACTTTAAAGTACCTCAAAGACAACGGAATTGCGGTGTCGTGGGTTCAAGTTGGCAATGAAATCAATGGTGGAATGCTTTGGCCTGAGGGGAAAACGTCTAATTTTTCTCAATTGGCGGGGCTCATTAACAGTGGCTACAACGCAACGAAAGCTGTTTATCCCAACGCGTCAGTCGTTTTACATTTGGCGAATGGCTACAACAATAAAACGTTTAGGTCGTTTTTTGATGCAGCAAGATCCGCTGGCGCCAAATGGGATGTAATCGGAATGTCATTTTATCCCCCAGTAAGCAATTGGGCTGATTATTCGGCAAGTTTGGCAAAAAATATGTCAGACATGATTGCACGTTATGGCAAGCCGGTTATGGTTTGCGAAATAGGGATGGATTGGACACGAGCCTCTACCGCTAAGAGCATGGTTTCTGACGTGGTTTCTAAAGTGCAAGCCCTCGGCCGCAATGGGCTAGGCGTATTCTATTGGGAACCGGAGGCTTATCCTGGATGGCAAGGGTACACAATGGGCGCTACGGATGCACATGGAAAACTCACAAGTGCAATGGATCCATTGTAGCTTCGTGTGCTGAAAACCGTTTAAATAGTCTTATTGGATCATGCTGATGATAGATTATCGGCATTTTTAAATGAACTCGGTAGTCCCCCGGCTTTGCCGGGGGACTCTGTCCAGGGCAATAATTATGCTAAAAACCATTGGGACAGAACACTAGAATGAAAATATCATTCGGATAAATTATTATTTTTAAGTTATCCTGATCGGTTTTAGTCTGGTTTCAGACCATTATTGAGTTCCTTAATAACCTCCTGTGCATCCATTACCCGGCTTTGTATCCAGGCAACGCGCTCTTCTCTAATCTGCCCCAGGCTTTTAGCTGCTTTGCGAAGCCTCTCTTTTGAGGAAGATGCCTGATTTTTGTTGATCCAGGCATCAATTCCTGCTGCTATGTTAACAGCGATTTCTTTCTGATAAGGAGGGTTGTCCCTTGTATTGAGAGGACTCTTCATCGGTAGTTGCGAAAGCCCTGAGAGTACGTCCTGTTGAGGCCGGATAGACTTTGTTGGCGAAGGCGTTTGCGCCAGAGGTGTTTTTTGCGATTCATTGGTAGAAACATGAATCCATGCTGGATAGGATGGAGCATTCGTGATTTCTTTTGGCATGATTGGCTGTTCAAGTCCGTATTGAAATAGAGACAAATATATCTACTTCAATTGCGAATGCATGGCATCAATACGAATATACATGACAAAGTGCGAATACAAATCTGATTGCGTATTCCGGCCTAGACCTACCGATCGGCATTGTTCATGTTCGGTGTTGCGCCTTCGTCACCAATCAAAAAGTTAGCAATTGTGACGTTTTCAACAACGCATCGCAAACAGAAGACGCTCACAAATAGCAACTTACTCTGGTACTTCGGGCATGGTAGTAAGTATCCCCCGGCAAAGCCGGGGGCTTTAGTTTGTTAGCCCCTCAAAGGGGCAGCTACATGCGCCGCCTGAAGGCGGCCGTCACATGCCCAACTTTAGTTGGTCGTAATGCTCGTCTTCCTTCTCTTGGTGTTGGATGTAGGCTCGAACCATCTCCTCGTCCAGCCCCACCGTTGAGACGAAATACCCTCTGGCCCAGAAACTCTCACCACCAAAGTTCCGGGTTCGCCCATTGAACCGANGCGCTATCGAGATGGCACTCTTGCCTTTGATGTAACCCACCACATTCGCCACCGAGTACTTCGGCGGTATGCTGATGCATATGTGAATGTGATCACTCATCAAGTGCCCTTCTAGAATCTTGCACTCCTTCTGACACGCCAACTCATGGAGCATGTGGCCTAGATGTTTGCGA
>NZ_KB892849.1 GCF_000373965.1 Uliginosibacterium gangwonense DSM 18521 | reverse complement strand
CCCAGGTTATAGGCCACCACGAAGTTGGTGTTCTTTTCCTTGAAGGCGCCTGCAGCCGTACCGTCACCACCCTTGTAGATGTTGTAGTTCATGCCGATCTTCAGGCCTTCGATCGGGTGGATGCTGATCGAATGTTCTTGCCAGTGCATGCCGTTGCTCAGGCCTTGACCAAAGGTGGTGCGGGCACGTTCGTGGGTGGACAGCGTCCAGTTCACCAGCTTGCCGACAGCGCCCGTCACAGCCAGCGCACGTACGTTACCGCCGTTAACCGCCCCGGTGGCACCATTGTCCACGTTGTTGGCACCCGTCGTTTGGTTGTCACCAAAGACGAAGTTGGCCTTGGCGCGGAAAGCAACCGGGCCGAGGTTGAACACGGGGGTGTCATATTCAGTAGCGCGGCTGCTCAGGGTGGAAACGCGCTTGGCCATGATGCCGTACTTGACGATTTCCAAGTCCTTCACGTTAACCATGTAGGGCTTTTCTTCGTAATCCCAGTACTGTTGGCTGACCAGGTTCATCACGCCCCAACGCAGGTTGCCGTACGGGGAGGTCAGGTACAGGGCCTTCTTATCGTTGCTGGTGATACCGGTCTTGCCTTCTTCAACAGTACCGAAGCGCAAGTCCAGGTCAACCATGGCATTCCAGCCCGGCATCAGGTCTTCCTTGGCCTGCACCGTGATACGGGAGGTGGAAGCAGCGCCGTCACCCAGGGTTTCAGTGGTCTTGGCACCGCCATACGTGCCATCGGCATTGTCCGAGTTGGCTGTGTGCTTAAACTGATAACCAGCGTCGTACTTGCCACCGATGGTTACGGAAGTGTCAGCAAAAGCTGCGCCAGACATCAGGCCGATCACAGCCAGAGCAATAATTCTCTTCTGCATAATTAAAATTCTCCTCACAATTGAAGACCGAGTGTTGCGCCGCCAGCGCCAAGCTCAAAGGGCCTGATCCACTCGCCTTACCTCTCAGAACCGAGAAGTTGCGATGATTCTGGCAAACACGGGTCGGCGGACGCAAGATAAAGATGTGGTCAGGCCAGCGACATTGCATCATCTTGTTGTACCGCCGCAACACACTGCAACATTTATGAAATATCCGCACGAATGAAAACGTTGCCAATAAATTTACCTATCGATAGATAAGCCAAAACACTCACAACATCCGAGCCAGTTCAAACTATGACCGACAGGCAAATTGGTCTGGCCTGCACGTAGAAACAAACATTTAACTCTTTGAAATTAAATGATTTTAAAACATCAAAACGGAGCAAATCTGCTACTTATTGCATAAACTCCAAATTCTTGTTTCAAAACACAAGTGCAACAGAGAGGTGGATGCGCCAGCGTCGCTCCTGCCAACCATAGGCCAGATCAAGTGCCAAAGGCCCGGCTGGGCTACGCCAGCGCCCTCCAAGACCACTACCCACATGGGCACGCAGGGCATTGAGTTGGTCGCCTGCATCCCCCACATCTACAAACCCTGCCACCCCCCAAGGGGAGGCTGACAGCCAATGGGTATATTCAACTGAACTGGTCCCCATGTAGCGCCCGCCCACCACTGCCGAGCCCTCATGTGCGCCAAGTGACAGGTAGTTGTAGCCACGCACGCTCTGTGCACCACCGGTACGGAAAAGGAAATCCTGCGGTACATTAGTGCGCGATTTCGCCACGGTATAACCTCCTTCCAAGCGAAGGCCCAGCACATCCTGGCTACTGAAGGGATACCAATAGGCCAGACGGGACCAGGTGCGCACGAAGTCTGTATCCGAAAGCAGGTAGCGCGATGCAGCGCTCAGGCGCAGGCTCACACTGTTGCCACGATGCGGATCAAGCGGATTGTCGAGCTTGCGCCGCGTCCACTGCCAGTCAAGTGCCAGGGCCTGTTTGTGGCTACGCTCGGCACCATCAGCCTGGGTGGTTTCTCCTTGCAGACTCAGCCCGAAGCGCGTGTTGATATCTCCGAGCTGGATGCTTCGCGCCACCCCTACCGTCTGACGGCGCAGACGCAGGCCGCTGATGTAAGAGGCTTCGGCGATTCCACCCACGCTATTTCTCCAGCCTCCCGTATCGGGCGGCAGAAAGATATCGGCAAACGCTGACTGTTGCTTGGTCTCCAGGCGCAGGCCGCTATTGAGGAGCCATGCCCGCCCAAGCAGGTTCGCGTCTCGCAACCCCAGGTCAAACTTCGCTCCGGTATTCGAGCTGTACCCGACTCCCACGGTAAAGCGTTTGGGCTTGGCCTCCTGCACCAACACCTTGATCGGCAGAACATTGCCTTTGGCTTGGGCCAGATCGGCAGAGACTTCGACATATGAAAAATACGGGGTGGTCTGCAAAGCGGCCTGCAAGGTCTGGAGGGACTCAAGACTGTAATCCCCCCCTCGCTGTAACAGGTTGTAACGCTCTAGCAACTCCGGCGAATAGTCATGCAGCCCCTCCACATTGAGTTCGCCAAAGCGGTAAGCGGGGCCGCTGTCCAAGGTGAGGCGAAGATGTGCTTCTGCACGCTCCGGGTCGATGTCCGCCTGGGATTCCACAATGCGTGCCCCGGCAAAATGGCGGGCCGCCACCTGCTGCAAGAGGCGTTCCTTGGCTTGCGCCCAGTCCCGATCACGAAAGACCTCGCCCACTTTGAGTGCCCAATCCGCCCGGAAACTCTCGGCCTCGGCCTTGAAGACCTCCTGGGTCACCAGATCCCCTGCGAAATTCAGTTCCAGGCTGCTGACCTTGGTGCGTGGGCCAGGAACCACATTCAAAGTCAGTACATCCCCGGTGTCCAGACTGACCTGGGGCGAAAAATAGCCCTCTGTCGCCAGCAGATCACGCGTCTGCTCCCGCAGACGCCGTACCAACCCGAGGCGGGCAATTTCATCATCGGCCGCAATCGGCTGTCCGGCATCCGGCAGATACGTATGCAGCAACGCATACACCTCATCCGGCGCCTGTAGGCGATAGTTTTCCGCCGCCTGCACGGGCAGACAGGCCAAACACATAACAGTGGCAACAAACAGTTTCAAGGCAGACATGGCATAAATCGGACAGGCTCTGGCCCAGATCATACGGGCTGTAGCCGAATGCGCAATAATAGAGGCTTCGGGAATGCCCTAACCCCGGGGTATTGGAACCTGTTCACCAGGTTCTTAGGTTTCCGACATCACACGCACACGCACATCATGCATATCGCCATCATCGGCGCCGGTTTGGCCGGCGTAAGTGCCGCCTGGTATCTGAGCCAGACGGGCCATCGGGTCACAGTCATCGAACGCGACGCGGCCCCGGCCCTGGAAACCAGCTACGCCAACGGCGGGCAGATCTCCATCAGCCACCCTGAACCTTGGGCCAACCCAGGCGCCCCCATGCAGGTACTGCGCTGGCTGGGCAAGAAGGACGCGCCTTTACTTTTCCGTTGGCCTGCCGAAGCGGCCCGCATCCGCTGGGGGCTGGAATTCCTGCGTGAATGTCTGCCGGGGCGCACACGTCAAAACACCCTTGCCATCGCACATCTGGCAGCCTTCAGTGGGCAGCGCCTGAAAGCCCTGCGTGAAGAAACTGGCATCGAGTACAACCAGCTCTCGCGCGGCGTGTTGCACATGTACTTCAGCCCCGAAAATCTCCACCATGGCGAGCAGCAACACAAGATCCTGCAAGAGTTGGGGATCGGTTCGCGCATGCTGGACCGTGATGCCTGCCTAGAACTGGAACCCGCGTTAGCCCACCTCGCCCCGCATCTGGTCGGTGCCATGCTTGGCTCGGACGACGAAAGCGGTGACGCGCAACGCTTTGCCACCGAGTTGGCCAGATGCTGCCGCGAGGCTGGTGTGGAATTTGTCTTTGACACCTCGGTCGCCTCAATAGAAGCCGACGGTCAACGTGTCAGCGGCCTTTCACTCCGAAGTGGCAATGGCGAAGCCCGTCTCCTCCAGGCCGATGCCTACGTGTTGGCGGCAGGCAGCTATAGCCCGCAACTGATGCGCCCGCATGGTGAGCGGCTGGCCATCTACCCGGTTAAGGGCTACTCCACCACCATGGAACTGGCCCAACCGGACAAAGCCCCCACCGTCAGCCTCACCGACGAATCGCGGCGCATCGTCTGCTCCCGTTTTGGCAACCGCCTGCGCATCGCGGGCACAGCGGAACTCAACGGCTATAATCTGGATCTGGACCTGGATCGCTGTAGTGCCCTGCTGCGCTGGGCGGAAGACATGTTCCCGGGTGCCTGCAATACCGCCGAACCCAATTACTGGACCGGGCTACGCCCCACCACCCCCAGCAACCTACCCATCATCGGGCGCTCCCGTCTGGCAAATTTGTTCTACAACACGGGGCACGGCACCCTGGGCTGGACACTGGCCTGCGGCTCCGCCCAGGCACTTGCGGACATAATGAATGGGCAGCAGCCCGCAGTGGATTATCCGTTCTGGAAAAGCAGATGAGCGCCTCCTCCGAATACCTCGACTACATGCACGAGTTGCTCTCGCCACTCGGCAGCATCCGCACCAAGAGAATGTTCGGTGGCGCAGGGATTTACTGCGACGAACTCTTCTTCGCGCTGGTCATCAATGATGTGCTCTACCTCAAAGTTGATGAGCACAACCGAGCGGATTTTGAGCGCGAGGGGCTGGAGCCTTTCAGTTACGAAACCGGGGGCAAGATCTCCACCATGAGCTACTATCGCGCGCCCGATGAAGCCATGGATTCCCCAGCCCTCATGCTCCCCTGGGCACGCGGGGCCTTGGCAGCCGCCTTGCGCGCCCAGGCGAACAAAACCAGTCCTGCCAAACCAAGAACCCGGAAATCTGCAGAAACGCCCCGCAGCAAATCACCTCGCACCAAATAGGCGGGCACGATCAGTACGAAATGATTCGTACTCGTGATGAGGCAAGTCAACTCATCAGACGACCATTTTCCTCACTGACAGCGGTTGCCCCAAGAAGCCTGTCATTATTTGCCTTCGTCTCTATTTTTCTTGGCCTTTAGGTCTTAAGGAACGCGTTGCCTTGACGTTATCAAGCGAGTTAGCTGCCTCATCTCATCCTACGTCTGGCATCCCCTAGGCTCCAGACACGCAAAACCAGGGGAAGAGGCGCATCCATGCCAACAAGAATCTGGAGACAAGATGACCATCGCTCAAAAGCTGACTGCTTTTATCTGTTTTGCCGTTCTGACCCTGCTTGTCACGCTGGGGGTCACGCTGTACGAGAACCAGCAGATCAAGACCCAACAGGATTTCATCGGCAACACCGTATTCCCTAGCATGCGCTCTTTCCGCGATATCACCGAACACGTGGGGGAATACCGGCGCTTGTTTACAAGCTTCCAGCGCGTGGTCAATACGCCGGAAGAAAAATCCCTTCACGTGGTGGAAGACATGGAAGCGACGGCCGCCCGCCTGGACAAATCGTTTGCCGAGTATGCCAAAACAGCCAATGATGCGGACGGCAAGGCGCTCTTTGACAAAAGCCTGTCATTCTGGAAAGTCTACTTCACCACCGTCCAGGAGAGCATTCCGGTTTCCCACTCGGGGGATGTAACCGCCATGGACGCCAAGCGCGTCGTTGTGCGCCAAGCCGGGGCGGATTTTTTCAAGGCTATGAAAGACCAAGTGGCCTACCTCACCAAACTGCAAGAAGAGGCGCAAGCCAATATGAGCGCGGCCCAACACCGAGCCGCTGTGGCAACCAGCATTGTGGTGATCCTGGCTGCGGCCATCCTCTCCGCGCTGGGGTGGGAACTGTACCGCACGTCGGTCAAACCGCTGCGCCTGTTGAGCCAGACCATCGAACGCATCAAGAGCGAACGTAACCTGACCCTGCGCCTACCCGTCAAGGGGCAAGATGAAGTCGCGGTAGCATCGCGCGCCATCAATGCCTTGGTTGAAGATTTCAACACGGATTTTGTGCAGCTGCGCAACGCTTCCAAATCCTTGCACGATGCCGCACTGGGCCTGACCCGCACGGCCGGACAGGTAGCCGAAACGGTGTCTACGCAAAGTGAGGTATCGACTTCGATTGCGGCGGCGACTGAAGAGCTGACCGTCAGCATCCATCACGTGGCTGACCGTGCACACGATAGCCGTAACGAATCCAATGCCTCGGGCGAGCTGGCCAAAAACGGGGTCGGAATCATCGGCAATACCGTGACTGAAATCCAGAAAGCCGCCCACACAGCGAACGAAGCCGAAACGCTGATGGGCACGCTGCAAACCCGTGCCGCAGAAATCGAAAAGGTGGTAGGCGTCATCCGCAGCCTGGCGGATCAAACCAATCTGCTGGCCCTCAATGCCGCCATTGAGGCTGCACGGGCTGGGGAACAAGGCCGGGGCTTTGCGGTTGTAGCCGATGAAGTGCGCAAGCTTGCTGAGGACACCACGCGTGCCACCGGGAGCGTGACCGAGAGTATCAACAATATCCTCACGGGCACCCGTGGCGCCACAGGCAGCGTTCGTGACACCGTCACCTCGGTTGCACAGGGCGTGGCGCGTACCAATGAAGCCAGCGAGGTCGTCACCCAGATCAGCGAGCACGCCCAGCATGCGGTAATGATGGCAGAAGAGATTTCCGAGGCCCTGCGCGAGCAGACCTCCGCTGCTGATGCCATTGCCCGGCAGGTAGAACAACTGGCGCAGATGGCCGAATCCAACCGCGAAGCCAGCGAACGCACCAATGCCGCCGCCACCGACCTGAACACCATGGCCTCGCAACTGAACAGCATGGTTATGCAGTATCGCCTCAATGCCTGAGAACCTGCCATGAATTGAAGTGAAACGATTCTGGCATGGTGTGACGTCGCAGGCCGTTCATGCGGCCCAGCAAACGTGCACAACCGCGCCAGAATCGTTTTTCTTTACAGCGTCTTATTCCATGCTCACACGCATTACTCGATCGGCCGGAATACGACGCCTACCTGATCAACGCCATCGCCCGCACGACCGAAGAAACCGCCTATGCGCCACCCGCTGGGCGCGGTCATCGTCTGGCATGTGCCTGTAGCGGTGCCGTTGCTCACATTACGGCCATTATTGGTGGTCACGCGCATGTAGAAGATGCGTAGGGTGGTCTTGACCCCTGTACAGAGTGTTGCGCTTTGCAGGTATTCACCGCTATTGAGTGTCAGCGTGCTATCAGTACCCCCCGTACCGCCATGATAGGTGCTGACGCTATTCCCATAAGCAAGCGAAACGGCATCGATACGAGTTGCCCCGCGCAAGGTCACCGACTTTGGCGCGACATTCTCCGGCACGCTGGCCATGTCGTTAAAACCGGTTCCGCCACTGCCACCTGCCGTACCTGAGAATTTGACATCGCTTGCCAATGCGTAGCTGATATTCAGGCTGAGCGGATAATGATCCGAGAGCTGGTTACCGGAGGCATCCACAAATTTGCTCTCCAGCTTGTAATTGCTGGCCGTCAGTTGGATCGCGCGGGAACTGCGATAGAAAATCTTGTCGACCACTTCGTTGCTGGCACTGGTCAGCCCGGCAGACGTATCCATCAGCGCCGCGCCACCTTGAGCGGGGATGCTGCCACTGCGGATCAGCTTGATCCAGGCGTCCGTGAGCCCTGCATTGGTTAGCAGTTGTTGGGTCAACACCGTACCCTCCCGGGTATAACGTGCATTGGTGTCGCCCATGACGATCACCGCATTGCCAGCGGAATTTGTCTTGATGTAAGCCGCCAGCTGGGTCAGATTATCCGCCCGTGCAGCCATGGACCCGGCGTCGGTATCCGCATCGGCGTGCAGGTTATAGACATCAACATAAATCCCTTCCTGCACCGCAACGCGCACGTAGCTCAAGCCTTTCGGGGTGAGTTGATCGCTACCGTTGGAAATCAAGCCGCTGGACTTGTTCCACTTGACCCTTTGCGTATCCGCCAGCAAGAACCGGCTGAAAGTATTCATGCCATCGCCAAACCCGGCATCACCACTAAACGCGGTACGAAAGGAAAGATTCATATTCGCCGCCAGCGTTGAGTCGTAGTGAAAATCTTCCTGCACGTTCACAATGTCGTAGGCCCCCAGCATTTTCCCCAAGGGAGCCGTGTTCGTGGACGGGTGACTGCTGGACAAACCTTCCGGCAACCCCGCCACATTGGCAGTGATCACATTCAAACTGCCCTTGGTTTGAAAGGAATAGGCCATAGCCTGCCCGGCAAACAGAATAGCGACAACCGCTACCAAACCACCTTTACGCATCATTCCCCCGAGTAATATAAGAGCCAGTGAGACCGATATCATGGCTACTCGGTATGACGCGGATGTTGCATCACGATGACAAAACGATGAGTTACATGGGGATGAGTCGCACGGGGGATGGTCGAACGCACCAAAACCTTTTCAACATCCAATCTGAGGCGCTCAAAGCACCAGCAAATCCAACACGCCATGCGCCAAGCTCGCGTTAGCGCCGCCGCCCGTCCTGATGTCTTCCAGGGTGGCCTGCATACAGTGCATGGCCCCAGAAAACGCATTGGCCACGTCCTGCTCACGCCCATTGGCCAATGCGAGGCAGGCGTAGCCCGGTTCAGGTTGGAAAGATGCAATCAGGTCATCGAGCACGCGCAGTACCGTGCGTTGCGGCCAATCACCCCCGGTTTGCAGCAAGGCTTCCAGAAATGGCAGCGTTGCCAACAATACCGGGTAATAAGTGCCCGCATGATAGTTGCCCACGGCATACAGGAAGCGGTCGTAAGCAGCATGGCTGGATTCGGCGTCACTTGCCCCCTGCACCGCCGACAGGGCCTCGATCAGGCCGCCCGGCGTATTCCATTCCGGCTGCGGGTAGCTTGCCCAGGGGGTTCCGCGCATCTGCTCCAGCATGGATCAGGACAGCGCCTTCACATAGACATGCTGGGTCTTCTGGTGCTGAAAACCAACACCCTGGTAAAAAGGGTGGGATTCTGTTCGCACAACATTGGAACGCACACGCACAGAGGAAAAACCTTGCCGCGTCACCCATTGTTCGGCCGCTGCCACCAGAGACCGACCAATCCCCATCCGCTTGGCATCGGCAGACACAATCAGCCCGGTGATCTCGGCGCTTTCGCCAGAATCCAGAGACAAGCAACGCTCGGCCACCACCCACCCCAGCACTTTGTCATCCTGCCCACGTGAGACGGCCACGAAATGCCGGGTGGATTTCAGGATCTTTTCCAGATTGGCCTTGGTTTCAGCCAGCGTAATCGGGTAACCCAACTCCCCCGTCAGGCGGGCAATCTCGGGGGCATCTTTCAGTTGGGCGGGCTCAATACAAGGCGAGGATCGCATGGTTTGACTCAGGCTTGGGAGTAACAAAGATTCAAGGGGTCAATAATGAACCTACACGCTCCACAAGCCAATAAAAAACGGACCAAAAGGCCCGTTTTTATGCTCAATGCAACACTTTTGACATATGCCTCAAGCAGGTAGGTCAGCCAGATAGATGGCCGGTTCGCCTTCAAAGTCAGAGGTAAACAGCACGCGCTTGTTGTCCGGCGTAAAGCCGGGGTGCGGGTGGGTGACCTGACGGTCGTTGCGATAAACCTTCCAGGACGAGTTGTGCTGGCAGACCTTCTTGGTCTCCTTCTTCTTCAGATCAAACACATAGATGAAGGGATCGTTTTCCACCTTGTGGCTGGCTGCGTCCTGCACGTCTTGCGGGGTATCGCAACCATCGCCCACGGCCAGCGAACCATCGTGGTTACTGTACAGGTGGGAGCAGTGCGGCATGGTGATGATGGCTTCGTTCTTCAGCGTCACCGGGTCAGCCACGCAGATCCAACGATCAGTGCTGCCCTTCTTGTAGGAGACGTACATCAGCTTGGAGCCATCCGGCACCCAGAATTCGTGGGTACAGGCTTCGCCATCTGCATGGTCCTTCACCTTGCGGATGTTGGTGCCGTCTTCATTGATGAGCCACATGCGGGCATCGACGAGGTCGTGCGGGCCTTCATGGCAGTAGGCCACGGTGTTGTCGTCAAACGGGCGGTAGATCGGGTGGCCCATCCACTTGGCCTGGTCGAGCAGCACCGTGCTGGTACCTTTTTCGATATCCACCGAAATCAGGCGGCAACGGGGCTTCATGTGGAACTGTTCAGCAAACTGTTCCCAGGTAGTCAAGGGCAACAGGTCGCCTTCAACCACTTCGATCCCCACCAGCTTGGTGCAATCCGAGTTCGGCGCCCAGGTGCCGTAGCCCTTGTAACCATCCGGCACGGTGTAATAGGTTTCTTCTTCCAGCGTTGCGAGGTTGACGCGGCGTTGTTCCTTGGCACCCTGACGGTAGTAGAGGAACTTGTCATCCGGCGAGAGGAAGCAACCGAAGGTATTGTTGCCCGCACCTTCGGTAATCTGGGTGGCCACCTGGGTGTTCAGGTCCAGGATGTAGTTATTCCAGTTGTTATCGAACCAGCCGCCAAACAGCAGTTTGGAGCCGTCGTTGGTGAAGCACTTCTGATAAAAATAGTTGCGATGGCAGGTCACATCAGGCGGAGTCAGGCGCGTAACGCGCACACCGGTCGCCGGATCTGTAAAATCATGGAACTTGAGCTGGAACTGCGAGCCTTTGGCCATTATGTCTCCCCTTGGATAAAACCCGAATACCGGAACAGAGTGAAGGATGGTACGCGAACTTGTCAGACTTTTGGAAGCCCCTCCCGAGTTCTGATTCCCATCCTCCCCAAGCGGTTTGACCCAAGGCAAGGTTATATAGTCCCTGCATCCCTAAGCTTGATGCCTGTTTTCTTGTAAAGATCATTATGCGCAAACCTGAGTTGGTCTGTCCGGCGGGCAGCCTCCCCGCACTGAAGAGTGCGGTGGATCAAGGGGCGGACACCGTCTATCTCGGCCTGAAAGACGCCGCCACCAATGCCCGCAATTTTGCTGGGCTGAATTTCGACCAGAACACCGCCCGCGAGGGTATCCGTTACGCCCACAGCCGTGGCCGCAAGGTGCTGATGGCGATTAACACCTACGCCCAGGCAGGGGATGTGGCCCGCTGGCACAAGGCGGTCGACACTGCTGCCGACCTGGGTGTCGATGCCGTCATTATCGCCGACCCGGCCCTACTGCACTACGCCGCCAAAACCCACCCGCAGATGCGCCGCCACCTCTCGGTACAAGGCTCTGCCACCAATTATGAAGCGATCAACCTGTGCCGCGACCTGTTCGGCATCCAGCGCGCCGTGTTACCGCGTGTGCTGACCTTGCCGCAGGTGGAGCACGTGATCGCCAACACCGACGTGGAAATCGAAGTCTTCGGCTTTGGCAGCTTGTGCGTGATGGTGGAAGGCCGCTGCCTGCTCTCCAGCTATGCCACGGGCGAATCGCCCAATACAGCGGGCGTCTGTTCCCCCGCCAAGGCGGTGCGCTGGGTGGAAACTCCAGCTGGCACCGAGGCTCGCCTTTCAGGCATCCTGATCGATCAGTACAAGCAGGACGAACCCGCAGGCTACCCCACGCTGTGCAAGGGGCGCTTTGCGGTCAATGAAGAAACCTATTACGCGCTGGAAGAGCCCACCAGCCTGAACGTGATGAGCGCGCTGCCCGAGCTGATGCGTATTGGCGTGGCTGCCATCAAGGTCGAGGGGCGGCAACGCAGCCCGGCCTATGTCACCGAGGTCACCCGCACACTTCGCGCTGCCATTGATGCCGCCTTTGCCGACCCGCAACGCTTTGCCCCCAAGCCTGCTTGGGAACAAGCGCTGGGCAAAGTCTCCGAAGGCCAGCACGTCACCCTGGGTGCCTACCTCCGTCCGTGGAAATAAGAACATGATGAAACTCTCTCTTGGCCCCCTGCTCTATTTCTGGCCCCGCGAGCAGGTACTGGCTTTTTATGCCGAAGCCGCCAACTGGCCCGTCGACACCATCCACCTGGGCGAGGTCGTCTGTAGCCGCCGTCAGCAAATGCGTCTGGATGACTGGCTGGGGCTTGCCCGCGAACTCACCCAGGCAGGCAAGGAAGTCGTGCTGTCCTGCCAGGCGCTGCTCGAATCCGAAAGCGAACTCAAGAACCTGCGCCGCGTCTGTGGCAACGGGGATTATCTGGTGGAAGCCAATGATCTGGGCGCCGTACGCCTGTTGCAAGGCTTGCGCTGGGTTGCTGGCACGCATCAGAACATCTACAACAACGATACCCTGGCCTTATTCCAGGAACTCGGTGCCGTGCGCTGGGTGCCGCCTGTTGAAATGGGCCACACCCGTCTGGCCACCCTGCTGGCACAAGCCAAGGATATTGAAACCGAAGTCTTCGCCTGGGGGCGCTTGCCGCTGGCCCTCTCCGCCCGCTGCTTCACCGCCCGCCACTTCAATCTGCGCAAGGACGACTGCCAGTTCCGCTGCATGGAATTCCCCGATGGCGTGGTGCTGGATACCCGCGAAGGCCAGCACTTCCTTGCCATCAATGGCATCCAGACGCAATCGGCCGCCACGCAGGCGCTCTTGCCACATCTGGCCGAACTACGCAAAATCGGCGTCACCCGCCTGCGCGTAAGTCCGCAGAGCAAAAACACTGCCGACATCCTCGCCCAACACCGCGCCGCCCTGGATGGCGCGTCGGTTGACCTGGACGCATTAAGTGCCTTCGCCCCCACCGCCCTGTGCGATGGCTACTGGCACGAGAAGGAAGGCATCAAACTAGGAGACACCCATGCTGCTGCCCACTGATTTCCGCCTCCCCAGCTTCCTCGCCCAGATCGGGCCGAAGCTGCCGCAACGCCCGTGGAGTGACGCACTCTGCGCCAGTCTGGAACTGGCACGCCTGACCAAGCAACTGGATGCCGATTTCAGCTTTCTGGAAGGGCGCTCGGTACGCATCATCATGGAAGACCTAGGCGCCCGCGCCACCCTGCGCTACCAGGGCGGGCATTTCCGCCCAGCGTCTGCCAAGAATGAGGCCGATGTGAGCTTTCGTGCAACAGTCGCCGACTACCTCAAGCTGTTGCGCCGCACCGAAGACCCGGACACCCTCTTCTTCCAGCGCAAGCTGCGCATTGAGGGCGATACGGAACTGGGCCTGCAGTTGAAGAACCTGCTCGACAGCATTGAACCGCCGAGCTGGGTGAACCGCCTGCTGGCGTAATAGAAATGGAAGAACTGCAACCCTACGCCCGCTTCAAGCAGGATGAGCTCATCCTGCGTGACGAACTGGCCATCGACCGCACCCTGCTGGCCAACGAAGCCACCATGCTGGCGTATGTGCGCAGTGCCCTGACCCTGGTGATCGCAGGGGTCACCTTCATCCATTTCTTCGATCAAGGCTGGCTCCCCTGGCTGGGCATCGTCTTCGTCCCTGCCGGGGTGGCCCTGGGCATCTTTGGCCTGTGGCGCTTCAACCGCATGCACAAATCCATCGCCTTGCTGCGCACGCGGCTGTAATCCGGCTTGCCATACATACTCTGATGCTGGATATCCTGTTTCAGGACGAGCACTTCGTCGCCATCCACAAGCCAGCAGGTCTGCTCGTTCACCGCAGCGAACTGGATCGCCATGAAACCCGCTTTGCCGTGCAGATGTTACGCGAACAGCTGGGGCGAATCGTCTGGCCGGTGCACCGGCTGGATCGCGGCACATCCGGCGTGCTGCTGTTTGCCCTGACGCATGAAGCCTTGATTGCCGCCAGCGCGAGTTTCGAGACCAATCAGGTCAGCAAGCAATATCTGGCCGTGGTACGCGGCTGGCCGCCTGAGCGTGGCAGCATCGACCACCCACTGAGCCGCCAATATGACGATTACGAACGCAAGCTCAACACCCCTGCACCGCCGCAAGAGGCACTCACCCACTACCAACGCCTCGCAACGGTAGAGCTACCAATACAGGTTGATGCGCGTTACCCCGCCAGCCGCTACGCGCTGCTTGCCGTGCAGCCGGAAACCGGGCGTCGCCACCAGATCCGCCGCCACCTCAAGCACATCGCCCACCCGATCATCGGGGACGCCACCCACGGCAAAGGCCAGCACAACCGCATGTTCCAAGAGCAATTCGGCTGTCATCGCCTGCTCCTGCTGTGCCAATCCCTTAGCCTGCCACACCCCATGACAAGTGAGAGACTGCATCTGCACACCGAGGTGGACGATAGTTTTGTTGCAGTATGCCAAAAGCTGGGCTGGAGTGAGGCTTTGGTGAAAGCTTCAATCAAGCCGCTTTGATGGATGCCGAGGGGCTGTCTTGCACCGGGAAGCTCACCCGCACGGTCAGCCCGACACCACCATCCCCATCCAGCAGTTCAAGTTTAGCGTGATGGGATTCGGCAATATCCTTGACGATGGCAAGCCCCAAGCCACTGCCACCACCTTGGCTGTTGGGCAGGCGGACGAAGCGCTCCAGCACTTTGCCGCGCATGTCGGCAGGGATGCCAGGGCCACTGTCGGCGACTTCAAACCATACGCAGGTTTCATTGCCACCGGTGCGCAGGGTGATATGACAGCCCTTGCCGCCATATTCCAACGCGTTATGCAGCAGATTGGCCATCATTTCGCGTAGCAGCAAGGGGTCGCCCGCCACGCTGGCGGGCGTCAATTCGAAGCCCAGGTCGGCCTCTCGCGCCAAGGCACGGGGCACCCATTCATCAGCCAGTTCACCCGCCAGCTTGGACAAGTCACACGTCACCACGGCATCTGCGCGGCTGGCGCCGGGTTCGACACGGGCGAGTGACAAGAGCTGCACGGCCAAGCGTGCCGAGCGGATAGCCGAAGCATGAATATCCGCGAGCGCTTGGCGATCGGAATCGTCCTTGGCCTCGATCAGCGCCAACTCAATTTGGGATTGCAGACCTGCCAGCGGGGTGCGGAGCTGATGGGCCGCAGTGGCAAGGAAACGTTGCTGGGCACTGGCCGACTCGTCCAGTTGAGCCATGAGTCGATTGACGGCCAGTACGAGTGGGAGGGCTTCAGCGGGGGTGCTGGCCGGGTCGATGGCGGACAACTCACGCGGCGAGCGTCGCCCGATCTCGCGGGACAGCGCCACCAGGGGAGAGAGGCCACGGCCAATCCCGATCCACAGCAATGCCACCGCCCCCAGCCCCAATAGGAGTACCGGCAACAACGCGCTGAGCAGCACGTCGCGGATGAGGCGGGAGCGCTTGTGCGTGGTTTCCGCCAACACGATCCCGCAGTCGGCTGCCCCGCAAGTCACCTTGGTGGCCACGGCACGCACGTTTTCACCGGCGAAGGTGGTGTCATAGACGTAAGGCTGGCCGCGCACAACCTTGGTGGAGGGCCAGACCAGCTCACGGGCACCAGCAAAGGGACGCATTTCGTCATCAAACGCGGCATACCAGACGTGGTCGACGTTATCGGCCTTGAGCAGGGTTTCGGCCTCATCAGAGAGGTCGAATATGATCTCGGCCTGATCGTTGATGCTGACACGGTCGGCCAGTGTGACGGCCACGTCCATCATGGCGCGGTCGAATTCATGCAGCATGGGCCGCACGCCCAGCAGGTATTGGAGCACACCGCTGACCACCAGCAGCACCACGAGGGAAGGCAGCAGAATCAGCGCCAGACGCTGGCGCAGACTGGCACTAGGTACCTGCGGCATCAGCAAGCTCCTCCAGCAGATAGCCAAACCCACGCACGGTGCGGATGCGCAAGCCAGACTCCGCGAGCTTGGTCCTCAGGCGCGAGATATAGACTTCCACCGCATTTTCGCTGACATCCCCTTCCCAGCCGGAAAGCGAGCTAACCAGATGATCCTTGCTGACGACCTTACCAACGTGTGCCAAAAGATATTCGAGCAACTGCCATTCGCGTGAGGGCAGATCCATTTCCTTATCCGCCACCCAGGCACGGTGGGCGGCCATGTCCATCACAACCTTTGCCACGCGGATCTGTTTGTCGACCATGCCCCGCCCACGTCGCACTAGCGCCTTGGCACGGGCGACCATCTCGGGGAGCGCGAAGGGCTTGACCATGTAATCGTCCGCCCCAAGTTCCAGGCCGTGGACGCGGTCATCAATGGCCTCCCGCCCGGTCAGAACCAACACCGGCAGGCGTTGCCCTGCAGCACGCAGGCGGCGCAGCACCTCAAAGCCATCAATCCCCGGCAGGCCGATGTCGAGCACCAGCAGATCATAGGGGTCTGCTGATAAGGAATTGAGCACAGGTTCGCCCCGCGCCGTCCAATCCACCTGGGCATCGGCCTGGCCTTGTAGCGCACGCGATATGGTATTCGCCAGCGCCGGGTCGTCTTCCACCAACAATACACGCATGCCCGCTCTCCAGTTGAAAACAAAACCGCCCGATTCCCGGGCGGTTTGGATTGTATTACCTGATGCCGCGTTCTGGAGGACTCACCTCCGATTCACGACATCGAATATGCAGGCACCCAGCCAGGCCCTGCATATTCAGACTGCAATCTGCGATTACTTGGCAGCAGGAGCAGAAGCGTCAGCAGCAGCGGCTGCAGCCTTCTTCGGAGCCTTTTTGTGGGCCTTCTTCGGAGCCTTCTTCTCAGCCTTGACAGGAGCAGAAGCGTCGGCAGCCGGAGCGTCAGCAGCAAAAGCGGTACCCATGGAGAAAGCGGCGATCACGGAAGCGAGGAGGAGTTTGGTCTTGATGTTCATGATGATGTTCCCTGTATTCGAATTTATAGTGAAACGTATGAATTACTTGGCAGCAGGAGCGGAAGCGTCAGCAGCAGCGGCTGCAGCCTTCTTCGGAGCCTTTTTGTGNGCCTTCTTCGGAGCCTTCTTTTCAGCCTTGGCGGGGGCGGAAGCATCAGCAGCCGGAGCGTCAGCAGCAAAAGCGGTACCCATGGAGAAAGCGGCGATCACGGCGGACAGAATCAGCTTGGACTTGATAGACATATTCAACACTCCTGATGATTGATCTGGTTGCCAGGCAGCCTGTAGTGGCCGTCCTGATGGTTCCCATGCTAGGGCTCCAAGCTGAATACATCCTGATGGAAAGCTGTCATCAAGCTGACATGGCATTCAGAGCGTTTGGGGCGGGCTGGATCTCTCGGCGCGCTCGCGCAGCATCAGCACCAGCTCATCGATGTGCTGGGCCAGACTGAGGCCGACTTCGGTGATATCGGGGCGCGCCTTGATCACACTGGTCTCAAGGTGCCCGGCCAGCGTATGCAGTTCGGGGGCTTCGATATTGCCCGTCACCCCCCGCAGGCTGTGCGCGATATAGCGGATCGCCTGCAGATCAGCTTTCTGCACGGCTTCCCGCAGTTTTTCTCCCGTCTCCGCATGGGTGCGTACAAAGATATCCAGCACCTTTTCGGCAAAGCCGGGGCGGCCATTGTAGCGTTCGGCAAGCGCCGCCCAATTGATGAGGGAGGACACGCGTACTGCAGCTTGCTTGGCAGGCAAGGCCAGCGCCACGCTTCTTTTACGGGTGCAGGACAAGATGGCAGAGATCAGCTCCCGCTCATCAATCGGCTTGGTCACCTGCGCCACCATGCCAGCGGCCATGCAGCGGTCACGCTCTTCCTTCATGGCCCGTGCGGTCAGGCCCAGCACCGGAATATTCGGCGCCAATACACGCAACTGGCGGGCCAGTTCGTACCCATCCATGATAGGCATCTGGATGTCGGTCAACACAACATCGAACGCTTCGGCGCCATGTTTGTTGAGTAATTCAATCGCCTGCTTGCCATGCTCGGCAAATACAACGCTGGCGCCTTCGTTGACCAACAGGTCCTCCAGCACAATACGATTGAGTTCCATGTCCTCGGCGGCCAGCACCCGCACTCCCGCAAGGTGGGCGCCTGTGCCAATCGTGGAGGGGATATCGACATGCAGGGGGCTAGGGGTCGTCTCTTCCAGCGGCAAGCGCAGCGTGAATTCGCTCCCCACGCCCAACTCGCTACAAATGGTGATATCTCCCCCCATATGACGGGCGATATCCCGGCTGATCGTCAGCCCCAGGCCCGTACCGCCATATTTACGCGTGGTAGAAACGTCGCCTTGCTCAAAAGGCCTAAACAATTTGCCTAATTGCTCTTCATCCATACCAATGCCGGTGTCCTTGACCATCACCAATACAAACTCCCCTTCCCGACGGGCGCTCAAGTATATTTCACCCTGCTGGGTGAATTTGACTGCATTGGACAGCAGATTGATCAGAATCTGTTCGAAACGCAATCGGTCACCACGCACCCAGTGCGGCAGATTCTCGGCCAAGTCAGTGTACAAGCCCAAGCCTTTGGCATGCGCCTGCTCAGCAATCAGGCTCTTGGCATCATTGATGCTGAAAATCAGATTGAAATCCTGGTTCTCAATATGCAACTTGCCTGCCTCGATTTTCGAAAAGTCCAGAATATCATTGATCACCCCGAGCAGGTGCTCACCCGCTTCAAGGATGCGGCGCGCCGTTTCACCGGATTTGCGACCATGACTTTCACGCGAAATAATACGTGCCAGCCCCAGCACAGCATTCAGCGGGGTACGGATTTCATGGCTCATATTGGCCACAAAGACACTCTTGGCACGGTTGGCGGCCTCTGCGACTTCCTTGGCATCAGCAAGCTGGGCGGTGCGCTCTGCCACCATGTTTTCCAGGCTGCTGCGGTAATGCGCCAACTCGTTTTCAACGCGTTTCTTTTCAGTCACATCTTCGGTAATCGATAGGTAATGCGTAATTGCGCCGTCGGCCTGCCGCAATGGGAAAAAGATGCCATATTCAACATACTCCTCCCCATTCTTGCGTCGGTTCGTCATCTCCCCGTGCCAGGAGTCCCCTCGGGACAAAGTGCGCCACAAATCCTCATACACGCTCTTGGGCGTTGAACCCGACCGGAAGATGCGCGGGTTTTGGCCCAAAAGCTCTTCCTGGGAAAAACCTGTGAGCCGGACAAGGGCCTCATTGACATATTCAATCTCGCCTCTGGCGTTGGTGATGATCACCATGTTGGGGCTTTGCTCCACAGCCAAGGAGAGTTTGCGAACCCCTTCCTCTGCAATCTTGCGCGCCGTAATGTTCTGCCCGACTCCGCGATAACCCAGAAACCGTCCGTCTTCGGACGAAAAGAATGGTGTACCGCTGATGGACAGCCAGACCATCTGCCTGGTCTGCGGATCCAAGACGCGGAATTCAAAATTGCGGAAAGGTACATGCTGACTCAGCACCGCCCTGTGCGCAGCCCACACATGCGGAGAATTGAGTTCAGGCAGATCGGAAAATTCCCAGCACTTGTGGCCAATCAGCTGCTCATCATCCAGAATCTCTTTGAGATTGGGGGAGAGGTAGCTAAAACACAGGTTTTCGTTGATTTCCCAAAACCAGTCCGCCGAACTATTGGAATAATCCTTGAACCGCTGCTCGCTCTCGCGTAGCGAACGCTCAGCGCGTTGCGACTCCACCAAGGCATCCTGAAACCGCCCCAAGGCCACTACCATGCGTCCGAACTCATCTTTCCAGAGGAGCTTGGGCAGCACAACATTGGCATTGCCCGCTGCCAGTTCATCCAGTCCCGAGGTGATCTCTCGCAAGGGGCGGGTCACCGTGCGAAACACGGCCAAGGCCGCCAGGACCACCCCGGCGGCCATCAGGAATCCGCCTACGCACAGTTCCAGAAACCCCCGATACAACTCGACCTGCAAAGGCTTGCGGGAAAACGCCAGCTCCAGGGAGCCCACGGGAACCTGTCGCCGACCATCGCTGAATGTAATCTGCCGCCGCGTGCTGAGCAAAATCTCGCTGTGCTCGGCAAAAGAACCCGTATCAATGACGACCACCCCCTGGCTGTCAATCACCCGGACGGAATGGATATCGGCGTGCGAACTCAAGGTGTTGACCGCCGAGGTCACCGCAATCGTGTTGAAATCAAACAGGGGTTGTGCCAGGGCGTCGGCCAGCAGGCTCGACAGGTGTTCGGCCCGCTCACGCTGGGACAACTCTGCCGCTTTGGCATGACGCAAGTACAGCACCCCGCTGTAAGCTGCCACCATGACTGTGATGACCACCATGGTGGCCACTACCAGACGGTAATAAAAGCTGCTGCGCCATTTGCCCCAAATACTATGAAGCATCATGTATCCCCAGGTAAGACCACACCCCTGCCAGCTTCTTCTTGTGGCACATCACAGTTTATTATGTCTGCTCATGATCTGAAGCGACTAACCTCTCTACCAGGTGTCCTAACGCAAACGAAGTCGAGCATCCAGATTGGAGCCAAACTGGAACTGTATCAAGTAAGCTCCGGTTTTCAACGCAAGCCCTTGCAATAATCCCTTTGATTTTGCCCGATGTGACATTTGAACACACACCGTATTGCTGTAAGTGGCCAGCCTGCACCAATGGCACAATGCCGCAGACCAATGCGCCGGCCCCCTGCCTGATCCCCCCAAGCCCAGCGTAGAATCTGTGCCGTTGGAATCTGTTTTATGATCTGTAATAAGATTGCAGACGGATATTCTTAGAAGTTGTTCAGAATCTGTAGCGAGAGGCCGTCAGCGGGGTGAAGAGCAGCGCATGCGCCCCGATCACGGCCTCGCAGTAAGATTATGAACAGCTTCTGAGCCTGCCCCGGCCAAATGGGCCACTTTCACTTCCCAACTTTTACCCATTATGCTCAAGATCGGAACCCCTCTTTCCCCCGCTGCTGTACGTGTCATGTTGCTTGGCTCCGGCGAACTGGGCAAGGAAGTCATCATTGCCTTGCAACGCCTGGGCTGCGAAGTCATTGCGGTAGATCGTTACCCCAATGCACCCGGTCATCAGGTCGCCCATCGCTGGCACGCCATCGACATGACCGATGCGCGCGCCGTGCGTGAGTTGGTCGAACGCGAACGCCCTCACCTGATCGTACCCGAGATCGAAGCCATTGCCACGGATGAGCTGGCCCGGATCGAAGCCGACGGGCTGGCCACCGTGGTTCCCACGGCACGTGCCACCCAACTCACCATGAATCGTGAAGGCATCCGCCGTCTGGCCGCCGAGGAACTTGGGCTGACCACCTCGCCCTATGCCTTTGCCGACACACGGGATCAACTGCAGGCAGCCATTGATGCAGGCATCGGTTATCCCTGCGTGGTCAAGCCGGTGATGTCATCCTCTGGCAAGGGGCAATCAGTCATCCGTTGCGCAGCCGACGTGGCGCCCGCCTGGGAATACGCCGCTACAGGCGGGCGGGTGAAGCAAGGGCGGATCATTGTCGAAGGCTTCATCGATTTCGACTACGAAATCACCTTGCTCACGGTACGCGCCCGCAACGCAGCAGGCGAAGTCGAAACCTGCTTCTGTGAGCCGGTCGGCCACCTGCAAGTCAGTGGTGACTATGTCGAGAGCTGGCAGCCACATGCCATGTCGCCTGTCGCACTGGAGCGTTCACGCGCGATTGCTGCGGCTGTGACAGAAGCATTGGGCGGATTGGGGCTGTTCGGGGTGGAGCTTTTCGTCAAGGGCGACATGGTCTGGTTCTCCGAGGTCAGCCCCCGCCCGCATGACACTGGCTTGGTTACGCTCGCCACCCAGCGCCTGTCGGAATTCGAACTGCATGCCCGTGCCATCCTGGGGCTACCTGTGGATACCAGCCTGCGTCGCCCAGGCGCCAGCGCCGTGATCTACGGTGGCGTCGATGCAAAAAGCATTGAATTTGAGGGGGTGGAACAGGCCTTGCAGGTGCCGGAATCGGATCTGCGTCTGTTCGGCAAGCCTGAATCCTTCGTCAAGCGCCGCATGGGGGTGGCTGTTGCCGCTGCAGATGATGTGGCGACCGCCCGGGAACGGGCCAAGACATGCGCAAGCCGCGTTTTCCCCAAGGCAGCGGGGTAAGTGTCTCGCTGCGTACCTCTTGGACAGCAGCAGGCGGGCAGCCTTGAACTATGCTTCAGATTGAAGTGGGTTTGCAGTTGTCCCCTGCCCAGCGTAGTCCGACCACCGAGAGGGAGATATCACCATGCTGATCCGCCCTGAAACGGCACAAGACCTCACGGCCATCCGCGCCATCACCACTTCAGCCTTCTTTGGTCGCATACATGGCACCGGCAAGGAATATCTGCTGGTGGAAGCGCTCCGTGATGCAGGCGCGCTCAGCGTATCCCTGGTCGCGGAAGCGCATGGCAAGGTAATCGGGCACATCGGCTTCTCCCCCGTCACGATCAACAGCAAGGAATGTGGCTGGTTCGGCTTGGCGCCGCTGTCAGTCAGCCCGGAAATGCAACGGCAGGGCATTGGCCGCGCGCTGGTGCATGAAGGACTGGGTGCCTTGCGCAAAATAGGTGCACACGGCTGCGTGGTGTTGGGCGACAGACAATACTATGCCCACTTTGGCTTCCACCCCTGTGCAGAGCTTCGGCTCGAAGGGGTTCCCCCTGAATACTTCATGGCCCAATCGTTTGGCGCTGCCGTGCCACATGGCAGGGTGGATTATCACCCGGCGTTTGATCTGTGCGCCTGAGAACCCAAACGGGTTGCACTCTGTACCGCCCGCTATCCCATCAGGGTCAGGATGATAGGCGTAGTCAGCGCTGCAAACGCTGTTGACAGCACCAGACTCGCGGCGGTGGGGCCCTCCTGCGTAGCAAAGTGCCGCGACATCAGGTAGACATTCGCGCCCGTCGCCATGGAGGAAAGCAACACAGCCACCTGCGTCTCCATTTTCGGCAGATGCAGCAGCACGGCCAACTCCCATACCGTTAGCGGCAACACGATGAGTTTGATCACACAGACCGTCATACTCTGCACAAAGCCACTGCGCACATCATATTCGGCAAGGCCCATCCCCAGTACGACCAAGGCCATGGGCGAAGCGGACTGGCTGATCATCCCCAAGGGTACGTCGATCAGGTGTGGCAGAGGCCACCCCGTCAGCCCATAAGTCGTACCCAAAAGAATCGCCGCCACGATGGGATTGGTCAGTACCGAACGGACCGTCTTGCCAAACCCCTGTAGAGAAAGCTCCCCGTTACGCGCCCACTCCACGGATATTGTCACCAGCGTCCACAAACTCAGGGAATTGAACACTAGGATCAACGCCACACAGGGGATGGCGGCATCCCCCAATGTCGCCTTGGCTAAGGGAAGACCCAAAAGGAGGTTGTTGGAAAATATCCCCCCCAAGGCGAAGATCGACCCTGCCACCCCATCAAGCCGGAAGATGCTGCGCGCCACCACCCGCCCAAGCATGAAGATGATGAAGCAGCCACCGAAGAAGGCCGCCAACAGGCGCATATCCACCGGCGGCAGGTGCGATAGATCGCTCATCAGGTGGAACAGCAAGGCAGGCAGCGCCAGCGAAAAAACAAATTTGGTCAGTGCATCAGATACCGCCGTCCCCCAACGCCCCCAGCGCACCAAGGCGTATCCCAGAAAAATCAGTACAAACAGGGGGAAAGACGCCGCCAGGCGATCAATGAGTAGGGACATGAATTCTCTATCCGGTAAAAACCAAGCCCGCTATCCGGCAGGCCCGAAAAAGAGCCAAATTGTACTCTCACCCTTATGGGTAGGCCGCAACAATCCAATTCCCTCCAATACTAAGCACATGTGCCACAAACACAGCACGTCACCATGAACCTGAAATCGCACCTGCTCGTCTCGATTGGCGGGGCCTTTGCACTGCTCTTTCTCGCCCTGTGCACAGGATTGATTGCCTTACGCCAAGCGGCCATAGACTATGACGAAACCCTGCAACATGAAGCCACCTTCCAGCTTGGGGTCGCCGACATGTACGCGAACGGCTTGCAGGCAGCATCCTCTTTACGGGGAATTGTGATTGATCCGCAAAACAAAAGCGGTTACGACAATCTCAAAAGCGGGCTTGATGGTTTTGATGCGGCGCTGGGCAAACTCAAAGGGCTTCGTCTGATTGATGGACTCGCCCCCGATACGCTGCCCAAAATCGAGGCCATGCACGTCCAACGGAAAAAACTCATTGAACGTGCTGTGACCGAGGCACAGTCTGACCAGACCAAGGCAATCGTCACCTTGAACAAGGAGGAAATCCCCCTTTGGCGTCAGATTCGCACGCAGCTTCTGGACCTGCGCAAACTCTCCAATGACGCCCTCATAAACGATAAAACCGCGAGCATCAACAGCACCAACCGATCCTATACCATCACGCTGATATTGGCCCTTTTGGCCTTCAGCATGGCTTCAATCAGCCTGTTCCGCATCCTCCACCTGCTCAAGCACAGGCTGGGTGCGGACCCGGCTACGGTTGCCGCCATTGCCCAACAGGTGGCCCAAGGGGATCTGACTCGCTCCATCCCGCAGGGAGGACCGGCCAGTGCGCTGACGGCCATGCGGGAGATGCAACAAAAACTGATTGAAATCGTCCGCCTCATCTTGCTTGACTCCCAAGCCTTGAGCAACGCCTCCTCGGCGTTGAGCCAAAACGAGCGGACAGTCACCCAGAGCATCACCACGCAAAGCCAAGACGTGTCAGCCATGGCCGCCGCAGTGGAAGAGCTGACCGTATCCATCCGGCAGGTGTCGGATCTGGGCAAGGAAACAACCGCCATCGCCCATGAGTCTGGCAAGATTGCCGAGCAAGGCCAAGCGAAAGTGGAACACCTGGGCACGCAGATGCGTGCAGCAGCCGATACGATACGGACAGCCTCTGATGAAATCGAGCACCTGGCCCACGAATCCTCCCGCATCGCACAAGTTGTGCAAACAATCCAGGAGGTTGCTGAACAAACCAACCTGCTCGCCTTGAACGCAGCCATTGAAGCCGCCCGGGCGGGTGAGCAGGGGCGAGGCTTTGCCGTGGTAGCTGACGAAGTTCGCAAACTTGCCGAGCGCACGGCACAGTCGACCACCGACATCCGCCAGACCATTGATCGGGTACAAACCCGCATCCAGACTGCCACACAGGGCATGGAGAATAGCGTCAAGGCGATTACCGCCAGCGTGTTGCTACTACAGGACACGGAAAAGACCATTGCCGATCTGAACGCCTCATCCGCCCATGTAGTCAGCACCATCCAGGAGATCGCCGACTCAATCACCGAACAAACCACAACCAGCACCCTGATTGCCCAGCGTATTGAAGCAATCTCCCAGGCAGCGGAACAAAATACCCAGGCGGTGGAAGACAGCGTCAGGGAAACCGATGCCGTCCGTGAGCTTGCCATCAAACTGGAAGAAAGCGTCACAACCTTCCAGCTCCCCACATGAGCGCTGCATAGCTATTGCATCGTCATAAACAGAAATAGCATCCGCGTCGGGCTAGGTTTCTTGCGCGCCCTGGCCTTCTGTATGGATGCGCGCGGTCATCCAAAGACGGAATGCCTGCATGGCACGCGTTTCCTTTTTGGATTTCAGCCACGTCAGCCAATAGCACCCCATTTTCACAGCGATATCAAACGGAGCCACCAAATCCCCCTCCCGTAGCTGGCGTGTAAACATTTCGACCGGCAACAGCGCTATGCCAAGCCCCTGGATGGCCGCATCTGCCATCGTGAGGGAAGAGTCAAACACAGCACCATAAATGGGGGATTCCGCCACGCCTGCCGCTTCAAACCACACAGCCCATTCATCTGCGCGGTAAGAGCGCAACAATGGCGCACGAGCAAGATCAGCGGGCTGGCGCAACTGCCGGGCCACAGTGGGCGCACAGAGTGGCGAGTGACTTACCGCCATCAAGCCTTGCACTTCCGTGCCATGCCAGGCGCCATCACCAAATCGGATGGCATAATCCAGCCCCTCACCAGCAAGATCCACACGATTGTTGTTGGTAAACAAGCGCAAATCGACAAATGGATGCTGGGCATGGAAGTCTTGCAATCTCGGCAACAGCCACCCGACTGCGAAGGTGCCAACCACGGCCACATTCAGCATCTCTCGCAGGCAACCTCGTTCAAATTGGCTGAATACCGATCCGATATGCTCAAAGGCTTGTGTGAGATGTGGCAGCAGGGCAACCCCCTCATCGGTCAACGCCAGCCCACGCGGCAGGCGCCGAAACAGCAATACTCCCAGGCGCGCTTCCAGCAGTTTGACCTGCTGGCTGACCGCCGCCTGGGTCACATGCAGTTCATCCGCCGCACGGGTAAAACTCAGATGCCGTGCAGACACCTCGAAAGCACGCAATGCGTTAAGCGGAAGATTATTCATGACGAGAAGCCCCCTGATCAGACATAAGAAATTCTAAGGTTTTATCCTAAATAATATCGTTTGCAGCCATTTTGCCCACATCGTTAGGATATGCCATCAAAACCAAAAGGAGGCTCACATTCATGGACCGGAGAAATTTCATGCACTTTGGCTGTGCTGCATTATGCACGCTCAGTTACCCTGTGCTGGCCAAGAATTTCCAGGCATCACAAACAAAACTGGCAGCGTTGGAAGGAGAGACAGGCGGGCGTCTGGGCATTGCCTGCATCGACACGGCCACGGGTAAGGCATTTGGATACAGGGCGGATGAACGCTTCCCGATGTGCAGCACCTTCAAATGGCTGGCGGGAGCGGCGCTACTCAAGCAGGTTGATGAAAAAACCAAACGGCTTGATCAGCGCATCCGGTTTTCACACAAGCAGCTCCTGGGTGGCTCACCCGTCACCCAGAAATTTGCCGACACCGAAGGAATGAGCCTAGCCGCACTCTGTGAGGCCGCTATTGCAGACAGCGACAATACCGCAGCAAACCTGATCGTAGAAACCTTGGGCGGCATTCCCGCCTGGAATGCCTACGTGCGCACCCTGGGCGATCAACTCACCCACCTGGACCATCCAGAACCGTTTTTGAACAAGACACAGATGGGGGACAAGCGGAATACAACCACCCCATCAGCCATGTGCGCAAACCTGAAACACGTCTTGCTGGAAGATGCATTAAGCCCCTCATCCCGGGAACAGCTCAAACAGTGGATGCTTGCGACCAGAACGGGCAAACAGCGGCTCCGCAAAGATCTGAACAGCGGCTGGACGCTGGCCAACAAAACCGGCACGGGAGACGCCGAGACAGGTACCGCAAATGATATCGGCATTTACTGGCCACCAACCGGCCAACCCATTGTACTGACGGTCTACCTGACGCACGCACACGTCCCCCTCGCCCAGCAAGAAGCCGCTATCGCCCAGGTTGGGCATTGGGTAAGGGACGGCTGGCGTGCTTGAGATTTGAATGCCACATCAAGACAAAGGCAGTAACCCGGAGTAACCCGAAAACGCAGAGCCCTCCGACGCTTGGCGACTACGCAAAACGATGGCATGCGTCGGAGGGCGCCTGTAGCTCATCCGGCCTGCAATTGACCATGCATGCCGGGTTACGACCATAGTGATCACCTACCGGAAACTACAGGCATTGGCTACGGGGCAACCAGCTTGACTCGGCTCTGCCAATATGATGACATAATACCGTCAAAAACGCACATAACACACTGATTTAAAACAAACTTCAATAGCAAAATGTCTAATACACTTGATTTGGCAGTACAAGAATAAGTCTTTGATTTTTGAACGTTGATCAGCCTGTTTTAGACAGGATAAAACGGGGTAGCACAAATAGCCCAATGTATTTTTTCCCGCATATTCGGACCTGCTAACCTGATATTCCCACCCCAAAATTCGGGAGCAATCACCGACTACCCGCCGGGTAAAAGTGCTTGACTGGCACCCCGTTTTTCAGTGCATAAAAGCGCACAAAAACGCGTAAAAGTGCAAGTTTTTTCACATCCTGAAAAATGGCCTTCAGCCCAGCCGCCGGGCGGCTTTGGCCTGGGTGCGCGAGTGCATAAAAAGCGCCCCATTTGCCGGGCGGGCGTGGCGGGGGTACGACCGCGCGCAGCGGGCTAAAACGGCGGCGCGGCCCTCCCCTCCGCCACCACAAACATAGGGCAAGAGCCAAGGCAAATCAGCGCAGGAATGGCGAACACGTCAGAGATAGGGATTGGTCGTTCGCCAGCAAGAGGCCAGCACACGCCCATCTATGCGCTTACAGAGGGATTGCGCCAGATGCCATGGTGCATGACACAAAAAAGCCCGCATTGCGCGGGCTTCGGTAGATCAGGCGGCGTCGATATCGCGCAGGTCTTTCATCAGTTCCGGTTTCTTGTCGAGCAGCTTTAACAGCTTGACCAGTGAAGCAGGCGGCTTGGCCCGGCCATTCTCATAGCGGGAGAAGGCATTGACCCCACCCCCAAAGAGTTGCGCGGCTTCACGCTGGTCAATACGTAGCTTCCGGCGAACCCTGGTGATGAAAGCAGGGTCGATATACGAGGCATTCACCTCCTGCTGGAAATCACGGATCGCTTCCGCGTACTTGTCGCCATTCTCCGCATCCATGACTGAGTCCCCACAAGCCGGGCAATAGTCGGCAGTAATGTCTTGAATGGTGGTGGTTTGCCCCTTGTACGCGTAAGTCACGTCACGGGTATCGTGGATCAGTTCGGCGGCGCCGCAGACTGGACATTTCATTTCATTGGCTCCTAAAGTGGTTTGAAGGAAACGATCAACACATCGTCAATCACAGTCAGTTTCACATACGCAGTCCCGGCGGCCGTCTTTGCGTGATACACATCCTGCCAAACCGTCGAATCCGCATGGGTCGTCATGCTCTTGTAAAAATCGGCCTGGGTCAGCATCATCACCACAGCAGCCATCGACTCAAGGTTATAAACACCAAGTTCAGTAGCCGTCTCAATAGCCGACCGGGTTGCCCGAACTTTCCCATCCTGGACCAAAGCCTTGATGGCAGGGAGCGGGCAATGTGGTTTGCGCTTTTCCATGACCGAATTATAACCTAATCTGTAAATTTTACAAAAAAGGTTAATACAAATCTTCACTACCTAAGGTGTTCGTATAGTTTTAGAAGCACTATCGGTGGATAGACGTCCCATGCGACTGATGTTGGGCGATTCGATTGGGGATCGACGGTTTGACAAACGGCCAGCCCTGTACATAATGTGACAGGCAGATATCGGCCATGAGCGGACGGTCGCACCACATGCCGAAAGCTGGCATTCGTAGGGCGCCGCAGGGAACAATGGAGCGAAGCGGAATTGCGCCGGATGGTTTGGATTCATCGCATACGGCGCAGTTCGCTGCGCTCAGTGCGCCGTACGCGGTGCGACCACCAGGGCATGGAATCCGCATCATGCCCGCCTCGGGACAGGGCGGTCCCTTTAGTTCGTTAGATTCAGGAATCCCACATGCAAACACCAAAGGTCTTTATCTCCTACTCGCACGACAACGAAAAGCACAGAGACTGGGTCTATCGGCTCGCATGTCGTTTGGTCGAGAGTGGGGTAGAGGTGGTGCTAGATCAGTGGGACATTCAGCTCGGCTCGAACATTCTGGCGTTCATGGAGAAAGGACTTACGAACTCGGACCGAGTCTTGGTCGTCTGCACGGACAACTACAACAAGAAGTCGAATGAAGGACTCGGTGGAGTTGGCTACGAGAAGAACATCCTCACGGCGGAGCTCTTCTCTGGGCAAGATACGATTAAGTTCATTCCATGCGTTCGAGGTGTGACCACTCGGGCGAAGACCCCCGTGTGTCTTGGCGGACGTGCATACATTGACTTCACCGATGACGCAGGCTTTGAAGCAACCCTGAAGCAGTTGCTTCATGAGCTGTTTGGGGTGCCGCTCAAGCCGAAGCCCGCGCTCGGCAAGAGTCCGTTTGCCGTCCCAGAAGAAGACGCACTGCCCTCTATCCACGGCGAGAGTAGTACCGTGTTCTTTAGCAATCGATTCAGCGACTCATTTCCAGGGGTACGAGGCATTCACTGGTTCAGAGACCCCTATGAGGCAGTAAAGCGGCTGAAGTTATTCTTTCGTGCCCCCTTCGTCTTCCAAGAGTCAATCCCCATATGGTGGTGGCGTTCGGGCGACATGCACATCGACCACTTTGAGGTGCTTTCCCCAGACACTGTTCTTTTGGATCATCAGGAACTAATTGTCGAAGAGCTCGCCGCAGTCAATGCCGGCGCGTACTACCAATCATTTCTCTACATCAAGACCAAGCCTTCCCAACCTACTGGTTTCTATGATCCTTCTTCTGTTCCGGCGCAGGTCGAACATTTGGGGTATGCACGGGAGGAGTTCGGCTTGTTTCGCGGTCGAACTGTTAGTCGTGCAGAATATGACGATGGTTCGGCAGTCATTGATGGAGAAGTCGTAAACATAAACCGAGAGTCTCAGCTTCGCGTTAGGTACGTCACCCCGTACAACCTCCTAATTGCCCCCTTAGACAGTCCAATCAACAACAATCGGTTCGACCGCCAACGGAACGAGATGCTCAATGCAGTTCTCAAGGGCGAAGCATCGCTGGAAACACTTGTTGGAGCCATCCTTCAGCTACCGAAGCGTTCACGCACCTGAATTTAATCTTTCATTCTACCGGATCGCCTTCGGCGACCGGTAAATCCAAACGTTGAATGTCTGTTTTTCAAGCATCTGAACGTCCGCACCGGGTCCAGATTGTGTAAAAACACAAATTTTCCGCTTAGGCTGTCGAAGGTGGTCGATACTTGCTCGTTTGACAGGTGATAGAGCGCTTTCGGGTCGCAAAGAATTCCGGCTTTGAATCCCGTTTGATGGCTCACTCCAAGACGCTAAAGCCCGAATATCGAGGCGTAAGTTGATTAAAAGGCCTTAGCCCCTAACAGCCTGTATTACACCTTCGATACCAAGAATCGCTATCAAGCGTTTGATATTATAGGCAAGTACATGCAAGCTCATTTCTGTGCTGACTC
>NZ_KB892848.1 GCF_000373965.1 Uliginosibacterium gangwonense DSM 18521 | reverse complement strand
GTGTTCCCCACCAGGGTGTCGCCACTGAGGCTGAGCTCTATGTTCTGCCCTGTTGCCCCCGTGAAGGTGTAGGTGGCGTTTTGACCTGAGGCCAAACTCAGGCTGANCGGTGTGCCTGCGGTGAGGGTTCCTGTCAAATCGGCCTGCAGTCCCAGCGTAAGAGCACCAGCAAGCCCGCCGTTTGGCTGGACACGAATCTTGTAAGTGCCATTGACCGGCAAAGCATTCAAAACCAATGCTGTTGAGGTAGCTGCGCCGGAACTATAGGACAGGCTTACCGAATTTAACTGTGTGCCATCTGGCTTATAGATGTAGATACTCGTCGGACCAACCAACGTATCTCCACTCAAGCCCAATCCAAGATTCTGTCCCGCCGTTCCATTGAAGGTGTAGGTGGCGTTTTGCCCAGCAGCAAAATTCAACGCAACCGGAGTCCCTATCGCGAGTACCCCTGTCAAATCCGACTGAAGACCCACAATGATGCTACCTGCTACACCACCACCTGGTTTTACGCGCAGGAGATATGTGCCCGTAGTAGGCAAATTGTTCAATGCAATCGCAGTCGAAGACCCATTACCGGAACTGTAGGACAAACTGTTTGACGACAACAAACTGCCATCTGGTTTGTAGACATAGATTGCGGTATTACCCACCAAAGTATCGCCAGCGATATCCAAACCGAGATTTTGTCCTACCGTCCCGTTGAACGTATACGCCGCATTTTGCCCTGCGGCCAAATTGAGTGTAACGGGCGAACCTACTGTCAGGCTTCCTGAAACATCCGCCTGCAATGTCAATGTAATGCTTCCGGCAGCCCCTGCACCATGTTGCACAGACACCACATAGGTACCTGTTTGAGGTAATTTACTCAACGATAGTGCTGACGTACTACCGTTGCCAGATGTATAGGAGATGCCTTGAGAATTCACCAAGGAGCCATCTGGCGCATAGACATATACATTCGTAGTTCCAACCAGCGTATCTCCTGTTAGCGCCAAACCAAAATCCTGCCCTGAGGACGCGGTAAAGGTATAGGTCGCATTCTGCCCATTGGCCAGACTAGCTGTAACAGGAACGCCCACCGTCAAGACACCAGCAACGTCAGCTTGCAAATTCAAACTGACACTACCTGCGGATGGTGCGCTATGTTGAATCCGTACAGTATAGGTACCTGTTGCAGGCACCCCTCTGAGCGCAAGTGCTGTCGCAGTCCCAACCCCACTTGAATATGACAAATTAGTCGAACTGAGCGTAGTGCCGTCTGGTTTATATACAGAAACCGAAATTGTACCGACAAGCAAATCGTCCGTGAGCGCTAAATTGAGGTTCTGCCCCGATTGAGCGGTGAATGTATACGTAGCATTCTGCGCTGCCGCCAACTTAGCAACCAATGGGGTTCCTATTACCAAAACGCCTGTCACATCTGTTGGCAAGCCCAAACTAATATTACCTATCGCCCCACCCAATGGCTGTACACGGATAGTGTAATCACCGGTTGAAGGCAAATTACTGAGAATGAGTGAAGAAAAACTACTAGAGCCTGATGCATATGGCAAAGTGATTGATTTCAACAAGGAGCCATCTGGCTTATACACATTGACAAGAGTTGAACTCTGCAATAAATCCGAGCTTACTAACAAATTAGGACTTTGCCCCTGACTTGCGGTAAAGACATAGCTTCCGGCTTGATATGCAATAGCGGAACTGAACTTAACCGATCCGCCCAAAGAAAGAGTACCATTTACATCAGCAACCAATTTGGCATAAAAAGAAGCCGCTGAAGTTGCACTCAAGGTTATTTGATAAACACCTGACGCAGGTAGGTAGGGTAAGGAGCATGCTGGCTGAGCAGCGGCGATTGTGCATGTAGCCAAAACACTGCCGCTACTTTGGCTGATAGAAGCATTAACCGATACACCTGAGGCAACGACCAAATCTGACAGCACCAAGGTAAGCCCTTGCCCTGTCGAACCCGTGAATGTAAAGATTTGGCTTTGGTTTGCAGCAAGCTGCACGGAAATAGAGGAACCACCTGAAGCTGTTGCAGGCCCGACGACAAAATTGCTTGCGGTTTGCACAGTACCGAGACTGTTTTGTACGGCAATTAAGCCTGTTGTCGCTCCCTTTGGAACCGTGACAACTAGGCTGCTCGTGCTGGCACTCACAACGGCAGCAGCCACCCCATTGAAAGTCACCGTATTTTGGGCTGCCGTGGTATTGAATCCGCTCCCTGTCAGCGTCACGCTGGTCCCGACAGGCCCGGCTGCTGGCTCAAAGTCTGTAACAGTCAAACTGGAAGAAGATGCGTTATTGATGGCGGTAATGTTACCAGCCGCATCATAACCATATTCAAATGGAACCCCGGATACAGGTATGACTTCTACGAGTCTGCCCGCAGCGTCATAAGAATACTGAACGCTAGCAAAAACAATTTTTGATAGTGATAGAGCTGCAGCCAACAGCAACAAATATCGAATACAACGGACACACAATGAACGTTGCTGCACAGCCGCCCCCGATTTCAATTCGTGATTATTCGTTTTTGGTATTAAGCCAATCCAATGACCACAACAGCCAACTTTGGATCATAGATAGGCCTGGCATACCCATTCTGGGCAGGGATTGTAACGGCCTGTTTCAGAAACATTCAATCAGACATTTCTTACAGGCCTCACGAATCCGTACGTTTTGCTTTTAATATTCTTTTAAAAATCAACAAAATAGTAGACCACATACCGTTCATCTGAAAGCTGCTCCGAATACACGTCATAGTCTGCCCCTTCCTAAAGGTTGGATCTCGGCATAGCCCAGGCGAATCAGTTCGACCAAGAAAAAGTATGCATCCGCAACCATGACTAAAGACCCTCCATACGTTTTTGTAATGTGCCGGCCCGACTTCTCAGGCCTCAGTACAACCCTGCCACATAGCCTGCTACCGACTCGATTTCGTCCTGGGTCATGCGTTTCGTAATGGCTTGCATTGCTCCAGAAAGATCATTCGTCCTACTGTCTGTTTTAAAGGCATTCAGCGTATTTGCTATGTAGTCAGCAAACTGCCCCTGAAGGCGAGGACGCAAGGGGGCCCTCCCCTGACCGTTAAGTCCGTGACAACCAGCGCAGGCAGGTATATTCCTGTCCTTGTCTCCTGCTTGCCAGATACGTTGGCCGAGATCAAAGGTTTGGAGGAGCTTTGACTTTTCTGGGATTAAGATCTTTTCAGAGTAATAACCTGCCAAAGCTTTGAAATCTGAATCGGAAAGACTGACTAGAAACGGAAGCATGGGAGCGACTACGCGAGCAGGTGGCTGACCGTTTTGAGCTTTAATATCATGGAGCTGTTTATATATATAGGTTCTATTCTGTCCAGCAATTTTGGGTATTGTTGAGACAGCACCGCTCCCCTCCTGACCATGACAACCTGCACAAATTGTTTCCGCTATCATGCGCGCATGCAATAAATCGTCCGTAGAGCGATAACCCATGATTGCCGTCTTGACAGAGAGAGTAATCAGTTTGGCCACATCGCTCGATAAGATGACATTGAAACTGGCCGTATAGCCCGTCGCAGGCTGAACATGAACCGTATAAGTGCCATTGGCAGGGAAAACAGGCAGATTGCAGCGGCCGCCACTGTTTGAGTGGTAGAATGTCCCACAATTTGCAAGTACTGTATTGTTGTCTGGCCCAATTACTTGGACGGATACGTTACCTCCCGACGGCGTGGTACTCAAATTGCTCAAGCCCAAGCCTAAACGTTGTCCGATCGAACCTGCAAAGCTGTAAGCGCCATTTTGGCCTTGTGCCAAGACAGCGCTATATGCTTTCCCATCTGTCAATGGATGACTGACTGTAGATGCAAAAATGGGAGATAGTGCATTTAAGCCCCACGCTGTCAGCAACAACACAAACCGTCTCAAGCAAACAATAGCAAGCTGCGACTGCACAATACATCCCCGGATTCAATTGCGAATATTCTTTTTAGGTTTTCCCCACTGTTTCAAATATGAACCCTCGAATCCTTGTGCCATAAGGATTATGACCAAGCTGAAACGGGCATTATTTCTCAAAACAGTCGGCGAAAGCGCAAGAATTGTACAGATTGCCTGCAAATTTTGACCTGATATTTTTCTGACAGACTCAACTACAAACCAGAATACTTACTCGATTTTCTAAAACACTTTGTTGAAAATCAAAGCACTAGACAGTAAACGCCGTTCGTCATAAAACCATGTCGTTAGATATTTGATGGGCAAATAGCGTATGTTATCTGACGTTTTGCGGTTCAACCGGTTATGATTTATCCGTTTCTTGAAAATTCTCCACTGTCTTACTGCACTATATTGGTGCTTTCCATATGCGTCATCACCGTTTGAGAAGAATCACAGGTTTCACGCTGATCGAGATTGTCGTTGTCGTCACGGTCGTCGGAATCCTCGCGTCAGCTGCGTTTCCGATTGTGCATATTGTTGAGCAGCGCTCACGGGAATCCGAGTTGCGTCTTGCACTGCGGCAAATCCGCAATGCAATCGATACGTATAAAGAATATTCCGACACGGGCCGAATTGAAAAGAAGGTGGGGGACTCGGGCTATCCTCATTCTTTGGACGAGTTGGTTCATGGCGTACCAGATCAAACGCTTCCAGACAAAAACATGATCTACCTTTTACGGCGCTTGCCTCGTGATCCGATGTACCCGGATACCACCGCGCCTGCTGCTCAGACCTGGGGACTGCGCAGTTATGCAAGCCCGCCAGACAACCCGCAGGCGGGGCAGGATGTGTTTGATGTATTCTCACTCTCTGAGAAGTGCGGGCTGAACGGTGTTTCGTTCAAAGAATGGTAAGCATGGTAGCAAGGGGCAATTGCTGTTCTGTACGTTATCTGAACCAACCAGGTGGAAAATTTGATTTGTCTTCATCAATCTCGTGGACAGAATAAAGCACGTTCAATAGGTTTCACGCTTGTTGAATTGCTGGTGGTGATGAGCATTGTTGCATTGCTGGTTTCGATTGCGGCACCTCGTTACTTCAACCATGTTGAGCGCGCCAAGGAGAACAGCCTTCGCCAAAGCCTTGCTACCATGCGCGATGCTATTGATAAGTTTCAGGCTGATCGCAACCAGCTGCCCGACAGTCTTGATGATCTGGTCGCGCAGCATTATTTACGCTCAATCCCCAAAGACCCCTATACAGACTCGGCCCAAAGCTGGGCGGCCATGCCTTCTCCTGAGGACGGGACGGGGGTCTATGATGTGCATAGCGGTGCAGAAGGCAATACGCAAGATGGCACGCCTTTGAATGAGCTGTAGATGAGACTTCAACGAGAGCGTGGATTTGGCTATTTGGTGCTCATCTTTGCACTGGCCGCGATGGGGCTCCATTAGCGGGCCTGGGACAGATTTGGCATCTCAATACACAGCGTGAGAAAGAAACCCAGCTTCTTGATATAGGCCGTCAATTCAGCGCGGCGCTGGAGAGCTATCGTCGCCTGTCCCCTGCAGGTCAGCCTGATATACCTGCGAATTTAGCTGATTTGCTTGAGGATAAACGCTTTCCCAACCCTGTACGCCACCTGCGTAAATTATTTCGGGACCCGATGACAGGCCAGGCCGATTGGCAGACGCAAACCTTCCAAGAACGAATCGTCGGTGTTAGTAGCCGATCTGAGCGCACAGCTTTGCGTTCAATTGGAGTCATTGCCTAATTTTGTGCGGATTGGCGGGAATCATCTGAACAACACACGCTACTACGATTGGGTTTGGATCGTGGAAAACCTGCTGCCAATCCACCTGTAGAGAGAAATCCAATTGGAAAATAGTGAGGTCTAATCTATCCCGGTCCGTCAATCTACACAAGACATCGCAGCCTGGAAGAGTATGAACGTATGATCGCTCAATGACAACTTCGTGTAGCGCATAAGCCCCGATCACCGTCTCACAGGAAGGTTATGAATAGGTTCCTAGAGAGCGCCGATACTGTTCATCTGATCGATCTCCTGACGCAGTGTATTAGTTGGGGATTGGAGAGGAAGCGCGGAGCAACCGTCGGAGCGTACGTCGACGCCACTGAGTAAAGGACAAGAGCTGAAAAGTTCGGACACCCAATCGACAAAGGCACGTACCTTGGGTGAAAGATGTCGGTTTTGCAGATATGCAACCGAGATAGGAATCGGCGAAGGGGATAATTGCGGCAGCACTTCAATAAGCTTCCCGGACTCCAGGTATTTATGTGCCATAAAGCGCGCTACCTGAGTCAGCCCAATTCCCTGAAGCGCACATTCAACATAAGCCTCGCCATCGTTAACGGAAACCATGCTTTTCATCTTCACGGGCACCGTCTGGCCGTCAACCACGAAATCCCAGTCGATGATGCGGCCAGTGCGGCTGGAGAAATAATTCACCGCCACATGATGCGCCAGATCCTCAATGCACGTGGGGACTCCATGGCACTCCAGATATTTGGGTGCTGCACAGGTAATCACTTTGAAACTGGCGATGCGCCTGGCAACCAAAGTAGAGTCTGCCAATTCGCCGCCACGTATCACACAATCCACCGCTTCGCTGACCAGATCGACATGCCGATCACTCATCCCGATTGCGAGTTCTACTTCCGGATACCTCTCGTGAAAATTATACAATTTGGGAATCAGGATCTGTCGCCCAATGATCGAAGGCACATCAACACGTAGACGCCCGCTCGGGCCTTTAGCTGCATCGCGGAAAGATGCTTCGGTCTCCTCAACCTCGCCGAGAATTCGGATGCAATGTTCATAGTACGCGGCACCATCCGGCGTCAGGCTGATGCGACGGGTGGTTCGGTTAAGCAGACGTACCTGCAAAGTGGCCTCAAGCTGCTGGATGATGATGGTCACCGTCGTTCTGGGCATACCCAAACTGTCTGCAGCCCGCGAAAAGCTGCTGGCGTCCACTACCCGCACGAACACCTGCATTGCTTGAAAACGATCCATTGCCATATCTGCGGTCCTGATTGTTAGCTGTACCGGAATAGTATTGTCGAAATTCGAGGATTTATCCAGACAGGAAAAACATTGAGAATGATTTCATCCCGTAACGTTTTAACTGTCCGGCCCAATGTACGCTTCGTCGCCTCCTTCGATCAGCCGCCTCGAGCGGCGCTTCACCGCTCCCACCGGTGAGCGCAGCCTGCGCATCTATCGTCCAGAGACTGAGGTTTCCAGCTTACCGGTGGTCCTGTACTTGCACGGCGGTGGATTTGTGGGAGGCTGTCTGGACGATGTGGAAGGGATCTGCCACTTCTTGGCAAACCGTTGCAATGCACTGGTAATTGCCGCTGAGTATGCATTGGCACCAGCACACCCGTTTCCCGCCGCACCGGAAGATGCTTATGCAGCGATTCTCTGGATATCCCGCCATGCCGCTAGCCTGGGCGGCGACGCCCGACGCTTGGCTGTAGCAGGAGACGATGCAGGAGGCAATCTAGCCGCATCGCTCACGCTGATGGCACGTGACCGTGGAACCCCGGATGTGGCCGCCCAAGTGCTGATTGCCCCACTCCTGGACCCGAGCATGACGCGTTTGGGAAACGGTGAGCAACTCAATTCGGATATCGACGCTTCTACCTGCGCGAACTACTATCGGCAGTACCTGCCCATGCCACGCCAGCGCTTGCACCCTTACGCCGCGCCACTCATCTCCACGCGCCGCACCGGGCTGCCGCCAGCGCTAATCCTCACTGCGGGCTGCGATGTGTTGCACCGTGAGGCCGAAATGTATGCAGAGGCGCTGATCGGAGCGGGGGTGCCGACCCAAGTGGTCCGCTATCCACTCGTTACTCACGCCGCGCTCTCAAGTCATGTTCCGGCACGCGAAGAAATTGTGCATTTTCTGCGTCGCCGTCTGCGTGAGATGCCAGCAGACAGCCGAATGAACACGTAGTTCCTTGGGGTATTGCCCGGTGTTGTACCCGTCAATGGCTGTGTGCCATGGGTACCTCATGTAAGTCCCTCTCCCTCATCCAACACTCACAGAGGAAATCATCATGCTTACAAATCATAAAAATCGCCTCATCGCGGCCTCCGTGGCGGGGCTGCTCTGCGTGGCCGGAGCCTTTACCGTGCAGCATTACGCAGAAGCCAAGCCACAGGCTCAGTCCCCTGCGCCCTCTGCTGTCACAGTGGATGTAGCGGAAGTCCACCAGCGGAACGTGACTGAATGGAAGCAGTACTCTGGCCATCTCGAAGCGGTTGAGCACGTGGACGTGCGCCCCCAGGTCTCCGGCATGTTGACCGCCGTGCATTTCAAGGACGGCAGCCTTGTGCGCAAGGGGGATCTGTTATTTACCATCGATCCGCGCCCCTTCGAGGCAGAAGTTGCTCGCGCACAGGCCCAGCTTGCAGGTGCTGAAGCGCGTGCCGCATATACGGCTGACGATCTGGCCCGTGGCCAACGACTGCTCGCAGACAACGCGATTGCCCGCCGCGACTTCGATGAAAAGCAGAATGCTGCGCGTGAAGCTCGTGCCAATCTGCAAGCAGCCCAAGCCGCACTCAAGACCGCGCAGCTCAACCTTGAATATACCCGCATCACCGCCCCGATCGCAGGACGAACCTCGCGCGCCGAGGTGACCGTAGGCAACTTGGTGGCTCCTGCCAATAGCGCTGCGCTGACCACCCTGGTTTCGGCAGATCGCATCTATGCCGCATTTGATGTGGATGAGCCAAGCTACCTGCAGGTCATCAACGCTGCACAGGGCAAAGATCTGCCTATTCACCTCGGGCTGGCCGACAGCGAGGACTATCCGCTGACCGCCAGACTCAGTTCGATCGATAACCACCTCGACAGTACGTCCGGCACGATCAAACTGCGCGCTGTGCTCGACAACCGCAATGGCCGACTCGTACCAGGCCTTTACGTACGCGTGAAACTGGGGAGTTCAAACCAGCATAAAGCGATCTTGATTGACGAGAAGGCCATTGGTACCGATCAGGCCAAGCGCTTTGTGCTGGTGGTCAATCCCCGAGGCCAGACCTCCTATCGAGAGGTGCGCCTGGGTAGCCTGCAGGATGGGTTGCGTGTAGTGGAAAGCGGCTTGGCTGAAGGCGAACGCATCGTGGTTAACGGTCTGCAACGAGTGCGCCCTGGTGATACGGTCACACCCCATCCTGTGCAAATGGGCGCTACAGAGCCTGATGCCAAAAAAATCTGAGGACATCCCCAATGAATATCTCAAAATTCTTCATTGATCGGCCGATCTTTGCAGGCGTGCTATCTATCCTGATCCTTCTGGGTGGGGTGCTGGCATTATTCCAGTTGCCGATCTCCGAGTACCCTGAGGTCGTGCCGCCCTCAGTGGTAGTGCGCGCTCAGTATCCGGGCGCCAACCCCAAGGTCATCGCCGAAACCGTCGCCTCTCCGCTGGAGGAATCCATCAATGGCGTCGAGAACATGCTTTACATGCAGTCTCAGGCGAACAGTGATGGCAATCTCACGATCACCGTCAACTTCAAGCTCGGTGTCGACCCCGACAAAGCCCAGCAACTGGTGCAGAACCGCGTTTCGCAGGCCCTGCCACGCCTACCCGAGGATGTGCAGCGTCTCGGCGTGACGACGCTGAAAAGCTCGCCCACGCTGACCATGGTGGTGCACCTGATCTCGCCGGACAACCGCTATGACATGACCTACCTGCGCAACTACGCGGTGCTCAACGTCAAGGATCGCCTTGCTCGCATCAAGGGCGTGGGTGAGGTAGGTTTGTTCGGCTCCGGCAACTATTCCATGCGTGTGTGGCTTGATCCGCAGAAGGTTGCCCAGCGCGGCCTGACGGCGTCCGATGTGGTGCGCTCGATTCGAGAGCAGAACGTGCAGGTGGCCGCCGGTGTGATCGGCGCCTCGCCAGCCGGGCCGGATGTACCACTGCAACTCAACGTCAACGCCCAGGGACGCCTGCAAAGCGAGGGGGAGTTTGCCAATATCATTCTGCGTACCTCCCCCGACGGCGCGGTGACTCGCCTTGGCGATGTAGCCCGCATCCAGCTCGACGCCTCGGAATACGGTCTGCGGTCCCTGCTCGACAATAAGCCTGCAGTGGCCATTCCGATCTTCCAGGCGCCCGGCTCGAATGCACTGGATGTCTCGGCCCAGGTGCGTGCTGCAATGGCCGACATGGCCAAGGATTTCCCCTCTTCCATCCAATACAGCATTGTGTATGACCCCACGCAGTTCGTGCGTGCCAGCATCAAGGCCGTGATTCACACGCTGCTCGAAGCCATCGCGCTGGTGGTGTTGGTGGTCATCCTGTTCCTGCAAACCTGGCGCGCTTCCATCATCCCATTACTGGCCGTACCGGTCTCGATTGTCGGCACCTTCGCACTAATGTTGGGGTTTGGCTATTCGATCAATGCACTCTCGCTGTTCGGTATGGTACTCGCCATCGGCATTGTAGTAGATGATGCCATTGTGGTAGTGGAAAACGTCGAGCGCAACATTGAGGCGGGTCTTTCACCACGAGAAGCCACCTATCGGGCCATGCGTGAAGTCTCCGGGCCGATCATTGCCATTGCGCTCACACTCGTTGCAGTCTTCGTGCCGCTCGCCTTCATGACGGGGCTCACCGGGCAATTTTACAAGCAGTTTGCGATGACGATCGCCATCTCCACGGTGATCTCGGCATTCAACTCGCTGACGCTCTCCCCTGCGCTCTCCGCCCTGCTGCTCAAGGGTCATAGTGAAGCGCCGGATTGGTTGACTCGCCAGATGAACCGCTATCTGGGACGTTTCTTCGCTGCCTTCAACCGCTTCTTCGGCCGTGCCTCGGAACGCTATGGCCAAGGCGTGAGCGGCGTGGTCACGCGCAAGGCCTCGGCCATGATGGTGTATGCCATCCTGCTGGCAGCCACCATCGGTATCTCCTATCTTGTGCCCGGTGGTTTCGTGCCTGCACAGGACAAGCAGTACCTGATCGGTTTCACCCAATTACCCAATGGCGCTTCACTGGACCGCACGGAAGCCGTTATCCGCAAGATGAGCGATATCACCCTGGCGCAGCCCGGCGTGGAAAGCGCTATCGCCTTCCCTGGCCTTTCTATCAACGGCTTCACCAACAGTTCTTCAGCCGGCATCGTCTTTGTGGCACTCAAGCCGTTTGAGGAGCGCCAGCGCGCGGAGTTATCTGCTGGCGCCATTGCCGGAGCACTTAACCAGAAATTTGGCGCCATCCAGGAAGCATTTATCGCCATATTCCCGCCGCCGCCCGTGATGGGGTTAGGCACGGTAGGTGGCTTCAAGCTGCAGATTGAAGACCACGCTTCGGTAGGCTATGCAGAGCTCAACAACGCAGCCAACGTCTTTATGGCGGCGGCCGCCAAGGCACCAGAACTGGGGCCGATGTTCTCCAGCTACCAGATCAATGTGCCACAGCTTGATGTGGATCTGGATCGCGTCAAGGCCAAGCAGCAGGGAGTCTCCGTCACTGATGTATTCGACACCATGCAGATCTATCTGGGGTCGCTCTACGTGAATGACTTCAACCGCTTTGGCCGCACCTATCAGGTTCGGGCACAGGCAGATGCTCCATTCCGGGCCCATCCGGAAGACATCCTGCAGCTCAAGACGCGTAATAACCAAGGTGAAATGGTGCCATTGTCATCGCTTGTCAGCGTGCGTCAGAGTTTTGGCCCGGAAATGGTGGTCCGCTACAACGGTTACACCGCTGCCGACATCAATGGTGGCCCCGCGCCCGGTTACTCGTCGGCCCAGGCCGAAGCCACCGTCGAGCGCATTGCGCGGGAGACGTTGCCACGCGGGGTGCGCTTCGAGTGGACGGATCTTACCTACCAGAAGATCCTCGCCGGCAATGCCGGAATCTGGGTGTTCCCGATCAGTCTGCTGCTGGTCTTCCTAGTGCTGGCCGCACAGTATGAAAGCCTCACGCTGCCGCTGGCGGTGATTCTCATCGTGCCGATGAGCATCCTGGCTGCGCTCACCGGCGTGTATTTCACGGGAGGGGACAACAACATATTCACCCAGATTGGTCTGATCGTGCTGGTGGGGCTGGCCTGCAAGAATGCCATCCTCATTGTTGAATTCGCCCGCGAACTCGAAATGCATGGTGCGACACCGCTGCAGGCCGCCATCGACGCTAGCCGTCTGCGTCTGCGCCCGATACTGATGACCTCGGTGGCCTTCATCATGGGTGTGATCCCCCTGGTGGCTTCTACGGGTGCTGGTGCCGAGATGCGCCATGCCATGGGCGTGGCAGTGTTCTTCGGCATGCTCGGGGTGACCTTCTTCGGGCTCTTCCTCACGCCCGCCTTCTACGTAGTGCTGCGCAAGCTCGACCGCAGCCACCGCCTGCACACCGCAGCGCCGCACGAAGCGCCGCTGACACCAGCCCATATCCCTAACTGATTGCAGGAGAACTCCATGACGAATTCCTCCCCCGCCCCTACACTATCCCCTCTGCTGCGTGGCCTGCCGCTACTCGCGGCACTGATGGCCGTCGCCGGCTGCTCGCTGGCACCACACTATGAGCGTCCCCCTGTGGCCACCCCCGCTGCATTTAAGGAACAGTTGGCCGACCCGCAATGGAAAACAGCTGAGCCCGCCGAAGCCAGCCCGCGCGGCGAATGGTGGACGGCTTTTGGCGACGCGCAGCTCAACCAGCTCGAAGCCGAGGCAGCGGCGGCCAACCAGGATCTGCAGGCTGGCATGGCCCGCCTGCTGCAGGCCCGTGCTCAGGTACAAAATTCCCGTGCCGAATACTTCCCGCAGATCGGCGTAGGGGCCGGCGCCACCCGCCAGCGTCCTTCGCCAGCTTCGCAAGGACTTGCCCCGGATGCGCACACAGAGATCTCAACCCTGTGGCGCACCCAGGGGACGGTTGCCTACGAACCGGATCTATTCGGGCGAATCCGTTCGAACGTGGACGCAGCCACCGCCACACGTGAGCAAAGTGAGGCGCTCTTCCTGTCGCTGCAACTGACGATTCAAGCCGATGTGGCGCAGAGCTATTTCACGCTGCGCGAACTCGATGCCCTAAGCGCCGTGTATGCAGATACCCTGCGTCTGCGAGAGGAAACCACTCGCCTGATCCAGCATCGCTTCGATGAAGGCGACATCAGCGAGCTGGAGCTAGCCCAATCCCGCACGGAACTGGCCCAGGCCCATGCCGAATCCCTTGGGGTGGCGCGCCAGCGCGCAGTGGCCGAGCACAGCCTGGCGATCCTGCTGGGCAAGGCGCCTGCAGACTTCGGCCTGCCCCCCAGCCCGCTGCAGGCGATTGCGTTGCAGATTCCGGCTGGCGTGCCCTCCACCCTGCTCGAACGTCGGCCAGACATCGCCGCAGCCGAAGGTGCCATGGCAGCGGCCAATGCGAGGATCGGGGCAGCCCGCGCAGCCTACTTCCCGCGCCTGAGCCTAACCGGTAACTTCGGTTTCGAATCGGCCGATCTCTCTGATCTCTTCAAGTGGAGCAGCCGCACCTTTGCTTTTGGCCCGCTGGTGGGCACCGCACTCACGCTGCCGCTCTTCGACGGCGGCGCCCGCCGCGCCGGGGTGGATCTGTCCAAGGGCGTATATGCCGAACAGGTAGCAAACTACCGGCAGACCGTGTTGCGGGCGTTCCGCGAGGTTGAAGACGATCTGGCCCAACTGCGCCTACTGCACGAGCAGATGCAGGCGCAGAACCAAGCGCTTGTTTCGGCACAACGCAGCTCGGCACTCTCGAAGACGCAGTATCGCGAAGGCTCGGTCAGCTATCTGAACGTGATGGATGCCGACCGCAGTGTGCTACAGCAGCAGCGTAGCAACATTCAGTTGGAAGCGGAGCACGTTCGTACAACGATAGATTTGATCCGCGCTTTGGGTGGAAGCTGGGGGCCAAGTGATGTTGTACTTGCTCAACAGGTTGAGAACCCGCACACGGACTGATCTATACGAGGGTCGCTCCATCATTCTTATAAAAGCCGCCCTGCTGGTGATATCGCTTCTCGCGGCTGCTGCGGCTCCATCCTTCAGTATGTTGCTGGCCGCAATCCCGGGTTATCAGCGGCTTTGTTGCAGAGCATTTCGGCTGGCGCTCAATGTTTGTCCTTGCCGCCATTGGCGTTGCACTCTGGCGAGCCTTGCCCCGCTTTTTGCCGACCACCACTATGACTTACCCGGCATTGCTGGGATCGCTGCCCGGTAGTCCGTGGCAACGACTATGCTGGGCCGCTATCCTTTGAATTAGGTGTTGCCGTTGTGCTCGCCTCTCGGCGCAATCATCCCAGCCGTGCAGAAAACCTCTCAACACAAGAAGGCAAGATGACTCGCGAGCACGTTGGCGTCAAACAGGTCACTCCCAATCAAGGCACGATTGTCTCGATACGTGGCAGCGTGGTCGATGTGCGCTTTGCGCAAAACCTGCCGACAATTCAGTCCCTGCTGCGTACCGGCGAGGACGCGAAGATCATCATTGAAGTCCAGGCCCAACGCGATGCACAGCACGTGCGCGGTATCGCCTTGACGCCCACTCAGGGGCTGGCGCGCGGCATGCTGGTGGAGGATACCGGCGGCCCACTGCTGGCACCCGTAGGCAAAGCGATTCTCTCGCGCATGTTCGACGTGTTTGGCAATGTTATCGACCGTGGCCCTGCCCTGGCAGAGGTGGCATGGCGCCCGGTGCATCATACGCCGCCGCCACTGACGCAACGCTCAACAAAATCTGAGATTTTTGAAACTGGTATCAAGCTCATCGATGTGCTGATGCCGCTTGAACGAGGCGGCAAAGCGGGTTTGTTGGGCGGCGCGGGGGTGGGCAAAACCGTGCTGCTCACCGAGATCATCCACAACATGATTGGCCATCATGAAGGCGTCAGCATCTTTTGTGGCATCGGCGAGCGCTGTCGAGAAGGCGAAGAACTGTACAGCGATATGAAAGCTGCCGGCGTGCTGCCCAATATGGTGATGCTTTTCGGCCAGATGAACGAGCCCCCCGGTAGTCGCTTCCGGATCGGCCATGCTGCGTTGACGATGGCCGAGTATTTCCGCGATGACGAGCATCGCGACGTGCTCCTGCTGATAGATAACATCTTCCGCTTCATCCAGGCGGGCATGGAGGTATCTGGGCTGATGGGGCAGATGCCCTCGCGGCTCGGCTACCAACCCACCATGGCCACGGAACTATCTGCCCTGGAAGAGCGCATCGCCAACACCGAAAATGGGGCGATCACCTCTATCCAGGCGGTATATGTTCCGGCAGACGACTTTACCGATCCGGCTGCCGTGCACACTTTCTCGCATCTCTCGGCCTCCATTGTGTTGTCGCGCAAGCGTGCCAGCGAAGGCTTGTATCCGGCCATCGACCCGCTGCAATCGAACTCCAAGATGGCCAACCCCGGCGTCGTGGGTGAGCGTCATTACGCCCTTGCCCAACAGATCCGCCGCACGCTCGCCCAATACGCGCAGCTCAAAGACATCATCGCCATGCTCGGGCTTGAGCAATTGTCGGTGGAAGATCGCCGGGTGGTCGGACGGGCGCGGCGCCTTGAACGCTTTCTGACCCAACCGTTTTTCACCACCGAGCAGTTCACCGGTCTGAAAGGCAAGCTTGTCAGCCTCGCTGATGCACTGGATGGCTGCGAGCGGATACTGAATGACGAATTCAAGGACACCCCCGAACGCGCACTGTACATGATCGGCACCATCAACGAAGCAAAACAGAATCTGGCCGAACTCAAGCCGACGCCCACTACCACGCCACCGCTCAAAGAGGAGGCTCTCACCCATGCTCATGACGCTTAAGGTGCTCTTGCCGTTCCGGATTTTTGTCGAGGAAACAGCCGTTTCACGCATCGTGGCCGAAACACCAACAGGCTCCTTCGGACTGCTGCCACACCGTCTTGATTGTGTCGCTGCACTCGCGCCGGGAATCCTGACTTACGAAACCGAGGCTGACGGCGAGGTATTTATCGCCGTCGATGAAGGCGTGTTGGTCAAGAGCGGTGCCAATGTTCTGGTCTCCGTGCACCGCGCACTTGGCGGCGATGACCTCGGCGTATTGCATGACGATGTGGTAGAACAGTTTCTGAATCTTGACGAAGAGGAGACCAGCCTGCGTAGCGTAATGGCAAAGTTGGAGAGCGGCTTTCTGCGCCGCTTTGCGGGATTTCAGCATGACTGATTCAGGCAAGAAACCTAGCAAGGCCTCGCTCGACTTTGCAGCGCTGATCGGCGCCAAGAGCGCACGCAAATTGAAAGCTCAGCACAACACCGGCGCGGGCGTATGGTTTGGCCTGGGCATGATGGGTTTGATCGGTTGGTCGGTTGTAGTGCCCACCCTGCTGGGTACCGCACTCGGCCTATGGCTGGATGAACATCATCCCAGCACCCACTCGTGGACCCTCGCACTGCTGGTTGCCGGACTGCTCATCGGCTGCGCCAATGCCTGGCACTGGGTTGACAAGGAAGACAAGGCGATCCATGACGAAGAGGAGAAAAAATGATGAATGCAACACTTCTCTGGGTGCTGACTCTACTGCTGGCGGGTGTTGCTGGCGGCGTACTCGGTGCGATTTTCTTCGGTGGTTTGTGGTGGACCGTGCGCAAGAGCATGACTTCCCCCCATGCCGCTTTGTGGGTTTTTACCAGCCTGCTCGCACGCATGGGCATCGCCCTGGGCGGCTTGTATGTTGTGGCCGGCGGGCAATGGCAGCGCTTATTGGCGGGGTTGCTAGGATTCGTGCTGGCACGCCTATTGGTCATCCGAGTGACCCGCACGCCAAACAATGATAGTCCGCCAGCGATGCGCGAGGCCAGCCATGCACCTTAGTCCCGACGAAATGATTTTCTGGCAGTACGGTTTCATCAAACTCAATGGCACGATCGTGTTTACTTGGGGCTTGATGCTCGTGCTGGTGCTGGGTTCAAAACTCATCACGCGCAAGCTATCGATAGATCTTCAGCGCTCGCACTGGCAGAACCTGCTGGAAATCATCGTCACAACCATCAACGGCCAGATCCAAGACCTTGGCTTGGCGCAACCGGAAAAGTATCTGGGTTTTCTCGGCACGCTGTTCCTGTTTGTCGCAGCGGCCAGCTTATGCACGGTAATCCCCGGCTACGAGCCACCCACCGGGTCGCTATCGACCACAGCGGCACTAGCCCTGTGCGTGTTGGTAGCGGTGCCGCTGTTCGGGATTGAAGACCAAGGGCTGCGCGGTTATCTCAGGTCCTACATCGAACCGACCGTGGTCATGCTCCCGTTTCATTTGATCAGCGAAGTGTCCCGCACCCTGGCGCTGGCCGTACGCCTGTTCGGCAACATGATGAGCGGCAGCATGATCATCGCCATCCTGCTCACCATCACCCCATTCCTGTTCCCGATTGTCATGACCCTGCTTGGGCTGCTGACGGGCATGGTGCAGGCTTACATCTTCAGCATCCTGGCTGGCGTCTACATCGCCGCCGCCACGCGTGTACGCCAACTGGAGCCCCCTGCAGATCCAAAAACCCAACAATGAAACACCACTCACTTTCAAAGGAACCCACATGGACATCATGACGATTATCGCGGTGGCATCCATTGTCATTGCCGGCATCACTACCTGCTTTGGGACCATGTGTCCGGCGCTGGCCGAAGGCCGTGCTGTTGCCACGGCCCTCACCTCCTTGGCGCAACAGCCCGACGCCTCAGCCACCATTACGCGAACACTCTTTGTCGGTTTGGCAATGATCGAATCAACGGCCATCTATTGTTTCGTGGTGTCGATGATCCTGATCTTTGCCAATCCGTTCTGGAATTTCGCCATCGCACATGCAACCGGCAAGTAAGCCATGCTGATCGATTGGTTCACCGTTGGTGCACAAACGCTTAACTTCCTCATCCTTGTATGGTTGATGAAGCGCTTTTTGTATCAACCCATTCTGCATGCCATTGCTGCGCGTGAAAAAAGGATCACGGACGAACTCGCCGCTGCTGCCGCGAAAAAGGCCGAGGCCACCCAGGAACGCGATACGTACCAACGCAAGAACGCGGAATTCGACCAACAACGCGCTGAAATGCTAGACAAGGCAACAGAGGACGCCAAGGCTGAACGCCAGCGCCTAATCGCCGAAGCGCACACAGCCATAGATGCCATGCGGGCAACCCATGAAATCGCCCTGAACCGCGAGCAGAAGAACCTGCACGAAGAAATTGCCCGGTACACGCAGCGAGAGGTATTCGCTATCGCCCGCAAAACACTCGGAGACCTTGCCGGGATTTCGCTCGAAGCCAGAATTTGTGAAGTCTTCACTCACCGTCTGGGAACACTTGACGCTGCAACCAAACAGGTGCTGGCAGCAGCAGTTGGGTCATCCAGGCCGGTGCTGGTGCGTAGCGCTTTTGAATTGTCTGCGGAGCAGCGTGCGGCGATCCTGCAAGCACTCCAGGTAGCCCTCGCAGCGGACGTCCACCTCAATTTTGCCGACGCGCCGGATCTCATCAGTGGCATCGAACTCAGCACTGCCGGGCAGAAACTCGCCTGGAGCATTGCCGACTACCTTGCCTCACTTGATGAACACATCAATGCCTGGCTCAAAGACAATATCCCCACAGAGGCTACGACCTCTACCCAGGCCACGATCGATAGCGCTACATGAGCAAACCATTTGACAGCCTCGCGGCGGTTTTCGAACGCAGCTTCACTCACCTGGGTGAGGCACGCGAAGGTTTTGTCCCACAGCTCACGCTCCAAGAGATTGGCAGCATTACCGAGGTTGCCACCGGCATTGCGCATGTGGCGGGTTTGCCTGGAATCGGTTTTGACGAGCTGGTGAAATTCCGCAACGGCGTATTCGGGATTGCCTTCAATGTGGATGAAGATGACATCGGAGTTGTCTTGCTTGGTGACTACACCGCGCTGCAAGCCGGAGATGAAGTCCAACGTACGGGCCACGTTCTGGATGTTGGCGTAGGCGAGGCGCTACTTGGTCGTGTCATTGATGCCCTGGGACGCCCACTCGACGGCAAGGGCCCAGTCGCCACCAGCGGGCGCCTGCCCATCGAACGCCCCGCCACTGCGATCATGGACCGTGCCCCGGTCAGCGTACCGCTGCAAACCGGTGTCAAGGTCATCGATGCGCTGATTCCCATCGGACGAGGACAGCGCGAGCTGATCCTCGGTGATCGCCAAACAGGAAAGACCGCGATTGCCATTGACACCATTCTCAATCAACGCGACAACAATGTCATATGCGTCTACTGTGCAATCGGCCAGCGTGCTTCAATGGTAGCAAAGTCTGTGGCTAATCTGCGTGAGAAAGGTGCGCTGGCCTACACGGTGGTGGTGGTCGCCGAAGGCAATGCCCCACCCGGGCTGGCCTACATCGCCCCGTATGCAGCGACCAGTATCGCCGAATATTTCATGGAAGCCGGACGCGATGTATTGATTGTGTATGACGATCTCACCCAACATGCCCGCGCGTACCGCGAACTGTCCTTGCTATTGCGTCGGCCACCGGGTCGCGAAGCCTTCCCCGGCGACATCTTTTATATCCATTCGCGCCTGCTGGAACGTGCCACGCACTTGCGTGCAGAACTGGGGGGCGGCTCACTCACCGCCCTGCCCGTCATAGAGACCGAAGCGCAAAATATGTCGGCCTACATCCCAACCAATCTGATCTCGATCACCGATGGTCAGATTTACCTGTCGCCATCACTGTTCGAACTCGGCGTGCTACCGGCTGTGGATGTCGGCCAATCGGTTTCCCGTGTGGGTGGCAAGGCCCAGCGCGCGGCTTTCCGCGCCGTAGCCGGCGATCTCAAGCTGGCCCATGCTCAGTTCGAAGAACTGGAGACCTTTGCGCGATTTGGTGCCCGGCTTGACGACAACACGTTAAAGATCATCAAGCATGGCCAACGCATTCGCGCCTGCCTCAAGCAGCCGGAATCCGCTCCCGTCGCGGTAGCGGCCCAGATCAGCGTATTGCTGGCATTGAGCACCAAGCTGTTTGACGAAGTGCCGCTTGAAAATATGCCAGCAGCCGAGTGGGCGGTCAGTGAAGCAGCCCTGAAGCTACCCACTGAACTGCATAAGCGCCTAGACACAGCCAACGAGCTTAGCGAGGCAGATCGTACCAGCATCATCGCCATGGCTCGTCAGGCCATCGCCGCATTCCAGGCAGGCGCCCAAGTCGCCAGCCTGGACAAGCCCGTCACGGCTACATCTGATGCCAGCTAAACCCCTGTCAGGCCGCGACCAACCCCACCGCACAAGGAGTAACACATGCGAATCCAGATCAATACTGACCACAACATCGAAGGCAGTGAAGGGCTGAGCAACCACGTGCAAAGTGTGGTTGAACATACCCTTGATCATCTACGCAGCCACATCACGCGTATTGAAGTTCACCTGAGTGAGGAAACCGGTCGCAAGGGGGGTGACAACGACAAGCGTTGCGTGATGGAGGCTCACCTCGAACACCACCAACCGGTTGTGGTGACGCATCATGCCGCCAACTTGCACCAAGCTATTGAAGGCGCAGTCAGCAAGCTGTTGCGCATGCTCGAAAGTACGATTGAACGCTACCGCGACCAGAAAACCCGCGCCGAAAATTCCATCGTGGCAGATCCAACAATTCCAGAGGAATAGTCAAGTGAGCGACACTACGGCCAGTCTACAGCGCAAGATTGCCAGCGCCCGTGACCTGCAATCCGTGGTGCGCACCATGAAAGCCATGGCCGCCGCAAGTGTCGGCCAATATGAAAAAGCCGTCATTTCGCTGAATGAATATTATCGAACCGTCCAACTGGGCCTTACCGCATCCCTGCGCGACGAAACCAACGCCGCTGCGGCAACGGACCCGGAGCAAGCCGTCACTGCACCAATCGGCGTTATCGTCTTCGGTTCAGACCAGGGGCTGGTGGGTCAATTCAATGACGTGATGGTGGACTTCGTCGAATCCGCGCTTGCAAAACTACCAGGCGAAAAAATTGTCTGGGCCGTCGGTGAGCGGATTCAATCTCGCTTGGCCGAGACCAGCCTGGCAACACGCGCGAGTTTCGTCCTGCCCAAAGTCATCAACGCCATCACGCCACTGGTTGGTGAGATACTCACCGAGCTGGAAACGTATCGTCAACGGACTTCTCTCTCGCAGGTCTATGTGTTTCACCATCGTCCTTGCGCAGGGGCTTTGTACGATCCAGTCAGTCAGCGTCTCCTCCCATTGGACCGCACATGGCAACAGACGCTTACCACCCTGGCTTGGCCCAGCAAAGCCTTGCCAGAAATTCTGAATGATCCTGCCGCGACCTTTCTGGCCTTCGTGCGGGAGTATCTATTCGTGTCGCTATTCAGGGCATGTGCCGAATCCCTTTCCAGCGAAAACGCGAGTCGCCTGGCCGCGATGCAACGCGCCGAGAAAAACATTGATGAATTGCTCGAAGACTTGCGCCGGGGTTACCACCACTTGCGCCAGAGCAGCATTGATGAGGAATTATTCGAGGTGGTTTCTGCTTTTGAAGCGCTGGGCAAGCCGTAAGAGGCGGTTTACGATTTTACGACCAGGCCGTGCAAGGCTTATGCGCTGCTCGAAATCCGGCGGCTTCAAGTTTCAAGCGCTTTGCCAAGGTTTCATATTTGAACGCAGAACAATTCCATTTTTAATGGAACGATTGTGCTTGGTGTGTGTCTGACTCGTATCAAGACTCTGCAGCAAATTTAGCTGACGCAAGGCTGCGCTGCGGAAAGTCGAAGGAGTAAGCCATGAGCAGCGTTATCTCTATTCCTCAAAACGCGCTCTCTAGCGTGTCGAGTATCAATCCAGTAACGTTTCCGTTCGCGGCTTCAGAAACACAGGCAAGCAGCACGGTATTGCTTGACACCATGTCGAGCATTGTCCAACTATCGGCACTCGGACAGGTGGTGACGGCGGGGGCGTCTCTTGAAGCGAGCATTCAATCCCTGCAGGCGAATCCCTCAGAAGCAACGCCAAGCAATGTGTTGGCCAAAGCGGAAAACTTCGTTACCGAGTTTAACCAAACGCAAAATAGTATTGGCAAAGCCCAGCCGTTGCTTGACTTGACATCCAATAGCGCGCTTATCGACCAGTTTGCTCAAACCTTAAATGTCGCCGCGACATCGTCAGCGGACACCCAAACGTCAAACTTGGCGAGTTTGCAAACCATTGGAATTACCCCGCACACCTCATCTGCGTCTGTAACAACCCCAGCAACAACCAGCCTCACCATCAATGAGAACGTACTGAATACTGCCGTAGCCGCCAATCCAGCCGCATCCTTGGCGCTACTGAGTCAGGCGACCCAGCCGCTGCTGCAACAAGTGGCGCAATTTGAAGCCCAGGCCACCACCCCGGGCGGATTGGCGAATGACACAACCGTCGCCCAAAGCGTCGGGGTTCCGATCAATTTATTACAAAACCTGTCCGCAGATACGGCGTTGAACAGCATTCAGCTTTCTGATCTCGACCTCGCTGCAGCAGGCCTGGATGCCAACACAATCCAGCAAACCCGCACTGCGCTCAATGGCTCGTTGAGTGCGACCCTTGCGACTGCGGTAGCCGCCGACTCGACGAGTCAGAGCACATCGGCGCAAGTATTACCCAAAGCAGTGATAGCGCCTGCTGTGGTCGCTACCGTCCCAACACCTGAATCCTTGGTGACAACTGCACCGGCACCGGCAACACCAACCGTCGTGACTGCAGAGGCGGTGACCGTGCCTACTGTTACCCCGCTGAATAGCGCCACCACGTCGACCACAATTCCGACTATTACAATCAGTGCAAACACCGAGGATCAGACTGCTTTTGCTGCGGCAATGACACTTCAAAATCTGGCAAGCGACCCGCAGCTGAACGCCATTTTTGATAATGCTTTTAATCCGTTCTACTCGGCTATCATCTCTGTCTACCATCAGAACGACATTGGGATGCAGTCTGTATTCTCTTTAGCAAATGTCCGGACTGTTATTCCTGCCCCCCTTTCTGCTGTGGACAGGATTCATGGCATCAACGGATATGACGAAGCAAATAATGGCTTTGGAAGTCACTAGGGGCTACTGGCTCTTGGCACTGTTTTCTCTTCTGAAATTGTGTTAACCCTTGCTTTGTTTTTTTAGAGGCTGTTCATGATCTTTTCCTGGAAGGGATTGCCGCCGGTGGGAAGTCCATGCGAGAGCACTTTGAGGTGATCAACCATAGCGAAGCCATCCGCTTTGTCGAAGAGCAGGTTCGTACTCAAAATCGGCTGGCAGTGCGGCAGATCCTACATTTACATAGCCTGATTCTCAAAAACATCCGTGACGAAGAAGCAGGACGTTTCCGACACGAGAATGTCGCCATTTCAGGCGCCAGCACAACCCCACCTGATTATCGGCATCTTACTCAAGAGATGCAGAAGCTGATAGTGTGGCATGAGAGCGTACTCCCTACGCTGCATCCGGTGGTGCGCACAGCTGAGCTACATACACACTTCGTGCAGATCCACCCGTTCATTGACGGTAATGGCCGTACAGGACGCTTGCTGCTGAATCTGGAGTTGATGAAAGCAGGCTACCCACCAGCAGTGATTCGTAAAGAAGATCGAGTTAGGTACTACAACGCACTGGATGAAGCGTGCATGAGTGATTGTTACGACGGGATCACCCTGCTGATTGCAGAAGCGCTTCAGCGTTCGTTGGATGATTATCTCAAGCTTGCTGCAACGGCTTGTCAATGAACTGATCTTTGAAGCACTGGACCAGTTGAACGTTCGGATCCTAGTATTATCCAACAGGATGAGTGAGCAGTGTAACGCTATCGCATTGCGGAACTTTTCAGACTGTATGAGTTCGATAAACACAGGGAAGATGTCGTCATGATGCAGATTCGCCGCGCCATCTTCTATGTGTATCTGTACAACCACCGACTTCCACAGAATGTGCTAAATAGTCAGACTCCCATGTAAGCGATGAAGGCATAGTACGAATCACATCCCCATCTGTTTAATCGCCAGTTGCGGATTCAACCGGTGGATTCAACGGCCTGTTGAAATCGTTCAGCCGGTGTTTCGTAGTTGAGTGTTTTTCTTGGGCGCTCGTTCAGTCGTCTGGCCACAGCATTAAGTTTTGCCTGCGAGTAGCCTGAGAGATCCGTCCCTTTTGGAAAATACTGCCTCAACAACCCATTTGTATTCTCATTGGACTGTAAGGAGCCGCGCATTTTGGCAATTGCCTCTGATTTTCTGGCGCGGCTTGTTACGGCGGTTCCGTACAAGATTCATACCGTTCTGACGGACAACGGTGCTCAGTTTTGCATACAACCTAAATACAGAAACGGCGTGACTGCCTTTCATACGAAGCCTCGGTATAGGATGGTTTGCCGTAACTAGGCATGGACGACTCAACCGATTCACCATCATCGGTGATCGATTCCGCCAGCTTATTACCTACGGCATCGTAGATTTCAGCAATGTCGAACAGACCACCGGAAATGGCTTTGGCTGCGATTGCAGCGTGTTCGGCTGCTTGCGGGCCAGAAAGATCAATCGCCTGGTGCAAATGCAGAAGCCGCCCGGACTCCTCATTGGCCAAGGAGACAATGCCTTCTTCAGCCTGTTCGCGAGCAACAAACCAGGCCGCCGGACTGGCTACGCCAGCCAGCAACAAGCTGACTCCCGCAATGCGCAAGGCGGTACGGTAACGAAAGGAATTCATCGAAAGGGTTCCGATAATCAACTTTGCCGTGCGCATACCCAGCACTAACGATTAACGGCGTGTTTTAAGCATGTCTGGAGGATTCGTGCCCGAAAAGTCATCAGAGCTTTCGTCGCGTTAATGGCTCCGAGGCTGCACTGATTGTTCCCGCCCCAAAACAGGCGTGACGCATATTTAAGCTCAGGAGCACAAACAGAATTCCGGCCAAGACTCACTGCCTACTTTGAAGCATCCATAGTACCAGTCCAGCCGCCACTGCGACCAGCAAGACGACGCCGACAATCAGGCTGCAGAAAAGATCGCTGATGCTGGTCAGGATGTTACGGGCTGCGGCCTCCTTGTCGTTGCGTAATGTTTCGGAGCGGTCGACGAGCAGTTTGAAGCGATCCTTCCCCGCCTTGATGCCATCGTTGTACTGCACAGTCAGCATGCCTTGCTGCAAAGGCGTCAGGTTCTGGTTGTCGAGACCCGACGCCTTTTGCATCAGCATGGCGAATTCGCCAACATAAAACTCGGCGGCTGTGTTCCAGTTATCGATCTGCTTCCGCTCTTCTTCGTTGAAAGCCTTGTTGCTCTGCGCGAGCATGCTGTTGAGGGTCTTGAACAGGCGCTTCGCGCTAGCCTCGTGTTCTTTCTGATACTTCTGCCGTGTTTCAGGTTCGGCGATATAAATGAAGGTCTCTTTCTCGTAACGGCGGATCTTCTCGGCTTCGACCTGCAGGTCTGATAGCATCGAAGTCGCGGTGAGGTTCTCGGCTACGATGGCTTCCACTTTCCCCGGGGTGTGTATCAGCGCTGCGGAGAACGCACCCGCGATCAATGCTAGCATGATGGACAGGCCTATTCCCGGGAGGGTGGCAATTCTCGAAATACTCATGATGTTTTTCTCGTGTGACGCGAAGCGTTGTTCAGGGGCGGTCGGCATGGTGGATCTTGGTGCCGGTGATCATTGCACCAACGAGCTTGGGCGCTCCAGTCGCCCCGTCACGATGGCAGCCACAGCATGCAGGCCAGCGCATGCAATCAGGGTGGTGGCAAGTGCTTCGTGGTTTGCATATAGCCCGTGACACCAAATCAGGCTACTCAGATGTTGGCGCAGGCGGCTTCCTTCATTCACTTCTCTTGCAGCACATTGCAGATGGGACCGGCAAAAGCGCTGGTAGTGGCAAGCATTGCAAGGGTCGATACGAACAGTTTTCTCATGTTGGCATCCCTGTATTTATTTGGCACGCTCCGGCTGGGGCGGTAGGGTGTATTTGAATACAGCAGGCTTAACGTAAGCTTAATTTGCTTGAATTGCTTGTGAGGGTGTACGCACCATTACTTGTTTGCACGAGATCCAGATCAGTGCCCCGAAGTGCGGCTTGGAGCGCTTGCTCTACCGTCAGGGTGCCGCGCACCGGAGAGGCTGTGTAGGCCTAACGAGACTGGGATTAAATGGCACAGTCACCCCCTCCTTGCGCTCAATCAAAGACAAAGCGGGCTTACGATAATAGGAATGCTGACTAAGGTTGCTTTGGCCGAACACCCGCCCCGACCTTATTGTGCCCACTCGCTGAGTAAAACATCGTTCTAAGCCCCTTGACGAAGTGCCAGGATTGAAATACTGTAAATATTAACAGCATTTCAATCCTCACCATGCCTGCTTCCGCTGAACCCTCCTCTCTCCTCCATCGCCCGGATATCTGGCGAGGGGATCGGGTGGCTGAGCTGGGGGCGGATTGTGTGGCCAGTGGTTATGCGGCGCTGGATGCGTTGTTGCCGGGGGCGGGCTGGCCGTGCGGGGCTTTAAGTGAGCTGCTGCTGGATCAGCCGGGAATTGGTGAGCTGGAATTGCTGCACCCAGCTCTGGCACGCCTTAGTGCAGAAGGTGCCTGGCTGGCCTGGGTGGCGCCTGCTTTGCCGGTTTACGCACCCGCTTTGCTGCAATGGGGGTTGAGTCTTGAGCGGTTGCTCGTGCTACCCGTCAAGGGGCTGGATGCCTTGTGGTGTGTCGAGCAGATTCTCTCTTCTGGCGCATTTGGGGGCGTTGTGGCGTGGTTGCCTGAAGCGCAGCCGCCGCAGATGCGCCGTTTGCAGGTCGCAGCACAGGGGCAGCGCCCACTGGCCTTTGTCATGCGCCCATCGGCGTGCGCACAGCAATCTTCGCCAGCGCCCCTGCGTGTGGCACTCCATGCGGGGCGACATGCACGCGCCGGGCTGTCTGTCCATGTGTTCAAACGCCGGGGTGCGCCGGTGGCGCAGTCCATCGAAATCGACATCCCCCGACCGGTTTTCCGTATCGATCATGGCTTCCCCGCTCTGGCTGGCGCTCCATTTTCCGCGTCTTCCGCTCGAAGTCTTTCCGCCGTGTGAGCGCCCCACGGTCGTGGTCTGGGCTGATCGCGTTGTTGCTTGCAATGCATTGGCCGACGCAGCGGGGATTCATGCGGGGATGAAGACTGGCAGCGCCTGGGCACTGGCGCCGACCCTGCACGTCTACACCCGCACGATTCCGGCTGAAGTGCAGGCTTTGCAGAATCTGGCCTGCTGGGCTGGGCGACTGACGCCCCATGTGTATATGGAAGCCCCGAACGCGCTCTTGCTGGAAATTGGCGGTTGCCTGCGCCTATTCGAGGGGTTGGACCGTCTGCTGGACATAGCTTGTAGCGAATCGGCTGGGTTGGGCTTTTCGCCCAAGATTGGTTTGGCACCTACCCCCCGTGCAGCCCTTTGGCGTGCCCGTGCGGGCTTACATGAGGCGTGGCAGGATGCAACTGCGACTGACCTGTTCGGCGCCTTGGCTGAGGTGCCTGTTGCCGCTTTGGCGCTCGAAGCAAATTCGCTTGCTGCTGTGCAGGCCTGGGGTATTTCCCGACTGGGAGAACTACTGAGTTTGCCACGTGAGGGGTTGGCTGCCCGGCTGGGGACGGGTTTTGTGCTGCAATTGGCGCAGGCGCTGGGCGAATTGAGTGACCCACGTGAGTCCTTCATCTTCCCGGAGCGCTTTTCTCAACGCATCGAATGGCCCGCTCCGGTGGAGCACACCACGGCTATTCTGTTTTCCAGCCGTCGCATCATCGCGGCCTTATCCGGGTGGCTGAGTCGGCGTGCCAGTGGGCTACGCGAATGTGTGCTGATCCTGGAGCACCCGCATCAAGACCCCACCCAGCTGCGTTTGCGCTTTGCCGAACCGGTGTATCAGGCCAGCCGGATTGAGCGTCTGCTGCGCGAACGCCTGGAGCGCCATCGCCTGAAGGACGCCGTGGAAGCCTTGCGTCTGGAGGCCACACGCATCGAGCCCCTTCAAGGTGAAGCCCTGGCGCTGTTCGGGCAGGCACCACCCAAAAACAGTGTGGCTGAGGTGCTGGATCGCTTGCGGGTACGCGTGGGCGAAGAGGCCGTCCAGATTTTGGGCGCACGGGCGGACCATCGCCCCGAGAACGCGCACCTGCTTGCTAGCACGCCCCATGTTACGGCTAGCCCGGCATTTCCGCGCCCTGTGTGGCTCACGCCCAAACCACGGCGTCTGCGCGAACGGCAGGGTCGCCCGGACCATGGCGGACCACTGGTGCTGATCAGTGGCCCCGAGCGGATCGAGAGCGGCTGGTGGGATGAGGGGGAAGCTGGCGCCACCGGGGATTTGCGGCGTGACTATTTCGTCGCCTTTGCTCCGAATGGCCAATGGCTGTGGATTTATCGTGATCAGGAAGGATGGTGGCTGCATGGCCTCTTTGCCTGAATCTACCCCGACCCCGGGCTTTGCCACCCTGCCCGATTACGCAGAGCTGCACTGCCTGTCCAACTTCACCTTTCTGCGCGGCGCCTCGCATGCAGAGGAATTGGTGCAGCAGGCCCACGCTTATGGTTACCGTGCGCTGGCTATTACTGATGAATGCTCGTTTGCGGGGGCTGCGCGGGCCCACATCGCAGCCAAAGAGGTGGGAATCAAGCTCCTGCATGGCACCGAGATGCGTCTCTCCAATGGCTTGAGGATAATCTGTCTGGCCTGCGACCGGGAGGGCTACGGCAACCTCTCGGCTTTGGTCACATTAGCCCGACGTCGCGCCGAGAAAGGCGAGTACAACATCCAGCCGGGCGATTTCGAGCCCCTCACCCCCTTCGGCGCCCTCCCCGGTTGTCTGGCGCTGTGGCTCCCCGAGCAGGCGCCAGATGCCGAACAGGGGCAGTGGTTGCGCCAGCGCTTTCCGGATCGGGTCTGGATCGTGTACGAACGCCATCTGCAGCCTGACGACGCATGGCGTCTGGCGAAGCTGCGAGCCATCAGTCAGCATCTGGAGATTCCCCTGCTGGCGGCGGGGGACGTGCACATGCACAGCAAGGCACGGCGTCCTTTACAGGATGTGCTCACCGCACTGCGCCTGAACACCTCCGTGGAGCAGGCAGGCTATGCCCTGTATCCCAATGCCGAGCGAGCTATGCGCTCCCGCCTGCGGCTGGCCACCCTTTACCCGGAGGAATTGCTGGCGGAAACCTTGCGTGTGGCCGAACGCTGCCATTTCTCGCTCGATGAGTTGCGCTACGAATATCCCGATGAAATCGTGCCGGCAGGTGTGTCTGCTGCCGACTACCTGCGCCAGATGACAGAAGACGGCTTAGCCAGGCGTTATACCGATGGCGTACCCGATAAGGTACGCGGACGCATCGAGCACGAACTGAGCCTGATTGGTGAATTACGATTTGAACCCTACTTTCTCACGGTGTTCGACATTGTGCGCTTTGCCCGTAGCCAGAACATCCTGTGTCAAGGGCGTGGATCGGCAGCCAATTCAGCGGTCTGCTATGCCTTGGGCATTACCGAGGTTGACCCGGCGCATTCAGAATTGCTCTTTGAACGGTTCATCTCCAAGGAACGTAACGAGCCGCCGGATATTGATGTGGATTTTGAGCATGAGCGGCGCGAAGAAGTCATCCAGTATCTCTATCGCAAATATGGCCGTGACCGTGCAGCGCTGGCTGCCACCGTGATCTGTTATCGCACGCGCGGCGCCATGCGCGATGTGGGGCGTGCGCTGGGCTTCGGCTTGCCGCAAATCGAAGCGCTGACCAAATCCATGGCATGGTGGGACAAGCGTGAAACCCTGCCGGAACGCCTTGCTGCGGCGGGCTTGAATCCGGACAGCCCACGCGTACAAAAATGGCTGCATCTGGCCGAGGCACTGCGCGGGTTTCCGCGCCACCTCTCCCAACACGTCGGGGGCTTTGTAATCTCACGCGGGCCACTTTCGCGGCTGGTGCCGATCGAGAACGCCGCGATGCCTGATCGCAGCGTTATCCAGTGGGATAAGGACGATCTGGATGCCATGGGGCTCCTCAAAGTCGACGTGCTGGCACTCGGTATGCTCTCTGCCTTGCGACGGGCGCTGGAAGGCGTGGGCCAATGCTTGCAGCGCCCGATGCGCATGCAGGATATCCCCCGTGAAGATCCCGCTACGTACCAGATGCTGCAAAAGGCCGATACCGTCGGCGTATTTCAGGTGGAGTCCCGCGCCCAGATGGCCATGCTGCCACGCCTCAGGCCAAAGAAATTCTATGACTTAGTCATCGAGGTATCCCTGGTGCGCCCTGGCCCGATCCAGGGCAACATGGTGCATCCCTACCTGAGACGGCGCACGGGTGCAGAACCCGTCCTCTACCCCAGTGATGCAGTTCAAAGCATTCTGGAGCGTACTCTGGGCGTACCGATTTTTCAGGAACAAGCCATGCAGCTCTCCATGGTGGCGGCAGGCTTCACTGCAGATGAAGCGGATGCCTTGCGGCGAGCCATGGCGGCCTGGAAGCGCAAAGGCAGCATCGGCCCCTTCGAGGAGAAGCTGCTCAGCGGTATGCGCGAACGCGGTTATAGCGAAGAATTTGCCCAATCCCTGATCCGCCAGTTACATGGGTTTGCGAGTTACGGTTTTCCGGAAAGCCACGCCGCCAGCTTTGCGCTGCTGGTGTATGCTTCGGCATGGATCAAATGCCATTATCCTGCAGTATTCCTCACCGCACTGCTCAATAGCCAGCCGATGGGGTTTTATGCCCCCGCACAATTGGTACAGGATGCCCGGCGTCACGGCGTGCGCGTTGAACCCGTGGATGTGTGTGCCAGCAACTGGGATTGCAGCCTGATCTTTGAGGGCAACCCCCGCCATCAACCGGCGGCGCGACTTGGGTTCAGAGAGATCAGAGGGCTGAATCAGAACCTTGCACAGGGCATTGTCGCGGCGCGCCAGCGCGCACCCTTTGCCTCGGTGGATGATCTGGCGCATCGCGCCAATCTGGATAGCGCTACCTTACGCTTGCTGGCCCATGCCAATGCACTGAAGGGGCTTGCCGGGCATCGTCGTCAGGCTGCATGGGAAGTGGCAGGCGTGTTTGTGCAACGTGATCTTTTTGAAGGCATCCAGCGCCCGGAGAGACAGCCCACACTGACTATCCCCACCGAAGGAGAGAACATTGTTGCTGATTATGACAGCGTCGCACTGACGCTGGGACGTCACCCCTTGGCCTTGCTGCGCGAGCAACTTGCCAAGCACCGGTTCATTTCTGCCGCAGACGCGAACGCCTGTGGGGACCGCGCCCTGGCGCGCGTTGCGGGACTGGTCACCTGCCGCCAGCGCCCCGGCACGGCCGAAGGGGTGGTGTTCATCACCATGGAAGATGAAAGTGGTGTCAGTAACGTTGTCGTCTATCCCAGCCTCGTCAATCCCTTCCGCCGCGAAATCCTCAGTGCCAGCCTGCTCGGTGTGTATGGGCAGATCCAGCGTGAAGGAGACGTTGTGCATCTGGTGGCCAAGCGTCTGGTGGATCTCTCGGTATTGCTGGGGGATATTACTGTTGTCAGTCGGGATTTCCATTAGTGGTCGCGCAAATTGTTGTGAGCGTGAGTATCAAGGGATGATGACTACTATGAGTGCGGATTCAACCGGTGGATGCAACAGCCTGTTGAAATCGTTCAGCCGGTGTTTCGTAGTTGAGTGTTTTTCTTGGCCGCTCGTTCAGTCGTCTGGCCACTGCATTAAGTTTTGCCTGCGAGTAGCCTGGGAGATCAGTCCCCTTTGGGAAATACTGCCTCAACAACCCATTTGTATTCTCATTGGACCCACGCTGCCACGGATTATGAGGGTCACAGAAGTAAACCCGGATGTCAGTGGCCAAGGTAAATCGCTTGTGGTCGGCCATCTCTTTGCCACGATCCCAGGTCAGCGATTTGTAGAGTTCCTGCGGCAACTTTCGGGTGTTCTTGATTAACGCGTTAATAACGGTCTCGGTATCCTTACCGGGTAGCTTTACCAACATCAGATAGCGCGTTTGGCGTTCGACCAGTGTTGCAATCTGGCTATTAGAACTTCCGCACAGCATGTCTCCTTCCCAGTGCCCCGGGACGGCCCTATCCTCAGCGGTGGCTGGACGTTCGCTTATCGACACAGCGTCGACTATTCGGCCGTGGTCGTCCGTCTTCTGTGTGTGGTGACGAGAGCGACGCATAACACGTGTGCGCCGGAGATGTGCCAGAAGTTCCTTCTTCAGAGCACCACGAGCCTGAATAAAGAGGCTGCGATAGATGGTTTCGTGTGACACTTGATAGCCCCCGTTGCTCGGATATGTATGCTTAAGCCATCCTGCAATTTGCTCAGGGGACCACTGGGATTGGAGCTTGTCTGACACGAGGTGTGCCAGTGCCCGATTCTCCACCAGCTTGCATCTCTTGGGGCGACGCCCATGATCCCAGGCGGCTTGATCGGCTTGAGTTGCTCGGTAGGAACTACTTCCACCATTACGCCTGATCTCGCGGCTGATGGTCGATGGCGCCCGCCCAAGTTGGGCTGCGATAAAACGCATTGAGTGCCCTACCGCTATAGCACGCGAAATCTCTTCTCGTTCGACCAAGCTCAAAGCCAGTCGACTGCGACATCGTTGCTTGGGGCGTATTCCACCCGTCTCCGCCAGAATACGTTGTATCGAAGAATGGTTGCGATCGAACAGCAGCGCAATCTGCTGGAGCGATTCGCCTTTCTGCCAGCGATCCCACATCAGCAACTTCTGGCTTGCCGAGTAATAAATCCGAGGTCTTTGCTTCATTTGCAACACTCCTCCTGCTTTTGCAGTTTAGTGTATGTTGCATCCACAGGTTGAATCCGCAACCGACAAGCTGCCATTCAGATTCTACTACATTAACCACTCACGACTGTACCGGCCAGATTTTGTCTCATCTATTTCTGGAAGTCACAGCCAATTGATCTATTGTTTTTTTTGAGATGGAGAGAATAAGAAAACGCGCCACAAGCCTTGCTGGGCGTAGTTTGCGACTTTATTTGTGCAGGACAGTGATCCAATGCCTCGAAAAACCTCATGGACGTTAAAGCCCAGTTCGCGACTATAATTGCTAGGAATACCATCATTCCGACCACTGTGAATGATGTTACGCTCTTGCATCGATATGTGAGTATAGATTTTTCCCATCCCAACACCTTACTAAGTTCAAGGTGTTGCACTTCATACTAATGGAGAAAGTAACAGCCCCACGCGATTGGGGTTAGAATATTTTCTTATTCGGGAGTCATGAGCTAGACTCTGCCCTGGTTCATCGTGGATGATAGGTTCTACATGGTTGGTCCGGTATTCCAAACAGTACAGGCTTGGTCGGTTATTACACATTTGGGTTCGGCAACTTTGGTCCTCCCGACGCTAGCGCTCACTGTGATAGGGTTATGGCAATCGCGCCAGCACGTTGCGACATGCGTCTGGGTACTTGGGCTTGTCTTGTCCATAGCAATCACTCTTGTTTCCAAAATACTGTTTCTTGGCTGGGGAATTGGTATCGCATCTCTCAATTTCACTGGCATTAGTGGACACACCTTGCTCGCGACATCGGTGTTACCGATACTCTTCAGTTCGCTCCTGCTGCCTGACCAGTTTCGATTCCGCGTTGCTGGCGCTGTTTTCGGTCTATTGCTCGGCGCAGAAGTAGCTGTATCGAGGGTTGTTCTAGGTGCTCATAGTGTCAGCGAGGTTGTCTGTGCCTGGCTGATAGGCTTTGTTGTAACCGTCGTTACGGTGAGGTCAATGAAAAAGCAGAAGCAACGGCCCTGGATTGTTTATCTTGCACCTTTCATACTCTTGTTCGCCTTCGGTACGAAACATTCCAACTACTTGCCAACACATGATTGGGAAATCAACCTCGCATTGTTTATGTCCGGGCATGAAACACCTTACACGCGATTACAACTACATGCTCTGGCTACAGAGTAGCTAATCTAGCGAACCAAAAGTTGGCGTACCTTCCACTAGCATCCCGTACGCAGCACAAACCTGTCACTTCCCAAGACTACCTGGGCTGGCGAAGACTCCGTGAGCGATATAGTACCGATCTCACCTCGGACTCATTCCTTCGTCATGGAATCGAATAAAACCAACACATCACGCAAACAGCACCTTGTTTTGTTGTGTATCTCGTCCGTACACATCCTGGAGGCGGACGATGTCATCTTCGCCCAGGTATTCGCCATGCTGGACTTCGATCATGACCAACTCCAGCAGGCCGGGGTTTTCAAGGCGATGCTTGTAACCCGCCGGGATAAAGGTCGATTCGTTGGGATTGACGAAGAATTCCTCCTCTCCACACACGACTCTGGCAATCCCGGTGACGACGACCCAGTGTTCGCTGCGATGATGGTGCATCTGTAAGCTCAGGCTGGCGCCGGGTTTGACGACGATGCGCTTGATCTTGAAACTGGGTCTTTCCTCCAGCACCGTATAGTTGCCCCACGGACGGCGCACGGTGACATGGGTNTTGTGGGCTTCATGGCCNCGGCTCTTGAGCGTTGCATAGATGTGCTTGACGTCCTGCACGTTGTCGCGGTGGGCCACCAGCAGTGCGTCCGGCGTATCGACGACAATCAGGTTATCAACGCCGAC
>NZ_KB892847.1 GCF_000373965.1 Uliginosibacterium gangwonense DSM 18521 | reverse complement strand
CGAAATAGGCATGCACCGTGCGCCATTTCGGATATTCACTGGGCAGCATCCGCCACTGGCAGCCACTTTTTAGCAAATACAGCACGCCACAGAACACATCATATAGATCAACCGTACGGGGCTTGGTCTGTTTGCGTACACTTTCCAGCAAAGGACGGATCTGTTCGAACGCTTCCCTGCTTACATCACTGGGGTATTTCTTTCTCATGCCAAAAGTTTACGACATTTGGAAGATTGTGAACAGGTTCTGAGGCATAGGCCAGCTGCGCCACACCGAAGGCCAGTGCGACGAGCCCAAGCGCCAGGAATTCATCAAGACCGACTGCTTCCTTTCGGTAACGTATGTAAAGGCAACGATGGCTTGCCCAATGTGTGATGGCGCACAGTGTCCTCAGTCACACGCGGCCACACTGCTTAACACTACTCAAGGGGAAATAACAATGGACAAACTGAATATTATGGGAATCGTTGGTAGTCTGCGCAAAGACTCCTACAATCATTTCGCTTTGAAGGCTGCACAGGCATTACTGCCAGATGATGCAGTCCTGAATCTGGTTAGTCTTCACGGCATCCCGGTTTTCAATCAGGATGATGAAATGTCACCGCCGACTGCAGTGCTCGAATTCAAACGAAAAATTCTCGCCGCCGATGCCATTTTGTTTGCCACACCAGAGTACAACTACTCGCTGCCGGGCGGCCTGAAGAATGTGATTGACTGGGCCTCCAGACCCTATGGGGAAAATGCCTGGCAAGGCAAACCATCAGCCATCATGGGGGCTTCCATCGGCAATTTTGGTATCGCCCGTGCTCAATACGATCTGCGGAAAATCCTGGTGGCACTTGATATGCCGGTTGTTATTCAGCCGGAAATCATGATTGGCAACGCAGCCCAGAAATTTGACATAGACGGAACATTAACCGATGAGCCAACCCGTCAATTGATCCGTAAATTGTTGGTCTCGCTGCTGAATTTGGAGAAATCGACACGCCATGCAATAGGCGGGTAGGTTCAACATTCACGAAATTCTAAGCGTTGAGAGCAGCGTGGCAGACTATCACTTACTGACACATGGACTGAAACCATGCAGGGCTGAGCATCATTGTTGGCACCTTGTATGGCTTTACGCTGCTTACCCAACCTGTTCTCAGCTTGGATCCGAGCCATGGGTTACAGGAAGGCGAAACTAAAACATGCCGAAGAGCTAAAAACACTGATCGTCGATCACTGAGCTGTTACCCACCAGACCATATTTCCAGCATCGCCACCAACTGGCTGGCGATGAACACACAGACATTCTCCCCACCAGCACTGGCAGGCCACCAAGCACAACAACGCCACTGCCGTACCGATGGCACCCGTCGACCAGAACGTAGGCGAGGCTGTCTATGCGAAACAAGACTGGAAAGTATGCTTCAAGTCTCTACGCGGGGAAAAATTGGCGCAAACGGACGATATTTGTTCATGTTCATGCTCGTTTTTGGAGACCCGTATGCTACAGATAACAGCCCAACCTAGACTGCACCTTTGCGCCATCTCCGCGCCAAGAGAAAAGCGTACAAAATATCAAACACTATGGCGCGTTGTTTCGAACAAGAACCATCCTCTGCGCTCACTTTCGTCAATCCACACCTCAATAAGGCTGGTTGAGGCAATATCAGCATGCTCAACGCAAACCCCGTGCGCAGCACGGAGCCGTTCTGTGAGCCGTTGATTATCCTCTCTCAACTCTGATAGCATATCTGTAGGCTCCACATACTCAGCATCATTGTCGAGCACACGCTGCATTCTGGAAATATGTCCAATCGACTTCAAAGTTCCACCGCCGACCTTACGAATACGCTCAGCCAATGGGTCCGTCATCGCCAGAATTTCGGTAGCTTGATCATCAAGCAACAAGTGGTAATCACGAAAATGCGGGCCACTCATATGCCAGTGAAAATTCTTTGTTTTCAGGTAGATGGCAAATACATCCGCCAGAATTGCATTTAATGCACCCGAAATATCCTGTGTGGCATTTTCATTCAAGTCAGTGGCAGTAGCCAACGGCGCATTGCGCCTGAGTATCAGCTCTTGCGTATTTGATTTATTCACGTACGTTCCTTCTTTCTTTATCGATGAAAAAGCTAGGTTTCAAGATCGTTTCAGATGTTTTAAATCTCATGCGGCCTGCCAAATTTTTGAGCCGCTCAATATCGCCTGAGCTTTTTCTTGGTCTTCGTCGCTACCGTGCACCATCAACACGTATTTGTCGACCTTGAGTGCCGACTCATATTTGATGATTGCGTCCTGAGGAACACCGATGCGAGTCAGCGCCGCTCCAAGAGCAGACACACCACCAACTACGACAGCTCCTTCAAGAGCACTGACCAGCATCGTAACCAGAGGCCCTGCCATTGCTAATAATCCCAAACCAGGGACAAAAAATATGGCAGGGGCCATCAATAACCCCCACACGCTCCCCCAAAAGGCGCCGACTCCGCCCCACGATTTGATCCGATCTCCTGTGGAGTAGAAACCAACAGGATGCTCTTCACTGTGGTAGCCCTTGCCAACGAGTGAGAGTTTCTTTACATCAAAACCAGACCGATGCAGAGCGTGGATAGCGTCTTCAGCTTCAACATGGGTGTTAAATACGAAAAACGGGGCATAAGCTTTTTGCATGACAACTCCTCGGCCAATACTGAAGTGGCAAGCTAAATTTTTAGGCTAACTTCAATTCCATAAAACTCAAATAATGTAGTTTTTTAATTAGAATTTACATTTGCGCGCCTCAAAAACCACGCCCGTTACAACTTATATAAATCACATAAATTATTTATAGAATTGGCTAGTATAAAAACATTTTCTCAATATCCATTTCACCACCCTACGCCTTAGTCCTCAGCCCTTCTGTGCGGCATCCCACACAAGTGTTCCACAAATTTATAATGGAATGACAGTCAGGCTATCCGGGCAATCATTTTGCGGAAACGTAATAGCGCAGCAGGGCTGGGTTGAAGTTTGAAGTGCAACATGGGGGTGCAAACGCATAATGTCTCTGGCGAAAGCTTCAAACGCGAGACATTTTCTAGGCCTGTCATTGAATCCTCTGGCAATAGCACTGAAATAGCCTTGAGAGAATGGAGCCAAATCTAATTCCTTGGGCAAGTACTGGCGAACAAGCCCGTTGGTATTCGCATTGGTCGGGCGCTGCCAGGAACTATGTAGGTCAGCGAATTAGGCGTCAATTCAAGCGGCGGCGTTGGAGATTTGAACGCAGAACAATTCCATTTTTAATGGAACGATTGTGCTTGGTGTGTGTCTGACTCGCATCAAGACTCAGCAGCAAATTTAGCTGACGCAAGGCTGCGCTGCGGAAAGTCGAAGGAGTAAGCCATGAGCAGCGTTATCTCTATTCCTCAAAACGCGCTCTCTAGCGTGTCGAGTATCAATCCAGTAACGTTTCCGTTCGCGGCTTCAGAAACACAGGCAAGCAGCACGGTATTGCTTGACACCATGTCGAGCATTGTCCAACTCTATGGGTCTTGCTGCTCCACTGCCGAGAAAAGCCAGAACGCCGCGTACAGAGATCAGCGTAGAGGCTCACACCATTCGTTCCGCTCGTACCCAGACATCGAACTGTTCCGCACTGACCAATCCCAGCGCCAGTGCCGCCTCGCGTAGAGACAAGCCATTGACATGCGCGTGCTTAGCAATCTGCGCCGCGTGGTCGTAGCCGATGTGTGGGCTCAGTGCAGTGACCAGCATCAGAGAATGGCTGAGCAGATCGGCGATGCGCGCCCGATCCGGCTCTATGCCTTGTGCACAATACGTGTCGAAACTTGCCATTGCGTCGCCGAGCAGGCGTACGCTCTGCAGGAAATTATGCGCGATCAACGGCTTGAACACATTTAGTTCGAAGTTGCCCGAAGCTCCGCCGATATTCAGGGCTACGTCATTGCCCAACACCTGACAGCACACCATGATCAGCGCTTCGCACTGCGTGGGGTTGACCTTGCCCGGCATGATTGAGCTGCCCGGCTCATTCTCTGGCAACAGCAATTCTCCCAACCCGCAACGTGGGCCTGAGGCCAGCCAGCGCACATCATTGGCGATCTTCATCAGTGCCACGGCGAGGGTTTTGAGCGCCCCATGAGCACTGACTAGCGCATCGTGGGCAGCCAGCGCAGCAAAGCGGTTCGCTGCACATCTGAATGGCAGTCCGCAATCCGCAGCGAGATGCGCAGCTACTTCAGCACCAAAGCGTGGATGGGTGTTCAGCCCGGTTCCCACCGCCGTGCCGCCCACTGCTAGTTCATACACCGCATCCAGATTTGCGCGGACCACACGCTCGGCATGCTCCAGTTGCGCCACCCATCCGGACATCTCCTGCCCAAGAGTGAGCGGGATGGCGTCCTGCAGATGGGTGCGGCCAATCTTCACGATATCCGCAAACGCCAGTGCCTTCGCCTCCATCCTAGCGCGCAGGGCCAACAAGGCCGGCAGCAAGGCTCGGGTTAGCTCGCTGGCAGCGGCCACGTGCATCGCGGTCGGAAAGATGTCATTGGAAGACTGGCCGAGATTGACGTGATCGTTCGGGTGCACGCAGCGGGCCTCGCCGCGGCCAGCTCCAAGCAGTTCAGAAGCGCGATTGGCCAGTACTTCGTTGACGTTCATATTGCTCTGGGTGCCCGAGCCGGTCTGCCATATCGACAGCGGAAAAGCGTCTGCATGGGCGCCCGCCAGCAACTCGTCTGCCGCGCACATGATGGCCTCGGCCAGTGCCGCATTGAGCAGGCCAAGCTCACCATTGACTGCGGCACAGGCACGCTTGACGCGCAGCAGCGCCTGCAGCAGCGCTAGTGGCAGGCGCTCGGAGGAGATCCGGAAGTGCTCCAGCGAGCGTTGGGTCTGGGCGCCCCACAAGGCCGCGTCGGCGACGGCGATGGCGCCAAAAGAATCACTTTCCTGCCGGGTCGGCTCGTCCATAAGAAATGCTCCTGTGCAAGGATGGTGCAATGACTAAACTCAAGACACTAACTTCAGTGTAGTTCGCGCTGTTCACTGAACGTCGGCCCTCCCCCCGCGACGCGGAACGACCAAGGAGTCCGTCATGTCCCTGCGTGTCCAAGATACTTTGCGCACCTTCCCGCTCGCCAACGGCCAAACGGGACAGCTGCATTCCCTGCTGGAGCTGGAGGCACTCGGCTTCGGCAAACTATCGCGCCTGCCGGTATCCCTGCGCATCGTGCTCGAATCCCTACTGCGCAATCTCGACGGAAAACGCATCACCGAACAGCACTTGCGCCAACTCGCCAGTTGGCAGCCGCAAGCTACCCGCAACGAAGAAATTCCCTTCATCGTTGCACGCATCGTGCTACAGGATTTCACCGGTGTGCCGTTACTCTGCGATCTCGCTGCCATGCGTGACGTGGCTGTGCGTTTCGGCAAGAACCCGCGCCTGATCGAGCCGCTGGTGCAGGTCGATCTGGTCGTCGATCACTCGGTGCAGGTCGATCACTTCCGCGAAATGGACGCGCTGGATCTGAACATGCGTCTTGAATTCCAGCGCAATGCCGAGCGTTACCGCTTCATCAAATGGGGCATGCAGGCCTTCCACAGCTTCCGCGTGGTCCCGCCGGGCATCGGCATCGTGCATCAGGTCAATCTGGAATACCTCGCGCGCGGCGTGATCCAGCGCCAGGGCGTGTATTTCCCAGACAGCTTAGTCGGCACCGACTCGCACACCACTATGATCAACGCACTGGGCGTGGTGGGTTGGGGTGTGGGCGGCATAGAGGCGGAAGCAGGCATGCTTGGTCAGCCGGTGTATTTCCTGATGCCCGACGTAGTCGGCGTACATCTCTCAGGCCAACTGCGCGAGGGCGTCACAGCCACCGATCTGGTCCTCGTCATCACCGAAATGCTGCGTCGCGCACAAGTGGTCGGCACCTTCGTCGAGTTCTTTGGTGCAGGGGCTGCGTCGCTGAGCCTGCCGGATCGCGCCACCATCGCCAATATGGCGCCGGAATATGGGGCGACCATGGGCTTTTTCCCACCCGACGAAGTCGCCGCTGCTTATCTCACGGCCACCGGTCGTAGCGACGAAGAAGTCAGCGCCTTCCGTAACTACTTTCTGGCTCAGCAACTTTTCGGCATGCCACAGGCCGGGGCGATCGACTATAGCCGCGAACTGGCGCTGGATCTAGCTAGCGTCATGCCTAGCGTGGCCGGGCCAAAACGCCCGCAGGATCGCATCGCTCTGCCGGATCTGAAGTCCGCGTTCGAGCGCCTGGTGACACAGGCTCCCGCCGAAGGCGGCTATGGCAAGGTGGATGAGGCGCGCCATACACTGGCAAACGGCGTCACGCTTGGCCACGGCGATGTACTGATCGCTGCGATCACCTCCTGCACCAACACTTCCAACCCCAGTGTCATGCTCGCCGCCGGACTGTTGGCACAGAAGGCCGTGGCGCGCGGTCTACGCGTTGCGCCCCAGATCAAAACATCGCTCGCACCGGGCTCCCGTGTGGTCAGCGACTACCTCGCCAAGGCCGGCTTGCTGGCACCACTGGGCGAACTGGGTTTCCATCTCGTGGCCTACGGTTGTATCACTTGTATTGGCAATTCCGGTCCGCTGGATCAGAACATTGAGCACATCCTCAGCAGTCAGGACTTGATCTGCGCTGCTGTGCTCTCCGGCAATCGCAATTTCGAAGCGCGCATCCACCCCGCCATCAAGGCTAATTTCCTGATGAGCCCGCCATTGGTGGTGGCCTTCGCTTTGGCCGGCCGCATCGGCATCAATCTGGCCATCGAACCACTCGGCTACGATTCGCAGAACACACCGGTCTATCTGCATGAACTGTGGCCCAGCCAGCAGGAAGTGGCCTCCGCTGTGCTGGCCGCGACAGACCCGGAGACTTTCCGCCGCCTGTACGCCGACTTTGCTCACGCCAATCCGCTATGGGAAAATATCCATGCCGCGCTCGGCGAGGTCTACGCCTGGGAGGATTCGACTTACATCGCGCGGCCCCCTTTCTTCGATGACTTTGCTGCCGTACCGAGCGCCATTCCCTCCATTCACCGTGCCCGCGCCCTAGCGATCTTCGGCGACTCGGTAACCACCGACCACATCAGTCCGGCTGGCTCAATCAAACGCGCTTCCCCGGCTGGCGACTATCTCGCTGCAGCCGGTGTCGCACCGGACGACTTCAATAGCTATGGCTCGCGCCGTGGCAATCACCAGATCATGCTGCGCGGCACCTTTGCCAATGTGCGTATCCGCAACCTGATGTTGTCACCAGGCCCCGACGGCCAGCCCATCGAAGGTGGCCTCACCCTGAGCCAGCCGACGGGCAAACAATGCTTCATCCATGATGCAGCCATGGCTTACCTGCACGCCAATACGCCCACCCTGATCTTCGCCGGCACGGAATACGGCAGCGGCTCCAGCCGCGACTGGGCCGCCAAGGGCACGCGGTTGCTCGGCGTACGCGCCGTCATTGCACGCAGCTTCGAGCGCATCCACCGCGCCAATCTCGTCGGCATGGGCGTATTGCCTTTACAGTTCAAGCCCGGCGATAGCGCCGTCACATTGGGCTTGCACGGCGACGAAATTTTTGATCTGCCCGGCGCAGAAGGTTCGCTCACGCCTGGGCAAGATCTCGTCCTGCACGTTCAGCATGCCGATGGCCGCCACAGTGAACACGCCCTGCTGCTGCGCATCGACACCCCGGTCGAGATCGACTACTACCGTCACGGTGGCATCCTGCCTTATGTGCTGCGCGACCTGCTTGCTAGTCTAGCCGTGGAGGGCTAAGGGTATGCGCCACGTCGAACGCCATCGTCAGCAACGTAGCAGCTGGCTACGCGCGGGTGTACTCGGCGCCAATGACGGAATCATTTCCACAGCCAGTCTGATCCTTGGTGTAACCGCTGCGGGTGCCAGCCCGCAGAGCATTCTGGTGGCGGGCATGGCCAGTCTGGTTGCCGGTGCACTGTCAATGGCGGCCGGCGAATTCGTCTCGGTCAGTTCGCAAGCCGATACCGAACGCGCAGATCTGGAACGCGAACGGCTCGAACTCGCTGCTGACCCCGAGCATGAACATGTGGAAATGACAGCTATCTACGTCAGTCGCGGACTAGACCCTGAACTCGCTGCCCGCGTCACGACTCAGCTCATGCAGCACGATGCACTCGGTGCTCATGCCCGCGAGGAGCTCGGCATCCATGAAGCCTTCAGCGCGCAACCGATCCAGGCCGCGTTGGTCTCAGCGGGTAGCTTCGCCCTTGGCGCAAGCCAGCCCCTTACAGCCAGTTTGCTAGTCGCTATGTTTCTCCCCGCTTCGCTATACATGCCGACAATCTTCTCTGCCTCGCTCCTCTGCGTCGCCTTGCTCGGAGCCTTGGCTGCTCGCCTCGGCGGCGCATCGCCATGGCGCGCCAGTCTGCGTTTGGCCGGGTGGGGCTGCGCGGCCATGATCATTACCACCGGGGTCGGAGTGGTATTCAAGCTGACTGTTTGAGGCTGACATAGGCACTTGAAATCAGGTTGCACCGGATTTTCAAGCACATAGACCAACGAGCGTTTTGAGCCGATAAGCAACTGTTGTTCTGCCGAGACACCTCTCGGGCTGTCGTCGAACGACTTCGGCAAAGCTCTTGTGTTAATAAGGAACCATAGAGAGTTTTCCAGCCTAATCGGGCTGGGTTACCTCTCGCAAAGTTACCCGTGGACTTTTTCTCACGTCCCGCACGCGTTCACTCCGGCAAAGCTGCTCACGACGTGATTACGAAGGATGAATGGCTAAGCTTAGAAGCAGTGATGGAAATGAGTCGCTTAAGCTCGGGCTGCCTGAGCGGTGACTGCAAAACACGGGGTGACTACCAGCCATGCCAAACAACTATATTAATTCCATCTCGTAGAGAAATGACGACAACTTGATGGCAATCGTTACCTTTTTGGCATCAATCAACCGCATCCTGGCGAGCCGGTATGGGGACGCTTCGACAGGTCTTGATGCCGAGGGATGTGATGAGCTTCATTCTCAGCCCAAACCGGTGCGTCAGGTTGGGCTGGCTGACATACATATTCGCGAGCGTTTTTCCAGCACATGGCAGATGACGGTGAGCAACAAACCCGCAAACGCTACTGCGGCGCCTGTGTACATGATGTGATCAAGTGTGAGTTCTCGATTGATGACCTCGCCACCTAGCCACGCGCCGCCGGCATTGCCCAGATTGAATGCGCTGATGTTTAGCGTGGAAGCTAGATTGGGCGCGCTACGCGCCTGCTCCACAACGTGCATCTGCAGCGGCGCCACACAGGAAAATGCGATGACACCCCACGCAAAGACCGTCAGTGCGGCAGGAACGAGGCTGTGGCTCGTCCACGCAAAGAGCACTAAAACAATGGCCAGCGCAGCGAGAGTGCCCATCAACGAAGGCATCAGATACCAGTCAGCAAGACGGCCTCCCAACACATTACCAAGCGTGAGCCCTAAGCCGAATAGCAATAAGACGGTACTAACCATACTAGGCGAAGCATGTGCCAGCTCCTGCAGAATAGGTGCTATGTAGGTAAAGACCGTAAATACCCCACCAAAGCCCAATACCGTCATGCCCAGTGCCAGCCAAACTTTTAATTTGCCAAGCACCTGCAACTCGGTAGTGATGTGGGTGATGCCACTCCGTAGGTGGCTCGGCACCCAACGAATCAGTGCAACCGCAGACAATACCCCCAGCGCGGTCACACACCAGAAGGTTGCCCGCCATCCCAGGGAGTGCCCGATCAACGTCCCTAGTGGCACTCCCAACACATTGGCAAGCGTCAAGCCGGTAAACATCAACGCAACAGCACGCGCACGCTGGTTATTTGCGACAAGGTCTGCGGCCACCACCGCACCAATCCCAAAGAACGCGCCGTGGCAGAGCGCGGCAATGACGCGTGCCAGCATCAACACGCAATAGTCGGGGGCAAGCGCTGAGAGCAGATTGCCTGCGATGAACAGCCCCATCAGTACCAACAAGGCTGTCTTGCGTCGCCAGCGACTGCTCAGGATGGCAAGAATCGGCGCGCCAATGGCGACCCCTAACGCATAGGCACTGATCAGCAAACCAGCTTTAGGGATGCTGACCGACAGATCGCCAGCAACTTCGGGCAACAACCCCATGATGACGAATTCAGTTGTACCGATGGCAAACGCACTGATTGCCAGCGCCAGAAGAGCACGAGGTACGTGTGACCGCAGGTATGGCATGACAAACCCCTTATCTGGCGACAATGCCAAGTTGCTGCATCAGACTCAGGTTGTCTTCCATATGCCAGTTCTCGGCAATGCGTCCATTCCTGACTGTGTATATATCGACTGCCATGAAATCGATAGTCCGACCGTCCCCCTGGCGATCTCCGAAGCTCCCGCTGAAGTGCCCGGTGAAATGCAGCCGGCCAACAACCTTGTCGCCCGCCACAATCATCTCTTCGACCTCCAATTTCAGGTCCGGCACCGCTGCGCGAAAGCCTTTTGAAGCGAGGATGGGACCGCGTGGCCCCTGCGGGCGCCCCGCCGGCAAGTTGGTATCGATGAAATCCGGTGCCAACGCGGCTTCGGCATAGTGCGCCTCGCCGGTGTTCCAAAAACTGTAGTACCGCTCAGCGGCAAGGACTTGCTGCTGCGCCTGCGCTACTGGTAGAGACGCTTCGATGCTGATGTGGCGTGGCTGTAGCAGATTATCGGTGGCGCCTGCCTGGAGAGTGACCAGACTGGCGATGAGTGCAACGATGGCCTTGCTTGAACGTGATTGAAATGATTTGCAAAACATGATGCTCTCCTTGTGAGTGGGGGTGAGCACACTATCTAGCATTTTCGATTCAGTGATAATTGACCATAATGCATAACCAGTCTTTCCAAATAGTTGAAGATGCTTCGTCATGCCTGACTTGTTCGATATGCAGTTGTTTGTCCGCGCCATCGCCTGCGGTAGCCTGTCAGCGGCGGGACGAGAACTGGGTTTCTCACCGGCTGTCGCCAGCAAGCGCCTGACGCGCTTGGAGGACTCACTGGGCGTACGCCTGATTCAGCGCAGCTCGCGGCGCTTGACGTTAACCGAAGAAGGCACGATCTACCTTGAACGCGCGAGTGCCATCCTTGCCGAAGTGAGCGAAGCCGAAGCTGCCGTCACCGGAGGCGCGGCAGAGGCACGGGGCATATTGCGGATATCGGCACCAACAGCACTGGGACGGCGCTGGGTGGCGCCGTTGCTAGCAGATTTCTGTATGCGGTACCCGGCAGTGAGCGGACGCCTGAGCCTTAGCGAGCGCGTGGAGGACTTGCTGGACGGTGGCTTCGATCTAGCCATCCGTATCGGTGCACAGGATGATTCGCGTTTGATCTCTCGGCGCCTTGCCAGCAATCGGCGCATAATCTGCGCCACGCCCGCCTACTTGGCGCAGCACGGCACGCCGACATCGTTAGCGGAGTTGGTTCGGCACAACTGCTTGGTTCTGCAGCGGCCCGGTATGTCCGCGCTAGGCTGGACTTTCCAGACGGTAAAAGGCCTGCAGACCTTACGCGTGAGTGACACGTTGAGCAGTGACAACGGGGAGCAAATCCATGATTGGGTGCGAGGTGGCCATGGGCTGGCGCTAAAATCACTGTGGGACGTGGCGGATGATATTGCCAGTGGTGCCTTAGTGTCGGTACTCGACGAACATATAGGGCCCGATGCTGACCTTTTTGCGACCTACCCAAGTCGCAATTTTCTGCCGATGCGCACCCGGTTGTTTATTGATGCACTGGTTGCAAAATTCAAACAGGCAGAATCAGCAATGCCACGGTGAAAACCCGTTTATCGTCGACATGTCATTGGCTGGTCAAGATAAGCCAGTAGTTCCCCTCAAGTGATACCAATAAACCTCGCCATCGCTATCGCAATGGCTATTGTCTGTGAGTAAGTGGGCCAATCACACTCATTTCATGAATGGTAGCTAAGGCAGACGATACGTCGGCCATACCAGTGAAGCGTATCGTCCCTTCAGTCTGACAGAGCCCCAACGCCTGGACCTCGGCCAAAACGGACGGTCAGCCACAGCCTAGAAAGTGGCTGCAATGCTGCCAACAGCGCTCGGTCAATGATAGATCGGCGTGATGACCGATTTCGATGGAACTGAATGGCTCAGACGGACCCTGAAGGGATACTCAGGTCACTGAATTGGTCGCCGCACAGTAGACGTCCGAGCGGATTCGCGTGGCGTGGAGGCGTAGGCTATGGCCGATCGACCGGCAACCAGCGGTCAGACGGTTGCAGATACCTTGCAGCGTGCAATGCTTCTCTTCTGCGAGAACCCCTAGCGCGTACCTGCGGCAGTCATGGTCGAGCCGGCTCATGGCAGTTCAACATCCATTGCACACCGAAGCGATCCGTCAGTTTTCCGTAGTAGTCGCCCCACGGCTGCATGCCAAGTGCAGTCGTTATGAGACCTCCTGAACTCAATGCGCTGAACAGCCGATCGGTCGATTGCCTGCTGTCCATCGCTAGATGGTGCGCGGACCCTCGCATCGGCTCGGCGTCATCGTTGTCCGATGCGTAGAAGACGACGCCATCTCCTTCGAACTTGGCGTGCATGACCTTCCCGCGCATTGCCTCGCTCTTGGCGGGCATCCCGTCCGCGTCGTATCGCAGCATCTCAACAATCCGACCCAGGCCGCATGTCTCGTAGAAGCGCAGGGCCTCCTCGCAGGCGTCGGTAAAGAACAGGTAGTTTGAAAGCAGCATCAAGCACTCCTTGTAGAAGGCATGGAGGCGCGATAGGTCCTCCACGCAAAACCTTTGACGTAAGCTCGCCGAGTCAGCCCACGAGTTGCGCGTTGGTCAACGCCACACCGCCAATTCCCCAGGCGCCGTCCACCGCGTGAACCACATTCACCCAGATGCGCTCCTTGGGCTGCTTCTCGCCCGACATCAAGTGGATGATATCGGTGGCTTCTTCGATGTACCCCAATTGAATCTCGCGGGTGTTGAATGTGAACGCCGGAACTTTCCACTCGATGAATACCACGGCCGCCTCCTTCGATCCGGAGAACGTATGCTCCTTTGGTACGACGTTGATCGATCCAACGATGTTCGGTGTAATGGCCGCGTTCCCAGTCAGTCCGTGCCACTTGAGCATGGCATCGGAGAGGCGGGCGAAAGCGAGCGTTTCTTGGCCCTTGGGGAGAACGCCTTCGGTGAGAGTAAGAGTGAGTGGCATGAGATTTCTCGAGTCAGAGGGTTGCGGCGTCAAAAGTGGCTTCGCCCGCCAATCGAGCGTCGCATAACGATCGTGATGTTAATATAGATAACGAACGTTATTCGGTCAACTATAATGTGATCTAACTAATGAAGAGGATTTCAATGTCACGAGCTGAACAGAAGGCGAACACGCGTCAGCGCATTCTTGAGGGATCAGGACGTGCGTTTCGCAAGGGAGGATACGCGGGAACAGGAGTCGACGCTCTGGCCAAGGAGGCGGGCGTCACGTCTGGCGCCTTCTACGTCCACTTCGACTCCAAGGGCGACGCTTTCCGTGAGTCGCTGAGACAAGGGATGGACGATTTGCGCAGAGGCATCCTTTACTTCCAATCAGAGCATAGGCGCGCTTGGTGGCCAGAGTTCGTGCGGTTCTATCTCAGCGCAAAGCGAACCTGCGACCTGTCAGAAGGCTGCACGCTGCAGACGCTGCCGACTGAGGTGGCACGCTCCGACCTGGAGTCGCGCATTGTTTTCGAAGTGGCATTGCGCGAAGTTGCACAGGTTGTCGTAGATGGCCCTGCCTCACCGCGCGCGCCTAGGAACTTTGAAGCAGCGTGTTCAGCTTTGGCTTCCCTAGTAGGGGCGGTGACACTCGCACGTGCGGTTGGAAGTCCGGCCTTTGCAGATCAGATTGCGAATGCGGCCGAGTCGGCGTTGCTGGGCCCGGCTCGATGAAGGTAACTTCGCTTCCCGAAAGCTGCCTCCCGTGAGTGCCCGCAACTAGCCGGAAGCGGTCATTCTAACCCGTTGGCATCAGCGGCGGCAAAGGCCGAGCTCCGGGCGCCGAGGTTCGAACCGGCAGAGGCGACTACAGGCTTCACTGCTTTCGCCGACTCATCGTCGGCCAATGCAGACGTTCGGATGCCAATGATAATCAGACAGCAATGAATCGGTTTGCCTCCCACGACTAGATTGCGTTCAACGGAAGATTTCCAAGCGCGTGAATGCAAACAACTGGTCTTATGTCAGGACAGCTGTCATAGGCGTGCAGAGGGAGCCGTCAGCAGTTCTGTGACAATACGCACTCAACGAAACTCAAAAAATTCCCGATGAAAGCGTTCTAAGGAAAATCTGCCGCGCTGCTGCAACACAGCCAGAAGATCTTCTGCCCAGCGTGAGGGGCCGCAGAAAAACACCTCACAGGAGGGCGCTACGAATTTCGCAATATCATCCGATTCAATTCGCCCGTCGCGATTAACAACCCTGAGATGCAGTTTGACATTGGCTTCTGTACATAGATCTTCGAGCCCGCAAGGAAACGAAGCCTCTTCATCAGAGCTGACGGAATAAAAAAAGTGAATCTTGTTTTTCGTATTGCCATTTTGCGCCAGCATTTCAAGTCGCGCCAAAAAGGCTGTAATGCCGACACCACCTGCGACCCACACCTGATTATGAGAAACATCACCAAAATCGAAGCCTCCGTAGGGACCTTCGACAATTACAGCATCACCACACTTGATGTTTCCCTTTAGCTTGCGAGTGTAATCTCCCAGTGGCTTGATGCCGAACCGCAGGTGCCCAGCTCGCTCCCAGTGCGACGCGATCGTGAATGGGTGCGCTCCTTCCCTGCGGTCCAGCGTCAACAAAGCGAATTGTCCGTCCTTGTGCCCTGGCCAGTCGGATCTGAGCATGACTTGAAGATCGAGTACCCCAGATTCGGTTTGCGCAATACTCGAAACCTCCCCTTTATGTTGGCGACTGCGCCCAATCAGTCCGGCCAATGATCGAATGGCGATAGCGCTACCGGTCAAGGAAATGACTGCAACCAGAATCCTAAATGGGGTGGCTGTAGTTCCATGCGGCATGAGCACTACGCTATGGATTGCCCCTAGCAGGAAAGCGACCGGGAAACCTTTGTGTAGTTTGCGAAACCATCCATAGGGCACGAAGCGTAGTAATGCTACAAGACTTAAGGCAATCACCAGTATGGCCGATACTTCACCCAGCTCTCTTGATCCACCGGTCAAGGAGCCGCTCCCCCTACCGTGATGGTGACTGGGGCCGGTTACGTTTTCTATCCAACCTAAATCCATCAGTATGTTTGGCGACAGGTATGTCAGCCAGTGCGCCACCACCAACAGCAAGGCTCCGATTCCGATGTGCTTATGAACTCGATATAGCTTATCCAATCCTCCCATTCGGCTTTCCAGCCAAATTGGTCGAAGAGCGAATAGCATACAGAGCCCCATCCAGGACAATGCAAGTGCGCCAGTCAGTGAATTTAGTGCCACCCGCATGGGCAGAAACGAGGCTGAAAGGGTCAGCACCTCGATTGGTTGCATTGCAGCCCACAGCACGATGACCAGAAGCGAAGTCGGAAGCACAAAGCGTTTCATAATTTAATGGGTAACGATTCATACTGTTGTATGGCGGCTGCATTCCCTGACAGAGGCGGGCACCCCAGTATTGAGGTCATCCGCACAAATTGGCTTGATCCGTCTTTAGTGTGAGACAACGACGTCGGTCATTGGACGACGCCAACGGTCCTCAATCCTTGCGTCGTCGGCGCGATAACCAAGTGCGATAACGACGGGAATCACCGATCCTCGTGGCAGCTCCAGGAGCTTCGCGACCTTGGACGCGGAGAAACCCTCCATTGGGCACGAGTCGATCCCCTTCGCGGCGGCGGCGAGCATGAGGGTTTGAGCGGCGAAAACGGCATTTCGCGCAGCCCAGTGCCTGCTCCCGAGGTGGCTAACTGGAAGCAGTGACAAACAGGGGCGAATCAGCGCCGCAAGCACGAGAAGTGGTGACCACAAAGCGGATGATCCGATCCCAAGGATTTTCTGAAACATCCTTATTTGCTTACGGTAATAGGCCTTGGAGTCAGGCCCCAGCTTCGATGAGGCTTCTACATGCGCGAGCTGGGCCAGAGCAGTTTGTTTCCCAAATGCTGGATTTGCGACAACGACAATAAGATCTGACGCAGAAACGGCTGCTTTTTGTCCATTACACGCCGACGCGACGCAGGCCTTCATTGCTGGTTCGCGAATCCAGTGCAGTTGGTAGGGTTGGAGGTTTCCACTTGAGGGAGCGAAGGCCGCTTCGATAAGCAAAGCCAGCACATCATCCTCTAGAACAGGAATTGAGTTGAATTTACGAATCGCCCGACGAAAGCGGTTCGCGGCTTGGAAGGCGTCCCATGGACGTGACAGATCATGTGTTTTCATGCACAAAATCGTAAGTTAAAACTTGTATTTTGGAAACTCGCATTCGGGAGCCGTCCGTGAGCAGAAGCCGACTGACCACTAACCCAAGAAAAACCCCGGTGCAAGCACGTTCTCGTGCCACCGTTGATGCGATTATCCAAGCCGCTACTTACATTTTGACCGAAGTCGGATGGGAAGGACTTACGACGAACGCCGTCGCCGAGCGTGCTGGCGTCAATATCGGGTCGCTCTACCAGTTTTTTCCTAACAAGGAGGCTGTAATTGCCGAATTGCAGCGACGGCACGCAGTGGCAACCCGTACGGAGTTGCACAAAACTCTGGGGCTTTTACCAAAACAACCGTCCCTTCGAGAAGCACTCACCGTAATCAGCGAAATGCTCATCGTTGAGCACCGGGTCGCTCCCGCCGTTCACAAGGCCATCACGGAAGAGTTGCCGCGCACGCTACGATGCATGCCAGAGGAGAAAAAGGACCTTCGAAGACAAATGCTGGAGTCTCTGAAGCCATTCATGAGGAACGTGCCCGACCCAGACTTTGCAATCTACATCATGAGCATTGCAGCCGAAGCAATCATCCACAACGTCACCGCCGAACAACCAGCGTTGCTTGATAATCCACGCCTGATTACAGAAATTGTTGCAATGTTTGAGAATTATCTTTGCCGACCGAAGGCGACTGAATGTTGATACGTCGGTATGATTGTGTGGATTGCTAAGGGAGTGACGGGAAAACGGCATATTGCCATCCGATTTCCGGTATAGGGCCAACGACCGCTCAGGCCGACGCTGAGTCTACGAAAACAGTGAAGCCTGTCGCTCTGTCTGATCCTCAACGTACGGATCACGGCCAAAGCGAACAGTCAGCCGTAGCATTAAGAATGACAGCAAAATCACTGACTGCGGCCGCTTAAGCGCAATGAGACCCAGTATGTGGCCTGTGAATCAAGTCAGGTACTGGGCAACGCCGCTGCCAAACGACCAATTCATTTTTTTGCCCTCGACCAGGTTGATGAAAACATCCTCCTGTCGAACGTCTATGTCGGCAAAGAAAGCGGCCGTTCAGATTCGCTACATCGCTCTATAGGCGGGTATCTTATGGTGGCACTATCAAAAAAACATTCAAAATAAAAATGATTTGCAATCGTATTAGGAAGAAACTAGAACGAATTTCTTCTTACTATTTAGTGAATAAATCATTTTATTCCCGTTAAGTTAAAGTGGGATTAATTTAAGCTCTGTAGAGTCCGGACTGCAGCCAATATGCTAGCAAAGCTGCCTCATGTGCTTAACGCAGGTAAGTTTCAGCGTGCCCCCACCAAGAGCCTTGTCTATGCCTGAAGCTGCGCCTTTTCTGCCTGATAGCGATTCGTTCCGCAAAGTTGTTGAATGGGCTCCGAACGCTATGGTTCTCGTTGATGAGACTGGACACATAGTATTAGCCAACGCGCAGGCCGAACGGGTGTTCGGCTATAACCGTGAAGAGTTGCTCGGTCAGCTTATTGAAAACCTTGTTCCAGAACGATTTGCGGGAAAGCATCCAGGCTTCCGCAAAGGATTCTCCGCTGATCCACATCCACGCCCCATGGGTATTGGCCGCGATCTGTTCGCGCGGCGCCGAGATGGAAGCGAATTTCCCGTTGAGATCGGGTTGACTCCAATCGAGTCAGATAATCGTTTCATGGTGTTAGCCTCAATTGTAGATATTACTGAACGAAAACGTTTGGAAGAACGTTTTCGTCGTGTCGTGGAATATGCCCCCAGTGCAATGGTTATGGTCGATAGCAGTGGCCGCATTATTCTGGTAAATGCGCAAACCGAGCAGCTCTTCGGTTTTCTACGTAGTGCCTTGATTGGCGAACCAATCGAGATGCTGGTTCCGAAACGATTGGGCCACGAACACGTACATTACCGCAATGGCTTTTTCAAAACCCCCCTACCCCGTCCAATGGGTGTCGGGCGTGATCTGTTTGCTTTACGCGCGGATGGAACCGAGTTTCCTGTCGAAATAGGTCTGAACCCTATTGAAACTGACGAGGGTGTAATGACCCTTGCATCCATTGTTGATATTACGGAACGCCGACGGGCACAGCAGAAACTGGAAAAAGCGTTGGAGGAAAAAACCGTCCTTCTCAACGAAGTTCACCATCGGGTTAAAAACAACTTACAAGTTATTGCCAGCCTGCTCAACCTGCAAGCAACGCATGCTGGTGATGAAAAACTGCGTTCCATTCTGAGTGAAAGTCAGAGCCGCGTCCGGGCAATGGCACTAACCCACCAACTGCTGTACGAGCGTAAGGACTATTCGCGCATAGATCTTGGTGAATATCTGGAGCGTCTCGCCCAACTGTTGTTCAGTAGCTATCGTGAGGAAAGCGTATACGTCACCTTGCGTTGCGTCTTGCCATCCCCACCGCAATTTCTTGATTTTGATCGTGCGATCCCTTGTGGCTTGATCGTCAATGAGTTGGTGACCAACGCTTTCAAGCACGCCTTCCCGGGAGGACGGTCTGGAGAGGTTTGTATTGAGCTGCATCAGAACGAAAATGAACTGGAATTAGTGGTTGCCGACAATGGCGTTGGCTTACCGGCGGTCTTCAACTTAGCCAGTGTGAAATCACTTGGCTTACAACTCGTACCGCTGTTGGCCGATCAACTGAAAGGCTCCATCTCAATAGTCTCAACACCGCAGACACGTTTTTCCCTCTATTTTCCCGTGGATACATACCCAAGGGGGCCGTCATGAATGCTTCTTCCCCGATCAATTTAATGCTGGTTGAAGACGAACGGATTGTCGCCTTCGATCTGAAGAACCAGCTACAATCGTTTGGCTATCATGTCAGTGCCATGGTGGGAAGCGGTGAACAAGCAGTAGCCTGCGTTGCCCAGGTAGCACCAGACCTAGTCCTGATGGATATTCACCTTGAAGGACGCATGGATGGAGTTGAGGCCGCAACTCAAATCCAGTTGCATCACCAGATTCCCGTCATCTACCTAACGGCCTTTGCCGAAGACGATACGCTACGTCGTGCGCTAGACAGCAAACCCTTCGGCTATCTGGTCAAACCTTGGGATGTACGCGAATTGCACGCTTCGATCCAGATGGCTTTGGCCCGGCGTGATGTGGAAATCGCCGTCGAAAATAGCGAACATCGCCTCAAACTAGCGCTTGACGCAGCATCGCTTGGCGTCTTCGAATGGCTGCCAAAGACAAATCGAATGCATGGAGACGGCCATCTTGGCGCACTGTTCGGAGAGCGGCATGTTCCCCTGGATGAGTCCTGGGAGGTTTTTACCGATCGTGTCAATGCTGATGATCGGGAGCATGTTGTAGCAGCGCTGAACGAAGCAATCTCCTGCGGAGAAGCCTTGCGTATCGAATTCCGGACAGTACGCTCCAACGGTGGTCCCCATTTTCTGGAGGCTACGCTCAAGGCCTACTCTAGCAGCAGTAACGAACGCAGGATCATCGGTATCCTGCAGGACATCACCTCGCGTCGCCACACCGAGGACAGTCTGCGCCAATCCAGTGTGGTCTTCCATACAGCTGCAGAAGCCATCGTTATCGCTAATGCAGACCTTGGTGTTGTTGCCATCAACGCATCATTTACGCGCATCACAGGTTACAGTGAGAACGAAGCCCTAGGTTTTGATACTGACATTCTGCTGGGCATTCAGCGACCCGGGCGTCACAGCAAATTATTTTTTTCAGAACTCGCAGCCAGCAGCGATGGTTATTGGCAAGGGGAAGTCATCTGTCAGCGACGCAGCGGGGAGCATTTTCCCGCTTGGCAAAGTTTAAGTGTCGTTCGTAATGCTCAAGGTAACATAAGTAACTTTGTGATCGCCTTCTCTGATGTTAGTGAAATTCATGTCGTTGAAGAACGGTTGAACCATTTGGCGCACCACGATCCTTTAACCGGATTACCTAATCGACTGCTCTTTGACGACCGGCTCAATCAAATGATCGAAGTAGCTCGACGTCAACAGAAGTCCTGCATGCTACTTTTTTTAGATCTAGACAGTTTCAAAGTCGTAAATGACACGCTTGGTCATGGAATGGGGGATGAGTTATTAAGAACCATTGCTGAACGTTTGCGTGAAAACTTGAGAAGTGTCGATACGGTTGCGCGCCTGGGGGGAGATGAATTCGTGATTCTCTCTGGTGGAACAGAAAAAAAGCATGCAGCAGACTTAGCTCAGAAAATTCTAAATATGGTTCGTCTGCCTGTGAATCTGAATAATCAGAAAATCACGGTTTCAGGCAGCATCGGCATTGCAATCTACCCAGATGATGGAAGCAATAGTCATTTTTTAATGCGGGCTGCAGATATCGCCATGTATGCGGCCAAATCAGCCGGCCGCAATCGATACTCTTTCTATTCCCTGGACATGGCGGAGCACAACAATGAGCGGCTAACCTTGGAGCAGGGATTGCGTAGCGCTATCGAAGAAAATCAGCTCAGCGTTCTTTACCAACCGCAAGTAGACTTGGACGACGGACGAATTTTTGGTGTTGAGGCATTAGTTCGTTGGAAGCACCCTGAACTGGGCGAGATTCCGCCTGGCCGCTTCATTCCGATTGCTGAGGAAAGCGGGGTTATCGATAGCCTCGGACGTTGGGTTCTTGAGCGCGCGTGCCGAGATATTGTGGGCCTAACCGATTCGTCTGGGCTGCAATTGCGTTTGGCAGTCAACGTTTCAGCGCTTGAATTCCGACGTGACGACTTCATAGCTACGGTGTGTGAAATCATCACACAAACACACTTCCCCGCAAACGCGTTGGAGCTAGAAATAACGGAAAGCACTCTGCAAACTATCGATCGCAGCGTTCAGATTCTTTGCGATCTGAAGCAACTTGGAATCGCAACCAGTATTGATGATTTTGGTACAGGTTACTCTTCGCTCAGCGTTTTACGCGATTTACCCATTGATCGTATTAAGATAGATCGATCTTTCATTCAGTACCTACCAGAAAAAACTGATGGAATCTCTATTATTAGGGCGATTGTTGCACTTGCTATGTCACTCAATATGAAAATCATTGTTGAGGGCATTGAACAGCCAGAGCAGGCGTCTCTTCTGCGAGAACTTGGTTGCATGGCGGGTCAGGGTTATCTGTTCAGTCGTCCTATTGACTACACGACCTTGGCTCAATTACTTGTAGACAATACGAAAATACCTGATATAGCTCGATAATCAGCATGTAGAAAATTGATGGGCTTACCACAAGACCAACGGTGAACGTTACCGAGACATATCAGATCAAAGCCTATCTCGACAATCACTTCTGTCCAGCAGTTCGTCGGGCCAATTCAACTGCGGAGCGGACCCCCATTTTCTCAAAAACACTTGCTCGATGAACTTCCACGGTCCGCACCGTAATCAGTAATTCGTCAGCTATGACTTTGTTTTGCTTACCGTCGAGGATTTTTTCCATGACTTCCAGCTCTCTTGGACTCAGACTTGCAAGACAATGATTCAGGAGGGCCTGCGCTTGCAGCTGTTCGATTCGATGAGCCTCCTGCTCCAGCGCTTCACGTACTGTACGTAACAGGGTTTCCCGGTCAAAGGGTTTTTCCAGAAAGTGCATTGCCCCTTGCCGTAAAACCTCCACGGCCATCGGCACATCACCATGCCCTGTCAGGAAAATAACCGGGCTTTGACAGCCTCTTTCACGTAGCAGCGTAAAACACTCAGGGCCTGTCATGCCTGTCATACGGGCGTCAAGCAATATGGAAGAATGCATATCAGGATGCCAATAAGACAAAAAGTCTTCAGCATTCGGCCACAGGCGGGTCGCTATTCCATTATTTCGGAGCAAGAACTGGATAGCGTCGCGCACAGCTTCATCGTCATCCACGATATGTACAGTAGTAGCACTCACTGTTTTCTCACTTTAGGTAATGCGATGTAAAATGTTGTGCCACCTTCTGCGCCATTCTCGAATGACATTCTTCCACGATGCCACTCGATAATACTTCGGCAGATATTCAACCCCATGCCCATCCCCTCTGGCTTGGTGGTAAAGAGTGGGGCAAAGAGTTTCTGTGCCACCTCTAGTGAAACGCCTGTGCCATGGTCTTTGACGCCAAGGATCACCAAGTCTGCCTCGGTCGTGATTGTTACCTCCAGTTCACGCTGCGCAGGCAGTGTAGTTTCCATTGCATCCATACCATTTCGCATGAGGTTGACCACGACCTGCTCGAGCAGCGTTCCATCTCCGTCTATAATGACAGGTGCGTCAGGCAGGATCATCAACATCCGCACGCCTCGCTGACGCGCCAGTGGCTCCAGCAAAGTTGCCGCACCATTGACCACCGTGATCAGATCGGCATGCCCCTCTTTGGGTTCACGACGCCGGACGTAGTCTTGAATGTGATGAATGATATTTCCCGCGCGTTCGGATTGCTGGGCAATTTTATTCAGTGCATCCATCAATTCTGATCTGGGCAGAATATCATTCTCCATTCCGCACAGACATCCATGGGCATATGCTGAAACAGCTGCCAGGGGCTGATTGATTTCGTGTGCCAGTGTGGAAGCAAGTTCCCCCACCGCTACAAGACGCGCTGTTGCCTGCAAACGCTCTTGCTGTACGCGGAAAAACTCCTCTTCGAGTTTGCGGTTGGTAATGTCCACGATTGAGCCCATCCAACCGGTATGCATGCCATTTTCGTCAATCAGTGGTGCCTCATAAATCAGGGCATCAAAACGCTGCCCGTTACGTCGCTGAAACCGCAATTCAATAGCTTGATGGGAAAGCTCGCCGCGTATGACTCTTTCATGAAAAATACGGGTTTTATCCAATTCCTCTGGTGCCCAATACGGCATGGGTGGTACTTGTCCAAGCAATTCACTCTCGCTCCAGCCGACAATCTGGCAAAACGCGGGATTAACGTATGTGATACGGCCAGAAAGATCGCGGGCGCGCAAGCCCGTATGTAGAGAGTCTTCCATCGCTCGCCGGAAGCAGGATTCCCTGCGCAACGCCTGCTCTGCAGCCTGCCTTCGTAGAGAGTGTTGCCACAGCCCAATCAAGCATCCGAGCAATGCAATGGCCAATACGGCCATGGAGGTTGTGAAGATCAGGGGAACAGCCCGGGTAGATGTGCGATATGCATCCAGCCTTAAACTCAAACCGCCTCCCGGAGGATCAAAAGCAACTTCATAACTCAGGTCGGGATTGGTAGCGGCGACCCGGGATTTGCTGGCAATTTCCTGACTTTCTGCATTCAGCACGCTCAAACGATAGCGCTGTGAAAACCACCACGGCACTTCCTGATACAGCAATTTATCGATTGGGAAAACCGCCACAACATAGCCGATCAAACGCTGACCGTCGTTACCCGGTACGGCAATCAGTAATTGCTGGCTACCGGACTCATCCACAAACGGCCCGGCATATACAGGCTTGGCAAAAGCACGAACCTTTTTCAAAACATTCCGCAAAGCTGCTGACCCCGCTGCATTGTCAAGACGGGAGCTTGCGGGTAGGGAACCCAGCATTTGCAGATCTCTGTCAAACCAAAGCAGTTGCTCCAGCCCCGATTCATGTCCCAGCGCTTGATTGGCATGAGCCGTCAAGGCGGGTCCAGGATGAGGGCTGATGGGTAGTTGCACGGCCAGATATGCCAAGGTGGCTTCATTGCGTTCAAGATGGAAACGCAGGCTTTGCTCCAGCCAAAGCACGTCGGAAATCAGTGTCGAGCGCTGCTCGGCCTGATCCTGCCTGAGCGTGAACACAACAAACCCCACTGCTCCGCCGATCAGGCATACGGCGGCAATGAGGGTTGCCCGCCAGAACCATGGCGTAGCAGGGGGCGTTTTTACAAATGAAAAACGAATCAAAACTGTGGGTTCCCACAATGGTTGATATGGATCAACTCATTTATAACTCATCTTAGACCCGACACCAATAGTCAGGGCGATCCCTAATAGAGAGGAGTTGAGACAATGAACCGCCGTATCTTTACCAAGGCCATTCTGGCCGCATGTGTTTGCCTGGGTGCTTTGCCTACGTGGGCTGATCAACCTATCGTTATCAAATTCAGCCATGTCGTCGCCCCCGACACCCCCAAGGGGAAAGCCGCCGAACGGTTCAAGCAGTTAGCCGAAGAGCGCACCAAAGGGCGAGTCAAGGTTGAGGTTTATCCCAACAGTCAGCTCTACAAAGATAAGGAGGAGCTTGAAGCCTTGCAACTGGGGTCCGTGCAAATGCTGGCCCCATCCTTGGCGAAATTCGGCCCGTTAGGCGTCAAGGAATTCGAGGTTTTTGATCTGCCTTTCATCTTCAAAGATCAGGCAGCTTTCCGTGCCGTCACCGATGGGCCGGTCGGCGCGGGCCTGCTGCGTAAGCTCGAACCCAAGGGAATCACTGGTCTGGTCTATTTGGATAATGGTTTCCATATCATGAGTGCAAACAAACCATTGCATCATGTGGCGGACTTCAAAGGGTTGAAGATGCGCATCCAGTCTTCCAAGGTACTGGAAGCACAGATGCGTGCCCTGGGGGCATTGCCGCAGGTCATGGCTTTCTCTGAGCTGTACCAGGCCCTGCAATCCGGGGTTGTGGATGGGACGGAAGGTGTACCCTCCAATTTCTGGACACAGAAAATCTATGAGGTGCAAAAGCACATCACCTTATCCAATCACGGCCACCTGGCCTATGCCGTGATTGTCAACAAACCCTTCTGGGATGGTTTGCCTGCGGACATCCGCACGACGCTGGAAGGTGCCATGCGTGACGCCGCAAAATATTCCAATGAAATAGCCGCGTCTGACAACACGAGCGCACTCGAAAAAATCAAGGCTTCTGGCAAAACCACCATCTACACACCTACTGCAGAAGAAATCAATGAGTGGAAAAAGGCACTTATGCCGGTTCACAAGGAAATGGAAGGCCGAGTAGGTAAAGACATTATTCAGGCGGTCTACAAAGCCACCGGCTTTGTTGCACCTAAATAGTCTTTCACAACTTGATTGTTGGCCGCAGCACTGTTTCAACTGCTGAGACAGTGCTGTGCTCATGAACAATCCTTCGGCGGAAATCTTCATGCTGAACAAATGTCTTGATCATCTTGAGGAATGGCTGATTGCTTTCCTCATGGGGAGCGCCACGCTCCTGATTTTTGTGGCCGTCACGCATCGTTACCTCTCCGCGGTTCCAGGAGTTCAGGATCTGATGCTGAAAGTCAATTTGAGCTGGGCTCAAGAAGCCTGTATCTATATGTTTGTGTGGATGGCCAAGTTTGGCGCAGCATACGGCGTGCGTACCGGCATCCATGTGGGTGTCGATGTCTTGATCCGCAAACTGCCTGAAAAGCAACGCAAGATCATGGTGCTCTTCGGCCTCCTGGCAGGCGCACTGTTTACAGGGGTCGTCGCCTATCTGGGTGGCAACTTCGTCTGGAAGATTGCCCATACAGATCAAACCTCCGCCGATCTGGAATTGCCCATGTGGCTCGTCTATCTCTGCGTGCCCTGCGGTTCTTCCCTGATGTGCTATCGCTTTCTCCAAGTAGCCTGGAATTTCTCGCGCACGGGTGAGCTGCCGCATCACGATCACGCTGCTGTTGGTGGCATCGAAGAAGATTCTGTCGAGGGGAGCCCAGCCAAATGAACGCATTCATCATTTTCGGCCTACTCATCGCATTGATGCTCACAGGCATGCCGATCTCGATTTCTCTGGGTCTGACTGTACTCACGTTCTTGTTTACCATGACTCAGGTGCCGATTGAATCTGTGGCGCTGAAATTGTTTACCGGGATCGAGAAATTCGAAATCATGTCGATTCCGTTCTTCATTCTGGCAGGCAACTTCCTCACCCATGGGGGCGTGGCGCGGCGCATGATCACCTTTGCCTCGTCTTTGGTCGGACACTGGCATGGTGGACTTGGGCTGGCAGGGGTTTTTGCGTGCGCACTGTTCGCTGCCGTATCAGGCTCCAGCCCGGCTACGGTTGTTGCAATTGGTGCTATCTTGCTTCCCGCAATGGTCAAAGCGGGCTTCCCCAAGCAATTCGGCGCCGGCGTCATTACAACATCTGGGGCGCTGGGAATCCTAATCCCTCCCTCCATCTGTATGGTGATGTACTCAGTTGCTACCAGTACCTCCGTAGGCACCTTGTTTATGGCCGGGATCATCCCGGGGCTGGTGCTGGCGTTTCTGCTTGGTATGACCACTTGGTATCGCGCACGCAAATACAATTACCCGCGTACAACCCTGTTCCCAGGACGTGAAGGATTGCGGGCAACAATCGCCTGTATGTTCGGTGTCTTTTATGCGCTCGTATTTAGCATACTGCCACCTTTAGTGGTTGGAACACTGATCTTGGGCATCATGCCAAGCAGTGGAATGGCCTATTTCATCAGCACTCTGGTATGGGTCGTGCTGGCGCCCTGGACTACGCGCAACAAATGGATCACCCGAGTAGTCTATATTGCGATGATTGTCATTGGCATTCCCATCGCTCTGTCCATCGGCATGCTTGAGTTCTTCCCTAACCTGCCCCCTATCCAGGCGAGCTTTATTCCGGTTTGTTTAACAATAGGGTGGCTGACGCTGATTCAGGCTTGCGGTCAATACACCAATATTTCTCCAACATTCAAGTTTGAGCTGGTGTGGGAATCTCTCGCCGTCTGGCGTGCCTATTGGGATAGCATCTGGGGACTACTACTCGTCGTGGTTGTTGTCGGGGGGATATATACCGGCCTTTTCACGCCGACCGAAGCAGCCGCAATGAGCGCAGTCTATGCATTCGTTATTGCGGTGTTTGTCTACAAAGACCTCAAGCTACGGGATGTCCCGCGCGTACTGCTTTCATCGGCAAACATGAGTGCAATGCTGCTCTACATCATTACCAACGCAGTCATGTTCTCATTCATCATGGCCAATGAGAACATTCCCCAGATTCTGGCTGAATGGTTGTTGAACAACGGATTGGGGCCAATCAGCTTCCTTCTGGCGGTCAATATCCTGTTGCTGCTTGCTGGCAATGTGATGGAGCCCTCCTCAATCGTGTTGATCATGGCACCTATCCTGTTTCCTGTTGCCACCAAACTGGGAATCAACCCGATTCACTTTGGCATCCTGATCACAGTGAACATGGAAGTCGGCATGTGTCACCCACCTGTTGGCTTGAACATGTATGTGGCCTCCGGGGTCGCCAAGATGGGTATTACCGAACTGACCATAGCAGTCTGGCCGTGGCTGCTGACTATGTTAGGTTTCCTCCTGATGGTCACCTACTGGCCCGGACTGAGCCTGTGGCTACCCAATTTGCTTGGCATGCACTGAGCACCACCCGACGTGCCGGTATATTCATATTCCATCACCTGTATGTGCATGAGGGTATTCTCCAACCAGTTCCTTTTTACCGCAATTATGTGTGTTGCCCACTGTGGTGGCGCCTTAGGATGAGCGAGTAGAACAATGAAATCAAGTAAAAATGCCATAGAAATCACAGGCTGTACCCAGAAAAACAGTACAGACTCTAAAGATCGACGCTCTGGATGAAGGGAATGGCAAGCTGATCATTTCGATATTTATATAACCGTATATAGAACCAACACAGCCGCTCGCCGATAACGTGACATGTCATGATAAAGATATCAACGCGTTTGCAATGCATCACCACATCAAAATCGCCCCCCCGCAAATACAATCGACGGAGGCAACGTAGGGTTTGCATGCACAGCATGCGAACACGTGACGATCGATAAAGCACCGGCCGTCGCAGAAGAAACACCATCAAACACTCGACATTTCCTGATCAACGCCACGAACGCGTGCGCAACAACTTGCGCACCCTACACGGCTGTGAACAGGCCCTAGTAACTCATTGCCAGTAGGATCCAGCAGCCTCGACCGTTATTTGTCCGCAAGCCTTGGGCCATTTCACCGCCTCAGAAACTCAGGCCACCTTAAACCATTTGCTCAAGGCGCACCCAGGCGCCGATTCTCGTAGCGACAGACCATCGGCATATGCGTGTTTGGCAATTTCCGTCGACCTGTCATAGACGATATGCTGATGATATTTCCCAATCGACACCCCGAACGCGTGCGCACCCTACCCGGCTTCATCACGAATCAGACGCACCCAGAAACGGCGTTGCCAAAATCCGGATTCCCGACGCTTGGTTTAGGAAGAAGAGCGTTGTGACGGCACCAGATCAGGAGGCAACGCCGAAGAAGTCAGGCGTTTAATCAGATTCCAGCGCACGCCGAAATCCGCATCGCCTTCGGGCAAAGTCCAGATGCAGTGCAGATGATCGGGTAACAATACCCATGCATCAATCGCAAAAGGATGGGTTTTGCGGGTTATCAAAATGGCAGCACGCAAAGCCGCCCGCACCCGTTCATCCGTCAGCACCGGTCGCCGTCGGAAGCTTACCACCGTGAAAAAGTATGAAGCCCCAGGCACCGTTGCCCGACGATAGCGTGACATACCAGCATGATAAATATGTCAATACGTTTTGCAAAGCACCACCATGTCAAAATCGGTACCAGCACAGACGACCAACGAAGGCACCCGTAGGGTTTGCATGCGTAGCATGCGAACGCGCAATGACCGAGAAAGCACAAGCCATCGTAAAAGAAAGCTCGTCAAACAAGCGACATTTCCCAATCAATGCCACGAACGCTACACGGCTACCCGGCTTTGGCACTTTGATGCCGCCGCAGGTAGGGGCGTCCATATCATTACCCACCCGGTCTCACCATATTGTTAACGAAAGAGATAGAACCATCATGCCGCCAAAAATATTAGCGATCAGTTTTTGGCTTCGTGTATACGGACGAGGCACAAATAATTCAAAATATACAGAAATAGCTGAAGAGATAAAATATATAACAACCCCATACGGATTAAACCGACCAATCAACTTGATAGAAGCATATAAAACAATCACTGCAACAACAAACCAAAAAAAACTTTTATAAATTTTTTGTAGATTTGTCATGAAAAACACATCCAAGAAAAAACAAACGGTTTTAACCTCAAAATGAACCAAAAGTGACCTTAAAAATCATCAGACCCCCCGTTTTAATTTTATAAAGTCTTCCTTTGACTCAGAAGTGACAGCTCCAATAGGGCCTCTTACAAAGAAACGGAAACACATTAAATGGTCTGATCGCTGCACTGCTGTTGACAAAACACCATCACGCATTTTTACACTTCCTTACCTACCGGAGCTTGCAAAATCCGAATCCTTTATTTAAACACACAAACCACATGGTATTAACAATGCCAGATCACATGCAAGGCTCTTACAAACCGGTTCACACTCATCTCCTTTCACAACGTTGTAAGGGCAACATCTCGAAATTAACCTTCATGCACAGGCGCCTGACAGGCAAAGCCTGTCAGGCGCCGACCAAGTCTATAAGGAGTGGGGTTATAAACGCCAACACATACCATAAAATTTAATACCTCACAGCTTATATCATGATGCCATACATTCTATGTAATGAAAGTTTTGAGGCATTAGAAACATCACGAACCCTTAAGAAAAGCAATACTTTTCTTCTATTTAACTTCAGGACAATATTTTTTATGGCAATTTGAAATGCATTGTTTAGTAAGCCTGCTGCTGCCAACCGTTCCACCAGCAGTAAGGCCGGTACAAACTAATTTTCCTTGAAGCGTCGTTGCCGCACCAGCACAGATAGTTCCCAATAGACTACCACCGACTTTAGTCGCTTCATCCGCCACATTACAATCGGCAATACACTGAAGTTCTTCTGGTGTTGGGGGGGGTGGGGGGGGNGGGGGGGGACACGGAACTTTGTGACCAGGATTTCCTGGGGTACTAACAGTTCCACAAAACTCAGCCAATCCAAGCGGATCTGTCTTATTAATAGGATCCCCGCTCACATATGCATAAAGATTCACCCCGCCATTTTCCGCAATCGGATCCCTCGACAGCCATCGTGCCCGTTTGGGATCGTAGGCACGATAGTGGGTGAGGTACAAACCGCTGGTCTGATGCAGGAACATCCCAGCGTACTGGAAGCTTAGGCCATTGCCTGCGCCTTGACCATAGGCATCAAAGTCCGCACTACTGCTGTGGGTACCATCGCTCCAGGCTGTCTGGGTATTGAGAAGCTGGGCATCACGTACCGAGCCAAGATTATCGCGGTTGTAGAAAATGCGCTGATTGCCGGAGAGCCACAATTCACCTTCAGGATAGAAACGCTTGGTCACGGTTTCGTCCTGGGCGCGTTCCTGACAGATTTCTTCACCACACCACAGGTAATGACGTTCAACCGGCGTCGCGCCTGTGTAGGCAGTCTCAATGATGGCGACCCGGCGACTCTGCCCGTCGTAACGGAAGTTGGTCTTTTGGCCTGCAGCAGATTTATAACCAATTTCGATGAGACGGTTCTCGGCGTCCCAATTGTAGGTGTGCTCACCATCGTCCGTCACATTACCCACTGCATCGGTCGTCGTGGCGAGCGCCCCAAAGCTTTGCAAGGCGTTGGTGTTGGCGACGATCAGGTCGGTACTACTGCTTGGGGTGGCGATATTGGTGATGTTGCCCGCCGGATCATAGGTGTAGTCGTGATTGGTATCTACTGCACTGGGTTGAACACTGCCGTTCAGGCTCCAGGTGTTGCGCTGGGTAATCTGACCCAGCACGTTCGTCTGGTATTGGTAGCTACGCACAAGGGCGTCGCTTGGCGCCGTGTGGGTAATGGCTGCGAGACGGCGGTCATCAGTGTTGTCCAGATAACTCCACAAGGTTTTATAGGGTGAATTGGCCACCGTGAGTTGGGTGGGCTGCACCGATTCGCCAAGATAGTCAGTTGAAAATTGCCCCAACGCAGAACTGTGGTTACTCAGGCGACCGAGAAGGTCATAGCTGAAGGTTTCCGTGCTGGTGTCCACTGTACGGGTTTGGATTCTGCCCAGTTCGTCGTAGGTATAGGCGATGTTGGCATTTGCCACAGGACCTTTTTCGGTAGCCATTTTCAAAGCGCCGGGGCTACCTGCAGGCACATAGGTGTAGAGGGTAGTACCCGTGCCATCCGTCATGCTGGTCTGGCGTGGATAGTAATTATCCCACCCCCAACCGACGCCTTTGGTTGCATTGATGGCTTTGGTGTAGTTGATGGCCGTCAGTTGGTTATCTTTAGCATAGGTAAAGACCCGGGTCTGGCCCAACGCATCGATTGTGCTATGCAGGCGGCTGATGCTGTTTTCGTACGCCAGGGTCTGCTGGGTGCCATCGGCAAAGTGCTTGGCCGTGACACGCCCTTGCAAATCGATATCCCATTGGGTGGTATGGCCGTTTGCATCGGTGAGGGTCTTGAGCTGGCCACCCGGGTAATAGGTGTAACTCAAGGAATGCCCCATCGGGTCGGTTTCCTGAACCAGTTGCCGCTCTGCATCGTAGGCGTAGGTAGTGGTTTGGCCGAGACGATCTGTGCGGGAGACAATATCCAGTTTGTCGTAGGTATTGATCTCGCTTGTACCGTCGGGGTATTGAACCTGAGTCAGGCGATCAAGATTATCGTAGGTGTAGCTGAGGGTATAACCTTCGGAATCTGTTAAAGACGCCATCCGCCCAGCCGAGTCGTAGGTATAGCTATTTACAACCTGATTGTTCGGATTGATCTCTGTGAGCAGATTGCCAAGGTTGTCGTACGTGTAGGTGGTGGTCTGGCCCAGAGGGTTGGTGACAGCGACAAGCTGACTCGAACCGTTATAGGTATAGGTCGTTGTTTGACCTGCCGCATCCGTGAAAGTCTGTGGCAGATGCTGGCCGTTATAGGTATAGCTGGCGATTACGTCATAACCCGATGCGGTCACCTGCCGAACCTGCAAGAGATCAATTTGGTTGCCGTCATACACATAGTCGGTCTCACGCCCCAAGGCATCCGTCGTACTGGTGACGTTACCAATCGCGTTGTAGGTTTTCAGCGTTTTCTGGGTGCTGCCATCATCGAGCAGCCTGTAAATGCCATTGGGCTTATCCAGACTCCCGGTGTAGACGCTGCTTGACTGCCCAGGATAGGTGTACCAGATACGGTTTTCGAGCGGAGCTTTGGTGTTTTCGATTACGCCTGATGTTCTGGATGCTCCATTATAGTGGTAAGCATCGTGCGCCCAGTGCGTGATTTTCGCTTTGGTGTAGTCGCTCCCCAAGCCTTGGGCTACGGCATTTTTATCCCAGTAAAAGGTATTCCGATAATTGAACCAACCATTGTAGAGCGCAGGCGATGCTGAAGGTACAGTACCTTCACTGTAGACAAGATTCGCAACTGCATTTGGGTTGAACTCAATACGCTCAGACTGGCCGAGAGGATCGGTAATCACCATCCAGCGATTACGCGGCGTTTGGGCATCATAGTTGGTACTGAATTTTGTCGTGCCATAAGGTGTAGTCATGGACACGATATTTGTAGCGATGTTGTCTAGTGTAATAGTTGTTGGCGCAGTTGTTCCGCCACCAGAGCTACCGCTACCGGCCGTTGGAGTACTTCCGCCCGTGCTCGCACCAGCGGCAGTAGCAACCCCATAGGTAAAACTTGAACTCATGCCCTCTGCATCAGTTATCGAAACGATACGTCCGGCCCAATCATAGGCAATGCTGGCAGTTCTACCATAAGGGTCAGTCCAGCCAGTAATCAAAAGAGAGTTATAGTCATACCCCACATTAGGGGCAAGGGTATTGTTTTTGTACTCCAGTGTCGTCACCAATCCAGCGGCATCGGTGATCGTGCTCAAGCGCAATTGATCGTCGTAGTTTAGTAAAACCGCATTACCTTGTGGGTCAATATACTTAGTCAGAAAAAAACGGCGGGGGGATATTTTGCTGCTATCGGATTTGGCATATACCCAAACACTGCCATCAGCCATACGCCTCTCATAACGCAACCCATCTTTATCGTCAATACGTGCCAGAACAGCCCCCGTACGAGCTTCTGGCTCGAACGTTCCTGTGCTGGAAGCGTAGCTGAAATGAGGACGCCCGCCGCCGCCGGGGAGATAGGTCATTACGTTGAGTCCAAGGTTGGCAGGATCGTCTTGTACCCAAGAAAGCCAGTTATGTGTCCACAAAGGTCCAACGTTTGAGAACGAAAAAAGAGAAGGCTGATCAGAATCAAGCTGGTTATATGAGAGCGCAAAATTAACGGCAGGCCCCTTGGTTGGAGAGCATCCTACCGGCATATCATTAACCTGTAAGCTCACAAGCATAGAAGCCACGGTGTACGTAGGCATGCCTTTTTTTGCACAATTACATCCCACTTCATGTGGGTTGCTGGCGGTGGTTGGCCCTGCCCCTACAATACGATCAGTTTGTGCTTGCGTCGCCGCGAGCCAGTTCCCTGCGGGCAGATGGGATTTTTCTGCAATCAGGAAGTAGCCACTGCTTTGACGTTCCAGAACATCACGGCGCATCCAGAAGTCGCTCTCTTGAGCGGTATCGCGCACAAGGTAGCGTCCATCACGCGCTTCCAAAATGGTGGCGTAGTGGCCAACTTTCCAGTGTACGACGGAAGGTACCGGGATCTGCTCGCTGCCAGTACGTTGAATGATGCGGGTAGAAAAACCTATGCGTTGGGCAAGCTTTTGTACCTGGGTAAAGGAAAGCCCCTTTTTTCCAGCCTTGGCATTAACAAGCGTTTCCAATTGCTGCGGATCGTTTTCTACCTGACGATATAATTCCCCCAGCGCAAATACGCCGCAACGCAAAACCTCTTGTGGCCTTTCGCGCATGGCAAGTGTATCGGCCCGAGCCCGGACGACAGCGCCAATGACAAGCCCCTCACCCGCCCGAGCCTCCGGGGTGTTGAGAAGTTGCATAACCCGCTCGGTATGCCCTAAATGCGTTTCAAGCCCAAGCAATTCGGCCAACGCACGCGATTCAACTTTGTGTTCGACAATGGATTTCGCAGCCCGCGCCAACAGACGAGCTTGCTCAAGCATGCGCAAGGCTTCGGTGTAATCCCCAGCATGCCGGTGTGCCAAGCCCATGTTAAGCCACAGGGATGCAGCCCATGCAGAATGTGGGTGCGCAGTAATCCAGGCTTCAAGCGGCTCAGTCAACACCGCCTCAGTTTGTTGTTGGTAAGCCTGAATGGCTGACAACAGCGAAGCCTGCTCATCTGCGCTATATGGGCCAATAGCCTGCAACGGCTCTTCAAACACTCCGTAGCGTAGAGGATTCTGCAGAGCTACGCTTTGTTGGACAACACTATTGGCAACATTCTGTGAACTTGCGAATGCCGCAGTTACACCCAGTGCCAACACTGCACAGGCAGCAGCCCATTTCAAATTAATTCCCCGGACCATTTTTTCTCCATCGCTTCAACGTTTGCCAACAGCAACCGTTTGAGTGCCATTTATTTTATTCACATACACCCGCCAACTATCTGATTCCAATGGCAGGCAGATCTGTACTGTTCACTTTGGCAGCATACTGTATGGATCTATCGAGCGTACTGCTATGTCCACTGTCCTGCCGTCATCCTTAAGGGCAATTCCATCACTCGTGCGATAAATTCCAGACACATAGTGCCCTTCGCAAAAAGATGCTTCCCCTCGACAAATTACCAATACGCATCCTAGTGCATTCCAATACGCCAAACCATCTTTGTCATCTTCAGCAGGCTTTTCCACCCCACCGCGATGAGGAGCATAGCGCCCCCAATCACCAAGGATAAAAGGTGCCGCTTTTGCTTCTGTCTGGCTAATCAAAACAGTGACAGAACGCTTGCCCTTAACACGGAGCGAGACAAGCTGAATAGCTTTCCAAAATTTTCCATCGCTTGCAGGCAGGCTTTTCCAGTAGCCGTGACTGCGTGCCCACGCAAAAATCTTTTTAGATTGCTGCTCGGTCGCAACACCGTCAATCGTTCCCACGATAAGGTTGTTGTATGGAGCGTCTGCCGGTAGGCCACATTTTTTGGTGCAATCAAAAGGCTTGGCGTAGGCGGGCATGACACACCACGCTCCGATCAGCAGCGACAATACACGTGCGTATTTGATCCAAATTCTCATGCAATTCCTATATATCCAAAAATTTTCAATCCCAGATTAGCCGTTTTACCTGAGCTACATCATTGGCCGTTGCTACTGCCGCTTTTTACATGGATCAAACGACCTGCAGCATCATATTCGTAAGTCGTATCAACAACACCGATAACCGCTACAGTTTCGATCAGCGTATTAGACGTACTTGTTAGGTTATTGGCGTCTCCGCTGTATTTGGCCACGATACTATGACTACCTACCGAAGCATAGTTTGTAGTGATACTGGCCGCCCCACCGGACACTACTGCGGTACCGATCAGCGAATCGTTGTCGTAGAAAGACACAGATCCAGAAGGAGATGCCCCCCGAATTTTGACTTGGTAGGTTACATCTTTCGTCAAAGCAACCGGGTTAGCTGAGCTTAATAAGGAAGTGTCGGTTACCCCTACTTGAACTGTAGCCGTGGAAAACCCGCCCCCCTCGTTGCGTACATCACCTTCATATTCTGCTTTCAGCGTATGCGAACCACTCGGCAAAGCGAGACGGAATGTCTGCCTGCCAGACACCAATGTGGCAGAACTCAGAACAGCATTCCCGCTCGAATCTTGGGAGGCCACTTCACTGATCACAACCGTGCCCGTCGGGGTTTTGCCAGACACCACTACATTCACAATAACAGGTTGGCCATAGACATATTCATCAGCGCTTGTTGTCATTGATACGTCAACCGGAGCCGTAATACCGACTTGTACGCTACCTGTTTCCAAGCCTAGCGGCGTAATCACTACCGAGTAAAGTCCGTTCATTGAGGCACTTGGCACAACCAAAGAACCGCTGGCATTCGTTGAGGCGTCAATGACATTTTGTTGATATAAGGAGCCATCGGGCTGGTATAGAGCAATTGTCCCCATAAACGAAGTGTTGGCCCATTTGAGGGTATAACGCTGGCCTTGCTTGGCCGAGAAACGATAGTATCCTCCCTGACCAACCCGCATGGATGCGTGACTCACAGGATCAGCATTTACTGTCAGCATACTGTTCAGGTAAGAAGACAGAAGCAACTGGGCGGTGGCGCTGATGCCTGAGGACGGCGTCAGCCTGACAATATAATTCCCGCTTACCGGCAAAACAGTCAGAGCGCAACTTCCACCTCCACTTGTAATCGCGTAGCTGCCACAATCTGTCAGGACGGCACTACCATCGGGTTCAATGATGCTGACTGCAACGCCCCCCCCCGAAGACGCACTGGTCAAACCACTGAGTCCCAACCCTAAACGTTGCCCTGCTACACCAGTAAAGATGTAATCATTTCCTTGGTTCTGCGCCAGAGAGACTCCCAACACACCTCCATCAATAGTCAGAGCATTCCCCGCATCAGCAATGGTCCTCAGATTGACCGAACCTGTACTTGTAACAGCGGGGTCAACAAATACTGTATAGATACCGGTAGCGGCCAGATTTCTCATACTCAACACTTTTGTAGAGGTATCGAAATACGTCGAAACCTGAGTGGAGCCATCTGGACGAATAATCGTGACGAGTCCGTTATTGGCAGTAAAGCTACCGCCGAAAATCAAAAGACTTATATCTTGCCCAGCGGTTGCTGCAAAGCTATAACGACCATTCTGTCCAACCCTGGTTGTCGTAAAAGCTTTTGTTACACCATAAGCTAGAGTCCCGGTCACATCGCTAGACAAGGTGGCACTGAAGTTGGCTGTCGCGCCACTATTTGGCGTGATCCGCAGAGAATAGGTCCCACTGCTTGGCAGCGCAGGGATATTGCAGGAACCGCCCCCATTGGATGCGTAGATAGCCCCACAATCTACCAATACTGTACTGTTGTCAGGAGCAAGAACCTTAACCGAGATATTTCCGCCTGATGGACTTGTACTCAAACCACTGATGCCAAGGCCAAGATTTTGGCCTGCATTACCGGTGAAAGTGTAATTCGCCATCGCGTTGACAGAGATATTAACAGTATCCGAATCCACTGACAGGGAACCGGATACCGTTTCGCTTACAGGATCTGTTGTACCAACCTGATTCAGAATTAAGGAAATACTTCCCGTACTAACTCGGTAAGGATCAATGAACACCGAATAAATACCAGAGGTCACAAGATTAGTTAAATTTAGTGTGCTGATATCTGAAGACGACGCACCCATTGAATTGACAGTACTACCGTTTGGCGCATAGACAACAATCTGGGCCGACCCGTTGAAAGTATTATTAAGAGACTGCAGTGTCAGATTTTGTCCAGCAGTCGCTGTAAAGGTGAATCGCCCGTTCTGTCCCGGACGGGTAGTAACAAAATTTGTCTTGCCCCCAGATACCAGCGGACCTGTCACATCGCTTGACAGCGTGAGGTCAAAAGCTGCGGAATACCCGGAGACAGGAACCACACGAACCGCGTACGTGCCATCGGCCGGCAGCGCGGGAAGATTGCAACTACCTCCACCATTCGACGCGTAGAAATTGCTCCCACAGTCGATGAGAACGGTAGAGTTGTCTATCGACAACACCTGCACGTTCACCGACCCATTAGAGGGTGTTGTAACCAGATTGCCAAGACCCAAACCTAAACGCTGTCCNGTTGTACCTGTAAAGGTGTAATCGCCGTTCTGGTTTTGCCCAAGAGACGCAGAAAGGGCACTGCCATCGACAACCAGCCCGTCACCCGTAGCATCCATTTGCAACAGCACATCCGTGGATCCGGTGTTCGCGTATATCGGATCAATAAATACCGTGTACGTACCTGCTGCAGTAAGGTTGGT
>NZ_KB892846.1 GCF_000373965.1 Uliginosibacterium gangwonense DSM 18521 | reverse complement strand
GCCACCGGGGCGGTTAACGGCGGTAACGTACGTGCGCTGGCTGTGACGGGCGCTGTCGGCAAGCTGGTGAACTGGACGCTGTCCACCCACGAACGTGCNCGCACCACCTTTGGTCAAGGCCTGAGCAACGGCATGCACTGGCAAGAACATTCGATCAGCATCCACCCGATCGAAGGCCTGAAGATCGGCATGAACTACAACATCTACAAGGGTGGTGACGGTACGGCTGCAGGCGCCTTCAAGGAAAAGAACACCAACTTCGTGGTGGCCTATAACCTGGGCGACCGNTTCCAAGTGGGTATTGAACGCTCCCACCTGAACGACTTGGCCTCTACCCGCAACAGCGGCAAGGGCTGGATGATCGGCGGCTCCTACTTCATGTCCAAGTCTGCTTACTTCTACGCAGCNTGGCAGAAGGATGACTTCGCCCGCAACCAAGGCACGGTGTCCGGTGGCTACGATGGCACCAAGGCTGGCTTCATTGGCAGCTTCAGCAAGGTTGATGCAACCTATACCCGCGCGGGTTTCGTGAAGGAATTCTAACAAGCTATGACTGGGGCAGGGTCATTACCAATGGCCCTTTGCGCTAAGCATCATAAAGAGCGGCGCACCGCTCGCAAAGAATAACGGGAAAGTGCACACAATGGCGTTGCGGGGCGTTCCGTAGCGTCCAAGCTTTCCCCCCTGTATTTCCGTCCTCACAGTTGACGACTTCCGCGTCAGCTTTTTCAAGCCCGTGTCATGCACGGGCTTTTTTTTGGTTCACTTCTCCTTCAAGGTACGCGGCCTTGGTCGAGGTCTTCCCTCTGGTTGGCCGCCAGGATGGATGCCATTTGTATCCATCGCATACAAATCAAATTTGCATGTATTTTGCCGGGGCGGTTAACTCACCGCCACCAAGTCGTTGATTTGAATCGTGCATCTGGCGCAGATTCTAATATCCCTCCATTCGGCACCTCAAGTCTAGTTGATGCATATGTCAGTGCTATAGTAAAAAACGGCACAGGTGACATTTGCTGCCTTAATTGCAATAGAGCGGGTATTGCAAATCCTTATTTTTACAGCACGTTTTTTCGGAGGCCCGATGAAAATGCCTTTACGCGTCGATATGGATATGCAGAGCAAACCGCAAAAGTGGTGGATGAGTGTCGGTTTGGCGCTGTGGTTCGCTGTGCTTGTGGGGTGCGGTGGCGGGGGAAGCAGTGGTGGGAGCGCTTCCAGCAGTGCGGGGGGGAGTTCCGGCAGCCAAGGTAGTGTTTCCAGTGCCGCGAGCGCGGGGAGCAGCCTTCCTGCAACATGTTCTGGTGTGTGCAATGCGGCAACGCCTGTGTCGCCTAGCGTATCCAGTACAGGCGGATTGGGTAATGTGACTGAATACAGTACGAGCGCCAGCAACGGTGGTGCCTGCAACTACGGCTCCACCAACGTCATGTATTATGCAGCCATCAACGTCAACGTGGCTTCCGGCGATGGCCTGGGGCAATGGCAAGGCGGCAAAAGTTGTGGGCAGTGCGCACAGACGACCGTACTCACTTCGCAAGGGCTCAAGACGGTGACTGTGCGCATTATGGACAAGTGCGCAGATGCCAATTGCGGTATCGACCTGGGGGGCTCCGCTCCAGGGCAGGTCATGGTGGATGGCTTTGGGCGCTATACCGGGCAGTGGCGCTTCGTTTCTTGCAAGGGCGTAAGTGGCGTGTCGGATGGTGCCCCCTCGCTGTATGTTAAAGATGGCAGCAGCGTCTGGTGGTCACGCATCCAGGTGCGTAACCCTGCAACTGCCGTATCTTCCATCAGCTACCAGGGGGTAGGCGATACCACGGTTCAAGGTGGTTTTGCCTTTGACAGCAGTATCGAAAATTTCTACATCGTACCGACCAGCATCCTTCAATCATCCACATCACAATTCACGATTACCGTGAATTATGTCGATGGCACAACGGCAACTGTGCAGCTGACCCCCGCGCAATTGGGTAATGCAAATGCCAGCTATTCGCTGCTCTGATTGACGTGGTAGGCAGTAGGCCTTGTCCAATGATTAAGGACGTTTTGTTTTGCTGAAGGTGAGTATTTTATTATCCGATGCATCAGACTATATTCGTTGGTTTGCATGGTGATCGATTCGCACGTGCTTTTCGCATCTTGGCAAGTGTTTGGGAAATGTGAGGATTTTTGCTTGAAATGCTGTTAATGTAAATGTATTCGTGATCATTCCAAAACCATATTATGGCGTTTACAAAGGCATGCAAATGATCTTCAGATAGCGCTATGTCGCTAATTTTTCTTTTAGGCTGAGGTGGGATTTCTGGACGTAGGAATCCCAAGGGAGGTAATGGATTTGCTTGATGAGGCTCTATCCAGAATTCGGGGTGTTTCTGTGCTAATGTTTCTAGAGAGGGGCCGTCGCCGTGGCGACAGGCGTTACCGAGTAGCTGCAGGCAATCAAGCATCTTATAACTGTCGAACGAGCGCAGGTCAATTCCTTTGAGTTTGAGGAATGCCTCTTGTAAGTCGGGCCATTTGCCAGTGATAAGTTTTTTGTCTATGTTCTTTGTTTCCCATTTTAACTCATGAGCGCATGAGATCAGGTATTGCCGGAAGCTTCTTTCGAATAGGGATTGGATAGCAAGTGCAAATGACTGGATGGTCAGTGATTTCAATGGTTCCATATCCGACAAGACAAAGCAAAGGCTTATATCTTCTTGTGATTGGAGTTGCAGTTCGGCGATCTTTGCAGTGAGTCTCTCTAGTGCAGGTTGAATTACCGAATGGCTGTAGTGGTACATAGAAATCTCGTGCTTACCTAGATGAATATCTGCGTGCAGGTTTTTCCAAATGTGAGTTTCGATGTTGACCATGGAATGCATTTGAACTATGGAGTTAGTTAAGTGGCGGAGTAGAGTACGCAATTGTTGCGTATATGATCAGTATTTATCATAGCAGGGCATCTACAAAGCCGACAAACACGTAGGCATGACTGGATGGCGCCTGTGGTTATCCGAGACCCGTGACAAAAATAAAAAAGCCGACCCATGAGGTCGGCTTTGTACGGGTGGTGCAGAGTGGCTCAGTCAATCACATGTGAGGCCATGCCATCGGCAAGCTTCGGCTCAAACCACGTGGATTTGGGCGGCATGACCTGGCCGGAGTCCGCGACCGACATCAGGTCGTGCATGGTGGTGGCGAACATGGCGAAGGCAACGGCCATCTCGCCACTGTTGACGCGCTTTTCCAGTTCCGGCAGGCCACGGATGCCGCCGACGAAGTCGATGCGCTTGTCGCGGCGCAGGTCGGCAATACCGAGCACGGGGGTGAGCACGTGCTCGGTGAGTAGGCTCACGTCCAGGCGGGCAACGGGGTCAGCGGGGATCAGTTCGGGCTTGATGTTGAGCTTGTACCACTGGCCGGGCAGGTACATGCCGACCTCGCCATACACGGTGGGCTTGTGTTGGCTGGGTACGGCCTGCACGGTGTAGGCTTGGCTGATCCTGGCGATCAACTCTTCCTTGGAGAGCCCGTTCAGATCACAGACCACGCGGTTGTAGTCCAGAATCTTGAGGGCGTGATCCGGGAAGATCACCGAGAGGAAGTAGTTGTAAGGCTCGTCGCCCGTATGGTGGTGATTGGCGCTACGGCGGGCTGCGGCGACGCGGGAAGCTGCCGCAGAGCGGTGGTGGCCATCGGCGATGTAGAGCGCGGGAAGCGCCTCAAAATGCTTGCTGATTGCGGCAATCGTAGCGGCATCACGAATCACCCACAGGGTGTGGCGGATGCCGTCATCTGCCGTCGCGTCAGCGTCCGGCGTACCGGTTACGGTGGCAGCAAGAATATCGTCAATGGCCGGCGCTGCAGGGTAGGCGAGGAATACTGGGCCGGTCTGGGCGTTGAGCGCTTCGATCTGGCGGACGCGGTCATCTTCCTTGTCCGGGCGGGTGAATTCGTGGCGCTTGATGCGGTTGTTGTCGTATTCGATCACCGAAGCCGCTGCAACAAAGCCGGTTTGCACGTGGCTGCCCATCACGATCCGATAGACGTAGTAGCAGGGCTGTTCGTCACGGGCGATCACGCCTGCGTCGAGCATCTTTTGCAGGTTCTCTGCGGCTTTGGCGTAAACCGCCGGGGAGTACAGGTCGGTGCCAGCAGGCAGATCGATCTCCGGCTTGGAGATGTGCAGGAAGCTCCATGGCTTACCTGCGGCGCGGGCGCGGGCTTCGACGGAAGACAGCACATCATACGGTGGGGCGATGATCTCGGCTGCTCGGCCAGAGGCGGGGCGCAGCGCCTTGAAGGGCTGGATCAGGGGCATCGTAATATTCTCCAGATATGAATGAATAGGTTCTTAGCGCTTGGCGCGGGCGGCGACCACATCCTTGAGCGCGGCGTGAGCCTTGCGCAGCATGTCTTCAGTCGTCTCCCAGCCCACGCAGCCGTCGGTGACCGAACAGCCGTAACGCAGCTTGCTGAGGTCTTCCGGGATGGGCTGGCTGCCTTCTTCAATGAAGCTTTCGATCATCACGCCGACAATCGAGGGGCTGCCTTCGCGGATTTGATGCACCACGTCCTTGAGCACCAAGGGCTGGTATTCCGGCTTCTTCCAGGAATTGGCGTGGGAGCAGTCGATGATGACGTTCTGCGGTAGCTTGGCCTTGGTGAGCAACTGCTCGGCCAGCGACACGGAAACGGTATCGTAGTTCGGGCGCCCACCACCGCCACGCAGCACGATGTGGCTGTAGCGGTTGCCACGGGTGCGCACGATGCAGGATTGGCCTTCCTCGCTCAGCCCCAGGAAGCTGTGCGGGCGCGAGGCAGAGAGGATGCCGTTGACGGCCGCTTCCAGCGAACCATCGGTGCCGTTCTTGAAGCCGACCGGGGTCGACAATCCGGAGGCAATCTCACGGTGGGTCTGCGACTCGGTGGTACGGGCGCCAATGGCGGCCCAGCTGATCAGGTCGCCATAGTATTGCGGGGCGATGGGGTCGAGCGTTTCGGTCGCGGCGGGCACGCCGATTTCGGCGACATCCAGCAGGAATTTGCGGCCGCGCTCCATGCCTTCCTCAATATGGAAGGAGTCATCCATGTGCGGGTCGTTGATGAACCCCTTCCAGCCGGTGGTGGTACGGGGTTTTTCAAAGTACACGCGCATCACTACGTACAGCGTATCGGCCACTTCATCCGCCAGTTTCTTGAGGCGACGGGCGTAATCCAATCCGGCAATAGGGTCGTGGATTGAGCAGGGGCCGATGATGATGATCGGGCGTGGGTCTTGGCGGTCCAGAATCCGCATGATCGTCTGCCGACCTTCCAGAACCGTGGCAGCAGCGTTTTCAGAAAGGGGGATGCGGCGCTTGATATCCGCAGGTGAAGGCATTGCGTCGAACGAAGCGATGTTCAGGTTTTCAGTAGCTGGATGCGTCATGGCGTGGGGCTGTCAAAAAAACGAGGCGCAGGGCGCGTTGAAAATAAAAAAGGCCCGCAATGCGAGCCTTTTTACTACAACAGGGGTCGGAACCAACCTTGAGGTCTTGCGCGGGCGCGCCGCGCACAAGCCCTTACTTGAGCTTGGTTTCCTTATACAGCACGTGCTTGCGAACCACCGGGTCGTACTTGGTAAACTCCAGCTTCCCTGGAGTAGTACGCTTGTTCTTGTTGGTGGTATAGAAGTGGCCGGTACCCGCAGTGGATTCCAGCTTAATCTTTTCACGACCGCCTTTGGCCATTTTGATCTCCGCTATTCAGTGTGGGTCGAGGGGTCAGACCTTCTCGCCGCGCGCACGCAGCTCGGCCAGAATGACTTCGATGCCCTTCTTGTCGATGGTCCGCAGACCAGCATTGGAAACACGCAGGCTGACCCAGCGGTTTTCAGATTCGACCCAGAAGCGACGGTTCTGCAGGTTGGGCAGGAAACGGCGCTTGGTTTTGTTGTTGGCGTGGGAAACGTTGTTCCCCACCATCGGGGCTTTGCCCGTGACAATACATACTCGAGACATATCTCGCTCCGGTAGGTGGTTCCGAAAAGCCGCTGATTATACGCGGGTCAAGTGCAAGGAATCAAGCACTTCTTTTCGAACCTATTCATGATCTTACTGAGAGGGCGTGTATTGGTGCTCGTGCGCAGCGCAAAAATGCTGCTTTTGCGCCGCTTTGCACGCCATTGGTGTCCTCTCGCCACAGATCCTGACCAGGTTCTGGCAGAAACACCCTCGATAAGAAGCAGACAGTCTACTACATTTGCAGCATGCCGCGCTCGGCAAATGAAAGTGCCGGGCTGCCCGCACAGACTACAAAGTGATCCAGCACGCGCACATCCACCAGCCCCAGCGCCTGATTCAAGGTGTGGGTGAGGTGTTGGTCGGAATGACTGGGTTCAGAAACGCCCGATGGATGGTTGTGGGCGAAAATCGTGCTGGCTGCGTTGTTCGCCAGGGCAAGCTTGACTACCTCACGCGGGTAGACGCTGGTTTGCGTCAAAGTACCGCGAAAGAGTTCATGGGCGCTGATGAGCTGGTTCTGCGCATCCAGCAGCAGCACCATGAAGACCTCGTGAGGAAGGTGGGCTAGATGCAGTTGCAGCCAGTCGCGCACCGCCTGGGAGGAATCCAGCACGCTACGGGCCTTGAGCTTTTCACTGAGCGCACGCCGGGCCATCTCCATCACGGCCTGGAGTTGGGCAAATTTCGCCTCCCCCATGCCGGGAAAAGCGCGGAACTCGGTCAGTGGTGCGGCGTATAGCTGCCCCAGTCCGCCAAAATGCCCGAGCAGGTCACGCGCCAGATCGACGGCACTTTTGCCTTTGACGCCCACCCGCAGGAAAATGGCGAGCAGTTCTGCATCGGATAAGGCCCCGGCTCCTTGGCGCAGCAAGCGTTCGCGGGGACGTTCATCTTCGGGCCAATCAGTAATCGCCATGGTGTGCTTGTCCTTATAGGCGCTAGAATTGTTCTTCGGGCACCCCTCTATCGATGGGGCCATGCTATTTGCACATCGTATAACTAATCTGGATGCATTAAAGATGACAGAACTTGCAGGCAAGCGCATCGTATTGGGTGTGACGGGCGGAATTGCCGCCTACAAGGCGGCGGAGTTGGTGCGCCTGCTGGGCAAGGCTGGCGCCGAGGTGCATGTGGTGATGACCGAGAACGGCGCCCGGTTTGTGACGCCGCTGACTTTCCAGGCCCTCTCCGGCCATCCGGTGTGGCTTGATCCCTGGGATGATCGCCGTGCCAACAACATGTCACACATCGATCTGAGCCGCTCTGCTGACGCGCTGCTGATTGTTCCGGCCAGTGCCAACACCTTGGCCAAGCTTGCCAACGGGATTGCCGACGATCTCCTCTCTACACTGTGCCTGGCGCGGGATTGCCCCTTGCTGGTGGCCCCGGCGATGAACCGCCAGATGTGGCACAACCCGGCAACGCAACGCAATGTGGCTCAACTGCGCGCCGATGGTATCGAGATTCTGGGGCCGGATTCAGGCTCGCAAGCCTGTGGTGAGGTCGGGGAGGGGCGGATGATGGAGCCCGAAGCGATCCGCGAAGCCCTGATCGGATTTTTCCAACCCAAGCTGCTGGCAGGCAAAACTGTCGTGATGACGGCTGGGCCGACCTATGAGCCGATTGATCCGGTGCGCGGTATCACCAATATTTCTTCGGGCAAGATGGGCTATGCCCTGGCACGTGCCTGCGCGCAGGCTGGCGCCAGGGTGCAACTGGTGAGCGGCCCGGTGGCGCTGGAGGTGCCGCATGGGGTGGAGTGCATCAGCGTACACACCGCGCAGGAGATGTATCAGGCGGTGATGCAACGCGTAGGGGCTGCGCAGGTGTTCATTGGTGTGGCGGCGGTGGCGGACTTCCGGCCACGCCAGAGTGCCGAGAACAAGATCAAGAAAACCGCTGGGCAGGCGCCGGTGATCGAGCTGGATTTGAACCCAGATATTCTGGCTGAAGTCGCCAGTCTGCCTGCCGCGCCGTTTTGTGTGGGATTTGCCGCCGAGAGCCAGGATCTGGACAGCTACGCCGAGCAGAAGCGCAGCCGCAAGCGCCTGCCGCTGGTGGTGGGCAATCTGGTGCAGGATGGCATGGGTGGGGATGAAAACACGGTGATCCTGTATGACGACGCAGGCCGCCACCCTTTGCCCCGTGCGCCCAAATCGATTGTTTCACAAGGCATCGTGGCGCATCTTGCTACCTTGCTGGCCCAGGATGAGGCAAAGCACTGATTTTCAGGCACCAAGCTGGATGCACCCTCCTGTCAATGCACCAAGTTGGGCATGTTTGGGTGGATGAAACCTGATTTCTCTAGCCTGTTTGGGATGGCACGTTTCTCGCTGAAGTCTGTTCAGGCGACAACAAGGCCGACAGGAGAGACAGGTGGCTTTATCCCAAGAACAAAAGAGCAGCAAAGGGTTTGCGTCACGTCCGCGTTTTTATGACGAGATGACTTCTGCCGGGGGCGAAGTCCGCAGCCATTACCAGGGCTATGTAAAGTGGTTTGACGGCATCCCCGCTGATCGCATGGCCCGCAAGCGACACGAGGCAGACGCGTTGTTTCATCGCTCCGGCATCACCTTTGCGGTGTATGGTGATGAAGCCGGGGCCGAGCGCCTGATCCCCTTCGATGTGATCCCACGCATCATTCCCGCGCAAGAATGGTCGGCGCTGGCCACCGGCTTGCGCCAGCGGGTGAAGGCGCTGAACGCGTTTATCCGTGACATCTACCACGATCAGGAAATCCTCAAGGCCGGGCTGATTCCCGCCGAACAGGTGCTTGCCAACGCCCAGTACCGGCCCGAGATGCAGGGCGTGGATGTGCCAGGAGATATCTACGCCGCCATTGCCGGGGTGGATATCGTGCGCGCGGGCGAGGGCGAGTTCTACGTGCTGGAAGACAATCTGCGCGTGCCCTCCGGTGTGAGTTACATGATCGAAAACCGCAAGATGATGATGCGGCTTTTTCCCGAACTCTTTGCCAGGAACCGGGTTGCACCCGTCGAGCATTATCCCGATCTGCTATTGGATACCTTGCGTGCGGTGGCTCCCAAGGGTGTGCTCGACCCTACTGTGGTAGTACTCACTCCGGGTAGCTTCAACAGCGCCTATTTTGAACATGCCTTCCTGGCCCAGCAGATGGGCGTGGAATTGGTGGAAGGGCGGGATCTGTTTGTGCGCAATGAGCAGGTATTCATGCGTACTACCCAGGGGCCGCGCCGGGTGGATGTGATCTACCGGCGTATTGATGACGATTTTCTCGATCCGCTCGCATTCCGGCCTGATTCCATGCTGGGGGTGCCAGGGTTACTGTCGGCCTACCGGGCGGGAAATGTCACGCTCTCCAATGCCATTGGCACGGGGGTGGCGGATGATAAATCAATTTACCCCTATGTGCCTGACATGGTGCGCTTCTACCTGGGTGAAAAGCCGGTATTGAACAACGTGCCCACCTACATGCTGCGCAAGGCGGATGATCTGGCCTATGTGCTGGAACACCTGCCGGAGCTGGTGGTCAAGGAGGTGCATGGGGCAGGGGGCTATGGCATGCTGGTCGGCCCTGCATCGACGGCTGCGCAGATAGAGGATTTCCGCGCCCGGATTCTGCTTAACCCTGAAAAATACATTGCCCAGCCGACCCTGGCTTTGTCGACCTGCCCAACCTTTGTGGACAGCGGCATTGCTCCGCGCCATCTTGACCTGCGCCCCTTTGTTCTCTCGGGTAATGAGGTGCGCTTCGTTCCTGGCGGGCTGACGCGGGTGGCACTCAAGGAGGGCTCGCTGGTGGTGAATTCCTCGCAAGGCGGGGGTACAAAGGATACCTGGGTTCTGGAGGAATGAGCATGCTGTCGCGTACCGCCGATCATATCTACTGGATGGCGCGCTATATTGAACGCGCCGAAAATCTTGCCCGCATGCTGGATGTGAATAATCGCATGTCCTTGATGCCGCAAAGCGAGCATGAAGTGGAGCGCCTGTGGCTTGCCACGCTGGATTCCATCGGTTTGCTGGAAGCTTATCAACAGCGTTATGACGAAGTGAGCGCCCGTAACGTGGTGCACTTCATGGCTTTGGATCGCAAAAACCTGGGGAGTATCTATTCCTGCCTGCGTCTGGCGCGGGAAAACGCGCATGCCGTGCGTGGCACGTTGACAGCCGAATTGTGGGAAACGATCAATGCCACTTGGTTGAAGCTGCGTGAATACCAGCTTGATCCGCTGGATGCCGATGAGCTGGACGCCTTTTTTGAATGGGTCAAGTTGCGTTCGCACCAGTTCCGGGGCGTGAGTTTCGCCACCATGATGCGTGACGAGGCCAACTGCTTCCTGCGCCTGGGGACTTTTATCGAACGTGCCGACAATACCGCCCGCATTCTGGATGTGAAATACAGTTTCATCGAAGAAGCCCCTCGGCGGGATGAAGCGGGCGAGTATTACCAGTGGAGCGCCTTGCTGCACTCGGTATCGGCTTTTGAAATCTACCGCAAGGTGTATCGGGATCTGATTGTGCCTTCCCGTGTGGCGGAATTGCTGATTCTTGACCCCAGTATGCCACGTTCATTGGCCTACTGCTCGTCAGAGGTCTGCAACTTCCTGGATATCGTAGCCAATCAGCGCTCGCGCGAGACGTTGCGACGCGCGGGCGAGTTAGCCTCGGGCTTGCGTTACGGGCGGATCGACGATGTGCTGGAGGCGGGCCTGCATGCCTACCTGACCCGCTTTATCGAGCGTATCAACGACCTGGGAAATCGGATCGCCAGCGATTTCTTGCTGCCAATCACGGGCTGAAGCACGCCCTTGTTTTGTCTTGCCCGTCTGGGCGGTTGGGGCGCCAGGGCCGAAGTCGCCAAGGCTTCGGCACTTATCCCCAGCGCGTGGGACGCAAACAATTGTCGCAAGCGTTCCAGTCCAGGCCGCCGCATGCCGTTAAGCCGGATGTTTCCTGTCTCCGGGGGCGTGATGAAGGGATCAGGGCGCATCTTCCAGCGATGGTTGCAGGACCACCGCACAAGGCTGCTGGATCTGCTGGCCGCATGGGTGGCGGTGATCGCCAGTGCTGCGGCGTTGTCACGTCTGGATAACCAGGTTCTTGCCGGGTTCTGGCGGCTGACCCCCGAACTGGCGCCCGACAAGGTGCTGGTGTGGTTTGCCCTGGTCGGGTTTGTGCTGGTCATCTACGCACAGCGACGCTGGCATGAGATCAGCATGTTGCTGGCGGAAGCCGAGACGGACGTGCTGACCGGTCTGCACAACCGGCGCAAAATCGAAAGCCTACTGGCGCATGAATTCGACCGCGCCTTGCGCTATGGCCGCCCGCTCTCTGTGGTGATGATTGACGTGGACCATTTCAAGCGAATCAACGACAACTTTGGGCATGGCATCGGAGACGTGGTGCTGGCCGCAATAGCCCGTCGCGTGCGGCGCAGGATGCGGATTTCAGACCACTTTGGCCGCTGGGGTGGCGAGGAATTCCTGTTGATCTGCCCGGAAACGGATACCGAGGGGGCGATGAAGATTGCCGATCGCATGCGCCGCACCATCAAGCAGCACCCGATGCGAAAGGCCGGCGTGGTGACGGCCAGCTTTGGTGTGAGCGCCTACAGCGGCCAAGGCGACTATGACACCCTGATCCGCGAGGCCGATAGCTACCTCTACATGGCCAAGCAGCAGGGGCGCGACCGCATCATGAGCCGTCTGGTGGTGATGACGCAACTACGCACCGAAGGCAGCAATGTATTCCTTGAGATTACCCAGCCCTCCCAGCACGGGTTCAGCGATCAGCTCTCCACCTTGATGTCGACGATTGCCGCGCCCTTGCGGCGTAAGCGCTAATCAAGCCTGGCCGCCGTGGGTGGTATTCAGTGCCGAACGCATGTGTTCGACCAGACGTTTCAGCTCGGCAGCTGTGAATGAAAGGGACTGGCAGGAATTATCGACCTGATTGATGGCGGTATTGTTGCTTTCCACCGTGGCAGATATGCGTTCCATGGTGTATGCAATCTGATGCGTGGCAATCGTTTGCTGGGTGAGCATGCTTTTAACGTTGTCAGCCTGGGTTTCTGCGTTCTGGCTGGAGGAAACGATCTGATCCAGGCGCTGCCGCATGGCCTTGATCTCCTGGGTGTTGCTTTCCACATCACGCATCACCTGTTCCATGGCATGTACTGCGTCGTCAGCCGCGTTACGTACCGAGTCTATTGTGCCGGCGATGCTGCGGGTGCTCTTGGCTGTGCTCTCGGCCAGTTTGCGAACCTCGTCTGCCACAATGGCAAAGCCGCGCCCGTGTTCTCCTGCGCGGGCTGCTTCAATGGCGGCATTCAGGGAGAGCAGGTTCGTCTGATCGGCAATTTCGTTGATCAGATTGGTGATCGCGGATATTTCTCCGATGGAGGCGCTGACCCGCAAAATCAGCTCCTGTGAGGATTTCGTCTGGGCAATCAGACCTTGTGCGGACTCAAGCTGGCGGTGGATGGCTTCGTGCCCTTCTTCTGCCAGCGTTTGTGTGGCTTTGGCTGCGTGCTGGCTGTGGGTGGTGTTCTCGGAGATCTCTTCAACGGTTACGCCCATTTCTTCCACTGAGGCGGCTACATCGCTGAGTTCTTTGCCTTGGGTCTGAGTGGCGTCAACCATTCCGCTCATATCACGCTTGAGCGTCTGGGCTTGTTCGGCAACGTTCTCCGCCCCGAGCATCACATCACAGAAGGTGGCCTGCAGATGGACACGCAGGGCCTCGACCTGAAGCGCCAGCCCCACCAAGACCCCGCGTGGGCGCGGGGAGGATTCGTTCAGTCGACCTTCATCAATGCATTGCAGCGTGTGTTGCAACTGCCTGATTGGCGTAAACAGCCAGTACCGCAGGCTCAGCGGCAAGGCGATGATCAACAGCGCGGTAATGCCTGCCAGGGTGAGGCCTACAGCGCCGCCAAGACTTGCGCCAATGATGCCGAGTACAGCCGTTGCAATGCTTGCCCCCATCAGTGTTGGGAAAAACCAGTTGGTGTGCTTCGCAATCGTGGTGGCGGGATAACTGCGGCGTTTTGCGCACACATCCTGAATCAGCACCTGGGCAGTGCTGACTTGCTCGCGGGAAGGGGGTGTGCGCACCGAGATATAACCCACCGTGCGCCCGTGTTCGGTTATTGGCGTCACAAAGGCATCCACCCAGTAGAAGTCACCCGCCTTTGTCCGGTTTTTTACCAAACCCCGCCACGGCATGCCGGCCTTGAGGGTGCGCCACAAATCTGCAAAGGCCTCCGGTGGCATATCCGGGTGGCGCACGATGTTGTGACTGGACCCGAGTAACTCCTCACGGCTGAAACCGCTGATGGCTACAAAGGAATTGTTCGCATAGGTGATCTGCCCCTTCAGATCAGTCTTGGTAACAATTGGTTTGCCCGGTTCAAGCCGGATTTCATTTTGCGAAACTGGCAGATTGACCTTCATGGCTCCCTCTCGCTTGCTGGAGCGTGCAGAAGCGAAACAGACTGTGGCCCCAGCAGGGAGTGTAGAAGAGCCCCCTGAGGCACTGTAGGCTTGTGCTCTTTTGGTCTGGTGTCGGGTAGGTGCGTATCTGCAGAGAGGGCAGGAAGATGTTTGGACAAAATGCTGAAATTGTTTATAATCCTCAGTTCCCTTGCTCTACCGGTACGCATGCCGGGGAGCTGTTATCAACCCGCAAGGAGTCTGCATGCGACACTATGAAATTGTATTCATTGTCCATCCGGATCAAAGCGAGCAAGTGCCCGCAATGATCGAGCGCTACAAGGCCACCGTGGCCACGCGCAATGGACAGATCCACCGTCTGGAAGACTGGGGCCGTCGTCAATTGGCCTACCCGATCCAGAAGGTGCACAAGGCCCACTATGTTCTGATGAACATCGAGTGCGACCAGGAAACCCTCGACGAAATGGAACACGCATTCAAGTTCAACGATGCTGTTCTGCGTCACCTCACCATCAAGATGAAGAAGGCTGTTACCGCTCCTTCCCCGATGATGAAGGAAGAGAAGTCCCGCTCGCTGACGGCGCCTGCTGCCGCTGCCGAAGAGGTTAAGACGGAAGATGCTGTCTGATTCTGTGCAAATAGAGGGTGACTACGCTCGCAGTTAATACGATCAGGATTTCCGGGCGGCTCATCTCGCGTGACGCATTGCGGTGGACCCCAGCCAGACAGGCTGTGCTCGATTGCCGCATTGAACACACTTCCCGGCAGGAAGAAGCCGGGCTGGAGCGGGATGTAGGCTGTGAAATACCCGTCAGGGTAGTGGGGCCGCTGGCCCAGCAGTTCGAAAAACTGCCCCTGGGATGTGAGTTGATCGTAGAGGGCTTCTTGAATGCCCGCAGTGCGAAGATCCGAACGCCCTTGTTGCACATCAGAACTTTTGAATTGATGGAAGGAATACATCATGGCTTTTAGACCTACGACCAAGAAGAAGGACGACAGAGGTGGCAACCGTGGCCTGTTCAAGCGCCGCAAGTTCTGCCGCTTCTCCGCCGAGAAGATTGAAGAGATCGACTACAAGGATGTCGAGCTGCTCAAGGATTTCATCACCGAGACCGGCAAGATCATGCCGGCGCGTATTACCGGGACCAAGACCGGCTATCAGCGCCAGCTGTCCACCGCCATCAAGCGCGCCCGTTTCCTCGCGCTGATGCCGTACACCGATCTGCACCAGTAATCCGGGAGTCACGCGATGCAAATCATTCTGCTTGAAAAAGTTGTCAACCTCGGCAACCTTGGCGACGTGGTGAAGGTCAAGGAAGGTTACGCCCGTAACTTCCTGATCCCCACCGGCCGTGCCAAGCGCGCTACCGCCGCTAACTTGGCCGAGTTCGAAGCTCGCCGCGTTGAACTCGAACGCGTTGCTGGCGAGAAGCTGGTCGCTGCCCAGGCTGCCGCCGCAAAAATGGAAGGCCTGGCTGTTACGCTGGCCCGCAAGGCTGGTGTGGATGGTCGTCTGTTCGGTTCCGTAACCAACGCCGACATCGCCGACGTCCTGGTAGCCCAAGGCCACCCGGTTGAAAAGGCTGGCGTGCGCCTGCCGAACGGTCCGCTGAAGTTGGTGGGCGAATACCAGATCGAAGTGGCGCTGCACACTGACGTTCTGGTGAACGTCGCCATCACGGTGACTGGCGAACACTAATCTGGCCTACGCCTTGTGGCGTGAGTTGGAAAGTTCGGAAAAAGGGCTGCTTCGGCAGCCCTTTTTCATGCGCGGACGGCAGGATGGGATGAGGGTATGATTCCTGCCTTTGGTTATTTTTCCTGACGACGATTATCGTGCGGCGGGTGCAGGTTGTTATTGGAGTAGTTATGGCTCAGAAACGGCGCTACGGACAAGGCGAAGCAGGTGGGGCGCCTGACCCCGAGATTACAGCGATCAAGCTCCCTCCGCATTCCATTGAGGCGGAGCAGTCCTTGCTCGGTGGCCTGCTGCTGGATAACACCGCCTGGGACCGCGTGGGCGATCTGGTTAATGAGGCGGATTTCTACCGCGACGAGCACCGCCGCATCTTCCAGCACATCGCCAAACTCATCGAATCAGGCAAGCCTGCCGATGTGGTGACTGTGTTCGAGTCGCTGGACAAGAACAACGAAGCTACCCACGTAGGGGGCTTGGCCTACCTGGGTGAGATTGCCAACAACACCCCCTCTGCGGCCAACATCCGCCGTTACGCGGAAATCCTGCACGAGCGTGCGATTCTGCGCAAACTCGTCACTGTGGGGGATGAGATTGCCGGGAATGCGCTCACCCCGTCGGGGCGGGATGCCAATATCATTCTGGATGAAGCCGAAGCCAAGATTCTCGCCATTCGTGACGAAGGCAGCAAGCAAAACGCCGGTTTCGTCGCCATCCAGCCCGTGCTGGGGCAGGTGGTCGAGCGTATCCAGGAACTCTATGACCGCGACAGCCCCGCTGCCATCACAGGGGTTCCTACAGGCTTGACTGATCTGGATGCCATGACCTCCGGCCTGCAGGCCACCGACATGATCGTTGTCGCCGGACGCCCCGGTATGGGCAAGACCTCATTCGCGCTGAACGTGGCCGAGTCTGTGGCATTGGAAGCGTGCAAGGCCGTAGCCGTATTCTCGATGGAAATGCCAGCCACCCAGTTGGCGATGCGTTTCATCTCTTCGGTGGGGCGCCTGAACCAGCACAAACTGCGCACCGGTCAGCTCAACGATGATGAGTGGCAAAAGCTCACCTACGCGCTGGGGCGCCTGCACGAGGCCCCTATCTTTATCGACGAGACTCCGGGGCTGAACCCCATTGATCTGCGCGCCCGTGCCCGCCGTCTGCACCGCCAGTGTGGTGGGCTGGGCCTGATCGTGATCGACTACATCCAGTTGATGACGTCCCACAAAGAGAGCGACAACCGTTCGGCAGAACTCTCGGAAATCTCCCGCTCAATCAAGTCGCTCGCCAAGGAACTGCATGTACCCATCATGGCGCTCTCGCAGTTGAACCGAAGCCTGGAACAACGCCCCAACAAACGCCCGGTGATGTCTGACTTGCGCGAATCTGGCGCTATCGAGCAAGATGCGGATATCATCATGTTCGTCTACCGCGATGAGATCTATAACCCGGATACCGAAGACAAGGGCAAGGCCGAACTCATCATCGGTAAACACCGGAACGGCCCTACTGGCACCGTGGCCATGACCTTCCTCGGCGAATACACCCGCTTCGAAAACTATATACAATCTACCGGCGGATATTAACAACCCCAATCACAGAGAGAACCCGCGCATGAATAGCTATATCATCCTAAAACATCTGCATATGACACTTGTGGCGCTTAGTGCTACCGGATTTGTTTTGCGCGGGCGCTGGATGCTGCGCGGCTCCCCCTTACTCCAGCACCGCCTCACCAAAATCTTGCCGCATATCATCGACACCTGCCTACTAGCTTCAGGCATTGCCCTGGCTGTGACGATCGGTGCATCCCCCATGGCCCAGCCCTGGTTGATGGCAAAACTGATCGGGCTGGTGGCCTATATTGTGCTCGGGACTATCGCGCTCAAGCGCGGGCCTACACTTGCCATTCGCGCCACCGCCATGATGGCCGCACTCGTGTGCCTGAGCTGGATGGCGTCAGTGGCCATTACAAAAAGCCCGGCGGGGTTCTGGGGCAGCATATTCTAAAAATGTTTTGGTACATTTTTAATTGGTTGTAGCAAAATGCGTATCAAATCCAGCCTGTTGTGGACGAGCTAGTCAATTTAGGCGGAACGAAAATTCTTGCATTAAGCATAGGCTGGGTTTGCATCGGTAGTTCTTCAAGGCCGCGATAACGGATGCCTTGAGTGTGTCCTGATACTCTGCCGGAATCGATTGAAACCTGATTTGAACTGCGCTCGAAAGCTCCCCATTCTGACCGGTCTGGAAAACGACAATCACACCCCCTTCTATTTTGTGCGTAACCATCTGTTCGGGATATTCCGGTGCAACCATCTTGGGGCACACCATTGCTGCCAGTTGGGGCGACATTGGCTCTGCCGGTTGGCCGTTTTGCAAAGGCGGAGTCTCGCCGCTCTCTGCTGGTGTTGATTGTGATACTTGCGTTGAATTTTGATTGGCACTGCTTGGAAGAGCTGTGTCGGCCCAAGCTGTTGTGACCATTGTGGCAACTATCACCATTCCAAGCAGGCTTGCTTGAAATAAGTTTGGCAGACCCTTATTCATTCGTCTTCCCTAGAACAAAAAAAAGATATCAAAGCAACTATTGCGCCTGATTTCTGGGAATAGTGGTTCCTTCCGTGTACAAAAAAGCCGCATTACAGCGGCTTTTTTGTAAGGACAATCCTGATCGTGGAAAACGATGCGTAAGTTAAATTCGATCAGTGTTGTCTTGTGGTAATGCGATGGTGACGAAGGGTGGCTGTCCCGAGGCGCGTTATTTTTCTACCTGATACCCCAGTAATGCTAGATGCTTGGGGCGCAGATAGCACCAGTCGCTGGGTTCGAGTTCGGGGAGCGAGCCGTCTTCCATTGAGAGTCCGCCTACAGCAAAGCGATGCAGTGATTCTACGTGGTTGCCTGCTGCGGCGATCATGCGGCGTACCAAGTGATATTTGCCGTGATCAATCACCAGTTCGATCTGCCGTTCGCCGGTCTGTTTGACTTCAAGGGCGGCCACAGGCTCGGGTTCGTCGTGCAGTTCTACGCCTGCGAGCAGGGCTTCGATTTCGGCGGGCTGGATATCCTGTGCGGTCTGGGCGCGGTAGTGTTTGGTGACTTGGCGCTTGGCGTGGGCGATGGCGTGGATGAATTGGCCGTCGTCGGAGAAGAGCAGCAGGCCGCTGGTCTCTACATCGAGCCGTCCCACGCTTTGTACGCCACGCACCATCAAGGGCTCGGGTAGAAGGTGGAAGACGCTTTCGTTGTGCTTGGGCTTGTGGGAACACTCGTATCCCAACGGCTTATGCAGGGCAATGTAGACGAGCTTGGAGTATTCCCACTCCCAATCGTCGACCTCGAAAGTGAAGCCGTTTTCGTCATATTCGGCAAACGGATCGGTGGCAACGATGCCTTTGATCTTGACCAGTCCGTCGCGCACGAGTTTGCGTGCTTCTTTGCGAGAGCCAAGGCCTTGGGATTGGAGGATTCTATCCAGTTGCATGTGTTGTTCCTGTGGTGTGCGGCAACCAGTTATTGGCCACGCATGAAGAGTTTGTCCAGGTCAGCCATTGAAAGCTGGGTCCAGGTGGGGCGGCCGTGGTTGCATTGGTCGGCGCGTTCGGTGGCTTCCATGTCGCGCAGCAGCGCGTTCATTTCCGGCAGGGTGAGTTGGCGGTTGGCGCGTACTGCGCCGTGGCAGGCCATGGTGGCGAGCAGTTCGTTGCGCCGGGCAGCGATGACTTCGCTGGCTGGGTAGTCGCGGAGTTCGGCGAGCAGGCTGCGCAGCAGGTCGGCAACATTGGCGCGCCCCAAGAGGGCGGGCACGCTACGCACGGCGAGTTCGTGGGGGCCTGCAGAGCCTATATCGAAGCCCATCCGCGTCAGCGTTTCGGCATGTTCTTCGGCGGTGGCCATTTCGATCTTGCTGGCATTGATGACAGCCGGGATGAGCAGGCGTTGCACGCCGGGATTGCCATCGAGCACATGTTTGAGTTGTTCGTACAGAATGCGCTCATGTGCCGCATGCATATCTACCAGTATCAATCCCTGTTCGTTCTGGGCCAGGATGTAGACGCCATGAATTTGTCCTACCGCGTAACCCAGCGCGGCGGCGCGGGTTGGGTCGTGAGCGGGCAGGGGGGCAGGGGCATTGGGAGCCAGATGGGTGATGGCATTTTCCAGGGCCGCCGGGCGCATGCCTGTCTGTGGCGGCGGGCTGTAGCGCACCGGGGCTATGCTTGTGGCCTGATTTGCGAAAGAAGGCTGGTTTGTGCTGATAGCGTAATGAGGCGGCGTAGCCTCTTCCACGGCCAAGCGGGCCTGTTCGGTCGGGCCGGAGTAATAATGCGTTGTGCTGGCCGGGGCGGGCGTTTCATCCTGCGTTGGGTGGCTTGCACTGTAGGCGGCCTGTACCGGTGCGGCCAGACTGCGGCTGACGCCGTGGAATACGAACTGGTGAATGGCACGCCCCTCGCGGAAGCGCACTTCGGTTTTGGCTGGGTGGACGTTGACGTCCACCCCGGCCGGGTCCATCTCTAGAAACAGGACGAATGCCGGGTGACGACTGCCGTGCAGGATGTCGGCATAGGCTTCACGTAAGGCGTGCTGGATCAGCTTGTCGCGCACGAAACGGCCATTGACGTAGAAGAACTGCGCATCACGGTTGGCACGAGCGTAGGCGGGCAGGGCAGCAAAGCCGGTGAGGCGCAGCGGGCCGGATTCCACCTCTACCCGGCGCGAGTGGGCCATGAAGTCGTCCCCCAGAATTTCGCGGGCGCGGCGTTCGGCGTCACCTGCAGGCAGGCGTAACGTGAGGCGCCCGTTGTGGTGGAGCTGGAAGCCTACGTCCGGGCGGGCGAGCGCGATGCGGCGGAATACGTCGTCACAATGGCCGAATTCGGTGGATTCGGATTTGAGGAATTTCCGCCGTGCCGGGGTGTTGTAGTAGAGGTCTTCAACCTCGACGACGGTGCCTGCATTGAGTGCAGCCGGTACGGGCGTGCGTTCGCGTTCGGTGATCTTCCAGGCGTGCGCTGCACCTTCGGCACGGCTAGTGATGCGGGTACGGGCCACGGAGGAGATCGCCGCGAGCGCCTCTCCCCGGAAACCCATGGTGCCGACAGCCTCCAGGTCTTCCAGTGTGGCAATCTTGCTGGTGGCGTGGCGTTCCAGCGCGAGCGCCAGATCGTCCTTGCCGATGCCGCACCCGTCATCGGTGATGCGCATCTGCTTCACGCCGCCTTGGGCAAGGTGGACTTCCATGGCGCAGCTGCCTGCATCCAGGCTGTTTTCCATCAGTTCCTTGAGCACGGAGGCCGGGCGCTCCACCACCTCGCCAGCGGCGATTTGGTTGATGAGCACTTCAGGGAGTTTATGGATGGCAGGCATGGAACAGCAGTGGCACACTAAAGGCGCAATTATGCCGTGACCCAGGCCGCCAAGCGATCAAATTCTCGTGCCTTGCTCTTCTTCTTCCAATTCCGCCCCCGCCACAGGCAACCAGTATTCGTCTGGTACGCCGATGCGTTGCATGATCACGCTTTGCTTGACGCGCAGGAGCTGGGCGGCAGCACGGTAGTCGTCGGGGAGTGCCGGGTCGTTCCAGCCATTGGCGGCATGGCGGGCCAGATCGCAGGCCAGGATGACATTGCGTACCCGGGGGCTGTCTGCGTTGCGGTTGTCCATCAGAGTGATCAACAGTTCAGGCAGATGCCAGGCTTTGACCAGTGCGGCCTGCACGTCTGGAATGCCGACGCTGAAAATCGCTTCCTGTGCGGCAACACTGCGCATCTGTGGGTTGTCGGCACGCAGCTTCATGACCTGCTGCATGCACACCGGGGCAAAGCACCAGAAGAGCATTTCTGCCGCCTCATGCAGTAGGGCTGCCACGGTGACTTCATCTACATCGATATCGTGGCGGATCAGCGCAAACTCGCGGGCCCAGTGGGCGGCGTGTTTGGCCCGGCTGATGACCTTGAACAAGCCGACCAGAGCACGGGGGTGTTTGGCCAAGGCATCTTCTACTGTGGGCAGGTCGCCAAAGTGGTTGAAGAAGGGGGTGATGCCCATCATCATGATGGCGCGGTCCACGGTGGTGATGTCGTGGTTCTGGCGACGAGGGCGATGCTCTTCCAGATAAGTCAGTACGCGCAGCGCCAGCATGGGGTCTTGCAGCACGTCAGAGGCGAGGATGCGGCCCGTGACAGCGTCTTCGTTCTCCCTTAATTCGGCAAGCGAGCGCATGCTTCGGCGCAGCACGGGGATGTCCCGATTCCCGAAATAGGCGATGTATTCATCAATGGAGTTCAAAGGGGCTTCAAGCACGATCTGTCTACCGGAGTTCCGCCTGTGAACAGTAACGTCACTTTCGTGGCGCAACTTGAGGATTTTTATACATAAAAGTGTTGCCTTCTGGGGACTTCTTGCCTTTGGTTCTGGCTCCCTGTATATAACGTTTCCGCCCTCCAGATCAAGGCGACCACACAGGCATATGCAAGGGGGCGATGATGGGGCGTGATCCGAATATGGCAGCAGAACACTTCAAGGCGTGGTTGTTGGAGCGTCACGGCAAAGGCACCCGGCTTCGGCAGACACGCCTGTGTGAGACCGAGCTGGATGATGGTGATGTGCTGCTCCAGGTGGCTTATGCCTCGATTACCCGGCGCGATGCCTTGGCTTGTTGTGCGCAAGAGGTGGCTTCCCGGCGCCTGCCCTGCGTGCCAGGGGGCGATTTGGTCGCCCAGGTGCTGGCAAGTGCCGCACCACGTTTCCAGCCCGGGGATTGGGTTTTTGCCAGCGGTTATGGCATTGGCTCCAAGCATCACGGAGCCTACGCGGAGCGCGCTTTATTGCCTGGCGGCTGGTTGCTGCCGGTGCCAGAAAAACTGGATGCCTTATCGGCCATCAGCCTGGGGGGTTCCGGACTGGCGGTAGCCATGGCGCTTACGCAACTGGAAGATAATGGTCTCAAACCAGAGCGGGGCCCTGTGTTGGTGACCGGGGCCGGGGGCAGTAACGGTTCGCTGGCGGTGACACTCTTGGCCGCACGGGGTTATGAGGTCTGCGCACTGACCAGACAGGCGGAAAATTCCCAATGGCTCAAGGACTTGGGGGCTTCTCGCGTGCTGTTGTACGGTGATCTGCATCTTGACGCCATTCAGCCGCTGGCACGCGGCGTATGGGCAGGCGCGGTCGATAATTTGGGGGGAAATGTACTAGGCTGGATATTGGGTTCAAGCAAACCTGGTGCAGCAGTGGTGGCGTTGGGAGACGTGCTGGGAAGTGCAGTGAACTTATCTCTGGCGCCGATGGTGGCGCGTGGGGTGAGCGTGTTGGGGGTGGATTCTGCGCAGGCTGGTTTTGCGACCAAACACAAGGCCTGGATACGACTTGCAGGAGATTTGCATTCCGACAAGCTCCGTTTGTTATACAGGATGGTAGGATTCGAGGAGATACCCTTAATGTGCACGCAGTTGCTCAACGGGGTGTCTCGTGGCCGGACAGTGGTTCGGATTGCGGACAGTGGTGGTTAAAAGGAAGGCATATGACTGAAGTCGCGGCGCAACTCCCTCGCGTGCTGATTGTTGATGATTCACGCATGGTTCGCGCTTCCTTGAGCAAGCAGATTCGTGACAAGTTCGACGTGCGTGAGGAGGCAGACGGCGAAGCAGGTTGGCAGGCATTGTTGCTGGACCCGACCGTCGAAGTAGTCATTTCTGATATCGGAATGCCGCGACTGGATGGCTTTGGCCTGCTGCAGCGCATCCGGGGCTCACGGCTGTCGCGGATCAATTCCCTGCCTGTGCTGATCATTTCGGGTGAGGACGAGGATGAGGCCCGCACCAAGGCACAGACCCTGGGCGCGACCGACTTCATTACCAAGGGCACGCCCCGGGTTGAACTGATCGCCCGGATTGAGGCGCTGGTCAAGCTGGCCCAAACCCGCCGCGAACTGGAAGAAAGCCGCGAGCAGTTGGTGCGTCGCAACCGTGGCGACGTGAGCGTGATGGTGGTGCAGGTGGATCATTACGACGAGTTGTGCACCAACTTTGGTCACAGCGTGGGGCAGCTCATCCACCGTAAGCTCTCCAAGCTGCTTTCTGCCAAGGTTCGTAAGGAAGATACGATTGCTCACTTGGCGGAAGGCCAGTTTGCGGTCATTTCTCCTTCTGCCGATCTGGATGCCTGTGGGGCCTTTGCCCTGCGTTTGCGCCGGGCGATTGAAACGATTGTGATGACCTACAAGGAGCATCGCATCCGTGTGAGCCTGACCATTGGTTTGGCCAGCGCTCACGGCGACCCCAACCTTTCGCTGGAGGAATTGCTGCAATTGGCGGCTTCCCGCGTGTCGGAAGGAACCATGCTCGGTGGCAACCGGGTGGTCTCGGAAGCGGGTGAGGTGACGCCTGATAACGTGGGCCGCTTCAGCCGTCTGGCCGTCAGTCTGGACCATGCGCTGACGCAGATCCGCAGTGGCTCGAAGGAAGAGGCCCGCAAGCGTCTGCGTGAGATTGTCTACACCATGATGCCACTGATGGAATTTATCGACAGCGAATTCCATGTCGGCCTGCCCTTGGCCGAACTGGCCGAGAAGGCCCAGATCACGGCACTCGATCTGCATACTGCAACGGCTACCGCTTCCCAGTGGAGTGGTACGCAGTGGCGCGGCTGATTACGGCCTGAATACACTGGCCACCACTGTGGCAGGTGGCCAGCCTTTCTCCTGGACATTAGAAGTGGTAATGGGCCCGTTAGCGTACCTCGCTGGTCACGACCGCAAATCTATCAAGTCCGATTGACCATAGACTGAGGATGTAACATAAAGCCTGATTAGGGAGGCGGGTATTTCCCTGTTCGGGTGGTATGGACAAAAAAATGCCAGGGGATTTGGCCCCTGGCGTTGTGATTTGCATCGCGCTTTTTATTGTGCGTTGAGCGTCTTGCGTAATGCGTACAAGGCTTCCATGGCTTCGCGTGGGCTCATGTTGTCCGGGTCCAGTTCGGCCAATTGGGTCAGTGCCGGATGGCTGACCTGGGAGGGCTCTGCTTCTGGCAGGCTGGCAAACAGATCGTCTTGCCCGCCGGAGACCACCTCGCGGTTTTCCAGTGAGCGCAGGCGGCGTTTGGCGTCGCGTACCACGGCAGAGGGAATGCCCGCCAGTGCCGCCACTTCGATCCCGTAGCTTTGCGAGGCAGGGCCATCCTGTACCGCATGCAGGAAGACGATGCTATGCCCATGCTCAATTGCACCCAGGTGCACATTTACGCATTCCGGGTATTCCTGCCCCAAGCGGGTCAGCTCAAAGTAGTGGGTGGAGAACAAGGCATAACTGCGGTTTTTGTCGAGCAGGTGGCGCGCAATAGAATATGCCAAAGCCATGCCGTCAAAGGTTGAAGTGCCCCGGCCAATTTCATCCATGAGTACGAGGCTGCGTTCTGTGGCGCCATTGAGGATGGCTGCCGCTTCCGTCATTTCCACCATGAAGGTGGAGCGCCCGGAAGCCAGGTCGTCCGAAGCGCCGATCCGCGTGAAGATCGCATCTACCGGGCCGATGCGGCAGCGCGTGGCCGGTACAAATGAGCCGCAATGTGCCAGCAAGACAATCAGCGCCACCTGCCGCATGTACGTGGATTTACCACCCATGTTCGGGCCGGTGACCAGTAACATGCGGCGCGTAGGGGCCATGCGGGTATCATTGCTGATGAAGTCATCCACCTGCCGTTCCACCACCGGGTGGCGGCCTTCCACAATTTCGAGCGTGGCCTCATCAACCAGTTCGGGAATTCTATAGTCATATCGCGCCGCCGCCTGGGAGAAAGCATTCAGCCCATCGAGCAGCGCGATTGCGTGGGCAATGGTCTGCAAGCGCGGCACCTGTGGTGCGAGCTGCTCCAGCAATGCGTCATAGAGCAGCTTTTCACGCGCCAGCGCCCGTTCCTGTGCAGAGAGCGCCTTGTCCTCAAATGCCTTGAGTTCCGGGGTGATGTAGCGCTCGGCGTTCTTCATCGTCTGGCGGCGACGATAATCTTCTGGGACGCGATCGGTGTTGGCGTGCGTTACTTCGATATAGAAGCCGTGTACGCGGTTGAATTCCACCTTCAAGGTAGAGATGCCGGTACGTTCCCGTTCGCGTGTTTCCAGGGCCACCAGGAATTCGCCGCAATTGTTCTGGATATCACGCAGCTCGTCCAGCTCTGTGTCATATCCCTTGCCGATGACGCCGCCTTCGCGGATCAGTGTAGCAGGCTCTTCCATGATGGCTGCACGCAACAGGAGCAGCACATCCACCGGCGTTGCCAGATCGTCATTCATGCGGGCGAGCAGGGCGCTGCCTGCATGGGCCAGGGGCGCGCGCACGTCTTCCAACGCCCCCAGGCTTTCGCGCAGAGCAGCCAGTTCGCGTGGGCGCACGCTGCGTAATGCAATCCGGGTAGCGATGCGCTCTATGTCGGCAATCGGGCGCAAGGCAGCGGCCACTGCACTCATGGGGCCATCGCCCGCATCACCGAGCAAATCCGCCACAGCCTGATGGCGCTCCCGGCATGCCACGCGATTGGAGAGCGGGTGATGCAGACAGTGGCGTAGCCAGCGCGAGCCCATGCTCGTCTGGGTCAGGTCGAGCAGAGAGAGCAGGGTGGGGGCGGGTTCCCCCCGCAGCGTTTCGGTAATTTCAAGATTGCGACGGGTGTGCGCATCCAGGCGCAGGTAATCGCCCTCTGTCTCCACCTTCAGGCCGGTGACATGCACCAAGGCCTGTCGCTGGGTGGTACGCGCATAGTCAAACAAGGCACCCGCTGCGGCCAGCGCCACGTTTAGCCCTTCGGCACCAAACCCGGCCAGATCATGGGTGCCAAAATGCGTGGTCAGCAGTTCCTGTGCCGTCTTGGCATCGAACTGCCAATCCGCCAGACGCCGAATTGCCGCCACGCGGGATTCCAGCACAGGCAGCTTCAGCGAGTCTGGAATCAATGCCTCTGCGGGGCGCAGGCGTTCCAGGTGACTCAGCAAGGATTCCGGTTCGGTTTCCACCACATGGAAATCCCCGTTCGCCAGATTCAACCACGCCAGCCCCAGTACGCCCCGGTTCAGTTGCAGCGCCAACAAGGGGGCGTCGGCCCGATCATCCAGCAGCGCAGCATCGGTGAGCGTGCCGGGGGTTACGATGCGGCTCACCGCCCGCTCCATCGGCCCCTTGTTGGCCTTGGCGGCCTCGGCAGACTCCAAAACCTGCTCGGCAATCACTGCCGACTCGCCCAGCTTCACCAGCTTGGCCAGATACGGCTCTAGCGCATGAAAAGGTACCCCCGCCATCTTGATCGGCTGCCCGGCGGAGCTGCCGCGCGTGGTTAGTGTGATGTCCAATATCCGCGAGGCCCGCTCGGCATCTTCAAAGAACAGCTCATAGAAATCCCCCATGCGGTAAAACAATAGGGTGTCTGGATGCTGCGCCTTGATCCGCAGGTACTGCTGCATCATGGGGGTGTGCTTGTCGATGCCGACCAGGATGTCTTCTTGATTTTTCGTGTGATTCGTATTCAAGTTGTTGATTCTTTGTAAGAGTTACGTTTGATGCATCATGTGTACATGGGGTAACTACACCGAGCCGCAATTGGTTACGCCTAACATTTTAGTATAGGTTTTTTCGGGCCGATAAAAAACCTATACTTGACACTTATTTTGCATAAAAAAACCTACACGCACATGAGTTTTGACGCACGAAAAGCAAAGTTGCCCAAGCTTGGCGAGTATCTTACCAGTTCGGAATGATGCGGGTCTGTGAAGATCACCTAGGCGACAAGGTACCGATTGCCCCAAGGCGTACAGGAAGCCAGAGGCCTGACTCATAATTCTGGCGACAACGCGCCTCTGATCGACTCTGGAAGAACGCAGTGTTAGATCAATACCGGCTGGAGGTTGATGCGCTTTGCATTTTCGGACTTTCTACTCAAAAGATCGTAACAGCCGCTTAATCCTCAAAGCCCTGTTCGCGGGCGAGCCTGATCATGTGCTGGAGTTCTGCTTTGTCGGTGATCATGATTGCAGCCAGTGCGGCGGCGTGAACGGCGGTGGCAAGGTGGCTGAAGTGGATGTAGCAGGCGTCACCTTCCGAATTGTAGTGTATGCCTTCGCCATAAGGATCGATGTGACCGGCGAACAAGGCTGCTTTGACCAAGCCTTCGATACCGTAACCATTCAGGTTGTAGTTATCGATCGGCTCGCAGCCGTATTCCGCTTCCAGCCATGCCCAGTTGCTGAACGATAGGCGCAGATCCTTCCATTCTGTATTCAGGCAATCATGCAGAACAAAGGGGGCAAACGTATGGACGTCTGGCGTATTGGCAGCAAAGTGCGTGGTATTCAAAGCGTGCTCCCGACCTAGTTGGTCTAGAGATTCAGTTCGATTTCAGTATATCCAGCCTCTATGTTGACCTGGGCTTCCATTCATCTGTATCTGTTTGCTTGGGGATGAGTGGCAGCTTTTCAGGATTGCAAGGAACGTGTTGTTTTGCGCTGGTTACTTATTTCCCTGCAAGTGTGACAAGTATCCTTGTTTATAAGTCGGGTACTTGTGATGAAACACCAATCTGGTCAGGCCAATTTTATCCAGACATGCTAGGGTGTGTTTTTAATATATTGAAATTAAATGGTTTTTTACGGCGCGTATCCATCGGTAGAGCGTGCCTTGCAAAATTTTTTGCAAGGCAAGCAAGTTTTGTAAATTTTTGAGATTTGTAAATCTAATGTTTACTTCATTATTTTTTATGTAGTATGTTTCCGGTAACAGGCGGATGAGACCGGTCTCTTTTTTATTTGAACGGCTTTCGCCCTGTTCAAGTTCGTAAAAACCACAAAACAGCCGAACTGGTCAGCCGATTACTGGAGATGAGGAGCAGGAGATGATTGCTTTACGGAGTAGTGCATTGGCGGGGATGGTGGCTTTGGTGTGTTCCTTGGCCGCATGTGGAGGTGGGAGCGGGGGCAGTTCTTCGGTGGGGGACTCAACGGCGTCCACCGCCAGCAGCGCGCCTGCGAGTTCAAGCAGCAGCGCTGTGTCGCCCAGCACAGGCAGCACAGGGGCGTATGTCGATACCGCCCTGCAAATTACTTTTGATAGCGCTCCAACCATTGGCACAACAGGTTATGTGTATGTGTATAACGCAGACACCAATACCCTGGTCGATAAGGTGGGGTTGAATGCATTTGCCAATGGCTCATGGGCAGCGGATTCGGATCTGACGGTGGCTACACCAACGATCACGGGTACTGTGCTGAGTTCGATGAATACCCAGACGGCGATTGCCAACAACAACACAGAAGTGGACAAGCTGGCGGGTAACGTGACGACCATGGTGTCCAGCAGTGTGCCACTGTATCGCTGGGTGTTCTATCGCCCGGTGGCGATTTCTGGCAATACGGCAACCATCAAACTGCATAACGGCAAGCTGGCGGCCAACACAAACTATTATGTGTTGATTGACAATGGCGTATTGAGTGGCACCTATAACGGCAGCAGCTTTGCGGGGATTACGTCGACGAGTGCCTGGAAGTTCAAGACCAAGGCTGATCCGAGTTCGCAAACCAATGTGACGGTTGCCGCAACAGGAACAAGCGCGGATTTTCGTACCGTACAAGGCGCGTTGAACTGGATCATGAATAATTGTGGGGGGAATTCAAGCAATTCCTGCAACAGTTCTTCGGTGGCCAAGACGATCACGATTGCAGATGGCACTTACAACGAGCTGCTTTTCCTGCGAGGGGTGAATAACCTGACGGTCAGTGGTGCTTCCAAGGCCGGGACGGTGGTGCAGTATGAAAACTTTGAGCAGTACAACCCCGGCGCCGGGGGGAGTGCCACGCTGGCTACGCTGACAGGCACCAACCTGACAACGACCAAGCAACAATCCGAAGTGGGGGGATATCGGCCTTACCTCGGTGGTGGCCGTCCGGTGCTGCTGGTGGAAGGTGCGGATTTGCTCAAGCTGAGCAACTTCACGTTGCAGAACCCCCACGTCAAGTCATCGTCCTATAACAATCAGGCGGAGACGATCTATTACAACAGCTCCACGTTGGCGGGGTCGCGCCTGATGGCAACGTCGATGAACTTCATCAGCGCGCAAGACACCATCCAGACCAAGGGCTGGGCCTGGTTCTACAATTCCTATATCGCCGGGGATGTGGATTTTGTGTGGGGTTCGCCCTATGCCGCCTTGTTTGAAAACAGTGAGCTCCACACGGTCTATGATCCGACCAGCAGTTCCGGGGGCTACGTCGTCCAGTCTCGCTCAGCATATGGCTACCCAGGGTTTGTGTTCCTCAACAGCAGTCTGACGGCAGACAGTAACGTACCCAGTGGCTCGGCATACCTGGCCCGTAACAACAGCACAACGGTGGCGGGGGGCTACTGCTCGACCACATCGGCTTTTGTCGGCACAGGTAGTCTCAGTGGCAACAGCTATTTCTATTGTGACAACGTGGCCTATATCAATACCACGGTTGGCTCGCATATCGCTGCTGCGGGTTGGTCTGGCACGCCCAATCAGTCTGCCACGGCCACAACCGGTTGGCGCGAGTGGAACAGCACGCCGACCCCAAGCGGCCGGGCGAGCACAGCTTCCACCGCGATTGATCTGAGCGCGCTCAATAGCCGGGCGAAAGTCTTTGCGCAGTGGAATTCGAATACGGGTTGGACACCGACCCCATGATCCTGTGATGTGGTGTTAGTCACTTGGGCCCGGCCGATTGGCCGGGCTTTTTTTGCAACCTTGCCCACATATTCAGGATTGAGAAGACGGGGTGCCTTGATGCAGCGAAGTCCGTGCTGCTACCATGCGTGAATCAAGCCGAGAAAATGGGCATGACTGTGTGGGGTACATGCCTGGGGCCAGGTTTCCAGACGATGATTTTAAAAAGGGAGGTCTTGTATGCCGTTTTGTCATTCTTGTGGTGCAGAGGTTAATGAGAAGGCTGTGGTGTGCGTCAAGTGCGGGGTCGCGCTGTCGCCTGCGGGGGCAGGTGGGCAGGTGGGGCCGGTTTCCGACAAGGAGTGGCTGGTTGCATTGCTGCTGTGCATCTTCCTGGGCGGTTTTGGGATTCACCGTTTCTACACCGGCCATATCGGGATTGGCGTGGTGCAGTTGCTAACCTTGGGCGGGTGCGGAATCTGGACCCTGATCGACCTGATCATGATCATCACAGGTGGTTTGAAGGATGCGCAGGGGCGTGCTCTCAAGAAATCTTGATGCTTTGATCGCACTGGGTGTGGCTGCAATGGGCCTGTGTGCCCTGGTGGCCCCCTCCCTGTTCCTTGCGATCTCGCCATCGTGCCTGATCACCACCCTCACCGGGCACCACTGCTGGGGGTGTGGCATGACGCGCGCTGTTGTTGCCGCGCTCAGGGGGGATTTTGCCCTGGCGTGGCACTACAACGGGATGGTAGTGATTGTTTTGCCCCTGCTATGCGTAGAGTATTTCCGTTTGTTACGCCGTGTGGCTTGCTCTGTTATGCGGTTGCGGGCTTGTAGCGTAGAGATGCCTGTATGATCGCCGGTGTGCTCGTCTTGTCTGTGTTTGTCTATGCTGATGGCATTGGTTGATGCTCGCTGGCCGCATCCGCTATATTCTTTTCGACTTCTTCGGCACACTTGTTGATTACCAGGTCGACAATCCTCTGGCAAGTTTTTCCTCAGTAATTCCTGCACTGAATCGTTCTGGCTATGCAGGAGATGTTTCTATTTTGCAGGCCAGATGGCAGTCTGTGTACGCAGATATGCTATTGGAATCGATGCGCACACTCGTTGAATTCCCGTTTGAAGCCGTGTGTATGCGTACCCTGGCCAGCCTGCCCGGCGTGTGACCAAGTGATGAATTGTGTGCCGAGTTCATGCATGGGCTGCTGCATGGCTGGAATGCCCAGGTTCGCCCGATTGGGGGGCTCAGGGCGATGCTGGAAGCGCTGCAGGCCTCTTACACCCTGGCGGTGATCTCCAACACCCACTACGCGCCTTTGGTGCATGGCAATCTGGCCCGTTTTGGGCTGAGTGATTGTTTCCGCCATGTACTCACCTCGGTCGAGCATGGACAGCGCAAACCATCATCGGCACTCTTCCATGCCATGCTGCTGCGCCTGAGGGCGCAAACGGACGAATGCGCCTATGTGGGCGACAATCCCCTGGAGACTACGCAGGCGCTGTTTCCGCCGGTCTGAGGCCGGTATTGATTGATCCGGTTGGCAAGCATTCCCACGTGCCGCCTGAATGCCGGATTACCCACATACTGGACCTCGCCACTTACTTGGCGTGTGCTTCGAAAACCTAAAAGCTGCGTTTATCCCCACAGATTGTCGACAGCGTTGTGGATAAGGTGTTGGCGGGCTCCCTAAGTGTTTGAAGACGCTTGAATCTATTGCCTTGCGCACAAATGGCGCAGTTTTTGCCGACGCGATTTGGCTTGTCCCCAAACCTTGTGAGCAGGTTTGTGGATAAGGTGTTGGATAGCTTGCCAAGTCGTTGAAAAATGGATGAAAAATACAGGTTGCGCAAGGATTGCGCAAAATTGCGCCTCAATTGCCCTTTTCAAAATTGTCAAATTTTCTTTTATGGATCTATCGCCGGGAGAGGCGTGGATATTGTGAAAACCCCTGGGATTTCCCCAGTAAATGTCGACAGGGCTGTGGACAAGGTGTTGGAGGTGCTGGCAAGTCTTTGAAGTGTCAGCCATTCATCGCGTTGCGCAAAAATGGAGCAACTTGGGCGAAAGCTACGGGAGATTGTCCCCCGTTTGTGTTGGCAGGGCTGTGGACAAGATGTGTGGGAAGGTGCCAAGTCTTTGATCAGGCGAAAGAAATCTGAACTGGGCAATCATTGCTCACATGGGGGCGGTACGCAGTATGACACTGGGGATTATGCGCAATTTCTTTCGGGGATGCGCTCGTCAGTTGTCGCCACCTGTGGGGATCAAGGGATTTGTCCCCTGATCGTGTTGGCATGCTTGTGGATAAACTGTTGGTCTTCAAGCCAACTGCCTGATGTGAATGGGAAAAATTCCCGCGCTCAAAAATTGCGCAGTTACCGTTGAGGTGGAAACAGGTTTAAGGCTTGTTGTACCGCTTCTTGCAGCCACGCTTCGCGTTGTGCGGGCGTGCTGAGGATGATTGATTCAAAGTTGCGGCGCTCCACGCGTTCAACGCCGCAGAAGCCAAACACGCAGCGTTTCCAGAGATTGTCCAAAGGGTCGCCATAGTGTTTGAGTTCAGCCTCACGCGGCGTGTTGGAGGTCGTCAGTACCAGGGCGGCCTGGGCTTTAAGCAGACCCATCACGATGCCTTCCCCTGCCGCGTTGGTGCCAAAGCGATACGCTTCGCCTGCCCGCAACACGCGGTCGAGCCAACCTGTGAGTATTGCAGGGGGCTGTGCCCACCAATTGGGATGCACAACGATGATGCCATCTGCATTGAGTGTGAGATCGGCGTGCTTCCTTACTTGTGGCGGTACGGCATGGCCGCGTTCCAGTTCGGCGGTAGAGTAGAGCGGATCAAACCCCTCTGCGTACAGGTCACGCAGATCAATGGTGTGCCCTGCCTGGGCAAGCGCCTGTTGCACCGTGGTGGCAATGGCATGGTTGAAGCTGCCGGGCTTGGGGTGGGCGAGGATAATGAGGATGTTCATGGTACGTCAGCAGCACTCGTGCTCAATCTGCTCCAGCAGTTTAAGCGCGGCCTGATCGTCGTGCTGCTCCAGTTGATCACGCAGAATGTTCAGGTGAGCGTGGATCAGGAACAGCTCATCATGGCGCGGCCCGCCGACAGGGTGCAGCTTCTGTGCAAACAGCCGCCAGAACGGGTTGCTCTTGGCCGGGTCTTCCATGTAAGGGTTGAGCATTGCGATCAGGCGGCGGGCTTGCCCGCTGCAATCCAGGCCAATGAAGCTGACATAACGGTCTGGGCGGTCACGGTTGTTCTCGTCCTGCTTGGCACATAAACAAGGTGCTTCAGTCTTCATCGTCGATCAGGGCGATGGCGATGCCACCGCTCGCTTCAAGATTGGGCGTTAAGCTTGCGCAGTGATCGCTCAGGTTGATGCCATACAGCGCAAAATCATCTCCTTTTGCCAGTGGAGTCAGGCGTGAAGGGATATCGTTATCGCTGCACAAAGTAAAGGGAATGCCTGGAAAAGCCTGCCGCAATTCCAGATCGACGCCTTGCCGGCGTGCGTTGCCGCCCCCCAGTGCGGCGCACACCGTATGGATGAATTCTGGGGTGATCACGCCTCTTCCTCCTCTGCTGCCAGCGCAGCAAAACGCTCCAGCGAAGGCGGGGTGATGCCCATGATCCGGGCCAGCCATGGGGGGGGGGTTTGCAGAGAGGTCTGCAGGCGCGCCACGCTCTCGCGGGCCGGGCTTGTCTTGGTGATCTTGACCGGGTGGATGTTGGCGCGGATGACCTTGGCGGCAGCCGGGCCACCAATGGACTGCACGTAGACTACCTGGCAATCATTGATCAAGGCCGCGCGGGCGAGGTTTTTATCTTCCGCCTCTTCGGCCTCCAGGGTGGAGCGCAGGTCGATCAGGCGCGCTTCGCTGGCTGAGACTTGGTAGACCAAAAAGCGCTCGCAGGACCCGAAATGACCATCGAGCATTTCACCGGAATTCGATGCACATGCCAGACGGATGGAGTTGGGCATGTCCCCTTCGCTATATGCCTCGCGTTGAGGCAGATCGCTACCCGACACGCCTTCGCCCCACAGGATACGGACAGCACGTTTGAGATCTTCTTTCTCGGATACGCAGATGCCCCCCTCGCCATCCATGGTTGCGCGCAAGGTTTCCACCGAGCATGCACAAAGCTTGGATTCGGTCAGCGGCAGTTCCAGTTTCTCTGCGAGGGCCAGCGTCAGCTCACGTGGGGCGACATTCAACTCCATGGCGGCCAAGCCAATACGCAATGCGGCTTCACGGGTAATCGATGTGTTCATGATGTACTCCTGATCCCCGCCGGTGATCCTGCACGCCAAGCGGGGTGGTGTGCATGCTGATGGGCTAAACGTAGATGATGCAGCTATCGCCCGATGGGCAGGTGGCCTGGCACTTCGGGCCGTCGTCATTGTCTTCACATTCCGTACAGGTATCGGCCTTGATCTTGACGATGCCGCCTTTGTCAAAGATCGAATTCGTCGGGCAGACCTTGATGCAATCGCCACAACTACTGCATTCGGCCACAAGAATTTTCATTGCCATGATAAGACTCCTTGTCCGCTAGATCTATTCCACTCCGTCCATGCGCTTGGCACGCACCGAGATGGGCAGACGTGCAGGGGCGGGAATGGGTTCAATGTAATATACGCCACCATTGGCCAGCTTGATCTCGCCACCCCACTTGTCAGGGGCATCGAATTCAATAGAGGTGATGTTGTCTTCAATGTCGCGTTTGGGCAGATAAAAAACCAGCCCGCCTGCAGCATTTTTTCGCACCATGATGTTGGCCATATCGTACTTCCTGTCAGGAAAAAACGGGCAGAGGCCTTTGGCCTCTGCCTGCTGGTGGCGTCAGCGCACCACGTCGAAGTTATAGTCGGTATCTGCCATGTACTTGGTCTTTTCATCCAGGCGTTCCAACACTGCGTTGGTCAGCGTGGTTAGCACATACATGGCACCTTCATAACCTAGCGTGGTCATGCGATGCAGGTGGTGGCGATCAAAGATCGGGAAACCCAGGCGGATCAGCGGCACTTCGAATTCCGGCCCCTTATGCAAGGTGTCGCGCTGGATTGTTTTGCCGTAGCTGCTGCCGATGATGAAATCCGGCTGATCGGTAAAACACAGGCTGCGCATGTGCCAAAGGTCTGCACCGGGGTAGAGTTTGGCATGGATGCCGTAAGGCGATGCTTCAAGCATCTTCTTCATCGCCTTTTCCCAGCGCTTGTTGCTGTTTGAGCAGACGATATGGGTGGGTTCCACACCCAGTTCCAGCAGGAATTTGGTCAGGCCGAGCAGGAAGTCCGGGTCACCAAACAGCGCCATTTTCTTGCCGTGCAACCAGGCGTGAGAGTCGGTCATCATATCGATGAGTCGCCCACGTTCCTTGGTCAGTGAGGCGGGAACAGGTTTGCCGGAAAGCTCGGAGACTTTCATCAGGAACTCATCGGTCCACTCCACCCCCATCGGGATGTTGATTTTGGGCAATTCATGGTTCCAGGTTCCCTCCACGAACTTGCGGCTCTTTTCCAGCGAGGTGGGCTGCAGGAAGAGTGTAGTGATGGCGTTGGGGGCGTCCTTGACTTCATCAATGGTAGTGCCGCCGGCATACATGTTGTATTCACCCGTAGCCGGGGTGTCGAGCACTTCTTCCGGGTCGCACAGGAAAGTGTAGTCAACCTCCATCTCGCGCAGCATGCGCTTGATGACACGGTAATTGCCCAGGTAAGTCTCAAAGCCCGGAACGATGTTGAGCTTGCCGTTCGTGCCCGGTGCCTTGCCATCCATTTTGTTGAGGGTGAAATACTTCATGATCCCCTCGAACATATTGTCCCAACCGGTGATGTGCGAGCCGACAAAGGAGGGCGTGTTGGCGTAGGGAATCGGAAAGTCTTTATCTACATAGCCTTCCTTGCGAGCGTTGCCGATGAAAGCGCTCAAGTCATCACCGATCACCTCGGCGATGCAGGTGGTGCATACGGCAATCATCTTGGCGTCATACAGTTTGGTGGCGTTTTGCAGACCTTCGTGAACATTCTTCTGGCCGCCGAACACCGCCGCATCTTCCGTCATGGAGTCGGCGATGAAGGCAATGGGTTCCTTGAAGTGGCGGTTGAAGTAGGTACGGAAATAGGCCACGCAACCTTGTGACCCATGCACGTAGACCATGGTTTTTTCAAAACCCAGGCCGCATAGGGTTCCACCCAGGGGTTGGCAGACTTTGGCCGGGTTGATGGTCAGCGCTTCACGCTTGAAGTTCAGGTCTTGATATTCCTGCGTGGTGGTCCAGGCAAAAACTTCGGCAACTCTTTCCTTGGAGGCGCCTTCTTCGAACTTTTCGCGCTTGTTGGCGATCAGTTCCTTGTATTCAGGCTCATTGAAGAGTGGGAAGCAGGGTTTGATTTTCTCGACGGTTTGCATTTTGCATCTCCTTTCCCGGCCATCTAGCTGTGGACGCGGGAGAGTTTGTCGGGTATGTGGCACGCGCAGCGTGCCACACCTACGATTTACGCAGCCTTGAGCGCGTCGCCCTCGGTTTTGTCCGCTTCATTCCAAGGAGCCTTGAACATGCTCCACACGGGGTTGTTGACCGTCATATCCATGTCACGGGCAAAGACGGCGAAGCCGTCAAAGCCATGGTAGGGGCCGGAGTAATCCCAGGAGTGAAGCTGGCGGAAGGGAACGCCCATCTTGTGGAAGGCGTACTTCTCCTTGATGCCGGAGCCGATCAGATCAGGCTTGAGTTGGCGCACGAATTCTTCAAACTCGTAGCCCGTCACGTCGTCATAAATCAGCGTGGCGTCTTTCATTTCCTTGATGGTCCGGTCATAGTCATCGTTGTGGGCAAATTCGTAACCCGCACCGATGACTTCCATGCCCAGGTCTTCGTAGGCGCCAACGGTATGACGAGGGCGTAGTCCGCCAACGTACAACATGACCTTTTTGCCTTGCAGACGTGGCTTGTACTTGGCAATGACTGCATCCATGGCCGGCTTGTACTTGGCGATGACACGTTCTGCGCCTTCCTGGATCTTTTCGTCAAAATGCGAGGCGATTTCACGCAGGCTTTCCACAATCTTGCTCGGGCCAAAGAAGTTGTATTCCAGCCAGGGGATACTGTACTTCTCTTCCATGTGACGTGCGATGTAGTTCATCGAACGATAGCAGTGCAAAAGGTTGAGCTTGACCTTCGGCGTGTTCTCCATTTCGGTCAGCGTGCCATCGCCAGACCACTGGGCGACTACGCGCAGCCCCATTTCTTCGAGCAGGATGCGCGAGGCCCAGGCGTCGCCACCGATGTTGTAGTCACCGAGAATGGCAACATCATAGGGTGTGCTCTCAAAGGGTTGGTCATCGCGGTTGGAGATGATCCAGTCACGAACGGCATCGTTGGCGATGTGGTGGCCCAGGGATTGGGAGACACCACGGAAACCCTCGCAGCGTACCGGAACGATGGTCTTGCCGATTTCGGCGGCCTTCTTCTTGGCAACTGCTTCGATGTCATCCCCGATCAGGCCGACCGGGCATTCGGACTGCACGGAGATGCCTTTGGAGAGCGGGAATAGCATTTCCAGTTCGTCGATCAGCTTGGCAAGTTTCTTGTCGCCACCAAAGACGATGTCCTTTTCCTGAAAATCGGAGGTGAAGTTGATGTCGCAGAACGAATCAACCCCCGATGTGCCAGCAAAGTAGTTGCGACGGCCCCCGCGCGAGTACGCCCCGCAACCTACCGGGCCATGCGAGATATCGATGATGTCCTTGATCGGCCCCCACACCACGCCTTTGGAACCGGCGTAGGCGCAACCGCGCTGCGTCATCACGCCTGGCAGCGATTTGCGGTTGGAGGTAATGCACTTTTTTGACTGGGTGATTTCCTTGTCATTGACCATCAAGTGCTTGGCGCGGTCTTTTTTGGCCTTTTCGGGATAGACCTCCAGCACCTCTTCAATGAGGGCCTGGGCCGATTCACGGGTTAGCTCGGTCATGCTCATTCTCCTTGCGCCGGGCTCTAGCTCGCCACGGCGCACAAGCGTTCAAGAATTAGGCAGCGAATCAAGCGGCCAATTCGGCTGCGGTCTTGCCTACAATCTTTTCGTCTTCCACTTCCATGATGCCGAATTCCATCAGCAACTCTTCCAGTTGCTCCATTTCCAACGGTTGCGGAATCACGAACTTCTTGTTTTCAACGATCTTGCGGGCCAGTGCGCGATACTCGTCGGCCTGATTTGCCTTCGGGTCATATTCGATCACTGTCATGCGGCGGATTTCAGCATGTTGCACAACGTTGTCGCGTGGCACGAAGTGGATCATCTGGGTGCCCAGCTTGGCGGCCAGCGCCATGATGAGCTCATCTTCGCGGTCGGTCTTGCGGCTGTTGCAGATGAGCCCTGCCAGACGTACACTGCCGGAGTTGGCATACTTCACAATGCCCTTGGCAATATTGTTGGCGGCATACATGGCCATCATTTCGCCAGAGCAGACGATGTAGATTTCCTGTGCCTTGTTTTCGCGAATGGGCATGGCGAACCCACCACACACCACGTCCCCGAGTACGTCGTAGAACACGAAATCCAGTTCTTCGTCATAGGCGCCTTCTTCTTCGAGGAAGTTGATCGCGGTGATCACGCCACGGCCTGCGCAGCCTACGCCAGGTTCCGGGCCGCCGGATTCAGCACATTTGACGCCACCGAAACCGATTTGCAGCACGTCTTCAAGTTCCAGATCTTCGACCGAACCGGCGTCTGCGGCCAGCTGCATGACGGTGTTCTGCATCTTGGCGTGCAGGATCAATCGGGTCGAGTCCGCTTTGGGGTCGCAGCCTACAATCATTACTTTCTTGCCTGCTTCGGCCAGCGCTGCCACAAGGTTTTGGGTCGTTGTGGATTTGCCGATACCGCCCTTACCGTAAATTGCGCATTGACGCAGTTTTGCCATGGTGCATCTCCTTGAGGGGAAGGTTGTTCGGGTCAGGCATGTGTGTTGCGTGTTACGGTGACACCCATGACGCTGACTACTTGGCTCTACAGTCGCAACGCGTGTGCCAGGTGCGGGTGGATTGACTAAGGTGTTGAAAAATAATGGATAAATCGAATTTCAACGATGATGTTAGCGGGTTGGCTTGCGACAATGACAAGGGCTTGTGTAAGGATGGCGACAAGGTATTCGACAATCCGGTGCTGCCTGCGTATGCACGCGTGTCGATCAATCGCTGCAATTTACCGGCGATTATTCTGGGTGGGGTGACTTTTCAGCGGCAGCCCTGTGATTTATATCTTGATGGCATATCCGAGTTCCACCGTGACCTGTTCTCGCGTCTGGATGCTGTGAGTGATGTGGCGCAGCGGGCACAGGTCTTTCGTGATTACGTCACAGTTAAGTTTTGCCTGGAGGATTTGGTTGCAGCGGGTTTGAGCGACAAGAGCCAGAAGCGCGCCAATGCCAATTGGATGCGCATGGTACGCGGCTGGAGCTTTGATGCCGATAGCCGTGAAGGGGCAGTGCTCAAGGGCTGGGTGGAAAGCCGCTTCGGCCTGTTGCCCCGTTATCATGGCGCGCCGTTGCGCGATTATTCCGAGCCCGCGTATCGGCGCTTTCTTGAAATGCGTTCAGCCGGGTTGTATGGCACCAATGCTCTGGAGTCGCAATTGGATCTGCTGTATGCCTATGCTCAATATGAATACCGCCGCCAGGGGGCGTTGGCCGCGCAAATGCTCTACCGGGGAATCAATCGCCTGGGGGAACATGAGATTCTGGCCGAGCATGGCCGCAGCAAATATGTGCTGCTCAACAACCTGACCTCTTTTACCCATTCGCGCGAGCGGGCAAGTGAGTTTGGGGACTACATCATGGAAGCAAAAGTCCCCGTGCAGAAGATCTTTTTCCACTGCCAGTTATTGCCTGGGGTGCTTCGTGGGGAGGATGAGTGCCTGGTGATCGGCGGTGTGTATGAAGTGCGGATTCGCAGTGACTGAGGTCCGGCTAGGTCAGCAAGGACACCACTAGCGGAATCGCAACAATCTGGATGAGCATGCCGCCGATGGCGCCTTCTACACTGATCCCACCAAGTCGCCTTGCCTTGAGCAGCAGGGTTTGCGGGTCGGATTCCCGCGTGCGCAGCTGGGCAAGTGCTTTCAGGCTGCTTTTGCGATAGAGGGTGTAAGCCAGGCTGCCCAGCGGCAGGCGTACCAAGCCGACAAAGCAGAGGAGCAGGAACAGGGCAGGGGGGAGGCTGGTGAGCTGATCCAGCAGATCAAAGTGTTCCATATAGCGGTAGCTGCCCAGCACAAGGGTGTCTGCGGCAAATACCAGCAGGCCCAGCGCCCACTGTTTGCGATAAAAACACCATAGCCCGCCAAATAGGCTTGCCCAGATGTGGATATCGCAGTGGTGGCGGCTCCAGGTGTCCAGGTAACGTTTTTCCTGCACGTAAGCCAGGAGCAGGCGCTCGTCGAAAGAGAGCCCCGCTTCTGCTCCGGTATCGGGCGGGGTGGTTTCTTCTGTGGCTTCTGCCGCCAGTTGTCCTGTTTCCATCAGCCGTAGAATTTCCTGCGCAGCTTCTAGCTGGTTGGCGCGCACGCGCAGCTTGGCGCCCCCGATGGCGGGGCTCCAGAGCAAATTCATCCGCACCATGTCTGCGTCAGCCACGTAGGCGTCGATATGCTCAGTCTGAAGCAAAGAGAGCAATACATGCGCCTGGGTGGGGGCAAGGTTGCTGCTGAGCGTGATGAATTCTTGGTTGGATGAGGTGCGTGCGTGGTCCAGCATGTGTCGTCGTGCCCGGAATCAGCCCCTGCATTGGCCAGGGGCTGCGTTGCCTTCAGCTATCTGTTATAGGCGTTTAAGCCGGGTTTTGCGCGAGTTGTACCTTTTTGCGGCGGTAGATGAAAATGCCTACCCCGATGAGGATGAGTACCGCACCCGCTGCGAACATGAAGCCAGAATCGTCCTCATGGTCGGCCAGGACGACCTTGTTTGGGTCTTCCGGCAGATATTTGATGGGCAGCTCGGTGAGTTCGTCGTTGTCACGGATCTTCTGACCCACGTCCTTGGAAACGGTGACCGTGGTTGAAATCTGCTGTTTGTCTTCCGTTTCAAACTGGATGGTTGCCTTGAACCCGCTTTCCTTCTTGCTCAGGCCCTTTTCCTTCCATTCGATGCTTTCGATCTGTGCAGAAACCGCTTTGCCATGATCTGCAATGGCTTGGCTGGTTTGTCGCTCGCTATACCCGGCAATAATGACAACAATCCCGATGAGAATGAATGCCGGCACGGTCAGTGCGTGGCGAATCTTATCTATGAAAGACACAAAACCCCCTGAAAATGATAGAAACGATCTGAAACCACAAGTATTTTCTATATTATTTGCATATTTCCTGCCGATTCTAACAAAGCATCATGGGCTTCCTTCCCGGGTTTGGCCTTGCCCCGACAGACGGAAGGCGGGTGAGTGCATGGAATGCTGGCATACGCTATGATGCAACTCTGATCATGGTCAGATGGTGATGTATCATCGACCTGGTTTTGACAAGGAGATCCTTACATGCAACCAATCTATTCCGGCGGTTCTGGCAATGCCCAAGGGGCGGTCAGCCGCGTTGAGTTCCTGCGTACCACCTATCTGTACCTGGCAGGGGCCATCGTCGCGTTTGCTTTCGCGTCTTTCCTGCTTAACATCCTGGGTGTCGGCATGCTGATGCTCAAAGCCATGAGCGTCAGTCGTTTTGTCTGGCTGGCTGTATTGGGTGCCTTCATGATTGCTGGCCGCATGGCCTCCGGCATGGCCGACAACGGTCAAGACAACTCCAAGCAACTGATGGGCCTGGGCTTCTACGTTCTGGCTGAAGCACTGATCTTCTCGCCCCTGTTTGCCTACGCCTCGATTGTTGCCCCCAGCGCAATTCCGGCTGCTGCCTTCGTCACCCTGATGCTGTGCGGCGGGCTGACCTGGACGGCATTCACCACCAAGTCTGATTTCTCCTTCCTCGGCGGAATCCTGAAGATTGGTGGCATGGTTGCTATGGGCGTGATCCTGTTCTCTGTGCTGTTTGGCGCTTCGCTGGGCCTGTGGTTCTCGGCCATCATGATCGTGTTTGCCGGTGGCTGCGTGTTGTACGACACCGCCCAGATCATCCACCACTATCCGACGGATCGTCCGGCAGGGGCCGCACTGCACCTGTTTGCCTCCATCGCGCTGATGTTGTGGTACGTGCTGAGCCTGCTGTTGAAGCTCTCCGGCCGCGACTGAGCGGCGGATTGGCAGCGAAAAGCGCCCTGCGGGGCGCTTTTTTGCGTCTACAACCCCAGCAGCCAGGCGGGTGAGCGCTCAATCAGCGCATCGGCCTGCTCGCTACAGCGGCTGAGCATCTCTGGAGCCAGTTCCTTTAGCCAGCGCTCGGGCAGGGCATCCTCGCCATGCAGCGCCCCCATGATGGTGCCGACAATCGCCCCTGTGGTGTCTGCATCCCCCCCGCGATTGACCACGTCCACCACTGCGGATTCAAAGCTGTCGCACAGATCGATGGCCTGCAGCACGACACGCATGGTGTCGACAATGTAGCCACTGGGGTTTTCAACTTTGTGTGTGCGGAAGCGGAAGAGCGGAAATGCCTCGACCAGCAGGTGGGCCTGTTGCATGACGGCGCGGATGCCCACCCCTGAAAGCCCAGCCTGAATCATGTTGACCACGGTAAGGGTGGCCGCGTCGGTCAATGGATTGTGGTGCGTGACTCTCGCCTGGGCCAGCGTTGCGCGGGCGACAGTATCAGCCGGAGCCCCCAGCAGTGCCAGTGCGATGGGGCTGCAGCGCATGGTGGCGCCGTTACCGGCATCTTCGGAAGGCGGCACCCAGGCTTGACCGGTGCGCCGGAAATGGGCGATACCACGGCGTACCGTGTTGCCGATATCGACGGGTTTGCTGCGCATCCAGGCATCGAAGGCGCGCGCGTAGTCCTCTTCATTGGGGGCATTGCGGGATGCCAGCCAACTGTTGCCCAGTGCGAGCGCCATGGTCGTGTCGTCGGTAACGGCGCCGGATGGCAGGCGCAACCAGCCTCCGCCGCGAATCCTGTCGTGGCGGCCATATTGCTGACGGATTTCACGTGGGGTCATGAACTCCACGGTGGCGCCCAGGGCGTCTCCCAGTGCCAGCCCAAGCATGGCGCCACGGGCATGCTTGCGCCAGCGCGCCCGCACCTCCCTGTTAGGGCTTACAGAAGAGGCGGTGGGTAAGCTACGCATGAAGGGGAGAACGCTCGCTTGCATGGGGGGCGCACCCGCCTATTGCGATGGCGGGCAGGGCTCCGAGGGGCTGCTGCACTGTTCCGGCGGAAAAGCGCGACTCTCTGGCAGCGTGATATGGTGGCGAAGCTGCTCCAGGTTAAAGCCCGCGAGGCGGACCTGGGCGATTTCCAGCAAAGGGCGGCGGATCAGGAGTGGCTCGCCAACTAGCAGGTGAAGTGCCGAGGCCACGTTATAATGTTCCGGTTCGATTTCACCGGACTTCACCTTTGGCGCATTGGGATTGAACCATTGCGCAACGGGCAGATCCAGAAGGAAGTCCAGCAGGCGCTGCTCTGTCCAGGGTTCGGTGAGGATATTGCGGACTTCCAGAGAATGCCCTGCCGCAGCCAGATGAGCGCTTTGTGCGGCATTGGTTTTGCAGCCGGGTTTCCCCCAGAAGACGATGTGAGCCATTTCAAGCCCCTTTCAGGCAGGGGGTGCAGCACCCTGCATACAGGTGTGTGGCGTGAGAGAACCCGGCGGATACAGCGCCTCTCCCAGTTCATCCACGATGGCGCCCTCCACCGGGCAAATCTCGGCACACTGTGGACGGGCAAAATTACCGAGGCATTCGGTACAACTTTGCGGATCAATCTCGAAATGAGGCTGCGACGCCTGGATCGCCTGATTTGGGCAGAGTGGCAGGCAGGCCCAACAATTGACACACAGATCGACGATTTCCAGTGCCATGATAAGTGCTCCGATGGGGACGGGAATCAAGCTGCCTTTATAGACACGTCATGCCCTGCGCTGTCCGTTCCTGGCTTGTTCTGCCAGTTTCCCCTGTGCGAGCATGGTCTGCCAGACCTCATCCAGCGCTGTATCGATGGCTTCCATCGCGTGCTCGCTATTGGGCTGGATGCCAGCGGCCTCGAGCTTGCCCCAAGGTTCAATGCCAATCCGCGAACACAACAGCACCTCGCAATCGGCCAATGCCGTGATGGTGCGTGACAAGGTTGTTTCCGCCTCGCCACAATCGGTTTCGCCGCCACAGTATTGAGCCGCGCGGCGTATGCCGATGAAGCGGTGGCCTGCCGCGTCAACCTCATACACCATGAATTCCTTGGCGTGGCCAAAATGCAGGTCAATTTGCGCACCACGGCTGGCAACCGCCATCCGCACCGGTCTTCCAGCGGGCTTGGCGCGGTGGTGCAGGGTAATGACCTGGGCATGTCGTGCGGCACGCTTGGTCTGCAGATCGGCATTGATGGCTTCGCGCAGGGCGATTCGGCGTTGCATGGCGGCAACCTCGTCAATGTGCATGGATTCGATTTTCTCAAGCGAAAACTCTTCGCCCCGATCTTCGCCGAGCATGCCGACAGCATCAGCCCGGCATTGGCGGCAGTGGCGCATCATGTTCATGTCGCCCGCACAGGCATCCTGCAGGGCTTCCAGTTCTTCAGATGTCGGGCCACGCTGAGCATTCAGGCCAAACCAGGTGCCGTGGGCAGGGTCGGAAATCAATGGCATCACATTGTGCAGGAAGGCGCCCTTGGCCCGCACCAAGCGTGAAACCTCTTTGAGGTGCTCGTCATTGATACCAGGGATCATGACCGAATTCACCTTGACCAGGATACCGCGTGCAACCAGCATTTCCAGCCCTTTTTGCTGCTGAGCGATCAGGACCTCAGCCGCCTCACGGCCCTGGATGCGGCGGTTACGCCAGAAAATCCAGGGGTAGATCTGGGCGCCGATGTCTGCATCCACGCAATTGATGGTGATAGTTACGTGATCAACCTTAGCGGCAGCAATCTGATCGACATATTCTGGAAGCATCAGCCCATTGGTGGATAGGCATAGCTTGAGGTCTGGGGCACGCTGCTGCAAAGCGGCAAAGACCTCAAAGGTACGCGTGGGGTTGGCCAATGCATCACCTGGCCCGGCAATGCCCAATACGCTCATCTGTGGAATGGCGGAGGCGACCGCCAGCACCTTCTTTACAGCCTGGGCGGGGGAGAGTACCTCTGAAACCACACCGGGGCGGGACTCATTGCTGCAGTCATATTTACGGTTACAGTAATTGCATTGGATGTTGCATGCAGGGGCTACCGCCACATGCATGCGCGCAAAGTGGTGATGCGCTTCTTCCGAGTAACAGGGGTGATCCTGCACCTTGCGCATCGTTTCTTCCGGCAAGCCATCATGTTGGTTGGCGCTGGCCCCACATCGGCTAGCGCTACAGCCGCCGGTGGGGAATGCCAAGGTGTTGGAGGCAGGGGGGATCAGTGCAGGGCTGGGCATGTCGGGCTCCTGATGGCTTTGTTTGCCCCTACTCCAGCAAATGCTGTGCCGGGTTTTAAAGTCTTTTATAAACAATATCTTGGCGTGTTTAAAGGAAGCGCCTGTCGGGTTGTTGACAGCCCTTTCTGTGTGGAAGACAACAGGCGATCTGCTTGGGAAACCCGCCCGATAGAGTATTTATTGTGTCTGGTTTTGCAATAATCCTTTGTTGAATGCATGGTTTATTGTGAGGAAGGTTTGCTCTATGCTTGAAGCCATCTGCCGTAGTGGCTCTGGACTTGAGGAAACAATCATGAAGCCCCAACCTTTTGCGAATTCTTCACTCTCTGCCTTGGCGCAGGCTGCTTGGACCTGGGTTCAGGAAGCGGATACACAGGCGCTGGGTAGCATGGTTGTGATGGGGGAAATGAAATGGCCGCTGTAATACAAAAGCATGTTCTTCATTATGTTTTCGACTCGCTTTGTGGCTGGTGCTATGCGGCAGCCCCCTTGGTCGATGCCGTGCGCGGCTTGGATGGTCTGCAGATTGTCCTGCACAGCGGGGGCATGATGGTGGGTGAGTATCGCCAGAAAATAGATATCCATTGGCGCGACTATGTGATGCCCCATGACTTGAGAATTGCCCAACTTACCGGCCAGCCATTTGGTGAAGCCTATTTTGAAGGGCTATTGCGTGATATGGGTGCGGTGATGGATTCCGAACCGCCTACAACGGCGATTCTGGCGGCAGAAGAACTCGGCGGGCATGGGCTGGATATGCTGCATGCCATCCAGCACGCCCATTACGTAGACGGGCGGCGGATTTCTGATCTACAAGTGCTGGCGGAACTGGCTGCGGGTTTATCGCTTGATGCAGAAGCGTTTCAACGCAGCTTTGTGCAGTTGAGCGGAGCACGTACGCACGAGCATTTCAGGGCGAGCCGAACCTTGCTGCAAGAGCTTCACGGACAGGGATTCCCCACGCTTGCATTGGAATCTGGCGAGGGGCAAATCGCCCGGATTGATGTGGGTGACTGGCTGGGCAAGCCTGAAGCATGGCGTCAGCATGTTTTGGAGTTGATGAAATCCTCAGGGCATATTCAGACGCAGGGCGAAGCGCCCATGTGCGATGTGAATGGCTGCAAGGTTTGAATGCGGCCCCGCATATTGACACGAAAAAGTAGCCAGCCCGCTTCTGCCCAGGCCGGTCTTTGAGGATGCCGATTGCGTGGCAAAGTTTTGCGTCGTTCTGCCTAGACTTTAAATTGATCCATCGCAGCGCGCAGATTGGCGGCCAGTTCGTCCAGATTGTGGGCGATCTGGGCTGTTTCGTTGGCCGCCGAGGAATTCTCGTCCGTCATACGTGCGACCTGTTCGATCTGCTTGGCAATCTCGTGGGCCACTATATTTTGCTCGGCCAGTGCGTCGGAAATGTTCTGTACCGCGCCCACCACGCCCTTGGCCGATTCACGAATGTCGTGCATGCGCTCGCTGGTTTGGCTTGAGAGGTCTTTGCCTTCATCAACCTGAGCGGTGACGGACTTCATATGATCCACGGCCCGTGACGAGGATTGCTGCATGGAGGTGACGGTGACGTTGATTTCCTGAGTGGATTTGGCTGTGCGCTCGGCCAGTTTGCGCACCTCATCTGCCACTACGGCAAAGCCACGCCCGGATTCCCCGGCGCGGGCCGCTTCAATGGCCGCATTGAGTGCCAGCAGATTGGTTTGATCGGCAACCTCCTTGATGACCGCCATGATGCCGGTTATCTGGTCGGACTGCTTGCCCAGCGAATCGATGGTCTCGCCTGCTTGATGTACAGCCGTGGCGATGGTCACCATTCCTTCGGAACTTTGCGCGACAATGTTCGCGCTGGCGGCAGCGTCATCGCCAGCAATCTTGGCCCGGTTCAGTGCTTCGTGTGAGTTGTCCGTCAGGTTCTCAATGGATGCGGTCATTTCCTGGATGGCGGAGGCCATCTTGATCGCGGCATTGCTTTGCGAGGCACTGAAATCGGCTACGCGGGAGGACGCCGTGGAGGCTGTTTCGGCCGCGAGGCGGATGCTGGAAGCGCTTTCAAGGACATTACGAATAGATTCCTGAAGCACCCCCAACAGCTCGTTGAAAGCGCGGATGGTCTGGCCCGTTTCATCCATGGAGTGGTTCTGTGCGCGAATGGTGAAATCCTTGGTCTGCGCCACGCTTACGATGCTCCGCCGCATGGCTTCGAGTGGTTTGACGATGGAGCGCACGATATACCAGGACAGGAGTACCAAGAGGACACCAATGATCAGCACGGCTCCCACCGTGGCCGACTGTGCGGTAGCACTGACGCGGTGGGCGGCTGCCTGACTCTCCTGCGAGGAGGCACTGCGTTCCTCCACCAAGGCATCCAGCGCTTTCTCAATCGCGGTTTGCGGCTTGAGTTCATCTTTGGTGACGTAGCTCTTGAGCGAAACAAAGCGGGTGACGAGTTCGCCACCAGGATCGTCCTTGGCAGCCAGCGCAATGGTTTCATCAATCTTCTTTTCAACCGCACGCCACTGCTGCAAGCTACCCTGGAAATTACTCCAAGCGGTTTCTTCTGCGGCCGTTTTGGGGAGCTTGGTGTAAGCATCCAGGCTCTTTTGCAGGCTTTGGGTCAGCAATGCCTTTTGCTTGACCATCGCTTCAAAGCGATCATTAACGTCATATTCCTGCCCCCAGGAGAGCGATTCGATATTCAGCAATCGGGCACGGATGACTGTGGTGCGCAGATTTTCCACTTCCCGGATCGCAGGAAGATGGTTTTCGGCAGTATTTTTCAACGCATGTGTGACGGATACCACACCAAACCAACCGATAGTGCTTGCCAAAAGCATTCCACCGAGTGCTATCAGCACAAGGAAAATCAAACGGCTGCGAATGCTGACCAGCCCGCCAAAGATTCTTTTCATTTTATGTTTGTCTCCTTACCGCGTCTGTTGTTATAAGCGCAACGAGTCCTTGACGCACCTGCTACGCAGACATTACGACGGCGTGAATTGAACTCCGTAGGAGGGATAATTCCTATGGCGTGACAGGTGCAATTGTGCACTGCATAGGTGAGCTGCTAGGGCAAAATGTGGTGTTGGTCGATCAGTGTGTCCGTTACCCCGCATGGATGCTTGGCGTTGGGGATGAGAGAATTTCTAGAAGAGGCTGACTCGATTGCACTGGGGTGGCGTTTCCCACCGCCATCTGGCTGAGGCTACTTTGATCTATGGCAAATAACGCCCGCCTTGCTAATCCAGCGTCTTGGGGGCTAATGGGTTCCTGATCCGGTTTGGTTTTCAGCGTATCAACCACGATTCTGGTGTAACACACCTTGTTTATGCCGTACGGTACCCCGTTAAAATCGCCCATTTAAGAGGGCGTTTGCATATCCTGATTATAAGGCGCTACTGGAATTCTGAGGTGAAGCAATGGCGGAGGGCGATTAGCGCGAACATCCGCTGAATATGACGCTCAAATCTCGTTCGGCCCCTTGGTCTTGGTCTTGCCCCGGCGGGCGTTACGGGTGGTTTCCAGATTGGAGTCCTTGGCTTCTGCCACCTTGGGATTGGCTACCGCCCGCTCAATCTGGGTCACAATTTCTTGTGCCGTGGCGGAATCAACGCGGAAAAGGTTTTTGCGCGCGGTCACGTCAACACGGGTAACCGTACCCGACAAGGCTTCCATCTCTACCGTGACATCCAGATCCCCAACGCGCCCCTTGAGTGTGTGGGAGCTGCCCGTGGCTTCAACCGTATCCACCTGTATTGTCATCCGTTTGGCCGCTACCAACAAGGCGCTGTCCATCTTCGTCAGTGGCTCACTGAATGTTCGCGTGGCCACACCATTGACCTGATGAGAAATGCCAGCACCTGCCCCCGCGCCCGCCAGGCTCACCGCAAGTGCCGCACAGCCGGTCATGCTCTGGGTGAGCAGAATTGCAACGCACAGGGTGGCAATAAAAGAAAACTTGGCAAAGCGGAAGGAAGTCGGTCTATTCATCACAGCACCTGGTGAGGCACGCGTTTGGGTGTTTGCGTAATCTTAAGATCTCTTAAGCAGCATGCATGCCCATCAGGGTCACGCAGGTTTGCGCCTGATAGACGGTCAATCGGGAACGGCCTCAGGCGGCCTGAGAGAAAGGCCCAAACTTGTATACATGGAGGCCAACACCCAGGAAGTGGATTGTGCTTTTATGGTTTGGCCGTTTTTTGTCACTTCCAGGCAAATTTTTGGCACGAGGGCGATAGGCTGCATGTTTGGGCGGACCGGCGGTAGGGAAGCGTGGAGCGGCTCTGACCCGCAACGATCAATCTGGATGCAGGCTTATGCTTGCCAGCCTTGAACGATATCCCCCAAAATGATCGCGTTTACTCTATGCAGTGATCAAATTTTTACTATAAACGAGTCAATAGACGGGGGATTGAAATGAATCAGAATGAAATGATCTTTTGTCGTGCCTGCGGCAAGCAGATGCATCAAACTGCGTTTGCCTGCCCAAGCTGTGGTGCGCCAACTTCGCAAGGCACCGGCAAGAGCAAAACTACGGCCGCCGTGCTGGCCTTCTTCTTCGGCGGTTTCGGGGTGCATCGCTTCTATCTTGGGCAGTGGTGGGGGCTGTTCTATCTTCTGTTCTCCCTCACCTTCATTCCCTCCATCATTGCTTTTATTGAGTTCATCGTTTTTCTGTGCACCTCCAACGAAAGTTGGGGTGCCAAATACGGCCCGGGCCGTCAGCAAGCTAGCTCCGGCGGATTGATAGCGATAGTGGTTATCGTGGGCGGATTCGTCGGCATCGCCATGATCGGCATCCTCGCCGCCATCGCACTGCCCGCGTATCAGGACTACACCGTTCGCGCCCGTCTTGCGGAAGCATATGCCGCTGTTCAGCCAACCACTGTGGCGATCGGCGAATATTACATGACCAACAAACAAGTACCACCCGATCTGAAAACCGTAGGGGTTGACGCAAGCCACCTGTCCAAACAAATCCGTAATGTCGAGCTGAACCCCGAAAACGGAATCTTGACCGTGTACGTGAACACCTCGGCTGGCGCAGATGCTTCGTTGCTCTTCACCCCAGAGGTGGATGCCCAGGGAAAAGTGATCTGGACCTGCTCATCAGAAACGATTCGCCAAGGCATGTTGCCCCATATGTGTCGTAAGAACTGATTTCAAACAGGGGCGCTCAGGCGCCCCTTGTTTCATCCCAGTTCCGCGTATTGAATTGGCATTGATCCAGTGGTTCGCTCCAAGCCCGATTCTGAATCGCTCCACTTTCAGGGGGATTGCCTTTGAAGAGTGAGCAATGAAGTGAGGTCGTTATCCATCAAGTTCCAAGACTTGTACCAAAACCTATATGTTTAGGGCATCAGAGATAATATTGTACCAATTTCTGTTTCGATCTCATTTCATACGCAATACTCGAAGGCTATTTTGGCTTGAATTTCGATGTGACTTCATTTAAGGAAATGCTGATTAAGCCATTGGTGTAGTGAACAAATGGTGATTGTCGCTGTCTGTAGAACAACAGCGGAGGATGCAATAAGATAAATGAGCTTTGGTGCGGGAGATGGTGTTCTCAAGCATAAGTGCCAGACGAGAAAGGGGTAATGACAGGGAGGCTGCAACAGGATATGTCCCATTTGCCAAGTATCTGATTCTCAGCGTATCGCAATGCTTATCTTCAAAGAGTTTGAAGGTTGGAAACATTCGCACGAATTGAGGTGGTTAAAAACAGGATTGCGGTGCCTTGAAGCCTCCCTGTCACTACCCCTTGTCAGTCGTGCAGCACCAAATTTGGTACTGAGTTACAGATTCGACTACGAAATCCGCCGTTGAACTTTTAAAGAAAAAAGGACTTGGAATTTCTTCCAAGTCCTTAATTTTTGGTGGGCCTCCCGTGAGTCGAACACGGCACCAACGGATTATGAGTCCGCTGCTCTAACCAAGCATGAGCTAGAGGCCCTAATTCTTTAAGGCGGCAAGGTTAGCAGGCTTGGCTTGAAGTGGGAAGGGCTTTGTGCCGGGGTCCCACTTCAGGCTTGCTGCTTAGCCTTCGCCGTCCAGGAAGCTGCGCAGTTTCTCGGAGCGAGAGGGGTGGCGCAGTTTGCGTAGGGCTTTGGCTTCGATCTGGCGGATGCGTTCGCGGGTGACGTCGAATTGCTTGCCGACTTCCTCAAGGGTGTGGTCGGTGTTCATTTCGATGCCGAAGCGCATGCGCAGCACCTTGGCTTCCCTCGGGGTGAGGGAGTCGAGGATTTCCTTGGTGACTTCCTTGAGCGAGGAGTACAGCGCTGCGTCCGCCGGGGCGAGCGTGGCGGTGTCTTCGATGAAGTCGCCCAGGTGGGAGTCGTCGTCGTCGCCGATCGGGGTTTCCATGGAGATGGGCTCCTTGGAAATCTTCATGATCTTGCGGATCTTGTCTTCCGGCATTTCCATCTTGACTGCAAGGGTGGCCGGGTCGGGTTCGAGGCCGGTTTCTTGCAGGATTTGCCGCGAGATGCGGTTCATCTTGTTGATGGTTTCGATCATGTGCACCGGGATACGGATGGTGCGGGCCTGGTCGGCAATCGAGCGGGTGATGGCTTGGCGAATCCACCATGTGGCGTAGGTGGAGAACTTGTAGCCACGGCGGTATTCAAACTTGTCCACGGCCTTCATCAGGCCGATGTTGCCTTCCTGGATGAGGTCGAGGAACTGCAGGCCACGGTTAGTGTACTTCTTGGCGATGGAGATCACCAGACGTAGGTTAGCCTCGGTCATCTCGCGTTTGGCACGGCGCATTTTGGCTTCGCCGGTGCTCATCTGCTTGTTGATTTCCTTGAGGTCCTTGAGCGGGATCTGGATGCGGTCTTGCAGGTCGATGAGCTTTTGTTGCTCTTCGAGTACGGCCGGTTGCAGGCGCATCAAGGTCGCGGCGTAGTCGGCTCCGCTGGCGATTTCGTTCTTGAGCCAATCCAGGTCGGTTTCGTTGCCGGGGAAGCTCTTGATGAAATGGGGGCGGGCCATGCCAGCGCGTTCAACGCAGAGGTCGAGGATCTTGCGCTCGTGCTTGCGGACGTTTTCTACCATGTGGCGAACGCTGTCGCACAGGCTTTCGATGACGCGGGCGGTGAAGCGGAAGTTCATCAGCTCGGCGCTGATCAGTTCGTGCAGTTCAAGACATGCCGGGTCGTGCGGGCCTTTTTTGGCAAGCACGGGGAGCATCTTTTCGTAGAGGCCACGAATGACATCAAAGCGTTCCAGCGCGTCTGCCTTGAGTTGGATGAGGGACGCGGACATGGCGCCGCCAGCGGCTTCATCCTCGTCCTCTTCCTCTTCTTCCTCGGCGGCTTCGAGTTCTTCCTCGTCGCTGTCGGGTAGTTCGGCGGCTTCTTCAACGGCGTTCGGGTCGATCAGGCCGTCGACGATTTCATCGATGCGCATTTCGTCCTTGGCGACTTTGTCGGCCATGGCGAGGATGTCGGCAATCGTGGTTGGGCAGGCGGAGATGGCGAGCACCATGTGCTTGAGGCCGTCTTCGATGCGCTTGGCAATCTCGATTTCGCCTTCGCGGGTGAGCAACTCCACGGTGCCCATTTCACGCATGTACATGCGCACAGGGTCGGTGGTGCGGCCGAATTCGGAGTCGACGGAAGAAAGCGCTTGCTCGGCTTCCTCTTCAACTTCTTCGTCGACCACGGCGGTCGGCACGCTGTCAGACAGCAGCAGGTCTTCAGAGGCAGGGGCGACATCAAACACCTGGATGCCCATGTCGGCAAACGTGGTGATGATCGATTCGATCTGCTCTGCGTCGACGAGGTCGTCCGGCAGGTGGTCGTTGATTTCCGCGTAGGTCAGATAGCCACGTTCCTTGCCCAGCGCGATCAGGTTTTTCAACCGGGTGCGGCGGACTTCGGCGTCGTTGCTATTGTCAGAGGGCAGGATTTCGATTGGAAGATCTTTGCCTTTGTCTTTCGCCCGACCTTGTTTTGCTTTGGGCAGGTCTTTGCGCGGGTCTTTTGCTTTTTCCTTGGCCATCAGATTCCTCGGTTCAAGGGCGATTTGTTCGGGAAAACCATAAATTCTAGGCTATCCAGCATGTTGTTGTCCAGATTTAAGCTTCTGTTTTTGCGAGAGAAGCTCGGCGTAATGCTTGCTTTGCGCGGCATCCAGGCGACCGGCGGCAGCAAGTTGTTGCAGTTGCAAGATGTGTGCGTCAAGGTTTTGCAGTCGAAGTTTGCGCAGGATGCCTTCGAGCTCTTCGGCTGCATTGTCCTCGGCAATCGGGTTGAGTTCGCTGAGCGCGATCAGTTCCCCAACGATGTCTTGTTGCGGGGTGTCGCGGTAGCGTTCCAGTAGATGGGCCAGCAATGCGGCTTCGTTGTGGCTGCCATCGTCGTGCAGGTCAATCAGGCGTTGAACCACGGGCCACTCTTCGGTTTGGCCAACCAGATCCTGAATGTCGCCGGGGAGCTTGCCGCAAAGGTCCGGGTAGGTGACCAGGGCATTGAGCAGTTGGCGATGGATGCTGAGCTTGGCACTACGTGGCGCGCGCGCAGGCGTGGCAGGGCGGCGCCCTGGTGAGCCTTCTTTGAGTTCAAGCGCATTCATGACTTCATCTTGGCTCAAGCCGCTCTCTTCAGCAAGCATGCGAATGGTTTGCAGGCGGAGAACGGGAGCCGCGATTTTGGGGACCAGTGCCTTGGCTTCGTGGATGAGGCGGGCACGGTCTTCGGCCGTATTCAGATTGAGATCGGCCTTGAGTTCGCGCAGCAGGTATTCTGACAGCGGCATGGCTTCGTGCACGGCGCGGTGGAAGGCTTCCAGGCCGTTGTCACGCACAAAGCTGTCCGGGTCATGTTCTGGCGGCAGAAACAGGAAGCGGATTTCCTTGTCGTCGGCCAAGAGTTCCAGGCTGTTTTCCAGGGCGCGGTGGGCGGCTTTGCGCCCGGCGTTGTCGCCGTCGAAGCAGAAGACGATGCGCTCGGCGTGGCGGAACAGTTTCTGGATGTGGGTGGCGGTGGTGGCGGTGCCGAGGGTGGCGACAGCTTGCCCGAAGCCGAATTGGGCGAGCGCGACCACGTCCATGTAGCCTTCGACCACAACGACCGTGCCACTTTCCCGAATGGCCTGGCGTGCCTGGAAGAGACCGTAGAGTTCGTGCCCCTTTTCAAACAGCGGGGTCTCGGGCGAGTTCAGGTATTTGGGCTCCCCGGTGCCAATCACGCGTCCGCCAAAGGCGATCACGTTGCCACGTTGGTCCAGGATGGGGAACATCACCCGATCCCGGAAGCGGTCGTAGCGCCGCCCGGCATCGTTCTGGATCACCATTCCGGCTTCCAGTAGTTGCGGGTCGTCGTAATGAGTGCCAAAAACGCTTTTCAGGTTTTGCCAGTCTGCCGGGGCGTAGCCGATGCCGAACTGTTTGGCGATTTCTCCGGTCAAGCCGCGCTTTTTGAGGTATTCAATGGCGGTGGGCGCATAGCGGAGCTGTTCGCGGAAATACAGGCTGGAGCGTTTCATCACTTCCAGCAGGCTTTGTGACTGGACGTGCTGCTCTGGGCTGGCATCTTCTTGCGGCAGTTGCATGCCCAATTGCTGCGCCAGATCACGCATGGCGTCCCGGAACGACAGGCCGCTGTATTCCATCAGGAAGCCAATGGCGGTGCCATGCGCTCCACAGCCAAAGCAGTGGTAGAACTGTTTGCTGGGGCTGACGGTGAAAGAGGGGCTTTTCTCGTTGTGAAAGGGGCAGCAGGCCATGTAGTTGGCGCCGCCCTTTTTGAGCGGCACATAGCGCTCAATCAGGCTCACAATATCTGTGCGCGCCAATACATCCTGAATGAATGATTCTGGAATCATTCCTGCTCCATAAGTACAACGATGGGGGGCTCGCAGCATCCGGGGGATGCCACGAAAGCAACGAGCCGTCACCGCAAGCCGCTTGTGCGGGTGACGACTCTGATTTTACTGCTGGTCAGGCTTTGGCAAGTGCTGCCTTGACGCGACCGGAGACTGCACTCATGTCAGCACGGCCCGCCAGCTTGGGCTTGAGCGCTGCCATCAGCTTGCCCATGTCGGCCGGGCCGCTGGCGCCGGTCTCGGCAATTGCGGCCTGGATGGCGGCATCAATCTCTGCGTCCGACAGGGCAGCAGGCATGTAGGCGGAAAGCACTTCGATCTCGAAGCGTTCGGCATCCGCCAGATCCTTGCGGCCTGCAGCGTCGTATTGGGTCACGGAGTCACGGCGCTGCTTGAGGAGCTTGTCAGTGATTGCGATGATGGCTGCGTCATCAAGCGTGATGCGCTCGTCCACTTCGCGCTGCTTCATCGCAGCCATCAGCAGGCGGATGGCGCCCAGCTTGGCTGTTTCTTTGGCGCGCATGGCTGCCTTCATATCTTCGTTGATGCGTTCTTTCAAGCTCATTGTGTGATCTCTCCGATGCAATCGCTACAGATCGTGAATGATATCTGGCGTAATACAAAAACCCGGTAACCCATTCAGGGTTCCGGGTTCGTGCCATCCAGATGGAAGCGGCGCCGGTGGGCTTCAGGCAAAGTGCCTGCAGCGTACCGGGGCAGTATTAGTACAGCTTCGGCGGCAGGGTTTGGCTGCGCAGACGCTTGTGCAAACGCTTCACGGCAGCAGCTTTTTTGCGCTTACGCTCCGTGGTGGGCTTTTCGTAGGATTCGCGGGCACGCAACTCAGTCAGCGTGCCAGCCTTTTCGATGGTGCGCTTGAAGCGGCGAATGGCAACTTCAAACGGTTCGTTTTCTTTGACGCGTACGCCCGGCATTCTGGTTCCTTGGTAGGCAGGGATGTAGAAGAGTCCACTAGTGTAATCACTTCCGGAAGAAAAACCAAGCCCCTTGTTGGCATGTTGTGCTGGCATGGCCTTGAATCGGCTAAAATGCAACACATGAAGCAAGAGATCAAGCGAACGCTGGTGCTGGGGGTTGAGTCCTCCTGCGACGAAACGGGTATCGGTTTGGCCGAGGTCGGGCGGGGGCTGTTGGCGCACCGCCTGTTCTCCCAGATTGATTTGCATGCGGCCTATGGGGGTGTGGTGCCAGAGCTGGCTTCCCGCGACCACGTTCGGCGCGTGGTGCCCTTGCTGCGCGAGGCGCTGGCGGCTGCGGGCTGTGGCCTGCAAGACCTGGGCGCGGTGGGCTACACCACGGGGCCGGGGCTGGCGGGCGCGCTCTTGGTTGGGGCAAGCTTTGCCGAAGCCCTGGCATTCTCATTGGATATTCCTGCGATCCCGATTCATCACCTGGAGGGGCATCTGCTTTCTCCCATGCTCTCGCAAGATCCGCCAGAGTTTCCCTTTGTGGCACTGCTGGTGTCGGGCGGGCACACCCAGCTCATGCGTGTGGGCGGGGTGGGGGATTATGAATTGCTGGGTGAGAGTGTCGATGATGCCGCAGGCGAGGCCTTTGACAAGACCGCCAAACTGATTGGTTTGGGCTACCCCGGTGGCCCGGCCTTGTCGCGTCTGGCGGCCACGGGTGTGCCGGGGCGCTTCAAGTTACCGCGTCCCATGATTCATTCGGGCGACCTGATGTTCAGCTTCAGCGGCCTGAAAACGGCGGTGCTGACGGCAACGCGCCAGCCTGAATTTGATGCGTCTCAGACGGCAGATCTGGCGGCGGAGTTTCAAGCTGCCGTGGTGGATGTGTTGTGCGCCAAGGCGCTGGCTGCGCTCAAGCAGACCGGGTTGTCCCGTCTGGTGGTTGCGGGCGGTGTCGGTGCCAATGCGAGCCTGCGCGAAGTACTCAAACGTGAAACGGCCCGTCGCCGGGCGCGTGTGTATTTTCCGGAGTTGGAGTATTGCTCGGACAATGGCGCGATGATTGCCTTCGCCTGTGCGATGCGCATTCAGGCAGGCAAACAGGGGGCGGGTACGCAGGGTGCATTTGCGATCCGCCCGCGTTGGCCGCTGAGCGAGATTGCGTAACCGTCAGGTTTCTGAGGTCGAAGCCGCTTTCTTCTTGCCGATTTTGCCTTCGGTGCCTGCTAGCAGACGGCTGATGTTGGCCTTGTGGCGCCAGATCAGGATGGCGCTCATGCCTAGGCTGCAGGTTGTCCAGGCGGGAGACTGGAGGAAGAGGTGGGCAATGATTGGTGCGGCAACGGCGGCGCTGAGTGCTGCAGCCGATGAGTAACGTGACAGCGCTGCAACGGCAACCCATACCCCCATCACGGCCACCCCAAGCAGCGGGGAGATGCCCAGCAGCACCCCGGCTGCAGTGGCAACTCCTTTGCCACCCTTGAAGCGCAGGAAGACAGAGAATACATGGCCCAGAAAGGCGGCGAAGGCGATCATGGCCTGTTGGCCCACGCTGATGCCCAATTCAGTGGCAAAGTAGCTGGCAAGACAGACGACCAAGCCCCCTTTGGCCGCATCCCCGACCAGGGTGAGGAGGGCGGCGAATTTGTTGCCGCTGCGCAGCACGTTGGTGGCACCAGGGTTGCCTGAGCCAAAGCTGCGAGGGTCGGACAAGCCCATGAGGCGGCTGATCAAAACCGCAAAAGGGATTGATCCGATCAGGTAGGAGAGCGCAAGCAGGGTTAGAATCTTTGCCATTTCCAAAAAGTGGGGCGAGCCCCAAAGGTCAAAAGAGAATGGATTTTATCTTCGTAGAGGGCTTACAGGTCGAAGCGCGTATAGGAATTTATCCGCGTGAGCGTTCAGCAGCCCAAATGCTGGAGCTTAACCTGACTTTCGGCGTGCCGGATGCCGCCGCCTTGCGTGACGACATTGCTGACACGATTGACTACGAAACCGTGGTCAATCGTATCGGCGAAGTCCTGCAACAGCACCAGTTCAATTTGCTGGAAACATTGGGCGAATATATCGTCTCGCTGCTATTCGAGGAGTTCAACGCCCCCTGGGTGCGGGTGTCTATCGCCAAGCCGGGTGTGATCCGCAATGTGCGCCGGGTAGGTGTCTATATTGAGCGTGGCCGTAATGGCGAGGCGCTACCGTCTTCGCCTCCCGGCCCCATCGGTATGCCGAGGAACTAAAATAGAAAAACGGGCGTTCAAGGTCGATCCCTGAATGCCCGTTTTTACGGTAATGCCAGCAGATTAACGCTTGGAGATCTTCAGATCATCCATTGATTTGCCTGTAGCCAGTTGCTCGGCAACCCATTGCGGCTTGCGGCCACGGCCTGTCCATTGCAGTGAGGCGTCGTCTGGGTGGCGGTATTGCGGCGCAACTTTACCTTTTTTCTTGCCACGTACCGGGGCGGTTGGTGCTGCGACGGCGGCTTTGGGCTTGCGGCCACGCTTGGCACCCGCTGCCTTGGCGGCGGGCTTGCTGTCGATCAGGTCTTCCAGCGATACGCCTGCATCCGAGGCCATCTTTTGTACTTTCTTGAGCAGATCACGCTTGGTGGTGTCTGTGCGACGGCTGATTTCAGCCTCAACACGGGCTTGCAGACGGCGCAACTCGCTGAGAGAAAGATTCGAAATATCCATTTGTCCAATCCTGTTTCGGCTATAAAAGCTCAGTCAAAAAACCAAGAAAAGGAAGTATTTTTGCCATGTTATGGAAATTGCCAATTGACATTCCAGCAGGGCTGATTACTTGCCTTCCGTCCGATTATAACAGTCTTGATGCATTTGACGTCATTTTGATTGTAAATGTCTTGCTGTACATATTTAGTTACATGCTTCAGGCATTGAATTTATAGTGTTTTGCTTTTTTTGGGCGTAGCGCCAAGATGGGAATTCTGGATATCCAGCCATCGCCGGGCCTGCCTGCAAGCTTGATGGGCGTGCGCTGAGCGGCAAGCGGAGGGGGCTTCATAATGGATTTGGATTTTGCCAAAGGACATGTGTTGTCCAGATATTTCATGTCTCAGGAATTCAGATTGCAGCGGCTCAGTTTTATTGGTTTTAAACTGCCGCGATAAATAATGGGCCGGTAATTTATTTGTTTTATCGGATTTTGGAAATTATCAAACACAGTGTTTGTTTTTGCACGGATGCAGAGGGCAAAGAACAAGCTTTGAATGCATGATCAAAAAAGGGGAGAAATTCTTTTTTAATTGATATGGCGGATATCGGCTCAGTCAAGCAAGACATCGTCATTTGGATGATCGGCGGTGGGCTTGCACAAGGGGGTATCAAGCATTACGCCTCAGCGTATTGCTTGGCTGGCAGGGCAAGACAGGCGACAATCATGGCAAAACGGAGTGGATGCTTTGGTGGGGGATTTGTAATAGATGTCTGGGCAAAAATATTGGTTTTCGCTTTGGGTAGGCATGTGTGTGGCCTCCGCTTGGGCACAGGGGGCTGAGGTGCCTGTCGCGGAATCGCCGGAGGTACAGCAGGCGCTTGAGTCGCTAGCTAACTGGCAGACCGATGCCCTGCATGGTTTGTTCATGCCTCGGCGCCAGTTTCCCCTGACTGGCGCCCAAGTGTGGCAGAAGCATTTGGCTGCCTTGGGCAAGGTGGTGACTTCCTATGACTTGGGCGATGGCATCGCCCACCAGCGCCCACCGGTGGATAACTTTACGCCGATCTTGCGTGCGGCTGAGCAAGGCAATGTAGTGGCCCAGTACGAACTTGGGGTTATGTATGACGAAGGGCGCGTGGTTCCGCGGGATCTCGCCAGCGCGCTCAAGTGGTATCGTCTTGCCGCCGACCAAGGGAGTGCATTGGCGCAAAATAACCTGGGCGTGCTGTATTACCAGGGTAATGGGGTGGCGCAGGATTTTGCTGCGGCGCTCAAATGCTATCGTCTCGCCGCCGCGCAAGGTAATGGCAATGCGGAATATAACCTGGGCCTGATGTATATGCGTGCCGAGGGGGTGGCTAAGGATGTCGGCGAAGGGCTGCGCTGGTATCGGCTTGCTGCCGCCCATGGGCAGGCGTCTGCCCAATATTCTCTGGGGGCGTTTTATCGGGATGGCACTTTGGTTGCCGTTGATGCCTCGGAGTCCATCAAGTGGTTGCGCATGGCTGCCCAGCAGGGGCATGTTCTGGCGCAGTATTCATTGGCGGTGGCGTATCACTTCGGCCAGGGGGTGAAGCAGGATTTTGCCGAAGCGGCCAAGTGGTATCTGCCTGCTGTAAATAGTGGCTATGCCGACGCGCAAAACAATCTGGCGGTTTTGTATGCCAATGGCGCAGGCGTTGATCGTGACCCGGAAAAAGCCGCCCGGCTGTATCGTCTGGCCGCAGAGCAAGGCATGGTGATGGCCCAGAACAGCCTTGGTGTGGCGTATCAGTATGGAGCCGGGGTCGAAAAGGACTATCAGGAAGCCTTCATCTGGTATCGGCGAGCTGCCACACAGGGCAATGCCAATGCCCAATACAATCTCGGGCGTTTATATCTTGCAGGCCAGGGCGTACAAAAGAATTCGGCAGAAAGCGTGAAGTGGTTGCAGCGTGCAGCGGAGCAGGGGCTGCCTGCGGCGCAGTATTCAATGGGCTTTCTCTACTGGGCAGGGGGCGCAGACTTGATGCCCAACCCTGATGTTGGGCTTAAATGGATGACTCAGGCTGCGACCAAGGGCTATGTCTTCGCACAGCGTAGCCTGGGTGAGTGGTATGCGCATGGAGGGGTAATAGCACAGGATTATGCGCTCGCCATGAAGTGGTATCTCAAGGCGGCCGAGCAGGGGGATGTGGCGGCCATGTATGCAATCGGCAAAATGTACGACGAGGGCAATGGCGTAGCCCTGGATCATGCCGAGGCGCTCAAGTGGTATCGGAAGGTGACAGACGCCCGTCCGTCTCCTTGATGGCTAGCCGGATGTTATATCCGGATCAAGCCAAACGTCTTCATAGCCTTCGTGGTCGATGATGAAGCGGTGGCCCGGTGCCAGTGCAAGGTAGGGCAGCACCAGGGGGAGCAATTCATCCAGGTGGCTAACATGCACGCTTTGGTAGAAATCCACCGCATCCGAGTGCTCGCCACACCAGATGAACCAGCCTGCCATATCGTCTTCAGGCGCAAAGCGCACCCCATAGATCGGGTTCTGCCCGATGGATGCCAGCGCTACGCCAATGCGGGTGTTTGCGGGGGGGGCTACCGCCTGGGAGGTGTAGCGTTGGCAAACTGCAATTTGCGTAGCACTGGTCGTCATGGCTTATTGCGCATTGCTCTGGGAGGCTTCAGGGGTGGTGGCCATGCTGGCCATCATTTTTGCGATCAGTTTGGGTTGCAGGTCAGTCTGCAGCCAAGTCTGGAATACCTGCTGCATGTTTTCTTCGGCGCTTTCGATCAAGGCGGTCTGGTGTTTGCGTGTGGGTTGTGATTCGCTATCGATCAAGGTACGCATTTCTGCTTCGCTCAATCCAGCTACCAGCGTTTTGGCATACATAGGTGCGATGACCGCGTCAAAATTGAGTTGTTGACGCAGTGCCTGACCCAGCCGGAGATTGTTTTTGTCGAAGTTCTTGCCCCATGCCGGGCGCATGGCGTTGGCCATGCCTTCTTGGACACGGACCATGCGCTCTTCAAATTGCGGTTTGAGTGTGATCTGAAGCAGGCGCAGTGCGGTTTTTTCTTGGGCTGTAACGGGTTTCCATGCTGCTGGCAACTTCTTTGCCAGGGCTTGAGTGCCATCTGCCATGCTTAGCGCGGTCGCCAATTGCGGCTGAATATTGCTACCCAATTGCAAGGCAAATTTGAAGGCCAGGGGTTTGAACTTCTCCACGTAGAGTTTGCCGCCGGGGGTTGCATAGTATGTGAGCATGGCCTGCGCATCTTCCTCGCTGAATTTTTCCTGGTAGGCCTTGATGATCATGGGTTGAAGCTTGTCCCAGGCAAATTCTTCATGCAGGAACGCTGAAATCTCCCGCACCATGGCCTGCTTCTTTTGCCGCTGTGCCGGATCGGCCTCCGTGGTGAGTTCTTGGTTTTGCAGGGCTTCCAATTGGCCCATGGTTTCTTCCAGCATCTGGGGGACTTGCTCGGTTTGCAGGATGTGTTCCAGGGATTCCGCCGTGGCAGGGGTGGCGTAGGCATTGCCCATATTGCCTGCCAGTGGTGTAGCAAATAGGCAGGCCGCAAGAATATATCGCTTGATGATCAGCATAATCGTAAGGGGGAATGACTGAAATGCTGATTATGGCAGACAGTTGTCTTGCTGCGCCATTCAATCTTGATGAGGGGGTTCTGGCGGAGGGCTGGATGGAAACCTGGCTTTTTGCGGGATCAGCGCCTTGGCAGGCGCCCCGTTCACTGTAATCTGCAATGTTGTAGAACCCCGCCGGGATTATGATGACGTGCGCATTGCTTCGGCATGGTATGAATTGCCGGGTGTGCGCACGTCAATTTCACCGCCCCGCTTGGGCGGTTTAAATCATCTGGTATGTTTTTGTGCGTTGCCGCAGTGTTCGCAGGGTGAGTTCATCCACAATACCGTTCGTCGGCAACTCACGCAGGTATTGGTAGGCTTTGACGGCTTCCAGAGTTTTGGGGCCGAAATCCCCATCCACCGTGAGTGGCAGCACCGTGGCAATCAGGGTGGCTTGTGTGATCAGCAGGCGATTGAGTGCTTCTTGCAGGAGGCGGACCTGTGCTCCGCAAGCGCCAACCTGCAATGGCCCTTTGAGCCTATCCAGCACGTCTTGCAAAGGCCACAACCGGGTGTGGATATGGTGATAGACCGGCCCAGTCTCTTCAAACGGACGTGCCTGTTGCAACGCTGCTTCAAAGGCCAGGGGATCGAATTCCGCCGGGAGCTTTTGCAGTGCCTGGGCACACGCCTGCCAGCGCTCAACAACGGCCAGATTCTGTTGCCCGGCATAGGCAATCAATGCAGCCTCAGCCGAGTTGCCCAGTCGTTCATACAGCCCCGCAAGGCAATGGCTGATGACCAGTATGCTGCTCTCACGCGAAGCGAGGATCGCCTCCTTGGTGAAAGCCCCTTCGCCGACTGCGAGCTTGCCCAGAAGGTGCTGGTTGGCGATGCGTAGCCCGGCGCTTTCAAGCTGGCCGTAGCCGATGGCAGAGCCGCTGAAGCGGGCAAGGTTCTGGAAGAGGCTCTCCTCCCAACAGATCGCCAGCATGAGTTCCCGAGGGAATGCAACCAATTGTTCGGTGTGATATCGGCTCACCAAGGCTTGCATCAGGTATGCAGAATCGATGTTGTCGATCCGGCCCGAGTACGACTTGTCCACTGCGGAAATCGGGGTTCCGTCCATGTTGTCTCCCTCTCTAGGCTTGGGCTTTGGAGAAGTGTATTTGTGATTGTTCCAAGCATAGCCGCAAAAGCCACTTTTCGCTGGCTTCACCCGAAAGGACGGAGCAGGAGCGGCTTTAGGCGGCGCTGGGTAAGGGAGAGATTGTTGCGCCGCAAAATACACGCAGGATAATCATTGTGTGGTGGGCTGATTGGTGTATGCTTTTGGAGTATTTTTATGGGATTTGTTGTGCTATTGAACGAGACGCACATCAATTGGCTTGTTCGTGCCGAATCTCCATGACTTTGGCTGTGATGAGCGCGAACAGTTCCTGTACGTCGACTTCTTCACCATCCTCAATGCGTTTGGAGATCATGGTCTTGGGAAACAGCAGGATGCTGGTGCCTTCCAGGGTCAAGGCGGGGTCACGGCCATATTCATCCTCCACCATCACCCAATTTAGGCCAAGCTGCTGGCTGATGGCGTCGCCAAAGGTGATGCCCAGGCACTGGAGCTTGAGCGTTTCCGACTCATCTATCCAGCCCGCGTTGAGAATCTCTTGCAGTAGCTTGAGTTTGCCGGATACCGTGTCGTATTCATGGACAGCTTCCGGGGTGTAATGGCCGCGTACCCAGGCGCGCATGTCCTCCATGTCCGCCAGTTCCTGAGCGTTCATTGCTTCTGTGTTCGATTGCATAGTGTTTCTCATCCAGACGGCATGTACTACTGTAACGCGGGTGGGGGCCGGTGGTCAAAACCGTGAGGGTACATTTTGGGCGTAGGGGTAAGGCACCCGCCGCACACTATACTGCGGGACTAAACAACTAGAATCGTTGCGAGGATGCAAGGGCAAGCGGCATTCCTAATCTTTCGTTAACGGCAGGCCGGGGGAGGCAGTGTAAAGTATGCTTGATCCTGGGCGTGGAAAAGGCGTGATTCCCCCCGAAGCAGCTTGAAAAAGTGGCATTTGTGGTCGTTAATGAAAGTGGGTGCAGATCTTTGTGCCCGGTGGCTGGTTTTCTCGGGAGGGAAAGCCGGTACTCGACCAACTGAAAGGAAGATTCATGAACGTTGGTGCTACAGGCAGTTCATCCCTGACCAGTGCCGCTGCGCAGACAAGTTCGCGTGCGCAGGGACCGGAACAGGCGAAGGTGAGCGAGAACAGTGAACAGGAAGCGAGCAACAAGCGCGTCCAGGAGGCCCAGCAGGCAGCACAGCAATCTGCACAGGCTCAGATGGTTAACACCAGTGGACAAACGCTCGGTCAGGTTATCAACACTGTCGCATAGGTTGTTTCTCCCTGCCTCCCCATCCAGCCTTGGGTGTGGAGGCATGTTTTTGTCTGGCCTCGCCATTTTGGCGGTCGGGTGTGTTATGTCGGCGGGGGAACTTGCCTGGGGCAAGGCCGTCTGACCTGTTTCAAATTTTTGATATAAAAGAAAGATAATTTTGAGCCTTGTCTTGCGAAGCAGCCTTGTGCTGATTTTGTTGGGGAGTGCTGTCGCGCGGGCCGATCAGGCGTCGCAAGCCTGCCTGTTGGAACAACTGGACAAGGCGGACGAGACGCTGACGGTCAAGGAACTCCGCGCCCGTTGTGCCACAGATCAGGCGGCGTCTGCCAAATCAGTCTCCGTGCCTGCCGCGCCGCAGGTCAAGGCAGACTCGGCTGATGTACCACCTGCCAAGGCGCCTGTGGTCGAGGTCTCGGAGCAGGCCCCCAGTCTGGCGCCCGCACCTGCGCCCGCCATCATCAGTGAGCGCCTCGCCCAAGAAAACGGGGAAGACAACAAATACGCCATCCTCGCCCATCGGCCCAATTACCTGCTTTTGGCAAGCTACAACGAACGGCGGCCCGACAATGCACCGTTTGCGCGGGATGCGAGTGCAGATTCTTCCAAAGCCCAAAAGCTCGAAGCCAAATTCCAGATCAGCCTGAAGGCGCCGATCGTCACCCACATTTTCGACGATGAAGATGGCTTCTATGGTGCCTACACCCAGCGCTCCGTGTGGCAGGTCTATAACCGCGTTGCGTCCGCCCCTTTCCGCGAAACCAATTATGAACCCGAGCTGTGGTATCAGCACGGCGTTAATCAATCTCTGCTGGGCTGGAAGATCAATGGCTATGTGTTGGGCGTCAACCACCAGTCCAATGGTCGGGCCAAGGATTTTTCCCGCAGTTGGAACCGGGTTTTTGCTGCGGCAGCAATGGAACGCGGCAGCTTGGGCATGATGTTGCGCTCCTGGGTGCGCCTGAAAGAAGACCCCACCAACGACGATAACCCGGACATTACCCGCTTCATGGGCAATTTTGACCTGACCATGGTCGGTAAAGCCTGGGGGCACAGCTGGGATCTGATGATCCGCAACAACCTGCATCGCCACACCAACCGTGGGGCCGTACAATTTGGTTGGAGCTTCCCGCTGACCTCCCGCTTCAGGGGCTATATGCAGTGGTTCAAGGGTTATGGTGAAACCCTGATCGACTATAACCACTACCAGAATACGATTGGCATGGGTGTCATGCTGACAGACTGGTGAGTACGTTTCTTAACATATAATCGGTTTATGGGTAAGAATTGACGAGACATATGGCGGCGCAGCGTTTTAGCGCAGCATGGTTGTATTTTGAGGTGAAAAATCTCAAATTCATAATCGATATGCATGTTTTAGATCAGTGGAATTAATGTGCTTTGCTCCAGGTGATCTTATTGAAAAAAGTGCCTGAACACCGGTTTTTGTGCGGATGATTGCTGATTATGAAAGCATTTTGACGCCTGCCCGAACGTCGGCAATCCCCGCGATGGTGCATGCCTGAAAGCTGTGGGAGAAGGCGTTGTTTTTCCGGGTGATTTCACCACTTGAAATCAAACCCAGAGTCGGGGCATGCTGCCAGGGTCCGGTTTCGGGCAGCAACCTTGGGCGGCTGCGATGAGGTTTAGGCAAAACCCTCCTGCCGCCTGTGTATTCACACTTCACAAACGTGGGAGGTAGTGGGTATGACTGTTGTGTTCAAGAGCGAGTGGGAGGAGTTCTCGAATATCGTAAGCCGTTCCGGGTTAAGGGACAGTGATTTCGATTGCCGGGAAATGGAAGATCACCTCAAAGGCTGTGCGCATGAGGTGGGCGTGGTGACCGTAACCCGGAAATCCACCGGCCAGACGCGCAAATATGAATGTGGTTTTGGGCGTGCATGGTTGGGGGCATTCCAGCAGGAATTGACGAACGGCCGTTTCGGCTAGACTGCCACGTCGGGTAGAGGCGGACGTTGGTTGCTTTGCCCAACGCCGCCTTCGCCGTGAATTTATGCCTGTGGGCGCTTGCGGACTTCTTCCAGCAATGCGGCAAAACCACGCATTTCCGCAGGCATTACGGTGACATGCACATCCACCTCGTGAGAGGCTCCGCCTAGAATCACCCCGCGCATCGGGCTGACATCTGCAAAATCCCGCCCCCAACCCAGCACCACATGCTCCAGCCGTGGCTGTTGGTGATTGGTCGGGTCAAAATCTACCCAGCCCAACTCCGGGCACCACAGCGACACCCAGGCGTGCGAGGCATCTGCCCCGATCAGGCGAGGTTTGCCCGGTGCCGGGTGGGTGAGGATGTAGCCGCTCATGTAGCGTGCTGCCAACCCCAGCGAGCGTAATGCGCAGAGCATGAGATGGGCAAAATCCTGGCACACGCCGCGCTTTTGCTTGAAGGTGGTGCTGACGGGGGTAGCCACGGTGCTGGCAGCCGGGTCGAATTTGAATTCGTCATAAATGCGCAGCATCAGGTGGCGCGTGGCCTCCAGAAGCGGCCGCCCGGGCGGGAAGCTCGCCTGGGCCCACTTGCGCACGTCCTCCAGCAGCGGCACGTGGAAGGATGGCATCACGCATTCCTGGGCTCCAAGCGGCGCATCGCAGGGGAAGGCGGCAAGCTGGGCGGCAACCACGTCCCAGGCCGGACCGGGGGCAGTGCGTTGCAGTAGGGGGCGATCCAGCACTTCTACCGTGCTGGCGGCAATCAGGCGCAGGGTGTCATGCGGTCGGCGTATCGCCAGCCAGCGCATGGGGTTGCCAAACCAGTCCGTACCCTGCTCGCTTTCGGTACTCTCCGGGCTTAATTCGATGCTATTGCGCAGCACATGCTGGTAATCGTAATTGCGTGGCGTCAGGTGCAAAAGGTGCTGCGACAATGTGACCGGCGCCGCGTAGTGATACACCGTTTCGTGGATGACGTGATAGAGGCGGCTGGCACTCATGCAATCACCCGCGTAGTCTGGCTGGCATGGCTGAAGAATTGCAGCCCGAGCTGGTCAGACAGGGTGCCTGAAGCATGGCGCAGCTGGGCGAGCAAGGCCGGCAGGCGCTGACCGTCGGGGTTGAAATCCTCTTCCGGGTCGAGAGCCTGAAGGTGCTGCTGCAGTTCCCGCAATTCCCGCCCTGGCATGATGCCTAGGTCACGACTCAGGCGATCCAGATAGTCGCACAGACCGGTGGCCTGGAAGAGTATGCCACGTGGGTTGGCTTCGTCTGCAATGAGCAGGTCCAGCGTGGCGATCCATTCCGGCCGACTCATATAGCGCGAACGATAGGTGACGATGCTGTCGGAGATTTCCAACAGCCACTCCGGGTTGCCCACGGCGCCCATCTTCATAGCCGCTTCAATAACTTCAGTCTGGAATTGCAGGCGCTCGATGCGTCGCCCCAGCGAGAGGAAGCGCCAGCCGTTATCCCGCGTCATGCCATCGAGTGCGAAACCGGCCAGGGTCATGAAGGTGGAGATATGCTTATCAAGTATGGCGATGGCTTCAAAGATGCCGACCTTGTCATGCGCCTTGCTGCCCACGCTGCTGGCCAGCGTATTCAGGGTGCGCCAGTTGTCGGTGGATAGCCGCTCGCGCAACTGGAACCCTGCACGCGACAGATGCAGGATGTGCGAAGCCAGCCCGCCGGGCAGGTCGGCATCCATGATGGCGCGGATCAGCGGCAGCGCGGCATCCTGCTCTTCGTAGACCTCTGGCAACACGCCCAGGGATTTGCCCAGCATCGCCAGGGAAGCCCATTCGCGGGGGGCCTCCATATTGTCCGTCACCCGCATCATGGCCACGCGCAGATAACGGGCAATGTTGTCGCAGCGTTCGCTGTAACGACCAAACCAGAACAGGTTTTCCACCACACGGCTGGACAGCCCCGAGCCACTGCGCACCAGATCACCCGCGTGAGCCGGAGGGCGTAGCAGACTGGTGGTGGGGGTGTTACGCTCACCGCATATCCATACGTCCTTGCTGCCACCGCCGCGCTGGCTGGAGAGAATGCGCAGATCACTGTCGCTGGATGTTCGGGCTAATCCTCCCGGCATCACCATGTAGCCTTCTGGTGTGGCAACCGCAAATACCCGTAGGCCGACGGCACGGCTGCTCAGGTGGCGGGTTTCGTTGCGATCCAATACCGGGGCGCGCGAGAGGGCAATGGATTCCTGGGCGAGATATTCACGCGGTGCAGCCCGGACCTGTGCTTCCAGCCGGGCACGCGCTTCGTCGTCAAGGTCTTCGCCAAACACGGGGCCGAAATGGCGGTGTGGCACGGCGCTACGGAAGACGAGGTGGTCGGCATGGGCCAGCGCATCTTCCATTGCGGCCTTTTCGCCGCACCACCAGGTGGCCACACCCGGCATGATCAGTTTTTCACCGAGCAGGTGTTCGCACAGGCCCGGCAGAAAGCCTTCGAGCGCGCCGGTTTCCAGTATGCTGGAGCCAATGGAGTTGGCCAGCAACACATTGCCCCGGCGGATGACCTCCATCAAGCCGGGTACGCCGAGCGCCGAATCCGCCCGTAGTTCCAGCGGATCACAGTAATCGTCATCCATGCGTCGCAGGATGGCGTGCACCCGGCGCAGGCCGGAGAGGGTTTTGAGCCATACGCAGCCATCACGTACCGTCAGGTCTTGCCCCTCCACCAGCGGGAAGCCTAGATAGCGGGCCAGATAAGCCTGCTCGAAATAGGTTTCGTTGTAGGGGCCAGGGGTGAGCAGCACGGTATTGACGCGCTCATCGTCATGCGGAGCGAGGCTGGCCAGCGAATCGCGCAGGGCGGCGAAAAAACCGGCCAGCCGTTGCACGCGCAGGTCGCGGAAAAGCTCGGGGAACAGACGCGAGACAATGATCCGGTTTTCCAGCGCATAGCCTGCGCCGGAAGGCGCCTGGGTGCGATCATTGATGACCCACCAGCGGCCATCCTGGGCACGGGCGAGGTCGACCGCAAACATGTGCAGATGCACACCCGCACGTGGCGTAATGCCATGGGCCGGGCGTTGGAAGCCTGGGTGGCCGAGGATCAGCGCCGGGGGCAGGCGGCCCTCGCGCAACAGCGATTGTGGGCCATACAGATCGGCCAGGATGGTATTGAAAAGCTGAGCCCGCTGCGCGACAGCGGTTTCGATGCCGCGCCACTCTTCGGCGGAGATGATCAGGGGCAGAGGGTCCAGCATCCAGGGGCGACCACTGCCTTCCGCGTCGTCATAGACGTTGTAGGTCACACCGTTATCGCGGATCTGCCGATCCACTTCGCTGAACAGTGCCTGGGTGAGTTTGGGGCCTTGCGTGCTCAGGCTGGAGAAGAGTTCCGCGTAATGTGGGCGTGCCTGGGCGTAGGCGGCGAACATTTCGTCGTAGCGCCGGGCATCCTCTGGATAGTGGGCAAGCAGTTGCTGGGGCATGCTGGGTTGTCGCGTGGTCAAGTGCGCACTATCGCCAGCCTTGCGCCCGATTGCAAGAGGGGCGTCGGGCTGGCGGTCTTTCAGGCAAGTGGTGGCCGCCGCAGATCCAGGGTGAAGGGGTAGTTCGGGTTGCGTTCCTCCGGAGGTAGATCCATTGCTCCGGGCGTGTGGCCGATGCGGAAGAAGCGCGCCAGGCGGCGGGCTTCCGCTTCATAGGCGTTGACTGGGAAGGTGGCGTAGTTGCGCCCGCCCGGATGGGCGACGTGATACTGGCAGCCGCCAAGCGAGCGTTGCATCCAGCCATCCAGCAGATCAAAAGTCAGCGGAGCGTGTGATGGGATAGTCGGGTGTAGGCCAGCCGCTGGCGCCCAGGCGCGGTAACGCACGCCCGCCACATATTCGCCATGCGTGCCGGTAGGGTGCAGGGGTACCACCCGCCCATTGCAGGCCAGTACGTGGCGGCTATCGATCATGCCCTGCACCTTGACCTGCAGCCGTTCGACCGAGGAATCCACGTAGCGTACCGTGCCACCGGCTGCGCCTTCTTCGCCGGTGACATGCCAGGGTTCCAATGCCAAGCGCAATTCAACATCGACATCGCGGGTGACGAAGTCCCCCAGCTTGGGGAAGCGGAATTCAAAGTGCGGGGCAAACCATTCTGCCTCGATGGGTATGCCGCTGTCTTGGAGTTCTTCGACCACATCGCAGAAATCGCGCCAGATAAAGTGGGGCAGCATGAAGCGGTCATGCAACTCCGTGCCCCAGCGCACCAGACGACGCGGCTGGTAGGGGGAGGCCCAGAAACGGGCAATCAGCGCACGCAGCAGCAGTTGCTGGGTCAGACTCATCTGCGCATGCGGGGGCATCTCGAAACCGCGCAATTCCAGCAGGCCCAGCCGCCCGGCGGCGGAGTCAGGCGAATAGAGTTTGTCGATGCAGAATTCGGCGCGGTGGGTGTTGCCGGTCACGTCGATGAGCAGGTTGCGCAAGGCCCGATCCACCAGCCAGGGTGGGCAATCGTGCCTGGCGCCCTGCTGCCTGCGGTGCAATTCGGCCAAGGCGATTTCGATTTCATAGACGGATTCGTTGCGTGCCTCGTCAATCCGTGGTGCCTGACTGGTGGGGCCGATGAATAGCCCGCTGAAAAGGTAGGAGAGCGCCGGGTGGTTATGCCAGTAGGCGATCATGCTCTCCAGCAGATCGGGGCGGCGTAGAAAGGGGGAATCGGTCGGGGTGGCACCACCAAGAACAAAATGGTTGCCGCCACCCGTACCGGTGTGGCGCCCATCGAGCATGAATTTCTCGGTCGACAGACGGGTATGGTGAGCCACTTCGTAGAGATGGGTGGTTTGCTCGACCAGCTCATCCCAGCTTTGCGCGGGGTGGATGTTGACCTCGATGACACCTGGGTCAGGGGTGACGCGCAGCACCGTCAGGCGTGGGTCTTTGGGTGGCTCGTAGCCTTCCAGCACAACGGGGATGCCGGTCGATTGGGCGGTGTCCTCAATGGCCGCAACGATGTCGAGATAGTCCTCCAGTTCAGAGGTGGGGGGCATGAAAAGATGCAGTCGGCCATCGCGCGGCTCAGCGCACAGGGCCGTACGGGTGACCCCGCTGGCGGACTCAAACATCGCGGGCTGATGGGCAGGGCCACGTTGCCCCTCAAGCGTGTTGGGGGCGAGGGGGCTTTGTCGGCTGGGCTGGATCAGGCGCTGATAGGGGCGTAGGGCGGGGAAGCTCTGATTGGGGTCGATCGGCGCAATCCACGGGCGATCCGATGGCTTGGCCCAAGGTTGAGAATCCAGGGGCAGGCGGTAGCCGATCGGTGAATCCCCCGGAATCAGGTAGCAGCGCTCATCGCGTAGAAACCAGGAGCCGGAGTGCCAGCAGCCCTCGGCATGCGGATCACGGGCCAGCGGGAGTATCCAGCCGATCTCTGCATCCAGCCCTTGGCTGAATACCTTGCGCAGGCGCTCGCGTTCAAGCGGATCATCCAGGCGGGAGTCGAACGGGTCCACGTTGGCGGGTAGACGCCGTTCGCGCCAGAGGTAATACCAGGCGTCCTCAAAAGCAGGGAACGCATATTTGCTATCCACCCCCAGGCGTTGCGCCAGGTTACGCAGGAAAAGCGCCGCCTGCGCGGCGGTGGTGCCGTAGTCGCGCCCCTCTTCGGCCCAAAGTTCAGGGTGGGTCCAGATGGGCTCACCATCCTTGCGCCAGAACAGATTCAGCGACCAACGCGGCAACTGCTCACCCGGATACCATTTGCCTTGTCCAAAATGCTGCAAACCTTGCGGGGCATATTGGGCCTTGAGCTTGACGAGCAGTTCGGCCGAGAGCTTGAGCTTGGTGGGGCCGAGCGCTTCGGTATTCCATTCCGCGCCATCGCGGTCGTCAATCGAAACAAAGGTGGGTTCCCCGCCTTGGGTCAGGCGCACATCGCCTGCCTTGAGTCTGGCGTCCACCTGGGTTCCGAGGGCTTTGATGGCTGACCATTGTGAATCGGTATAAGGCTTGGTGACACGCGGAGTTTCGTGGACGCGGCGGACCTGCATGTGGTGCTCGAATTCGACTTCACACTCTTCGATCAGCCCGGTGATGGGCGCTGCCGAAGCGGGTTCTGGCGAGCAGGCCAGCGGGATGTGGCCTTCACCCGCGAGCAGGCCGGAGGTGGGGTCCAGCCCGATCCAGCCTGCGCCGGGTAGATAGACTTCGCACCAGGCGTGCAGATCGGTGAAGTCGACCTCCGTGCCGGAAGGACCATCCAGCGCTTTGACGTCTGGCGTAAGCTGGATGAGGTAGCCCGAGACGAACCGGGCGGCCAGCCCGAGGTGGCGCAGCAACTCCACCAGGAGCCAGGCCGAATCGCGGCAGGAGCCGGTGGTCTTGCTCAGGGTTTCCTCGGGGGATTGCACGCCGGGTTCCAGGCGGATGACATAGCCGATCTGCTTTTGCAGACGCTGGTTGAGGCTGACCAGGAAGTCCAGCGTCGGGGTTTTCTCGCGCGGCACGGCTGCGAGCAGCTCGGCAAGCTTTGGGGTCAGCGCAGTGGGTTTGACGAAGGGGGCCAGTTCGCTGCTCAGTGCGTCGTCATACTTGAACGGGTAGTGGGTGGCTTCGGGCTCAAGGAAGAAGTCAAAGGGGTTGAACACCGCCATTTCCACGACCAGGTCGACCTCCACGCGGAATTCCTGGGTCTTTTCCGGGAATACGAGGCGGGCAAGGTAGTTCGATTGTGGGTCTTGTTGCCAGTTGATGAAGTGTTTTTGCGGTGTCACGCGCAAGGAATAACTTAAGACCCGGGTCCGTGAATGGGGAGCCGGGCGCAGGCGCACCACTTGGGGGCCGAGGAGGATGGGTTTGTTGTAGCGGTAGTGGGTGAGGTGATTGAGGGCGACGTGGATCGACATGCGATGCTCTTCTCTCTCTGTGCGGGGGTGGAGGTTCCGCTGGTGCCTCTACTCTAGCAATTAGTGTGCGCGGCGTTGAGCCCTGTTGGCAGCGCTGAAGCGAAGCGGTAAGCACCGGGGTAGGCCCGGTGTTGGTGCTGATCGATTCAATGGCACCGGGATGGGGCTGGGGTGAAGGATAGATGACCATTGCTGGTCAGGAGATACGTGGTACAGACGGGGCGAGGCGATCATCATATAATGGTGAGTCTTGGGCGGGGCGGGCTGCCATCGCCTGGCGGATTCTGGCGGGGGTGCCAAGTAAGCGCTTGCCGGAATCAGGCTGCTTGATTGTGAAACAGGCTCTTATTCCAGAACAGGCGATTCATGCGCATCCTCATTAGTAACGACGATGGTTATTTTGCCCCCGGTATTCAGGCGTTGGCGCGGGAGTTGGCCAAGATCGCCGAGATTACCGTGGTGGCGCCCGAGAGTGACCGCAGCGGCGCCAGTAATTCTTTGACGCTGGATCGCCCGCTTTACCTGCGCCGTGCCGCCAATGGCTTCTACTACGTGAATGGCACCCCGAGCGATTGTGTGCATCTGGCTGTGACCGGCATGCTTGATCTGGCTCCCGATATGGTGGTTTCCGGCATCAACCACGGCGCCAATATGGGGGATGACACGATCTACTCCGGCACTGTGGCGGCGGCAACCGAAGGCTATCTGTTGGGCCTGCCGTCGCTGGCGGTGTCGCTGGTTGGGCGGACCCCGACTCAGTTCGATACTGCCGCGCGGGTTGCCCGTGAGATGGTTGAGCGCCTGGTGCGGCGCCCATTCAAGGAACCTGTGCTGCTTAACGTCAATGTGCCGGATCTGCCCTACGAGGATCTGCTGGAACACCGCACCACACGCCTGGGCAAGCGCCACAAGGCGGAATCGGTGGTGCGGGATACGACCCCACGGGGGGACACGATCTACTGGATCGGCCCGGCCGGGGCGGCTGCCGATGCGGGCGAGGGGACAGATTTCCACACTGTTGCCAATGGTTATGTGTCGGTGACACCGTTGCAGATCGATTTGACCCAGTATGCTCAGATTGAGAACGTTTCTTCCTGGTTGAAAAATGATTGAGCGCGTGAATGTCTCACCCGCCAGCGGCACTGCTGTGCGGGCCAGGGCGCGGATGGTTGATCGGTTGCGTACCGATGGCATCCGCGATGAGAGGGTGTTGGCAGCCATCAACCAGGTGCCCCGACACCAGTTTGTGGAAGAGGCTTTGGCCAGCCGGGCGTATGAGGATACGGCCTTGCCGCTGGGGTTCCAGCAGACGATCTCGCAGCCCTTCGTGGTGGCGCGGATGATTGAATTACTAGTGGCCGGGCGCCCTGGCCTGGGTCGAACTTTGGAGGTGGGGGCAGGCTGCGGTTATCAGGCGGCGGTGATGTCCTTTCTGGCAAGTGATGTATATGCCATCGAGCGAATCGGTAAATTATTGGAAAAGGCGCGGGGGAACCTTCGACCCTTGCGGCTGCCAAATGTTCGGCTGAAACATGCCGATGGCAGCATCGGGCTTCTGGAGGTGGCGCCTTTCGACTCCATCATCCTGGCCGCTGCAGCAACTGCCACGCCCAAGGCTTTGGTGGACCAATTGGCCCCAGGTGGGCGCATGGTGTTGCCACTGGGACGGGCAGGGGGGGATCAGATCATTGTCTTGCTTGAACGGCAGAGCAATGGCAGCATCAAGGAAACGCGGTTGGATGCGGTGCGGTTCGTACCCCTGCTACCCGGAACGGAATGAGGACAGGCATGTCAAACGTATTATCGATGATTCAGCGAGTTGCAATGATTGCAGGGCTGTGCGCTTTGGCCTCGGGTTGCGCCACCAAAGGCGGGCCCGCTCCCGTGGAGTCTCGGGGCCCAGGGGCCGCAGCCAGCACGGTGGAAGTGCCTGCCGTGGCGCGTCCGGGATATTACATTGTCAAGCGTGGCGATACGCTCTACAGCATTGCCCATCAGTACGAGCGTGATTACCGCGATGTGGCAGCATGGAACAATCTGGGCGATGCTAATGTCATAAAACAGGGGCAGGAGTTGCGGGTGGTTCCGCCAGAGGGTTCCAGTACGGTGGTGAGCAAGCCACTGGCGCCGCCGCCTGCTATTGAATCCCGTCCGCTGGATGGCAGCACGTCGCGCCCCATTAGCCCGGCGGGGACGGGGACGGCTACGTCTGTCGGTGTTACAACACCGCCGACCTCTGCGGGCAATAAAACTGAACCAAAGGGCGGTCGCATCGCATACAGTGCACAAGCATGGAAAGATTTGCAGGCCGGGCTTAAACCCGGTGGCACTGCAGCAGCGAGCGCACCGGCTGCATCCTCGGCCCCGGCAAGCAAGCCTGCCCAAACGGCTGGCGGGAAACCGGGTTCAGCTTCCGGCGCGGATGACGATGTAGACTGGGTATGGCCCAGCACGGGCAAGGTGATTGCAGGATTTAACGATTCGACCAACAAGGGGTTGGATATCGCCGGTAATATTGGAGATCCAGTTCTTGCTGCGGGTGCAGGGCGAGTGGTGTATGTCGGTACGGGTGTGAGGGGCTATGGCAATCTTGTCATCGTCAAACACAACAACAGTAATTACATTAGCGCGTATGCTCACAACAGCGAAGTTTTCGTCAAGGAAGGGCAAACCGTCCAGAAAGGACAGAAAATTGCTGCGCTCGGTAACTCTGATGCAGACCGCCCCAAGCTGCACTTTGAAATCCGGCGACAGGGAAGCCCTGTCGATCCTCTCAAGTATTTGCCAAACCGCTGAGGCCTGACATGTACGATCCGGAATTCCTAGATGATGAAGCAGAAGACAAGGAGCCGGATCTTCCAGCAGAGCTGGAGGTATTCGCTGACGTCATTGCGGCCACCCCGCCAGATAGCGATTATCTCAACGATGTCACTCAGATCTACCTCAACGAAATTGGGCTGAATCCCCTACTGAGTGCAGAGGAAGAGGCCGCCTTGGCCCGGCGTGTGCGCCAGGGGGATTTCGAAGCCCGGCAGAAGATGATTGAGCGTAATTTGCGTTTGGTCGTCAATATTGCAAAACACTATTTGAATCGCGGGATTCCCTTGCTGGATCTGGTTGAGGAAGGCAACCTCGGCCTGATGCACGCGCTGGAAAAATTCGATCCCGAGCGCGGTTTCCGTTTTTCCACCTATGCCACATGGTGGATTCGGCAGAATATCGAACGCGCGATCATGAACCAGTCGCGTACCATCCGGTTGCCGGTGCATGTGGTCAAGGAACTCAACCAGGTGCTGCGTACCCAACGCCAGCTGGAAGCCAGCAATGGTGCCAGCTCACGCGTTGAAGACATTGCCGCCAAACTCTCCAGGCCTGTGGGTGCCGTGCGCGAGATTCTCTCGCTCAATGAGCACACGGCTTCGCTTGATGCACCGCTGGACATTGACCCGAACCTTTCGATTGGCGAATCGCTTGCCGATGACAATGCCGAAACGCCTGAGTCTTCCATCCATAACGCAGAAGTGGAATCCCTCATCCGCGAGTGGACCAACCAGCTCAATGAGAAACAAAGGTTGGTGATCCTGCATCGCTACGGGCTCAACGATGTGGATGTGCTGACCCTGGAAGACCTGGCCGCGCAATTAGGCCTGACCCGCGAAAGGGTTCGCCAGATCCAGCTCGAAGCCCTGGCCCAACTGCGTCGAATCCTCAAGCGGCGCGGGGTATCCCGCGAGGTGTTGTACTAGGGCCTGTTCCCAATTACCTCGCCAGTCATGCTCATGCGCTGCGACGCAACAAGGGTGCCCCCTTGTAAGGAGCACCAACGCCGCAATGCGCCCGCAGCACATGAGCCCTGCAGGTTGGCCGGTTGAGCCGCGCCCACTGCGTTGCCAAGCACATCTCTGCAAATTCGAGCTTAATCTCTTCTTCTATCCGAAGCACAGATGAACTCTCTGCGTCAGATTCTTTAAACAGCCGGATTGCTGCGGTTGCGAACATGGAGGTAAAAGAGATGGAAAATGCGTTTGGTATTATGCTTTAGGTCTTTTTTGTGCCGACCTTAAACGCGCCGTTATCTGCCGCCCGAGCTTGAGTGCACCATGTTTTTCGTAACCTGCACTGATCAATCCCCATTGGAAAGCGTTGACCAGACGAGCTTCTCCGTAGAAGCCCAATTTTTCTTTTCGTTGGTAGCCTTGAATGTGGGCAAAGATAATGCCAAATTCCACATCAAATTTCTTTTTGTCATGAATTCGATGCAGGGGCAGACGTTGCAGGAACTGGGCTGAGAACTTTTGTGCCTGAATGTCGATGGTTTTGCGTTTGAGAAAGTCGGAAATGATGCTCATAGGTTTCTTCTTGTAATCCCATAAAATATTCGGTGGGAATTCAATCACGCTCAAACGCGGTAACCTTTTGGAAACTGTTATTTCTTTCGTGATTTTTTGGTGACCACAGGTGTCAGTGAAACCGGGCGGATCATTTCCTGGCGGGCGCGCATTTCCAGCTTGAGCGTGGTAGCCAGATCTGCGACCGACATGGCGTAGAAACTGCTGTGATTGTAACGGGTGATCACGTAGAAATTCTGGTATCCGAGCCAATACTGCGTGGGTTCGTTGGGGGTGACCAGATCGACCAGAGTGGCCAGCTCCTTGCTGCTGCCCTTGGCTGTGCCGCTGGCAATACCCTGTTGGGCGAGCAGATCGGCACTCAGCGTGGGGACGATGCCCGCGTCCAGCAACGGCTTGAGATCAATTTCCGCATTGGTGATCAGGGCCGGGCGGGCGATTTCCCCACCCCGTACCCAACCCTGCTGGGCGAGGAAGTTGGCTACGCTGTAGATGGCATCCCTGGGGCTGCCACGCAGGTCAATGATGCCGTCACCATCGCCATCCACTGCCACACTGCGCAAGCTGCTGGGTAGGAACTGGGGGAGTCCGATGGCACCGGCATAAGAACCAAGGTAGGCGTCTACAGGTTGATGTTGCTCATGGGCGAGCAGGAAGAGTTCTTCCAGTTCATGGCGGAACAGTTCGGCGCGTGGCGGGTAATCAAAGGCGAGCGTGGCAAGTGCAGAGAGCGCACTGAAGTTACCTGTGTTGCGGCCATAGACCGTTTCCACGCCGATGATGGCGACGATGATTTCCGGTGGCACACCGCTGTTGTTTGAGGCGCGATCCAGGTCTGCCTGATAGGTCTGCCAGAACTGCACGCCGCCAGAAATGCGTGGGGCATCCAGGAAGCGGGCGCGGTAACGCTTCCAGGAGCGCACGCCGGGCTGGCTGGGCGGTTTGATCAGGTCAATGACCTTGGGCAACGGAGTCGCCTTGGCCAGCGCCTGGGTCATCTCCGTGGCATCAAGCTTGTTGCGGGTGGCTACATCGGCAATAAAGGCGCGCACATCGTCGCGTTCATCAAAATAACCTGCCTGGGCAGGTGCTGAAAAGATGCTCAAGGCAAGCGGTAGACAGGCGGCCAGGGCCAAACGGTGCAGCAGGCGAAGACTCATGTTGGGGCTATCAATGTTTAAGGGCTTTGATCCGTGCCTCTAAGCGCGCAATGTCGGCAGGGCTTGGCGAACGGCGTCCATAGCGAAGCATGGCATATTCTTCACCGATATGTTCAATTTCTCCGGCCAGCGGTGGGAGTGCCTGGGCCGCACGGCGTGCGAAATCCCCCGGCGCTTCCCAGGGCAGGCAAGGAATCCCTTGGTGGGCGAGCAGGGTGCAGAAGCGCTGCCAGCAGCGCCCCAGCGGATCAAGCCGGGCCCGGCGTGGCAGGCTGCGAAGGGCGAGCACCGCCATCCATAGCATCACACAGGCCGTCAGCGCGCCAATTAATTGGCGCCAATCTGCTTCCGGCAGGCCCAATGCGCGAAGCAGACCTAATTGGCGCTCGGCGTTGTAGCCCAGTACCCACTGGTTCCAGGCATTGTTGACGGCCTCCCAGCGATAACGCAGGGTGGCTAGCAGGGGGATGTCTTTACGCAGGCTCAGCGGCAGGGTATCATCATTGGGGAGCGCTCCGGCCAAGCCTGCGTCGATGCGCTGTGGCGCCGAGGCGGCAGTGGGGTCGACCCGCATCCAGCCGCGCTTCTCCAGCCACACTTCTGCCCAGGCGTGAGCGTCCGACTGGCGAACAACCAAGGTGCCATCAACAGGGTTCCATTCGCCGCCCTGGTAGCCGGTCACGACGCGTGCCGGCACACCCGCTGCACGCATCATGATCACGAAGGTGCTGGAAAAGTGCTCGCAAAAGCCACGTTTTGAATCGAAGAGAAACTCGTCCGCAGCCTGGCGCCCCAGGGGCGGAGGCTCCAGGGTATAGATCAGCTTGGCTTTTTGCATGGCGGCAATCCCGGCGCTGACGCGGGCGGCGGGGTTGCTGTTGCGTTCGGCCAACTCTCGCCCCAGGGCCTGGGTGCGGGGGTTGCTCGTGGGCGGCAGGCGCAGGGCGGAGGAAATGATCTGCCGCATCTCATCGAGCCCGACCGGGGTTGCCGGGTAGGAGGCGATCTCCATCCGCATGCGATTGGTGACCGGGCGCGGGGCACGGATCGACAGGTCCGACATGTATTGCACATCGGGAATCCCCGAGGCCGGGTAATCCAGCCCCATCAGCCAAGGGCGGTTTTGCGCCTCAAGGGTCAGGGAGTAGCGGTAGGCCGGGCCGGATGGCGTGTAGGCAGGTTCCTTGCGGGGGAAGGCCAGCCCACTTTCCCAGGTATAACCATCGAAGTTGTTCAGCACCACGGCCCGCCAATAAAGCTGAGAGGCGGGCGGAGGTGATCCATTGAAACTCACCCGGAAAGCAATGTCGCCAGACTTGATCAGATTGCTGATCGAGCCCGGGCTCATCGAATCCGACAAGCCACTGCGCGCACTGTTCAAATCCAGCGGCATGCGCCACAGTGGCCCGTCAATACGGGGGAAGAGCAGAAACAGCACCAGCATCAAGGGCAGACCGGATGCGAGCAGGCGGAGCGCAACCCCAAAGGATTTGCGCAACGGGATGCCCGGGCGCTGCAGGCTGGCTGTGGTAGCGAGGATTGCCAGGGTGCAGGCCGTTACCACGCCCGCCATCGCCATCGTCTGCGCCATCAGCAATTGGCCGGTGAGCAGGAAGCAGCTGAGCAGCATGGTCACACGGGCATCCCGGGCGCTGCGTGTTTCCAGCAGCTTGAGCGGGAGCATCAGGCTGAGGATCGCCAGCCCGGCATCCTTGCCGATAACCGTGTGGAACAGCAGGATCGCCAGCCCCACCCCCAGGAACGCGATCAGCAAGAGCAAAAGCTTTGGCGGGGCGATCAGGCGGCTGCGTGTCAGCCACACACGCCACGCGAAGAGTGCCAGGGCGAAAGCCGTGAAGGGCCAGGGCTGGAAGAAAAAGAAGGGCAGGATCGCCAGCGCGCAGGTGGCAATCAACTGGAGTGCGCCTGGGCCGGTCAGCGGGGAGCGGTCAATCATCGCGGCCTCCTGCGTTGCCAAACAAAGCGAGCTGGCGCAGGCAATTGCTGTGATGTCCTTCGTCCTCGGCAGGGCCAAGGCGGACCGTGGGCAGGATGAATTCGGTGCGCAACTGCGCCTGCCGCGCTTCATCAACCCAACGTGCCATTTGTGACAGGCGTTCCTCCTGTGCCAGATGCGAGGGGAGTTCGGCGTAGTCAAACACCAGTTGTGTGGAGGTATAGCCTTCGTACACCTTGGTCAGCAGCCCCTGGCCGCGTGCCAGACTCTTCCAGGCTACATGGCGGAGTGAATCCCCCTCACGGAACTCCCGTATCCCGGCAAAATCATCTACACCACCCGTGCTGCGGCCTTCCCCCTGAGCGCTACCACCTTGGCCGAAGGGCATGGGCAGATCACCCGCCCGACGCGGATAGACCAGATGCTCCACGGCCGGGTGCAGATAGCTCCATGCTCTCACCCAGCCCAGGGGCTGACGTGTTTCCAGCATGATCAGCGCGGGGCGCAGCCAACCGCGCCGAGGGGCGGCCACGCTCAGGTGCACGCTCAGGGTGCTGCGTGATGGCACATCGACACAGGCCTGCTCATGCCCATGTTCATCCCGGATCGACAGGGCAGGGCGTTCGCGTTGGTCAGGATTGTTCAAACGCAGGTTGAAGTGGGCCAACTCACCGGCAAACACTTCCCCTTCTGGGCTGACGGTAATCTCCAGGCCCACCAGCGTCCGCCAACTGTGCAGGATGTGCGCCAGCCCAGCCCCCGCGAGCAGGAAGGTGAAGCCATAGCCCAGCGACAGGTTATAGTTGATTGATGCGATCAGCATCACCACCAGCGTGCTAAGCATGGCCGCCCCCGCGCGGGTGGGCAGGACGTATACCCGAGACTGGCGCAGCCGGATCGGCTGCGTTTCAGGTGCGCGACGCATGGCCCAGCGCAGGAACTGACGCCGCCACCAGGATGGCGTCTGGCGACGATCCGGGCTCAAGGCAGGGCCACGGCTTCGATCAACTGGCGGGCCAGCACGGTGCCGCTCGCCCGGCCATCAATGGCATGCAGGCGGTGGGCGGCTACGCTGGGAAATACGGCTTGCACGTCTTCCGGGCGCACATGGTCTCGCCCCTCAATCAAGGCCCAGGCACGCGCTGCAGCGAGCAGGCCAATGCCACACCGTGGGCTCAAACCCTGGTTCAGATCGGGCAGGCTGCGGCTGGCAGCAAGCAAGGCTTGCACATAGTCGAGCAGCTTGTCCCCGACATGGAGGGAGGACGCTGCCGCTTGCAGCGTGCGTAGCACATCCGGTGTGACCGCCGGGGCCAGTGCCGCAAGCAGCTCACGCCGATCTTTACCGGAGAGCAGTTCGCGCTCGGCCTGTGCATCTGGCAGCCCGAGCGAAATGCGCATCAGGAAGCGATCCAATTGGGACTCCGGCAGCGGAAAGGTCCCAATCTGGCGTGAAGGGTTTTGTGTGGCGATTACAAAGAAGGGCACCGGCAATGGCCGGGTGGCGCCATCGATGGTGACTTGCCGCTCCTCCATCGCTTCGAGCAGGGCACTTTGCGTTTTCGGTGTGGTGCGGTTGATTTCGTCAGCCAACAAAACCTGGGTGAAGATCGGCCCAGGGTGGAAATGGAAGGTATGTTGGGCTGCATCGAAAATCGACACCCCGATCAAATCTGCCGGGAGCAGGTCGCTGGTGAATTGCACGCGCTGGAACTCCAGGCCCAGCGAACGGGCCAGCGCATGGGCCAGCGTGGTCTTGCCCACGCCGGGCAGATCCTCGATCAGCAGGTGACCACGTGCCAGCAGGCAGGCCAGAGACAGGCGCAAAGCCTGTGCCTTACCCAGCAGGATGCCGCCCAGTTGATCCAGAATCGCATGGCTCAGGCGGGTACTATCAGAAAGCGTAGACATGAAAAAAACGTGACCTCAAAGGGTTCAGGGGGAGCGTGCGGCGTTTGCGCCGTTTTTTACAGTGATATTTTCAAACCATTACCAGGATCATATCGGTAGCCGTGGCATTTGTCTTGGGGGCATAACTACACGCGCCCACTTGGGCTGAAAGCCGCCATTGCCAAACAATACCCCATAGCATACTGTGCCAGACATCATAAATAAAAGCGTCACCGCTGGCCGCATGAACATGACAGGCCAGCCAGGTGTGCGCAGGAGACAACCCGACATGAGTACCACTGCTCTGGTCTCCCACCGTGACTGTTGGTTGCACAGCATGGGGGCCATGCACCCGGAAGCGCCCGAACGCCTTTCCGTGATTCACGACGCCCTGGTCGGCTTGGGGCTGGACGCGCTGCTGGATACCTACGACGCGCCTCTGGCCGAACCCGCCCAGCTCTATCGCGCCCACTCGCCTGCCTATGTGGATGATCTGTTTGAGATTGCGCCAGAGCAGGGCTTTCTGCGTTTGGACCCGGATACTGCGATGGGGGTCCACACGCTGCGTGCGGCCTTGCGCGCCGCCGGGGCGGGTATTCTGGCCACCGAACTGGTGCTGGATGAGCGAGTGACGAATGCCTTTTGTGCGGTGCGCCCCCCGGGCCACCATGCCGAACGCCTGCGGGCGATGGGCTTCTGCTTTTTCAACAATATTGCCGTGGCGGCGCGTCATGCGCTGGATGCGCGGGGGCTGGAGCGTGTGGCGATCATCGATATCGATGTTCATCACGGCAACGGCACCGAAAATATCTTCGCTGCAGATCCGCGTGTGCTGATGCTCAGTTTCTTCCAGCATCCACTGTATCCCTACTGCGGTTTTCGCCCGGTGGCATCTCATCTGCATAACACCCCGGTCCCTACAGGCACCAAAGGGGAGCGTATCCGTGCGCTGGTCGAGGAACAATGGATTCCGCTGTTGGCCGAGCACCGCCCGCAAATGCTCTTCATTTCCGCAGGCTTTGATGCGCACCGGGAGGACGATATGGCCTCCCTTGGGCTGGTGGATGCCGATTACGTATGGATAACCGAGCGACTGCGGGACTATGCTGACGCACATTTCCAAGGCCGGATTGTCTCAATGCTCGAAGGGGGCTACAACCTGCCGGTGTTGTCGCGCTGTGTGGTGGCACACATCCGGGCCCTGGCAGAACTGTAGTTAATATGCCTTTGGGCTAGGTTGATGGTTTGCTCTTGCCACGGAGCAGGTGTTTGAACCAGACCGTAAAGTCATCCAGCCAGGAGAACAGCACCGGCACCACCACCAGCGTCAGCAGGGTTGAGGCAATCACCCCGCCGATGATGGCGTGGGCCATCGGGGCGCGCTGCTCGGAGCCTTCACCGACAGAAAATGCCAGCGGCAACATGCCGAAGACCATCGCAAAGGTCGTCATCAGAATCGGGCGCAGGCGGATGCGGCCTGCTTCGGCAATGGCTTCTGCCCGCCCCAGGCCCTGCTTGCGGGCGTTGTTGACAAAGTCGATCAGCAAAATGGCATTCTTCGTCACTAATCCCATCAGCATGATGATGCCGATCACCGAGAAGATGTTCAACGTACTGCCCGAGATGAGGAGCGCTAGCATGACCCCGATCAGTGAGAGCGGCAGGGAACTCATGATCGACAGCGGCTGGATGAAGCTGCCAAACTGGCTGGCCAGCACCATGTAGATGAACAGGATCGCCAGCAGCAGCGCGGCCCCGGCGTAGCCAGCGGATTCGGCCATGTCCCGGCTGTTGCCTGCCACGTCGAAGCGGTAGCCAGGGGGTAATTTCTCTTCGGCAAGAATCTTGTCAATCTCCTTGCTGACTTCCCCCAAGGGCCGCCCACTGAGCGAGGCGGATACGGACACTTCGCGGAATAGCGAGCGGCGGTTGATTTGCGAAGGCGAAGTGGTTTCGGTGATGGTGGCGACCTGCCCAAGCGGGATCATGACGGCCCGCCCGGTGCTGCCATCGGTCATGCTGCTGGCAAATGGCAATTGTTCCAGCGCGGCCTTGGAATTGCGCTCATCTTCCGGCAGACGTACCTTGACGTCATAGTTTTCGCCTTCTGGCGAGAGCCAGGTGGTGGCGGCTTCCCCAGCAATCAGCGGGCGCAGGGCGTTACCGAGGCTCCCGAGCGAGAGGCCCACCTGTCCGGCCACATTGCGATTCAATTCCACGGCGAGCGTGGGTTTGACGGCACGCAAACTGGTATCCAGATCAACCACACCGGGCACCTTGGCGATCTTGGTCGTCACGTCTTTGGCGATGCGCTGCAATTCGCGGAAGTCGCTACCCTGGATGGACAGGTAGATCGGCTTTTGCCCACCTCCTGGGCCACTGGGCACCACAATGCTCTTGAGTGTGATGCCGGCCACACGTTGAATACGCTCACGCAGCAGAGGTGTGAGCATGAGTACGCTGCGTTGGCGTTCCTTGCGGGGTTTGAAAGTGATGGCGATGACTGCGGCATTCTTCCCCTGGGCGCTTCCGACGTTGACGCTGACATAGGTCTCGGTGACTTCCGGGAACTCGTGGATCGCCGCTTCGACCTGCCGTGCCTTGGCTTCGGTGTAGTCCAGCGAAGCACCATCCGGGGCGTCGAAACGAACCTGCAGGCGAGACATATCTGCTTCCGGCACAAACTCCCCGCCCACCACCCCCGCGAGCGCCAGGGCTCCGACCAAGGATAGCGTGGCGATCAGTACCACGGCAATGCGGTGATGCAGGCTCCAGCCGATGAGCTTGGCGTAGTTGTCGGATAGCCAGTCTATCATCTGCTCAAATGCGTTGAGCATTTTTCCCAGCGGGCCGCGCCGTGAATGGCTGTGCACATCCGGGTCTGGCCATACGGAGGAGAGCATCGGGTCAAGCGTGAAGCTCACGAACATCGAGATGATCACCGCCGCCGCAACCGTCAGGCCAAAGGCAAAGAAGAATTTGCCAATGATGCCCCCCATGAAGCCAACCGGTAGGAATACCGCCACGATACTCATGGTGGTGGCAAATACCGCCAGACCAATCTCGCGCGTGCCGTCCATGGCGGCGTCATAGGCGGATTTGCCCATTGCGGCGTGGCGCACAATATTCTCGCGCACCACAATGGCGTCATCGATCAAGAGCCCGATGCATAGCGACAGGGCCATCAAGGTCATCACATTGATGGTGAAGCCTGCGATGTAGAGAAAATAGAAGCTGCCCAGCAGTGCGACCGGCAGCGTCATACCGGTGATGAGCGTGCTGCGCCAGGAGCCTAGGAAGAGGAACACGATCAGCACTGTGAGTAGCGCCCCTTCAAACAGGTTCTCCTGCACGTTCTTCAAGGAGTTACGCACGCCGGAGGATGAATCGTTGAGGATGGAAAGATGAATGTCTTCCCGTGCCAGTTCGGTGGAAAGCTGTGCGGTGCGCGCCCGCACGAGGTCTGCCACCGCAATGGTGTTGCCGCCTTGAATTTTGACGATGTCCAGGGTCAGGGCGGGTTTACCATTGACGATGGAAACCGATTCGCGCTCTGCTTCGCCATCGACGACCTTGGCGATCTGGCCAAGTAGTACAGTGGCATTGCCCCGCTTGCTGACGACGATGCTTTCAAAACCCTTTGGCGTGGGCAGCCGCCCCTTGATCTGCACCTGCTGCTCTACGGCGCGGACAACGATACTGCCAGCAGGCAGTTCTAGGTTTTCCTGCTTGAGTGCAGCAATCACCTGATCGGCCCCTACGCCGAAGCTGCGCATGGCATCCGGGTCAAGCTGGATCTGCACTTCGCGTTTAGTGCCACCAATCAGTGTGACCTGCCCAACGCCGGTAAGCGTTTGATACTGTTTGCGAATGTACTGGTCGGCACGGTTGGTGAGGTCCCGCATCGACATCTTGTTGGAGGTGATCGCCACCGTCACGATCGGGCTTTCATCCGGGTTGTAGCGGCTGATGGTGGGCTCATCCACCTCTTTGCGGAAGCCGCTCTTGATGGCGGCAATCTTCTCGCGTACATCCTGCACGGCAATTTCCGGGTTCACCGTGAGTTCGAACTCGGTGACGACCACCGAGCGGCCCTGGTAGGAGTAGGAGTAGAGGTTTTTCAGCCCACTGATGGAACTGACCCCTTCTTCTATCTTGCGCGAGATGTCGGTTTCCACGACTTCCGAGGAAGCCCCCGGGTAGGTGGTGACGATCACCACGATGGGGAATTTCACATCCGGCAACTCTTCCACTGCGAGTCGCTTGTATGAGAATGCGCCCAGCACCAGCAGGGCCAGCATCATCATGGCTGCAAAAACCGGGTTTGTGATGCTAACGCGCGTGAACCACAAGGTAGAGTCTCCTAGCGCACTGTGACCTTGACGGCCGGATTGGACAGCGGCACCCGTGCCAGCAGCACCTGTTCGCCTGCAACAAGCCCGCTGCGGACCTCGATACGGCCACTGACTTCGTCGCGGATGCCAAGCTCCACATTGCGTCGCTCCAGGTGGCCGCGTGTCAGGCAGTACACCCAGGGTTTGCCATTGTCATCACGAATGGCCTGATCGGAAATCGACAGGGTGTGCACCCGCCCGGCCGTGACGATGTTGCCGCGCACCACCATGCCCCCCTTGAGGGCTTGGTCACGGTTCATGACACGGATATACAGCGGAATCATGCGGGAAGCATCATCGGCCACTGGCGAGATGCGCTCGATGCGCCCCTCCACCGGGTGCTCGCTACCCTCGGCTGTCAGGCTGACGGTCTGGCCCACCGTCATGGCGCTGATTTCGCTGACCGGCACCTTGGCCGCGAATTCCAGCTCAGTCAGGTCTACGACGGAGAACAGGCGCGTATTCATCCCCACATGCTGCCCGACTTCCACGTTGCGTTCGGCCACCACCCCTTTGAGGGTGGCGCGGATCACGGCCTTGGGCAGCGCCTGTTGGGTCAGTGCCAATTGTGCTTCACGGGCACGCAGCCCTTCACGTGCTGCATCCAGGGTGTTGCGGCTGTTGTCCAGGCTGTTGGCCGAGATGAAGCCCTTGGCCATGAGTTCTTCGTTGCGTTTCTGGGTACGGTCGGCCAGCTCAAGCTGGGCCTTGGCTGCGGCCAGATTGGCACGCGCCTCGGCGACCCGGCTATCGAGGTCTTCAGGATTCATGCGCGCCAGAACCTGATTCTTTTCCACCTTATCGCCAGCGCGTACCATTACTTCATCAATCCGGCCTTCCAATTCGGCGGTGAGCAAGGTTTGGCGCAGGGGCTGCAACAGGCCGGATACCGATACCGTGCGCGCCAGCGGCCCATCCACAACCGGGACGAGATCAACCTTTGCCAGCTCAAAGACTTGCTCTGCCTGAGCCTGCACAGGGGCGGGGGCTTTGTGAGCACGCTTGGCGATGACAAGCCCGATACCCACAACGAGTACAGCCGCAAACAGGATTCCCCAATATCTGGGCTTCACAGCACATCCTTTCGGCACAAATGAATGCAAGAGGCAATCTGGTGGAACAGCGCATTATATCTGCATGATCCGCGCCTTCCATTAACCTGCCTTAACTCTTGGGGCTGTGAAGAGGGGAGGGACTATGGGTCGATTGGGATTTTGCCCTGTGCAGCCAGAATCTGGGGCAGGTTGTATTCAATCCAGTCTGCCAATGCTTCCACTTTGGCGGATACCTCCAGCCCGAGCGGAGTCAGGCTGTATTCCACATGCGGAGGCACGATGGGATAGGACTTGCGGGCGACAAAGCCGTCTGCCTCCAGCCATTGCAGGGTTTGTGCCAACATGCGCTCACTGACGCCATCCACTTTGCGGCGCAACTCGCTGAAACGGTGAGTGCCGCTGCGCAAGGCGACCAGAACCAGCACACCCCAACGGCTGGTGACGTGCTTGAGTACATCGCGCGACGGACACTGCTCCGCAAAGAGATTGCCTTTTTGCTCCATCGCCAGGACTTCGGCCAGCCTGAGTCGAGGGGGATCTTCAGGAGTCGTCATTTCATACTTACCTTTTTGTACGTACTTACAAAAAATTAGTTTGGTTGATATTCTGCCAGCTCATCTTTCCCAAACCAAGGAGTTTTATCATGATTGTTATCACAGGTGCTTCCGGCCAGCTGGGCCGTCTGGTGATTGAAGAACTGCTGAACCGCCTGCCTGCCGCCCAGATTGTGGCTGCTGTGCGCGATCCGGCCAAGGCGGCGGATCTGGCAGCGCGCGGTGTGCAGGTTCGCGCTGCCGATTACACCAAGCCTGAGACGCTGGATGCCGCTTTCAAGGGGGCAGACAAGTTGCTGCTGATTTCTTCCAGCGAAGTGGGCCAGCGTGTGGCGCAGCACCGCAACGTCATCGATGCCGCCAAGCGTGCAGGCGTTGGGGTGGTGGCCTATACCAGCATTCTGCGTGCAGACACCTCCCCGCTGGGTCTGGCTGCAGAGCACCGTGAGACGGAAGCCTTGCTGAAGGCTTCCGGCCTGCCCCACGTATTGCTGCGTAACAGTTGGTATACCGAAAACTACCTTGCCAGCGTGCCGCCCGCATTGGCGCATGGCGTTTTCATCGGCAGCGCAGGGGAGGGCAAAATTTCTTCCGCAGCCCGGGCCGATTATGCGGCTGCCGCAGCCGCTGTATTGGTGGCACCCAATCAGGCCGGCAAAGTGTATGAATTGGCGGGGGACGAAGCCTATACGCTGGCAGAACTGGCGGCAGAGATTACACGCCAGTCTGGCAAAACGGTGGTGTATCAGAACCTTTCCGAAGCCGATTTTGCTGCCGCCTTGCAAGGTGTCGGCTTGCCCGCCCCGCTGGCAGTGATGTTGGCGGATTCTGACATAGGCGCTTCAAAGGGGGGGCTGTTTAGCGCAGATCATCAACTGAGCCATCTGATCGGTCGGCCGACTACGCCTCTGGGCAAACTGCTTAAAGCCACCTTGGTGTAATCTGTCCAAAGATTGTGGTCGGGCAGGGTGCTTGAAATGGTTCTGTCTGGCCCAATATGAGAGCCAGCTTCCCCCAACCCTTTCAGAGAGGTCTACATGTCAGAACTTCTGCAAAAACTCCAATGGCGTTATGCCACCAAGAAGATGGAGCCAAGCCAGGCCGTGTCAGCGGAAAAGCTTGAACACATTCTTGAAGCTGTTCGCCTGACTGCCAGCTCCAGTGGTCTCCAGCCGTATGAAGTGATTGTGGTGACCAACCCGGAGATCCGCGAGCAGATCAAGCCGCATGCCTGGAATCAGGGGCAGATTACCGATTGCTCCCATCTGCTGGTGTTTGCCGCATGGGACAACTACACGGCAGAGCGCATCAACATGATGTTTGATCTGGTCAATGAAGAGCGTGGCTTCAAGAATGAGGGCTGGGAAAACTATCGTCAGATGCTCCTGAATACCTACCCCCAGCGCGATGCCGAAACCAACTATCAGCACGCTGCCCGCCAAGCTTATATCGGCCTGGGTTCAGCGCTGATTGCTGCTGCGTATGAAGGTGTGGATAGCACGCCGATGGAAGGTTTTGACCCTGCCAAGGTTGATGAAATCCTCAAGCTGCGCGAGCGTGGCCTGCGCTCGGTCATCCTGCTGCCTCTTGGTTATCGTGCCGCTGAAGGTGACTGGCTGGTGAATCTGAAAAAGGTGCGCCGCGCCAAAAATCAGTTTGTAAGCGAAGTCAAGTAAGACCAATATGCGCGATGCGCCCGAAGCACCGTTTGGCTACGGTGCTTCGGGCGTTTTTTCTGGATGATGCGAAACGGACTTTTTTGGGGTTTATGCCTTTGTTGTATTTGTTTTGAGTTGTTTGTTTTATGCTGATGTAATTGGATACGGGTTTTCCAAGGGCAGATTGTTACGTGGCCGTCACTGCACTGTAACTCAGCGTCTTTACTCTCTTTTACTGCCGGTGGGCACACACCTGCTCAAGATTAATCCCTGATGAGAGTAAGGAAATAAAATGAGAATGAAGCTGATTGCTGCGGCATGCAGTATGGCCTTCGCTTTGGCGGGGTGTGGTTCTTCGGGTGGTGGCAGTGCAGACAGCACGGGTAGCTCAACCAGCGTGAGTGGCGTTGTGGCTTCCGGCGTGCCGGTAACGGGTGTGACGGTCACGGTGACCGATGCCAATGGCAAGACGGCCAACTCGCAACCCACCGATGCCATGGGGAATTACACCGTCAGCACACAGGGTTTGCAGGCTCCCTTCGTGCTAACGGCGAGTTTTACGGAAATTGATGGCAGCACCGGTACGCTGTCCTCGGTCACGAGCAGTGCGAGTGGGCATGTCAATCTGACACCGGTCACCTCCTTGATTACCCAGCGCACCTTGGCAACGACCCTGAGCGGCGCCCCCACCGCCACGCAGATCAGTGGAAAAGTCACCGCCAGCAGCATCCAGCAGGCCACCAAGGATGTGACCGCTGCTTTGGCACCGTTGTATGCTGCCTTGAAGGTGTCTGCAACGGAGACATCCGACCCGATCGGGAGCAACTACGTTGCGGACCCGAGCAGCGATCCGATGGACAATCTGCTTGAGGTGACCCACTTCAATGTGCATAACGGCACGGTCAGCGTGGGCTCAGACAGCAACAAGGTGGTGATCAACATTCCGGCCACCGGTAGCGTGGATGACGCGTCCAAGCTTTCTTCGGCTGCGCTGGACGACGCCAAGTCGCACGCGAATGGTGCAACCGTTACGCCGATCACCAATGTCATTGTCGTAGTGGGCGAGAACCACTCCTTTGATGCTCTCTATGGCGTCTATCAACCCCCCGCAGGGCAGACCGTGATGAACCTGCTCTCGCAAGGGATCGTGAATGCAGATGGCAGCCCTGGCCCGAACTTTTCCTTGGCGGCGCAAAACCAGGCACAACCGACTTCGGCTTATACCATCGACCTCACACGGACCAGCGCCTACGCCACGCTACCGCAACCCTTGATGACCGGGATTCTGAATCCGACCACCTTCCAGTTCTATGGTGGCGTGGCCGATGCACGTTTCCCTTCGAACCTGCCGAACGGCCCATTCCCGATTTCCAAGTACGTGCCCTATGCCTCATCCACGAGTGCAACAGGCGACCCTGTGCACCGTTTCTTCCAGATGTGGCAGCAGACCGGTGGGGATAACAGCCGCCTGGACATGTTCACCTGGGTAGCCGTCAATACGGGGCAGGGTGGGGATACCGATGGCATTACGGCGCAAAACCCGGCACAGGGTGGCGAACTGATGGGCTTCCAGAACATGGCAAGCGGGGATGCCCCCTTCTTTGCCAGCATGGCCCAGCAATATGCCATGAGCGACAACTACCACCAGTGGATTATGGGGGGCACGGGCGCCAACTTCTTTGCGCTGGCCACGGGTGATCTGCCGTACTACAACACCAATGGCACGGCGAGCACGCCGCCCGTCAACCAGATTGAAAATCCCGATCCCGTGGCAGGCAGCAACAACTTTTACATACGCGACGGTTACTCCGGCGGCAGCTATGTGAACTGTGCCGATACCGCGCAGCCCGGTGTGGGCGCAATCCTGAACAAGCTTACTGCCTGGGGTCACAAGAGTAATTGCGAGGCGGGCAAGTATTACCTCGTGAATAACTACAATCCGCCGTATGACATGACGGGCAAGGCACAGACGCTAGGTACCACCAAATATGTATATCCCCCGCAGAATCTGCCCACAATTGGCGAAGCGCTGACTGCGAAGGGCGTGAGCTGGGGATGGTACACCGGTGGGCGTGAAGCTGATGACGTAGCGGCTGATGCCAAAGCATTTGGCATATCTGTAGCTGCCGCGCAAGGCGCGCAGTACAACGTACTGGGTGACCCGCTGGTGGCCTCGTCCAACGTGGTCTCCAACCCGGCGCTGTTGGGGCAGCTCAAGGGGCTGACCAGCTTCTACAACGCCGTGGCCGCAGGCTCCTTGCCTTCGGTCTCATTCGTGGTGCCGAAAAACCTCAGCAGTGGTCACCCGGGTTACTCTGCACCTGCTGCGTATGAAGCCTTTTTGAGTGATCTGGTCGCCAAGGTCAAGGCCAATCCCCGCTTGTGGGCGCACACCGCAATCCTTATCACCACAGACGAAGGTGGTGGTCACTTCGATAGCGGCTATATCCAGAACATCGACTTCTTTGGCGATGGCCCACGCATCCCGATGCTGGCAGTGTCCCCGTATGCCCGCACCGGCTACATCGACCACACCTACTACGATCACTCCTCGGTGCTGAAGTTCATCGAGCGCAACTGGCGCCTCAAGCCCCTCTCGAAGCGCAGCCGGGATAATCTGCCCAATCCAGTGGTCAATGTGGCTTCGCCCTACAAGCCCAAGAACGGCCCCGCCATTGGTGACTTGATGAACCTGTTCGACTTCTGAGAAGCTATTCATGATCTTACTGCGAGGCCGTGATTCACCTCGCTGACGGCCTCTCGTTACAGATCGTGAACAGCTTCTGAGCCTGACGTTGTCGCAAAAATGGCGCCCTGATTCCGGGGCGCCATTTTTTGTACAAGCCCCCGCAGGCTTGACATCGGCGTGCCATCTTTGGATACTGTAATTATTTACAGCAATCTCTCTGCCATGTCAGCCCAACTTGCGCTTCCCTTCGTCAGCATTGTCGGTGCCGCGCCCACTGTGCCACCTGAATCCTGTGCCGAGGTCCACCGCCCCAGGCGTCGTGCCATGCGCAAACGCCTGCCTCCGGTGGCAGAGCGGGGGGCCGAAGCGCCACCTGTTGCCGGGGATGAGAGCACAGGGATGGATGTGCATGATTACCTGGTGCGCAATGGCGAATCGAGTTTCATCATCCAGGTGCGTGATGATGCCATGGCGGACAGCGAAATCTTTACGGGTGACATGCTGGTGGTCGACAAAAGCATCCGTCCCGCGCATGGCCATATCGTCGTTGCCTTGGTCAATGGCGAACGACTGGTACGCCGCCTGCACCACCGTGGCACCAAAACAGCCTTGCAAACCGGCAATCCCGATGACGCAGAGATTTTGCTCGAAAACGGCTCCGAGCTGACCATCTGGGGCGTGGTGGTGGGCAAGTTCAAGCGCTTTTTGGGTTGAAGATATGCAGGCTAGATAGGCCTGCTTGCCGCGTGTTGATGTGACTTGCGTCCACCACCTTTCTGTGCCTGCAAGCAAGAAATTCCGACCGGTGGACGCAATCAAACTCTCTTGACAACTTATCGGTGCGCCGCTCAAGCCGGTGTTTGCTGGGTGTCTGCCATGACACTTCAAGGCTCGTAATCCGATATCGAGAAGCCGTGTTTGATCAAGCTCAAACAACTACCTATAGTTGTTCATACTTTTTTCATACTACCTATTGTAGTTTGAAGCGACTATAATCCGCGTCGGTCACCTCGACCTACAACTCAAACAGGTTCTTCTTGTCTGCGGAGACTTTGATGCTGCAAGTGCTTAAACGGGACGGTACGACTGCGCCTTTCGATATCCTCAAGATTGCAACGGCTTGCCGCAAGGCGGCCGAGGCTGCGCACGTTCCCAACCCGAATGCCGTGGCATTGGCTGTAGCTGCCGAGGTGGAGGCGCTATGCCGACGGAGCGATGGTAGTTCGCTCGATATTCCGACGATTCAGCAACATGTCGAGAATGCCCTGATGCACAACTACCCGGAGGTTGCCCGTTTGTACATCGAGTACCGCCATGACCGGGATAGCATTCGCGTCAGAGGTTCGGTGCTGCATGCGCAGTTGATGGGGCTGGTGGATAAGACTGATGAGGACGCCATCACCGAGAACGCCAACAAGGATGCCAACGTATTTCCTGTGATGCGCGACCTGATGGCGGGGATTGTCTCCAAGCAGTTTGCCGGGAATTTTCTGCCCAAGGATCTGATGCAGGCCCATAACGATGGGGATCTGCATTTTCATGATCTGGATTATTCTCCTTTCCTGCCCTTTACCAACTGCTGTCTGGTGGATCTCAAGGGCATGCTGGAGCACGGTTTCCATTTGGGAAATGCAGGTATCGAGAGCCCGAAATCAGTGGGGGTGGCCTGCGCGGTGACTTCTCAGATCATTGCCCAGGTGGCCAGCCATCAATACGGTGGAACGACGATCCCGAATATTGATGAGACCTTGGCGCCGTATGTGCAGAAGACTTACGAAAAGAATCTGGAAATTGCCCGGCAGTATGGCATTCCCGATCCGCTGCGCTATGCGCGGGAGCGGACCGAGAAAGAAACCTACGACGGGATTCAGGCCTGCGAGTATGAGATCAACACCCTGTTCAGCTCAAACGGGCAGCAGCCCTTTGTCACCTTCTCTTTTGGGATGGGCACGAGCTGGCAGGCACGTGCTGTGCAAAAAGCCATTTTGCAGGTACGCATCAAGGGGCTGGGCAAGGAAGGTATCACGCCGGTCTTCCCCAAACTGGTGTTCTTTATTGAAGACGGCCTGAACCTCAAGCCTAGTGATCCCAATTACGACGTCAAGCAACTGGCGCTGGAGTGTGCCTCCAAGCGCATGTATCCCGATATCATTTCCGCCAAGCTTAATCGCCAGCTTACCGGTTCTTCTGTGCCGGTGTCCCCGATGGGGTGCCGCAGTTTTCTGTCTGTGTGGCAGGATGAGCAGGGGCAGGAAGTGCTCTCGGGGCGCAACAATCTTGGCGTTGTCAGCGTCAATCTGCCGCGCATTGCCATCAAGGTCAAGCAGGATCAGGCCCTGTTCTTCAAGCTGCTGGACGAAATGCTGGAGCTTGCCCATAAAGCGCTGATGATCAGAATCCACCGGCTTGAAGGCGTCAAGGCCAATATCGCCCCGATTCTTTATACCGAAGGGGCCTTTGGCGTGCGCCTGAAGCCTGATGATGACATTCTGCCGCTCTTCAAGGATGGGCGTTCATCGGTTTCGCTCGGCTTTATTGGCCTACATGAAGTTGGCATGCTGATGTTTGACGGCGCACATCCGTTTGATCATCCGGAGGCGCAAGTCTTCCTCAAGAAGGTGGTTGCGCATCTGGCTGAGGCTACGCAACGCTGGAAGGCTGAATCCGGCTGGGGCTTTTCGCTGTACTCCACGCCCAGCGAATCCCTGTGTCATCGTTTTTGTAAGCTGGATGCTGCCCTCTATGGCGTATTGCCGGGGGTGACGGACAAGGGTTACTACACCAACTCATTCCATCTGGATGTGGCGCGCAAGGTCACACCTTTCGAGAAGATCGAGTTCGAAAAGGGTTTTGCGGAGTGTGCTTCTGGTGGGCATATTACTTATGTGGAGTTGCCCAATATGCGTCACAACCTCAAGGCGCTTGAACGGATATGGGATCATGCTGTGGAGAGCGTTCCCTATTTTGGCACCAATACCCCTGTGGATTCCTGTGGCAAATGCGGATTCATGGGCGAGGCGCATGCCACCGCCGAAGGCTTTACCTGCCCGCAATGTGGCAACCAGGATGGAGCCAGCCTCTCGGTCACGCGGCGCGTCTGCGGTTATCTGGGTAGCCCCAATGCCCGCCCGTTCAACGCGGGCAAGCAGAAGGAAGTGATGCGCCGGGTCAAGCATCTGGCTACTCAGCCATGAACTATGATCGCTATTACACCTGTGACGTGGTCAATGGCGAGGGCTTGCGCGTCACGCTCTTCGTGACGGGCTGCCTGCATGCCTGTCCCGGTTGTCATAATACCTCCTGCTGGAACCGGCTTGCCGGTTCGCCCTTTACGCAAGAGGTACGCGACAGAATTCTTGATTTGTGTGACAGCCACGATGGCTTGAGCCTGAGTGGCGGTGACCCGCTTTTTCCGGCAAACCGTGAAGCGATTGCCGATCTGTGCCGCCAGTTCAAGATCCGCTACCCTGAAAAGGATATCTGGATGTGGACGGGTTACCGGTATGAAGATATCAAAGGCCTTGAGCTTCTGAGGGATGTGGATGTGCTGATTGACGGGCCTTTTCTTCAAGGCACTCCCAACACGCTGCCCTGGCGGGGTTCAGACAATCAGCGTCTGATCCGGCTGACTGGCGGGAAGCTTTGCATGGATAGAGCAGAAGAATCTGCAATGAGCGTGTAATACTGAATCAGGCGACAGGGCCAAGCAGCTTGCCTGGCTTATTTTTTGTGCATAAACCGATTGCATTCAGAAAACAAAATGGGCTCAGCCAAAGCTGAACCCATTTTGATCTTACTGGTTGCGGGGACAGGATTTGAACCTGTGACCTTCGGGTTATGAGCCCGACGAGCTGCCAGACTGCTCCACCCCGCGTCGGAGTTTCTTTGCAAAGTAAAAACACCAATCAAACAGATTGATTTTTTACCAGCAGGTATTTGGTTGCGGGGACAGGATTTGAACCTGTGACCTTCGGGTTATGAGCCCGACGAGCTGCCAGACTGCTCCACCCCGCGTCAGAGAAACAGCATTATGGACAATAACGCGGCCAAGGTCAAGGATTAATTTGAGATGAACGCGGGAAGCCGCGCCATTTCAGCGTTTGCAGCCATTTTGGCAGGGGTGGGCGCCAAGGTTGATGGGAGGCAGAATAGCAGGCCTTTGTGACAGTTTCAGGCACGTAACAGGCGGGCGGAAGTGATTTTTTGATCCACCCAGGCGGGGCGTTTGGCGGCTCGGCTGATCCAGATCGTGCGCATGCCCAGGCGCTTGGCTTCGCGCAGATTGGCTGCAGAATCTTCAACCATGATGCAGCGTGCCGGAGCGACCCGCAACTGGCGCAACACATGGATATAGGCTTGTGGTTGGGGCTTGGGATGGAAGCCAAGGTCTTCAATCGAAAAACTGCCATGCAGCACGCGGTGCAGCCCAGTGATGCGCAATATGCCATCAAGATAAGCACGCGGGGCGTTGGAAAAAAGGTAGCGCCGCCCCGGCAGATGGCGCAGGTGGGTGAGCAGGGCGCGGTCAAACACGACGAGTTCAGCCAGATTTTCGAACTGATGGGTGTGATAGAGAAAATGGCGGGGATTCGTGCGGTGTTCGCGCAACATGCCAAGCATGGTGGCGCCGTATTTGCGCCAATACTTCATGCGCAGGGCATTGGCGGTGGCATCGTCAACGGTGAGGTGCTCGGCCAGATAGCGTGTCATGGCTGTATTGATCTGCGGGAAGATGTGGGCGCTGGCGTTGTGCAGCGTGTCGTCCAGATCAAACAGCCAGATGGGTGAGGCAGGTCTCACAGCAACTCCTGATAAAAGGCGAGATCACGATCCATGAAGCAACAGAAGATCACTTCTTCCACAGCGGGGCATTCTGCTGCGCAGGCTTTGACGGTAGCCACCGCAATGTGGGCGGCATCTTGCGGCGGGTAGCGATAAACACCGGTGCTGATGGCCGGGAAGGCGATGCGCGCCAGTCCATGCTGCTGTGCCAACAGCATACTGTTGCGATAGCAAGCTGCGAGGAGTTCCGGCTCGCCATGCAGGCCATCCTGCCAGACCGGGCCGACAGTGTGGATGACGTGGCGTGCGGGCAGATGATAGCCCCGAGTGATTTTGGCTTGCCCCGTTTTGCAACCATTCAGCATACGGCATTCGGCCACCAGTTCCGGGCCAGCCGAACGGTGAATGGCGCCATCCACGCCTCCGCCACCGAGCAGGCTGGTGTTGGCGGCGTTGACGATGGCATCAATGGCGAGCGTGGTGATATCGGCTTGGCAGGCGCTGAGGCGCATGTGCACTCCTCCTATTCCTTCTGTTGCGTTATTGAATCTCTTGGCGAATTTGTTCCAGTAAGCGCCCTAGTCGGTTTTGTCCACTTCCATCGTGACCTGCACCCCAGAAATAATCAAAAGGAGATGCCTCTACCAAAGCGGCTTGTCCCGTACTTCGTAAAATATCCCTGAGCTTGGGGTTCTCAAATTTCAGGCGCAGGGCCTTGAGCATGACTTGTTCGCGGAGCAGGTCCCACTCCGGATGAATGGGATGCTGGCGGCTTTGACCGAGAGCCCGTGCCTCTTTTGGCTTTTTTGCGGTTCGGATTCGCTCTTTGTAGGCCGCGTCAGTGAATTTCTGCGCTTGAAAATAATGCTCTACCGTGGGCCAGTATGCGCCATCCAAGGCAAAGCCATAAGGAGCAAAATTTGAGAGTTCGTAGAATGGCCCAGATTTTGTATAGAAGTAAATTGGCTCATTCATTGTTGCACGGCTCCTGTGTGCAGGGAATATGCCGGATTTTACGCTTTGCCGGGGCGTGGCTGAAACTGGATGACGGCCCGCCCGTCTTCGGCCTGCTTGGGAGCAGCTTTCCAGGCGTGGCCGAAGACGAGTTCGACTGTGGCAGGCATGCGGCCTTCCTGGCGGAGCGTGTCGAGTTGCTTGCGGGCATTGAGCCAGCCTTGCTTGCCGGATAAGCCCCTAGGGCGCGTGGTGGCCGCGTTGTTGGCGCCTGCGTGGCGCAGATCACGCAACAGGCTGTCCAGATCGTCATAGGTCAGGGTGAGGGTCTGCATGTCCATCACCGGGTCGCTGAACCCTGCCTGCACGAGCGCGTCGCCTAGGTCATGCATGTCGATGAAGCGATGCACCCGCTCACCCACATGGGCAGGCAGGGCGGTGCGGAGTTCCTTGAGGGTATCCGGCCCCAGGGTGGCGAACATGAGCAGCCCGCCTACTTCCAGCACGCGATGACATTCACGGAAGGCGGGTAGTGGATCGCTCAACCAGTTGAGCAGCAGATTGCTCCATACCAACTGCACACTGGCCCGCGCCAGGGGTAGGGCGGCGGCATCGGCACAGAGCAGCGCGGGGCTACGCGCTTTGCCGAGCAGGCGCTGAAAGAAGCTCCGCTCCTCCCGTGCCAGATTGAGCAGGGGTAGGGCGAAGTCCAGCCCGATGCGCTCGGCCTGCGGGTAACGCTGGGCGAGTAGGGGCAGATCGGCCCCGTGGCCGCAGCCCAGGTCAAGGATGCGGCGCGGCTCGATGCGGATGTAATCGAGCCGCTCGACCATGCGGCTGGCAACTTCGCGGGCGAGGAAGTCCGCCTCCTGCGCATGCCGGGCACTCGCCGCAAAGCGGCGGCGTAGCAGGGTGGGGTCGAGTGCGAAGTCTTCGGGCGCAGCCATCGTGTTCAGCGCTTGGCTTCGTCGGCCAGCAAGCCGAGTTTGCCCGCCAGCCATTCAGTGGTGGGCGCCTGGATTAGAATGGTCATCAGGATGGCGATGAAGGTGATCGCGCTGACCACTTCGGCGCCCGGCACCTTCATGCCGACCAGCATGCCTGCAAGCGCAGCGGGGATCACCCCCGTCTCGCGCGTCCAGCTCATGAACAGGAGTTCCCGCAGCGACCACTTGGCGCGGCGATCCACCCCGGCGCAGATGAACACGGTAAGCGGGCGGGCGATGAACATGAATACCAGCACAGTGGCCAGCCCCGCCTGCCAGCAGGTCTTGAGCAGCGCAAAGTCAACCTGCGAGCCGAGCAGGATGAAGATGAACATGCGCATGATCAGCGTAGTGGTGCCGATGAAGTCTTCCAGATTCTCCTGTTCGTGATCTTCGAGCGCAAAGCCGAAGCTCTCCTTGTTGCCGATCATGATGCCAAACACGAAAACCGCCATGAAACCGGAGGATTGCATGCCATCAGCGGTGAGATAGGCACCGATGACTGCCATGAGCGTGACCAGTGGCAGGTGTTCGCGCATGAAGCCGAATTTCTCATGCGCAATCAATACGCATGCGGCATACCCGGCGACGCCGCCAATCACGATCCCCAACCCCGCCTGCCAGAGCAGTTCCTTGAGGCTGGCGCCAATCGAGAAGCCTTCGCCACTGCCCATCACCAGCCCGAGTACCGAGAAGGTGGCAATCGCCCCCATGGCGTCGTTGAAGGCGGATTCGCTCATCACAGTCTGCGCCACACGGTCTTTGATGGGGACTTGCTTGAAGATTGGCACCAGAGTTGCCGGGTCGGTCGAGGCGATTGCCGCACCGAGCAGCAGGGCGGTCATGGCCGGGATGCCGAAGGCCCAGGCTGCACTCGCGGTGATTGCTCCGGTCACCAGCACCCCCAGCGTGGAGATGATGACGATGGTGATCCACACTTCCTTGAGCACCTTGAAACGCAGCGAGGCGCCGCCGTCAAAGAGCAGGTAGCTGGCGCCAAAGGTAAGGATCAACTGGTTGAGCGTGCCATCAGCCGGAACATGCACGACACCGAACAGCGCCGGGCCGAGCGCCATGCCCGCGAGCAGGTAGAGCACAATGTCTGGCACGCGCAGACGTTTGGCGACGATGCTGCAGGCCACACCGGTGAGCATGACCACCCCGGCGTAGAACAAATCTGTTTTGGCGACTTCGATGGCCGACATGCTGGATTCCCAATTGATCAGCCGGGGCGCTGCATTTTCAACAAAACCCCGCTATGAATTTGACATTGTGGACAAGACGGGCGCCTTGCCACCCCGTTAAGGATGCGCATATCCATTCCTGAGGGAATGGATATGCGATGTCAAACCGCCTTGATCCCCAGCTTGGCAAACAGCGCTGCGTCTTCACCTTCCGAGGTGTTGTCGGTGGTGAGCAGGCGGTCGCCCGTGAAGATCGAGTTGGCCCCTGCCAGATAGCACAGCGCCTGAATGGCTTCACCCATCTGCTGGCGCCCGGCGGACAAACGCACATAGCTCTCGGGCATGGTGATGCGGGCCACGGCGATGGTGCGTACGAATTCCAGCGGGTCGAGGGCTGCAACCTTATCCAGCGGCGTGCCTTCAATGCGCACGAGGCTGTTGATGGGCACGGATTCGGGCGGCGGGTTCAGGTTGGCAAGCTGGGCGATCAGCACGGCCCGCGCCCGGCGATTCTCGCCCATACCGACGATGCCACCGGCGCAAACCTTGATGCCTGCGCCGCGTACCTTGTCGATGGTGGCCAGGCGGTCGTCAATCGTGTGGGTGGTGATGACTTCGCTGTAGAACTCGCGTGCGGTATCCAGGTTGTGGTTGTAGTAGTCCAGCCCGGCTTCCTTCAGGCGTTCAGCCTGACCTTCCTTGAGCATGCCCAGCGTGACACAGGTTTCGATACCGAGCTTTTTGACCTCACGCACCATCTCCAGCACCGGCTCCAGGTCTTTTTCCTTGGGGCTGCGCCACGCGGCACCCATGCAGAAGCGGGTAGCGCCCTTGGTCTTGGCGGCTTCGGCCATCTTCAGCACTTCGTCCAGGCTCATCAGCGGCTCGGATTCCAGGCCGGTCTTGTAGCGCTTGGATTGCGAGCAGTAGCTGCAGTCTTCTGAGCAGCCACCGGTCTTGATGGATAACAGGGTGGAACATTGCACCGCATTCGGGTCAAAATGGGCGCGGTGCACTTGTTGGGCACGGAAAATCAGATCGTTGAACGGCAACTCGAAGAGCGCTGCCACGGAGTCAGTCGTCCATTCTGCATCCGCAGGCACGGCGGCGGGACGGTGGAAGGCGACGGGTTGTTCGACAGTGGAGCAGGTGCTCATAAAAAGAAATCCTTCTGAGGCGGTGAATCCAGAAACGGATAATGATCCGGGAAAGGCCAAAAGCTTGTCAAACACACTTTCAGCGTGGGTAACTCGGTTTTGGGCTGCAAGTTGGCCGCGAGACTGTTTCGTCTGCGATGAAAACGCTGGGGCCGAGGCTGTTTGCGCGCATTGTACTCCTCTGTTGCCCTGGCTTGATGCCCGCGCATCCTGCCCCTGCTGCGCCTTGCCCTCTCCACAGGGCTTGCTGTGTGGGCGCTGCCTGAAGCGCACCCCGCACTTTGAAGCTTCGCAGGCACTGTTTGCCTACGCCACCCCCATGCGGGAGATGGTGCTAGCCCTCAAACACGGTACCGGCTTTGCCCAGCTCGACTGGCTGGCGCACAGGCTGGCAGAACGCTGCAGCGCGTTTGCGGCGCCGGACCTCATCATCCCCATGCCCCTGCATGCCTCAAGGCTGGCCGAACGGGGCTTCAATCAGGCTGCAGAACTCGCCCGCGCCCTGCGTCGCCATCTGCCCAGTCCAACAAAACTGGCGCTCGATCTGGTGGTGCGCGATACCGACACCCCGCGCCTGGAAGGGCTGCGCCAAAAAGAACGCCTGCGCGCTGTGCGTGGCGCCTTTCGCTGTCGCCAGCCAGTAACGGGCCTGCATGTGCTGGTGATCGACGATGTGATGACCAGCGGCGCCACCCTCAACGAACTCGCCCGCACCCTCAAGATGAGCGGCGCAGCCAGAGTCAGCAACCTTGTGCTGGCACGAACGCTGTATCAACCCAAAAAGTGAAATGCCAAAGGGGTATTTTGCTGATCAACAAAACCTTGTGGTTCTGGATGTATGGCCGGTATCAGGAGCGAATTATTCTGCTTGCCTGAGATATTGTTTCAAGATGGTGAGGATGTTTGTGTGCCCAAGTTTCTCCGCCAGAGCCAGTGGGGTATCGTTGTCGTCATTTCTCAGGGGCTTCGCGCCCATGGTCAATAGCAGTTCCACCGCTGCGGGGTGATTTTGTTCTGCAGCGTAATGCAGGGGCGTAAAACCGGATTCGCCCTGTGCGTTAATGTCTGCTCCTGCATCCAGCAGTATCTTGATGGCCTCACAGTCGCCCCAGACGCTGACGATGTGCAAAGGGCTGTCTCCCCATCCGTTGCGGTAGGCGACAGATGTGATCTGGTGGCCGGAGAAGTCTGGAACAGATTCGATCCGGCTGAATACCTGCTCCAGCTTGCTCATGCTTGTGGTTTGCCCGGAGGGGATCGTGTTCTTCACGACCTCCCCCTGTTCGCCAGCGCAAACCCGAACATGCCACCACAGGCGCCGCCAATCAGGTGGGCGAAGCGGGCGACCTGATCGTCATGAAACCCCATCACAACCTCGCGCAGCAGGTAGATGGTAACGACGAGAATAAAACTCAGCGGGATTTCGCCGCTTTTGATGTTGGTGATGCTCACCAGCAGGATGAACATGAAGACGATGCCGCTGGCGCCGAGAAGCCCGGTGGAGAAGAACAGCACATTGACCAGCCCCGTGACGAGCGCGGTGATGAACATCATGGCGAACAAGCGTTGGCTGCCGTGTTTTTCCTCCAATACCGGCCCAAGCAGGAGGATGAAGGAGAGGTTGCCCAGGAGGTGGTCCCAACTCGCGTGGCCTGCCACGTAGCTGACCAGCCGGAACCAGTCGAGCGGGCGGGCGATGGAAAACGCTGCACCACCGGGGACGACGAACAGTTCCCGTAGCGGTGGGATGAGGATCCCGAGGATGAAGATGATCACACAGGCGAGCGAGAAACTCAGGCTGACGGGGGCGTTGTAGCGGATATGCATGATCCGGGGCGATCAGGGGATGGGAACAAGGCGGCAAGCATAGCGAGTCAGGCCCATGTTTGCCAAGCGAAACAAGGGTTTGCGGGTGGGCCCAAAATTTTTTTGGAAACAGTGTAAGAAATGTGTGTTGAGCACCGACCAAGGAAGTAAGAACGCTTTTTGCAATCGGGCGAAAGCGTTCTGTATTGCCATCTGGCATCACTTTTAATAATGGAAGGAACCTCAACATGACGACCAAAGTAAACCTCAGCGGTGCAACCCTGGCTCTGGCACTGACTTCTGCACTGACCTTGTCGGCAATGTCTGCGCACGCGGAAGAGATGAACATGGAAAAGTGCTATGGCGTGGCGCTCAAGGGGCATAACGATTGCAAGGCGGGGGCGGGCACCACCTGCGCTGGGACGGCAAAGATGGATTATCAGGGGAATGCATGGAAATCCGTGCCCAAGGGTAGCTGTGAAAAAATGGCTTCGCCCACTTCTCCAACCGGGTATGGTCAGTTGATGTCCTTTATGGAAAAGAAGTCCTGATCAGGCTTTGAGGCGGCTTCCCCTGTTGGTTTGGCACGACAGCGGGGGAAGCCCTTTTCCCTGTGCAACTTACCCACCTGACGATTTGAATGCGGGGCGACCCAATGAGTCATGCCACACCTCCGCTCTGCGCCTTGCCTGCCCGTGCAGGGCTTGGGCTGAAGCCAGAGCATTATCGTGAGATTCTCGAAGAGCCTCAGGATGTAGGCTTTTTCGAGATCCATGCCGAAAACTACTTTGTTGACGGTGGCCCTTTTCATGAATATCTGACGCGTATCCGTGAGCGCTATCCCTTATCGATTCATGGTGTGGGTCTCTCGCTGGCAGGCGAGGCTCCGCTGGATCAAACGCACTTGCGACAATTGCGCCAATTGATCGACCGCTATCAGCCTGACGTATTCTCAGAGCATCTTGCGTGGGCGTCGCATGGTGGCGTGTTCTTCAATGACTTGCTCCCGGTGCCGTATCACGATGACACGCTCAGACGTGTGTGTGAGCATCTGGACGTGCTGCAGAATCAGCTTGGGCGACGCATCTTGCTGGAAAATCCGGCCACCTATGTTGAATTTGAAGCCTCCACCTATGCCGAACAGGATTTCATCCGGGAAGTGGTACGGCGCAGTGGTTGCGGCTTGCTGCTGGACGTGAACAACCTCTATGTTTCATGCGTCAATCATGGTCGTGATTGCCATGCCTATCTGCAAGGTTTGCCCCTGGAGCAGGTTGGGGAAATTCATCTTGCCGGATTCCACCGTGAAACCGACTCTTCAGGCGCTCCGCTGCTGATTGATAGTCATGGTGCGCATGTTGACAGTGAAGTCTGGTGTTTGTATCGGGAGGTTCTGGCAAAGATTGGGCCGATGCCAACTCTTCTTGAGTGGGATCATCACCTGCCAGATTGGAATACCCTGCGCGCCGAAGCGCGGCGCATTGATGCTGCGTTGCATCTGGCACTTGCCAAGGAGGCCGCATGAATCCGAGCATGTGCGCGCATTGGGCGCAAGCCTTGCATGACCCGAAACTGCCTGTGCAAGGGCTGCGTACCTGGAATGGCTCAGACCCGCAACAGCGGTTTGCGGTATACCGGAATAATGTCATTGCCTCCTTGAGTGATGCGCTGGCGGAAACTTTTCCTGTGGTGCGTGCTTGTATGGGGGAGGCTATTTTTAGGTCGATTGCAATCGATTTTGTCCGCACTCATCCGCCTGTAGACGCCGTACTCGCACGGTATGGGCAAGGCTTTTCCGCCTATCTGGCGGCCTGCGGTGCTGCAGAAATCCATCCCTGTCTGCCTGATCTGGCCATGCTGGAATGGGCGTATGTGTGTTGTTTTCATGCAGCAAGCGGCCAGCCGATTGAGTTGGAAATGCTATATGCATATATTGCGGAGCCCGATGCATTGGGCCGCGTGCGCCTGAAGTTTCAGCCTGCTCTGGAAGCTGTGTCCTCGACCTATGCCATCGTTTCCCTTTGGGGGGCACATCAGCGCGGCGAGATGCTCAGTTTGTCCGGTCTGCACCCGCCGGAGAGTGCGTGGATATTGCGTGAGGGCTTGCAGACGATGGTACTGCGTGTGGGTGAGGCAGATGTTGTCTTCTTACGTGCACTTCAGGCCGGGGCGAGTCTGGCCGGGGCCGCAGAGCAGGCTTTCGCAGCGGATGAGGCGTTCGATCTTGGCCGATGTCTTGGGGCCTTGCTTCGCTATCGTTTGATCACAGGTGTTGAGCAGGAGGGGCTTGGGCAATGAGTACACTGGTGGCATCTGCACAAAAAGGTTTGGGCTTGATCCGGGGATATTTGACTCGAATCCCGCACAGCTTAATTGCCATGCTGGCACGCTTCTCGATGGCGGCGGTATTTTGGAAATCCGGCCAGACCAAGGTGACGGGCTTTGCGATTGATCTGATCGACGGAGTATTCCAACCAGATTGGCCCCATTTGAACCCCTCTGCCGTGTTTTTGTTCCGTGATGAATACCGCCTGCCTGTTTTGCCACCAGAATTAGCCGCCATGCTGGCTGCTACGGCAGAACACGTGTTTCCTGTCTTGTTGCTGCTTGGGTTGGGAACGCGCTTTGCTGCATTGGGGCTGCTGGGGATGACGGCCGTGATTGAAATATTTGTTTATCCGGATGCCTATCCTGTACATGGCACTTGGGCCACGGTATTGCTTTATCTGGCGGCAAACGGGGCGGGGTGGTTTTCGCTGGATCATTGGATCAGTACGCGGTTTCAGGCGGAGTCGTGAGGGGGGCTCTCGTCATCCGTGCGGCGTACATAGGCTTGGGTGATTTGCCGCATTGCACTCATGTGGCCGCGAAAGTTGCGGCAGCCTGAGCAGATGGCGGTATGCAGGCGCAAGCTCAGCCGCTCTGGAGCGCTGAGTTTGCGGTCCATGGCTTCTGACATCAGGCGAGTGGCTTCTCGGCAGTTCATTGTATTGCTTCTCCGGCGACGAACCAGCGATTTTCCAGGCATTCGCGCAAACGCAGACGTGCCCGGTAAAGCGTGACGTTCAGGTTGCTAACGGACAGGCCCGTTGAAGCGCAGATCTCATTGCTTTCCATTTCCACGAATTCACGCATCATGAAGATGCGGGCCTGTCGGGTCGGCAGGTTTTCCAGGCAGGCGTCAAACACCCGCCAGAAATGCTTTTCACGTAAGCAGGCCTCCGGTTGCCCCCATTTCTCCGGCTTTTCGTCGCTCAACCAGTGCCCACGCTCATCAAAGAGTTCCTCTAGGTCGGAAGCCTCATCTTCGGCGTGTTCGATGTGCTCTACCTGCGGGACGCGCAGGTGGGCTCTCAGTGTGTCGGCGATCTTGTTTTTCAGGATTCCGAAAACCCAGGTTTTGAACGCGGCGCGCCCGGCAAATGCATGGGCGTTTTTTAAAGCCCCGGTCAGCGCATCTTGCACGGCATCTTCGGCCCACGCTGCATCACTTAATTGCAGCGTAGCGAATTTCACCATTTGCCTGCGCAGATCATTCAGATAAGCGGGGTCGTGGAAAATGTCCTGCGGGCTGCCTGCGTCCATAGTCCGGTAGGGCCTGTGATGGTATTGAGGGAAAACGAATGCTGCGCAGCCATGAATGTCGTCGATAACGGTATCTGGCGCAAGCACTCCTTGCCTTCTTGCACAGATGCTTGCAGTTTGGTGGGGCAGAGGTGGTATCTTTGCCCACTTGGGAATTTTGATGGGTGTGGCTGGCCGTGAGTTTCGATTACAAACCCTTTCTGCGTTCGCTGACCGAGGCGCCGGGCGTCTACCGCATGATCGGTGCGGGCGAGGAGGTGCTCTACGTTGGCAAGGCCAAGAACCTTAAGCGGCGGGTGTCGAGCTACTTCCAGAAGAACCACCCCAGCCCGCGCATCGCCATGATGGTTGCGCAGATCGCGCGGGTGGATATCACGGCGGTGCGCTCGGAGGCCGAGGCGCTGATCCTTGAAAATACGCTGATCAAGACGCTCAAGCCGCGCTACAACATCCTTTTCCGCGATGACAAGAGCTACCCCTATATCGCCATCAGTGGCGATGCTTCGCCACGGCTGGCTTATTACCGTGGGGCGTTTGAGAAGGGCGTGCGCTACTTTGGGCCGTATCCCTCGGGCTGGGCTGCGCGAGAGAGCGTCCAGCTTCTGCAGCGCCTGTTTTTGCTGCGTACCTGTGAGAACAGTGTGTTCAACAACCGCTCACGCCCCTGTCTGCTGCACCAGATCAAGCGTTGCTCGGCCCCTTGTGTGGGGGTGATTGATGCAGAAAGTTACGCGCGCGATGTGAAGCTCGCCACCCTGTTTTTGGAAGGGCGTCATTCAGATGTCATTGATAGCCTCACGGCCCGCATGCAAGAGGCTTCCGAGCGTTTCGCGTTTGAAGAGGCCGCCATTTTCCGTGACCAAATCCGCGCCTTGCAGACTGTGTTGCACAAGCAGTTTGTGGATTCGGGCAAGGATGAGGATGTTGACATCCTGGTGGCTCAGGCTGCAGGCGGCGTGGTGTGTGTGAATCTGGCCATGGTGCGTGGCGGCCGTCACCTGGGAGACCGTGCACAGTTCCCACAAGGCGGTGAGGGCCTCGGCGTGGCCGATGCCCTGCTGGCCTTTGCCGAGCAACACTATCGCCTGCACCCGGCTCCCGCCAAGGTGCTGGTCGAAGGGGCCGACCCTGAGGCCATCCGTTTGGTGCTGGAAGATGTGTTGGAGCGCCCGCCCATCGTTGCCGCTGCGCGTTTCCAGGCCGAAAAGGCCTGGGTGGAAATGGCTCTGATGAACGCTAATCTGGCCGTGGAGACGCGCTTGCGCGAAACGGGCCGGGCCGAAGTCCAGCTTGATGCCTTGCAGACCGCACTGGGGATGTCTGAACACCCGCACCGCATCGAATGCTTTGACATCAGCCACACTCAGGGCGAGGCCACGGTGGCCTCCTGCGTGGTGTGGGAAGGCGAGGGCATGAAGAAGTCCGAGTACCGGCGTTTCAACATCAGTGGCATTGAGCCGGGGGATGATTACGCCGCCATGCGTCAGGCATTGACCCGTCGGTACGAGAAGGTGGCCGCAGGGGAGAGCGTGCGCCCGGATCTGATCCTTATCGACGGGGGCAAGGGGCAGATCGGCGTGGCCTTGGATGTGCTGTGCGAGCTGGGCCTGCAAAGCATTGCAATGGTGGGGGTAGCCAAGGGCGAGGAACGCAAGGCCGGGCTGGAACAACTGATCTTTACCGATGGGCGTGCGCCGCTGGCGCTCGGGGGCGATCACCCTGCATTGCATCTGATCCAGATTGTGCGCGATGAGGCGCACCGTTTTGCCATTACCAGCATGCGTGCCCGACGATCCAAAACGCGGCTGACCTCCAAGCTGGAAGACATACCGGGCGTGGGGCCGACACGGCGCAAGAAACTGATTGAAGCTTTTGGTGGCTTGGCAGGGGTGCGAGAGGCTACAATTGAGGACCTGTGCCGCGTAGACGGGATCAATCGTAAAATGGCGGAACAGATTTACAACGCACTGCGGTAACGCGAATAAAGCCTCTCATGGAATTCAATCTTCCCAACGCACTGACCTGGGCGCGAATCCTGATGATTCCGCTTGTGTTGGCCGTCTTTTATCTGCCACTTGATGTGCTGTCGCTGCATCATCAGAACATGTTGGCTTGCGTGCTGTTTTGCGTGGCCGCTATTACCGACTGGTTCGATGGCTATCTGGCCCGGCGCCTGGGGCTGACCTCGGCGTTTGGCGCCTTCCTTGATCCGGTGGCCGACAAGCTCATGGTCTGTGCCTCGCTGGTCCTGCTGGTGGGGCTGGATCGCTGCAACGCCGTGCTGGCATTTGTGATCGTCGGGCGGGAACTGACCATCTCCGCTCTGCGCGAATGGATGGCCCATATCGGTGCGGCCAAGAGCGTGGCAGTGTCTTTCATCGGCAAACTCAAGACCACGGCGCAGATGGTGGCGATCCCCATGCTGCTGTTTTACGACGACCTTTACGGCCTGCCGATCAAGTTTATCGGCAATTGGCTGCTGATCGTGGCTGCGATCCTCACCGTCTGGTCGATGATCTACTACATGCGCCGGGCCTTTGCCGAGATGCGCATCAAGTAAGGCCGCCTTGTTTTCTGCACGCTGACGCGATTGGGGCTGTCTTGCTGCAACGCGGATTTAATCGTTTGAAATATCGGATAAGCAACGCTACGCTGGCGGGAGGTCATTGACCTTGATGGGATGGGCGCGCTTCATCCCACGCATGTATGCGTCAATGGAAGCTGCCTTGAAAACACTGGTTGAATAGGGCTATGCCGCTTCGGCAACCGTGTGTTTGCGCGCGGGGAGCGATTTGATCCAGGCACGTTGCTTGTTTTGGCGGCGCACGGAGAGCAATTGTTCGCGGATGCGCTCACGCACTTGGTTCAATGGAACGCATCCGGCAGGGGAGATGTTGTCGCAGCGCAGAATATGCAGCCCCAAGGGGGATTCCAGAATGGCAGACAGCTCCCCTGGCCGCATGGCAAAAGCTGCCGTATCCAGTGCAGGGTAGAGCTGATTCCGCTGTACCTGGCCGAGCAGGCCGCCTTGCATGGCGGTGGGGCATTCCGAATGGCGTAACGCCAGTTCGGCAAAACGCTCGGGATGACTTTGGCATTGGCCGAGAATGTCCGCAAGTTTGGCGTAGGCTTGTGCGGCGGTATTTTCCGGGATGTCCTCATTGACGGTGATCAGGATGTGGCGCATGGTGCGCCGCTCCGGCAACTGGAAGCGCTCATGGTGGATGAGGTAGAAGATCTCCACCTCGGCATTACTGATGGATGCCACCTTGGTGGAAATGCGCTCCAGCACGGTATCCACCCGCAGATTGCGGGCGATTTCTTCGCATAGCCGTGGCTGATCCATGCTATGCCGGGCAAGTTCTTCGGCGAAATCCTCTTCGCTGGCAAAGCGCGTGCGGATCTCTGCCAGCCCGCGCTGCAAGGCTTCTTCTCCGACCACCACGCCCGCTGCTTCCCGGCTGGAGAGAATGCGCCGTTCCAGTTCCTCCGCGCGGGCCGCCGCCGCTAACACCTGCTGCATCTGCATGGCATCCAGCGCGGCGGGGACTGCTTTGAACATTGCACTGGCAAACTTCAGCACAAGATAGGGGGAGGGGTGGGAGATGGCAACTTCCTCAGGCATGTTCGACCTCTACAGCAATGAGTGGCTCCAGCGCAGCCTCCCGCACAATCAGCGGGTGGCCGGGCAGGCAATCAAAATGGACGTGATAGCAGACCATCTCGGGCGTATCGCGCAATACCTTCAGGATTTCGCCCCGTGCACCCGGCGGGACGCGGATTTCACCTGCAAGGGCCAGTGCACGGTTGCAGCGCACGATTTCGCGGCTTTCAAAACGGCTTTCTACCCAGTGCTCATCAAGGTCGATCAGTTCTTCTTCGCGGCAGCCCACGATGCGATCAGTATCAAGAAAATGCACGCTGTATATCACCTGATCGATTAGAAAGCTGCCATGGTCTACAACATGCCCGACGCTGCCACGGCGCACCAGCAGTTCTCCACGGACCGCACCGGGGTAGGTGCCATCATCGCGCACATTGCGTGTTACGCGCACGCTCTCACCTAGATCCCAGCGCGGTTTCATGACCGCCCCCGGCCAATCGCGCTGAGTGGCACGGTTGCAATGCCCTGTGCCCGCTTGAAGACTCGGAAGACGCCTTCGGTACGTGCATCCGAGCGCACGAAGTCCTCATACGCACGTCGCAGCAGGCTGCGCCAGGTTTCATATTCCGGGATGCTGCCCGCACCACGCAGATAGTCATGGAAGCGTTGCAGAATATGCAGGCGGTTGACGGTGACGACTGCCTCGTCATATTCAATGCCGAAGTATTCAAGGAAGTCTTCGGCCGACTCCAGGCCTGCCATTTCTTTTACAAAGCTGGTATTGCTCATTGAAATGTTCCTTTCAAGCCTGTTGGTATTCGTGATGCATGCCCTCGAAGAGCAGCATGAGTTCGGATTCATCAGGGGAGCGCTTTTTGAGATCCACAAAGCGCTTGACCATGCCGAGCAAGGCGCCTGCTTCCGATTCGCCAAGCTGGCGACCCAAGGCCGCAAATACCGAGCGCACGGCCTTGGTGCCGGAATGCTTGCCGAGTACCACTTTGTGCTCGCGCCCCACGATGGCCGGGTCAAAGCCCTGGTAATTGTCCGGGTCCTTGAGTAGCCCATCGACATGGATGCCGGATTCGTGGGTGAAAACATTGGCGCCGGTCACACTCTTCTGGCATGGAATCGGGCGGCCGGATGCCTGGGCAACCTGTTCGGCCAGCGCGGGAAAATGAACCAGATCAATGCCGGTTTCGATGCGATAACATTGGCGCAATCCGAGTACCACCTCTTCCAGCGCAGCGTTGCCGGCACGCTCGCCCAGACCATTGACGGTGGTATTGACGTGGGTGGCCCCTGCACGCACGGCGGCAAGCGAGTTGGCCGTGGCCATGCCCAGGTCATCATGCGCGTGCATTTCCAATTCCAACGAGCAGGCGCGGCGTAAGGCTCGGATAGCCCGCATCACGCCAAAGGGCTCCATGATGCCAAGCGTGTCAGCAAAGCGCAGGCGCTGAGCCCCGGCTCTTTCGGCCACTTCTGCAATTTGAAGCAGAAAGGCCGGGTCGGCGCGGGATGCGTCTTCCATGCCGATGCACACCTGCAACCCCAGGTCGCGGGCTTTTTTCACCATGCGGTTGATTTCTTGCAGCAGCCAGCTACGGGTTTTTTCCAACTTATGTTGCAGGTGCTGGTCAGAGGCTGGAGCCGAGATGTCGATGAGATGCGCACCCAGCCCGGCAGAGAGCGAAATGTCACGCTCATTCAGGCGGCTCCACACCATCAGGCGGGCCTTGAGGCGCAGGGCGGCAATCGCCCGGATGTCCTCACGTTCGCGCTCTCCCATGGTCGGGATACCCACTTCCATTTCCCGCACACCCAAGGCATCCAGGCCCGCAGCAATGGCAAGTTTCTCTTCAAGGTTGAAGGCTACGCCAGCGGTTTGTTCGCCGTCGCGCAATGTCGTGTCATTGATCGTGATTTTTAGGGCCATGGCATCGTCCTCCTGGGCTTGATCTCATCTGAGCAAAGGGCGTGCCTGTTCGTGTTTATGTGTAAAACTATTTTTAAATCAAATGCTTGCTTGGTTGTGGGTGCGCGAAGAAGTGGTTTGTTTGAGGGAATTCCGCCAAATACGCAGGCGTAATGGCGACATAACGGGGCAAAACGCCTGCCCAAACAGGCGGTTGTTGTCGTGTCATCTTTTTGAGCGCTGAAACGTTGACCCAGAATACTGCCAGCATATGCGGGTGTGGAAACGCATCTGCCGAGATAGGTATAAAATATACAAAGTTGTTTAAAAAGGAGAATCGTGATGCGAACGGCGGTGATTGTGCTGGCGCTGATTTCGTTTGGCGTGCAGGCACAGGTCTATAAGTGCAAGGACGAAGCAACGGGGAAAGTAACGTTTTCGGATGTCGGTTGCGGTGGCAACAATTCAGAGAAGCTGCGTGTGCCCGCCACGGCACAGGATTCTGTGGCGGCCCGGCGACAGGCCATTGAGCAGGCCAAACAGGCTGAGGAGAGCACCGGGCCACGGGTCTCCGCAGTAGGCGATGATGGTGACAAGGCCAATTCCAGCGAATGCCAGAAGGCCAAGCGTTCATACGAAGTTGAGGCTGGATCGGCGGCGCGCAATCAGAAACTGATCTTCGCCAAACGTTCGCAGATGTACATCGCATGTGGCATTCCTGAGCCTGCGACCAATATCATCGTCAAAACAGAACCCACTGTGCCCTGGTACGCAGCCAATCGGCATGCGATCAACCACTGTCAGGCCGATCAATGCTGGGATGCCGAGGGCTTTCTGTATCGTGCTACAGGCAAGGTGGATCAATACTTTGCGCCGGATGGATCAAGTTGCCGTTTGCAGGGCTCGGAAATGCGCTGCCCGTAAGCGCTCGTTATAGAGGAGTATGCGGCTTTTTGACAGCGCTTATTGTTGAGCTACTGTTGTCAGCAGAGGTGAATCGTACATGGCCACGGGGGATATGACTTGTTCATCAAGCGGAATCCTGCCGTGGTAGCGTTCGAGCAGCTTTTGTTGTACGGCGGGTGCTGAGAGATTGAAGTCCCGCAGGTGTTGGAGTTCGCCGATTTTCAGGTCGAGTGCCCTGTCATACATCTTCCACGCCAGTTCCGAGCAGTAGACGCGTTGATCTGACCATTCGAAAGTCAGGTCATAGGGGCGTCCTTCGAATGTGCGGGCTGCCGCGTAGAGTTTTTTGATTGCTGCCGGCGTGAGACTCGTGGTGGCAGTGCGCAGGCGCTTGAGTACGTAGTGCTGCCCTTCACCCCGATCAATCCAGGCTTGCAGCGGGGTATAGCGTGCCGTGGCGGAGGCTTCGAAGACGTATGGCTTGCCTGCGCGGAACAGCACAATCCCCATGTGGCTATAGCGCGAACCGGTAGCAAGCTGGATGGCGAGGCTTTGTGCAGAGCGTGAAGTCTGGAAGATGACATCGCCCTCTTGCACGGCGGGCGGTGTTTTGGCGCAGGCGGCCTGGCTGGCCAGCAGACTGGCAATGAGGATGCGGCGTATGAGTGGGCGCATCCTCATGGAGGTCAGGCTTACTGGCGCTTGTCGCACTCGATGAGTGCGTAGGCGGAGTGATTGTGGATCGATTCGAAGTTTTCGGACTCCACCACATAGGCGTCGATGCGGGTCTCTGCGTTCAGGCGGCCCGCCACGTCGCGCACCATGTCTTCGACAAACTTCGGGTTGTCGTATGCGCGTTCGGTGACGTACTTTTCATCCGGGCGCTTGAGCAGGCCGTAGAGTTCGCAGGAGGCTTCGGCTTCCACCAGTTCGATCAGCTCTTCAATCCACAGATCGGCGTTGGTGGTGGCGGTCACGGTGACGTGCGAGCGCTGGTTGTGCGCACCGTACTCAGAAATCTTCTTGGAGCAGGGGCACAGGCTGGTGACGGGGACGACCACCTTCATGCTGAACTTGTAGCTGTCGTCCTCGGCGATCTCACCGACGAACTCCACCTCGTAATCCATCAGGCTTTGCACGCCGGAAACCGGGGCTGTCTTGTTGATGAAGTAGGGGAAGCGCATTTCGATGTGGCCAGTCTTGGCTTCCAGGCGGCGCACCATTTCACGCAGCATGGGCTCGAAATTCTCGATGGAGATCTCGCGGTCGTAGCTGTTGAGGATCTCCACAAAACGCGACATGTGGGTGCCCTTGAAGTGATGAGGCAGGCCAACATACATGTTGAAGGTGGCGACCGTGTGCTGCACGCCGTTGTTGCGGTCCCCCACACGGATGGGGTGGCGGATGGATTTGATGCCCACCTTGTTGATGGCAAGGTGGCGGCGGTCTTCTGCGCCCTGTACGTCGGGCATTGGGGTTTGTGTTGTCGTCATGATCGTTATGCGGTCAGCTTTCCATGAACCTGTTGGCGAGCTTGCTGACGCCCTCTCGCTACAGATCGTAAACAGGTTCCTTGGGCTGACCGATTATCTTTTCAGGGGAAAGAGTCCAGTCTAATAAACCCGAGTGATTAACTCAACTACTCTTTAAAACTCGGTTAAGGTTTGGCTTTCTTGAGTTCGGCAAGTCTTGCTTCAATCCGGTTGCGCAGCATCTCCCGGTCCAGTTCTGCCACGCGCATCAGCTGTGGTTGGTCGCCGTGATCGATGAAGTGGTCTGGCAGCCCCAGGCGGAATACCGGGGTGAGGATGGCTGCTTCCTCTAGGCAGCGGGAGACTTCCGCCCCCACGCCGCCAATGGTGGCATTCTCTTCAAGGGTGACGATCAACGAGTGATTTTTCGCCACTTCACGGGTCATTTCAGCATCAATGGGCTTGGCAAAGCGCATGTTGACCACCGTGGCATCCAACTGCTCGGCAATCGCCAGCGCATCATGCAACATGGTGCCGAAAGCCAGGATTGCAACCCCACCTTGCCCTTGGCGGCGCAGTTCGGCCTTGCCGACCGGGATGGCCGTCATCTCCTTGGTTGGCACTGTCCCGTTGCCCGAGCCACGCGGGTAGCGCACGGCGGTGGGGCAGTCGAGCTGGTAGGCGGTGTAGAGCATCTGGCGGCATTCGTTCTCGTCCGATGGGGTCATCACCACCATGTTCGGCACGCACAAGAGGTACGAGAGGTCGAAGGCGCCATGGTGGGTGGCGCCGTCCGCGCCGACGAGACCGCCACGGTCGATGGCCAGCATTACGGGCAGGTTCTGCAGGGCAACGTCATGGATGAGCTGGTCGTAGGCGCGTTGCAGGAAGGTGGAATAGATCGCTACCACCGGCTTGAGCCCTTCGCAGGCCAAGCCTGCCGCAAAGGTCATGGCGTGCTGTTCGGCAATCCCCACGTCCACGTAGCGGTCCGGGAATTCCTTCTCGAAGCGCACTAGCCCGGAGCCCTCACGCATGGCCGGGGTGATGCCGACAAGGCGTTTGTCCTGCGCGGCCATGTCACAGAGCCAATCCGAGAACACCTGGGTAAAGGTAAGCTTGCCGCCGCCTTTGCCGGACTGGATGCCAGCTTCGTGGTCGAACTTGCCCACGCCGTGATACAGCGTGGGGTTGGCTTCTGCGAGCTTGTAGCCATGCCCCTTGCTGGTGACCACGTGGAGGAATTGCGGCCCCTTGAGCTTGCGGATGTTTTGCAGCGTGGGGATCAGTGCGTCCAGGTCATGCCCGTCAATTGGGCCCAGGTAGTTGAAGCCGAATTCTTCAAAGAGGGTGCTGGGCGTCATCATGCCTTTGACATGTTCTTCCACCTTGCGGGTCAGCGCTGTGCCGAGCACCTTTTCCCCCGCACGGCGGGCGAAATGGTAGGTGCGCCCCGAGAGCAGGCGGGCCAGGATCGTGGTCAGTGCGCCCACGGGGGGGGAGATCGACATCTCGTTGTCGTTGAGGATCACCAGGAGGTTGGCATCCATCACGCCTGCGTTGTTCAGCGCCTCAAAGGCCATCCCAGCCGACATGGCGCCATCGCCGATCACGGCGATTGAGCGGCGCTCCTCCCCCTTGAGCTTGGCGGCCATGGCCATGCCCAGCGCGGCCGAGATCGAGGTGGAAGAGTGGGCGGTGCCAAAGGTGTCGTAAGGGCTTTCGCAACGGCGCGGGAAGCCCGAGATGCCGCTAAACTGACGCAGCCCGGCCATGGCATCGCGCCGCCCGGTCAGAACTTTGTGGCCGTAGGTCTGGTGGCCCACGTCCCACACAATGCGATCTTCCGGCGTATTGAAGACGTAATGCAGGGCGATGCTCAGTTCAACCGTACCGAGGTTGGAGGACAGATGCCCGCCCGTCTTGGAGACTGAATCGACCAGAAAGTCACGCAGTTCGGCGGCAAGCGCCGGGAGTTGTTTGCGATCCATCTTCCGCAAGGTGGCCGGAGAATCGATCGTTTGCAGCAGGGAAAATGTGCTCATCATGGGTGCGCTGTGCCTTGCCAGATTTCAGAACTGGCGGCTGATGATGTAATGGTTCAGCGCCTTGAGTTGCCAGGCGGCATCGCCGAAATCGGCCAGGGCCGCATCGGCGTCCTGGGTAAGGGTCTGCGCCAGCTCACGCGATTGGGCTAGGCCCATGATGCTGACGTAGGTGGGTTTGTTGTGGTCGGCATCCTTGCCCGCAGTTTTGCCCAAGGTGGCGGTGTCTGCGGTGGCGTCCAGAATGTCATCGACCACCTGGAAGAGCAGGCCGATGCACTTGCCGTAGTGATCCAGCTTGGCCATCTGCGCGTCGTCCAGCTTGCCTGCCAGCGCGCCAAGCAGAATGGCTGCGCGAATCAAGGCACCGGTCTTGTGGATGTGCATGTGCTCCAGCTCGGTACGATCCAGCACTTTGCCAACCGAGGCCAGATCAATGGCCTGCCCGCCTGCCATGCCGCGTGAGCCGGAGGCGCGGGCCAGCGTGTGGATAGCACGCAACTGGCGTTGCACGTCGGGGAATACGCCGGGGGCCGAGAGCAGGTCAAACGCCTGGGTTTGCAGGGCGTCGCCCACCAGCAGGGCGGTGGCTTCATCGTAGTGAACGTGTACGGTCGGCTTGCCACGGCGCAGGCTGTCGTCATCCATGCAGGGCATGTCATCATGCACCAGCGAATAGACGTGGATGCACTCTACGGCGCACGCTGCAGTGTCCAGCGCTTCGGCGGGCGCCCCGGCCAGGGCTCCGGCGGCCTGCACAAGCAAGGGGCGGATGCGTTTGCCACCACCCAGGGTGGTATAGCGCATGGCTTCATGCAGCCGCTCGGGGGCGAGGCCAGCGGCGGGCAGGCGTTGTTCAAGGGCGGTTTCCGCCCGGCGCTGGTGTTGCGCCATCCATTCGATGAAGCGATTGTCGTTCATGGTTCTTGTCCGTTTTCCCCAGTATTCATCTCGCGCAGCAAGCCTTGCTCGAGCACCTTGACGCGTTGTTCGGCCGAATCCAGCGTGCCCTGGCAGTGGCGCAGCAGGTCGATGCCGCGCTGGTAGCTGGCCAGAGCTTGCTCCAGGGGCAGGTCGTCGCGCTCCATGGCGGCGACAATGGATTCAAGCTCCGCAATGGCGGCCTCAAAGCTGGCTGGGGTGGTGGTTTGTTCTTTCTTTGCCATCGTAATCGCGGTATTTCGCAAGGCGCCCCCGGAGGGGGAAGCGCTCCATTATAATTTAACGTTGAGCCATTAGTTGGGGCTTCGATACTTTTGCCCCCGTTTGACCATTGGAGGTTTGAGGGTAATGACCGATCACGCATCACCGGGCACGCTTGTTCCTGCTGTTTCGCAACTGCCGGTGTCGGCCTATTTCGACGAAAAGCTTCTGGAACTGGAACGCCGGGTTCTCTTTGACGCAGGTCCCGGTTACGTAGGCCATGAACTGATGGTGCCCGAGCGGGCGGATTTCCACACCCTGGCGTGGCAGGACCACGCCCGTATGCTGGTGCGCGGCGAAGATGGGGTGCATCTGCTGTCCAACATCTGCCGCCATCGGCAAGCCATCATGCTGCAAGGTCGAGGCAAGGCTGACAATGTGGTCTGCCCTGTGCACCGCTGGACGTATCATAACGATGGCAGCCTGATCGGTGCTCCCCATTTTCCACAGAACCCCTGCCTGAACCTTGGGCGGCAAAAGCTGGAGAGCTGGAATGGCCTGCTCTTCAAGGGACCACGCTCGGCCAATGCCGACCTAGCCGGGATGCGGCTGGCCCCAGAGTTGGACTTTTCCGGCTACGTGCTGGGCCGCGTGGAAATGCACGAGTGCAATTACAATTGGAAGACTTTCATCGAAGTCTATCTGGAGGACTACCACGTCGTACCCTTCCACCCAGGGTTGGGTAACTTCGTGACCTGCGACGACCTGACTTGGCAGTTTGGCGACTGGTATTCCGTTCAGCGCGTGGGCATCACCAATCTGGCCAAGACTGGTAGTCCGGCCTATGCACGCTGGCACAAGGCCGTGCTGGAGTATTACGACGGTGAGATGCCTCCGCATGGGGCGATCTGGCTGACCTATTTCCCCAACATCATGGTTGAATGGTATCCGCACGTGCTGGTGGTGAGCCATCTGGTGCCGCAGGGCGTGCAGAAGACGCTCAACGTGGTCGAATTCTATTACCCTGAAGAGATCGCCGCCTTTGAGCCGGAATTTGTTGAGGCTGAGCAGGCCGCCTATATGGAAACGGCCATTGAGGACGACGAGATCGGCGAGCGTATGGATCGCGGTCGCCATGCCTTGTTCAAATCCGGCCAGAACGAATACGGGCCTTACCAATCTCCGATGGAAGATGGCATGCAGCACTTCCATGAATTCTACCGGCGCATGATGGCCCCCCACCTGCAAGACTGAACCGGACAAGGAGCGCCAGACCGTGCATCTGCCCTTTGCCTTACCTGATGTCGGGTATCTCGCCGTATTCGTGTTGGGCCTGTTGGGAGGCGCACACTGCATCGGCATGTGTGGTGGCATCGTCAGCGCATTGTCCCTGCCGGGGCAGGGTGGCGGCTCTATCTGGTGGCGGCAGCTTGCCTATAACCTGGGGCGGATCTGCACTTATACCCTGTTGGGGACGCTGGCCGGGGCCGTCGGCTCGGCCAGTCTGGTATTCAACGATTTCCTCCCTGTGCAAATGACGCTATATGTAATAGCCAATTGTATGATGCTTGGCATGGGCCTGTATCTGATGGGGCTGACCCAGGTATTCCTGCCCTTGGAGCGCATGGGCCAGCGCTTGTGGCGGGTGGTGCAGCCTTTGAGCAAACCGTTTGTGCGTGGGCGCAGCATGGCTTCGGCTTTCCCCTTGGGTTTGCTGTGGGGCTTGCTGCCCTGCGGGCTGACCTACGGCGTGCTCAGCACAGCGGTGATGAGTGGCTCGGCCTTGAATGGTGGCGCGTTGATGCTGGCCTTTGGGGCAGGTACCCTGCCAAATCTGCTGCTGGCCGGGGTTTTGCTCGCCCGCTATGGCAAAGTGGTGCGTGGGCGGGCTTTCCGTACCGGGGCTGGCTTGTTTGTGATGGCATTTGCCATTTATGGTTTGGTGCGGGCGCCTGAGTTGGGCGGAAAATTGTGGGCAGGCGTAATCTGCAAGGTATAGCTCCGCAAGACTCAACAGATTAAGGACGAAGTGTATTTATGAACATTCTGCTGGCCAGCGATGGCTCAGACCCCGCCAACCGCGCTGTCGACGCTGTCATCGCTTTCGCACCTCATCTGCGCGTGGCGCCGAGTGTGCATGTGCTCTATGTTCATATCCCCATTCCCATCGGGTTCGCGCTCAAGCATGTTTCCCGTGAGATCGTGGATAACTATTACCATGAGGAAGGGCAGGCCATTGTCAAGCCGGTTGCGGCACGATTGGTGGCCAGTGGCATTGAGGCGACGGCCCATGTGCGGGTGGGTTCTCCAGGGGAGACCATTGCCCATGTTGCCCGTGAGCTTGGCTGCAATACTGTCTGGATGGGAACGCATGGGCGTGGGACGGTTACCCAGGCCCTGCTGGGCTCGGTGGCTTCACGCGTGATTGCATTGGCGCAGGTGCCAGTAACCTTGATCAAATAAAGGAAGGAATAGAATGGAACAACTGACAATCCCCGTTCGGGGTATGAGCTGTGAGGGTTGCGTCAAGTCTGTGACGCGGGTTCTGAGCGCCTTGCCCGGTGTGCAGGGGGTGCAGGTTTCCTTGGCAGCAGCCAATGCCAGCTTGCAGTATGACCCAGCTAGCAGTCCCCGGCAAGTGATCGCTGAGGCTATCCGCGTTGCGGGATTTGAGACAGACGACTGAATTTACACCATAAGAGAAAGGCGGGTGTAAGCCCCCAGGGCTTATAATCGCGGCCACCCAAACATGCCCCTGCTTATAGCGGGGATTCCGGTCGCCTCCAAGAGAGGCGCGGGATGCCCCGGCAACGCAGGGGCCGTACTCAAGGAGAGAGGGCTTCATGGGCTTTAACAGCGTGCCACCGGGGGATGTTCCTAACGACGTGAATGTCGTCATCGAGATTCCCTCGCATGCCGATCCAATCAAATACGAGGTCGATAAAGAGAGCGGCGCTGTGTTCGTCGACCGCTTCATGGGAACCTCAATGTCTTACCCCTGCAACTACGGCTATGTGCCACATTCCATTTCGGGTGACGGAGACCCGGTGGACGTGTTGGTGATGGCGCCGTTTTCGTTGATTCCGGGGGTGGTGATCCGTTGTCGCCCGGTGGGCATGCTGCGCATGACCGACGAGGCCGGGGAGGATTGCAAGGTGCTGGCGGTACCGGTATCCAAGATCACTTCACTGTATGACAATATCCGCACCTATCAGGATCTGCCTTACCTCCTGCTGCGCCAGATCGAGCACTTCTTCCAGCACTACAAGGATCTGGAAGCCGGCAAGTGGGTTAAGGTACATGGCTGGGATGGGCCGGACGCCGCCCGCCAGGAAATCTACGCCGGGGTGGCGGCTTATCGCTCCCAGTCGGGGAGTTCTACGGATTGAGTGATAGTCGCCGGCCACCTCTGCTGCAGAGGTGGCTGGTGCGCTGTGCCGCTACGCCCGCCGGGCCAGATCGGCCAGCGCGCTCACCTGATCAAGAATCGGCTGCGGTACAGGTGTTTGCCCTGTCAGCATGTTGTGGATGAGTGCTGCATTGGCTTCCAGCTCACAGCCTTCCTCGCGGGTTTCTTCACCTGCGAATTCCGCCTGCTCAAACAAGACCTCTGCGATGCCGTGGCTGAGGCCAAGCAGACGCGGTCTGCGGCGCGGTGCGGCATAGGCTTCCCCTTCGGTGCCACGCATCAGTAGCGCCGTGGCGCGTTCTTGCGCTAGCAATGTTTCCATTGCATCCATGAAGGCCGGATGGGTGACCGGCACGACCCGCACACTACGCCCCTTACAAGGGTCAAGCAGCTTGGCCAGCGTATGGCCGCAATTACGCACCCCTAGGCGCAGGCGCAGCGAGAGAAGCCAGTCCAGCCCACGGGCGATCAGGTCTAGGCGTAGGCTGGCGATGCGGTGGGTGGCGAGTGCCCCGCTGGCTTCTTGTAAGCTCGATTGGGTGGGGACGCCCAGGGCTTCAAGTAGTTTGAAGGGGCTTACACGGGCGTCAAAATCGTGCCGTCCCTGAATCAGCACCGGGATGTTTTGCCGTGCCAGGAGCAGGGCGACCAAGGGCATCAGGTTGGGGTGCTTGCGGGCGCCGTTGTAGGCAGGCAGGATCACGCAACACGGCCCCTCGGGCACATCGACTTGGCGGGTGCGTGCATCCAGTGCGGCCTTGAAGCCCGCGAGTTCTTCAGGGGTCTCCCCCTTGATGCGCAGCGCCAGCAGGATGGCGCCGACTTCCATATCTGGCACCAGGCCATCGAGAAGCGCGGCAAACAGCGCCTCGGCCTGTGTTGCATCCATTGAGCGTGCGCCTTTGGCTCCACGCCCGATTTCTTTGATGATTGGGGCAAATTCCATAGTGGGGAACATTATCCTGTTTGTTGTGGTCTCTGCCAAATGGACTGGACGGGCATGCATCCAAGCCAAAAAAATCGGCAGAGCAGCTCGTTATGATACAAGAGTATCTTCCGCTTGCAACGCAGGCTGGGTGAAAATGACGTTGGAATGAAAGGTGGGTTCAGGATGAAGATAGGCTTTATCGGTTTGGGCATCATGGGGCGACCGATGGCTTTGCATCTGCTCAAAGCCGGTTACGAGTTGCATGTGTGGTCGCGCCGTGCCGCCTCTATAGAGCCTGTTTTGGCGGTTGGAGCAAAGGCGGCAGGGAGTGCTGCGGAAGTTGCCACCCAGAGCGATATTGTCATCAGCATGGTGGCGGATGCGCCGGATGTGGAACAGGTCGCGCTCGGGCCGCAAGGTGTGGCTGAAGGAGCCAAACCGGGCTTGATCCACGTGGACATGAGTACGATTGCACCGGGTGCTGCCAGGGCAATTGGCGTGCGCCTCGCTGAAAAGGGCATCCATTTTCTGGACGCCCCGGTTTCCGGCGGTGAAACAGGGGCCATCAATGCGGCGCTGACGATCATGGTGGGCGGTGACGAGGCGGCGTTTAACCAAGCATTGCCGGTGCTGCAAAAGCTTGGCAAGAGCGTGACGCATATCGGCGTATCAGGTGCAGGGCAGGTGGCCAAAGCCTGTAATCAGATTCTGACCGGCGTGGGGGTGATGATGGTGGCGGAGGCTTTGAATTTCGCCCGCGCCAGCGGTGTTGACCCGGCCAAGGTTCGCCAAGCCATGCTGGGTGGGTCGGCCTATAGCAAGGTGCTGGAAAATCACGGTCAGCGCATGTTGGATCGCAATTTCAAACCTGGTTTCAAAGCCTGGATGCATCGCAAGGATATGAAAATCGTGCTGGATGAAGCTCACCGGATGGGGATCAGCACCCCGACTTCTGCAGTCACGGCGCAGATGTTCAATGCCCTGGTTGGGAGTGGGGAGGGTGAATTGGATACGATTTCGGTGTTGGCACTACTCGAACGCATGTCGGAGGTACATCATGACTAAACGCTTTTTTGCAAAATGCTTTCTGCTGTGCTGGGCTAGTACCACACTTTTGTTGACGGCGTGTGTGATGCACTGGCAGAAACCGGAGGTCTCGCTGATTGACGTCCAACCTGCAGGGGGGACGCTTTTTGAGCAGCGCCTCAAGCTCAAACTCAGGGTCTATAACCCGAATGATCGTGACATTCCTGTCGATAGTCTGCATTTCCGTTTCGTCTCTGGCGACAAAAGTTTCGCCAGTGGGCAGACCAGTGCACCGGTGGTGATTCCACGCCAGGGTGAGACTGTGGTGGATATCCAGGCCAATATGCAGTTGGCCAACCTGATCCGGAACCTGCCCAATCTGAAGGCGGAGGATGGCAAGTTGCACTATCGCCTGCAAGGCGATGTGGTTGTGCACGATTATGGTTCCGTGCCTTTTGATCATCCCGGCGTGTTGGATCTGGATATGTTTGAAGGCCGTAAGCACACTTCAAAAGGCGAGAGCGCTGCATCCAGCCCCCAGTAGTATCCGCAGCAGATAGAAAGGCTTACAAAAGCTCCGATACCTTGTGTATCGGAGCTTTTTTACGTGCATGCCGTCTAGTGGCTTGTGAGTTGGTGAGGGGCAAATACGCCACGCTCGGTAATGATTCCGGTGATCAACTCGGCGGGGGTGACATCGAATGCCGGGTTGAATACTGTTTCGGCAGCATCAATGCAGGCGACTTGTGCGGTACTGCCATCGGCGAGTTTGCCTGTGGCATGACGCAGTTCGTTGCCGTTGCGTTCCTCAATCGGAATGGCGCGGCCATTCGGTGTTGCCAGATCAATGGTTGACCAGGGGGCGGCAACATAAAAAGGCACACCTGCTGCGTGGGCCGCCAAGGCCTTGAGATAGGTGCCAACCTTGTTGGCGGTGTCGCCATTGGCGGCGATGCGGTCCGCCCCGACAATCACCATGTCGACACGGCCTTCCTGCAAGAGAAACCCAGCGGCATTGTCGGCCATCAGGGTGTGTGGAACCTCGTTGGCGGTAAGTTCTGCGGCAGTCAGCAAGCCCTGGTTGCGCGGCCGGGTTTCGCTGACCCAGACGTGGATGGGAATGCCCGCTTCATGGGCGAGATAGATCGGGGCCAGCGCAGTACCCCAGCCGCAGGTTGCCAAGGCACCTGCGTTGCAATGCGTCATGGCCTGGATGGGGCCGCCATGTTTGGCCGTGAGTGCTTTGATCAACGAAAGGCCGTATTTGCCAATGGCATGATTCGCGGCGATGTCTGCTTCACGGATGCGGTCGGCTTCTTGCCAGGCGGCTTCCGAGCGTGCTGAAACTGGAAGCGGGCGCAAAAAGGCATCCATCCGTGCTAACGCCCAATGCAGGTTGACGGCTGTTGGTCGGGTGGATTCGAGTGTGGCCAGATACTGCGTCAGAGCCGTATCGCTGGTGTCTTCCAGAAGCCCCAGGGCGAGGCCATAGGCAGCTGAGGCTCCAATGAGCGGTGCGCCGCGCACCTGCATGCTGCGGATGGCTTGGGCCATCTGCTCCAAGGTGGTGATCTGGGCGTTTTGCCATGCCAGAGGCAGGATGGTCTGATCGAGAATGGTGACGCAGTGGGCGTCCCGCCGGATAGTTTCAAAAAGCATGTTCGATATTCCAATCTGGATGCAAGTGGGGCCAATTATCGCACCATGTGTGCTTCATACTGTGTCCATTTGCTAGTCGGGCTGGCTCTGCGCGTCTGCGCGGGCTAAACTTCGTACCGTTTTGTGCGTGTATGGATGCGTCTGGCAGAAGTGATTGGCATCCGAATATTAAAGGGTTGGTACTCATGATCAAGTTACTGATGTTCATTTTCTTGTTGTTGGTGATTTATTACGTGCGGCGGGTGGTGCAAGGGGGCCATTCATCTACGCGTACGAACACCCAACAGCCCATTGCACGTGAAGCTGAAACCATGGGTGAGTGTGCCCATTGTGGTGTGCTGGTGCCAATGAGTGAAGGCAGACAAGCCAATGGACTATTTTATTGCAGTGCAGAACATGAGAGCCTGGGACCGCGAGAGGTCAAATGAATAGTACCCGTTTGGTGACCGGGGCGAGCGAAGCGCGTGCCGTTTCGATCCGCTATTTCAATCTCTACCGTTTGGTGGTGGCATCCGTTTTCGCCATCTTTGGTAGTTCCATCCGGTTTGGGCAAGCCGCGCCACAGATATTTGAATGGGCCGTGGTAGCGTATTGGTTGCTCGCCATGTTGTTTGCGTTGTTGCAGGTACGTGGTGATCAATTTGCCGAGCGCATGTTGGGGCTGGAAGTCAGCACTGACATTCTGGCCTTGACTATCTTGATGTACGCCAGTGGTGGCAACCGCAGCGGTGTGCCTTTCCTGATCATGACCTTTGTGGCAGGGGCCGGTTTGGTGGGGCGTGGCCGGATGGTGTTGGGCGCGGCATCATTCGCTACCTTCTCGGTATTGTTCGAGCAGTTCTGGCGCTTGGTGACCGATCAGCAGGATACGGTGGATTTCACCCGCGCAGGGCAGATCTGCGTGGGCTTCTTTTTTGTGGCCTTGGTGGCGCGGTTCCTGTCGCAACGGGCCTTGGTCAATGAGGCTTTGGCGGCTTCGCGTGGGCGTGACCTGGAACGGCAATGGCAGGTCAATGCCCGCATCATTGAAGATATGCAGGACGGGGTGTTGGTGCTGGCCAGTGATGGTACGGTGCGGCATGCCAACCCCAAGGTCGAGGAATGGCTTGGTGCCTCTTTGCAGGCCGGGGTCGCTTTGCAGACTCAGTCCGAATTGCTGTTTGCTGCCATGAGTCAGGGGATGCAGACATGTTATGTTGAAAACACGGGCAAGAATTTGCGCCTGCGCTATGTGGAGATCGGAGCCGATGCCGCAGAGGGGGATCGGATCATCTATCTGGAAGATTCTGACCGGCTCCAGGCTCAGGCCCAACAGATCAAGCTGGCCGCGCTGGGGCGTCTGACCGCGAATATCGCGCATGAGATTCGCAATCCCTTGTCTGCTGTCTCACACGCAGGTGAATTGCTCCAGGATGAAAAACGTCATGAGGTACAGGTTCGCCTGTTGCGGATCATCCATGACAATACGGCACGCATCGAACGCATCATCCGCGACGTGATGGAGTTGGGGCGACGTGATCGGGGCACACCAGAAGCCTTGGATTTGCTTGAGTTTGTGCGTAACGCTGTCGATGAGTTCGCCGTGCATTCCGGTATCCCTGCGGAATTGTTTGAGATCAGTGGGGCTCAGGCCGAGCAATCCATGCGGATCTCGTTTGACCGGGTGCATCTGTATCAGATTTTGACCAACTTGGTTGGTAATGCGCGTCGTTATTGTTCCGGCAAACCCGGCTCGATTCGTCTGCTGGTGCGTAGCCTGGATGAACGACGGGTGCTGTTGCTGATCGCTGATGATGGCGCAGGCATCAAGGAAGAGGATCGGACAAAGCTGTTTGAACCATTCTTTACCTCTGACCCCAAGGGGACAGGGTTGGGTTTATATACCGCACGTGAGCTGGCCGAAGCCAATGGCGCAAGCCTGAGTCTGGCTGACAGCGAAGTCGGAGCGGAATTTCATTTGGTGGCAAGGAGAGTGGAATGACCGCTGAAACAGTGGACCGTCGCAACAAGACAAAGGTTGCGGATGTGCTGGTCGTGGATGATGAGGATGACATTCGGGAACTCATCGAGCTATCGTTGCTGCGCATGGGCTTGGCAACGGATGCGGCAGCCTCTGTTGCCGAGGCGCGTGCCAAGTTGGCGGCTGGCCACTATCGCATGTGTCTGACGGATATGCGTCTGGGAGACGGTGAGGGATTGGAGGTCGTCGAATATATTACCGAGCATTGTATTGATACGCCGGTTGCAGTGATTACCGCCCATGGCAGCATGGATAATGCAGTGGCTGCCTTGAAAGCGGGGGCGTTTGATTATCTGTCCAAGCCTGTATCGCTGGAGCAACTGCGTGCCTTGGTGAAGTCTGCGCTGGAAGTGCATAAGCCCCAGGTCAAGCCGGAGAAGGCCGCTGCCAACTTGACAGGGGAATCTGCCGCGATGGCGCAGGTACGCTCGTTGATCGAACGCCTCTCGCGCAGTCAGGCACCTGTCTATATTTCAGGTGAATCAGGCAGCGGTAAGGAGCGTGCTGCGCGCCTGATCCATAGCCTTGGGCCGCGCGCCGAGAAACCGTTTGTGGGCGTCAACTGTGGAGCGATTCCGGAAAACCTGATGGAAAGTGAATTCTTCGGCTATCGCAAAGGGGCATTTACCGGGGCCGAATCAGATCGGGATGGCTTTTTCCAGGCCGCCAATGGCGGTACGCTCTTTCTGGATGAAGTAGCAGATCTTCCGCTGACCATGCAGGTGAAATTGCTCCGTGCCATCCAGGAAAAGCGGGTACGCCGGATTGGCGATACGCAGGAAATCGCGGTGGATGTGCGCATCGTTTCTGCTACCCACCAGAATTTGAAAGAGCGCGTCGAACAAGGCAGATTCCGGCAGGATCTGTTCTACCGGCTCAACGTGATCGAGTTGAAAATGCCTGCTTTGCGGGATCGCCGGGACGACATTCCGGTGCTGGCCAACAGTATTCTCGAACGCCTGTCGGCAGAGGCGGGGATGCGTCCACCTCATCTGACCAAGCGCGCGCATGAAGCCTTGCTGGCGTATTCTTTCCCTGGCAACGTGCGTGAATTGGAGAACATTCTTGAGCGTGCCCTGGCGCTTGTATTGGGTGATGAGATTGACATTGAGGATCTGCATCTTGATCCAGGTGAAAGCGAGGGCTTGGGGAGCGCGCCGATTGATATCGGTGCAGCAGTGGGCAGCACTGCCTTGCAGGATTATTTGGATAACGTTGAGCGGCAGGCTATTGTCGAAGCCTTGGGCAAGACATCCGGTAATCGTACTGCAGCGGCGCGTGTCCTGGGGGTGACCTTCCGCTCGCTGCGCTATCGCATGGAACGCCTGGGCATGAAGGGGGAAAAGAACGACAAGAGCGATAGTGGGGACGAGGTGTGAGCAACGCTGGCTGGCAGTGTGTAGCGGGGTGGGTGGAGCAGGCCCGCCGGGTGGTTTCTCCCAACCATGACAAGCGCACAAACGACGAAATCCCCAGCCTGGTGGTGGTGCATGCAATCAGCCTGCCGCCAGATCAATTCGGTGGCCCAGGGGTTGAGCAGTTGTTCACCAATACCCTAGATGCCAATGAACATCCCTACTACGCAGGGATTCATGAACTGCGCGTTTCCGCGCATTTTTTCATTCGTCGTGATGGGGAACTGATCCAGTTTGTCAGCGTACAGGATCGTGCATGGCATGCAGGGGTTTCCTCTTGGTGGGGGCGGGAGCGCTGCAATGATTTTTCCATCGGCATCGAACTGGAAGGCTGCGATACGCTGCCCTTTGAGCCGCTCCAATATCAAAGCCTTGCGAGCCTTGTGCACTGCCTGCAAACACACTACCCGATCCGTGAAGTGGTAGGGCATAGCGATGTTGCGCCGGGGCGTAAAACAGACCCCGGCCCATGTTTTGACTGGTCGCTATTCCAACGCTTGCTGCAAGCTCTATCCATTTAGCCGCGCAGGGTGTCTGAACGGGTAAAAACCGTTTCTTTCCATGCCGTACAACTATCTTTTACATCAATACTGACGAGCGTATGTGTTTTGCTGTTGCACTCCCCCCACGGTTAGTGTAAAAACCGCTTGTGCCTACTACATACAGGAAGCTGTGATCGCCTCCGCCATGTGTGCAGATTCACGGGGGGTTGATGTGGGGGCATGAAGTCATGCAACGGGAGGAAAGTCTGGTGGTGAAACCTGGTTTTTCTACCTCATCCCGATGCAATGGAAGAGGGCGAAATCTGCGGCCCGATATCCTGCATGGCGGAAGCATGGTGGGTGGTGCAGCGTGCCGTAGGTAACAAAGTGCGGTCTTTTTTGCGCAAAAGAAAGAAATAACTTGATTCGGGTTGGTTTTTGGTTTACAGGATAATGACATGCTCTGATTTTTGTGATGATTCGAACCCGGTGTTTGCGATGAGCTTCTTGTTCAGAAAAGCGTTCCGCGTTCGAGTAGACAAAAATCAGAACTCGCCGCACCTCCAGGTAGCGGAGTATTTGAGATACGTTGTACGGGTTGCGTACATATGGTTCGGGGATAGATGTTTGGCACACATAGCCAGCAAGCGGAATGTACAGAAGACCACGGTGAATGAATTAATCTGCTCTCATCGCAATCATGGCGTTGATCGAGTCGTCGGCCGGGTTGCTGGCGGGGTTTCTCACCGTATTTCTGGCATTTCCTCCCCCATCGTATCTGCAAGGATTGTTTGCTCCGTGGCAATTAGTGTCAGGAGTCATGCATATGGTGTGAAGCATCAGTCATGGAGACGTGCTGTATTGCGTACCCTCGCGCCATTGTGTTCCCAAAAGTTTTTTCCGCGCTACTCGCGCGGCTTTGCGCCAGTATGCTTACCAGAGCAACGGCGCGTTTTACTACGCCGATGAATCGAAGAGGCGATAACCTGGAGGTGTGATATGGCAACAGCAAAGTCGACAGAAAAGGCCAAGGTAGCCGCTAAGAAAACGGCAACCAAGGCAGCAAGCAAACCCGCAGCCAAAGCCGCTGCGGCCAAACCCGCAGTGAAGAAGACTGCAGTGAAGAAGACCGCAGCAAAGGCCGTGGCAGTAAAACCCGCAGCCAAAAAAACAGCTGCAGCCGCCAAGCCTGCAGTGAAGAAGGCTGCCGCCAAGACCACGGCGAAGAAGGCCGTCGCCGCTAAGCCCGCAGTCAAAGCCGCAACCAAGAAAGTAGCTGCCGCCAAGCCGGTGGCCAAGAAGGCAACCAAGGCAGCAACCGCCAAGGTTACTGCCGCCAAGAAGGCCCCCGCCAAGGCTGCAGCTAAGCCTGCCGTGAAGAAGGCTGCAGCCAAGGCAGCCGCGCCCGCCAAAAAGGCCGCAGCACCGAAGAAAGCTGCCGCAGCCAAGAAGGCGCCTGTTGCCAAAAAGGCTTCTGCCAAGGCCGCCGCCAAGCCTGCCGTGAAGAAGGCCGCAGCCAAGGCAACGCCCGCCAAAAAGGCCGTTGCTACCAAGAAAGTCGCCGCGACCAAGGCACCAGCCAAAAAGGCCGTAGCCAAGAAAGCAGCGCCTGCGAAGAAGGCCGCGGCTGTCGAAGCTAAGCCTGTGACCAAAAGGGCAACAAGCGCCAAGAAAGCGGCTCCCGCCAAGGCAGCTGTAGTGGCCAAAAAGAAACCGGGCAGAAAGCCTAAGGCAGCAAGCGCTGCAGCGGCCGCACCGCAGGTGGCCGAGGCCGTTGTACCCCAGGTTGACACCGCAGCAGCCGAGCCGGTTTCCGCCGAAAAGTGGCCGTTCCCGGAAGGTGATCGTCCCTGATTTTCAGCGGGGTAAAAACAAGGGCGCTTCGGCGCCCTTTTTTGTTGCCTGGGAGATATGCTTTTTATGTATGTCTTGTGCATCCCTAGGATTGGCGCGGGTTTGCGGTGGGATTGACAATCCTGTGTTAAATCAATAGACTGCGCTGCGTCAAAACAAGTGATCTGATCTGAACGGGTTGAAAAGTGAATAATCCGGGCAATCAATCGCACCCATATGCCTTAATAAATAGACCTTTTGGGCAGTAGCGCTTGGCAGGCGTGACTGCTTTTCAGCAGTAGCCCGGCACCTTTGCCGGGAGACTTCCGGTGTGCCCCTCACCTTTCAGTAGAACTGGGGCCTGACGATTCCAATTCAAACGGCGAGCACGTGATGTGTTCTCGTGTCTGCGTTTGGCTTGGGCCTTTTCGGACAGGAGTTATTTGCATGAGTAAATTCGCTTATTTGTCGAAATTTGCGCGACACTTGCTCACTTTTGCCCTGCATTTTGTTCACGGCGGTTTTGTGATGATCGGGGTGATGGTGATTGGTTCAGTTGGTTTTCTGGTGACCCAGCACGGCTCGGAGGGTTTGAACCCACGCAAGCTGTTTGCTGAGTACGTGGGGATGGATCTGCCCCAAACCAGTGCAGAGGCTGCCGATGTGGCGGTGGAGGACTCCGCCGAAGTGGCCACTGAGGAATCAACGGCTGACACTGCGCTTACGCCTGAGCAGCGACGCGTGGCTGCGGCCATCGCCAAGCGCCACAAGGTGTCGCCGGTGATGATGGAGGCGCTGTTCAAGACTGCCGACAAGGAGGCCCGTGCCAATGGTCTGGACCCTTTGCTGGTGTTGGCGGTGGTGACGGTTGAGTCGGGCTTCAATCCGTTTGCCGAGAGCGTGTTTGGCGCACAGGGGCTGATGCAGATCATCCCCAAGTACCACCACGACAAGATTACGGCTGACAAGGGCAATGCGGCCTTGTTTGACCCGAATGAAAACATTCGAGTCGGCGCGCAGATCCTCAAGGATTACCTGCGGATCACCGGCGGCAATCTGGAGATGGCGCTGCAGTCTTACGCTGGGGCATCCAACGACCCCAATATGGGCTACTCCAGCCGCGTGCTCAACGAGTTTGAGCGCCTCAAACAGATCGCTGCAGCGGCCAAGGGGAGCCGTGTAGCCTCCTCTACACGGGCCAGCACCGATCCAGCCAGTTGAGAGGCTAGAGCGCGGTCTTGATCCGTGCCAAGGCCTCCTCAATCCGGGCCACCTCGGTGGTATAGGCAATGCGCAGATGCTGCTCAGCCCGGTGGCTGCCAAAGTCTATCCCCGGTGTGGTGGCCACATGCGCCTGCTCCAGCAGGCGGTGTGCCAGCGCCATGCTGTCGCCCCCCAGGTGGGCGACGTTGGCGTATATATAGAACGCACCCTCCGGCTCGCTGTCGATCCCGAAACCCAGAGCACGTAGCCCTGTGAGCAGTGTGTTGCGGCGCTCGCCAAAGGCTTGCCTGCGCGCTTCCAGAATCGCCAGATTCTCTGCGGAGAAAGCCGCCAATGCTGCGTATTGTGCTGGCGTGGACGGCGCAATATAGAGGTGCTGGGCCAGTTTCTCCACGTGCCGGGTGAATTCTTCCGGCACGACCAGCCAACCCAGGCGCCAGCCAGTCATCCCGAAATACTTCGAGAAGCTGTTGACCACAAAGACATCATCACGCATGGCGAGCACGGTGCTGGCGGCTTGCCCGTAGACCAAGCCCTGATAGATTTCATCCACCAACAGGCAACCGCCATGCTGTGCGGCGATATCGGCCAGCGTATTGAGCACATCGGGCTTGATGAGTGTTCCTGTCGGGTTGGATGGGCTCGCCACCAGCGCGGCCTTGGTGTTAGGCCCCCAGGCCGCGTCAATTTGTGCCGGGCTGGGCTGGTAGGCGGTGGATGCATCCACTTCCAAGGCTTTGACCTTGCCGCCGAATGCCTGGATGAACTGGCGGTTACACGGATAACCGGGGTCAGTCAACAACCATTCTTCACCGGGATTGGTCAAGGCGGCGACAGTCAACAGTAGTGCGCCAGACGCGCCCGCTGTGATCACAATGCGCTCAGCAGGTACGGCGGCCTGGAACTGTGTGCGATAAAAATCCGAGATGGCAGCACGCAATTGCGGCAAACCCAGGGCAGGGGTATAGCGTACCTGTCCGTTGTCCAAAAACGCCCGCGCTGCAGCCAATACCGGTTCCGACGTAGGGAAGTCCGGTTCGCCTACCTCCATGTGAATCACATCTTTACCTTGTGCCTGAAGCTGTTGGGCACGCGCCAATAGTTCCATGACATGAAAAGGAGGAATGCCATTCAGGCGTTCTGCGAGCAAGGAAGGGCGCTGGGTTTGCATGGATGTATCCATTGAGAACATCAGGTGGAAGGGGCGAGTTTAATCCACTCAGGGCAACCGTACAGCGCTTTGCGTCAACTGCCTGAATGGGTTTCTGTTCTGTGTTCACCTGCTTCCAGCTTAGAATGGAGATATTACGCAGGACAACACTGCAATATAAGGAGAGACCCTGATGGATGAGAGCATTCGCGCGGCAGCACTGGAATATCATGCCTACCCACAACCTGGCAAAATTGCCGTGGTTCCCACCAAGGCATTGATCAGTCAACGTGATTTGTCAATGGCATATTCTCCAGGGGTGGCTGCCGCCTGTGATGCAATCGTGGATGATCCGACAACCGCCAGCCGCTATACCTCGCGCAGCAACCTGATCGGCGTGGTGACCAATGGTACGGCGGTGCTGGGGCTGGGTGCGATTGGGCCTTTGGCGGCCAAACCGGTGATGGAAGGCAAGGGGGTTCTATTCAAGAAGTTTGCCAACATCGATGTCTTTGACATAGAGATCAACGAGCGTGATCCGGATCGCCTGATCGACATCATCGCCTCGCTCGAACCCACTTTTGGTGGCATCAATCTGGAAGATATCAAGGCGCCCGAGTGCTTTTATATTGAGCGCAAGTTGCGTGAGCGGATGAAGATCCCAGTTTTCCACGACGACCAGCATGGCACGGCCATCGTTGTGGGCGCGGCAATTCTCAATGGTCTACATCTGCAAGGCAAGGCGCTGGACAAGGTCAAGCTGGTGACTTCTGGGGCCGGGGCGGCGGCGCTGGCCTGCCTTGATCTGCTTGTCATGCTTGGTGTGCCGGTTGAGAACATCTGGGTCACCGACATCAAGGGTGTGGTGTATGAGGGCCGCATCGAAGAGATGGACCCGCTCAAGGCCCGCTTTGCCAAGAAGACTGATGCGCGCACCCTGGCTGAAGTGCTGGACGGCGCGGATGTGTTCCTTGGTTTGTCTGCCGCAGGCGTGCTCAAGCCCGAGATGCTCGCCAGTATGGCACCCCACCCCATGATCCTGGCATTGGCGAACCCGACCCCGGAGATCATGCCGGAAATCGTCAGGGAACTGCGCCCTGATGCAATCATGGCAACCGGGCGCTCAGACCATCCCAACCAGGTCAACAATGTGTTGTGTTTCCCCTTCATCTTCCGGGGGGCCCTGGATGTGGGGGCCACAACCATCAATGATGAAATGCAGTTAGCAGCCTTGCGGGCAATTGCCGAGTTGGCGCGTGCCGAGCAATCCGATGTGGTGGCAGCTGCTTATGGCGAGCAGCCCATCAGCTTTGGCCCCGAATACATCATTCCCAAACCATTCGATCCGCGTCTGATCGAAAAGATTGCCCCCGCTGTGGCCAAGGCTGCGATTGAATCCGGTGTGGCCACCCGTGAGATTGCGGATTGGGAAGCCTACCGCCAGCAATTGAACAACTTCGTCTGGCAATCCGGGCTGATCATGAAACCGGTGTTTGCCGCCGCCAAACGCAATCCCAAACGCATTATTTTTGCCGAAGGGGAATCCGAACGGGTGCTGCGCGCGGTGCGTACCGTGGTGGACGAAGGCATGGCCCGCCCGGTGTTGATCGGTCGCCCGGATGTCATCCAGATGTATATTGATCGCTTTGGTTTGCGCCTGCGCCCCGAGATCGATTTCGAACTGGTCAACCAGGATTCTGACCCGCGCTACAAGGAGTTGTGGACCCACTATCACGAATTGATGGAGCGTCGAGGCGTGTCCGCCGATGTGGCCAAGCGCGATGTGCGGCGCCGTGCCACCTTGATTGGCGCGCTGATGCTCAAGTTCGGCTGGGCCGATGGCATGATCTGCGGTACGGTAGGGCTTGTGCAGCATCACCTGCGCTTTGTGGAAAATGTGCTGGGCCGCAGCCCCGGCGTCAAGCACATGTATGCCATGAATATATTGATGCTGCCGGGGCGCACCGTTGCACTGTGCGACACCTACGTCAATTACGATCCTACGGCCGAGCAGATTTTCGAGGCAACCTGTCTGGCGGCGGAAGAGTTGAGCCGTTTCGGTATTGTGCCGCACGTGGCCCTGCTTTCGCACTCCAGCTTTGGCACGGAAGATTCCCCGACTGCGTTGAAGATGCGTCAGGCGCTGTGCCTGTTGCATGAACGCCGCCCGGATATCCAGGTAGAAGGCGAGATGCACGGCGATGCGGCGTTGGATCATGCCGTGCGCCTGCAGGTATTTCCTAACGCCCGCATGCGTGAGGATGCCAACCTGCTCATGTTCCCCACACTGGATGCTGCGAACATCGCCTTCAATCTGCTCAAGACCGGGGCAGGGGAGGGGATGACCATCGGCCCGATTCTGCTGGGGGCGTCCAAACCGGTACACATCCTGACTCCCACGGCTACAGTCAGGCGTATCGTCAATATGACGGCGCTTACCGTGGTAGATGCCGGGCAGGCTCGTAGCTGATCTGCTTTAACTGTCGGTATCGGATGTGCCCGATCAGGCAGTTCCTATGCGCCACCCCTTGGTCAGTTTTTGCTGGCGGCGGGTGGCGTTTTTTTCTCCGCGTCTGTGCGGAACTTGTGCGCGCCTCCCCAGGTCTTTTGGCTACAGTCTTGATGCTGCGCTCTGCCCTTGTTTTCACGAGCATCGTGGGTGACACAGGGCTCAATGTATTCCAAGGGGCGGCAAGGGGAGCCGGATGCTTTGTGCTGCATCACATCCTCCCCTTAAAGAGCGTAAAAACTTGTGAACTTTCTTGAACTTTGATGTTCATGTCCCTCTTTTTAAAGTAATTCTTCACTTGAGGTGAATCATTGCTACAATCTGAAGACATGAAGTTGTGCAAAAACGGTGGTCCAATGCGCATATTGCGTCGCGTACTTAGTATCTCCGGAGTGGTGTTGGGAGCGCTCCTGTTTTCTTACCCTGCTCTGGCCCGGCATCATGCCGAACCGCAGAAAGCGGTGGCGTCCAAACACGCCAAGGCAGAAAATTCCCGCCATGCTGCAGCCAAGGGCAAGGAAACCAAGACCCGGGCTGGTGGTAAAGAGGCCAGGGGTAAGTCTGGCAAATGGCTTGAGACTACCTCCAAAGGCAAAAGATCACGGCAGGCTGCGGCCAGGGGGTCGCGCAAGCAGGCCCGAATGGCAGAACCTGTCAAGGTGTCCATGCGCCGTGAGCGGGTAGAGCCCCGCGAGGCGGATACTTCTGATTTCGATAGCTCAGGCAACCCGCTTCTGCGCTCTTCCGCATTCTATGTGCAGGATGTGCGTACCGGTCAGGTGCTCCTGGAAAAGAATTCCAATTCGGTGGTGCCCATCGCTTCCATTACCAAGCTGATGACGGCGATGGTGGTGCTGGATGCACGTCTTCCCCTGAATGAGATGCTGGAAGTCTCTGAAGACGATGTCGATAAGCTCAAGGGCACCAGCTCGCGTTTGGTGGTGGGAACCCGCCTGACTCGTGAGGAATTCATGCGTCTGGCCCTGATGTCGTCTGAAAACCGCGCTGCGCTGGCTTTGTCGCGCTACTACCCTGGCGGACGCAAAGCGTTTATGGAGGCTATGAATGCCAAGGCGCAATTGTTGGGCATGAGCGATACACGCTACTACGACCCCTCCGGCCTGAACCAGAGCAACGTGTCTTCCGCACGTGATTTGGCAATTCTGGTGTCCAATGCCTCGCATTACCCACTGATCCGCGAATTCACCACCACGGCTGAGTACACCGTGGATCTGGCCAGTGGCAGACCGCATACCTTCCACAATACCAATGCCTTGGTGAAGAGCCCGGAATGGCAGATTGAAGTCTCCAAGACCGGCTTCATCAATGAATCCGGCAAATGTCTGGTGATGCAGGCCTGGATGGCCAACAAGCCGCTGGCGATAGTGTTGCTTGATTCCTGGGGGCGCTTCACGCGTCTGGCTGATGCCAATCGTATACGCCGCTGGCTGGAGGAGGCCCTTCCCCGTGGGGGCAGCGCCAAGGTGGCGGATACATCGGGAGCCCATCGCCCATCCTTGTGATGTGCTTCGCAAGGGGCTATTGATGTAAAAAAACCGCTCAGCGACAAGGCTGGGCGGTTTTTTTATTTATGGCTGGGTGAGATGGTTCCTGCCCGCCTTTCCTCGTCTGCCATTAACGCTTTGGCATATCGCCTGTTCCGCTTGGCTTGGCTAGTTTAAGCAACGTAGCCCAGCGAGCGCGAGATTTCCGCTGCGGTGGCTTTGACGATGGAGGCCCAGTCGGAATTGAAGCGCTCGACGGGGGTGGACAACGAGAGCCCCGCAACGAGTTTGCCCTGGTCATCCCGGATTGCGGCGGCAATGCAGCGCACACCGTTTTCCACTTCTTCCATGTCATACGCCAGATGCGCGCTGCGCACCTTGGCCAGCTCCTGTTCCAAGGCGGCCAGCGAGGTGATGGATGAGGTGGTGGCGGAAGGGAGCCCGGTGCGCTCTACGTAGGCGCGCACCTCATTGGCATTGTCTTCAGCCAGGAAGAGTTTGCCCGTGGCGGTGGTGTGCAAGGGGGCGCGGGCGCCAACGATGTGCACCACGCGCACGGCCGAACGCCCACTGGAGGTGCGCTCCACATACACGATTTCGTCGCCCGAACGCATCCCCAGGTTGACGCTTTCGCCGGTGAAGGCGTGCAGTCGCAGCATAGCAGGCATGGCAACTTCACGCACCGAGATGCGGCTCTTGACCAGATTACCCAATTCCAGCAGGCGTATTCCCAAGCGGTAGCAACTGCTATCCGTGCGCTCCACAAAGCCCTGGGCAATCAGCGCACCCAGGATGCGATGCGCGGTCGAGGGGTGGAGTTGGGTATCCTGCGCCAGTTGTTTGAGCGTGATCGGCTCACTGTGCGAGGCCAAAGCATCAATGAGGTTCATCATCCGGTCGATGACCTGGATGGAGGAACCCTTGCTTTCCTTGCAGTCTGGCGAATCAGTGGCGAGTGGATGATCTTGCATATCCCAATCTTACTTGATGGGATTGGTTTTCGCTATATGAAATTCCCCTGATATTCTCAAGAAGCGATGATTTCAGTTGTCTTTAACCAAAACGACGTCTTTCAGGTGTCTTGCGGCAGGTTTGCCAAAGCGCCAGAAGCACCAGCAGCGCATCGCCCCACAGGCGCCAACGTTCGCTGGCTGGGGCGGCGACGCTTGTCTGCGCAGGCAGGCTGGCGCCAAGCTGGGTTTGCAGGCGGGAGGCCATTGGCAAGGTGCCAATGACAGTCTGTGCCAGTGCGTGATTGGGTGATGCAGCCCCCGTGACCGGATAGCCCTGGTTTTCCATGGTGGCCCCCAACCCCATGCACAGCGCCAGCAGGGCCAGACCCGCGTAGATGCGGCGCATGGCGCTACGCGTGTCATGCCAGGCCCCCAGCAATGTAGCCCCCACTGCAACAGCCAGGCCATAACATTGCAAGATCACGAGCGGCGAGGCGGGGGTGTTGGTAAAGTACAAGGCCGCAAGCACATAGACCAGCCATGCTGAACAGAGAATGCAGATCAGGATGAAGGTGTTGCGCAAATTGAGTTTGGGCATGGGAACAACAAGCTAAAAAGCGAAGAGGGCAAATTCTAACTGAATGGCGCCTTGCGGCTGTGGTGTCTGTGGCGCACAAGTGTTATTTATTGAGCTTTGGCAGGATGAAGGGAGAAAGTGTGAAGGTGCTAGTGCCGGTCAAGCGTGTGCTTGACCCCAATATCAAGGTGCGCTGGCGTGCCGACGGGCAGGGCTTGGATCTGGCCGGGCAGAAGATGTGCATGAATCCCTTTGACGAGGTGGCGCTGGAAGAGGCCGTGCGCCTCAAGGAACGCGGGCAGGCAGACGAGGTGGTGGTGGTCACCTGTGGGGAGGCCGTCTGCCAGGATGTACTGCGCCATGCTTTGGCGCTGGGGGCGGATCGCGCCGTGCTGGTTGAAAGTGATGCTGCCCTGGAGCCGCTGGCTGTGGCCAGTGTGCTGCGCGCTGTGGCCCAGCGTGAAGCGGCGGATCTGGTGCTGTGTGGCAAGCAGGCCATTGATGATGATGCTGCCCAAGTCGGCCCGATGCTGGCGGCGATGTTGGGCTGGCCCCAGGCCTGTTTTGCCACGCGCTTGGAGTGTGAAGCGGATCGCCTGATTGTTGAATGCGCACTGGATGGCTGTACCGACACTCTGTCAGTGAGCTTGCCTGCATTGGTAAGTGCAGAGCTGCACCTGAACCAGCCGCGCTATGCCTCGCTGGTCAATGTGATGAAGGCACGCCGTGCCCCCATCGAGACACTTCTGGCTCGCGACCTGGGCCTTGATCTTGCACCACGCATCCCGCAGATCGCCTGTGCCGAACCGCCATCGCGTGATGCGGTCCGCATACTTTCTTCTGTGGCTGAGCTGGATGAAGCCCTGCGCCAGAAAGGTGTGTTGGCGGAGGGCTGCGCATGACGATCCTGCTCGTTGCTGAATTGCGTGAAGGCCACCTGCATCCTGCTAGCGCCAAGGTTTTGACCGCCGCCCGCCAACTGGGGAGTGATGTACATGTGCTGCTGGCGACCGATCCGGGTGAAGCCGTATGTACCGAAGTCGCCATGCTGCAAGGGGTGACACGGGTTCGCTGTCTGGCCGCCCCCCACTATCGAGATCATGGGGTCGAGAATCTGGCCCTGCCGATTGCCCAGACTGCTGCGCTCTATACCCACGTGGTATTTGCGGCCACGCCATTCGGCAAGGCCTTGGCGCCCCGCTTGGCCGCCATGCTGGATGTGGCGCCGGTTTCCGATGTGATCCAGATTCTGGCACCGGACTTATTCGTGCGTCCCACCTATGCGGGCAATGTGCTCAGTACCGTGCAGTGCAGGGAGCCGGTCAAGGTGCTCACCATTCGCCCCAGCGCGTTTGCCCCCGCAGCGCGCAGCACAAGTGCTGCGCCGGTGGATGTTGCCCCTGCTGGGCCAGACATGGGCGTCAGCCAGCGTATCGCCCGCCAGTATCAGGGGGGCGCACGCCCCGCGCTGGCAGATGCGCAAGTCATTGTGGCCGGGGGGCAGGGCCTGGGCAGCAAGGATAACTTTGCCCGCCTGATCTATCCCTTGGCCGATATGTTGGGTGCCGCCATTGGCGCAACGCGTGCTGCAGTGGATGCAGGTTTTGCGCCGTATGACTGGCAGGTCGGCCAGACCGGGCAGATTGTGGCGCCAGAGCTGTATATTGCTATTGGCATATCCGGCGCTGCCCAGCACGTGGCGGGGATTCGTGGCGCACGCGTGGTGGTGGCATTCAACAAGGACGCAGAGGCCCCTTTGCTCCAGGTGGCCGATTACGCCTTGGTGGGGGATCTTAACGACACGGTGCCACAGTGGTTGGCTGCGCTGCAGGCCCAGCATCCAGTGTGATCGGGTAGGCAGCACGGCGGCGTTCCACGAACAGGCTGTTGCCCGGGATGCGTTTGGCCTGCTTTTTGGCTTCCGCCGCTGCGGCAGAAATCTCGTGGTGGGAGCCGAAGCTACCCGGCTCCACAGGCAGCGCACCAATCGACAAGGCGGGCAGGCTATGCTGGATGAGTTGCCCGCTGCGGTTCTCGCACACAATGCTGCCACGGGTGAGATCCTCTTCGCTCAGGAGCGGACGCACGCGTCGCTCAAATAGCGCCAGTACCCTTTCGCAGCGGCTCTGCCAATCCTTGCTCTGGAACAGTACCAGGAAATCGTCGCCACCAATGTGGCCGACAAAATCCTCGCGTGGATCGGCGGTTTCCACCAGCAGATCGCCTAGCAACTGGATCAGGTCATCTCCCCGCCTGTAACCATAAACATCATTGAAAGGCTTGAAGGCATCCAGGTCTGCGTAGCAGGCGACAAAACGGGTCTGGTTGGCAAGCAGCCGCTCGATGTGCTCGTTGATGGGCACATTGCCGGGTAACTGGGTCAGTGGATTGGCATAACGGGCGGCACGGATCTGCATGTCGGTGATCAGCGCCACCATGTCCTGGCTGTAGCCGATTCCCAGATAGCGGCCTTGTTCGGTCACGATGAAGCCCTCGTGCAGCACGCTGCGTGTGGCGCGGGTCAGCTGGCGCGCCAGATCCTGGATCGGCATGCTTTCGTCAATCAACAGGATGGCGCGATCCATCAGCCCGGCACACGGGCGGCGTCCATACAGTTCCCGGCGGAAAGGGCGGGCCAGATCATCGATGAGCTTGTTGCGGTGGATCAGCCCGAGTGGGGCGCCATCTTCCGCCACCACGGCCAGCTCACGCAATTCCGGCTGCTCTTCAAAAAGGTGAAAGACATGCTCGCAATTGAGGGTAGGGGCCACGGCTTGTACTTCTTGCACCAGCGCCCGCGCCGTGACGCTGTTGCCCACGGCTTTGGTGCTGGAGGGGAACACCGAGATGCGGCTGCCACTGAGCACTTCCAGCACGCTGCGTTGAGGCTGTTTCTCCGGTATCGGGCTTGGGCGGGCGACGAAATAGCCTTGCACGAAGGGTATGCCAATGTCACGCACAGCGAGAAAGTCCTCCTGCCGTTCGACCCCTTCGGCAATCAGAAAGGCGCCGCAAGTCTCGGCCATGCCGTGCATGGCGCGTACCAGTTGAAATTTGAGCGCGTCTTCGGCAATCCCGTCGATGAAGTGGCGGTCGATCTTCACGATTTCCGGGTGGATCTCGGTCCACATCCGCAGGTTCGACATGCCTTGGCCCAGGTCATCGATGGCAAAGCGAAAGCCTTTGTTGCGAAAGATACCCAGGACCTCACGGAAAGCGCCAAAGTCGTTGATCTTCTGGTTTTCGGTAATCTCGATTACGATCCTTGAGGCAGGCAGATCCAGCGAGCGCAGCAAGCCTTGAGTTTCCCCGTTCTGGAAACGATGATCAAACAGGCTGTTGGGCGTGGCGTTCAGAAATAGGGTTCCCGGCAAGCCCAGTTCGGCAAAACGGCGCAGGATGACCTCGCGGCAGGCATGATCCAGCGGAGTACTCAGACCACAGCGTTCGGCCATGGCGAACAGCTCGCTCGGCCCAGGGAAAACCTCTGTGTGGCGCGGGCGGATCAGCGCCTCGTAGCCCAGATGGTTGCGCGAGGCCAAACCCAGGATCGGTTGGAATGCCACGTCCAGCATTTTTTCAGTGATGATCTGGCGCAGCAGGCGATGCTCTCCACTTTCAAGCAAAGTTTGGGGGATCTGTTGTTGCAGATAATCGGAGGCGACAGGGCAAGGCAAGGGAGGCATGGCAACTTTCGGGACAAAGGCTTTGTCCCAAGTGTTGCGAACTCATGTTGCACCAGGATTTCACTTTGGCCTGGGATGTTTGACGATGCACAACTGCGTCACAAGGAAGTGAAAAAAGCAGGCTCAACCGGTCAGGTCAATATCCAGCGTGGGGGATTCGCCCAGATAGACACTGCCCTGATTGGGGCGTGGGCGGGTGAGTAGACGCCATACGCTGACCATGCCCTTGCCCTTCAGGCGAAGGGTGACCGGGTCTTCGAATACGTAGCGGTATTTCAGACGCAGGAAGGTGGTCGAATCACACAGAATGGTGTTCGGCATGCTCTCGCTAGTGATGCGGTGCGCCAGATTGACCGTATCGCCCCACAAATCGTAGATGAATTTCTTTTTGCCGACTACACCCGCGACCACCGGGCCGGTGCCGATGCCGATACGCAGTTGTAAAGGGCGACTGAAATTAAGGGTGTCATCCTGTGCCAGCCACGCGCACATATCTAGTGCCAGCTCTGCGATGGCTTGGCAGGGATCGGGATGTTGCTCATCCAGGCCCCCGGCGACCATGTAGGCGTCCCCAATCGTTTTGATCTTCTCCAGGCCGTGCTGCTCGGCCATCTCGTCGAATTTGCCAAACACATGGTTGAGCAGCGCAAACACGGCGTCTGGCGACATCTTGGAAGCCAGTTCGGTGAAGTTGACGATGTCGGCAAACATCACCGTGACTTCGGAATAGCCATCGGCAACCCGCGCAGTCGGGTCTTTCAGCCGCTCGGCCACTGGGGCGGGCAGGATGTTGAGCAACAGGCGCTCCGAGCGTGCCTGTTCAATTGCCAGGCGTGCATGCGCGTCCTCAAGCTTCAGCAAGGTGCGATTGCGCTCGGCAATGGCAAAGCGCATGCTCAGATAGACCAGAATCGATATCGTGGCAAAGTTCAGCGCAAAAAACAGTAGCGATATCTGCCGGGGGACTGCGTTGGTGGCGGCCCCCGTGTCGGCCAGGAAGTAATCGGTGGCGCCGGTCACGACGGTGAGCACCACATAGGCAAAGAACCACGGCCCGGATTCTTCCACCCCCAGGCATAGCAGGGCGCACAAGGGCGCCAATAAGCCCCAAAGTACCAGGCCGGATGCGGTGACGAAGTCACCCAAGGCCCATTGCGCTACGAATGGGAAAAAAAGCAGGATGCCCAGCAAGGCATTGCGGAAGACCTTGAAGTTTCCCCATGCCGCGTAAATAAACAGATTGCCGCTGATGGCCACCTGCAAGGCAAACGGCAAGGATGAAGACAGCCTTGGCCCGGCCAGCCAGTACACCAGCAACCACAAAGCTGCCGCTACGCTGACCAGACCGCTGACGAAATACAGCAGGGACTTCTGCTGGCGCAGGTCGTCACTATCCTCCGGAGTAACCCCGGCGGAGCGTAAGCGCTGGAGGAAGGTGGTGGCTTCTGTCTGCATGCAAAAAACGGGGGCTTAACCGCTGCTGGATGTTGGGGGCGGGAGTGTACAACTCGTTGCGCTTGCGTTGGGCGGTACGCAAAATCCGCCTCCCCTTACTGCACCGGTGAGAACGTAAGTGGAGACCCAGGTGGCAATATCGTCAAAGCTTTTCGTGCTGTCATTGGCATCATACTCTTCGGCATGCGCGACAAGATCGACAGATGAAATGCTTTTGGGATCATTCGCCTTTTCGTCGGTATTATTGCTGCCGGGCAAGGTGAATAAATCAGCGTTGATGCCGTAGCTGCCGTTTTTGCCATGCGACCAGACAACAAAGGCAGGCGTGAGGCTTTGTGTGGATGATATCTGCAGATTGAGGGTTCCTGCCGTCTCGCCCGTGAATCCGGTGATTCGGTTGCCTGAGTCGGCAAGCACGTTGGTCAGGGGCGTGGTGACGGCGTAACTCAAATACTGCCCCCAGCCATCCATGCCACGGATATTGAGGGTTTTCCATGGCAGTATGCCCCGGACGTGCTCACAGCTGCCGCTGACCAGCGCCTCGGATTCACCAAAGCTTGACGGGGCGGTGTTGGTGGGGCTGGCAGGGCAGGGGAGCCGCCCATTGCTGGCTGCGTAGCTCAAAAGTGCCTGTTTGGCCTCATCCAAGGCGGATTGGGTTTCCCCCCGTTGGGCACGCTCGGTTTGCAGACGCAGCACGGCTATGGCTCCGGCCATCAAGATACCGAATACGATCACAGCAATGGCAACTTCTACCAGAAAGAAACCCGTTTGGGCCTGTGGCGCAGCGCGTGGACTCATTTTCCGTCTCCCGGCGCAGACTGGCTGCTGACTTCCATGTGCTCCCCCACCTTTAATTGGCGGGTTTGGCCGTTGCCCAGCGGGACGCGGATGCTATTGCGGTGGGTGCGGATGCCACTGTCCTGAACCGGTTGGCCGTTGATCCACAGGGTGGTGTGGCCGTTGGAGCGGCGCACGATGCCTTGCAGGGCGATGCTGTCCATGGTGGGCTGCGATTGGGACAGGATGGGGATGTTGCGGCGGCGCATTTCGTCGAGTTGGGCGCGGCGCTCCGGGGTGTGGAACAGGCGGCCTAGATCGTCATCGGCGGCGGCAAGCGTCAAGCCGGGGGCGAGCAGGCCCAAGCCCAGGATCAAGGCCAGGGTGAGGCAGGGGCGGAGGCTTGGGCGATGGGGGATCATGGCGTTGCAGTCTTGGTCAATTGGGCTGGGGCGACGGTCAGCCAGTCGAATTGGCAGTCTGCATCAATACTGCTTCCCACGGTGCTCTGGCTTGATCGGTCGGTCAGCGTGCAACGCGAGGGCACGACCACCGCACTGGTAATCTCCGGCAATGCGGCCAGGAAGCGTACCAGATCACCTTCGTGTAACAAGCTGGCATGCCACTGCATGCTGCTACCGAGGATATTGTAGGACGTGGCACCCTGCACCGGCATGATTTGTTTCTGGGGCGAAAGGGTGTAACGCGCATCGGTGATGTGCAGGTTCTGCTCAATGAGTTTGACTTGGTCAGACCATTCCAGGCGGCGTTCCGGGCCGATCACCCCCAGATTGCTCAGGGCCTCGAAGCGGCTGATGGCGATGCGCACCGCAGGCTCGTCCTGCTGCGTGCGTTGCAGGCGCTGGTTGATGTCATGGGCATCAGTGCGCAAGGCTGCATGCTGTATCTGCGCTTTGACCAAGCGCTGTTGCGACAGGTTGTAGAGCGTGTAGCTGCCGCCGATCAGGATGAGCGAGAAAATGATGCTGCCTGCAAGGTGGCGGATCACGGTTGGGCCTCCGGCATTTTCAACTGGATCTGGAAGAGTAGCCTGCCCTGATGCTGGATGGCATCGCTGCTGAGGGTTTTGGTGGACTCACTTTCGTAAGGTGTCTTCAAGCCAATGACTTCGGCATGCGTCTGGCGTTTGAGTTCATCGGCAAAGGACTGGATGCGGGCGATGACGGCCCGGGCATCGAGTTGGTTTTCGGCCAGGGAAGCGTCCAGGGTATACACCATGCTTTGGGGCATGGTCGGCTCCGCCTGCTTGTTGCGCCCACCGCTATTGGGCTGCCAGTTCAGGGCCTGTAGGGTGATGTCTGGGTAGGGGGCAAGTGCCTGGGCGATTTGTTTAAGGGCCCGGATGGGCTGGTGCTTGTCGGTGTTCAAGCGGGCCTGAGCCTGGACCACGCCTTGCAGAGTCTCCAGAGTGGTGGGGAGGCGGGGCAGGCTGGCCAGCAATTGATCGTAGCGGCGCCCGTCCAGTTGCATGGCTTCGCGCAAGGCCCGATCCTGCTCTGCCAGCGCTTGTGTTTCACGATGGTTGGCTAGCGCCATCAGGCACAGGATCAGGCTGGCGCCGAGCCCCAGCAGCGCGATGGCGGTACGGATGCGCCAGATGTGGAAGAACCTTCTGTCTGCTTCGGGCGCCAGTTGCGGACCCTTTTCGCGCAGGGCCAGATGCACCATCAGGGCGCTGCTGTCAGAGCCCTCAAAGGGCTGGCGCATGCCCGCCTGATGTGCAATGGCATCCAGGCTGGCCAGGCGGAACTCAAGCTGGTTGTTGATCTGGTCGATGCCCTGCTGTACCCCGACCAGGGACGCAAAATCTTCCCGCTGCGCCAGCAGCCATACCGGTAGCGGCGTATTGCGCGTGATCCAGCGCTGTGCGGTGAGGTATTGCGCAGTCTTTTGCGCCTCATGCAGACAAGTTTGTCCCCAATCGCTCGCCAGCCCATCGGGTGGCGGGGTCAGGCGGGAAAAGCGCAGCATCCCCTGTTCAAAATAGGTTTGCCGGATGCCTGCCGGGGACAGGCTCAGAATCAGGCCTTGCGGGTTATCTGGCTGGATGCTGCTCAGCAGTTGTCGGGTGAGCAAGGCGCTGGAGAAGACGCCTGCGAGCCGTGCCTGGGTTGTACGCAGGCACTCCAGCCAGGGCTCCAGCGCGGCGGGGCGGGTGAGTGCGACGAGCAGGATGCGTTCATCGCGCCGCCCTTCACCCAGGCGCCCCAGCGAAAAGGCCGTTGAGTAGGGGGTGCCCAGGAATTGCTGAAGCTGGCGGCGTTTGATGAGTGTTTTGCGGTCGGAGCCCGATACCGGGGGAATCTGTTCGACCTGAAAGCCCTCGTCCGGCAGGTCAAGCAGGATGCGGTGCACGGCCCTGGGATGTTTGGCGAGCCATTGCGCAAAGGCCTCAGTGCCAGCAAGCTGATCGTTCTCCACAAAGCGGGCAATGCACTTGAGCTGGGTGCCCTGGCGTTCCCACACGCTCAAGCCAAGCGAGGTGATCAGGTGCAGGTAGTGTTTGGCGAACATGTCCTGGGCCCCGGTCAGATCTTCATACGGGTGATGACGTCATACACCGGCCCGAGTACAGACAGTGCAATCCACATCATCAGCCCGCCCAGCACGAGGATGAGCAGGGGTTCGAGCATCACCTGCAGGCGCTCGATGGATTCACGCACATCCCGCTCATAGAAATAGCTGACATTGTGCAGTGCCTGATCCAGCGAACCGGTATGTTCGCCGACCCGCAGCATGCGCACCACCAGCGGCGGGAACAGCCCCACGCTGGCAAACGCAGCGGTAACGTTCTGCCCTTCTGCGATAAGCTGTTCGACGCGTTCGAGTGCCTGACGCAAGATGCGGTTGCCGACAATGTCCTGGGCGACCCGGACGGTGTCGATAATGGCAATGCCAGAGGAATACATCATGGCAAACAGGCTGGCAAAGCGCGACAGGATGATCTTGCGATAGACCGAGCCCCATAGCGGCATGTTGAGCTTGAGCGCGTCCCAGCGCAATGCCGCAGCGGGATTGACGCGGATGAGCACGGAGAGCCCGATGGCACTACCGGCCAGCCCCGGCAGAATGATGAACCAATAATGCCGGAATGCGTCCGAAATGCCGATGAGGAGCCGCGTTTGCAGCGGTAGCGCAATGCCGGTGGAGCGGAAGAGCTTGGCCAGTTCAGGCACCACGTAGATCATTGAGACGATGACTGCAGCCAGCGTGATCAGCAACACGATGCTGGGGTAGATTGCCAGGCGTTTGACATAGGCGGATAACTCATCTTCACGCTTCAGGGAGGTGGTCAGTTCGCGCAACACCTCGGGCAGATTGCCGGAGGTTTCCCCCGCACGCACCAGTGAGCAGAAAACCGGGTTGAATATCTTGCTGTGCTCGGAGAGCGCCTGCGAGAGCGTTTGCCCGCCTTCAATGGATTCCACGATGGCCGCAATGGCGCTACGCATGCGCGGGTGTTCAGTGGAGTCGCGCAGATCGGCCAGGGCCTCAATCAACGGCACGCCCGAGCGGGTGAGTTGCTCCAGGTGAAAGCAGAAGTGGATACGCTCACGCACCGGTATCTGGGCTTGTAGATTGATCTGGCGCGAGGGGCTGCCGGTAATCAGATCCAGGTTCATGCGCTTGAGGCGCAGTTCCAGGTCGATGATGTTGATGGCATCAGACTGGCCGTGCACGATGCGCCCTTCGGTATTCATGGCCTTGTAAGAGAAGATTGCCATGGTGGGCGGCCTCAGTGTTCTGCGCTGAACATGCGCTCGGTGAGGTCGACGACGCGTGCCAGCTCATCAAGCGAGGTGATGCCATCAAAAACCCGGCGCAGCCCATCTTCGGCCAGGGTGCGAAAACCCTTGGCGCGGGCTGCATTGCGCATTTCACGGAAGGTGGCGCGCCGGGCGATGAGTTCGTCGATGTCCGCATCCATGCGCATGAGTTCCATGATGGCCATTCGCCCCTTGTAGCCTTGGTTGTCGCAGCGGGGGCAGCCAACGGGGTCATACAGGATAGGGGGCGGGCGATCACCGCTGACGCCGAGTAGTTTCAATTCGAATGGCATGGGCGCGCGGGCACGGCAGCAATGCGGGCAGAGCTTGCGCAACAGGCGTTGGGCGACCACACCGATGATGTTGCCCGCCAGGATGTCCGGTAATATGCCGATGTCAAACAGGCGTGGGATGGCGCCAATCGCCGAATTGGTGTGTAGGGTGGAATACACCTGATGCCCGGTCATGGCCGCACGGAAGGCCATTTCTGCGGTTTCATGGTCGCGGATTTCGCCTACCAGGATCACATCAGGGTCCTGGCGCATCATCGAACGGATGCCATTGGCAAAATCGAGTTTGCTGGCCTCCGAGATGGAGGTCTGGCGAATCATGTTCATGGGGTATTCGACAGGATCTTCCAAGGTCATGATATTGATCCCCTCGGAATTGATGTGATTGAGGATCGAATACAGGGTGGTGGTCTTGCCGCTCCCGGTCGGGCCGGTGAAGAGGATGATGCCTTCCGGACGGGCAATCATCAGGCGCAGCAGTTCGAGTTGAGAGTCTGAAAGATTGAGGCCGTCGAGCGGCACAATGCCTTTCTTGCGATCCAGTACCCGCATGACGATGTTCTCACCGTGTATTGTCGGCTGTGCCGATACCCGGAAGTCCACGGGCTGGCCGCGCACGTTGAGCGAGATGCGTCCGTCTTGTGGGGCGCGGGTTTCAGCAATGTTCAGCCCCGCCACCACCTTGATACGCACGGCCATGGCAGGCCAGTATGATTTATGCAGAACGCGTATCTGGCGGAGCAGCCCATCAATGCGGTAACGCACGCGCAGGAAGCTGGCCTCAGGCTCGAAGTGGATATCGGAGGCTTCGCGTTTGACCGCATCGGACATCAGCGAATCAATCAGCCGCACAATCGGCTGGTTGTATTCCGCGCTGGCTGCAAGCGAGCGGTAATCGATTTCTCCCGTTTCGATTTCGGTGAGGATGCCATCAATGGAAAGCTCAAAACCATAGTATTGATCAATGGCCCGGATGATTTCGCTCTCGCCTGCGAGCAGGGACTCGATGCGGGATTCGGGCGGGAGTTGGGCGCGCAGACGGTCAAGCGCGACGATGTCATCGGTGTCCGAGGTGGCAATCGTCAGGGTACGCGTCTCCGCTTCCCAGCGCAGCGGCAAGAAGCGGTGGCGACGGGCCAGCTCTTCAGGCACCAGAGCCAAGGCATCCGGGTCAGCGATTGCATGAGTGAGGTCCACGCCCTGCTTGCCCAGTGATTCGGAAAGTGCGTCGCGCAACGCCGCTTCCGTCACAAAGCCCATCTGTACAAGCTGCTTGCCCAATGCCAGATGCGTCATGCTCTGTTCATGCAGGGCGATGCGCAACTGGTCGTCGGTGATCACCCCGTGGGCGATCAGGAGTTGGCCAAGGGGCTGGTGGTGGGGGGGAGGGGCAGACGTGCTCATGTGAATCAGTTGCCAGCAGTCTCAGTTGCAAGTTGTTGGGCGCGGCGGGCAGCGGCTTGCGCATCGAAACCCGCTGTCATGGTCGCAGCAGCGGCGGCTGCACGTTCATAGAACTGGCTGGCCAGTTTGTTCTGGTGCAGATGCTCAAGGCTTACGGCGAGGTTGTACAGAATGTCCGGATTCTTGCCATCCAGCGTATAGGCCTGGAAGAAGCTTTGCTGCGCCTCTTTCCAACGCCCTTGACGGGTGTAGAGCGTGCCTAGGGTAAAGTAGGCGGAGGGGTCATCAGGCTGCTCGGCAAGCATGCTTTTCAGGCGGCTTTCCGCTTCCTGCGGGGCTGCGTCTGCCTGCATGGACAGAAGCTGGCTGCGGGCCAGCGGATTTTTGGGGTCTGCCACCAGGGCTTCGCGGAAGTAGCGGGTGGCTTCTTCCTGGTGGCCAGCGCGTAGCGAGAGCGTGCCCAGCCCGGTCAGTGCGTCCGTGTTCTTGGGGTCGTTGCGCAAGGCTTCACGATACAGCGTATAGGCTTGCGCCAGATTGCCCTGGGCATAGGCGTCATAGGCCTGGTTGAGCGTTGAGGGGGCCGCGCTTGCGGCCGTTGTGCGTCTTACGGTAGGCGAGGTGGCTTCGGCAAGTGTCGCAAGCTGTGTGGGTGCGGCCTTTTTGACGGAAGCAGAGGGGGGCCCGGCGGGCGCAGGCTCTACGCCTTGTACCTTGCGTGGTGCGGAGGGTGGCGGGGTGTCTGCCACAGGCGATGTGGCGGACTGACTGACAGGTAAGGGTGGCAGGATAGGTTGCTGTACGGCAGGAGCATCCGTTGTTGGGTGTAGGGCAATCTGGCTACGGGGTTGTGTGGCCCACCATAGATAAGCCGAACCTATTACCAATATGCTCAGGGCGGTAATCGCCAGAATCAGGGGGAAACGGTTCGGACCCGCCTGCTTGGCTGAGAACATCTGCTGCGCAGCCGCCCGTTGGGTTTGCTGGGCATTGGGAGAAGGAGATCTGCGCGATGCAGGCGGGGTACTGAGCATTTCCTCTGCCTGCATGGCCTCTTGTGCGCTCAAGGGCTCCAGGCGCAGTTTGGGGGCTGCGGTTGGCTCGGTTGGGGCAGCAGACTCTTGCCGGGTTTGTTCGGCCTGCCTCAGCGCATCGATGAGCAGGCTCACTTTGGGACTCCTGGGGTCAGCGTTGGCCCGGCGGTGCGATCAAAGAAACGGTCGTTGGGCAGGTACTTGTCAAACGCGCTGTAGTCGCCCTCAAGGCTGGGGTCGCGCACAATGGTGGGGCGCACAAAGATCACCAGTTCCGTCTTGGTCTTGGTGTCATCCCGATTCTGGAACAGTCCGCCCAGTAGAGGCGTGTTACTGAGTCCAGGCACCATGTTGTCGGTATTTTCCAGAATGTCTTCCATCAGCCCACCCATGACGGCGATATTGCCGTTGGATACGCGCATGACCGAATCAAATTCGCGCGAACGGATGATGGGGATCGTGTTGGTCAGTGCGCTGGCCGTGGTGGACATCAGGCTCAGGCTGGGGTCGGTTTTCTCACCGATAACGCGTGAAATGCTGGGGCGGATGTAGAGCGTGACAATGTCATCATCGCCAACCTGTGGCGTAATCGAGAGCACAAGCCCAACCGGTACCGAATGCAGCGTGGAGGTGATGGTGGTTTTGGCTGCCGTAGTGGTGGTGGCGTCGGTTTCCTTGATTTCGTAGGTGAAATACAGGCTGTCATCAACCACCTTCATGACGGCTGTCTGGTTGTTGAGCACCGAGAGCTTGGGACTGGAGAGGATCTTCACCGTGCCAAACGCATCCAGCAGTTTCACCGTGCTGGTGAAATTGCCGCCGCTGGAGTTGTAACTCGCTTGAGCCATGCTGGAGGTCGCCCCAGTGATGCTGCCGGCGGCACCCTGGATGAATTTCAGTCCGGTGTCAAAAAGGTTCAAGGCCGTCCAGTCGATGCCCTGTTGGTAGTTGTGCGAGAGCTTGACCTCGGCCACGGTGACATCGATCAGCACCTGACGCTTGACGCGGTTGAGTACCGAATCCAGAAATTCCTGCACCTTTTCATGCTGGCGTGAGGTGGCGCGTACCGTGATCACCCCGGTCTCCTGGTTGGAGATGATGGTGGCAGCCTCCTTGAGTTCCAGGCACTTGCGTTGTGTTTGGGTTGTGGGGCTCTGGCGTTCCTGTGTGATCCCCTGTATGCCTGAGGGAGATACTGCGGTGGGGGCTGTCACTGCGGCCACACCAAAGTCCTGCGCTTGGCCCGTTGCCTGCACCTGATTTTCATTGGTGCAGTAGTAGGAGGGAATCTGCTTGTCTGTTTCGCGCAGCAGATCCTTGAGGTTCTGTACCAGGGTTTCGTAGAAATGGTTTTTGGCGGTACTACCCAGTGAGTTGGCTGTGCCGTTCTGGGAGTAGTTGGTGGCATTGCTGGTGGTCGATGCGCTGGTCGTCCAAGAGCCCACCGCGCTGGAGATGGACATGGAGCTGCTGGCGTCCCGGTTCAGACTGAGGTAATCCACTCGATACGTGCGCAGGAAGGGGGTATCGGGCATCACGGCCAGATTGCTGCCATTGATCTCGAAACGCATATCGACCTGGCTGGCCACCCGCGTGAGCAGTTGCGGCAAGGTCTGGTCCAGGGCATTGAGGGTGACGGTCCCCTCGATGCCTGGGTGGATGTCGACATTCATCTTGGCGTCGCGTGCCAAGGCAAACAGCAGCTCATGCACGGGAACCTTGTTGACCACGACGGAGTAGGTTTCTGCTTTGGGCTGGGCCTTGGGGGCTGGCAAAACAAAGCTTTGCCGGACAGGCGAGGGGATCTCTCCTGTGCTGGCATGGGGCGTATTGGCTTCTGGGGCCTGCAGGTGTTCGTCTGCCCCAAGTCGTACATTCGACGCTGAACAGCCGCCTAGCAACAAAGCCAGTGCGAGTGACCACATTCTTCCTCGTTGAGTCACGTGCAAAGCTCCTCGTCTTCAGTGTTTCTGCGATATTAGCGCATATTTGCGATCAAGCCAGCGTCCATGCGGGATATGGGGCTGCCTTGTTTGCCGCACAGGTAAAAAAAGGGCCCGCAACGCGGACCCTTTTTGCTGGTGTAGCCGGAATCGACAAATTTACTCGACCTTGGCCTTGCTCACCATTTCGGCCACGAACTGGCTCAGTGCCTGCTGTTGCATACCTTGTTGCAGCTGACCCTTCACGTCTTCAAACTTGGGCGGTTCGGGCTTGCGGGTGTCTTCGAGCATGATGACGTGGTAGCCAAACTGGGTTTGTACCGGCACGGTGGTGAACTTGCCTTTTTCCAGCTTGCGCAGTGCATCGGCAAACGGCTGCACGTAGTTTTGCGGCAGGGACCAGCCCAGCTCGCCACCATTGTCCTTGCTGCCCGTGTCCTTGGAGTCCTTGGCCAAGTCTTCAAATTTGGCACCGGTCTGCAGCTTGGTGATGATGGCCTTGGCGTCGTCTTCCTTCTCAACCAGGATGTGACGGGCCTTGTACTCCATATCTTTCATACCCGTTATACGACGGTCATACTCGGCCTTGAGCTTGTCGTCAGAAATCGGGTGGGTCTTGATCCACTGATCGACATAGTAGCCAACCAGAACGGCTTGACGAGCCAGTTCCATGCGGGCGGCCACTTCGGACTTCTTGTCCAAGCCTTGCTTGTGAGCGTCCTGGGCGAGCACTTCGCGGCGGATCAACTCATCACGGGCGGCTTTTTTGAGTTCGTCATTGACCTGAGCGCCTTGCTGGACTTGTTCGTCGATCAGCGCTTCATTGACTGCGGCGGAAATGGCGGCACCATTGACCTTGGCAATCGGCTTGTCGGCAGCAAAAGCGGCGCCACTGACGAGCAGGAGGGCGGCGAAAAGACAACTCACATTCAGTTTCATCAGTAATGTCCTGGTCGGAGAAATAGTAAAAAAACTAACCCTGATACGAGGTTTTATCCTCGTCGGGAGTCAGCGCGGAAATACTCAGAGCATGAATTTCTGCGGGGATCAGCCCCGACAGCAAGGCATACACCTGGCGATGACGTGCTACAGGGTTTTGGCCCTGAAACGCAGAGGATACAATGACAAGATCAAAATGCCCACCCCCGGATGTCGCCCCGGCATGACCCGCATGCCGGTGACTGTCATCCCGGATGTCCAGTCGTAGTGCTGCCAGCGGGGAAAGTCTCGCTATGATCTTGTCTTGAATGCTCATGCTTCGGGCGCCTTGCTTTCCTTGATGTTGGAGAGTGTGTTCTGGGGAGCTGTTCTTTCCGCTTCCGGCTCCTCCTTGATGTAACGGGCAAGGAATACGGCTTGACCGATGCCGAAGAGCACAAAGATCACCGTCATCCAGATGGCTTTGAAATTGACCCATGTGGCTTCAGGGTAGTTGAAGGCAATATAAAGGTTCAGAGCGCCCATGCAGGCGAAGAAGACTACCCAGGCGGTGTTGAGCGTGTCCCACACGGGGGCGGGCAGATTGATCTGCTGCTCCGAGAGTACCTTGGTGAGCAGGTTGCGCTTGAAAAACCAGGCGCTGACGGCCAGCGTGGAGGCCATGCACCAGTAGAGTACAGTGGGTTTCCACTTGATAAAGGTCGGGTTGTGCAGAATCAGGGTCAGCCCGCCAAAGACCAGGATCACCACCAGTGAGACGCGCAACATTACGCTGACGCGCTTGAGGATAAATTTTGCATACGCAATCTGCAAGAGGGCGCCTACCATGGCCACGCCAGTGGCCAAGTAGATGTCGCCAAACTTGTAGGCGATGAAAAACAGCAGGATGGGGAAGAAATCAACGATTGGGTTCATGGCTTGGGATTATAGATGAGGCGGGGCAAAAGGCGATCACTGCTTGTTTGCCAGATACAATATGGCGCGTAGCCCTCCGCCTTCACGTTCGAGCAGATCAAGGTGGCCACCATGCAGACGGGCGATGCGGTCAACGATGGCTAGCCCCAGTCCAGACCCTTGAACATTGCTGCGCGCATCTTCCAGGCGTGTGAAAGGGCGCTTGAGGCGATCAACGTGTTCAGGCGGGATGCCAGGGCCACGATCTGCCACTTCGATGCCCAGGAATCCGGGCTGGCAGAGAATACGTAGATTGACCGGGCTGCCCGCGCTGTACTTGAGGGCATTGTCGACCAGATTGGTCACGGCGCGACGCAGGGCCAGCACACGCAGGCCCTGGCAGGGGCTGGGCGGCAGGTCGACCAGATCAAGTGGTGCGCCCCGGCGGATGAAGGATTCCACGGCTTCGCGGGTAAGTTGGGCCAGATCGGCGGTTTGCTCTGGTTCTGCCACGGTGTCACGCGCAAAATCCAGGAACTGGTTGATGATCCGGTCCATGTCGTCAATATCTGCGCTCATGGCGGCCAGATCTTCTGAGGTGGCGCCAGAGAGTTCGATGCCCAGGCGCAGCCTTGCCAGCGGAGTACGCAAATCATGCGAGACGCCCGCAAGGATCAGGGCGCGGTCAGACTCCAGCAGGGTCAGATCGTGCGACATCTGGTTGAAGGCGCGGGCCACCTCGGCAATCTCGCGTGGGCCCCGCTCGGATAATGGAAGAGGGTGTTCGCCACGCCCGATCACCCGGGCGGCGTTTTCCAGGGCCTTGAGTGGGCGGGTGACCCCGAGCACCAAAAGGTAGGCGCCCAACAGGGAGAACAGCAGAGCCAGACTGCTCCAACCCACCCATTCGGCGAGCCCCGCCCGATTGACGCGGTTAGGGGGGAGCATCAGCCAATATTCATCACTGGCGTCTTCTTCATCCAGACGGAAACTGACGAAGAAGCCTTGCTGCCCGTGCAATGAACGCGAAAAGCGGGTGTAATTGCCTAGGCGCGTGCGTGTCTGGACGACCAGGGTTTGCATGAAGACGCCATTTTCCATGGGCTCAATCTTGTCCCCTTCCTCTGCGGGGATGACCCTGATGCCTTCCTGGTTGGCCAATTCACGCACGAGGCTGATGCGCCGGGTTTCATCTGCCGCCAGCAGGGCTGAGCGGGTGAGATTGACCATGCTGATTACCAGTTGTGCCGCCTGGGTAGCACGTGAGCGCACGGCAAAATGGTTCAGGATCTGAAACCAGGCGAACAGGGACAGGCTGATCAGCAATGCGATGAGCAGGAAGAAGCGCCAGAGTAGGGTTCTGGGCCAAGGGTGGCGCCATCTCATTCTGGCTTACCGCTCGGGTTGCTCCGGGCTCGCCTCATCCGGTACGAAAACGTAACCAAAGCCCCAGACAGTCTGGATGTAGCGGGGTTTGGTCGGTTCGTCTTCTACCAGTTTGCGGAGCCGGGAAATCTGTACGTCAATGGACCGGTCAAACACATCGTATTCCCGCCCACGGGCCAACTCCATGAGTTTGTCGCGCGACAGTGGCTGGCGTGGGTGTTGCAGCAAGACTTTGAGGAGTGCGAATTCCCCGGTGGTCAGCGGCAGGGTTTCACCACTGCATTCCAGGCGCCGTGTGGATAAATCCACCCGCACCTTGCCAAAGCTGATGATCGTCTGGGTGTCTGCCGGAGCACCCGGCAGATCCTTGGGTTGGCGGCGGAGCACGGCGTGGATACGGGCCACCAGCTCACGCGGGTTGAAGGGCTTGGGCAGGTAATCGTCCGCGCCCAGTTCCAGGCCGATGATCCGGTCAACGTCCTCACTCCGCGCTGTAAGCATCACGATAGGCAGGGCGTTCTCGGCAGCCCGCAGGCGCTTGCAGATACTCAGCCCGTCTTCGCCGGGCAACATCAGGTCAAGTACCATCAAATCGAAATGTTCGCGGTTCAAGGCGCGATCCATCTGAGTTGCGTCTGCCACGGTTTTAACGGTGAAACCCTGTTCGCCGAGGTAGCGATCCAGCAGATTGCGCAGCCGTGCGTCGTCATCGACGACCAGAATTCGGTAATGTTCCTTTTCCATGGCAGGCATCGTAAGCCTTCCTTTCCAATAAGTCAGCAGGGGCAGAAGCACGATGTATCTGTATATGGTGAGTAATTGTTGCGGTTCGCCGATTTCGCAACAAGTGCTTACAAATGCACATGCCCTTTACAGCCAATCCTTGCATACTTCGAGTGTGCCCTAAGAGCTAGGTTCTGCATGGGTGGGGGCAAACGCTTTGTTGGAAAGCATTGGGGTGGATAGGAGTCAGAGTACCGTGGCACATCGTTTGTTGCTCGTCGTGCTGGCAGTTGTAGTGTGTGGCGTGTCTGCTGCCGAGCAGCCCCCGCGAGGCGGCCTCATTTTGCATAATGAGGCTGCGATCAATGAGGCCGTGCGCGAGCAGCAAGGCCAGAACCACGAACGGATTCGCCAGTTGCGCCAAGACTTGCGCCGGGAAGTGGATCGCAACAACGATCAGAAAACTGATGCTGCCCCTCATTCAGGGCAAGCGCGCCAAACCTGGCGTGAGCCTCCCGGCAACGGGGCTGGCAATGCTTCTGCCAATGGCAAGGGAAACGAGCAGGTAACGTGGTCCGACCGTCAGCCTCCCCGCTTGCAGCGGCTGTCGCCCGAAGAGCGCAGTCGACTGCGCGAAGATGTGCGCGGCTTCTGGAATGACCGGGGCGGGCGTGCTCAGTCTGCACCACGCAGATAACAGCAACGAAGGGCTCAGAACATGTTCAGAGCCCCGATCACAGCCTCGCAGTAAGATTATGCATAGGTTCTAAGTGCAACAGTCCAATACATGCTCCTGCAAGGCAAGAGCGATGGCCGCCGAGTCGTTGCTCCCTGCCACCAGCTTGGCCGCAGTCCGTACCGCCTCATTGCTGTGGCCCATGGCAATCCCCAGCCCGACCGCCTGAAGCATGGAAATATCATTCGGACTGTCGCCAAAGGCGATTGTCTGCTCTGGCGCGATGCCCTCCGACCTGAGCCATTCCACCAACAAACGCCCCTTGCTGTTCCCCTGTTGGGCCACGTCAATGCGGTCTTTGGCGGACCACTCGCAACTCAAACCTGTTTCTTGTTCCACCGCACAGCCAAAGGCATGCAGGTGTTCCAGGTTGGGCGTGGTGGTGGCGAATTTCCACACATGCTCGGCGGCTTCTATCTCAGCCTCGAAATTCGCCACCTGACGAATGGAGGGACGCAGGGCTGGTGGCACCGATTCGGCCCAGGTGAGGATGCGTGCCAGATGGGGCTCCACCACCTCGTAAGTCATTGAGCCATCCACGTACACCAGAGTATGCACACCATGTTGGCGCACCAGTTCCAATGTATGGCAAGCCTGTGCCTTTTCCAGCGGACGAGGCATCAATGCCCGACCCGATCGAGTATCCCAGGCATAGGTGCCGTTGCAGCACATCAGCGGCGTATCCAGCCCCAACTGGTGGTGATAGGGCATGGCAGCACTATGGTGGCGCCCGGTTACCATCAATACACGTACCCCCGCTGCACGGACAGACTGGATGGTTTCGGCCACTTCGTGGCGGATCTTCAAGTCACTACCTAATAGAGTTCCATCCAGATCCAATGCTACAGCCTTGTACTTCATCGTCTATCTCAATTCTCAGTTTGTCAGCGGTATGGTCACGTGGGGCGTAAAGGGCTGCTTACAGGCTGCAGCGGATAATAGTTTTCTTCTTGTACAAAATAAAGAGGTAAGCCTCCCCATTTTGGCAGTCGGCAACAAGACAGGATCTGATATAGATGAAGCCTGCTGCGGAATTCAACCATCAGGTGCGGCATGCCGTTTATCGCAGGCTTGTCGTGTGATCGGTCACTTCTGACATAAATTTCGAGTTCGTCAAGTTTACACCGCCGTTTTGCAAGGGTGAAGCGTGCCGGACAGTGTGGGCGCGTCGTCGGACTACCACACAGTCAAAGGTTTGGGCCGCTCATCTTCTACCGCGATGAACTTGACGCATCACGTTCTATGATTCAATCAAGTGTCTTGGGATGTGAGAGGCTGGCGGCAGATCAGGTGTATGGCCCTGATCTGATTGAGGTTTGAGTTTTGGTCAAACGGGGTTGATATGTTGAATGCTTGGAATGTGGCAAGGCAGCGTCAAATGAATTCGTGCGGCAGCAAACACTCCGCCAAGGGCTTCACCTTGATTGAACTGATGATAGTGGTGGCGATCATTGGCATTCTGGCTTCGATCGCTGTGCCTGCCTATAACGATTACATTCTGCGTGGGCGCTTGTCTGATGCAACCAATATGCTGTCTTCCATGCAGGTCAAGATGGAGCAGTATTATCAGGATAACCGCACCTATGCAGCGACTGGGGCTTTCTCACCTCCTTGTTTGACTACTACGTATACAGCAGGCAAGTATTTCTCCATTTACTGCACAAACGATGCTAATAATCTGACGGCGAGTAGCTATACGATTCATGCAACAGGTGCTACGGGGACCTCCACCGCAGCGTTTGATTATACGATTAGTGAAAAGCGAGAGCAGAAAACGCTGAGTGGTAAATGGGGGACTTCCAATAGCTGCTGGATTACGCGTGCTGCGCAACAAGGAAATTGCTGATGCGCTCTGATCATCTCGGGTTCACGCTGATTGAGCTGATGGTGACTTTGACTGTCTTGGCCATTCTCATATTTCTCGCAGTCCCTGACATGGCAACCTGGGCGAAAAACGCCAAGGTGCGTAGTGTGGCAGAGTCTTTACAGAATGATTTGCGGGCGGCGCAAATGGAGGCCGTCAAACGGAGTGCCCGGACAGTATTTGCCTTGACCAACGCCACTCCCGCCTTGTTGGCCACGCCTTCTGCCACAGGGCAGAAGTGGTATGTGCAGACCCTGCCTCTGACGGGGAGCGATCAAAAAACTGGCGAGATGGTTTTGAGCAGCTCTGCCGCGGCACAGAACGGGGTTTCCATTTCTGCGGACGGAGGATTTATCTGCTTCAACTCCGTCGGCCGCCTGTCCAATGCAACTGCCACGGGGTTTGTGGGAAATTGTACGGTTGGTGCTGATGCAGCGACTCCTGTTAAATATGCTGTGTCAATGTCAGGGGCAGATCGCCCGTTGAGTGTATTGGTGAGCCTGGGCGGAAAGATACGACTCTGTGACCCGAATAAAACACTCTCAAGCAGCCAACCGGATGGGTGTTGAGATGAAGACTATACGCAACACATCTATTCGACGTGCTCAAGGTTTTGCCCTGATCGAAGTGCTGGTGTCGGTAGCACTATTTACCATTGGCATATTGGGTCTGGTTGCCTTGCAAGCTAGGGGCGTGCAGTTCTCCACTGACTCGGAAGATCGCAACAACGCCGCGTTGCTGGCCAATGATCTGGCAACCATGATGTGGACATATAAGTCCGTTGATTACACTGCGTCCCCGCTCAAAGCTAGTTATCAGAGCTGGCTGGATAATCGGGTCAAGGCGGTAGCGCCCCAATGCTCCCCCACATGCTTGCCGAATGGTAATGCGACGATCGCACTCAATGTGGATGCAGTGACCAAAGCACAAGTGGCAGTTATTACGATCACGTGGAGGGCCCCCAGCAAGGGAGCTTCTGAAAGTGATAGTCGTTACGTTACCGAGGTAATGGTTCAATGAAGCGTTCGTCATCTTCTTCTCGTCTGGCTCGCGCGTCTGGGGTCACGCTGATTGAACTCATGGTTGCGATGGTTATATCCATGATCCTTCTGTTTGCGGTATACCAGGTGCTTACCTTTGCAGAAGGGCGCAAGCGCACGACGACCTCTATCAATGATATCAATCAGACTGGTGCCTACAACGCACAGTTGATAGACACCATCGTGCGTCAGGCAGGTTCGGGTTTCGCACCGCTCTCAAGCTATGCGTACGGGTGTGCGTTGAGTGCAAAGAAAAATGGCGCAAACCTGTTCCCTGCAACAACACTGCCCGCCCCCTTCACAAACGTAAAACCTACGGGCACTGCGGGTGAGTTCCGCCTGTCTCCCATCTTGATTGTGCCGGATGCAACCACTCCCGGCATCAGCGGACAGCCTTCCGATGTTTTGGTTGTCATGTCTGGCACGGCGAGTTTGGCAGATATGCCAATCAACGTGTCGGTCATTCCTGTGAATGGGAGTACCGCTGTTTCGCTGGACTCTACTGCTTTTTATAAACCCAATGATTTGCTTCTGGTCAGTGATGTTACAGGGGCCACGACCACAACGGTTCATCCCTGTAGTCTGGAACAGGTTTCATCCACATTTGATGCTGCTGCGTCGCCGACTTCTCTACCCTTTGCAGGTACTTATGCCCAAGCGCTGCAGACATCATTTACCGAGCAGGCTGTGGTAAGCAATATTGGCAACGTGGTGGGCAATAACCCTCCCACATTTATGCTGCTCGGTGTTGGAGACAACAATACGCTTTACTCCTTTGATTTGCTCAAGGCCAGCTCTGATAGCCCATCAATTATTACCGATGGCGTCTTTGAAATGCATGCCCTGTATGGGGTGGATCTGGATGGTGATGGCAAAGTGGATAGCTGGTTTAGCCCCAAAGTGCCAGATCCTGTCTCTGCCTCATATGGTACCAAGGCATTGATGGATGGAAGCATTACAGCGGTTGCGTTGCTAAGTAACATCAAGGCAATACGCTTGGGCATGATTTTCCGGACATCCTTGCAGGAGACTTCTGCTGCGGACTCTACCGTTCCTGCCTGTACTGCTGCGGTGGCGGGTTCTGCGCAGCAGAACGGTTGTGTGAGTCCTGCCAGTATTGTGCTGTTTAACGGCCTGAAAGACCCGGCCAATCGAGATCTGTCAGTTACGAGAACTTTCACCAGTGCAGAGCGTATCTATCGCTATCGTACTGTGGACGTCGTCATTCCTTTGCGTAACAACTTGCTGTAACTCGCCATGAATATGCCTAAAAAATTATCTATTTCTGGCCGTCGGGCAGCCCAGCAGCGTGGGATTTCAATTCTTATCACCCTGGTGGCATTGACCGTACTGATGTTTTCAGCAGTGGCCTTGGTTCGTTCATTTAGTGCTTCTACTTTGATGGCAGGGAGTGTGGCTTTCAAGCGTAGCTCAATCAGCGTTGGCGAAAGAGGGTTTAATCGAGCAATGTTTTCTTTGACAGACGGGATCTCAATCACTGATTTTTCCAATGATGCTCCTTCTGCCCATTATTTTGCTTCAATCAAACAATCGAATGATGATTCGCGTGGTATCCCGAAAGTATTGCTGAGTGAAACAGCATTTACTGCGGCAGGCATGGATCACTCTAAGGATTTTAGTAGCAACGAGTCTTCAAGCGAAAAAATTACCTATGTCATTGAGCGTCAATGCACCAAAGCTGGAGACGGGGATTCGTCGTACTGTGCCAATCCAGTTATAACGGGTAGCTTGGCTGCACGTAGAAAAGGGGCTAATTATGGAACTGATTATAAGTGGCCCAGCAGCGGCGGCTCTAAAAATGGGACCGGTGGTGGTGGTGCAGGATGGCCAATGCGTGTGACTGTTCGAGTACAGGATTCCGTCACAAATCAGGTGACCTACTTGCAGTCGACCGTACTTCTGCAGTGATTTTACTAATTTGTTTATCGATAGCAGTTTTGATGAAATTGTAAAAGTTGATTGATGCGATCCGATAGGGTTGAATTGCGGGATGCCCAAGCTGTTACGTTTGGGCTTTATGCTCCACTTGTATTTGCGAGGCTACCATGCCCAAGTTGAATTCATCGCTTAAACCATTCTTGATTTTTGCGGCTGTATTAGCGTTCGGGGGAGGTGCGATTGCGGCTAGAGCAGACGTTTCTCTGGCGGATTCTCCATTGTTCTCGTCAATTTCCGTGCCAGGCAATCTGGCCTTGACGCTCTCAGTGGAGTGGCCAACGGCCAATACCCCCGCATATAAGAGTTCTGCCAATGCCTATGCGGCAACAAATACCTATATTGGGTATTTTGACTCTGAGAAGTGTTACGAGTATCAGTACAATTCCACAACCCCAAAAAACAGTTACTTTGCGCCTAAAAAGTATGCGACTAGCCATGCATGCAGCAGTACGTCTCCAGCACTGTGGAGTGGGAACTATCTGAACTGGGCGTCCATGCAGTCGCTGGACGTTTTCCGCTGGACATTGTCGGGTGGTGCCCGTGTTATCGATACAGCTACGCAGACCATTCTGGAGAAAACCTATAACACGGGGCAGGCGGGCAGTGGCGTCTATCCTGATACCGCGATTTCCAGCTCTTCGTTGATCACAGGCGCAACGCCTTTCACGTGGAGCACTGTTAGAACTTCGGTGCAGAACTATGGAAACAATACCAATTACGGTACTGTAATGTGGGTGACGGCCACCAACCCATCTACGCTTTCTGGGGCAACGCAGGAAGACTATACCGGAACAGGCACGACTAGCAGTTCCAAGGTCTATCGGTTGTATGTTCGTGTGTTGGTTTGCGATCCCACAGTTGGGGTGGAGAGCAACTGCAAGCAATATGGCAGCAATTACAAGCCTGAAGGCTTGATGCAGAAATATGCCATGAAGTTGCGTTATTCGGCATTTGGCTATCTTAACCAGGGTGGTTCGTCCCGTAATGGTGGGGTGATGCGCGCCCGGATGAAATATATTGCCCCGACCAAGCCTATTCCTGGCTCCTCTGATGTTACGAATTCGGCAGCTGAATGGGATGCCAGCACTGGTGTGATGCTGCAAAACCCAGATACGGCAGATGCTTCGGCTACAACATCGCGCGCCTCCAGCGAGGGTGGGTACAGTGTGACGGTCAGCGATAGTGGCGTCATGAATTACCTGGATAAATTTGGCAAGGTTGTGGTGGGAACCTACAAGAGTAATGACCCTGTAAGTGAGTTGTATTATTCAGCCGTCCGCTACTTTAAGAACCTTGGGAACGTTCCTAACTTTAGCTCGCTGTCTGGCTCAGGGAGTCAGGCTACGTTGAAAACTTGGATTGATGGTTTTCCTGTCATCTCGGATTGGGATGATCCCATTCTGTACTCGTGCCAGAAAAACTTCATCCTCGGGATTGGTGATATTAATACTTGGTATGACGGTGGACTGCCCGGAAGTTCTTTGACGGGGAGCGAAACCATTCCCAGTCAGGTAAGCAGTGACTCAACTGTGAATGTGACGACTGCCACCAATATGGTGGGTCAATTGGAAGGACTGGGGAATATTGGTCAGTCTTACTATAACTCTGGTCGTGCAGATACCTACTACATTGCTGGTTTAGCTTATGACTCGCATGTGAAGGACATTCGTACTGATCTGACGGGGACACAGACCATCAATACTTATTGGATGGACGTCCTGGAAAATGGATATGTGTCTAAAAACCAATATTGGTTAGCGACCAAGTATGGTGGTTTTACCGTGCCTTCAGGGTTTTCTCCATATGACGGATCAAACGGCACATCCACTATTCCTATTACGGCTTGGCATACCACCAGCGATCTGTCCGGCAGTACGACCGACCCACGGCCAGATAATTACTTCTTGGCGGATAAGCCTAGTGCGATGGTGTCTGGTTTGAACAATGCATTTTCAAAGATTGTTGCGGAAGCATCGGCAGCCTATTCTACTACCGTTAATTTTCCAACCTTAACTCTTTCTGCGGGGACTGCAACTGCCAACTATAGTGCTTCCTATGACCCAACAACCTGGACAGGGTCCCTGTTCAAAGGTAGCGTGACATTTAACTCGGATGGTTCCTTAAACTCCAATCTTGCGGCTTGGAATTTCCGCGACATTTTGGATAAAACGGCAATTACTTCCCGCAAAATTGTGACCTGTTGCGTTAGCACTGGGGGGGGCTTGCCTTTCCAGGCGTCAAATCTGGGAGCCGGAGGGCTTAATAGCCGCACGTACTACGCTTCTTTTGCGAATGTTCCGGGGGTATCAAGCGGAAGTCAATCTGCTGCAAATTATGTGGCGTATTTGCGGGGGGATCGCAGCAAAGAGTTGGTCAATGGAGGTGCATATCGCACGCGGACCTATTTATTGGGAGATATTGTCAATTCAACTCCTTGGGTGATGTCACAACCTCATAATCCCTACACTAGTCTGACGGGGTATGACGTTTTCAAAAACAATAATTCTAGTCGTCAGTTGGTTGTATTTGTAGGTGCTAATGATGGCATGCTGCATGCAGTAAATGCAGACAGCGGAGCAGAAATGTTTGCTTATATCCCGAGCTTTGTATATGGGGATTCAACGACGGCCAGCTCCACAGGACTTGCTTCGTTAGGGAATCCCACATTTACCCACCATTTTATGGTGGATGGAAAGCTGGAAGCCGACTTTGATGTTGATTTTCAAGACACGCCCAAGAAATTGTCTGCTACCGGTTCACCTGATTGGCACAGTCTTTTGATTGGCGGCTTGGGCAAGGGTGGGAAAGGCTATTTTGCACTGGATGTGACAGACCCCTCTTCTTGGAGCAATGAGGCGGCAGTAGCCACTAAGGTGTTGTGGGAGTTTACTGATTCGACCATGGGGTATTCCTACGGTTTGCCGCGGGTGGTTCGAACCAAGAAATATGGTTGGGTTGTGGTAATGGTTTCTGGATATAACAACCCAGATGGGAAGGGATACTTCTATTTTGTTGATCCCCGGACGGGAGATTTGCTGGAGAAAGTGGCGACCCCTGAAGGTAGTCTTGCTTCTCCGATCAACATGAGGTTTGTCAGGGGGTTCATGACTGACTATAGCGCAGCGATGGTGGATGCGCTTTATGCAGGGGATTTGCAAGGCAATATCTGGCGTTTGGATGTGTCGGCAGATTCAGGTAGTTATCCTGTGCCTAAAAAAATTGCTAAGTTGACTAACTCTGCTGGGGTTGCCCAACCGGTTACGACCATTACGCTGATTCAGGCTGATCAAAGTTCGGGGAGTGTCAGTGAGAAGCGTTATGTAATTGTTGGGACGGGGCGTTTGTTGGCAGACGGCGACATTACCAGTTCTGATCAGCAGAGTATCTATGTTATCGCAGACGGAACCCGTGGTTTTGCTGGCTTTTATAGTGATGTAACTTTACCAAGCGGGGTCAGCTACCCGATCACACGGAGCAATCTGCAAGAGAATGTGAAGATGGCAGGGATTACTGTGTCAACGACCAAACCGATGGGATGGTATTATGATCTTTCAAGCTCTGCAGGTATTGCAGAGCGGATTGTGATTGATCCAGATGTTTCGCCATATGTGTCAAATCTGGTGGTATTTACATCCGATATTCCTAATGGGAGTGTGTGCTCGCCAGCGGGGACGTCATATGGGTATGCCTTCTATGTCGGAACAGGGAAGTCTGCTCTTCTAAATGGAGTGGAGAAGCATGCATATAGTGGATTGGTCAATGGTGGGGCCTTTGTAATGATAGGCGGTAAGTTGTACTACAAAGGGGGAACCACCAGTGGCGGGATAGAGGATTTGGGAATTAACCCGAACGCAGCACTGACATCCGTAATTCGCTTGAACTGGAGAATTATTCCGACTGCTGACTAGACGTTTTTGTGCAGTGTATGTATGTAGGGCATAAAACCCGTGTGTTGGCAGGGTGCTTGAGTGCATCTTTGCTGATACACGGGTTTGCTTCGTGGTGGTTTGAATGGTATTCGGGTATGGGGGCTTCGGTTGCTGTACCTGTGCCAAGCCGTGCGCTGAAAATAGAGGCCAAGTTGAGCCCACCTCTTCACCCCGCTGTGCTGCCTGGGAGGCTGTTGAGTACGCCAAAGTTTGTGTTGGGCGACCGTTCTGGTTTTACATTGATGCCTGCTGCGAATGGTGTGGCTATCAAACCTGCTGGCGTGAAAACAGGCGATAAGGCAGGCAGCCGTGTTTATCGAAGCTCCGTGATGGTAAAAAGCATGGAGGATGTTGAAGGCGAGGCCCGTCATTCGGATGAGCTGAGCTTTTTACCAACGTCTGCAGTGGATCGTGAAGCCTTGGCGCTGACCAATGTAGACATTTCGGATTTTGACTTGGCGAGCTTGCCAAGCGGTGAGACACAATTCCGTCTCTTTATAGACGCGCAGGGGCGGGTTGTTTCAGTGCAGATTTTGTCTGCAGTGACGGATGGGCATGAGACGGATTACTCTCAAGTCATTGCTGCACTGCAGGCCATTTCCTTCATCCCGGCCATCAAGGACCGTATAGAGGTGGCTTCGTTTCTCGATATCGGGATGGACGTTGGTGGCGTTGTTCCAACAGTCATAGTGCAGGAACCCCTGAAAGCAATACAGAGCCTAGAATAGGCTGCGTGCCGCTACAAACCGGCTGGCATAGTAGGGCATGTCCATTTTATCTACCCGCACTTTGCCGCCTGTTGAGGGGGCGTGCACAAATTTGCCATCGCCCAGGTAGATGCCCATGTGCGAGAAGGTCTGGCCGCTGGTGTTGAAAAACACAAGATCAGCCGGGCGAAGCTCGTTGCGATCAATGGGGCGGGTGCGTTTGGCAATCTGCGCCGCATTGTGGGGGAGTGCGAGGCCCGTGGCGTGTTCCACCACGTAACTCACCATGCCGCTGCAATCCAGACCCGCATCCGGGTTCTTGCCGCCGAAACGGTAGCCTGTATCCAGCAAGCCCAAGGCGACAAGCACAATTTCATTGGCTTGCTGGGTGTCTGCCAGACTCAGGCGTTCGGACGAGAGTGAGGGTTTGCGCGTCTGCGCACCGCGGGTCCGGCTGTCTGCTTGGTTATCTGTGCTGGGGCTAGACGAGCAGGCTGCCAGCACGACGCAGCAGCTTGCGGTTAACAGATGCCGAACGGGGCTCACCTTAGGTCTCCAACCAGAATGTGACGGGGCCGTCATTGATCAGGCTGACCTGCATGTCGGTGCCAAACCGGCCGGTTTCTACTACTGGATGACAACCCTGGGCGCGTGCCAACAGATAGTCGAACAGCGTCCGCGCATCATCTGGTGTGGCAGCGCTGGAAAAGCTTGGGCGGGCGCCTTTGTGTGTATCTGCGGCCAATGTAAATTGGGAAACCAGCAGCAAGCCGCCGCTTGTGTCGCGCAGCGAGCGGTTCATGCGCTGCTCATCATCAGCGAAAACGCGGTAGTTCAGCAGCTTTTTCAGCAGACGATCAGCCTTGGCCGCATCATCTTCTTTCTGCACTCCGATCAGGGCCAGCAGGCCGCTACCGATCTTTCCAACAATTTGCCCATCCACCTCTACAGAAGCCGAGCGTACGCGCTGAATCAAGGCAATCATCAATCAATCCGCTTCATGGCGTGGCTGTACAGCGCTCCAGCATCAACATAGTGACGGGAATTGCGCAGATTACGGGCGATCTCCTCATCCGTCAGCTCACGGATGATCCGTCCGGGTGTGCCGACGACCAAGGAGCGATCGGGGATCACCTTTCCCTCTGGAATCAAAGTGTTGGCGCCAATTAGGCAGTGCTTGCCAATCACCGCACGGTTGAGCACCACGGCGTTGATCCCGATCAGCGAGCCTTCGCCCACTGAGCAGCCGTGTAGCATAGCCTGGTGGCCGATGGATACGTGGTCTGCCACCGTCAGGGGGATGCCCTCATCGGTATGCAGAATCGCGCCATCCTGGATGTTCGTGCCGTTGCCAATGGTGATGGGGTCGTTATCCCCCCGCAACACCGCGCCAAACCAGACGCTACAGTCCGACCCGATGGTCACTGCCCCCACTACAGTGGCGTTCTCGGCCACCCAGGTACGCTCGCCCACCACCGGAACCCGCTCATCAAGGGCAAAAACAGCCATATTAAGCCTCGGCATGCTGCTGTGCAGAAAGGGCGAATGATAACAGCCATGCGCATAAGCGCAAGGAACAACGCCACTTGTGCGAGGCTGGGGGCCTGGGATTGATCTGCCGCTCGCCGAATTTAGGGCCGGGAATCCATCCGATCTTTGACTTGGTTGCGGTAATTGCCGTAATTGGCTTATCAAGTGACAATTCGCGGCACATGTTTTGCGAAATCAATGAGATGCTTAAAACTCTTAAGAAGGTGATTACTGGTTAAGATCATGATTATTAATAAGTTTTTTGTTTTTTAACATATGCGAGAGAGAGGTGGCACAGCCGTCGCTTAACATAGAGCACGCGGAATCCCTTCCGTTCTTTTTCCGTAATAGGAGATTTACTATGAAGCGTGTTCAACAAGGTTTCACCCTGATCGAATTGATGATCGTGGTGGCAATTATCGGCATTCTGGCCGCCATCGCTCTGCCTGCCTACCAAGACTACACCGTGCGTGCTAAGATTTCTGAAGGCTTGATTGCTGCATCTGCCGTGAAGGGGACTATGAGTGAGGCCTTTCAATCAGATGGTGTGACTGGTCTGACTAATGCTGCGACTGCGTTCCACGCCAATGCGAATCGTGCAGCCGAAACCGCTTCAAAGTATGTCAAAGATGTGGATGTCGCGGTTGCTACCCCGTGGAATGTTACTGTGACAATTAAGGCTGATGGACTGAATGGCATTCCCACTAGCCTGAACGGCCAAACATTGGTGCTGACGCCTAATGTGCAACTTGCAGCTCCGACCACGGCTTCTACCGGTGCGATTGACTGGGCTTGCGCATCCAATGCGAATGTCACTGCCACGACACGTAAGTTTGGTTCTATTGTTGCAGGTACGTTGGTTGCGAAGTATGCGCCTTCCGAATGCCGATAAGGCGTTAAGTTGCTGTCTAACAAACACCCGCTTTTGCGGGTGTTTGTTTTTGGCAAAGATCAATTCGTTACGACTTTGTTGCATAAATCAGCGTGAGGCCGCAATACCCCTGATCCCAGACGGATTTATAGCACGCGCACGGTCTGAGGCGTGCCCAGTTGGGTGAAGCGATTGAGCAGTGCGGCACGAATCTGCAATTCGGCGACTTGGCGGTCGAAGTCTCGAGCCATCACGCGCTCTCCGAGCAATTTGAAACAGCGCATCTTGGTCTCCACCAGGCTGCGCCGATGATAGCCGCTCCATTTCTTCCAGATCGTCCTGCCTAAGCGTTGGGTTGTACGCAGAATTTCGTTTCGGGTACGCGCACCTGCACTGCTGCCTTTCCAAGCTTGCGCATTCTTGTGCACAGGAATCAGCGCCGTGGTCCCCCGGTTAGCAATCGCGCTGTGACACGCTTTGGTATCGTAAGCGCCATCGCCTCCTATGCTTTCAATAGGTTCTTCTGGCGGGATTTGATTGAGCAAGGCTGGCAGCATCGGCGCATCTCCGACGCTGTTGGCAGTGACTTCAATGGCACGAATCTGCAGCGTTTGGGCGTCGATTCCCAGATGCACTTTGCGCCACTGACGGCGGTAGTCGGCCCCGTGTTTCTTGCGCTTCCATTCCCCTTCGCCAAGCATCTTGATGCCTGTGCTATCGACGAGTAGGTGCAGGGCTTCGTTCCGGCGTTGATACGTGAGCGTCACTTGCAGATGTTTCTGGCGCCGACTCAAGGTACTCAAGTCCGGCACATCCAATCCAGCCCCGCCAGCGCTAACAGGCTCCTGACCATGCCAGTAGTTTGACGAAGTGCCAGTCCGTACAGGTTCTTGATCATCAGGCAAAACTGGATGGCAGCGTCCGAGAACGTCGGGGTTCGTCCGCGTTTGCCGCTTGGTGCGCCAACCCACTTCATGTCCTTGTCGATCCACAGCAGGAGTGCGCCGCGTTGGCGCAAGGACTCGTTATAGCTCGACCAGTTGGGGGTTCGATACTTCGGCTTTGGGGGCTTGCTCATCCTCCAAGTTTATCGACTACTCGCTGACGGTTGGGAGGATTTATGCAACAAAGCCTCTGTGATTGAAGTGATTTCTGCCGCGATTTGTTATTGGGTGACGATTAACGGCACTTGGTTCTGGAGTGGGTGGGTGGGGGGATTACAAAAACAGATGCTTCCTTTTTTTAATTTGTTGATTTGTATGGTTGTATAAACCAAGTGTGGCTGACGAGAAGGGTTGGTATAACTATTGCTGGTAGTTAAGGACACGGAACCCCTTCCGTTCTTTTCTCGTAATAGGAGATTTACTATGAAGCGTATTCAACAAGGTTTCACCCTGATCGAATTGATGATCGTGGTGGCAATTATTGGTATTCTGGCTGCTATTGCTCTGCCCGCCTACCAGGACTACACCGTGCGCGCTAAGATTTCTGAAGGCTTGATTGCCGCTTCTTCCGTGAAGGGCGCAATGAGTGAGGCCTTTCAATCGGACGGCGTTACTGGCCTGACTAATGCTGCAACTGCGTTCCACGCCAATGCGAATCGTGCAGCCGAAACCTCTTCAAAGTATGTCAAAGATGTGGATGTTGCAGTTGCTAGCCCGTGGAATGTTACTGTGACAATTAAGGCTGATGGACTGAATGGCATTCCCACTAGCCTGAACGACCAAACATTGGTGTTGACGCCTAATGTGCAACTTGCAGCTCCGACCACGGCTTCTACCGGTGCGATTGACTGGGCTTGCGCATCCAATGCGAATGTCACTGCCACGACACGTAAGTTTGGTTCTATTGTTGCAGGTACGTTGGTTGCGAAGTACGCTCCTTCTGAATGTCGTTAAGTTTTTATCTGGACTGAGCTTGCTGTTTGATAAACGCCCGTATCTACGGGCGTTTTTGTTTGACTAAATGTGAACATCATGACGATCAATCGCTATAAAGCTTTTGCTTTTCACCTTTGTGGTTCTATTTTTGTTGCGCTTTGTGTGACTGCTCTGGTTTTTATGGTGTGGTACCCTGGTGCGATGGCTGAAGCAACAGGAGTGGCGGGCGTTTTTCTGATGATGCTTGGCGTGGATGTCATCCTTGGGCCCTGCATTACGCTGATTATATTTAATCCTGCAAAAAAAGAGCTCAAACGCGATATGGCGATTGTGCTGCTGGTTCAGATTGTGGCCTTGTTGTATGGCATGCATGCTGTTTTTATCGCCCGGCCCGTGTATGCAGTATTTAATTCGGATCGATTCGATCTGGTTTTTGCCAATGATTTGGATGAGGCTAAGTTGGCGCAGGTGGGTAACACACGCTTCAAAACCCCCCCCATGTTGGGGCCTGAGGTGATTGCCGCACGCCGTCCGGAAACAACAAAGGAGCGTAACAAGATACTGTTTAGTGCCATTGCTGGCGGGGATGATTTGCCGCAGATGCCTCAGTACTATGTACCTTATGTTGAGCTACGCTCTCAAGTGCTTCAGCGGCTGCAACCGATTGATGCTTTGCGGCAATTGAATCAAAAAGACGCAAAAAAAGTGGACACTTTACTGCTTAAATACGGTAAAGAAATTGCTTATCTGCCGCTTCGGGGCAAAGTGCGGGATTTGACAGTAATTGTGAAACGCAGCACCGCTGAGGTGCTGGAAATCAATGATCTTGCCCCTTGGTAAGTAGTGATGGAATGAGCAGACTTGCTGTATTTAATTGCCCTAAGGCATGTGATGGCTTGCGATGATCTCGTGGTTTGTACTATTAATGTGTTGAGAAAATATATTTTATTTATTTCGCGTTTGGCGTGCTTGTTGCTTAGAAAGCATTGATGCTTGTGTTGGAGATTAGCACATGAAGCCAATTTCAAAAGGTTTTACCCTGATTGAGTTAATGATCGTAGTGGCGATCATCGGTATTTTGGCGGCTATCGCGCTGCCTGCCTATCAGGACTATACGATTCGTGCCAAGCTTAGTGAAGGCTTGATGTCGGCAGCGGCCGCCAAGGTGGTAGTGGGTGAAGCATTTATGACTAACAATCTGTCAGCGATTGCATCAGCCGCAACAGAGTGGAATAACAATGCGCCAACATATACGAAGTCCAAGTATCTAAAAAGCGTGACAATCAATGGGGTGACAGGTGCTGTAACGGTTACCTTTGATGCTTCAGGCACAAATGGGATCCCTACCACACTGGATGGAAAAACTTTGATCTACACTCCTTCTTCACAAAAGGGTGCTTTGTCTTCTAACACGACAGGAACACTGGACTGGAGTTGTGCTTCGCAGGGCTATGTCACGGCTTCGCAACGAGGCCTGCCGTACTCGACAGTCGCTACACTGCCTGCCAAGTACGCGCCCTCTGAGTGTCGTTAGTTCCGGTTGTTGTTCTTGATTGCTGCTGAGGCGTGAGGGATTCGCTGCTTCTCCTGTATCATTCTCGGCTTTGATCAATGCTGGTCTGTGGCGGGTGCGGCATGCAAGGTGTCGCCGCCTGGGCCGAGGCGGATGGGGTGATGAAGGACTCGAAGTATCTGTGTTGGGCGGGGGCTGTGTTGGGTGGTTTGGTGATGGCGCTGGCGTCCATGATCACGGAGCACACCAACCCCCATACGGTTTTTTTTGCTGAGTGGTGCATGGCTGCGGGGTGTGTGCTGGCGTGGGCTTGTGTGCACGTCAGCACGTCCGACTCCTTCGATGGGGTGAGGATGGGCTTGCCTCTGTGGGGGATGGCTGCTTTCCTCGTGGTATGTCTGGTACGCCAGCCTGCACCCTCCGGCTTGGGTTATCCTCTTTATGCAGCCTTGTTCCTGATGGCCTATGGCCTGGGGCAGCGTCTGGATTTACCGGGGCGCTCGGAATGGATTGCCGGGGGGATTCTGCTGTGTGCTGTGCTTCAGTCGCTGGCTGGGCTGGTGCAGTTGGCAGGGTGGAATTTCGGCAATCTGGTTATGCAGAAGATGTTTCTGCAAGCCTTCGGCAACATTGGGCAGGCCAATCATTATACTGATCTGATTTATCTGGGTTTGGCTGCGCTGTGCTATCTGCGTGGGGTGAGAGCCTATCCGTGGCCTGTGTTTGTGGGCTTTGCTGCATGGCTGTGTCTGGCGGGGGCTGCCTCCGCGTCGCGTGGCGCATGGTTGTATACGGCTGCTTTCCTGTTGCTGGGTGGGTTGGGGGCAGGGCGGGCACGTGATGAGCAGACACGCAATGCGGTGATCGGGCTTTTGATCGTGGCGGGGCTGTCGGTGGTGGCCCAACTATTGGTGAGTTACGGCCATATCCTCTCCGCTTTCGATGTCACCTCCTCGCTTGATCGCGCAGGGGATGCAGGTTCCAACGGTCAGCGCATGTATGACTGGAAGTCCGCCGTGCTGGCGATCCAGGCCAGTCCCTGGTGGGGCGAGGGGCCCGCGACTTTTTATAAATTGTCCGTCGACGCGATGGCCAAGACCGGGCCGGTGCCGTTCTCGAAATTTGCCGAGCATGCACATAATCTGCCCCTGCAATTGGCGGCGGAGTTTGGCATTCCCTTTGCTGTGTTGTTGCTCGGGGCGATGGCGTGGTGGTATCTGCGGCATCTGTTTCTAGCCCCTAGTGCGCGGAGCATCTGGGTGCTGGCCAGTGTGGCGGTAACGGGTTTGCATAGTCTTGTGGAATATCCGTTGTGGTATACCTATTTCCTGGCCCCGATTGCCTTATGCATGGGTAATCTTGATGCTCAGGATCGCACCTTGTCAGTGCTGCGTTTGCCACGTATTGTGCCGCTTGTTGTGGGCGTGCTGGCCGTGGGTGTGCTGACGATTGTGATGCTTGATTGGTATGCGGTGCGCACGGCCTATGTCATGCTCAGTGAGAGTGACCCGGATGTGAGTGCAGATGTGTCGGCAGCAGTGCAGGAACGCCTGGGTTCTGTGGGCCGCTATTCCGTTTTCTCTGCTGTGGCCGAAGGTTTGCGCGTCCAGGCCTCGCGCCCTGCTGCTGGGGATGCACTTGTGGCGGCGCAACGTTGTGACCGCGTCTGGCAGTACAAGCCTGCGTGGTTCATGATGATGCGTTGTGGCGAGGCGTATGCCATCGGCAATAATGCTCCCGCGCTTGGCCGTCTGGCGATGGCATTGTGCGAAGGCTTCCCTCATCACCATCAGCCTTTGCAGGAGTGGGCAAAGAAATTTGATGCGAAGGCAGTCGCGCCTTTGAAAATTGCCACCTATGCTTGTTTGCGTCCGCAAGCCACCAAGGAAGTTCAAGCAGCAGAATGATGTGCTATATGCACGAGTGTAAAAAAGGGAGCCTGTCGGGCTCCCTTTTTATTTGTCGTGCATATAGGCGTGCGGGGCGTGTGTTCAATCCGGCAGCAGGATGCGGTTTTCCGTGCTGAACTGGTAGTCACGGAAAACGTGTTCGGCACTCAGGATCTGATAGTTGCCGTCTGCATCCTTGTGGGAGGTGTCCTTGAGGCGATAGACATATTGCCCGCAGGTCCAGCAGTCGAAATTACGCATATGTGTGCACAGGCAGGTTTTGTCCATCACCGAAACCTTGCGCACGCCCGGGTGGGCTTCCACCTCGCGGTTGTAGGCGGTGATGTAGGCGCAGCAGCCCTTGGCATCGAGCAGGTAGCCGTAGGCCTCACAGTTCGGACGATTGCCGGCACCAATGGATGGGCTGCTCCTGAGCATGCGCATCGGGTAGCCGGTGGGGGAGGTCTGGTTCACCTCCACGTCCCCTTCGCTGGCGCGGAAATACTCTTGCTTGACCTTCGCGGGCAGGCCGCATTCTTCGGTGATGGTAAAGCGGGTGGCTACCTGCACGGCGGCGGCCCCGGCTTCTAGGAAGGCAGTGGCATCACTGCCGGTGAAGATGCCGCCAGCGGGGATCACCGGGATGTCGAGTTTTTCTTCACGCAGCCATTGCAGCACTTCGGCGACGATGGTGGCCAGATCGTATTGGGCCCAATCCAAGCCAAAACCCAGGTGACCACCGGCCAGCGGGCCTTCCACCACGATATAGTCGGGCAGGCGGTTGCTACGCACATTCTTGCGGATGAACAACTGCAGCGCCCGCACTGAGGATACGATGATGCCCAGCTTGGCATCGCGGAAGCGCGGGTGATCTTCCATCAGCGCGAAGCTGCCCAGGTGCAGCCCGGCGGCCAGGGTGATGCCATCAATGCCTGCATCCAGCGCTGAGTGAAGGCGAACGCGCAGGGTTTCCTTCGGCGCGTTCATGGTGAGCTTTTCCATGCAGTTGATGAAAATCATCCCACTGCCACGCTTGGCTTCCATGGTCTTGCCCACATGCAGCTTGGTGGCTTCGGCCAGTTGGGCCAAGCGGAACTGCACTTCGGACTTGTCGGAATTGGCGACGTTGAACTTGTAGCGCTGGAGTTTTTCTTTCACATAGCTGGTGTGAAAGCGGCGGTCAGCCACGGTTTTGACCATGGCGTCAGAGATGTGGCCGACGCCTCCCAGGCGTGCAGCTTCCAACGCCAGCTCGGCGGTTGAGATGTCGACACCCATCCCGCCAATCATGATAGGTACGAGCTCTTGCTTGCCAAACTTCAGCCGAAAATCATCAACTTTTTTCATTCAAATTCCTGTTGGCCTGTCCGGTCAAAGGCGGTGGCCTTGCCCGGCAGTAGTGCAGTCCTGGAGGTCGGGCGCCTCCCGATCTGTCTTGTCGTTTTGGACTCAGGGCAGAATTGTAGCGGCCCCCGACAATCCTTGCTTGCTAATTCATCAACTTATTCCCCGGCCAAAGGGTAGGGGGACGGTATAATAGCCAGCTTGTCCTGACTCCATTCACGGGTTTCTTCATGTCTGCCAGCCTCAACATGCTTACCGCGATCTCTCCGCTCGATGGCCGCTATGCGGCAAAAGTGACCGCCCTGCGCGACCAGTTCTCAGAATTCGGCCTGATCAAGAACCGGGTCCGGGTTGAGATCGAATGGCTCATGGCGCTGGCGGCCGAACCTGCGATTGCCGAAGTGGCGCCGTTCTCGCCAGCCACGCTGACTGAACTGCGCAACGTGATCGCCAACTTTTCGCCTGAAGAGGGGGAAGCCGTCAAGGAGATCGAGGCGGTCACCAATCACGACGTGAAGGCTATGGAATATTGGCTCAAGCGTCGCTTTGCTGGCAACCCGGAGGTGATGAGGGTTTCTGAGTTCATCCACTTCTCCTGCACCTCGGAAGACATCAATAACACCTCCCATGCGCTGATGCTCGACGAAGCCCGCAAAGAGGTGCTGCTGCCCACGCTGGACCGGGTGATTGCCCGCTTTGTGGAGCTGGCCCACCAGTTGGCTGATCTGCCGATGCTCTCTCGCACTCATGGTCAGCCTGCCAGCCCCACCACGCTGGGCAAGGAAATGGCGAACATCGCCTACCGCCTCAAACGTGTCCGTAAGGCCATCGTCGGGGTGGAGATGACCGCCAAGTTCAACGGCGCCGTGGGCAACTACAACGCCCACCTGTCGGCCTACCCGGAATTCGACTGGCCTGCCTTCAACCAGCGCTTTATTGAATCGCTGGGGCTGGGTTTCAACCCCTACACCATCCAGATCGAGCCGCATGACAGCATGGCCGAACTATTTGACGCCATGGGCCGCGCCAACACCATGCTTATTGATGCCTGCCGGGACATCTGGATGTACATCTCGCTGGGCTACTTCAAGCAAAAGCTCAAGGCAGGCGAAGTGGGCAGTTCCACCATGCCGCACAAGGTCAACCCGATTGATTTTGAAAACGCCGAGGGGAACTTCGGGGTGGCCAACAGCCTGTTGCGCCACTTCAGCGAAAAGCTGCCGATCTCCCGCATGCAGCGGGATCTGACCGATTCCACCGTATTGCGCAACATGGGGGTGGCGTTCGGCCATACCGTGCTGGGGCTGGAATCCTGTCTGCGTGGTCTGGGCAAGCTGGAGTCGACACCCGAGAAGCTCGCTGCCGATCTGAACGAATGTTGGGAAGTGCTGGCCGAGCCGATCCAGACCGTGATGCGCCGTTACGCGATTGAAGAGCCGTATGAAAAACTCAAGGCGCTGACGCGTGGCACTGGGATCGACAAGAATTCCCTGCAGCAATTCATTACTACGCTGGCAATCCCCGAGGCCGAGAAAAACCGTCTGCTGGCGATGACGCCTGCCAGCTACATCGGCGCCGCAGCCCAACTGGCCAAAGCCATCCAGGCCTGATCTCAGGTAGGGGGCCGCTTGGCTACGCCGTTCTTTACCGTTTTCACTCCGACTTTCAACCGGGCGCATACCTTGCTGCGCCCGTATGAAAGCCTGTGCGCCCAGAGTTGTCGGGACTTTGAGTGGTTGATTGTTGACGATGGTTCTACGGACGGTACGGCGCAGTTGGTGGCTGGCTGGATAGCTGAAGGCAAGTTGCCCATCCGCTACATCCAGCAGCCCAATGGCGGCAAACACACGGCCTTTAATCACGGTGTACGTGAGGCGCGAGGCGAACTCTTTGTTCCCCTCGATTCCGACGACTGGTGCAGCCCCGATGCGCTGGAGCGCTTTGCTTTCCATTGGCAGAAAATTCCTGTTGCCGAGCGTGAGGGCTTCAGCGGTGTGAGTTGCCTGTGCCACGATGAGCATGGCAAGGTTGTCGGTTCGGCTTTCCCGGCTTCGCCCCTGGATATCAAACTCTTCGACCTGCTGCGCTGTGGCGGCATGGTGGGTGAAAAGTGGGGCTGTGCGCGTACTGAAGTGCTGCGCGAGTATCCTTTCCCTGAATTCCCAGACGAAAAATTTGTGCCTGAGGCACTGGTGTGGAATCGCATCGCCTGCCACTACAAAATCCGCTTCATCAATGAGGCGCTACGCGTCTACGCTGACTCGGGCGACGGACTGGTGGCTTCCATCCTGCGTATCCGCATGCAAAGCCCGCGTTCGGCCAAGCTCTACTATGTGGAAGCCGCACGCCTGCCACTGGGCATGAAGCATCGATTGGCGGCTTGGCTCAATTATGGGCGGTTTGCCGTGCACGCAGGATTGGGGCCTTTGGCGATTTTGCAGGAAGGGGCACATCCCTTTGCCCTACCCGCCTGGGGAGCAGGGCTGCTGTTGGCGTGGCGGGATCGCCTCAAGCTTAAAAGGAAGGCATGAACATGGCGGATGTACGCCCAATCGGTGTGTTCGATTCGGGGCTGGGTGGCGTGTCGGTATTGCATGAGTTGCGCAGACAGCTACCGAACGAGGATTTTCTGTATTGCGCAGACTCCGGTTATGCCCCCTATGGCGAAAAACCACAGTCGCTGATTTGTGAGCGTTCGCTGGAAATCTGTGAATTTCTGCTTGCTCAACAGGCCAAGGCGCTGGTGATTGCCTGCAACACCGCCACCGCTGCCGCAGCGCAGGCAATTCGCCAGCGCTGGCCAAGCGTGCCGGTGATTGCCATGGAACCGGCGGTAAAACCCGCCACCGCAGCGACCTTGAGCGGGGTGGTGGGGGTGCTGGCAACAACCGGCACGATTGAAAGTGCCCGCTTTGCTGCCTTGCTCGATACCTTTGGCCAAGGGGTAGAGGTCGTCACCCGCCCCGGGACTGGCTTGGTGGAGCATGTGGAACGGGGGGATTTTGATAGCCCCGCGCTGCACCGCTTGCTGGTCGAGCACCTGGGGGTACTCACGCAGGCGGGGGCTGATGTGGTGGTGCTGGGCTGTACCCATTACGTGTTCTTGCGCCCGTTGATCGAAGCGTTGCTAGGCCCTAAGGTCAAGGTGATCGATACCGGCCTGGCTGTGGCGCGCCACCTCCAACATCGGCTGGAAGAGCTGGGGGGGCTGAGTCCGGCAACACATGCCGGGCCGGTGCGCTTCTGGAACACAGGCAGGCAGGATGCCGTGATGGCGGCGCTGGCAAAAATGTGGCCTGAGCCGGTAGTGCCCCAAGCCTTGCCCGAATCTGTCTGTATGCAAGCTGCGCAGGTGATCTGCAAAAAGTAGCGCATGGCTTTTGGTGGCTCTTCAGTTTTTCTGTCGAGCGTCGATATCTTGCCGATGCAAGCAGATCTCAAACATATTCTGGATGAGGATGTCGACAAGGAGGTGGCCCTCCTTGCCTCTACCGGCGTCCGTATTCCGCCTCAGCCGCAGATTGTGCTTGAAGTGCGGCGCATGGCGCAAAGAGAAGATCTTAACCTGCGCAGCATGGGAGACCTGATTGCCCAGGATGCCGGGCTAACGGCCATGCTCTACAAACTGACCCGCTCGGTTGCCTTTTGCCGTAGCCGCCCGCCTTATTCACTGGAAGGCATTCTTTCCCTGCTGGGGGTGCGGCAGGCTGCCCAGCTTGTGCAAGCTTATGGGCTGACCATTGCCATTAAGGGAGAGACGCATGTGCTTGAGCAATTCTGGGCGCGCTCCACACAGATTGCCCAGTTGGCTGCCGTGATTGCGTCTGAACGGGTCAGCATCTGCAACATCTTCCCTGAGCAGGCTTACCTTGCAGGTTTGTTCCATGACTGCGGGGTGCCGGTATTGATGGCGCGCTTCCCCAATTACTGCAAGGCGACTGGTTTGAATGCAACAACCCGGAAATGGGCAGATGTGCGCGCGGAAGACCGCCACTTCCAGGTGGATCACTGCTCGATAGGTTTTCTGCTGGCACGCCATTGGCGGCTACCGCGTTTTGTCGCCGATGCCATCCTGCATCACCATGAATGCGGTCACGGCTGTGAGCATGCAGCGCGTTCGGTGGTGGCAATCCTGCAATTGGCTATCGAATTGTTCTCCCAAGATCAAGCCTTGCCAAACTCCGAGTGGGCGCATCATGAGCCCAGGGTACTGGAAGAATTGGGTATCCATCCAGATGATCTGCTTGAGTTTTCAGACCATGTGATGGATGCTTACCGGGTCCATGCGTCACAATAGAAGGTGGTCGTCGTTTTCATGCTGATAGGGGTTTTCAGTTACGCCCATTACCTGTATTTTTCGCTCTCGGTTAAATAATTAAAAACATTCATGCCTTTCGCTATTGATACATGTGCAGCGATGCATATCGGGGATCGATCCGAGCAACAGGATCGCGTTGCGATCTTTCCGCACCCGACCCGCAAAGACTGCTTGTTGGCCGTGTTGGCCGATGGCATGGGGGGGCACACCGGGGGGGCGATTGCTGCCGAGCAGGTGTTGCTCAAGGCCAAGCAGAACTTTGCGTTCTACTCGCCTGCTGAAGAAAGTGCGCAGGAGTTGCTGGGTGGGGTGATCTCGGAAGCACACATCGTTATTAAGCTTACACGTTTTACCAGTGAGCGTGATCCGCACAGCACGGCGGTGGTGATGGTGATGCGCCCAGGCGTAGCCGAGTGGGCCCACTGCGGGGATTCTCGCCTCTACCACTTCCGCTGTGGCAAGCTGATCGCCCGCTCTCAGGACCACTCTCTGGTGGGCGAGCTGATCCGCACCAACCGCATCACCGAAGAGATGGCGCAACACCACCCGCAGCGCAACCTGCTGCTCTCCTGCCTGGGGGCGGAGCGTGAGCCGCGTATCGATTATGGCAAGGCAGCCACGATTGAGGCGGGCGACGCCTTCATGCTGTGTTCCGATGGCTTGTGGGGGCTGCTGGGGGATGCCGAAATCGGCTCCATGCTCAATCGGCTGGACGCCCGTTCGGCTGCACGTATGTTGATCGACACCGCCCGTTCCCGTTCCGACGGAGGGGGGGACAACATCTCGATGGCCATCGTCAAGATCAATCCGGGCTGAACACTTCAGGCCCCCAGCCTGGGCGTCAGGAGTTCTGCCAGCCATTGCATGAATACCTGAACCCGGCGCGGCAGGTGGCGGCGGTTGGCATACAGCAATGAAACCAGCATGGGCGGAGCGGGGTATTCCGGCAGGATTTCCACCAGCAAGCCCTTTTCCACATATTCCTGCATGCCGATGGCCGTTGTTTGCACGATCCCAAGCCCGGCCAGTACGGCGGCCTCATACGCCATCGTATTATTGACGGTGAGCCGCCCCGGCATATCGATCTGGCGGGGCAGCCCGGTGGCCGCATCAATATACTCAAACCCGATGGGGTGGCTACCCAGCGTATTCGAGTAGTGAATCAACTGGTGGTGTGCCAGATCCGCCAGTGATAGCGGCGTGCCATGTTGTGCCAGATAGGCTGGGCTGGCGCAATTGATCATCTGGTAATGCCCCAGCGGCCGGGCAATCAGCGAAGAATCCCCCAGTGTGCCCACTCGCACCACGCAATCAATCCCCTCGCGTACCAGATCAACACGCCGATCCATCGAAGACAGCTCAATCTCCAGCCCCGGATGCGTTGCGAGAAAGCTGCCCAGATTCGGCAACACCACATCCCGCGCAACCGGTTGTGGCATATCCACCCGCAAGCGTCCGCGCAAATCGGCCGGGGTTTGCCGGAACATGCCCTGCAATTCCTCCATATCGACCAGCATGTCCAGGCTGCGTTCATAGAAAGCCTTGCCATCCTGCGTCATCTCAACGCGTCGTGTGGTGCGGTGGAGCAGACGCGTACCCAGGTGTGCCTCTAACTGCTGCAGGGTGGCCGACACACTGGCGCGGGGCATGCCCAACTGGTCAGCGGCCAGCGTGAAGCTGCTCAACTCTGCCACCCTTACATAGACCTTTATCGCCTCCGGCATGTTCATAGCGTTTTTCGATTGTTCGTAAATTCTGATTAGTCTAAACAAGAATAGTATGTTTATTCACGTTTGTTCGGCTAATAAAGTGTCGCTGTGGTTTCACACTCACTGAATAAGGACACGCATATGACTCACAAGATCGCTCTGATTACCGGCGCCAGCCGAGGCTTGGGCCGCAATGCGGCTTTAAAACTGGCCGCACGCGGCGTTGACTTGATCCTGACCTGGCGTAGCGGCAAGGCCGAGGCTGAAGAAGTCTGCCAGCAAGCCCGCGCAATGGGGGTACAGGCCGCAGCCTTGCAGTTGGACGCGGGGGATAGCTCCCGTTTTGCTGAGTTCGTCGCGCAGGTCAAAACCCTGTTGCAAACGCAGTGGGGCAGGGAGCAGTTTGACTATCTGCTCAACAACGCCGGGATCGGAATTCACGCCAGCTTTGCTGACACCACGGAAGAACAGTTTGACGAACTGGTCAATGTTCATCTCAAAGGCCCGTTCTTCCTCACCCAGCGCCTGCTGCCCTTGATTGTAGATGGTGGGCGGATTCTGAATGTTTCCTCCGGGCTGACCCGTTTCTCCTTCCCCGGATTAGCCGCCTATGCCAGCATGAAAGGCGGAATCGAGGTATTGACAAGGCATATGGCAAAAGAATTGGGGCCACGTCGGATCACTGTCAATGTGATCGCCCCCGGCGCCATTGCCACTGACTTTGGTGGCGGTATGACGCGTGACAACCCGCAGATCAACGCAGCGATTGCCTCTCAAACTGCATTGGGCCGGGCAGGGCTGCCAGACGATATCGGAGACGCCATGAGCCTGCTACTCTCCGACGAAGCCGGGTGGATCAATGGCCAGCGGATCGAGGTGTCGGGCGGGATGCTGCTGTAAGCGCTGGAATCAGATCGTGGGGGAGGGGCGAGGTTCCTACCCCTGCGTGAATCTGCCGCCAAATCTACTGGGCGGGTGAGATTGGCCGAAAAACTGAAAATGCTTCGCTTTTCCGGTCGTGTTGGTACAACCATTTCGTTTAGACAGAAGGCCATCCCATTGACCGGCCGCCCAGCAGACGAATCCCTTGTTACCTTGTGCCTATCGACAGTAGCTTCGTTCAACGTATCTTACCTTCTGCTTACAGAACGTCCTCTGAGATAGCTTTATAGACAATGAAGTCCTGAAAAACTTCCAACAGACGAACGTGAAAAGTTTCTTTAAGTCTATCATCGGGGCCAGCTCTGGTAGTCGCCATGAAACCCGATCAGAGCACAGAGATGAGCCCAACCGAGAAGACGCAGCCTGGAACCGTCCTTCTTCAACCGGCGCACTTCAAGGGCTGCAGCAATGGCGAACTTCGTCCCCTGCAAACTCGCCGGGGCGAACTAATCTTCCTTATACTACCCTGCCAGAAAGTAATTACAGCCCCTCAGCCTATGGCATAGGCAACTATTATCAGGGGTATGAAAATTACGCAGGGCATTCCGATGCTTCCTATGGAAGCTATGCAGGATATCCCGAAATTTCATATGAAGGTTATGTAGGATATCCCGGTGCTTCCTATAGTGGCAGTCATAACCAATCATGCGATGGGGACGAATTGGCTTCGAGACTGAGTTCTCTGCCTGTTTACTCGCCTAGCCTCGAAACAGCTTCGTCCTCCCGACAGGTCGAGCATCCTACTGCCTCAGCGCACGGGCAATCTACACGAGCTGATGCTGTAAAGTACATGCAGCAGGTGAAAGAGCGTTTTCAAATGCTTCTTCACGGGAATTGGTCCCCGGCCGCTGTTGATGATAAATATGACGAAGCGGTGTTTCATGTTCTTGTAGCTGCGGAGAATGCACGTTCTCCAACAATGAACTTGCAACTTCTTGATTCAGGAGATGATTTGGCAAGTTGGCTGCAGAGAGAACGGACGAAGACGGCACGTGTGATTTCTGTTATGCGGGGGCTTGAGCCACATGTTGTAACAGCAGACATCCGGCGTATAGACGGGAAGACGTCTGTGGTGGTGATCGAGCCGCTTGGCATGAGTGGAGATACACGCCGAAAATATGAACAAGAGGCGCTGCCATCATTGAGAAGCACGCTTCCTTCAGATGTCACAATGTCGATTCTGTCACTGAATATACAAAAATCAACTAATGACTGTAGAATATTTGCACTCTCTGCGGCATCAAAATTAGATGACTATCCCGATCTTATTCTAAAGCACCATCAGAAAAACATTAAGGGCAAATCCTTGAAGACGGCCAACGGCCATAAAGCGGGAGTGCTTGCGGGCAGTGGGAACGTTAGGGTGATTGACGGGGTCGGGGTCGTACCCCCTGTATTTGCAAAACATACACAATCGCGGAAAACGCTGGACAATTGGTTAAGGGCGAGCCCTCGGTCCTACGGCAGAGCACGAGTCAACAAAAACCACCAGTCTATTATGGAACGGTATGGGAGCTACGTTACGACTCGATATGAAGCTCCAATAAATGCACGTTTCATGATAGATAACCTTCCGGAACTGGGTGGGGAAATGCCGATCCGATCTCTCGTGTTCAGTCAATCGATTGAAGAGAAGCGCCTGACCTATCTTGATCGCGCTATTGAATACCTCAAGCGCGCACCTGCAGAGGAGTGTTCGAGATTTCTCGAACGCATGACGGCGCATGAGAACGCCCCCTCCAACCCCAGTAGTCTTCATCTAGACGACCGGGATTGGGGACCGCATCCGGATACGCTTTGAGCGTGCTAGGTTGGGCAAGCTGGAGGCGTCTCCCAACGCCTCGCTCGACGTGGCTTTTCCGGGCTACGTGCTGAGCTGGGCGCCAAATCAATCCTTATTTTGAATGGGTTGATGGGATGACCTTTTATGTGTGTGGAATCAATATATTGGCCCCAAAGTCATAGCGTACAAAAATACTTTTTTTGTACGCTATCCGTATTGGTGCTGATTATTGATACCAGCCTTTGGCCAAATTATTCCAGAAATTGTTATCCTTGAATGGCACGTTGGCAGAGCCGTAGTCGTAATTGTTCAATGTGTAGCGTGCTGCATCGGTCAATTGGTTCCAATGAATCAGTGGCTGACTCATTGAGCCGACCACGTCTGTGAAGAACAGTGCATGATCCATCGGCCACTTGCTATCATACTTGATCAACGGATGACGGTTGCTGGATGCAACTTCTGCGCCCAAGTGTTTTGCATATCCGCTATGCTCTGAGGCAGACACGCCGAGTACAGTTTGAACACTTGCTTCCGGGTTGTTGATCCAGACAATTACATTTTCCCAGTCGTGACGGTGACCGATGCCGGGAGAGGGTTCGTCCTTTGGCCAATACCATGAGTACATGATGGCCCATACGCCACGATACCATGCCGAGCGCACATAAACCTGCCCCGTGCTGTTACTGCAACCATTGCTTGATCCCCCGCTGGGCTTCAATCCACCGCCCACATTCCCGGCCGCATCCACAGAAGGGAATGGAGCGCATCCGTTTTGAATCCACAAGTATGGGCGGAATGTGAGCGCGCTGCGCTGTTCGCCATTTACGGCATTCTGCTGTGCGAAGGGAACCACTGCATCATGGTTGATGACTGCAGCATTCGCATTCAATATGTTCGCCAAGAATATCGCGCCTGCGATGATGAAACGCTTCATGTACCTGAATCCCCACAGAAAAAGTTAGAAAATCGGATGCCTTTGGGTATGTGTTTTGCAATATAGGAAGGCATATGTGAAGAGACAAACCGCCATGCGCTTGGTTTGACCTTCGGTGGAGAATTCTAGGCAGGGAGAGTTAAGGGATTGTTAAGAAAGGATTATGAATCCAATACGGTATTACTAAAGTAATGGTACAGAGAGTGCAAATACGCTCAAGGCCATGACCCGGAATGGATGGCGAGTCGGATTATCTACAAGGGGGCAAAGGTTGGGGCGTATCCTGATGTGTTGGTAGCAAGGTCTGCGCTGTCTTCAATGAGTGTGCGGTTGGCTATGCTGTATATGTATGCCATGGCATGGGTGTGGTTGTGTGATACTTGGCTGAATTCCCATGCTCGTAGGGTTTATTCCGTCCCAAGCATCCGTTTCCGTTCTGCTGTGTAGTGCCACCACTCTTTGGGAGGGTCGCCTGCCATGAAGCGGGTGATTGAGATCAGTACGTCCAGTACGCAGGGGTCATGGCGTGTGCCTGTTTTGGCGCAAAGTTGGCGGTAGAGTTGGAGTGGGTCTTGCCCCTGCACTTGGGCCGGGGTGTGGATGCCGAGCAGGCGCAGGTCGGCTGCGCCTGCCGGGCCGATGTTGGGCAGGTCGGCAAGCTGGCGTAGTGCATCACGCCTGACTTTGCTCGGGTGCATGAGTGATTACAGGTTCTCCCGTACCCACCAGCGCCGCCAGAAGAGGGCGGTGATGAGCAGGGCGCCAAAGCCAATCATCATGATGAAGACGGCTTGCCACCCCCAGTTTTGTTCCAGCCAGGGCATGTGCTGGAAGTTCATGCCGAAAAAGCCGGTGAGTACCGTGGCGGGGGCGAAGACGGTGGTGACCACGGTGAGCATGCGGATTTCCGCGTTCATGCGGTTGTTGAGGTTGGCCTGATGGATTTCGAACAGGCTGCCAATCACGTCACGGAGCGAGTCCAGATGCTCGATCACATGAATGGTGTGGTCGTAGACGTCGCGGAAATACAGTTGCGTCTCGGATGAGAGTCTGCTGGTGGGCAGGCGTTGGAGTCCTGCCAGCACTTCGCGCAGCGGCCAGATGGAGCGCCGGATGCCCAGCACTTCATGGCGGAACTGGTTGATCTGTTCGGTGGGGCGGCGGATGTTACCTGCCAGAATCTGTTCTTCGAGTTGTTCGATGTCGTTGGTCAGTGCTTCTGCCACAACAAAATACTGGTCGACCACCGCGTCAATGAGTGCGTGAAAAAGTGCCTCGGGCTTCATGAAGCGGTGGTTCTTGCCGACGTGGCGCAGGCGATTGCGAATCGGCTCGAACAGCCCGGAGGGGCGCTCCTGAAAACTCAGGATGAAATTCTGGCCCAGAATCAGGCTGATCTGGTCCGAAGCCGCCTCAAGTGTTGCCGGGTCGTAGCGGAATGTACGAAGCGTGACAAAACTGTAGTCTTCGTACTCATTGAGCTTGGGCCGTTGCTGGGTGTTGGCGATATCTTCCAGCACCAGGGGGTGGAGGCCAAAGCGCTGGCCGATTTCTTCCATCACCACTGTTTCATGCAGACCATGCACGTTGAGCCACAGATACTTGGCTGTGCGTGGGTAGGCGCGGGATTCCTCAATGGTGTGAAATGTGGCCTCGGTCAGCGTTTGTTCATCGTAATCAAACAGGGTGATGTCCGGCGTTTCCACCTTGATCTCGCCCAGATGCACAATGCTGCCGGGGGGATGCCCGGCCTTTTTGGTATAGCTGGTGCGGGATTTGCTCCCCCGCTTTGGGTTACGTTTGCTCATGGTGGCCGGCTATTTGAGGTATCCAGGGCGAACTACGATGAAAGCTTTTGATGCACGGTGGGGGCAGACAGGCGTCACAGCCCTTTTCGGTGCGATAATGCCGAGAGTCAGATTTGGTGTCCAGTTCACAAATAAGCAACAGTCAAAGGAGAATGCATGTCGATAGTGATTGGGGTTTTGAAAAGCCCAGACCCTGCCGAACGGCGGGTGGCGCTGGTGCCGGATGTTGCCAAAAAATTCCGGCAATTGGGGGCAGACATCGTGATTCAGCGCGGTGCTACCGATGGCGCAAACTGCAAGGAAAGTGACTTCGCTGACGCCAAGTGGGTCGATAGCGCGGATGACATCCTCAGCAGTGCTGACTGTGTGCTGAGCGTGGATACGCTGGATGAGGCTGCCATTGGCAAACTCAAGAGTGGCGCCGTACTGTTGGGCATGCTCCAGCCGTATGCGAGTGCTGCCCGCGTCAAGCAGTTGCAGGAAAAACAGGTGACTTCTTTTGCCATGGAACTCTTGCCGCGTATTTCGCGCGCGCAGAGCATGGACATCCTGTCTTCCCAGGCCGCCTGTTCGGGTTACCAGTGCGTGCTGATTGCCGCCAGCCATTGCCCGAAGTTCTTCCCGATGCTGACCTACGCAGCTGGTACGATCCGTCCGGCCCGAGTGTTGGTGATCGGCGCCGGGGTGGCTGGCTTGCAGGCCGTTGCCACGGCCAAGCGCCTGGGTGCCATGGTGTTCGCCTATGATGTGCGTCCCGAAACCCGTGAGCAGATCGAATCCCTGGGGGCCAAGTTCGTCGACACGGGCGTGTCTGCAGCTGGCACAGGCGGCTATGCCCGCGAGCTGACTGAGGACGAAAAGCGTCAGCAGGCTGAAAAGCTGGGCAAGGCAATTGCCGATGCCGACGTGCTCATCACCACCGCTGCCATTCCGGGCAAGCGTGCGCCGCAAATCGTTTCTGCCGAGATGGTGGCAGGCATGAAGCAGGGCGCCGTGGTGGTCGATATGGCCGCTGAGAGTGGTGGCAACGTGGCCGGGACGGTTGCCGGGCAGAATGTACAGGTTGGCCCGGCACTAATCATCGGCCCGACCCACTTGCCCAGCCGCATGGCCGTGCACGCCTCGGAAATGTTCTCCAAGAATATTTTCAACTTCATCGGCGGCATGATCAAAGACGGACAAATGACGCTTGACTGGCAGGACGAAGTGCTTGCAGGTGCATGCCTGACCCACGCGGGCGAAGTGCGCCATGCCATGGTCAAGCAGGTTCTGGGCCTCTAGGCGAATCCAGTTTTCGGAGAATTTATACAATGGCAGATTTTATCTATGTGTATATCTTTATGCTCGCGGCATTTACCGGGTATGAAGTGATTTCGCGTGTGCCGGTGATTTTGCACACGCCCCTGATGTCCGGCTCCAACTTCGTCCACGGCGTGGTGCTGGTTGGCTCCATGGTGGCACTGGGTCACGCAGAAACCCCGCTGCAACAGGTAATCGGCTTCTTCGCCGTGTTCCTGGGCGCGGCCAACGCTGCGGGGGGTTACGTGGTGACTGAGCGCATGCTGGCCATGTTCAAGTCCGACAAGAAGAAGGGGGCGGGCAAATGAGCATCCAGTTATTGATTATCAATATCGCGTACTTTGTCGTCGCAGTGCTCTTCATCCTGGGCCTGAAGGCCATGTCCTCGCCGGTTTCGGCACGCAAGGGGATTCTGTGGGCCGGGGTGGGCATGGTGCTGGCTACCCTGATCACCTTTGCCACACCGGACATGCACAACTATGTGCTGATGATCGTGGCAATTGTGCTGGGCGGTGGGGTGGCCTGGTACATGGGCAAAGTCGTCAAGATGACCGACATGCCGCAGATGGTGGCCGTGTACAACGGGATGGGCGGTGGCGCTGCAGCAGCCATTGCTGCGCTGGAATTCGCCCGTGGTGACGTCACTGGCGTGATGCCCACCCTCCTGGCTGTGCTGGGCTCCCTGATCGGCTCCGTGGCGTTCTCCGGCTCCTGCATCGCCTTTGCCAAGTTGCAAGGCATCATGAAGAAGGCATGGCGCCTGCCCGCACAAAATGCGGTTAACGCCATCCTTGCACTGGTGGCGTTGGGGCTGGGCGCGGTCATTGTTGTGTCTGGCAAGCCTGACCCGAACCTGCTGATCGCGTTCTACGTGATTTCCTTGATCCTGGGTGTGGTGCTGACCAGCCCAATCGGTGGGGCCGACATGCCGGTGGTGATCTCGCTCCTGAACGCCTTTACCGGTCTGGCCGTGGGTCTGGAAGGCTATGTGCTGGGCAACCCCGCGCTGATCATCGCTGGTATCGTGGTCGGTGCTTCCGGTACGCTGCTTACCCAGTTGATGGCTAAGGCCATGAATCGCCCGATCTCCAACATCATCTTCACCCCGATCACGGGTGAGGCGCAGGCTGGCTCCGGCCCGCAAGGCACGATGAAGGAAGTCTCCGGCATGGACGCCGCAGCCATGATGCGTTACGCACAGAAAGTCATCATCGTTCCCGGTTACGGGATGGCGGTGGCTGGTGCGCAGCACAAGGTGTGGGAAATGGCCAAGCTGCTCGAAGAGGCTGGGGTCGAAGTCAAATTCGCCATCCACCCGGTGGCAGGGCGTATGCCTGGGCACATGAACGTGCTGCTGGCTGAAGCCGGTGTGCCGTATGACCAGATCTTCGACCTGGAAGAAATCAACGCCGAATTCCCGCTCGCCGATGTGGCGCTGGTGATTGGTGCAAACGACGTGGTCAACCCCGTCGCCCGTACCGACAAGTCCAGCCCCATTTATGGCATGCCGATTCTGGACTGCGACAAGGCCCAGAACGTCATCGTCATCAAGCGCGGCAAGGGGGCAGGGTACTCCGGGATTGAGAACGCACTGTTCTTCCAGGAAAACTGCAGCATGCTTTACGGTAGCGCGCAGCAAGCCGTGGCTGATGTCATCACCCATATCAAGGGGATGGCGGGCTAAGGTCTTTCGCCCTAGCAAAAACCGACCCTCGGGTCGGTTTTTTGTGCTTCTGATACGCCGTTACGCGCAGTGAGTGCGTACTGTTCGAGTATTCCACGCTGTGCATCGCCCCATCTGGCGATATGATGTATACCCCCTGAAAAGTGAGCTATCACGCCATGAGTATTGGCCATCTCAAAATTGCTGTTGCCCAGATCAACAGTGTGGTGGGTGATCTGGCAGGCAATGCCGCCAAGATCCGCGAAGCCGCCACGCGTGCCAAGGCAGCCGGCGCAGACATCCTGCTGACCCCTGAACTGGCCCTGTGTGGCTACCCTCCTGAAGACCTCTTGCTGCGCGCAGATTTCTACCGCAACTGCGCAGGCGAACTGCAGGCGCTGGCCTCGACCGCCAATGGCATCGCGCTGCTGATCGGCCACCCGGTGGACGAGGCGGGGGAGCGCTACAACGCGGCTTCCCTGCTGCAAAACGGCAAGATCCAGGCGACTTACTACAAGCAACGCCTGCCCAACTACGAAGTGTTTGACGAAGTCCGCTATTTCTCCTGGGGAGACAAGCCCTGCGTCGTCAAGATCAACAATGTGGCCGTGGGAATCAATATCTGTGCCGATGTGTGGGAGCATGGCGCTGCCGAGCAGGCCAAAGCGGCTGGGGCCGAATTGCTGCTCGTGCTCAACGCCTCGCCTTTCCACATGAACAAGCAGGAACAACGCTACGGCGTGGTGCGTGACCGCATACGCCAGACCCGCATGGCAGCGGTGTATTGCAACCTGGTGGGTGGGCAGGATGAATTGGTCTTTGATGGCGCCTCGTTTGCCATGAATGACGATGGCACGCTCGCCTATCAGGCCCCCTTGTTTGAAGAGCGGCTGGACATTCTTCATTACAGCAACGGTTTCATTCGCTCAGAGGTGATGACGCCCGAATTGTCCGTCGAAGCCCAGGTCTATCAAGCCCTGGTGCTGGGTGTGCGCGATTACATCGGCAAGAACCGCTTTCCCGGCGCGTTGTTGGGCCTCTCCGGTGGGGTCGACTCCGCACTTACCCTGTGTATTGCTGCCGATGCGCTGGGTGCCGACAAGGTGCGTGCCGTGATGATGCCATCGCCCTATACCGCGCAGATGAGTCTGGATGATTCGCGCGAACTCATCCGCAACCTTGGCGTGCGTTACGACGAACTCACCATCGTCCCGGTGATGGAAACCTTTGAACGCCTGCTTACCCCCTTGTTTGAAGGGCGCGCAGCGGACACCACGGAAGAGAACCTGCAGGCCCGCATACGCGGCATGAACCTCATGGCGCTGTCCAACAAATTCGGCAGCATTGTGCTCACCACCGGCAACAAGAGCGAAATGGCCGTGGGTTATGCCACGCTGTATGGCGACATGGCAGGTGGCTTTGCGGTGATCAAGGACATCCTCAAGACTTTCGTCTATCGCCTGTGCGCCTATCGCAACAGCATTGGCCACGTGATCCCGGAAAATATCCTCACCCGTGCGCCTTCTGCCGAACTGAAACCCAACCAGAAGGATCAGGATTCGCTGCCACCCTACGAAGTGCTTGATGCCATCATCGAAGCCTACATGGAGCGCAACGAAAGCCCCCGGGAGATCATCGCCCAAGGCTATACTGAACACGATGTGCGCCGCGTGGTGGGCATGCTCCGCCGTAACGAATACAAGCGTCGGCAATCGCCGGTAGGTATCCGCGTTACCCAACGAGGCTTCGGCAAAGACTGGCGTTACCCTATCACCAATCGCTTTGCCGATGAATACTAAGTATCGGCTATACTTACAAGTAAGCAACGTTCCGAAAAAACAGGAGACCATTCGTGAAGAAAATCGAAGCAGTCATCAAGCCCTTCAAGCTCGACGAAGTGCGTGAAGCACTCTCCGAAGTGGGCATTACCGGCCTGACGGTTTCGGAAGTCAAAGGCTTTGGCCGTCAAAAAGGCCATACCGAACTGTATCGCGGTGCCGAATACGTGGTCGACTTCCTGCCCAAGATCAAGGTAGAGGTTGTCGTCTCCGAAGCTCTGGTGGATCAAACCATCGAAGCCATCGTCAAGGCCGCCCGCACCGGCAAGATTGGTGACGGCAAGATCTTCGTGCTGCCCGTCGAGCAAGTTGTGCGCATCCGCACGGGTGAGACCGACGAACAGGCCGTTTGATCAGTCTGCGCCGCCCAAGCAAAAAACCCGGTTCTGCCGGGTTTTTTTACGCCTGGACGATTTGTACTTTCCTGCGAAATTGCATGCCGCCTACCCGAAAACTGTTGCCAATTCGCCAAGATGCAGCGCCACGGGTGAATCAAGCGGTTATGATTGATACGCCTTCATGCGGCGCCATGACCCGATGCACCACGCCGCACATGGCAACTGCGCCCAGGCACTGGTATGCCCCCGAAAACCAATGCCAGGGAGTACGTATCGTATGACCCGCCTATTACCCAGGAGTACCACCTGCCCGCTAGAAGGCACATGGCTGTACTCCAGAAGGCCAGCGCAAAGACTGGATCAACACAAGATGGATAAGAAGCTGTAACAAAATGGAGTGCAACGGTTCTGGCTAGGCGCGCCGACGCAGACAGTACAAGTAGTACGGCAAGGCGGCGTAACAACGCCAGAACCATTTTGTTACGGCTTCTAAGAACCTGTTCAGAATCTGTAGCGAGAGGGCGTCAGCGGGGTGAAGAGCAGCGCAGAAACCGGAGTTTATGTGGATAAATGAGGATTTCGAACAGCGCATGAGCCCCGATCACGGCCTCGCAGTAAGATTATGAACAAGTTCTAAGGCGCGGACCGACTTAGGAGACATTCTGTATGAACAAGGCATTGCTTGCCTGTTGCTTGCCCCCCCTTCTGATGGCTGCCGTTCCGGCCAAAGCAGAATCGGCAGACCCATTCACTCTGAAGCTCGAAGCCGAAGAGGCGCAGTACCTCAACAACATCCATTGCCCTGAGGAAAACTGCGGCGAAAAACGCTTTCAACGCCATATCGCCAGTACCTATCCCGATATCCCGAAACTCAAGATTCCAAAGACCAAGGTCATGGACTCCATGGGCAAGGAAGAACTGCAATCTTTCAAAAACGCCTTCTACCGTGGTGCATATCTCGCCAAACGGATCAAGCTCGCCAACGGCCAAAGCATGTTTGACTTCATTTCCCAGTGCACCAAGGGTTTCTCTCCGACAGATCAGGCTTCCTACGACGATTCGCGCCGGGAATGGGTCCAGTTCTACCCCACCTTGCGGCAAGCCGAAGACGGCAAGGAAACCTCATTCGACATCCGGTTCTATCGCGATGGCGAAAAACTCACCAACTCCGGCCAGATATTGGGGCAAAGAATGCTCACAGACCCCGACTTTTTGAAGGGCGAGGGGCTTAAGTGCTGGAAGAAGTGATTTGATATATGACGTATGGGCGGCGTTGTAGGTTGGGAAAGCCGGAGGCGTCTCCCAACGGTTTGCCCCTCAATCCACACAACGACCGGGCTGAGGGGGCGCACCGCTTTCACATACAATTCAGAATTAAAATATAACGCCTATCACGCCATTTTGCCAAAAGACGTTGGGAGACGCCTCCGGCTTTCCCAACCTACGTGCCGACAACGATTTTGCCATGTCAAAAGTATACAATCTTTTCCATTTAAGGTCGGGTTAATATTTAGACCGGAGTTGCTATGAAATATTTCCTTCGTTTCTATATCCCTGTTTTTTTATTTTATATGTTTTTTGGAATTTTATATGTAATTAATATATTTAAATCAGGAAAAAAAGAGTTTAGTCTAAATTTTGTAGAGGGTGTTAGAATTTCAATAAGAAGTGGGTCGTTGGTTGCAAAGATATTTCTTATTTTGCATTATGTAACTGCATTTCTGGCCTTTGTGTTCGTAGTTCTTACACTCCTTCATACTAAATAATATTTCATAGTGCGGTAGGTTGGGAAAGCCGAAGGCGTCTCCCAATGGTTTGCCCCTATCTTCATAAAGCTATCGTGTCTAGGAGGTGCATTGTTTTCACTTGTCATTCAGAATTGATGCCTAGCGTTCATCGCGCCATATTGCCAAAACACCTTGGAAGAAGCCTTCGGCTTTCCTATTAACCCGGCAATACATTACTGAATACCGCGTACGATGCATAAAGAGCAGGGCTTGCTGAGCGAAGCGAGCTGCACCGAATGCAGATGATTTTTATTGTAAATAAAAATGCATAATAATTCTCCCTCCGAGCGTTTTCTAATTGATTTCCATGATCGCATACCATGCCAAACATCCTTGGCATTTGGTGAATTGCCTGTGGAGCGGAATGGCAAGGCGTTTCGCTCTTCGTATGATAGCTTGATTGATACCGTCGAGAGTGCGGACCGGGTGATCTTGGATGCTGCTTGCGGAGATGGTTATTTGCTGGCGCAGTTGGCCGGAAGTGTGGATGCAGATGTTCGTCTGATCGGGGCTGATTTCAGTGTTGGTGAGTTGGCACACGCTAAACAGCGCCTTCAGGCGCGTGCGGAGTTGTATCAATGCCGCTTGCAATCCTTGCCTGTTGCAAGTCAATCTGTTGATCACGTCGTTTCGCATATGGCATTGATGTTGATGGATGATGTGGATCACGTGCTGCAGGAAGTCCATCGCGTGCTGGTGCCCAATGGGCGATTTTCATTCATTATCAGCAGATCTTCTACAGAGCGCAGCCCGGCCTTGGCACGCTATATCCAATGCCTGCGTTCCGTGCTTGAAAGAAAGCACTCAAAATTCATGTGTTTTGGAGACGCCCGACTGAGACATCAATCGGAACTCAAGCAGGTATTGCAAGCCTGGTTTGAAGGCATCCATATTGAAGACATTGTGATTCGTCGTAATTACACGCCGGAACAATGTTGGGCATGGATGGAAAGAACGTATGACCCGGCGCTTCTTACCGCAGAGGAACGTACCACACTCAAGCATGAGTATCTGTTGGCGCTTGATGAGGATTTAGGGGTGAATGGGACGCTGGAATTTGTTGATACGCTGTGGCAGGTTGGTGCCCTTGCGAAGTAATGAATGATGCTTATTTTCGTGTGCAGAGTGCAATAAGCGCAGGGCTGAGGTCGGATCAGCCGTAGGCGCCATCCGACCAACAATTACTTCGCGCATTTCGGGTTACGGCCTTTTCTCAACCAACAGGCCTAGATTTCAGCGATAGCGGTTAACTACGATATAAACACTCGCAAATTTGAGCAGAGAGCGATCTATTTGTAACGGTATAGAGAGCGCATAATCATTCGGCGCAGTTCGCTACGCTCAGTGCGCCCTACTTTTTGATGAGTGGTACGATTGCGCCGTGCGCGGTAGTTCGCAAACGAACCATGCCCTATAGAACCCAACCTACATACCTGCCCGTACGGTTTACGCGTTCGCTTCATGAAAAATTTCCTGATATTTTTCCTCTAGAAAACAATCTATTTTTTTGTCATCTAATAAACGCATCAGATCAACAACATGAACCAGGAGACGCTTGAGTCGAACATGACGAAAATCTGTTCCACTCACTTCTAGTTCAAGGAAAAAGTTAAAAACTGGCGTTGCCCACTGCTGTACAGAATTTACACTATCGGCCTCCAGTTGTTCACAATAGCGCCCGTACCCCATCACCGTGCGGTTTGAACCACGTGTTTCTATGAGGGATTCACCGATGGCCCTAAGCTCCTCTCGGAAAATGAGTATATCCTTCCAGTTAGCCCAATTGTCTGCCTTATTTAGTTGCCCATCCGCTAAATCACTACGGATGTTCTCCACTGCTTTCTCTAGGGTTTCTGCAGACTTATTGTTTCCGGGGTGAAGAAAAGTGATTTCTTGGCGATATAACTCAACCCACGACAGCAGTGCACTTAGGCGATACGCTGTACTAATGAGTTTATACCGTTGAAAGTACGGATCTGAAATATTGTTTTTAATTTGTTTTTGAGGATGGGATGTAAGAACATGTTCATTGAGATAAACCGTAGGGTATTGATTGAGTATTTCCACGGTTCTAGAACTGAGATCTCGAGCGGACAAGAGCAGTGGGTCTCGAAACTTCTGGTAGATTTGATTCAACGTTTGCTTTTGTTTCCAGCGTTCGAACGAACGGGTAAAAAGATGTTCCTTGAGAACGAGGCCGGTTAAGGTGCCGAATACTGAAATAGCGGCTGCTATTGATGAAAAACTGAGCCATGTCTTTACATCAAGTTCGGGAGGTGTCATAGCATTCAAGAATTAGATGGTAGGATGCAACTTTGATTTTCGCTGATAGTAACCAGAGGACAAGGGTCATGCTATCTGATGATGCCTTTTGGTCAGGGTGTCTAGCTAAATTTTGGTTGCTGTCGTTAAGATTACTATTTAACCCCCAAACAATTCGTTGCAGGTAGTTTAGTGCTCGGCTTGCCCATGCCGGAATCTTGCTGCCGTGGTGATTAACCTTCTTGATAATGTGCCGCCAAAGGTCAGCCTTGTAGGGGGACTTGCGGCACATGCGTTTGAGCCAAAATCATACTTTAAGCATTCTCTAGTTTACTTATCGTTAGCGCTTTAATTGGGCTTACTCCGATTCAGTCATCAGAGGCTTACATCGGTGAATCTGAAAGGATGTTTATATACTTGTGTATATAGCGATCAAAAAGGTAAGCTTTGTCCACTGTTATGAGTGGAGGTGCAATGATGTGGCGTGGTCTGGTTTTGGCGGTGGGTTTGGGGGCGTTTGGGCAGGGTGCTTGGGCGGATGTGAGTCTGTATGCAGCCGGGAGTTTGAAGGGGGCGCTCAGTGAGGTGTCTGCGGCGTATACGAAACAGACGGGGATTGCGGTCAAGGCTGAGTTCGGGCCTTCCGGGATGTTGCGTGAGCGCATCGAGAAGGGTGAGCACGTCGGGGTGTTTGCGTCTGCGGACATGAACCATCCCCGCAAGTTGGCCAGTTCCGGCAGGGCGGATTTTGTGGTGCGCTTTACAGGGAATCGCCTGTGCGCCATGGCCAAGCCGGAGATCGGCCTGAGCACTGAGAACGTGCTGGAAAAAGCCTTGTCGTCCGCCGTAAAGTTGGGAACTTCCACCCCTGGTTCGGATCCCTCCGGTGACTATACCTGGAAGATTTTCGACAAAGCGGATGTTCTCCAACCGGGAGCAGGCAAGGCCTTGAAGGCCAAGGCCCTACAACTGGTGGGTGGCCCGAATTCGGAGGTGATTCCAGAAGGGCATAGTGCAGTGCCTTATATGTTTGCAACGGGCAAGGCGGATATGTTTATTGCGTATTGCACGACCGGCAAGGCTGCGCGTTCAGAAGGTGTTGCATTGAGCGTGGTCGATCTGCCATCGGCTTTAGCTCAAAGTGCGGATTACGGGATGGTGGTGTTGGATAAGGCTCCTGCTTCGGCCCAATTCGCGCTGTTCGTACTCTCAGAACCAGGGCAGGCTATTCTTGGAAAATGGGGATTCGAGGTGGTGGGAGGTCGCTGAGTGTTGGTTTGGATTTGATGGAAATAGCGGATTTTACGTTTGTGTATGGCCGTCATTTTTGATCCATCCTGTAGATGGTGTTTATGCATTATGTATTTTTTGTGGTGTGCAAACCCAGCGATGTGATCTTGGCGTTGTGGGTGGGGGTTGGCCGTCCGTCGTATGCCGTTGAAATCGTGATGGCGTGTGGGGCATGATGTTCGCCGTGCTACTGATCAATGGTGGCAGAGCGAGGATTGCATCGTGTCAGAACCGAATTCCCTTTATGTCCGCGTACATCTGTCAAAGGATGCGTTTGAGCGCTTTTTGAAAAGCCAGACGGTCGCGGCCAGTCACTTCAATGACTGGATGCCTTGGTTGGGGCAGGCGGAGGTGTATGGCGGGCCTTTGTCGGAGCAATGGCTGGCAGAGGTGAGTGAGGGGCATCAACCCGGTACGGTGGAGGATGCGCTGGCTGCCTGGGTGGATGATGGGTGGGCGATGGCGCGATCCGTGTATGACGAGGCGACCGAGACCTGGATGTTCGGCTGTTTGCAGTTTTCCGAAAATTATGGCGAATACATGGTGTATCTGCCATTGATGCGTGCGGTGGAAGCGTTTAAGGATCGGGCCGGGGATGATTTCATGGTCGTTTATCCCCGCATATGGGGGCCGACTGATTGTCATGTTGTATGCATATCTCTGTCGCAGGATGGTGGGGCCCTTTGCGATGAGTTTTCACCTCGGATGAGGGCAGAGGCAGACGGTTTCTTGCAGCGGCTTTTCCCATAATAACCTGCTGATCGTTGGCGATACGGCGCTTTTGGGCGAAGCCCGGGTTGCTTGTATTCTTCAAATGCTGCCATGCTGGTGGAGGGGTTGATCTCCTGCCTAGGGCGACCCTTTCATCATCCGTGTAAGCCTGTGTTTTGCCGTGTTTATCTGGGCTGACGCACAGATTGGCTGTGGCATACTGAAGACTCCTGGCAGGCGCTTGGGCCTGCGTTTGAACATGGGGTTCAGGATGCGAAGCCGCTATTGCTTGGCTGTGCTGTGTGTTGGCGGGATACAGGGTTGCACTTCCCTGCAGATGCCTTCACTCGATTTTACCGCTTCCTCGCCAGAGGATTTGCGGGCCTGTGCCAGACATTTCAGTGTTGAGGGGAATTTCCTGGCAGGCAGACAGTTCAGGAGTTTCGTCGAGTTCCCGAGAACGACGCAGGGCGGCGCGTTTGATGATCTGCTTCCTGTGGTGTCCGACGGCGGCTATCTGGTCAGCAGTGTGGATCGGGATGTAGGCATGATCAGCGCCAACAAAGGGGGCACCTCGCACGATGGGCGCGGCAGCGTGCTGAATGTGAATATTCGGAAGTCCTCGCCTTCCGGGGTACAGGTCGATCTGGTCTACAGCGCGCCGGGCGGGGTTTTGCCCTTGACCGAGGATGTGCAGAAGGAGTTCTGCCGCTTGCTGGAGGCTGTGAAAGAACATCCAGAAAAAATTACCCCTGTAAATACCACGCAGGAGGGGGCTGTGGCGATGCGGCGCCCAAGTGTGCTTGAGCCAACGGCCAGTCAGCGCAAGCGCATCAGGGAGGCTGTGGGTAAGAAAACCGGGATTGAGGCAATCGACCGGGAAATCAAGGAAGCTGCGCCGCTCATTACCCAGATCATTGAATTGCATGGATGCTGGTATTTCCTGCCAGGGGAAAACAATCAGGCAAGCTATCCCTTGCGGGCATTTGAAGCGCCGGGCGTCTCCACCTGGGCTCAGGGCTCGGTCAGCCGTCCGATGGCGCTGGCGCATCACGCCAAGAATAGCTGCGTACCCGTGAACCGTATTGTGGGCTGGGCTGCGCCCGCGCGGGGGGAGTTGAATTTTGAGGTGGTGTATATGTCCGATAGCAGCGGTGAGGTTCGCCGCATTCAGTACAACATGATCAAGACGGCGGGCACTGCGTGGTTACTGCAGGACGTGCTGCCCAGGTGATGTTGGGCGTGTGTGCCGCCCAGACAATGACAAAAGCCCCTGTGACGGGGCTTTTGCAGTCTACGGGCTGAGAGGCGCTCAGACAGCCGGTTTGGAGGTGAGGCGGCGCAGGCGGTCTGCGGCGGATTCCTTGGCTTCTGGCAGATCCCCGGCGGCGATCTTGCGGGCTTCTTCCACTGCATTGGAGCGATCAATCGGCTTTTGGCCGATGTCGGCCACGATGCGGCTGGCCTCTGCCTGGGTACGGAGTTGGGCAGCCTTGTTGGCCAGCGCATTCAGTGCAGAGGAGTGGTCGGCTGCGCCAGATTGGAGGGCACGCACCTCTTCCTGTTGTTCCAGGCGCAGTTTCTGGCGTTCTTCTTCCGCCTTGGCCATGGCAATGGCGCGGATGGCTTCCTTGGCCTTGCGGTCGAAGTCGTTGAGCTTCTGCTCAATGGTTTTGAGGATGTCTTCAAGCGTGTCGACCAGCTCCTTGGCCTCCTTGGCTTCGGCTTCCTCAATCGGAAGTTGCTGACGCTCGGCTTCCAGGTTGTCGGCGAATTCGTTGAGGGTCTGTTCGTCGATTTCCCCGCGCTCGAACTTGGCGATCAGGATCTCCGCCGCCTTCTCATCTTTGACGATCAGCGCGGCCAGCTTGTTGAATTCGTCCTGCTCCTTGGTGAAGGACTGACGGGCGCCTGCAAGCTTGAGCGCAATCTCGCGCATCTTGGCCTGGAGGTTTTCACGGTCAACTTCGGTGGCGGTTTCGGGGTCGAAGGACGCAAGTGCTTCCGAAATGGAGTCACCCAGTTTGCCAAAATGCTTGGCGATCAACGCCATCGAGAGTTTCCAGCCGTTTGCCATAGATATGTGCTCCTGTTGTGATGCTGTATAGAGTGGTGTCTGTGGTGCCCTTGCAGATGGGCGTTGTCAGTATGTTTTCAGTCTGAGTGGGTCGATGGTCAGGCCGATCATGAAGTCGACATGAATCTGCTGTTTGCGTGCGCCATCAAGGGACTCAAGTATCTCGAATGAAATCAGCAGGTGCTCTTTGTTGCCATCCGGAAGGGTACGCACGTAGGGCATGAAGCGGATTTCCTGGCGCAGCCCGGATACACCGGCCTGGTCATCCAGGCGTGTTTCCGTGGCGCAAAAAGGGCTGATATAGTCCCCACCCGGCACATCACGGGTGTAGTGCAGGCAATCCTCGCCAGCCAGGGCTTCTTCAATGCGTGCGGAAGGGATGCCGAGGGCAGCCAACTGGTCTGCACTTAGGTAGTAGTCGGTTTCACCCAGGCCATAGCCTTCACCCATGTAGAGGCGTTGTTCTTCTTCCGTTTGGGGAATCAGGCGATAGAGGAATTGGTAATAGCCGATCTCTTCGATGGCCCCCGCAGCGCCGAAGACTTGCAGAAAGGCTTCACCCTGACCCAGACGATCACGCCCCACATCGGTGTAGAACCGGTAGATGGGCAGATCCGGGTTGTCTTCCAGCTTGACGCGGCTGATGCTGATAACCGGGAACTCCGCTGCAGGCGGCGTGGTGATCAGCCCCCCCTGGAGGACGGCGAAATCCGCGCGCGGAATGCCAAACATGCTGCCGATGCTCAGCCCCAGGGGGAGTCCTTCGTCTTGCGTTGCCAAGCGGGATATCGCCTTGGCCTGTGCTTCCTGTTCGCGTACTGCAGCCTGTTTTTCCAGAATGCGTTTGCCTAGATTGAACCAGCCCATGCCCGATCTTGCCTCACTTCAATGAATAGTTGGATTGGACGCCGTTGCCCGCATCGGCAGCCTTGGGGCTGCGAGAGAAGAGGGTACGCCAGATGGCTCTGGTGATTTTAAAGACGATGACAGCAAAAACAACCATGGTGATGAATGCCAGCAGCTTGGCCCAGAACGGAGTGGCTTCGCCCGCCCCCCCTGCTGAAGTGGCGACGGCGCTGCCATCTGCACCACCTGTACCGGTGGTAGTGGGGCTGGGTGAAGCATGGGATGCTGTAGAGCGCCCCAGCATGAACCAGAAGGCGTTGGACCAGAACGATGAGCCGTTATTGTTGTGGTTGTAGGTCTGATAATTCGGTTGTTGCTGCATGGAAGGGTTATAGCCCGCTCCAGGATTCTGGGTTTGCGTAATAACGGGTGGGGGCGTCGCAGGTGCAGCACCGCCAGGGGTGGGGGTGTTGAGTGCCGGAGTGCCTGAGCTGGGGGTCTTGTTGCTCAGGTTCTGTTGGCTGCGTATCGCGTTGGAATTGGCGGCAGAGCGCCCCAAAGCGCTGCCCAGTGCACTTGTTTGCGCAGATTGGGTTTGGGGCTGGGGTTGAGGCGCGCTCTTGCTGGGTTTGCTGCCAAAACTGCCGAAGGAAGAAGATGAGCTGCTTTTGGCTGCGCTGCTACCGCTTGGGCTGCTGGTGCTTTTGCTTGAGGAGCCGCTGCCAAAGCTGCCAAATGAGGATGAGGTGCTGCCCCTAGAGCTGCTACTGCTCGAGCGGCTGCCAAAGCCGCTGGAGGACGATCTGCTCGAAGAAGAATAACTGGAAGACCGACTGCTTTTGGCGTCGACCGACTGGAGGGGCGCGATGGCAACCGCCAGGGCCAGGAGTAGAGCGCTGAATACTTTCATCTTGTAAAGGGATTCCCCGATGCAGGCTGGTCTAGATACTGTTATCCGCATCATAACGCATGGGTGGTCAAAAAGATGACATCCCCGTATCGCCAGCAACGGGGTTCAGCGCTTGAAGGCCAGCACCAGCACTCCTGCTGCCACCATGGCAATACCGCTCCAGTCTCGCAGGCTGGGCCGTTCGCCGAGGAAAATGACCGCGAAGATGGCTACCAGCACAAGGCTGAGTTTGTCGATGGGGGCAACCTTGGATGCATCTCCCGCCTGCAGGGCACGGAAATAGCAGACCCAGGAGGCCCCAGTAGCCAGCCCCGATAGGCCCAGGAAGAGCCAGGTCTTCCCCGAGAGCTCAAATGGGTTGCTCCACTTGCCCGTCAACCACACGAAGGCAGAAAGGATGATGATGATGATCGAGGTGCGAATCAAGGTGGCCAGATCCGAATCCACTCCTCGGATGCCGATTTTGGCAAAAATGGCCGTCAGCGCCGCAAAAACGGCTGAAAGCAGGGCCCAGTAGGCCCAGTTGTTGCTGGAGTTCATGATCAGTACGGGCTAAAACAGTGGTCCATCATATAACAGCTGAGAATACCAAGGGGCGCCTAGACTGATCGACCTTGTGGTTGTCAGTGCCTGGGCATCAAGGTTTGATGCCATGCAGACCCTAGCCAATCTCCAACCGGAAACGAACCCCTTCGGCGTCTGCTGCCTGGAGGATGCGGGCGAGTTCCTCCAACTCCTCTATGACGCCTTCGCCGCCGGAAAGTTCGGCTGCTGCGTCAGGCGTGGTCTTGAGGTGATTGAGCAGGGCGAGCACCACGATCAGGCCTTCTCCCGCATCGTTCCACTCGGTACTTGGGCCGAGCAAATCAATGAGTTCATCAGAATCGCCATCAAAATCGACGGGAACCTCCCGGCTGTCGGCAAGCACCGAGAGGGAGACCAAATCGGCGTCATCCGCAATTTCTTCCAGCACTTCGATGTTTGCGGCCAGCGCTTCGCCCAGGCCAGGATCGAATTCATCTGTTTCCAGAGGCTGCTCAAATACCGGATAGATTGCCAAGCTCATGCTGTGCTCCCGATTGTAGACTAAACCTTGCAAGTGCAAGGGATAAATACGGGCAGGTATGTTCCTCATATTACGCCATCAGGTATTGCAATCTCAAGTACGCTGAAGCGGGTCGATATCGCATGCCTCTGGCGCCATATTTACACGGGTGAGCTTACAAATGTGGTGGATGACGATGCGGCGCGCACATCTACAGCGCGTAATTCATGTGAATTGATTTGATTGTCTGTCAAAAGCGGTAAATGGACGTAAAAAAACAATGCCAGCGCAGTCTGTTTCGGGCCGGATGGTGTAGAGACAATGCTGTGTGCAGGCACCGCGATCGGGTTTGCTGCCATGGATGTGTGGCGCATGCGCGTATTCGTGAATCTTTTGGGAGCATATGAGATCCATGCAGTTCAATACATTAGCTAAAACGTGTGCTGGGGTTGTATTACCGTTTGTCATGGTTGCCTGCGGCGGCGGGGGCTCAAGCAGCAGTTCGAACAGCACAACAGAATCCTATGTGCTCAGCGGCACCGTTTCGGGGCTGACCACCGATGGCCTGGTCATCTCAAACGGCAGCAGTACGTTGGCACTGGGTTCCGGGGCCAGCAGCTTCAGTTTTGGTTCTACCAGCGGTAGTTATGCAATCAAAGTAGCAACTCAACCCGATGGGCAAACCTGCTCGGTAAGCAATGGTTCGGGGACCCTGGCGGCCACTGTATCCAACGTGGCGGTCAGCTGCCGTGGCTATATGGCATATGTCACCAATGGCTCCAGCTCCAGCATCGGGCAGTTCAGCGTAACATCTGGCTCTGGGCTGCTGGTGCCATTGTCAACGGCTACGATCAGTACAAGCTACCAGCCCTCTACCATCATGCTGACCAGCGACGGCAAGTATGCCTACGTGGCACATGGCAACAACAAGGCAATTGCCGCCTATAGTGTATCCAGCGCGGGTTTGAGTTCCCTCGGTTCAGTCAATGGCGCCAGCAATAGCTATGCGCTGGCAATCAGCCCCGGTAATTCATATCTGTATTCTGCAGACTACAGTGCGGTGACTGTATCGCAGTTTACAATCGGTACGGACGGCTTGCCTGCCGCAATGTCACCGGCAACGGTGACTGCGGGTGTCAATCCTAATGGCATGGTTGTGGCGCCTAATGGGAAGTATGCATACGTAATCAATTCGAGTGCGAACACCATTTCGCAGTACAGTGTGGGCAGCAATGGCGCCTTGACAGCCTTGAGCACTGCCACGTTTGATGTGTCCTCAATCGGAACTGGCCCGCAGGCGTTAGCAATCGATCAAAACAGCAGTTACCTGTATGTTGCCCTGCTCGGTAGCAACAAAGTGGCACAACTGAAAATTGGCAGCACAGGTCTTTTGTCTGTCATGTCGCCAAGCAGTGTGATCGCCGGAACGAGTCCAAATGGCATCGTGCTCAGCTCAAACGGTAAATATGCATATGTCACCAATGGTGGTTCGAGTACAGTCAGCCAGTACCTTATCAGTAGCGGGGCGCTGACCGCAATGTCCACCTCAAGTGTTGCAACCGGCAATGGGCCTGTTGCTTTGGCAATCAGCCCGGATGGAAAGTACGTCTATACAAGCAACTACACGGCCTCGACCATCTCGCAATTCAGCGTGGGTTCGGCGGGTGCATTGACGGCGTTGAGCACGGCCAGCATCAGTAGCAATGGCACCTATCCAACAGGCATTGCGGTGCGTTGAGTTGAGGTATTGAACGGTAATCTCTGCCTGTGGAGGGCCGCCTTGGCGGCCCTTGTCATTTTCAATCAGTCTGGCAGCCACATACGGGCCGTGCGACCCGGTAGTGAGAATTGATAGTAACTGCTGCTGATGTTGACGATGTTGCCATTGCTCAGCGTGTCGCGGTAATTGCGATACCAGTAAAATTTCTCATTGGTATTCACGTTGAAGTCGACGGTATAGCCACACTTGTTGATTCCGGCAACGCCTTCTTTCCCACGTCTGAAGAGCAGGGCGCAGTCGTTTGAAGCCAGTACCTCGTAGGCTTGCCCCAGCACGCGCTCATGGAACTTGATCCCGGCCACAATGTGGGACGCATTGTACTGGCCCACCCATCTGGCATTGTCGGTGCGGCCATCCGAACCGTCGTCAAATACCATCGGTACACCGTCTTCGCGCCCCAGCAAGTAGGCGTAGGCGAGTTTTTCATCCGTGGCATCCAGGATCAGATAACGGAAGCCGCTGTTGTAGGGGATGTCGTGCGTGACGGGGACAGTGACAGCGCGCAACCCTTCCAGTGCCTGACCATTGCTCAGTGGTTGGGCCAGCGCTGTCATGCTACCACTCATCGCAAAGGCGTTTTTGATGGTATTCAGCAGAGGGAAATCATAGGCCCGGAATTGCGCGGGTAATTGCGATAGATAGGGCTTCATGAATGTTTCATAGTCGCTGTTTCCCGTTCCGCCCCCTGTAATAATTTCTGCGAAAATGAATGCGCCGCTGCGGATGTCGGATTGAAAGAAGGACGAGATCGAGCTGTAAGGCATGTGCTTGGCTGCATCAATGCGAAACCCCTTGACGCCCAGCCCCTTGAGGGCTCGCAGATAATCTACACGGCGATCATTGACGTAGGTATTGCTGCTATCGGTATCTTTCAGATCAGGCATGCCACGGTCACCACTGCCGCCGCAGATGCGCCCATGTGTGGATTGGTAGGTATCTGTCCAGTTTGTGATGCAGAAGGCATCATGAAAATCCCAGGAACTGAACAAACCGACACTGAGATCGCCAAATAACTTCTGGGCATTCCAATAACTGGAATTGCTGGCGTAGGTTGATAACGCAGCCGAACCCGGGAAGTCTGTGGCGTTACCGCGTTCATTGGCCATCTGATTGAGTACCGCATCCGCATAAACGGCGATACCACGTGCGGCCAACGTGTCAATCATGGTTTTGAACTGCTCTTTGTTTCCTCTACAATGGTCGATCACCCGGTAGTCTTGTGGTTGATAATGCTGCCACCAGGCGCAATTGCTGCTGTCCGTCTTGATGGGTGGCACGACCAACACAGCCTTATAACCAGCATTTTTGATGGCATCGGCATTACTTGTTACCCGGTCATACCGCCAGTCAAAAGCGTGCATAATTACATCTGCACAAGCGTTTGCAGTCAATGCGGCCATGCCAACGAGCAGCAAGAACCGTTTCCAGAGTGGACTGATGTGCTTCATGTGTATCCTCGCTTTGTTGATGGAAGGAATTGATGCAAGTACACACCGAATAAAAAGCTCGGTAGAAAAGCCCTGATGAGCCAGAGCAGGAGGCATATAAAAACCAGAAGCATGCAAACGGTGTACGGCGCCATCGCCAACACCCGGTAAGCGCTCAAACCTTAGGATAAAAGACCGGCAGTCGCCAATACCCCTTTGCTCAAAGGGCACCGTGCATCATTGTTTTGTCTCCATGACTGTGCTTGGCATCGTTATATAAATAACGCGCCTATTTTCTTTTGCGGCAACGCAGCAAGACGACATTTTTGGGTCATCCAGTGTTTTGTCACCGGTTACAAAATTAGCACAAAAACTACGGATGCATAGCAAAAGGGTGAACAGATACTTCAGTGGTAAGTGCTCGTATTTTCTGACCAGATTCCCATCAAATTATTTAATAAATTGATGAATATGAGCGTTCCGAACTAAGTTCTATAACTTTGGTATAGGGGATTTTGTTTCTGAAATCGGGATGCCGTATGCCCTTTTGGGTAGGGTATTTTTCTGTGTAAGATTCGATCTGGGCAAAAATTCTTCTATTTTTGTAAGCGCTTACGGCAGTGCATTTGCCAAGTGTCAGGCAATGGGCGCGCAGAGTATTCGGCCATTCTGTTCAAGGCTTACCGAAATCGGGGGCGCAGGCGCGAATCATCCCCGGCAGCGCACGGGGATGATCGATATGGTGAGAATCGTTAGTCTGCAGAGGGTTTATTGTGCTTTCCGATCTTCGCGGCGGTCCTTGCGATCGCGGTGCAGGTCGGCGCGGTCGCGGGCGAGATCACGGTGATCCTTGCGTACTTCGTGCTTGTCTTCTCTGCGCTCCCGATCAATGGCCTTGGCTTCGACCTTGTTGCCGGACTGGATGGCGACTTTTTCTGCGCGTCGATCTTCGCGTACCTCTTTTTTGTCGGCCGCCAATTCACGGCGGTCTGAACGGATTTCCCGTTTGTCATGGCGAATTTCGCGGTTGTCCTGTTTGACCGGGTCCGCAGGAGGTGTTTGAGCCAGCGCAGGCAGGGTGACAGCAACGGCGAGGGCAGCAAAAAAGAGTTTGGCGTTCATGTGTAAAGCTCCATCGTTAAGTGTGCGCTAACGCCGATGAGCGTCGCTGAGTGCAATAACGAGTGCCGTGTCCGGGAAGCTGACGCCGAGATGTAAGAAATTGTCGGTATTTGTCACGCTTTTTTGCAGTTGTGTTGGCAATGTGCGGAGTATGGAAAAACGGGGCTGCATCTGCAGCCCCGTTTATGTTCATGCTTTTTGCATGAATAGGCTTGTGGCACAGCCTAGCATCGCCATGGTCAGCACGATTACGGCGCCGGAGGGGAGATCCAGCAGGGCCGAGACGACAAGGCCAATGGCATAGGCACTTGCCCCCAGCGCGTAGGCCAGTAGTAGCCTGCGTTTGCCGTGCAGTATGCGTGTGGCCAATGCGGGGATGATCAGTGAGGAGAACACCAGATACACTCCCACCAGTTGTACCGAGGCGGTGACGGCGACGGCAAAGATGGCATAGAACCCAAAGCGCCCCATGTGGCGGGCAAAGCCGAACCATGCGGCAAGCACCGCTGCGGTGAGGATGGCAGTGGCAATGAGCTGGCTTGTGTTGACCCACAGGATCTGGCCTACGAGCAGATCCTTCAGATGCTCGCCACCATGTGGATTGCCTGCCAGCAGGAGGATGCCGATGCAGGAGGCGATGACGAAGAGCACCCCGATCAATGCTTCCTGAATATCAGGCCAATGTCGCTCCGTCCAGGTCAGCAGCAGAGCGCCGACAAGTGCTGCCGAGATTGCTGCGACTTGCATGGCCCAGCCTTCAGGCTCCAGCCCGGCCACATCTGCCGCGATGACACCAATGCCTGCGATCTGGGCAATTGCCAAGTCGATGAAGACGATGCCACGCTCCAGTACTTGCGCGCCCAGGGGCACATGGGTGGCGAGCACTAACAGCCCGGCGATGAAAGCCGGGAGCAGGATGCCCAGATCAAGGGAGAGGTGCGTCATTGCAGGCCTTTCAGGAGTTGGGCGATGGTGTCGTCAAACATGCCAAACAGATCCTTGGCGCGTTCGCTGCCCCCTACGCTGAAGGGTACGACCACGACCGGGATATGGGCGTGCTGGCTCAACCATTCGGCACCGCGATTGTCGTTATAGGCCGAGCGCACAATGAAGCGGGCGGGTTGCGTTTGCAACTGGTTGAGTACTTCGCTCAGATGGCTGCTGGTGGGTTCTACCCCAGGCTTGGGTTCCAGAGTGGCGACCTGGTTGAGCCCCAGCCAGTTTTCCAGGTATGGGTAGGCTTTATGCTGAACAACTATCCTGGCACCCCGCAGCGGAGCTGCCTCTTTTTCCCATCGGGCCTGGGCTGCCTTCCAGCGGGTCTGGAAGTCTTGCAGGCGCGCCTTGTAGGTGGCTGCGTTGGCCGGGTCAAGCTGGGCGAGGCGCTGGCCTAATGCATCGGCTACTTTGGCAATATTATGCGGATCGGTTTGAATATGGGGGTTGCCTGCCGCATGCACATCGCCATCCGCACGGTCCAGGCGAGTGGGAATTTCCAGCTTTGTGACGAAGCTGGCGGCCTCAAAGTAGCCCGGTTGTCCTGGTTGAACTTTGGTGTTGCCGGATTGACGCAGCAGCACGGGCAGCCAGCCGGTTTCCAGCTCGGCCCCTGTGCAGGTAAGCAGGTCGGCATTACGCACGGCGGCAATCAGGCTGGGGCGGGCCTGGATGTGGTGGGGGTCTTGCATGGCGGTGGTGGCCGAATAGATGTCGGCCTTGTCGCCTGCCAGTTCCTGGCTCAACGCGGCCCATTCGGGTTCGCAGGCGACAATGCGTAGCGCGGCATGCGCGGGCAGGCTGAAGAAGCTGGCCGTGGCAATGGCAAGCACGGCAGTGCGATGAAATTGTTTTGTCATGGTGATGCTCCGTTGGTTTAGTAGCTGTGCGCGCCGTGGGCGCCCAGGCTCATCTGATATTGCAGAGTGACTTGTTGGTCCTTGAGATCGCGGCGAGACTTGTCTTGGGCCACTTGCAGGCGGATGCGGCTGAATTCGCTGGGGTTCCAATCCACCATCAGACTGGTCTTGCTGGGCCGGAAGCGTTCGTCACCCAGGACAAGGGCATTACTTCCGTAATCTACGGTGCCGGAATTCAGGCGTTCATAGCGCGCTCCAACCCGCCAATTGGGGATGAACTGGTAGACGCTTTGCACATACCAACCAGACTGTGCGGTGCGGTAATCCCCTTGGGTGTTGGCATTGGCAGTGTCATATACAAGCTGGCCTTTTTCCATGCGGCGATAGAACTCCCCTTGCAGTTTTAGGTTTTGGCGTTCGCCATTACCGTTTGGTGCCCACTTCCAGACGAAGTCTGCGCCCACAATGTTGGAGGTACCGGTAAAGCTATCGGTAACGTTCGTATTGGCTAGATTGGTATCTGTTTGGCTGCGGTTTTGTGGTGTATGGCGCAACCAGGATAGCCCGGCTCGCCAGCTCTGGCTCACGCCGATGTCATCCCCAACATGGGCGAACACCGCCTGTGAGCCGGGCTTGTTGCGCTGGCTGTCAGCGCCCGGGAATTCCTTGCCACGGCCCATTTCGCTACCGAGTTCCACAAACATGCGGGTAGGGGCGACCCAGCTTGCCTGAATCCCTTCTTGCGCATATTGGCCGCCGAGGAAAGCCTGATAGACCAGCGGGCTGTCGGCAAAATCCCAGGCGTGGGCGTGTTGCCCGTTGATGTAGCCGATACCGGAGAAGAAGCGCCCCGCTTTGAGTCTGAATCCCGCAGGCATGGCGGTGGTCTGGATGAAAGCTTCTTCGGCATGGATTTTATCGTCGGCTCCGACTGACAAGGTTAGGTTGCCGTAGAAGAGCTGATCGACGTTGGCCGAGAAGTTGACTTCCGATTCCCCGAGGCTGAAGCCACGGGAGCCTGGGCCGATGTCGCCACCGGGGGCGAAACCGGTGATGCGGTAGCCATCAGGATTCCGCTTGAAATTGGAGTAGGAGCCGGAGAGCACCATACCGATTTCCGGGTTGAAGGCATTGCCACCTGCTGCGGGGGTTGAAGGGGCGGAATTGGCAGGGGCGTTTTGCGCTGCCTGCTCGGCTTTGTTGGCGGTGGCCTCCGCGTTCTGGAGACGCGTCTCAAGTTCGTTGATGCGCTTTTCATAACCCTGGCGCAAGGTGTCGATTTCCTGGCGGATTTGTTGTAGATCGGCAGAGTCTGCCGCCAGGGCAGGGATAGGACTGAGGCCGAGCGCGGCCAGGATGATGGCACTGCGGCAGGCGTGATGGTGGTGCTTATACATGCGTTTTCCTTTATGGGGGCGTCATCAAGCTTCGCCTCTGGCAGACAGCGATGACGAAACAATTCGTGCGCATGGCAAATCGCCAGCACAGGGTGAAAACAGTCAGTTTGGAAATGGCGATCCGTGGCTGCACAGGCACAACACATCACATGGCAGAAATCGGGTTTCGGCTATGTCAGATGCTTGATCCGTACAGGTGGATATCAGGCTTGCAGAGGTGGGGCGCGGGACTGAAAGGCGTGGGCCACGGCCACGAAGGCCGTTGTCTGCCCTGGCGAGACGTAGAGCCACCAGGACGTTGCGGTAGCCTGCGGTGGCGTCTGCGCATTCAGGGCTGCGCCCAATGCGGCAAAGGCCAGGCACTCTTCGCACAGATGCTGGGGTGCTGTGGGGGACTCTTTGTGAGGCGAGGTGGACGCCAGCGCTTCGCCAAGGTGCCTGAGTGCGTGCACGGCTGCGCCTTGCTGCCCAAGCAGCAAGAACAGCGTGATGCACACAAGAAGCAGGCGTTGTCGCACGGCGAGTCCAAAAAATGAGAAGCCAGGGAGGAGTATAACAATGCAACTGGGTTGCATGTAAACCCTTTTTAAAGTGTGAGTATCGCCTGGGAATGTGGCAATAACGTGAATCCGGCTGATCCGATGTGTGGTGGTGCCTGTATTTGCGTATACATGCCAACGCATCGCCTTGTATTTTTATGGCATATTTTGGATACATGTGCGGCTCTGCGTGCCAGCCAGAATCTGTTGCCCTGCGGACTGATTCGTGCTGAGGATTTCCTCTGTTTTGCGCACCTTCAGCAACGCCTCTGGACTATTTGTATCAAGGCGAATGGCGGAGTGTAAAGAAGTGTAGGGCGCCCTATTCCTTTAGTAACATTTTTGGCGTAATCTAGAAAAAGCGGTCAGGCCACTAGCCGGTTTGTGGGCTGAATTGCTAGCAAAAATAACAAGGAGACTATGTGATGTATGTCAAACCATTTCGGCCTGCTTTGGCAGCGCCGATCGTTCTTGCATGCCTGCTTCAAGCGTGTGGTGGGAACAGCGGGGATTCTTCCAGTAGCAGCACAACGGCGACACCAAGCGAATCAATTACTGCGGTTACGACTGTTTCGGGGTGGGCAGCACAAAACCCGGACCCAAACAATGCGGCTGCGGTCTTGCCACCAACCGGGGGTGAGGGGGCGCCTGCCACCAACATTTATGTGGCGACGACGCGTGCGGAACTCCGCGATGCGCTGCTCAACAAGGGCAGTGCTACCTATGCCACAAACGCCAGTGCAGCTGCGTTGGAGCCCAAGATTGTCTACATCAAGGGCACTCTCTACGGTACTGATCTGGGGAATGGTCAATATGCCACAGAGGATACCTACAAGGCGGCCAATACCACCTGTGGCAAGTGGGATTTTGATCTGTATGTGAAGAGTTTCGATTCTGCTTACGTCACTGACCTGCAAACCAAGGCTACAGCAGGGGATGCGACTGCCACGGCTAGCTTGGCCAAGGTGAAGGCTCAGGGTTCGGCACGTACCAATTGTGCCAACGTGCAGAAGGCGCAGATACAGTTTTCGGTGCCCTCCAACACGACGATTCTGGGTGTCGGGAATGATGCCAAGATCATTGATGGCTATCTGGAGCTGAATGCGCGCACCAACGTGATCGTGCGCAACCTGGAAATCCAGGCGGTGCAAGACCGCTTCCCGGCCTGGACGCCCAGTGACGGCCCAACAGGTAACTGGAATGCGCGTTACAAGGGCATTACGGTGGTGACAGGCACTCGCCTTTGGTTTGACCACCTGACCTTAAGCGATGCAGGCCATCCAGATAGCCAGGAGCCTATTATTTATGGCAAACACGTACAGCGTCACGATGGTCTGCTGGATATGGAAGACGGCACGGATTATGTGACGATCTCCTATTCCATTTTCCGTAATCATGACAAAACGATCATGATCGGCTCGGGTGATGGCAAGGCTGCCAGGGATCGGGGCAAGAACCACATGACCTTCTTTGGCAACTTGTTTGATAACTCGCAAGAGCGCTCACCACGCGTGCGTTTTGGCCAGGTGCATATCTACAACAACTACTTCAGAGGAAGTGTGGATGATGTGGATTACCCGATGCTAAGCCGCGCGCTGAATGGTGGGCATTATTTCATCGGGATGGGGATTGAATCGATGATTCTGTCTGAGGCCAATGCTTTTGAGTACAAAGGCACTGGGGCGGACGAATACATTATTGTGGATAACTTCAAGGGCTATCAGTTCAAGGATAATGGCTCATGGTTCAACGGCTTACCGCTTGCCAGCAGCACGATCAATACTGTGGCCAAGGCCCGGTATGATGCGGTCAAGGCTGCCGCAGTGGCTACTGCGCAATCGGCAGGCGCTGCCGTGGAGGATTGGGCTACCCATGAATTCACCAACGAACTGGGCTGGACACCTCCTTACACCTACACACCGGCCAAGACCGAAGCGGGCCTGAAGGCGCATGTGCTGGCCAACGCCGGGGCAGGCAAGATGACGGTGAAGGCGCCTTGATGCAGTAATCAAGGGGCGGCCCAGCCCGCCCCTTGTGCTGCCTTTTCTCAGCCCTTTTGCTCTTTCCCCTGCTTGATCGAGGCGGAATTGATGCAATAGCGCAAGCCTGTGGGTGCCGGGCCATCTTCAAACAGATGGCCCAGGTGGGCGCCGCATTGTTTGCAGATGACTTCGATGCGGTACATGCCGTGGCTGAAGTCTTCTACCTGTTCGATGTTGTCCGGCGTGTTTGCCGAGTGGAAACTTGGCCAACCGCAGCCTGCGTCAAACTTGGTGGCCGCGTCAAACAGGTCTGCGCCGCAACAGCGGCAGTAGTAGCGCCCAGGCGTCCAGTTGTTCCAGTATTCGCCGGTAAAGGGGCGCTCGGTTCCTTTGAGCCGGGTGACGCGATAATGCTCGGGATCAAGCAATTCACGCCATTCGGCATCGCTCTTCTCTATCGTGCGGGGCATGTGTTTTCCTCTTGTGGGATGTATCTTCAATACCTTACGGCATTTTTCAGCGGCTTTGGAGGGGATGATCCGGTATAATCCGCGCCTTCTATGATCCGGTCTGTCCCGGCTCCTCTCCACTGAGTACTGTGCCCATGTCCGAAATCCTCAAGCTCCGTGGCGCTCCCGCCTTCTCGGCTACCCGCCTGTCCCGCCTTTCTGATGCTGTGTCTGCCGCTGCGCCCAAGGTGCAAGGTGTGTGGGCCGAGCACTGGTATCTTGTCGAGGTGTCTGCCGCGCTCACCGCGCAGGAACAGGAACGCCTGGTCGACCTGCTGGGGGCCCATCCGGCCAGCCCGGCCGTGCCCGAAGGTGTTGCGCTGTTTGTGACCCCGCGCCTGGGCACGATCTCGCCCTGGTCTTCCAAGGCGAGCGATATCGCGCATAACTGCGGGTTCGAGAAGATCGTGCGTATTGAGCGCGGCACAATGTTCACGCTCGCCATCAAGAGTTTGGACTCCACTGCACGCGACGCAGTGCTGGCGGTGCTGCATGACCGCATGACCGAATCGGTGCTGGATGGTGTCGAAGCTGCCGGGCAATTGTTTGCCCACTATGCACCGCAACCGCTCACCACGGTAGATGTGGTTGGTGGCGGGCGCGAAGCGCTGGTGGCCGCCAACGTGGAGCTTGGGCTGGCTTTGTCGGACGACGAGATCGATTATCTGGTTGAAAACTTCGTGCGTGTGGGCCGCAACCCTACCGACGTGGAACTGATGATGTTCGCGCAGGCCAACTCTGAGCACTGCCGCCACAAGATTTTCAATGCCGACTGGATCATCGACGGCGCACCGCAGAGCAAGAGCCTGTTCGGCATGATCAAGGATACCCACAAGGCCACGCCGCAAGGCACCGTGGTGGCCTATTCGGACAATGCTTCGATTATCGAAGGGGCCGAGATTGACCGCTTCTACCCGGATGCCAACGGCCAGTGGACCTACAAGCGCGAGCTGACCCACTTGCTGGCCAAGGTGGAAACGCACAACCACCCGACCGCCATTTCCCCCTTCCCAGGTGCTGCAACGGGCTCCGGCGGTGAAATCCGTGACGAAGGCGCCACCGGCCGTGGTTCGCGCCCCAAGGCCGGGTTGGCGGGGTTCTCGGTGTCTAACCTGAACATTCCCGGTGCTGTGCAGCCCTGGGAAAAATCCTACGGCAAGCCCGAGCGCATTGCCTCGGCGCTGGACATCATGATTGAAGGCCCGCTGGGCGCAGCCGCTTTCAACAACGAATTCGGTCGCCCGAACCTTACCGGTTACTTCCGTACCTTTGAGCAGGAAGTTCAAGGCGAGGTGCGCGGCTACCACAAGCCGATCATGATCGCAGGCGGGGTCGGTAGCATCCAGGCTACCCAGTCGCAAAAGATCAAGTTTGCACCGGGCACGCTGCTGATCCAATTGGGTGGGCCGGGCATGCTGATTGGTTTGGGCGGCGGCGCAGCGTCTTCCATGACCACCGGCACCAACACGGCGGACCTGGACTTTGCCTCCGTGCAGCGGGGCAACCCGGAAATCCAGCGCCGTGCGCAGGAGGTGATCGACGCCTGCTGGCAACTGGGCGAGCAGAACCCGATTCTGGCCATCCATGACGTGGGCGCAGGCGGCATCTCCAACGCTTTGCCGGAACTGGCGGATTCGGCTGATCTGGGCGCGCATTTTGAGCTGCGCGAAGTGAAGATTGAAGAGCCGGGCATGAGCCCGCGTGAAATCTGGTCCAACGAGGCGCAAGAGCGCTATGTGCTGGCGATTGCGCCGGAAAATCTGGCCCGCTTCGAAGCCTTCTGTGCCCGTGAGCGCTGCCCGTTTGCGGTGGTGGGCACCGCTTCCGACGACGGCCACCTGGTGGTGAGCGACCGTCACTTTGGCAACAAGCCGGTCGACATGGAAATGCAGGTCCTGCTGGGCAAACCGCCCAAGATGACCCGCGACGTGGCGACCCGCCAGATCTTCCTGCCGCCGTTTGATGTGACTGAAATCGAAGTGAAGGAAGCCGCGCTGCGCGTCTTGCGCATGCCTGCGGTAGCCTCCAAATCCTTCCTCATCACGATTGGCGACCGCTCGGTGGGTGGCTTGACTGCGCGTGACCAGATGGTTGGCCCCTGGCAGACCCCGGTAGCTGATGTGGCGGTGACGGCGATGGGTTTCCACGGTTATCTGGGTGAAGCCATGGCCATGGGTGAGCGTACCCCCTTGGCATGTGTCAGCCCGGAGGCTTCCGGCCGCATGGCGGTGGGGGAATCCATCACCAACCTGATGGCCGCCGATGTGGCGAGCCTGGAAACGGTAAAGCTCTCCGCCAACTGGATGGCAGCTTGCGGCCACCGTGGCGAAGACGTGCGTCTGTTTGAAACCGTGAAGGCCGTGTCCGAATTCTGTATCGGTGCCGATCTGGCGATTCCGGTTGGTAAGGATTCGCTGTCTATGAAGTCGGCATGGAGCGATGCGGGTGAGGCCAAGCAGGTGGTATCTCCCCTGTCCATGATCGCCACGGCCTTTGCGCCGGTGGGTGACATCCGCAAGACGCTTACCCCGCAATTGCAACTGCAAGCGGGCGTGGAAACCGAGTTGGTGCTGATTGATCTGGGATTCCAGAAGCATCGCCTGGGCGGCTCGATCCTCGCCCAAGCCTACAATTCGGTGGGCGAACATGCACCGGATATCGATGCTGCCACACTCAAGAAATTTGTAGCCGGTTTGCAGGCATTGAAGCAAGACAGCTTGGTGCTGGCTTACCATGATCGCTCCGACGGTGGCCTTTTCGCCACGCTGGCTGAAATGGCCTTTGCTTCACGCAGCGGTATTTCGGTGGAGCTGGATTCGGTATGCTTTGACGATATGATGAGTGACGTCGACGGCAGCGAAAAGCGCCCCGATCTGCTCAAGGGCCGCTTCAACGACCGCGTGTTTGGTGCGTTGTTCGCAGAAGAGCTGGGTGCCGTCATCCAGATTCGCCGTGCTGATCGTGAGAAAGTCCTAGCGCACCTGAGCGCAGCCGGGCTAGGGGCCGCGACCCACTTTATCGGCTTCCCGAGTGATCGCCAGCAACTGCGTATCCGCCGTAATGCCAAGATGGTATTCGAAGAGGATATCCATGTGCTGCTGCAGGCATGGAGCGAAGTGAGCCACGAAATCGCCCGCATCCGGGACGATGCCGAAAGCGCAGATCAGGAATTTGTCGCGCTGGCAGATCGTGCAGACCCCGGCATGTCGGTCAGCCTGACTTACGACCCGGCAGAGGATATTGCTGCGCCGTATCTGGCCAAGGCACGCCCCAAGGTCGTGATCCTGCGCGAGCAGGGGGTCAATTCGCAGAACGAAATGGCCTCCGCGTTTGAAGCCGCCGGGTTTACGCCGTATGACGTGCATATGTCAGACCTGATGGCGGGCCGGGTGACTCTGGCTGATTTTCACGGGCTGGCCGCCTGCGGGGGCTTCTCGTATGGTGACGTGCTGGGCGCGGGGCAGGGGTGGGCCAAGTCGATTCTCTTCAACGACAAGCTGCGTGAGCAGTTTGCGGCCTTCTTTACCCGTCAGGACACCTTCGCGCTGGGCGTGTGTAACGGCTGCCAGATGATGAGCAACCTTGCCGAGATCATCCCTGGTGCCGAAGCTTGGCCGCGCTTTGCCCGCAACAAGAGCGAGCAGTTCGAGGCCCGCACCGCACTGGTCGAAGTGCTGGAATCTCCCTCCATCCTGTTTGCAGGCATGGCTGGTAGCCGCATGCCTATCGTGGTCAGCCACGGCGAAGGTCGTGCGGTGTTCCAGCATGAAGGGGATCAGGCCAAGGCACTGGTGGCCGTGCGCTTCATTGCCAATAACGGCGAAGTCGCCAGCCAGTATCCGGCCAACCCGAATGGCTCACCAGCGGGGACTACCGGGCTGACAACGCCGGACGGGCGCTTCACCATCATGATGCCGCACCCGGAACGCTGCCGCCGCACGGTACAGATGAGCTGGGCGCCGAGTACCTTGGGTGAGGACTCCCCCTGGATGCGGATGTTCCGCAACGCCCGTAAGTGGCTGGGGTAAAGGTATCTGTTGCATGAAGAATGCGGCCTGCGGGCCGCATTTTTTATGGTTGTAGACGAAAAAATGCCCATGATGTGTCATGGGCATTTCATGTTGCAGCAGCGCATGAGCCTTGATCACGGCCTCGCAGTAAGACTATGAACAGGTTTAGATCTTGCCGAACTCCTGCATCAATAGATCCTGTGCGCTATGGCGGGCGCCGCGTGGGTTGCGGCGTTTATATTCGCCGGTGTCGCCATCCAGTTCCCAGGCCTGGCTGTTGTCGGTGAGGTAGGGGCGTAGCCCTTCCTTGATCACACGGCGTTTGAGCTTGGGATCCAGCACCGGGAAGGCGATTTCGATGCGGCGGAAGAAGTTGCGATCCATCCAGTCGGCGCTGGAGAGGTAGACCTTTTCCTCGCCGTCGGCATAAAAATAGAACACGCGGGAGTGTTCCAGGAAGCGACCGACGATGGAGCGCACGCGGATGTTTTCAGACAGCCCGGCGACTCCCGGTTTGAGAGCGCAGGCACCACGTACGAAGAGGTCGATCTCCACGCCCGCCTGGGAGGCGTCGTAGAGCGCCTGGATGGTTTGCGGTTCGAGCAGCGCGTTCATCTTGGCCATGATCTTGCCCTTGCGCCCGGCACGGGCGGCCTCGGCTTCGGCATCGATGGCAGCGACCACATTGGGTTGCAGCGAGAAGGGCGACTGCCACAGGTGGTGCAGGCTTTGCGCACGGCCCAGACCGGTGAGCTGCTTGAAGACCTCATGCACGTCCGCGCCGATTTCCTCGTTGGCGGTGAAGAGCCCGAAGTCGGTGTAGAAGCGCGTGGTGCGCGGGTGGTAGTTGCCGGTTCCTAGGTGCACATAGCGCCTGAGGATCTGCTGGCCCTTGCCATTGTCTTCGCGGCGCACAATGAGCAGCATCTTGGCGTGTGTCTTGTAGCCGAACACGCCATAGACGACGTGGGCACCTGCTTCTTCCAGGCGGGCGGCCCAGCTGATGTTGGCTTCTTCGTCAAAGCGGGCCATCAGTTCGACCACCACATTGACTTCCTTGCCCTTGCGCGCGGCCTTGAGGAGCTGCTCCATCAATTCGGAATCATTCCCGGTGCGGTACACCGTCATGCGGATAGCCAGTACCTGTGGGTCATCCGCTGCGGCGCGGAGCATGTCGATGACAGGCGAGAAGCTCTGGAATGGGTGGTGCATCAGCAAGTCGTTGTGGCGGATGCTGGCAAAGATATCGTCGCGCTTGTCCAGCCCCTTGGGAACGGAAGGTTGGAAGGGCTGGAACTTGAGGTCCGGGCGATTGACCCAGTCGGGCACCTGCATCAGGCGCACCAGATTGACAATTCCAGGCACACGGTAGAGTTCTTCACGGTCCAGCCCGAATTGTTCGAGCAGGAATTCGCTGATCTGCGGCGAGCAGTTGTCGGGTACTTCCAGGCGCACTGCGTTGCCAAAGTTACGCTGCTGGAGTTCGCCCTGCAGGGTGATACGCAAGTCTTTGACTTCTTCTTCATCCACAAACAGATCGCTGTTGCGGGTGACGCGGAACTGGTAGCAGCCCAGCACGTTCATGCCTGCAAAGAGTTCGCCCACATGGGCGTGGAGGATGGAGGAGAGGAAGACGAAGCCGTTGTCCACCCCGGTGAGTTCGGCAGGCAGGCGGATCACGCGGGGCAGGGCACGAGGTGCCTGGACGATGGCGGCATTGGAATTGCGGCCAAAGGCATCGCGCCCTTCGAGTTCCACCGCAAAGTTCAAGCTCTTGTTCAAAAGCCGGGGGAAGGGGTGGGCGGGGTCCAGCCCAACCGGGGTGAGCACCGGCATGACTTCGGAGAGGAAATACTGCTTGATCCACGCCTGCTGCGCCTCGTTCCAGAGCGAGCGGCGCAGGAAGACGATGTTCTGCTCTTCCAGACGCGGCAGGATGTCGTCGTTGAGCAGCCGGTATTGCTCGGCGACGATTGTGTGCACCTCGCGGCTGATCTGTTTGTACAGTGTTTGAGGCGACATGCCATTGACCAGGGCGGTCGCCCCCAGCTTGACCTGTTCGCGCACACCGGCCACGCGGATTTCAAAGAACTCATCAAGGTTGCTCGATACGATGCACAGAAAGCGCAAGCGTTCGAGCAGTGGCATGGTCTCGTCGGCTGCCTGGGCCAGCACACGGCGCTGGAAGGCAAGGATGGAGAGTTCTCTATTGAATAGGTTTTCCGGGGGGGCTACCGGGCGATTCTCAATCAAAGGCATATCGGAACCTGTCTCACTCAAGTGTGTGGTTGTACTGCTTGGCTCGCTTGTGCTGCAGGGAGTGTGCCAGCGTACTGTATCGGGTCGACCTCTATTTTGTGACATTTCGATGACGTTTTGATGAACGAGTGACCAAAGGGGAGCCTTGAGGCGCATAAAGGGGTGCATCCATCAAGATAGGGAGATTTTTCACCGACCGTTTGTCCGGCGGATGCTAGAATTTTCTACTGTGCTATGTTGCCGGTACCACGAAGGTTAGTCCTTGATGTCTCATGAGCTAGTGTGTGCAGTCGATCTGGGGTCAAACAGTTTCCGCCTGATGATTGGTCGTATTGTAGGGGACCAGATCTATGAGCTGGATAACCTGAAGGAGCCGGTGCGCCTTGCTGCGGGCCTGAATGCGGACAAGCTGCTTGATGGCCCGGCCCAGCTTCGCGCCATTGAGGCACTGCGCCGCTTCAACGAGCGCCTGCGCGACTTTCCCGTCGATGCTGTGCGGGCGGTGGCCACCAACACATTACGGGTGGCGAAGAATACCAATGAATTCCTGATCGCGGCCGAAGAGGCGCTGGGTTTTCCCATCGAAGTGATTGCAGGGCGCGAAGAAGCGCGCCTGATCTACGTGGGTGTGGCCCATACCCTGCCGAACCCCGTCTTGCAGCAACTGGTGGTGGATATCGGGGGGGGCTCCACGGAATTCATCATCGGGCGCAATTTTGAATCCTTGCAGCTTGAATCGCTCTACATGGGGTGCGTGAGTTTCAGCCTGAAATATTTCCCCGGTGGGGTGATCACCCGGGCGGCCATGAAAGAAGCGGAGCTGGCTGCGCGCCAGCAACTGGAACTGATCTCGCAGGCTTACCGGGCGACGGGCTGGGAGTTGGCAGTGGGCTCCAGCGGCAGTGCCAAAGCCATCTGCGATGCGCTCGAACTCAACGGATTGTCTCCCGTGCCCGGTATTACCCGCGAAGGGCTGGAGAAGTTGCGCCACATCATGCTCAAGGCCGGGCATGTGGATCGCCTGGACCTGGAAGGTGTGAAGGCTGATCGTCTGCCAGTCTTTGCCGGTGGAGTGGCAATCATGTTGGCGGTGTTTGCCGAATTTGGCCTGGAACACATGGTTTTTTCCGAAGGCGCCTTGCGTCTGGGGGTGCTCTACGATCTGCTCGGGCGCTACCACCGCCATGATCTGCGTGACGCCACGGTTAGCAACTTTGTGCAGCGCTATCAGGTGGATGAGGCCCAGGCGCGCCGGGTGGCTGAAACTGCGCAACAATTGCTGATGTCCCTGTACGAAAACGTCGAGCCCGAGCATTTCAACCTGGAAAATGAGTGCCGCTTCCTCGGCTGGGCTGCGTTGCTACATGAGATTGGCCTCTCGGTAGCCCATGCCAGCTACCACAAGCACACCGCCTACATTGTTTCGAATGCCGACATGCCGGGCTTCTCACGCATGGATCAAGCCCGCTTGGCCCGGCTCGCGCTGGCCCACCGTGGCAAGCTGGAGCGGGTGATCACCACCACCCCCAGCGTGGCAGGTTGGGAGCTGATCCTGTGCCTGCGTCTGTCGGTCATCCTCAACCGTGCCCGCAACGATCGCACCACGCCCTTGTTGCGGATCGGCAAGGATCGGCGCGGCTACGTGGCTGTGGTGTCGCACAACTGGTTGCAAGAGTTCCCTCTCACTGCCGCCGCACTCAAGGAAGAAGAGCAGCAGTGGCAACGCCTGGGGCGTAGTTTCCGTCTTCAGGTCGAGCGCGGCACCGTGCCCGCGCAGGCTGTTTAGGTATCCGCCGAGGCCCGCATGAAAACCCGCGCCCACGCTGAAGCCCTGTCGCATGCTCCGCCGCCATCATTGGCGCGTGAAGGCTCGCGTGTGGTATTGCGTGGCGACTGGTGCCTATTTGCGCTGCGCCCACGTCTGCTGATCCTGCGCGCCCAGTTGCGCCTGCAAACACAGCATCTCACGGAGTGGGACTTGTCGGCGGTTACCCGCATCGATGCCTTTGGCGCCTTGCTCCTGCTGCGCTGCTGGGGCAAGACGGAGCCTGCCTCGGTGATCATGAGTGACATCCAGCGGGCCGCGTTTGACCGCATTCGCAACGCGGCACATCAAAGCCTGCCGCATACCCCCATCGATTGGCTCAGCCCCGTGCGGGTGGTGGGGGAATGGGTGCTGGGGGCAGCCTCCCATCTGTACGACTTCACCACCATGCTGGGGCTGGTGGTGCTGGAAGTGCTGCGTCTGGTGATTGAGCCTCGCAACATTCCGTTCAAGGAATTTTCTGCTGCGCTCTACAAGACGGGGCTTCGCGCCATGCCGATCTCGGCCCTGGTGGGCTTTCTGATCGGCGTGGTGCTCAGTTACCTGTCGGCCTTGCAGCTACGGAATTTCGGCGCAGAAGCCCTGATCATCAACATCCTGGGCATTGGCATCATCCGTGAGTTGGGGCCGGTGCTGGTCTCCATTCTGGTAGCCGGGCGTTCTGGCTCAGCCATCACCGCCCAGCTTGGGGTGATGCGGGTGACGGAAGAGATTGATGCGCTCTCGGCCATGGGCGTGTCGCGCCACCAGCGTCTGGTGTGGCCCAAGGTGCTGGCGCTGGCCTGCGCCATGCCCTTGCTGGTGGCCTGGACCTCATTGGCGGCGCTTGCGGGTGGCATGGTATGCGCCCAACTTTTGCTGGATATTGAATGGGCATATTTCTTTTCGGTGTTGCCCAACGTGGTGCCCATCGAGAACCTGTATATCGGTCTGGCCAAAGGTGCTGTCTTTGGTACAGCCATCGCGCTGATCGCCTGCCACTTTGGCTTGCGGGTCAAACCGAATACCGAAAGTCTGTCGGCCAACACCACGGCCTCGGTGGTCACGGCAATCACCAGCGTGATCCTGCTGGATGCGTTGTTTGCCATGCTCACCCGTGGAATAGGGGTGCCCTTGCGATGAGTGAGCGCGAAGGGCATTCCCCCGTCATCAGGATGCGCGGCATCCAGACCCGTTATGGCCCACATTGGGTGCACCAGGATCTGGACCTGGATGTGTACCGGGGTGACTTGCTGGCGCTGGTAGGCGGATCGGGTGCGGGCAAGACGACGCTGCTGCGCCAGATGATTGATTTGCAGCGCCCGGATGCGGGCAGCATCGAACTGTTCGGGGAACCGCTACAGGCGGGCCCTCGCGCTGAGCGTTTTGCACGCCGTCGCCGGGCCGGGGTGCTGTTTCAGCAGGGCGCGCTGTTCTCCGCCTTCACGGTGTATGACAACATTGCTTTCCCCTTGCGCGAATGTGGTGGCCTGCACGAAGATGAAATCCTGGCCATGGTCATGAGCCGCCTGGAACTGGTGCAGTTGAAGCCCCAGCATGCCATGCTGATGCCCGCCCAGCTCTCCGGCGGCATGATCAAACGCGTGGCCCTGGCGCGTGCATTGGCGCTGGAGCCGGAGCTTTTGCTGCTTGACGAACCAACTGCGGGGCTGGACCCCGAGAGAAGCGCCCGCTTCGTCGAACTGATCCGCAGCCTGCATGAAGGACTGGGGCTGACCGTGGTATTTGTCACCCACGACCTGGACACGCTTTCTGCATTGGCCAATCGCGTTGCGGTGCTGGCCGAACATCGTATACTGGCCACAGGGAGTCTTGAAGAAGTGCACGCCGTGGATCACCCGTTTATCAATAACTTCTTCCGCTATCGTTCAGCGGTGGGTGAGCGTGACGAGACCGAGGAGGCAGGTTCGTAGCATGGAAAACCGAGCATATGCGTTGTGGGTAGGCGCCTTTACGCTGCTGTTGGGCGGCCTCATAGTGGCTGCATTCTGGTGGTTTTCCAGCGGCGGGCAGAACATGAGTGAATACCTGGTCATATCGCCCAAGAGCGTGACGGGCCTGAACCCCCAGGCACCGGTGCGTTTCCGTGGGGTGCGGGTAGGCAAGGTGGTGGATGTGGATCTGCAGGATTCGCGTGAGGTCTATGTCACCATCCGCATCGAGTCCGATGTGCCGATCACCCGTGGCACGCACGCCAAGATCGGCCTCCAGGGGCTGACCGGGCAGGGCTTTGTGCAGCTTGATGACGATGGCAGCAATCCCGCGCCGCCGGTACGGCTGGGGAAACTACCGCCGATCATTGCCATGCAGCAAGGCGCACTTGAGCAGATTACCGAGGCCGGGCAGGCGATTGTGGCGCGGCTCAAAACCAGCTCAGAGCGCTTTGAGCAGTTGATGAGCGAAGAGAATATCAGCCGCATCGATACCACCTTGAAGAATCTGGCGGCCAGTTCCGCCCATCTGGAAAAGACCCTGGCACAGACGGCTGCGCTATCTGCCGACATGCGTCGTTTCTCCTCCCCGCAAAATGCCGAACGCCTGAGCAACACGCTGGAACAATTCCAGACGGTGAGCAAACAGCTGGGCCCGGCAGTGGATGACTTTCGCAAGGCGCTGGCCAAGGTGGATGCCGCAGGCGCGCGCATTGATCACTTGGGCGCCGATGTGCAGGCCAGCATTACCGCAGATACCTTACCCCGTGTGAATCAACTGGTGCTTGATCTGCAAGCCAACACCCAACAGCTCAGCCGCGTGCTGGATGATGTGGAACGTTCGCCGCAGCTTCTTTTGCTGGGTAAGCGTCAACAGCAGCCCGGACCGGGCGAAACCTCTACGGCCAAGCCATGAAAAAGCCGATTCTTTGTCTATCCTTTCTGTTGCTTTCGGCATGCGGGTTGATGCCCCAGGCATCCCCGCCGCTGACGCAACATGATTTAGGCGGTGGCTTCCGCACGCTGGCACGCCCCGCCTTGCCGCTACGCACGGTGACAGTCAGCTCCACGCCGGTGGTAGCGGGGTTGTCGATGCATTACCGGAACGCGACCGACCCCACCACACGCGGGGTGTATGCCTTCAATCGCTGGGCTGCACCGCCTGCCACCCTGGTCGATCAGGCGTTGACGCGGCTGCTGCCTGTGGAGCCGACCGGGCGATGCCGCCTGAGTTTCCTGCTCTCGGATTTCATTCTGGAGATTGATGCCCAAGGCAAGGGTTCCGCGCTGCTGGCAGGAACCCTGCGCCTGTCGCTGGACGGCAAGACTGCCGTGTTCAAGCGCATCGTGGATGTACGCGTGCCGGTGCCCAAGGTGGAACCCTCCGCCCAGGCGCAAGGTTTGCGTGATGCGGTGATCGCCCTGGCGGACCAGACCAGTGCCTGGATCACGGGTGACATTGAGCAATTCTGCAAGCAGCAATAGATGGCCGTGAGCCTGATCGATACCCACCTTCATCTGGATGCGCCGGAGTTTGCCGCAGACTGCGAGGCGGTGGTCCAGGCTGCCCACGCGGCGGGGGTCGGGCGCTTCGTTCTGCCCGCCATTCACTTGCCCAGTTGTACGGCAGTGGCCGAGCTTGTGCAGGCGCTGCCGGGCAGTGCCTGTGCCTTTGGCATTCATCCGCTCTACGTCAAAGAGGCACATGAGGATGATATTGCCCGCCTGCGTGATTTGCTGGCAGGCGGAAGGGCTTGTGCGTTGGGCGAAATCGGCCTGGATGGTTTTGTGGCTGATGCTGATCCCGAGCTGCAGGAATGGTTTTTCATCGAGCAACTCAAGCTCGCCAAGGCTTTTGATCTGCCGGTATTGCTGCACGTTCGTCGGGCGCAGGACCGAGTGCTCAAATACCTGCGCCGCCACCCCGTGCGCGGTGGTATTGCGCATGCCTTCAATGGCAGCGTGCAGCAGGCCCGCATATTCATCGAGATGGGGTTCAAGCTGGGCTTTGGGGGCGCCATGAGCTATTCAGGCTCCAGCCGGATTCGTCAGCTTGCGGCCAGCATGCCACTCGAATCCATCGTGCTGGAGTCTGACGCGCCAGATATTCCGCCCGCCTGGGCGCCTGCCCAGCGCAACGAGCCTGCCAATGTCGCCCGTTTTGCGCAGATCCTGGCAGACCTGCGTGGCTTGCCGCTTGACGCCGTGGCCGAGGCTACCACCCGTAATGCTTGCGAGGTTCTTGGTTTGTAGCACGGTGGGCTTGGCGTATAGTGCATAGGCGAACCTGCTGATTTGTTGCTTGGTCGTCAGCAGGTATCCAGAGAACGGTTGTTAAAACCGTCTGTTTGACCCAACAAGAGGATACCCCAAGATGAATGCACCATCGTCCAACAGGCCCGTCATCGGTCCGGAAGTCATTGCGCTGTATGACGAGTATACCCACGCGCCCTTGCCCCGGCGTGTTTTCATGAAACGCCTGACCGCCGTAACGGGCAGTGTGACCGCTGCTACGGCACTTTTGCCCTTTCTGGAAAACAATTACGCCCAGGCCGCAGTGTTGCCGGAAGGGGATGCGCGGCTGGCAACGCAAACGGCGGGCTTTGCCAGTGCAGCCGGGCTTGTCAGCGCCTATATGGCCTGGCCCAAGGCGGCCTCTGGCAAGCTGGCTGCAGTCATCATTATTCACGAGAACCGTGGCCTGAATCCCCACATTCAGGACATTACCCGCCGCCTCGCCCTGGCAGGTTTTCTGGCATGTGCCCCGGATTACCTGAGCGGTTTGGGGGGCACGCCCGCAGATGAGGACAAGGCGCGTGATCTGATCGCCCAACTCACGCCTGCAACGATTGATCAAATCTCGCTTGGCGCCCTTCAATTCCTCAAACACCACCCCCAAGCCAGCGGCAAGTGCGGGGCGCTTGGTTTTTGCTGGGGTGGAGGAGCGGTCAATCAGTTGGCCGTGGTGGCGCCTGATCTGGATGCCGGGGTGGCTTTCTATGGCATGCAGCCCAAGGCGGAGGAGATCAGCCATATCAAGGCGCCGTTGCTGTTGCATTACGCCGGGTTGGATGAGCGCATCAATGCCGGGATTCCCGGCTTTGAATCAGCTTTGAAAGCGGCTGGCAAAACCTATGAGCTGCATGTGTATGACGGAGTGAATCACGCCTTCAATAATGACACCAATGCAGCACGGTATGACGCCAAGGCCGCAACGCTGGCGTGGCAGCGAACGGTGGAATTCCTGCAGCGCTATCTGGGGTAAGTGTCAGCAGACCTTAATCCTCCCCGGCGGCTGGGTCTTGCCGGGGGTGGATGCTCTTGAGCATGGCAACAAGTGGCACACAGTACTGCCACAGCGAGATCAGTTTGTGTCCCGCATCCAGTATGCGGCGTGGCCGCTTCCAGACCAGCAGGGCGGCACCTGCGCCCGCAATGATCGGGGCATAGCGCAAGAAGGGGCGGGCCTGTGCGGCGGCCTGACTGATTTTTCCAAGTGGCTCTGACAGCACGACGAGGTCTTCGCCCATCGTCTGACGCAGATTATCTGCCCGGGCGACCAGCGCTTTGCGCCGGGCAGCCAGATATTCGGGCGAGCGGATCAAGGCAGGCTCCTGCTGAAAGCTTTGCGATCCTTTTCAAACTCTGCCCGCGTGGCACCCAAGAATTCCTTGCCGGATTTGAGCTTGCGGGCGGCAAGGGTGGCGCACCACAGACCTGCAACCACAAAGATCGTGGTACACAGGCCCAAGGCCAATAGGCGGTGGCTATCCCAAAGCAATACAGTGACAAAAGCCAGCAGGGCAAGCAGGCCAAAGGCCAGAAACAATGCGGCGAGCATGAGCAGGATCATGCCAGTACCGAGCTGCAGGAGGTCTTCCTCCAGCTCGGTGGCAAACAGGCTGACCCGGCATTCAAGCATCCCTACTGAGGAAGCCGCAAGCCGCCGCAGCCTCCCCAGAAAGCCTGTTGGCTGGTCGTTGCTCATGGGTGTTTTAGCGGCGGCCGATCAAAAGCCCGATCACCAGCCCGACTCCGGCGGCTATGCCAACGGATTTCCACGGGTTTTCCTGCACGAAGGCGTCCGTGGTCTTGGCTGCCTGCTTGGCTACCGCCGCGACTTCGCTTTCGGCCAGACGGGCTTTGACGGCATCAACGCGCCCCTTGATCTTTTCACGGGCTTCGGCAATCTTGCCAGAGGCATTGTCAGCGGTGATCTTCAACAGATCATCTGTATCGGCAAGCACGGTCTTCAGGTCTGCAATCAGTTTGTCGCGGGATTCTGCTAGATCACTCATGGTCAACTCCTTGTGGGGATTGAGAAATCACATACATCATATCTCGATATAGCCGGGTGGGGTGAACAATGCATCGTTTCAGACGGATGGATGCTCTGGTGGCGGGGCTTCATGTAGCTCAGGTGCGCAGTTCTTGATGATGTCTTGCCGGGTGATGCCCTTGTGGCTGAATACGCAGTTGCGGCCGCTGTTCTTGGCCTTGTAAAGCGCCTGGTCAGCATGCCCCATCAATTCTTCAATGTTCTTGCAACTGGCGTCTATCTGGGCAAGCCCGATACTCACGCATATCTGGAAGCTTAGGTGGTCATGGCTTGCCTGCATGGTTTCTACTGCGTGGCGCAGACGGTCGCAGAGCATTACAGCGTCATGTTCATTGGTGTTGGGCAGCAAGATGCCAAACTCCTCGCCGCCAACCCGGCCAAAGTGATCGGTGCTGCGTAGCCCCGCCGCCACGGTTTGGGTGACAGCCTTGAGCGCCTGATCACCTACCTGGTGGCCATAGACATCGTTGATTGTTTTGAAATGATCAATATCGATCAACCCCAGGGTGAAAACGCCGCCATAGCGGCCGTGCATCTCCATCGCCTCTGCGCAGTGTTCCAGGAATACGCGACGGTTGGGGATGCCGGTCAGTGCATCGGTGGTGGCCAGCCGATGCAGTTCCACCTCGGCCTTTTGGCGTGCGGTTTCCACCTCGCGGGCGTGCATCAGCAGTCCTAGCGCTTGCGCCAGTGGTTGCAGGAGTTGGACGATGTCCTGGTCGAATCCGCCGGGCCGGTTGCCCAGGCCGATGACGCCCAGCACCACATTGTTGTACAGGCAGGGCAGGGCGATGAAGGAGTTCAGGCTGGGGATGACCTCTGGGGCCAGCATTTCCAGCCCCAAGGTCTGCGCCTCGTTTGAGATCAGGGTACTGCCACGTTTCAGCACCCGGCGCATTGCTGCATTTTCAAAGGCGGCAATGCTGAGCTTACCGTTGTAAGCCTGGGTGTGAGGGGCAAACAGGCGGCTGGTGCCTGAGCTGAAAGGCTTGTTGCTCAGGGCGGGAATCTCCAGCGTGCTCGTCTTGTCTTCGTGTATCACGACTTCACCGATCAGGCCGAAACGCGCATCTGTAATCGACATGAGTGGTTCCAGCAGATCTTGCAGGGCGCTTTGTGTGTCACGGGCCAAAAGGAAGTGTTGTTGCGATTCCGAGAGCAGGGCCAGCAAGCGTTGTTGCCGGTCGCGGTTCTCTTCTTCCCACTTCTTTTGGGAGATGTCCTGGTGGGTACCCACAATCCGCAGTGGTGCTCCCTGGCTGTCGCGGCTGACCACACGGCCATGCGACTCTATCCATACGTAGTGCCCATCCAGATGACGCAAACGGAATACATAGGAAAAGCCGGGACTGACTCCGGCCAGATGGGCCTCAAGGGCTTTTTTCCGGCCTTGGTGGTCGGCAGGATGAATACGGTCTTCCCAAGTGTCATAGCTGCTGGTGCCTTCATCGACAGACAGCCCCAGGATGATTGCAGCACGTTGATCCAGCACGCCCTGCCGGGTTTGCAGATTGATGTCCCAGGTGCCAAGATTGGCCGCTTCCAGCGCCAGGGTCAGCCGCTGGCGGGCGCTTTCCAGTGAGGCTTCAAGTTGTTTTTGCCGACTGATGTCAAACAGGTAGGCCTGGATCAGGCGGATTGAGCCATCAGATCCGTAGACCGCGTTGAGCCCCATGAAAAAGTGGTGCACAACGGTATTGTGAGGCATCAGGCGGATATTCAATTCCCGTGATGTGTAGAGGCCGTTGTATAGGCTTGCCAAGCAATTATGCAGCGAAGGGAGGTCTTCTGGATGGATGACCTCTTCCAACCGGAAGTCCGGCGCCCGCGTCCTCCCCACGGCCAGCCCGAGCAGGGGTTCTGTATTGCTGGATGCATAGAGGACGTGCCAGTCTTTGTGGGCTTGGAAGCTGAGGATGGCGATCGGGCCATCAGAGAACAGATTGTAGGTGGCAAGCAACTCGGCGGTACGTTGGCGCAGGTGGATGGCATCCATGACCATGCTGGCCAGTGCCTGGAGCTGCGCCAGTGTGTCCTGATCAATTTGGCGGGGAACATGGTCGATCAGGCAGAGCGTGCCGATTGAGAACTGCCGGGTATCACGCAAGGGCACCCCGGCGTAGAAGCGGATGAAGGGTGATGCAGTGACCAGCGGGTTGTCGGCAAAGCGTTCATCAAGCGTCGCATCCGGGACGACCAGTGCCTGTTCGCTTGCGACCACATGGCCGCAGAATGAGGTGGCCCTTGGGATGGAATCCAGTTCAATGCCCTGGCGTGATTTGATCCACTGCTGATGCGCGTCAACCAAGGAGATGAGGCAGACGGGAACCTTGAAGAGGGTGGCTGCCAAACGGGTGATGCGGTCGAACGCCTCTTCTGACGGGGTTTCCAGCAAGGCCAATTCGTGTAACCAAGCCAAGCGTTCTGATTCGTTGGCGGGGAATCCGGGTTGTTTCATCAACACAGGCTGAGCAAGCAGAATGTCCCTTTATCGTGGCACGAATTTTCTTGCAGATGTGCGCATTGCCCGTATGGTCTTCACTTTACACGCATCAGGTGGTTCATATGCTGCGTGGCGTGGGTGCGGTCTTGCACAAGGCGGTTTGGGTTGATGGGAAAAAAACGGAATACGCTGGTGCAACGTAGTCTGGAACGGTGATAATTATGGCTATGGTCGGCCCAGCCTCATCTGGCCCAGGAAAGTGTAGCGATGAACGATAGTGGTGATGTGACAAACAGTTTTGGTGTATCTGAAAAGCGCTCGTTCGAACGCCGCCGTGTTCATTGGCGGATGCTGATTTTATTGCCCACGGGAGAGAAAAAACCCGGTTACGTGATGGATGTTTCCGAAGGGGGATTGCGGATTCTTTCCATGTATTCCTTTTCCACGGGCAGTTCGATCAATATTGCCGCGTTTGTGCCAGATGTGCAGAAGCCGGGTAACTACTTGGTGACAAGCTTCACCTGCAAGGTGATCTTCCAGGTACTTAGGGGGGCCGAGGTACAGTTGGGCTTGGAGTACGTGAATTTGCCAGAGGTGGCTCGACAACGCATTCGGGCTGCAGTCCGGGCTGCATCATAAAAAAAACCGGCGAAAATGCCGGTTTTTTGTTCCACTCCCATTTTCAGTGGGCAGGCGCTTACTTCTTCAGGAAGTCTTCGCGTTGCGGGGTGAAGGTGTCGAGCAGGATGCCTGCCTTCAGACAGGTGCAGCCGTGCATGATGTTCGGCTCTTTGTACAGGGTGTCGCCCGCCTTGACGATCTTGGTCACGTCGCCAATGGTGAATTCAAACTCGCCCGACAGCACATAGGTCAGCTGTTCATGGGGGTGATTGTGCATGGGGCCAATGGCGCCATCGGCAAAGTGGACTTCAACCTGCATCATCTTGCCGTTGTGGGCAAGAATCTTGCGGCTGACGCCGCTGCCCAGGTCTTCCATCACGCAGTCTTTGTTAAATACGAACATGGTTGGTGCTCCCGCGAAAAAAGTGCTTGATTCTAACTGATCACCAGATTAACCCTAATTGCGCTCTGGCAAGTAGCCGCTATTATCTCCAAAATTGGCCGTTTTTGGGCAAAATCGTGATGCAGGGGCGGTACATGTCCCCGGTATACGTGTTTTGCGCTGAGTTGCGCTAAACCCGGGCGAACTTCTGCTTTGGGGCGCCAAGCCCCCTACGAAGCAGGGGGCCGACCCATCGCATTGCTATGCGGCAGATTGTTTGGGCAGGATGCGATTGAGTTTGGCCGTCAAGCGTGCCCATGATCCCTCGGGCTTATCTTGCTGGGTATTGGGCGACACCTGCAGGGAGTCTCCAGGGCGAATCGGCATAGCGGCAATCGTGTTTGCAGTGGCCGTAGCCTTGGCTTTGGCAAACAGGGCAGGGTCCAACGCCTTGCCGCAATGCGGGCAACAGCAGGATTGCGCTGCACTGGCTCGGGCCGTGACTGGGGCGGCGGGTTGGCTGTTTGCAGCCATGCCAAGACCAGCAAAGCTTTGTACTTGGCGAGGCGTGGGACTGTCTCTGAGTACCGGGTCTGCTGCCGAGCTGTAGACATAAGGCTGGTTGACGTCGGTATCTGCAAACGAATTACGCATGTCTTCCATGCGGGCATATTCGTGGATGGAAGCAATGGCCCAGTCATCTTCCTGGTTCGAGCGGCTGCCAAAAATCATGGAGGCCGTCAGCGCCGTGCTTTTGCCAATATCGTCGCCCTTGTTGCCAGTCTGAGTCTGGTTGGCGGGGGGAGATTGAGGTTCGCGCTCCAGGCTGACCTGCATGCCCATCTTCTTCAGCTCGGCCACGTAATAGGCGCCATGCTGGTCGCTCAGGCCCTTTTTGAGAGTCACTTTGCGGCCGGAAAAAACCTTGTCGATCTGTACCTGGGTAGCTTTCATGCGCTGCGCTGCGGCAGCGATGACTGCTGGCTTGTTGAACCCCGGGACGATTTCGCCACTGAAGACGACCCTGAACATAGAAGAAGCTCCCAAAACGTCAAGACGATATTGTTTGTTTTTTGTGAAGCAATTATCGTTTATCTGCAAAAAACTTGGGGGCGATTTTTTGCGGTTTTACGGGTTTGTTGTATGAGGTAAACAGTGGGGCAAGACAGCCCCGGCTCTGCAACTGCAAAACCGGGGCATGGACTTATTGCATAAATAAATAGTAATAGGCCGCTGCCCCGATGGCAGCGATCAGAACCAGCAGGATCAGGAGGGTGCGGCCCTTGCCACCACGGGGGGCGCGGGCATCGATCTCTTCCTGGTCGCCACGCTCGTACTCATCCATCAGGCTGCGTCGCGCTTCATCCGAAAGCGCGCCAGGGCGTGCACCTGTCGCGCCCGTCATGGTTGGGTCTGATGTGCCGCGCCGAGGGGCCACGAACACTGTGGTTTCGCTGGAGCCGGTGCGATAAGGCTGCGAAGTGGCTGCGGGCTGCGGCGCCGGTGCCGGGGGGGGAGGCGCCAGTACCGTTTTGTCATTTGAGCCGCGAACATCACGGTGCTCCACCGGGTCTGGCATGGCAGCCGTTGCACCACTGTCTTCAAGCAGCGAGGGGTCGTCTGCTGGATGCGCAGAGGCCTTGGGGATGAAATATTCCGCCAGCGTTTCTGCGCTGGCAATCAGCGTGCGCTCAGAGTCGAAGTTGCGCTTGATGCTGTCCGAGCGGGGGACGAATACGGTGGGTTCCACACTGGGATTGGGCGCTGGACGTTCAGACGTGTCCGGACGAGGGACGAAAACCGTTTGTTCGGTAGCGGGGGGCGGTGCGCGCAGGGGTTGCTGCTGGCGCGGCACGACGATTGTGGCCTCGGTCGGAGCATTGCGCGTGTCAAATACCGAAGATTCGGTGGGCGGGGCGTAGCTGCCCAGGTCCTTGGGAACAGGCGCAATCGCGGGTGCGGAGGCGGACATGCCTGCCACCGGGGCGGCGGGGACCTCGGTTTCTGGCTCCAGTGAAGCCTTCATGCCCATGCTTTCGAGTTCTTGCAGGTAGCGGCTGCCGATATCGAGCGTAATGCCTTTTTTGAGGATCACCCGGCGACCCGAGAACAATTGGGTCAGCATGGCAGGAGGCGCCTTCAGGCGGACTTCTGCCGTCTGTTTGACCGAAGATAATTCGAATCCTGTGAGTACCTCTCCACAGAATACGACCCGATATGTTGCATCCATTTGCACTCTCTTCCTGAATTAGAACCTGTCTGCAAACTTGTGAGGGCGCGGCCGTGGCGTGCGCACGGCCCGGAATCTTCATGTGCCGCCCCAACACTTTGCTTGTGTGCTGCGCTGTGCTCCGCGCGTGCTCCCTTGCGGGCAGATCACAAACAGGTTCTTGCCGCCAAACTCACCAGATTTTACGTTCCGTAGTCTACACGGAGACAGGGGCACCCTTCACTGCTATTTGCCCAATCGTAGCAATCCTACGGGCTTGGTTAAGAATTTCCTAATCTGGCTGACTACCGATTGTCGGTGTGCGACAAGCGCAAGGGGAACTCTTGTCGGGTTCCCCTTGTCGTGTCGTTCAGGATGCCCGTGCAGGGTGAGCAAACGCCCGGTTGACCGCAGACACCAGGGCTTGGAGCGAGGCTTCGGTGATGCTGGTGGAGCAGCCTGCGCCAAACAAGGTGCCGGGAATGCCTTGCATGGCAATTTCCACAAAGGCCATGGCCTGGGCGCCGGAGCCATGGCTCAAGGAGCGCTCTTCGAAACTGTGGATCGTGCAGGCCGTGCCCAATGCATCAAGCGCGGCAGCAAGGGGGCCGTTACCGCGACCTTGACGCTGCTCTTCCTTGCCATGATGGAGGATCGACAATTCGATGCGGTGCTCGTCCCCCGATTCCTTCAGGCTGTGGCTGCGCAACTTGAAAGGCACCGCCGCATCCAGATAGGTCTGGTTGAAGAGCCGCCACAGGTCACCCGCTTCCATTTCCGTGCCGCTGCTGTCCATCACATGCTGCACTACGCCGGAGAACTCGACCTGCATGCGCCGGGGCATGGTCAGACCGTAGCCGGTTTCGAGCAACCAGGCGATGCCGCCCTTACCAGACTGGCTGTTAACGCGGATCACCGAATCGTAGCTGCGGCCCAGATCACGTGGATCAATGGGCATATAGGGCACGGCCCAGGTATCCTTCTTGGACTGAACGGCAAAGCCTTTCTTGATGGCATCCTGGTGTGAGCCGGAGAAAGCGGTAAAGACCAAGTCGCCCACATACGGGTGGCGCGGGTGGATCGGCAACTGCGTGCTTTCCTCCACAATGCGGGCCACCTCGTTGATGTTGGAGAAGTCCAGCTTTGGGTCGATGCCTTGCGTGTAGAGGTTCAAGGCCAGGGTCACGAGGTCAACATTGCCGGTGCGCTCCCCGTTGCCAAACAAACAGCCTTCCACGCGATCTGCACCCGCCATCAAGGCGAGTTCAGCGGCGGCCACCGCCGTGCCACGGTCGTTATGGGGATGGACCGAGATGATGATGGCCTCGCGGCGTGAGAGATTGCGGCTCATCCACTCGATCTGGTCGGCGTATACGTTCGGCGTGGCCGATTCCACGGTGGCTGGCAGGTTGAGGATCATCCGACGCTGTGTCGTTGGCTCCCAGACTGCTGCCACGCGTTCCGAGATCTCAAGGGCAAATTCAAGTTCGGTTGAGCTGAAGACTTCCGGGCTGTACTGGAAGGTCCATTCGGTCTGCGGATAGCGCTCGGCCTGCTCACGGATGCGGCTGGCTGCACGTACCGCCAGTTCGATGCAGGCGGCGCGATCCATGTTGAACACCGTTTCGCGGAACACAGGGGCGGTGGCGTTATACACATGCACAATCGCACGGCGTGCGCCCACAAGGCTTTCAAAGCTGCGGTCGATCAGGCTGTCTCGCGCCTGGGTGAGAATCTCGATGCTCACATCCTCGGGGATGCGGTCTTCCTCAATGAGGCGGCGGACGAAGTCGAAATCGGTTTGAGAGGCAGAAGGGAAGGCGACCTCGATTTCCTTGAAGCCGATGCGGGTGAGCATGGCAAACAGTTCGAGCTTGGTATCGATGGACATCGGCTCAAAAAGCGCCTGATTGCCATCGCGCAGATCGGTGCTCATCCAGATCGGGGCACGCTCAATACGTTGGGCAGGCCACTTGCGGTCGGGCAAGGCGATAGGGGCAAAGGCGGTGTACTTCTCGGCAGGGTTTTTCAACATGGACATGATCGTCGTCTCCAGTGCATTCGTTGGGCAGGTGAAGTGGCCGAGGTGAGACCTGTGATTGCCTGGGCAATGCGTTGATACAGGCCAATGGGCGCGGGCAGCCACAAACACTTGGCCCGGCGCCCGGGGCGCAGTCGCTGAAGCAGTTCAGACTTATGCAACATGTGAATCTCCTGGCGGAAGATTTTGGGTGCGCAGACGCACGCCAAGGATCTGCCTGGTGGCAGACGGACAACAAACCGGAACGAGGGGGAGTTTTTTATCTGCGCGCCAGGCGCAGCAGCAGACCCTTGGCCAGCAGACCAAGGTGCAGGGGAAGCAGAACGAAGGTGCTCGGCAAATGCCGTTGTGAGCAAGTCATGAGAAGAAACTTACCCGGCTGCGATGGTGCTTGTCAAGCAGAGGGAGGGCTATGGTAGCGATAGAGGCATGCAGAAAGCGAAAAAAAAGCCCGGCTAAGCCGAGCTTTTTTCTTGGGTGATCAGATCGATCAGCGCTTATTCAACGCGGATGTTCGATGCTTGCTTACCCTTCGGGCCTTCGGTGATGTCGAACACCACGCGTTGGTTTTCAGCCAGGGAGCGGAAGCCCTTGGACTGAATTGCGGAGAAGTGAGCGAACAGATCTTCGCCACCGCCGTCCGGCGTAATAAAACCAAAACCCTTAGAGTCGTTGAACCACTTGACGATACCAGTTGCCATGTTTGAAGCGTCCAGATAAAAAAATTACAAAATCCCGGTAAATCCCCCGGATGGACGAGAATCAAGTAGGAGGGTTAACCACTGGTGCGCCGCCAAAGGGGCCCTGTGAGCAAAACACTACAACACTGCTTGAAAATCGTGGTCAAGACTATGCGGGTTCCTGCGCGGCTTGGCAAGAGAAATTTTGCTGTCAACTCGTTTTTTTGTTGCAGGTGCCCATTTTTTTCTGAAACTGCAGACGAAAGGGCTGTCTATTTGCAATGTTTACCGGGGGTTTATCAAGACTTTGATGACATCGCGGTGGCAAATGCCTAGAATTAAAATTTGATCTAGATCAAATGAGGCTGCCCATGTTTTCTGGTTTGTTGGATTTGCCTTGGTGGGGCATTGTGCTGGCCGCCTTGGGGATGACGCATGTCACGATTGCCGCTGTAACCATTTTCCTGCACCGCCATCAGGCGCACCGTGCGCTGGAACTGCACCCGCTTCCGAGCCATTTCTTCCGTTGCTGGCTGTGGCTGACTACTGGCATGGTGACCAAGGAGTGGGCCGCCGTGCATCGCAAGCACCATGCCCGCTGTGAAACACCCGAAGATCCGCATAGCCCGCAGGTCTACGGCATCAACCGCGTGCTGTGGGGCGGGGTGCTGCTCTATGTAAAGGAAGCCAGCAATGCTGACACCCTGAGCCGCTTCGGCCAAGGCACGCCAGACGACTGGGTTGAGCGGCATGTCTATACGCCGGGCTCAAAGTTTGGTGTGCTGCTGATGCTCGGGTTTGATCTGCTGTTGTTCGGTGCGCTGCCCGGCTTATTGGTCTGGCTGGTGCAAATGGTCTGGATTCCATTCTGGGCTGCCGGTGTGATCAATGGTGTGGGGCACTACTTTGGCTACCGCAACTTTGGCAGCGCAGATGCAAGCCGCAATATCTTCCCGCTGGGTATCCTGATCGGCGGGGAGGAGCTGCATAACAACCACCACAGCTATGCCACGTCGGCCAAGCTTTCGGCTCGTTGGTTCGAGTTTGATATCGGCTGGTTTTACATCCGTTGTATGGCCTTGCTGCGGCTCGCCAGGGTCAAGCGCATGATTCCCTTGCCCCGTTTTGGCGTGGTACGCAAAACGGTGGATCTGGAAATGCTTCAGGCCGTGATCACCCATCGCTACGATGTGATGACACGCTATGTCCGCGCCCTGAAGAAAGAATATGGTGGAGAACTCCGGCGGCTGCGCCAGGAGCATGGCGAGCGTTTCGACATCAAACCCCTACGGGCCAGCCTGTTTGCCGATGCGGCCTCGCTCACGGCAGCTGCCCGCAAGCAGTTGGGCGATGCTTTGGCGGCGAGCCCCCGGTTGGCGCTGCTGCATCAGATGCGCGAAGAACTCAATGCGCTGTGGGCACGCTCGAACGCGACACGTGAGCAGCTTCTGGCGCAGTTGGATAGCTGGTGTCAGCGCGCGGAGACCAGCGGTGTGCCGCCTTTGCAGGATCTATCCCTGCGCTTGCGCTCTTATGTGAATGCGGGGTGACGTTCATGCAAGCAGGTTCGCCCGTCAATACCTACCGCCACCCGCACCGAGGGCTGCCCGCCGGGATGTTCAATTCCCTGGCCAATGCCTTGATGCTGGCCAGGGTGAGGCGGGCGGCCATGAATTACCTGCCTTTCCCCGTGCTGGAAAGTGATGTACGCGATGTGGTGTATCTGACCTGGATGCTGGATGCGGAGGTGGTGAGCCCCTTTGTGCCTGCGGGCGTGCGCCTGTGGCAGCATGAAGGGCAGACACCGCTGACGATTCTGACTTATGCGCACAGGCACTTCGGCCCCTCTCGATTGGGGCGCCTGCGTAGCGTGTGTCCCTCGCCCTTGCAGAGCAACTGGCGGCTGTATGTGGAAGAGCTTCCCGGTGGCAGCCCTGCGAGTCGTACAGTGCTGTTTCTGAAAAATATCATGAACAGCACACTGTATGCCTTAGGAACGCGGGTGTTTAGCGATGCGCTGCCAACCCATCTGGCGTCGAGCTTTCATCACGTCTGCCATGGTGACATGTTTTCTACGCAGATCCTTGGCGGGCGGGGGAGTGCCCCGGGTTTGAGTTACAGGGGCCGATTGAACGAGGAAAAGCGCTTGCCTGCTTCCTTTGCCCGCGCGTTTGGTTCATGGTATTCCGCCGTGGAGTTTTTGGGGTGTCAGGACGCGGCGATCACCCAGGTGGCGGGGTCAGCCAAGCTGGCTTATGCGCAGATTGATCTGCCGATCGACCTGGAACTGGTGCGGGCCTGCAGTATTCAGGCAGAGAGTTTTGAATGCCCGTTCCTGCAAAAGCTGGGCGCTTCGTCTGATTCTGCTTTTGGTTTCGTACTCCCCCAGGTGAAGTTTCGGGCCGTGTCGGAAATGCTGATCTGATGTGGCTATAAATTATATTGTTCGCCGATGCCCGTTGCGGGGTAGTGGTAACTTATTGAAACTCAAGCATGTAGTTTGTTTATATATAGATCAAACACCCGAATTGGATATTTCGTCGCGCTTTCTTTACGATGACATCATCGATTGAGAAAACATATTCATAGCAAAAGAAAGAGAGCGCATCATGGTCCCCAGTTTCGGCATGTTTGATTTCCTCCCCATCCGCATGGCCAGCCTGTCTGCTGACGAGAGCGAACGCCAGGGCTACCTGAACGAAGTCCGCATGCAAAGCACCGAATTCGGTGCGGGTGCTCGTAGCGAATCCGAAGCGCTGATTGAAGACAATCTGCGTGTGGCGCTGATGTACCGCTTCTGAGTTTTAGCTCCGCACAGTTGTAAAAAAGCCCGCACGACGCGGGCTTTTTCATGTGTTGGGCACGGCGCGGTGCGGTGCGGTTTAACTGCCCGCCACCATCATTTCCCCTACGACCAGGGACGGACATTGCTTACCTCCCCGGATCAGCACATCACTGCCCACGGCCACGATGTTGCGGAAGACGTCCTTGAGGTTGCCTGCAATGGTGATCTCATGCACCGGGTAGCTGATCTGCCCGTTTTCGATCCAGAAACCGGCTGCCCCACGGGAGTAGTCACCCGTGACGTAATTGACGCCCTGACCCAGCAGTTCGGTGACCAGCAGCCCCCGGCCAATGCTGCGGGCCAGTGCGCTGAGGTTCTGGCTGCCGGGGCGCACAATCAGGTTGTGGCAGCCGCCAGCATTCCCGGTGGTTTGCATGCCCAGTTTGCGGGCCGAGTAGCTGCCCAGGAAGTAGCCTTGCAGCACGCCATTACTCACCACGTCGCGCAGTTCGGTGGCCACCCCTTCATCATCGTAGGGTGTGCTGCCCAGTGCCTTGGGGATATGCGGATTTTCCACGATGCTGATGTTGGGCGAGAACACTTCCTTGCCCAGTGCGTCGACCAGGAAGCTACTCTTGCGGTAGAGGCTGCCGCCGCTGACTGCCTGTACGAAGGAGCCGATCAGGCCACAGGCCAGGGGTGCTTCAAAGATCACCGGCACCGAGCAGGTGGCGATTCGACGTGAGCCGAGGCGGGCAAGTGCCCGACGGGCGGCATAGTCGCCCACGCGCTCGGGGTTGGGCAGGTCGCGCGGGTCGCGCATGCTCACGTGCCAGTCGTCACGCTGCATGTCTTCGCCTTCGCCAGCAATCACCGAGCAGGAGACAGAATGGCGAGAGGTGGCAAAGCCGTCGCAAAAGCCGCTTGAGTTGGCCGAGACGAATTGCGATTCCTGGCGGTAGATCGCCGCACCTTCGGAATTCTTCACCTGCGGGCTGACCGTAAAGGCGGCTTGCTCGCAGCGCAGTGCCAGTTCGGTAGCGGCCTCGGCATCCAGTTCCCAGGGGTGGTGCAGTTGCAGATTCAGATCTTTTTCGCCACGCCACAGGCGATCCGGGTCTGCAAGCCCTGCTGCTGCATCTGGTGCGGTGAAGCGGGCAATCGAGAGCGCTGCATCCACCGTGGCATGCAGGGCGCTACGGGAAAAGTCCGAAGAGCTGGCGTGCCCGCGTTGCTGGCCGAGGTAGATGGTGACCCCGATGCCCTTGTCGCGGTTGTATTCCAGGGTTTCGATTTCGCCGCAGCGTACCGAGACGGTCTGGCCACACCCTTCCGATACATCGGTCTCGCAGGCCGTGGCGCCACGCGAGCGGGCATAGTCGAGAATGTCCTGCGCCATGTCGCGCAGTTGCTGCTGAGAATAATTAAAGCCGTTTTTCTTTTGGGCCATGAGAAAATACTGCGTTTTGCGAAAGACTATAATCTTAGCGCCTCGGAGCCGGTTCTTGCTGGCTTCTTCGTTTTATGTACCTTGCTTGCCGTTCGCGGCCCCATGACCATGCATCATCAAGACCACGACGACGATCTCGAAATCGTCAGCAAATCCCAGAAAAAGCGCGACATGCAAGCTTTGCAGGACCTTGGCGCGGAACTCACCGAGATTTCGCCCGCTCGTCTGAAGAAGATTCCGATGTCCGAGCGCCTGCTCGAAGCTCTGCTCGACATGCACAAGCTGACCAAGCACGAAGCCCGGCGTCGGCAGCTCCAGTTCATCGGCAAGATCATGCGCGACGAAGATACCGCGCCGATCCGCGCGGCTATCGATGCCCTGGAGGGCAACTCCCGCGAGGAGAAGGCACGCATGCATCGCATTGAACACCTGCGTACCCAGTTGCTCGAAGACGAAACGGTGCTCACCGAGATTGGTAACGCCCACCCGGATACCGATCTGCACCGCCTGCGGCAGTTGCGGCGCAATGCCATCAAGGAGCGTGCCGAAAATCGTCCACCGCGTGCCTACCGCGAAATCTTCCAGATCCTCAAGGAACTCGAAGGTGGTGGTCCATCCGATCAGGCTGATGAGGAGGCTGACGATGAGTGAGCTGGCTTCAGACTGCCTGCTGATCGGCCTGGTCTCAATCAGTGACCGCGCATCCAGCGGCGTGTATGAAGACAAAGGCATCCCCGCGCTGCTCGAATGGTTTGGCTCCGCGCTGGCCTCTTCCTGGAAAAGCGAGGCCCGGCTGATTGCCGACGAACAACCCGTGATTGAGGCCACCTTGCGCGAATTGGTGGATGTGCAGGGCTGCCACCTCATCGTGACCACTGGCGGCACAGGCCCTGCGTTGCGTGACGTGACCCCGGAAGCCACGCTGGCCGTGGCAGACCGGGAAATGCCCGGTTTTGGTGAAGAGATGCGGCGGATCTCCCGCCACTTCGTGCCCACTGCCATCCTTTCCCGTCAGACGGCAGTCACCCGTGGCAAGTGCCTGATCATCAATCTGCCGGGGCAACCTAAGGCTATCCGCGAAACGCTTGAAGGTGTGCGCGATGTGGAGGGCAGGGTGGCAGTGGAGGGTATCTTCTCGGCCGTGCCCTACTGTATTGACCTGCTCGGCGGCCCTTATGTTGAAACAGTGGAGTCCGTTTGCAAGGCATTCCGTCCCAAGAGTGCGCAGCGCGTCCGGGTGTAGGCTCCGTCCCGGCGTCCTTCGGATAGGCGGAAATATCAGCTTGCCCGGTGGGCTGTAAAGGCGTGTGGCTTGGTGTTAGATTGAGCATGGCTTGCCATGTCTGTTGGAAGCTTCCGGGCGCATTCCCCGTATCTGTTTGAATAACCACAGGAACTGATTTGAAGCGTGTCGCTATTATTCGTGCAAGGCACAAGGGTTTTACCCTGATTGAGCTGCTCATCACCATTGTTGTTTTGGGGGTTCTGGTTGCCATTGCCTTGCCCAAGTATCTGAACATGGTGAGCGATGCCCGCAAAAATGCGGTACTGGCGCTGGCGGGTGCGGTGCGTAGTGCAGATAAAATCATCTCGGGTGCTGCGATTGTCAAAGGCCTGGATTCGGCACAGCTTTCCAGTTACCCCACCGGGTCGACCAACCCAGGGGGCACAGATTCGGTGCGCCTGTGGTGTGGCCACCCTGATACGCAGTGGGATGGTATCGGTAATGCGCTACAAGGTGCCAACGTCACCTGGGGAACGGGGTACAACACCGGCAACTCCTATGCGTTTGGCAATTTTACCTTTTCCCGTGGTAGTAATCAGGTGACTTGGCAATACACCTCCGCGCCTACGCCGAGCCAGTGCAAGGTCGATTATGCCTACAACCCCGGTGTGCCCTTATGTGGCACAGGTACCAGCTTTGCGCCGGTGATCACCGTGACCACCAGCGGTTGTTGAAAACGCTGCGGCCATTCCTCTCCTGAATAGAAAAAACGCCACATTCGTGTGGCGTTTTTTGTGCGTTCGGCCTTACCTATTGCATACTCTTGTGGAGTTTCATCGCATGGCGACGGCGCAGCCGGATATTGATCATTTCCACTCCAAGCGAGAAAGCCATCGAGAAATAGATGTATCCCTTTGGAATGTGAGTTCCAAAACCTTCTGCTACCAGAGTCACGCCGACCAGCACCAGGAAGGATAAGGCCAGCATCTTGATGGTCGGATTGGCGTCGACGAATTCACCAATCGGCTTGGCTGCAAACATCATCACCCCTACCGACAGGATGATGGCCGCAACCATCACGGTAAGATGCTCCACCATCCCCACTGCCGTGATGACTGAATCAAGCGAGAAGACGATATCCACCACTGCAATCTGGATCAGCACGGCGCCAAACGTGGCTTGTAGCGCACTGCCAGTCGTGGCGGGGCTGTCTTCATCCACTTCTTCCAGCGAATTGTGAATCTCATGCACGCTCTTCCACAGCAGGAAGAGTCCGCCGCCAATCAGAATAAGGTCGCGCCCGGAGATGTCGTGCGTAAACACGGTAAAAAGTGGTGCGGTGAGCTTCATGATCCAGGCCAGCGAAGCCAGCAATACGATGCGTGAGCCCATCGCCAGCAGCAACCCCAGGCGTCGCGCAAGATTGCGGCGCGCCTCGGGCAGACGCCCGACAAGGATGGATATGAAGATGATGTTGTCGATCCCCAGCACGATCTCAAGGCCTGTGAGGGTTGCCAGGGCAATCCAGGCGTTGGGGTCTGCAAGCCAGTTCAGCATGAAGCGCTTTCTGCGGTAGGTTTAAACCGTTATGAGATCGTTCCAAGGGTAGAAAAGTTTCCCTATCGTCTACAAACGATAGGTGGCGATGATTTGTTGCATGCCCGTTGCAAGTTGATCCAATTCCTGCGCTGCATGTGCCCCCTCGTTGGCAGCGGTGCTGCCGATTTCGGCCATCTGGGCCACTTTTTCAATCTGTTGGGCCAGGCTCTGGCTGGCTTCGCTTTGCTCGCGGATGGCATCCGCGATCTCATTGACCATGTGGACCCCGTTACGGCTGCCCAGGCCGATCTTTTCCATCACCGCGTTGGCCTGCTGGGCGAGGCTCACGCTGTGGGCAACCTTTTCCGCCACCTGATGCATGCTGGTCGCTGCCGTGCGGGCACCTGCCAGCATGGTTTCAATGGTATTGGCAATTTCCAGCGTAGAAGTGGAGGTGCGCTCAGCCAGCTGGCGTACTTCATCAGCCACCACGGCGAAGCCACGGCCCTGCTCGCCAGCACGGGCCGCTTCGATGGCGGCATTCAACGCGAGCAGATTGGTTTGCTCGGCAACTTCCCTGATCACATTCACCACCCCGGCAATTTTGGCGCTGTGGGTTTCCAGTTGGTAGATGCAGTCCGCTGAATCCTTGACGGTATCTGCGGTCTGGTTGATTTCATCCGTGGAGTGCGCAATGGCATTTTCGCCTTCGCCTGCCAGTTGCCCCGTTTCTGTAGTGAAGCGATGCACTTCAACGGCGCGATCACCAACCTGGGAGATGCTGACTGACATCTGCTCAACGGAAGAGGCCATATTGGAGGCCGCATCGCTTTGCTGGGAGGATGCTGACGCAATGTGCGCGGCTGTGCGGGCTACATCGCTGGCCGCCTGGGCCAATTGTTGGGCATCTTCTGCCAGTGTCTGGATATTGTTGTGAACATGCTCCAGCAGATGGTTGAAGGCTTGCGCGGTGTCGCCAATTTCATCGTTGCCGGTGCCGCTGACCCTGGCGGTAAAATCCAGGTTTTTTGCAACATGCAACATGGTTTGGCGCATGCTGTTGAGCGAGCGCGTAATGCCCTTGCGCAATACCCTGGCAATGAAGGCGACCAGCACCACGCCCACCGCAATTGTCACCAGAATGCTCAACGTATATCTTTGTCCGCTTGCTACCGCATGCTTGACGATCTGTTCGCCCAGATCGCGGTTGTACTGCGAGTGTTCGTGAAAAGCTGCAGTGAGTTTGTTGCCTGCCGGTTTCCATTCATTTTCGATCACCGTGTTGGCGCCTTCCCGATCATTTGCACGGGATTTTTCCAATACTTTTTCCAGCGCAGGCAAATAGGCTGCAAAAAGCTGCTGATCGGCTTGCAGCAGCGCTTTGTCTTTTTCGTCGGCGGTGAGTTTTGTGTAGCTATTGAATAGATTCCTGATGGATTCAATCTTCTCCTTGATCACTTTCTCATGCGGAGCCTTCTTGTCTTCCGTTGTATATGACAGGTGATACAGGGCATTGACCCGGATCAGCAGGAATTCAGACTCGGCTTGCGACAGGGTGTTCAGACTGGCGATGACGTTGTCGTTTGTTCTTTTCAGATCGGTGGTAACCGAGTTTGTGCTGAAATAACCAAACATGCCCACCAGAATCAACATGGTGGTGGAGCAGACGGTCATGGCGATCAGCCGTAGCGATATCGTGAGTTTCATACAAATCCCCAGCAGAAAGTCCCGGCACGCCTTATCCCGGCCCGGGCCTGACAATATGAATACTTTTGTGCAAACACTGCGTAGTGATGATAACGCTTGCAGACGAACAATCTTCACAGTAGCAATCGCCATGACTGACGCTTGCCTCCTGCACATTGGGGCTAGGTTTGTATGTGAAAAAATGTCACCAGACTTGGCGTCGCATGATGGGCGGCCTCTCCTAATTGGTATTTTGTTGACTAAGTCAAATATATTATTGACAATTTGTCGTTGAGAACAAGATTGAATGACTTGGGGGCGAGTGATGAGCAACGATCCACACGGACTTGATACACAGGCGATTGAGGATATGCGCCACTTCAACCGTTTCTATACCCGCCAACTCGGTCTGCTGGACGAGGGCTTGCTCGATAGCGTTTTCTCGCTGACCGAGGCACGCGTGCTGTTTGAGTTGGAGCATGCCGAAGATTTGACTGCGACGGCAATCGGGCGGGAGCTGGGGCTGGATGCCGGGTATCTGAGCCGCCTGCTCAAGAGATTCGAGAGCCAAGGTTTGTTGACCCGTGAGGTTTCCGGGCAGGATTCACGCCAAGCCGTTTTGCGCCTTACCCCTGCTGGCTATGCTGCCTATGCGCCGCTCAATCAGGCTTCACAGGCCCAGATTGCCGCGCTGTTGTCCGAGTTGGTCGTAACGCAACGCGAAAAACTTTTGGAGGCAATGCGCACGATCCAAAACCTGCTTGGCGAGCCGAAATCCTCTTCTGTCCCCTACATCCTGCGCCCGCATCAGGTGGGGGACATGGGTTGGATCGTGCATCGCCAGGGCTTACTCTATGCTCAGGAATATGGCTGGGACGAAACCTATGAGGCGTTGGTGGCCGAGATCGTCGCGGGCTTCGTCAAGAACTTCGATCCAAAGTGGGAACGCTGCTGGATTGCCGAGCGGGAAGGGCGCATCGCCGGTTCAGTGTTCGTGCTGCGTGAGACGCCGACACAGGCCAAGTTGCGCCTGCTCTACGTGGAGCCGGAGGCACGCGGATTGGGAATTGGCCAGCGGCTGGTGGAAGAATGCATCCGCTTTGCTCGCCAGAAGGGCTATCGCCGCCTAGTCTTGTGGACCAATGACATCTTGTTATCCGCCCGCAAAATCTATCAGGTGGCAGGCTTCAGGCTACTTGATGAAGAAGCCCACCACTCTTTCGGCAAAGACTTGGTGGGGCAACATTGGGGGCTGGATCTGTAGCCGTGTTCAGGCGGGTTCAAAATACTCCAGCATCAGCTGAAGGCTGCTGACCCCCTGGTATTCATTGACCGAGAGCCGGTAGGCCGCACGGATTTTATCGGGGACTGATTCGGCACAATTGAACTGGATGGCATCGAACACCATGCCGGGTTTGGAGAGCTGGAGTTTGAGGTGGCGATCTTTGAGTAAGCGTTGCTTATCCACCTGAAATACGTCTTCAAAAAGTGGTGCGGCAAAGCCTTGGCCCCATATCTCGGCATCAAGCAGGCGGGCGGTTTCCATGCTCATATAGCCCGCTTCGAGCGCACCATCGGTTTCCAGCGTGCGTTGCAATTCAGATTCGGGCACAAGCTCTGCCACCGTATCGGCAAAAATCTTGCGAAAGCGTGGAAAATCGGCTTCGCGGATCGTGACCCCGGCGGCCATGGCGTGGCCGCCAAAGCGCACGATGAGATCCGGGTGACGCTTGGTGATGAGGTCCAGCGCATCCCGCAGGTGCAGGGCAGGGATTGAGCGCCCGGAACCCTTGAGTTCGCCATTGGCATCATCGGTTTCGCTGGCGCGGGCAAAGGCGATGGTGGGGCGATGGGCCTTGTCCTTGATGCGCCCGGCGACAATGCCGACCACCCCAAGATGCCATTCGGGTTCAAAGAGCGAGATTGCCGGGCCTTCGTCAATGCGCGTGGCATCCAGCGTGGCCAGCGCTGCCTCGCGCATTTCCTCTTCGATGTTGCGCCGTTCGCGGTTGAGCTTGTCAAGCTCCACGGCGATATTGAAGGCACGGGCGTAGTCGTCGGTAATCAGGCACTCAATGCCCAGCGCCATGTCGGCCAGCCGACCTGCTGCGTTCAGACGTGGGCCCAGGGCGAAGCCCATGTCAAAGGTATTGGCGCGTGCCGGGTCGCGTCCGGCGGCGGCAAACAGCGCCTTGATCCCGGCATGCATGCGCCCTGTACGCATGCGGGTGATGCCTTGGCGCACGAGTAGGCGGTTGTTGGCGTCCAGCCGTACCACGTCGGCCACGGTACCCAGGGCAACCAGATCAAGCAGGTTACCCAGATTGGGTTCCGGGCGTTCGGTATTGAACCATTGCCGTTGCCGCAATTCGGCCCGCAGTGCGAGCGCGACGTAGAACATCACCCCCACACCGGCCAGCGCTTTGCTCGCAAAACAGCAACCACTCTGGTTGGGATTGACGATCACCTCTGCCGTGGGCAGGGCGTCCCCCGGCAGGTGGTGGTCGGTGACCAGCACGCTCATACCCAACGCTTGGGCAGCCGCAACCCCTTCCACACTGGCAATGCCATTGTCAACCGTGATAAGGATTTCCGCTTCCAGCCCGGCGATTTCTTCCACCACGCTGGGGGATAGGCCATAGCCATGTATGGCACGATCCGGCACAAAATAATGCACCTCGCGTGCGCCCATTGAGCGCAGCGCACGCAGGCCCACAGCGCAGGCAGTGGCACCGTCGCAATCATAGTCGGCCACGATCACCATGCGGGCACCGGCTTCTATGCCATCGGCAAGCAGTTCGGCGGCCTCCTGAATGCCCTTGAGCCCTTCAGGGGGGAGGAGGGTACCCAGATCATTTTTTAGCTCTGCCGGGGAGCTGATACCACGCGCGGCGTACAGGCGGGCGAGCAGGGGATGCAACCCCGCATCGGTGAGCTTGCGGACAATCGGGGTGGAAACCGGGCGCTGGATGAGGCGGGTCATGTGGGATCAGGCTGAGCGGGTGTTTCAAGAATAGCGCGCAATTGTGCACCAGTTGCGCCACTGCGCCAAAACGTGAGCCGCTGTGGGGGGGATAGCGTGGCCTCAATGAGCGATTTGTCCGAGGGCGCAACCAGGCGGAGTGTTTTTAGGCTGCCCTGGCGCCAAGCCTGCCAGAGTGGGGCGAACAGCTCGCGTTCCAGTTGCTCCAGGCCGCGCAACCAGCCCATGAAGTCACCTGCCAGTGTGGCCTCTTGCAAGCTGGTGTCGAGCCGCCAGCTATACCCGGCCGAGCCGTGTCCGGCATCCCCCGCCTGGGCGGTAGATAGCCAGGCACAGCCTGCCTGTTGGGCCAGCCCGCGCAAAATGGGGTCATCTCCGATCAGGGCCTGCGCAGGGGCCGTGATGGTTTCCGCCTGGGCTGGCGCTTCACCCCAGAACCACAGGGCATTGATAAGGGGCTGGCCGCGCTCTTCGCGTTGACGGTTGACCGGGTGGTTGTGGAGCACGATCTGCAACTCGTTGGCTGTCCGCGCCCAGATGGCCGCATCCGGGCCTTCCGGTTGGAAAAGCGCCACCGGGCGCCCCAGCACATCGGCCAATGGTAGGAAGTGAGTTTGTGTAGCGGCCTTGGCGTGCAAATACCAGCGCTCGGGGTGGGGAGCATGGAAGCTGCCCAGATCGGCGAATTCGCTATTCAGCGTGGCGAGGAGCGCAGCGGCTTCGGCGGGCGTGATGGCCAGATCGCGTGGGCCGCGCAGCACCATCGCGTCGCGCATGAAATGTAGCGAAACAGGGTCTGCACACAGCACATGTGCGGGGCTGGCCTCCGGCACGGTTTCACCGGCCCAGCGCAAGGCTGCCCAGGCGGGTTGAGTGAGCCCGAATTGCCGGGCCAACCAATGGGCATAGGGCTGGGCGGTGTTGCGGGCAAGCCGGGCACGCCCCAGCCATGCAGCAAGCCCCGGCAGGGCAATGGATTCAAGCGCTGCACCGAGTGGTGCAGGCCAGACCAAGCCGGGGATGACGCAGGTGACGTGGCAAGGACGGTGGATTTGGGCTTTCGCGCCCATGCTGGGGTGGAAACTCACGGTCAGGAATAAGCGTTTTTTAATGTGCGATGGATGCACTTGTAGCGTGGTCAGTGTAGCATTGCCCCGCTATGAAATTCGAACTTCTCGTAGGCCTGCGTTACGTGCGGGCAAAACGTCGTAACGTCTCCGGCGGCGGCTTCATCTCCTTCATTTCCTTCGCATCCATGGCAGGGATTGCGCTGGGGGTGGCGGCACTGATCGTGGTGCTGTCGGTCATGAACGGCTTCCAGGAAGAGTTGCGCACCCGCATATTGGGGGTGGCCTCTCATGCGCAGATCGGTGCCTTTAGTGGTGATCTGCCGAATTGGGACCAATACGCGCAGATCGCCCAGAAGCATCCCGAAGTGGTGGCGACGGCTCCCTTTGTACAGCAACAGGCGATGCTGACCATGGATCAGGTGGTGCGCGGCAGTGTGGTGCGCGGCATTGACCCGGTGATGGAAGATAAGGTGGCCGATTTTGCCAAGCACATGCGCGATGGCAAGCTTACTGACCTCAAAGCGGGTGAGTTCGGCGTGATCCTTGGGAACGAACTGGCACGGGCCTTGGGCGTGCATGTGGGCGACAAGGTAACGCTGATCGCCCCTTCTGGCTTAGTGACGCCCGCCGCCGTGCTGCCACGGCTCAAGCAGTTCCGCGTGGTGGGGATTTTTGAAGCGGGCATGTATGAATTCGATTCGGGTTTGGCGCTGATTCACATCAAGGATGCGCAAACCCTCTACCAGATGGGGGATAAAGTCAGCGGCGTGCGTTTGCGGCTGAACGATCTATTTCAGGCCCGTCAAGTGGTGGATGCCTTGAGCCGCGAGCTGCCCACCGATACCTGGGTGACGGATTGGACCCAGAGCCATGCGAATTTCTTCCGCGCCGTGGCGATGGAAAAAACGGTGATGTTCATCATCCTCTCGCTGATTGTGGGCGTGGCTGCCTTCAACATTGTCTCCGCCCTGGTGATGGCGGTGCAGGATAAACAGGCGGACATTGCCATTCTGCGTACCCTGGGTGCCAGCCCCGGCTCAGTGATGAAGATCTTCGTGATCCAGGGCGCGCTGATGGGGCTGATCGGCTTGGGCATCGGCGTGCTGGGGGGCGTGATACTAGCGCTGAACATCACCAGCGTGGTGCCATGGATTGAACGGACCTTTGGCGTGCAGTTCCTCGCCAAAGATGTGTATTACATCTCCGACCTGCCTTCCAAACTGATGTGGGGCGATGTGGTTGGCGTGGTGGTGGTGGCTTTTGTGCTGACGCTGGTGGCGACTCTCTACCCAAGCTGGCGCGCTTCGCGCATCAATCCTGCGGAGGCGCTGCGTTATGAATGAGATCAACACCATGCTCGAACGCAATGGCGTGGCTGAAGTGCTGGCATGCAAGGGCTTGAGCAAGATCTACGGCAAGGGCGCGACCGCCGTGCCGGTGCTCAATGGCGTGGATCTGCGTGTGCGACCTGGGGAAACCGTTTCCATCGTCGGGACTTCCGGCTCTGGCAAGAGCACCTTGTTGCACTTGCTGGGTGGGCTGGATACGCCGACTTCGGGGGATGTTTTCCTGATGGGGCAGGCGCTGTCCAGCATGGACGAAGCCGAACGCGGGCGCATGCGCAATGAATCGATGGGCTTTGTGTATCAGTTCCACCACCTGCTGCCCGAATTTACGGCGCTGGAAAACGTCGCCATGCCCTTGACGATCCGTCGCATGCCACGTGCGCAGGCGCATGAGCGGGCAGCCAAAATGCTCGAAGCCGTGGGCATGTCTCACCGCCTGGAGCATACGCCCAGCGAACTCTCGGGCGGTGAGCGTCAGCGGGCTGCGATTGCCCGCGCATTGGTCAGTGAGCCGCGTGTGCTGCTGGCCGATGAACCCACCGGTAACCTCGATCGTCAGACTGCATCGACTGTGTTTGACCTGATGCTGGAGTTGAACACACGCTTGGGGACTGCCCTGATCATCGTGACTCACGACCTGGATTTGGCGCGGCGTGCTTCGCGGGTTCTGAACCTGCAAGACGGGCGGATTCCGCTCTGAAACTCCGGCCATGACCTCAGGCTTTGACGATGCGGCATCCGATGGCAAGGCAAGCGGGCTGTCGCGTGGGCAGCAAGCCTACCAGTCATTGCGCGAAGCCATCGAACAGGGGCAACTGAGCCCCGGCTCCCGTCTGCGCGAACAGGAGCTGGCCGAGCGCCTGGGGTTCAGCCGCACGCCGATCCGGGAGGCACTGAGTCGCCTGGAAAGCGAGGGGCTGGCTAGCAACGATTCCAGCCAGGGCTTGGTGGTCGCCCGGCTGGATTATTCGACGTTGGGTGAGCTGTATGTGATGCGTGAGGTACTGGAAGGCACGGCCGCCGGCCTTGCCGCCAAGCATGCCTCGGAAGTGGAACTTGCGGTACTCAAGGAGATTGCGGAAAAGGATCTGCTCCTGGCGGGTGACCCGCAGAAGCTTACCCGCAACAACCGCGCCTTTCACGACATGCTCTACCGCTGCGCGCATAACCGTTACCTGCTCAAAAGCCTGAATTCCCTGCAGGAAGCGATGTGGCTGATGGGGCCGACTACCCTGATGGTGCCGGGGCGCGGTCAGCAATCCATCCAGGAACATCAGGAACTGATTGCGGCACTGGTCAGCCGTGACGCGGCACGCGCCGAGCAGATCGCACGTGAGCATATTCGCTCGGCCTATCGGGCACGGATTTCGATGTTTTTGCCTGAATAAGCCAGGACCAGCTTTACGCGCTTAGGGCTTTGCTGTCACCTTGCTACCCACCATCCGGGCGAGGCTGGGGCCAACCATCAGCACCACCAAGAAGCGCGCTGTCTGCATCGCCATCACAAAAGGCATGTCCGCCTTGGCCGAGGTGGCGATGATCGCCACTGAATCCACCCCGCCTGGGCTGGTGGCCAGATAGGCTGTGAGCGGGTCGACGCCCAGTGTACGGGTCAGTACGAAAGCAATGCCGCCGCACAAGGCAATCAGGATCAGGGCCGAGAACGCCATGCTGGGCAACGCACGGGCTACATGCCGGAGAATGGCCAGCGTAAAGCGCAGCCCAATGCTCCAGCCGATCAATAAATAGCTGGTCAGCAGCAACCAGGGCGGCAAGGTGATGGTGAGCCGCCCGCCGCAGTGCAGACACGCCCCGGCCACAAATGGCACCAACAGGGGGCCTGCCGGAATGGAAACACGGCGGGTGAGGATCACGCCGCCACACACTAGTGCCAGGGTGGCGGCAAAATCCACCCACGCTACCGGGGCAAACCAAGTCACAGAAGTGTGTGCGTCCACGTCAGGGCTGATGACCCACCAGCGGCTGACCAGCGTGGCGGCGACGGCGACAAAAACCACGCGCAGGTATTGCATGAAGGCCACCATGCGTACATCCTCGCCATGGGCTTCGGCCATCAAAGTCATGGCTGTGGCCGCTCCGGGCGAGCAGCCCCATACGGCGGTGTTGCCGGGCAGAATCTGGCGTGAGGCAAGTATCCACCCCACCCAAGTACTGACGGCGATGACGGCCAGCACGATGCCGGGGAACAAGAGCCAGTGCTGCGCCATGTCTCCCAAAATATCGGCGGTGATGCTCTTGGCGATCATGCAACCTACTATCGCCTGGGCGAAATGAAAGGGCAGACGTGGTACGCGGATATTTCCCCCGCCCACGGCAAGCCCGATGGCAGCAAGTATGGCCCCCAGCAACATGGCGGCGGGGAGCCCACACAGCTCAAAAAGAAAGATCAATAGCGCGGACAAAGCGAGCAACAGCCCCCATTGCAGGGCAGCAGGAGCGTTGAGCAGGGTTTTGAGGCCAGGCGTGCCTAGCAGATGTGACATGAAGTGTGCTCCCAAACCGGATATGCACAAGCCCGCCACGGGCTGTGGCAGCTTGGCTCTGGTGAGGAAGAACGCTTTACCCGGATGTTGACATCGGGCGATGTGTAATTATGTATACAATAGTATACATAAAAGACCAGCCGTTCAAGCGGCCTTCAGCCTTTTAGCTAGGTAGGCGCCCAGCAGGCGGTCGTAATTGATGATGTGCTCAACCGTCCAATCTTTCAGCACGTTGAAGGATTCGATCCTCAAGCCTTTATGGGTAAGGAGCGTGGCCTCTTGCGCCTCAAGCTCCTTGAGTAATTTTTCATGTTCGGTGGCGTGTGCGGCAAGGCCAGGGTAAGCGGATTGCTTCATCAGCTCCTCTTCACGTGCAAAGTGCTCGCGTGTGTGGTCGAGGAGTTGGGTGAAGCTCTTGGTAATCAGCTCCTTGTTTTTGAGTTCAATGGCCTCATAAATCCGGTTAACCTTCATGATGAGGGTCTTGTGATCATCATCAATCATCGGGTGATTGACGCTGAATAGATCCGACCAGGATAAGCGTATGGAATTGGGTGAGGCACCCACACTCCCAGCAGTCAGCCGCAGGTCGTGAATGATGGCCGAGAGCTTGTTTTGCAGATTGGATTGACTGGAATTAATATCCAGTATGTGTTCCACTCCGCGATGGATAACAGTCGTCAGGTAATCCTCCTGCTCTTCGGTGAGTGCCACACTCAGGAGTGCACGCCCTATTTCTTCAGACATTTGCGATACCGCGATATTGGTGCGCACCTGGCTGTTGCGCTGGGCAATATCCAATTCCTTGAGCGTCTCGGTAATGCGTGCCAGTGTCTGCTGGATGACATCCCCCTGGGTTTTTGCTTCGGCTTCGGCCAGAATGGCCTGTACGCGTACATTTGCCCCCTCGGCCAGCATCGCTAGGTGATCACGCAGGCGCCCCACACGCTCGGGATCGTCGGCAGGGAGATTGCTGACCAGGAGCGAGACGTGCTCGTAAGTGATGATCAGGCGGTTCCCGAACTGGAAGATACGATCCATGCCGATCATCTTCTCTATGATGGCAATCTCAATGGGAGACGCCTCTCCATGCATGTTGCATGATATGTTCTGATTTTTGGCGCGAACCTGGGTAACGCCTTGCAGGCTGTATTGAGACAAAGCCTCGATGAGGGTGGCAGCGATCTGGGCAAACAGATGCGCAGCATTGAACTTTTTCAAGGCTTCCAGAAGAACGCCGATTTCTCCCATGCTGCTCAAGGCGGTCATGGCCGTGGAGGAGGCGAATTCGGCTGAATCCTCAAGTGCCCGGTGTTGCTGGGCCTTGCTGAGCATGCTCAGCACCTTGGCACGCAGTTCCCGCATGCTGAATGGTTTGATGACGTAATCATCTGCGCCTGCATCGTAACCCGCAATACGGTCTGTGATTTCGTCATGGGCGGACAGAAAAATGATAGGTGTTTTTTTGATTGCAGGCAGATCGCGTAACCGCTTGCACAAATCCAGGCCATCCATGCCTGGGAGTTCCACATCCAGCAGAATCAACTCCGGCGTTTGAGCCTCAATGATCATGAGCGCCTCGGCACTGTCTTCCGCAGACATCAGGACACAATCGTCCTTGAGCGCTTCTTTGACCAGATCATGCACAAAGCGTTCATCATCCACCAGAAGAACCTGGGTAGGCTCAGAAGGCGAGGGCGTGTAAGAGTCATCCATGGCAAAGTCTCACTCAATCTTGAAAATGTCGAGATATTTCTTTGAAAGTCGGGCTCAGGTCTATAAATGCCTGAAGAATATCGGGATCAAACTGCTCCGGACGTGTCCGGTTATCCCCATTGCACATGATCTTCATGGTGTCTTCATGCGAAAAAGGCTCCTTGTAGACGCGTTTGCTGGTCAGCGCGTCATATATATCGGCCAGCGCCATGAGGCGGCCAGACAGCGGGATATCCTCGCCACGCAGGCCATGGTAGCCAGAGCCATCCCAGCACTCATGGTGGGTAAAGGTCACTTCCTTGGCAAAGCGCAGGAAGGCGGAAGCTGCGTTGTCACGCATGGTGGCCTCAATGGATTCGATGACTTCACGTCCATAGACTGTATGTCGTTTGATCTGTTCGAATTCTGCCTTTGTCAATGAGGAGGGTTTTCTGAGTATGCTGTCGGCGATACCTACTTTGCCTATATCGTGAAGTGGTGCTGATTGAATCAACAAATGAAGCATCTCTTCGCTGAAAACACCCGCATATTTCGGGATGCAGGCAAGGTGTTTGGCAAGCAGCCCAACATAGGATTGGGTACGTCGAATGTGCATGCCGGTCTCTGTGTCACGAAACTCTGCCAGAATGCCCAAACCAAATATCGCAGCATCCTGTGTGAGCAGCAACTCGTGGGTCCGCTCCATCACGATGTCTTCGAGATGGTTGCGATGGCGCTTGAGTTCCAGTTGATTGTTGATTCTCGCTCTGACCAGGGAAGGGCGGAATGGCTTGGAAATGTAATCCAGGCCGCCTATTTCAAGTCCCAGGCGTTCGTCATCTTCCTCGTTGAGTGAAGACATGAAAATGATCGGGATGTCGCGCGTCTGCGGGTCGCTCTTCAGTATCCGGCAAACCTCATATCCACTGATACCGGGCATAATAACGTCCAGCAGAATAATGTCCGGGAGGTTTTCACCTTTGGCCAATTTCAGCGCACGTTCCCCACTGGTTGCAACAGTGATGGCGAAATCATCGTGTAGACTTTCAATCAGAATATGGATGTGTTCTGGCGTGTCTTCCACGACAAGTATTCTGGGCTTCGTGTTCGTGAGGATCATGGCGCAGCCTCCTCCGACTCTAATTGGATAATCAATGAATTCAGCACACTTTTGGCACGCTCCAATTCGAAGCTGTTCAGTGCCTCGCACAAGGCTTCGCTCAGGTTGGAGGCCGGGCCATTTTTGGTAGCGGCCAGCAAATCGGGCAGTCGTTCAAGTGCTTCGCCCAGATCGGTTTCAAGCCTATCGCGTATGAGGAAGGTGGATTCCAGTGCAGACGGTATGCCTTCCGTTGAGGGAAATTTGGGCGGATGGCTTGCATCCCAACGGGAAATGGTGGCTTGAATGGCATCCATCGCTATGGACAGCGCCTGATCCAAGCGTTCGATCAAGAGGGACGCGTCTGCGCCGGGTTCGTTTTGAATGCTCCGTTCCAATGCAGCCGCAGTGTCTGAGAGACTGCCTGCACCGATTGACGCCGCAACCGATTTGAGGGAGTGAGCGAGAATCCTTGCTGCATCCGGTTGATTATGGACGAGGGCTTCCTGTAGGCGGTCAGCGCTGTCGTAGTGATTTCTGCTGAATTCTTTCAGTATTTTTATATAAAAATCCGGCTTGTTGTTGCAATAGCGCAAACCGGTCTCAATCGAAAGGGCAGGGGATGGTTCTGCCGGCCATGCCTCTTCTGTCGATGGTAGGGTGTCTGTGGCACTGTTGGTATGATGATGGCGTGAATCTTTGTCCGAGACCCAGAATGCCAGCTTGGCAATCAGCGTCTCCGGTTCAATTGGTTTTGTCATGAAATCGCTCATGCCTGCTTCCAGGCAGCGGCGCTGCTCCTCAATCATGGCGTGAGCAGTCATGGCAATAATGGGTATTTGAGCCTGTGCGGGGCCTTTCCTGATCCTGAGGGTAGCTTCCAGGCCGTCCATGATGGGCATCTGTACATCCATCAGGATTGCGTCAAAATGTTCTGCCGAGACCAGATCCAATGCAATTTGGCCATTTTCTGCAATGACGATTTCGAAACCCGCGCTCTCCAGTATTTCCTGGATCACTTGCTGATTGAAGGCGTTGTCTTCTGCCAGCAGAATCTTGTTACCCAATAAGGGTTGAGATTGTCTGCGATGCGGCTGATTGACCGGAGTCTGGGTACTGGCGAAATGTTCTTTGCCAAATGCATTCATGATCGCGTCAAATAAAGTGGATGCCGTGATCGGTTTGATGATTTCTGCGTCTGATAACCATCTGTCACTGTCCTGTGAGGTTTCCTGTTCCGCTCCCAGTGTCATTCTGATGACTTTTGTATTGCTGTTGAGCTGTTTGGCCAATTCAATCAGGGCGTGCATGTCTTCAGGCGCTTCTTTCCAGTCCGCCAACAAAACATGTACGTGTGGATGGGGTATTTGCGCAAGCCTGTCGCAGGCTTGATGTGCGGAGTCTGCACAAATCACCGTGTAATCAAACCTCAGGAGAAGGTCGTGTAGGATATTTTGGACCGTGGTGTTGGCATCTACGACCAGGACGGTCAGCATCTGCATATCTTTAACTAGGTACGGTTGCGGCAGGGTGGATTTCTGCCCCCGTTTGCAGGGAATGGAAAAGCTGAAGGTACTGCCATGCTCGGGTTCGCTCTCAACGCTGATGTATCCGTCCATCAATTCAACGAGTTGTTTGCAGATGGCCAACCCTAATCCCGTGCCGCCGAACCGGCGGGCATTGGAAGAATCTGCCTGGGAGAACGGGCGGAACAGTAGGCTGATCTGTTCGGGGCTTAAGCCAATTCCGGTATCTCTGACTTTGAAAGTCATCTCAACCAGATCTTCTTTGATACCAGGAGCATTGGATATTTCAAGAATAATTTCGCCCTGATCGGTGAACTTCACTGCATTTGAACACAGATTGAGCAGGATCTGCCCCAGTCGTGTGGCATCGCCTATAAGGGTATAGGGCGTGTCCTGTTCAATCTTGACGAGAAACTCCAGTTTCTTTTCTGCTGCTTTTAGGCTGATGACGGTGATGATTTTGTCCAGGACGTCGGCCAGTACGAATTCACTTGAACTCAGCTCCAATCGGCCTGCCTCGATTTTTGAGAAATCGAGGATGTCGTTGATGATGCCGAGCAGCAGATTGGCCGAGATGGATATTTTTTCGAGATAGCCTTTTTGTTTCGGCGTTGGATTGGTTTGTAAGGCCAGATGCGTCATGCCCAGCACGGCGGTGATCGGCGTGCGGATTTCATGGCTCATGGTGGCAAGAAAGGCACTCTTGCCACGGGTGGCGCGTTCGGCTGTATCCAGTGCCTGCATGAGTTCCTGCGTGCGTTGGGTGACAAGTTCCTCCAGATTCTCTTTATGCTTGCGTAATTCTGCTTCGATGGTTTTGTAGGGGGTGATGTCCAACAAAGCACCGATGATGCGGTCTATCGTATCGCCATTTTTGACGACGACGCAGGTGGCGCGGATCTGGCGCCTATTGCCTTGTGCGGTATCCAGTTCCAGTTCAAGGTCGAATCCCGTGCCCTCGGCCATGGCCGTGGCAAATGCGATATCCCTGCGGGCACGCGATTCGGGGGTAAAAAAGGCAAGCGTACTATCAAGCTTGGGCTCGTAGTTTTCTGGCGGTATTTCAAAAATCCGGTAGTTCTCATCGGTCCAATACAGTGAGTTGTCATGCGGGTTGAAATCCCAGCCTCCCACGTGTGCCAGTTTTTGCGAGATGTTCAGCAAATCGGAGATGCGTACAAACTGATCTTCGGCTTGACGCTGCTCAACCATGTTCCATGCACTGATCATGAACTGTGTAAGCTGGGTGGCGTCCGCTTTTTCATAGTTGCCAAGTTTGTTGGCAAGCACCAGGATTGCTTGAGTTGTGCCGTTGGCCCTCAAAGGAATGCATAGATGGCGGCTCAGCAGCTGGATGATGTCCGTCGAAGACGTCGCTTTTGTCTGCCAGCCATTTGTCGCATTGCGAATGATGGGAGTGCCTTGAAGGATGGCCTCGTGGAAGTAGACCATGTCTTCAAGCGTGTAATGAATCTTCTGTGCAGGGATGACAAATGCGTTATCAGCCTCTTCGGTTATATTGCTGAGGGTAAAGTGATTCTTGTCTCGGATGAAAATGCAGCCTGCTGTGCTTTGGCTCAGTTCAACCGCTTGGTGCAGGATGTAGTCGAGCAAATGTTGTGCATTGCGTGCATGGAAATTGGCGACGCGCAGTAGGCTTTCGATCCGTGCCATGTTGCGCTGCTGTTCGGTTTCTGCGTTTCTGCGTTCTGTAATATCCAGACTGGTGATCATGACGCCAGAGGTGCTTTCAATGCCGGGGATAGGGCAATATATGCTGTCGTAAAGAATGTTGTTGATGGTTGTCTGGCCGCGAATCTGTTCGCCAGACATTGCCAGATTGATATATTTGAGGATTTCCGGGTGGCTGGCGTATAGCGTGTAGACGGATTGCCCCACGACTTCTCCTGGCTTGAGGCCCAGGGCCTTGAGGCCGTTGCCGTCCGACATGGTGAATATGCCATTCTTGTCTATTGTGCAAAGAACCATGGGCAGGTTGCGCACAATGGTACGAAGTCGTGCCTCGCTTTCTTCCAGTGCCTTTTGTGCCAGGACGCGATCAGTTACATCCAGGCAGTAGCCGATATAGCCCAGGAATGTGCCAGAACGGCTGTAGCGCGGGCAGCCGCTGTCGCGTATCCAGCGGTATTCCCCACTGTGATGGCGCAACCTGTAATCCATGTTGAAGTTGAGACGTTGATCGAAGTGGCTCAGGTAATATTCCAGGCAGTATGCAAAATCGTCTGGGTGGACGCCTTCTGCCCAACCGTTGCCAAGTTCTTGTTCGAGCGAGCGGCCGGTGAAGTTCAACCAGACCTTGTTGAAGTAGTTGCAGAGCTTGTCAGGCCCGGAGGTCCAGATCAGTGCGGGGGCCGAGTCAGCCAGCGTGTGGTAGCTCTGTTCGCTGTCGAGCAGTTGTTGCGTGATGCGCTTTTGTTCGGTGATGTCATGCACCAATGCAGCCACGCATTGTAGAGAACCATCTGGGTTGTAGATGCCATGGACATCTATTGTGGCATAAACGATCTCTCCGCCTTTGCGGATGAAGCGCTTTTCCTGGCTATAGCCATTGGTTTGACCCTGCAGAATCTTCTGGAATGCTTCGACTTCCTTCGCCACATCGTCGGGGTGGCTGATTTCGGTCCAGTCCAGATTGATCAATTCCTCTTGCGAGTAGCCCACGATTTCGCAGAGCTTGTCATTGCAGTGCTGCAGTTTTCGCCCATTGAGTGAGCAGGTTGCCATGCCGGCAAACGGTAGGTCGTAGAAGTGCTTGAGCAATTGGTTGCTGGCGATATCTTTTACCAGATGGGTGTTCTCCAACTGTTTTTGCCAGGCCAGCCATAGTGTTGCGTGGATGCATAGGCAGCCCATCATGGTGGCAAGGCTGGGCCATAGGAGTGCGGCGCCTTGGGCGGTGCTGCCAATCAGCACAGGGAGCAGTGTGATCCCCAGCAGAGGCCAGTGCGGCCATGCCTGCCAAGCGGGAGGCTTGCTTGCTGCCTCGGAAGGGGGGGCTGCAGGGGGCGCTGCATTTTTTGCCAGTTCATGGAGTTGTACCGCTGACATGGCGAGGCATCCCATGCCTTGAAGGAGCAGCATGCTCCAGGTGAGCAGGTTACTGCGCAATTGGGGGAGCAGCAGGGTATTGGGGGCCAGAATCCAGGCGACCAGGAATAGGCCGTACAAAAGTACAGCCTTTGTCTGGCTCAACGGTGGCCGAGGCTGGGGTGAAGGTGCAAGAGTCGTTGTGGAGGGCACCTGCTGATCCTTTTTACATGTTCACGTCTTGGTGGTGCAAAGGGGCTTCCCAGCCGCCTACCGCATTGGGTGGGCCCTGTGCGGATCACTTCATGGCCTGCGCTTCTGGTGTTGCGTTTTACCAAGGTGCCACTCCAGATCTGCCAACCGGACAAACAAGGCATCACATTGGTAACATTAACGCTTGCGTTCGTTTGAAACCACGTGGCAGAGTGCTGTGTGCCCCATTGGGCGGGCTTTGCTGCATTGGCGTTTGTGTCATTGTGTGTATCGTGTCTGAATCGCCAGTGCCACTGCATCGGGCTGTTTATTGGTATGATTTGACTTTGTAATCGATTACAAGGTTGGTCTAGAGGTGGAACTTTGAAAATCACCATCAGCGAGATTGCTGCTCAGGCCCAGGTGTCGACGGGTACTGTGAGCCGGGTTATCAATGGTCACAGCACTGTGGCAAAGGCAACCCGGGTCAAAGTGCTGGAGGTTATGGAGCAACTTGGCTATGCGCCTGATCCGGTAGCACGGGAGCTGTCAATGCGCTCGAAATATGCTATTGGAATGTGGGTGGGCTATGGTGAAAACCGCCTCTCGCCATATTTCAATGTGGTGTGGCGTGCACTCGTGCGCGAGATGCAGGAACGCGCCATCCAGTTCATTGAGTTGCCTGCCGATCTTTCTACGTGGCGTCGCCCGCTCAATGCGGTGTTGGTGTTCAACACCTCGCATGTGGAAGAGCGGATGCGTTTTCTGGCCGAACGTGATTTGCCTGCCGTGCTGATCGGCCACTTCCCTGGCGTATCCTGCGTAGCTCCTGATGACATCGGGGGTGGGCGCCTGGCTGCGCAAACGCTGTTGGGATTGGGGCACCGCCGATTGCTGCATCTGAGTGTGCTGGGTGAAGCCCAGTGGCATGCCGACCGAGCGGACGGTTTCGTACAGGGCCTGAAGGCGTTTGGCATGGAGCAAATCTCCTTCGTGCAGGTGCATGGCGAGTCCTCTGTGCTGGGCGGCTATCGCCTGATGCGAGACGCCTGGCTCGCCGGGCAACGTCCCACGGGGGTCTTCTGTGCCACCGACGAGATGGCCGTAGGTGCCTACGGCGCTTTGCAAGACCTTGGCGTGCGTGTGCCGGAGGCAATGTCCGTGATGGGCTTCGATGGTTTGGCGGCAGAGCTGCAACCGGGCTTGGCTTCCGTGGCTCAGGACATTCCGCAGATTGCCCATGAGTCGGTATCGCTGGTGCTTGAGGCCATCGACAAGAAACCCCCGCGCCAGGTGTTGGTGCCCGTCTATCTGCATGAAGGGGGGAGTATTGCTTTGGCGCCGGGCGGCGAGCATTGAAAGTGGTTCAACGTGGGGAGATTTTTGTATCAGCAGGGGTGAGGCGGGCTATTTGTATTTCGCCACAATTTTGTCATAGGTTCCATCCCGTTTGATGCTGGCGAGCCCTCGTTCAAAATCCTCACGCAACGTTTTGAATGGGGTTCTTTTCGATATACCGAGTGGTTGGCCCTCATGCTTGAATAGCCCGAATTCATAGTTGTTCGGGTCTTCACCCATTTGTGTCAGCAGATGCCAGGCGACACCCTTGGGCATGCAGACAAAGTCTACCCGGTCGAGGATCAGCTTCCTGATGTTTTGCTCCTGCTCGGCGGCCCCCTCGTAAAGGATACCTGCTGAAGTTAGCTCGTTGATCCAGAATGTTCCGAGCATGACGCCAGCCGTGTAAGCTTTGAGATCAGAAATTGTCTGGTAATGTATTCGGCCTTTTTTGAAGGTGAAACCCATTTCCACGTTATAGATGGGGGAGGAGAAATCGACGGTCTTGGCTCGTTCCGTATTGGGAGAAATGGCCGGAGCGATGTCGATGATGCCGAACTCCAGGTTTTTCATGACCCGTGAAAACGGGTAGTCATGAACCTCGATCTTGTAACCTGTTCGCTCCAATGCCGTGATCGCAATCTCAGAAATAACGCCGTAATGTTCCGGATTCGTACTGACATAAGGTTCCCAACTGAATACGCCCATGGTGAGTGTGGGGGATTCTGCAAACGCCCCAAAACAAATCGAGATCAGACCCAGCACGCTTCCCAATTTGATCCAGAATTTCATTTCAGTCTTCCTCCTGACTGAGGGCTTCCGGCGAAATGACGGAATAGGGGGTAAAGCCTGTCATCCTTGGAATCTGTTTTACAGATCGTGAAACAGGTTCAGGATGTGTAATTGATTGGTAGTTGGGCAGGAACACATTTGCCAGATGTAAACGCCTGTGGCTTGTAAGAAAGAGTTGAATCAACTATTTTGCGAAATAGTGTAGGGGTATACATCAGAGGTATTGACAGTCTTCGCGCAAGAACTTAACTTTGTAACCGGTTACAAACATAACGCATCCGCTTCGAACGGATCATTGGAGACAGTGGTGTCAGTTTCGGTACAAAGAGACGAGTGGTGGCGTGGCGCATCCATTTATCAAATCTATCCGCGCAGCTTTTGCGATAGCAACAAGGATGGCGTGGGGGATCTGCCCGGCATCATTGCGCGCCTACCCTATGTGGCGGCGTTGGGGGTGGATGCGATCTGGATTTCGCCTTTCTTCCGCTCGCCGATGAAGGATTTTGGCTACGACGTTTCCGATTACTGCGATGTCGATCCGCTGTTCGGCAGCTTGGCTGATTTCGATGCGCTCGTGACGCGTGCCCATGAATTGGGTTTGAAGGTGGTGATTGACCAGGTTCTTTCACACACCTCTGAAGCCCACCCCTGGTTCAAGCAAAGCCGCCAGGGGCGAGACAATCCCTATGCCGATTGGTATGTATGGCAAGACCCCAAGCCCGATGGCTCACCCCCCAATAATTGGCTTTCGGTGTTTGGCGGGGTGGCGTGGCAATGGGATTCACGGCGCTGCCAGTATTACCTGCACAATTTCCTGACTTCGCAGCCGGATCTGAATTTTTACAATCCTGCCGTGCAGGATGCGATGCTCGAAACGGTACGCTTCTGGTGCAAGCGTGGGGTGGATGGTTTCCGTTTCGATGCCTGCAATTTTCATTTCCATGACAAGGAGTTGCGCAACAACCCCCCGTTCCTGATGGATGGAGAGGTGCGTACCGCCATTCCGCAGAACAATCCATATGGCATGCAAATTCATGCCTACGACAAGACGCAAGCACAGAATCTGGCCTTCCTCAAACGCCTGCGCGTGCTGTTGGATGAGTACAAGGTTGCCAGCGTAGGAGAGATTGGCGATGAGGACGGCGTGCGGGTGATGGCGGAATACACGGCTCACGGCGATAAATTGCACATGGCCTACAGTTTTACCTTCCTGACCGACGCGTTTTCCGCCGAACATATCCGCACCGAGGTTGAGAATTTCGAAGCACGCATCAACCCGGTCAAAGGTTGGGGCTGCTGGGCCTTCTCTAATCACGACGCACAACGGGTGATGACGCGTTGGGGGCATATGCTCAAGACGCCTGCTGAAAAGGCCGCATTTGCCAAGCTACTGTTCGCTGTGATTGGTAGCCTGCGCGGTAGTTTCTGTGTGTATCAAGGCGAAGAGTTGGGGCTGGAAGATGCCGAAGTCCCCTTCGATCGCCTGCGCGATCCGTATGGCATCGCATTCTGGCCCGATTACAAAGGGCGGGATGGTTGTCGCACGCCCATGCCTTGGACTGTGCAGGGCGAAGGCGCGGGGTTTTCCACGCATGAGCCATGGTTGCCGATCCCCCAGGCGCACCAGGTACAGGCTGTGGATGCACAGGCGGCACAGCCCGATTCGGTACTGAATTTCTACCGTGGTTTCCTGGCTTGGCGGCGCAACCTGCCAGTGCTGGCCAAGGGGGATATCCGCTTCATGACATCGCCGGATTCTGTACTATGCTTTATGCGTAGTATGGATCGCCAGGAGGTGTTCTGTGCCTTCAATTTGTCGCCAGAGGCGGTTGAATATGTGGTGCCCATGCCTTTGGCAGCCTTGACCGGGCATGGGTTGGGCGGGGCCGAGATCGACGTGTGCGATGCGCAGACAAAGCTGGTGCTGCCAGCCTGGAGCGGTTTCTTTGGCAAGCCCCTTGCTGCGGCAGATTGAATCAGTGGGGCAAGCAGCCTGGCTGCGAGATGCCCTGAGAACGAGTGCGTAGTTACAGTCAAGAATCAGGAGACAACATGGCCGACGTGGTGCTCAAAGGCATTCACAAGTCATACGGCGAAGTCAAAACGCTGCATGGGATTGATTTGGAAATTGCCGACGGTGAATTCATTGTTTTTGTCGGGCCGTCCGGCTGCGGCAAATCAACCTTGTTGCGCAGCATCGCCGGGCTGGAGGACATCAGCGCCGGGGAACTGTACATTGGTGGGCGCCAAGTGAATGACGAGCCGCCAGCGCGCCGAGGTGTGTCCATGGTGTTTCAGAGCTACGCGCTGTATCCGCACATGAATGTGGCCGAGAACATGGCCTTTGGCCTGCATCTGGCAGGCTACACCAAGGCGCAGCAAAGAGCTGCCGTAGAAAATGCTGCCCGCATTCTGCAGATTGAGCACCTGCTGGAACGCAAGCCCAAGGCGCTCTCAGGCGGGCAACGTCAACGCGTGGCGATTGGCCGGGCCATTGTGCGCAAGCCTGACGTATTTCTGTTTGACGAGCCGCTTTCCAACCTGGACGCAGCACTGCGCGTGCAGATGCGTATCGAAATAGCCAAACTGCATAAACAGTTGGCGGCCACCATGATCTATGTGACCCATGATCAGGTGGAAGCCATGACGCTGGCAGACCGCATCGTGGTGCTCAATGCCGGTCTTGTGGAGCAGGTGGGCGCCCCCCTGGAGCTTTACCACAATCCTGCAACCCTGTTTGTGGCGGGATTTATCGGTTCGCCGAAGATGAATTTCTTGGAGGCCACGGTGGTGTCGGGCAATGCCCAGTCTGCCACGGTGGCCCTGCCACAGGGCACCCAGTTGCAGGCGAGTGTGGATGCCAGTGGTGTGGTTGTGCAAAGCAAGGTGACGGTGGGTTTTCGTGCCGAACATGTGGAGTTGGTTGGGGCAGGGCAGGCGCCCTCAGGCAACGTTTTGCAGGGTGAAGTGATGGCTCAGGAACGGCTGGGAGACCTGACCTATCTTTACGTGCAGGTGCCCGATTCCGAGCACCTGATGACCGTAAGGGCACATCCCAGTGTGGATGCCGCTGCCGGTTCTAGAGTCTGGCTGCATATCCCTGAGCAATGGGTATATATGTTCAACGCAGAGGGTAAGGCGTTTGCGCGTCATGCTGTCAGCGGAGAAAAAGGCGGCTCCCGATAAGTCGGGCCACGCCAAGGCTGCAATGGCCCACCAAGGGTCTTCAAATCAATCATGGAGGAGCAATAGATGAAAACAACACGTCGTCATATTGGCAAGCTGATGGTTTCGGGTCTCGCGCTGGCCGTGGCTGCCGCCTTCCCGCTCAGTGCCTTTGCAGGTGAACCGGGCAAGCTGCTCATCTGGATCAATGGTGACAAAGGCTATAACGGCCTGCAAAAAGTGGGCGATGAATTCGCCAAGAAGACCGGTATCGAAGTGAAGGTGGAGCATCCCGAAGATGCCCCCAGCAAGTTCCAGCAAGCCGCAGCAGCAGGCAAGGGGCCGGATATCTGGATTTGGCCGCACGACCGTATCGGCGAATGGATTCAGGGTGGTTTGTTGGAAACCGTGAATCCCGGCAAGGCTGTCAAGGATGGTATCGATCCGCTGGCCTGGAAGGCCTTTACCACCAATGGCAAGGTGTGGGGCTACCCTATCTCCATTGAAGCTGTGGCGCTGGTCTATAACAAGACCCTGGTGCCAACCCCGCCCAAGACTTTTGATGAAGTGATCGCGCTGGACAAGAAGCTGCAAAAAGATGGCAAGCATGCCATTTTGTGGGACTTCACCAATACCTATTTCACATGGGGCATGCTGGCAGCCAACGGTGGTTATGCCTTCAAGCTCAAGGCGGATGGCTCGTATGACGCCAAGGATGTTGGGGTTAACAATGCAGGTGCTGTGCAAGGTGTAGAAACGCTCGTCAAGCTCATCAAGGCAGGTGCAATGCCCAAGACGGCCAGCTATTCCGACATGGAGGCCGGTGTTGCCCAAGGCAAGGTGGCGATGATGATCAATGGCCCGTGGTCGTGGGGCAACCTGCGCGACAAGAACATCAATTTTGGTGTGGCGCCGATTCCTGCGGTGGGCAAGAAGGGTGGGGCGCCATTTGTGGGCGTGCTGGGGGCGATGATCAACAAGTCCAGCCCGAACAAGGACGTAGCGGTCGAGTTCATCGAGAATTACATGCTGTCGGTCAAGGGTCTCAAGGAAATCGATGCTGACAAGCCGCTGGGTGTGCCTGCCAACAAGGCTTTCTATGCTGAACTCAAGAGCAACCCCTTGATCCAGGCCACGATGCAGAGCGCACAAGCAGGGGCGCCGATGCCTTCGAATCCGGAGATGGGCAAGTTCTGGTCGTCCATGGCGACTGCCTTGCAAAACATCACCCAGGAGCGCGAAACGGCCAAGGAAGGTTTGAACAAGGCGGCTGACCGGATCAAGAATTGATCCTTGTATTCCATCCGCGTAGGCGGGTGGAGTGGTAGTGTAGAGATGCAGCCCCTGTCTTGTGGCAAGGGCTGCATCAATAAAGGTTTTCTCCAAGTGAGGCACACAGCGTGCACTGCTGGCTGTGATGGAGAAAGCCCAGCTCTGGAGTATAGATTGAATTCCATGACTCAAATTGATCCGCCACCACGGTCCTGGCGTTTGCGCCTGCGTACCTGGATGCCCGTTGTGATTGGCATCGTGCTGCTGCTGGCAGGGCTGTACCTTGTCACCCTGACCTATGTGGCGGGGCAGACCTGGATCGCCGTGGGCTTGCTCGGCCTGCTGATGCTGGCGACATGGTTGTTTACTTCAGCCAAAACCTATGTTTACCGCTATCTCTTTCCTGGGATTGTGGCGGTACTGATATTTGTACTGTTGCCGATTGTTTATACGTTCGGTATCGGTTTTACAAACTATAGTTCCCGCAATCTGTTGAGCTTTGAGCGCTCAACCCGTTATCTGCTGGAAGAGAAGATGCCCACAGAGGGTGTCGAATATGCTTTTACCTTGCATGCGCTGGGTAAGGCGCCGACCCAGGATTACCGCATCCGTCTTGAAGACGCAGCCACCGGCAAGGTCTACCTCAGTCCGGAGTTTGCCTTGGCCGCCAAGGGGCAGAAAGCCCAATCGCTCAAGGCCGAGTTGCAGAATGCCGAAACGGCTCTACCGGATGCTCTACAGGTACGCGAATTGATTGCCCTGCAACCGGGGCTCAAGCTCGTTTCCGTTGTGTTGCCTGATGGGGTTACGCTGGGGATGACCGGGTTGCGTCGCTTCGTGCCTCTGCAAAGCCTATATAAGCAGGTGGGCAAGAACCTCGTCAATCAACGCACGGGCGATGTGTTGGTGCCAGACTTCAAGCTCGGATTCTACGTGAATCAGAAGACCGGTGAAACAATGACACCGGGGTTCAAGGTCGGGGTTGGTTTTGAGAATTTCCGCCAGATTTTTACTGACCCGAAATATCGAGAACCTTTCCTGCGCATTTTCATCTGGACCAACGTATTTGCCTTGCTCAGCGTGCTGTTTTCGTTCGGCGTCGGGATTGTGCTGGCCGTGCTGATGAACTGGGAGGCGCTGCGTTTCCGTGCCGTGTATCGCACCATGCTGTTTTTGCCTTATGCGGTGCCGGGCTTTATCTCCATATTGGTGTTCCGTGGCCTGTTCAATGAGAGCTTTGGTGAAATCAACCTGATCCTTAACGGCTTGTTTGGCATCAGCCCTTCGTGGTTCTCCGACCCCTGGTTGGCCAAAGCCATGATCCTGATCGTCAATACCTGGTTGGGTTATCCTTATATGATGTTGCTGTGTATGGGTTTGATCAAATCCATTCCCAGCGATCTGTATGAAGCCTCTGCCATCGTGGGGTCTGGGCCATTGACCAATTTCTTCAAGATCACCTTGCCACTGATTGCACGGCCGATCATGCCCTTGCTGATCTCCTCGTTTGCCTTCAACTTTAACAACTTTGTGCTGATCTCGTTGCTGACCGCAGGCGGCCCGGATTATCTGGATACCAAGGTGCCGGCAGGCTCAACAGATATTCTGGTGTCCTATACCTATCGAATCGCATTTGTGGATTCCGGGCAAAATTTTGCGCTGGCTGCTGCGATTTCCACCGTCATTTTTGCGCTTGTAGCGGTCATGTCTGTGTTGCAACTCAGACTGACCAAGGCTGACAAGCCGATCAATACCTGAGGTCTGCATCATGGCAATGGTTTTGGACAAATCGCATCGCTGGCGTTTGGTGGCGGCACACATCGGCTTGGTTGCATTTATCGCCCTGACGGTGTTCCCCTTCCTGATGGTGCTGTCGATTTCGCTGCGCCCCGGCAACTTTGCGGTGGGAAGCATTATCCCCACTGACGTTACGCTGGAGCACTGGAAGCTCGCCCTGGGCATCCCGTATGTGAAGCCGGATGGTCACATCGTCAATCCGCCTTTCCCGGTGCTGTTGTGGTTGTGGAACTCGGTCAAGGTTGCCGGGGTGACGGCGCTACTGGTGCTGGCTTTGTCTACCACCAGTGCCTATGCCTTTGCGCGCATGCGCTTTACCGGGCGCAGTTTTGCGCTCAATACCCTGATGCTCATGCAGATGTTCCCCGCCGTGCTTTCGCTGGTGGCGATTTATGCGATCTTTGAGACGGTGGGGGACTCGGTACCCAAAATGGGGATCAATACCCACGCTGGATTGATATTGGCATATTGTGGGGGGATTGCCATGCACGCATGGACGATCAAGGGCTACTTCGAGACCATCCCTGCCGAGATGGAGGAAGCCGCCAAGGTTGACGGAGCTTCTCCCTTCCAGGCGTTCTGGCATGTGCTGTTGCCGATGGCGGTACCGATTCTGGTGGTGGTGTTCCTGCTCTCTTTCATTGGCACGATGATCGAAGTGCCTGTGGCCTCCGTGCTGCTGCACGACGAAAAGAACCTAACCCTCGCGGTGGGCTCCCGCCTCTACTTGTATCAGCAGAACTATTTGTGGGGCGATTTTGCGGCTGCGGCCATCCTCTCGGGCCTGCCCATCACCATGGTCTTCATCCTCGGGCAGCGCTGGTTGGTGTCCGGCCTCACGGCTGGCGGCGTCAAGGGCTGACCGCTATACGGGGCAGGGCGTTCGTCCTGCCCCTCCCCGTTTTCCCAGATTGATGTTTTTGGCATTGAATGCCCTTGGGGATTCCTGCGCCCGTCGTAGCCAGACTCGCGCCAGCATTTTCACGCAACACCCATAAATAGACAGGAGACATATTGTGAAAAGGCGTTTGCTGTTATCGGTTGTAAGCGGTTTAATTCTGGCTGTTTCCCTTCTTCCTTCGCCCGCCCAAGCGTGGAAGAAAGGGGAGTTGCTCATCTGGATCAACGGCGACAAAGGCTACAAGGGCCTGCAAAAGCTGGGGGATGAATACACACGAAAAACTGGCATCAAGGTGATCGTTGAAACGCCCGAGCATGCTACTGATGCTTTTGATGCCGCGATGAAGGCAGGCAACGGGCCGGATATCTGGATCTGGCCGCATGACCGCATTGGCGACTGGGTACGCAAAGCTTATCTGACACCTGTCACGCCTTCCGATGAGTTGCGCACCCAGATTGTGCAGATTGCCTGGGATGGTTTCACCTCGCAAGGCAAGCTCTGGGGGTATCCGATTGCAGTGGAGGCTGTTTCACTGGTGTATAACAAGGATTTGATTGCAACCCCGCCCAAGAGCTTTGAACAGATTGCTGCCATCCAGGCCAGCTTAAAACCCAAAGGCATACGCGCTATCGGTTGGGAAACACAAAGCCCTTACTTTACCTGGCCGATGCTGGCGGCCAACGGAGGTTATCCATTTTTCCGTGACATCCAGGGGAACTACCTGGGTAAACAGACGGGCATCAACAATCAGGGCGCGCAAAAGGGCGCGGAGCTACTGGTTCGCATGATTCATGAAGGTGTGCTGGAGCCTGCCATGAGCTACGCGGATGCCGAAACGGCGATGAAGAATAAGAAGCAGGCGATGTGGATCACCGGCCCCTGGGCATGGGAGGGCTTGCAAAAGGCGGGGGTCAATATTGGCATTGCGCCCCTGCCCAGTGTGGCTGGACAGCCCGCACGACCCTTTGTAGGAGTGCTGGGGGCCATGTTGCCACATGGTTCACCGAACCACGATGCGGCGGTGGCCTTTGTTGAGCAGGCTTTGCTCAAGATGGAGGGGCTACGTACCATGAATGCCGATCGCCCGATCGGGGTGCCTGCCTCCAAAACAATGTTCTGGGAATTTTATTCTGATGGCAAAGTACGCTCTGCCATGGAAGGCATCTATTCCGGCAAGCCCATGCCCAATAATCCAGAGATGCAATTCTTCTGGGCCGGGTTGTCCAAGGCGCTTGTGGATATGACGACCGGGAGCAAGCGGCCCAATCAGGCGCTGGATGAGGCGGCGAAAGCCATCGTCAGCGCACAATAGTGGTGATTTCAGATGGCGTGTAAATGTTATTGCATGCCATCGCTTATCGCTCAGATTTTCAGCACAGATTTGATGGTGCGCACTACACCGTTGTCTGTATTGCTGGGGGAGAGGTATCTGGCGCGTTCTTTGAGAAGTGGATGGGCGTTGGCCATGGCGAAGGAGTAGCGGGCCTGATCCATCATTTCCAGATCGTTGAGAAAGTCGCCGAAGACCATGGTCTGCTCTGGGGTGATCCGTAAGCTCTCTTGAATATGCCTGATGGCGGTTCCCTTGTTGACGCCTGCCGCCATGACATCCAGCCAATGCTGGCCCGAGATCACCACCTGATGTGTGGCACCGAAGTGGGCAAAGGCGGGGGCGGAGAATTGCTCGGAAGAGACAAAATCGTAGATTGCAACTTTGAGGAATTCGTCTTCCACTGCGCACAGGTCTTCCACCTGTGCTAACCGGTGATAATACTGCGCGGCTTCCCGATAGAAGGCATCGTCGCTACGCTCGATGTATGCAGAATGCTTGCCGCAAAGCACAACACCGATATTGGCGCCCGCACTGTGGGTGGTGCGGGCCACCCGCACCAGTTCATGAGCAACAGTCTGCGTAAGGCAGTCAGCACTCAGTTCTCTGCCTGCATCGACGACGAATGTACCGTTCTCGGCAATGAAGGTCAGCGTATCAGCAATCGGGCCGAAGCGTTCCACCAGATTGTAGTATTGACGCCCACTGGCTGGACAGAATTTTATTCCACGTGCATGCAGGGCTTCCACCAGGGGCCAGAAATCGTCATGGATGGCGTGCGCATCATCAAGCAGCGTTCCATCCATGTCGCAGGCAATCAAGCGGATGTCGGGGATATGGTCGAAAGAGACAGGAACCACTGATATTCTCGAATGGAGGGAGGTAATGCACCATTGTAGAACCAATCTCTGCGCCTGGGAACCTCTCTGCATGTGGGCGGAGGACGGGCTTCAGGTCTCGGTCTTGATCGGCAGCGTGACTCGAAACACTGTGCCTGTACCGACTTTGCTTTTCACGGTGATGGTGCCACCATGTTGCTGGATGATGTCATAGGCCATCGGTAGACCAAACCCAGTACCTTTGCTGGTGGAGCTGGGGGCAAATGGATCAAAGATGTGGCTGAGCACCTCGGGCGGTATTCCGCAGCCGTTGTCTTCCACCTCGGCCCACACATTGTTTTCGTGCAGACCCGTGCGCAAGGTGATCTTGCCGTAGCCTTCGATGGCGTGTGCTGCATTCACCAGAAGGTTCATGAAGACCTGATTCAGGCGCGAGGGGATGCACTGGATTTCAGGGATGCCTGCATATTCCTTGAACACTTCTATCTTGTGTTTGAGTTCGTGTGAGGTGATGTTGAGAGTGTGGTCAAGCACCTGTTCCAGATTCGCCCATTGCTTGTCTGCGTTGGCACCGTGCGAGAAGTCCCTGAGATCCTGCAAAATGCTCTTGACCTGCTGTAAGCCGCCTTCAGTCTGGCTGAGTAGACTGATCATGTCATCGTGCAGAAAATCGATATTGATTTCCCGCTTCATCCGCTTGATGGCAAAACGGGTTTTTTCCTGCAATTCGTTTTCATTGGCTTCATAGAAGGCCAATACCTTGAAAAGATTGTTGGCATACTCCCGCAGCGTGGAGAGATTGGCCGTGACGTAATTGACCGGGGCATTGATCTTGTTTGCCACGCCCCCTGCCAATTGGCCTACGGAGGACATTTTGTCGGCCTGGAGTAATTGACGCTGTGCGTCAGCCAACTGGCGCCGCTCCAGCGTGAATTGTTCGATTATGCGGGCCATGCTGCCAATTTCGTCGCTGCCTTGCACCGGGATGCGTGCCTGGGTTTCTGTGGCAGGGTTCTGTTGTAGATATTGGCTGATTTTCTGGAGTCGGGCTAGAATGTGTCGGCCGATGAAGTATCTGGCTACCAACAGACCCAGCGTTAGGCAACCGCCCAGCAGGCCCAGCACCAGGAACTGGGTACGTTGCGAAATGGTGTCCAGCATTTTGACTGTTTCATGATAATCGTTTGTAAAATGCTGAGAGAGTTCCCGCGCGGTCGTGGCGATGGTGCTGACCTGACGTTGCAATTCTCCACGGAAATGGCGCAGATTGTCCTGTTGCTGGATAAGTTTGATGCGCAAGGTAAACGGTGACAGGTTTGCGGGGGCTTGCGCCTCATTTGTGTCATCGGAGGCCGAGGGTGGGTCCTGATAGGCGGTTTGAGGCAGTGGGTGAATGCTCCTGGCTTGGAGCATGAATTGATTACGCAGGGCATCTACTTCGGTTGCGTGGTCTGCTTTTCCAAGACGGTACAGCAGTACGATCAGTTTTTGCGCTGCCGGATCAGAGTATTTCTGAAGAGTTTGGATATTTTTTTGTACTGATTGATCGAATGCAGTATTGGCCCGTTGAGTGCCTTCGTGCAATTGCGCCATGATGTGGACGGTATTGCGAAATAGCTGGTTGGACTGATGGAGCGACAGCACCACTGCGTCCGCCCTGTCTTCACCAAGGCGGGTGACCAGACTATCAAGAGAGTCCAGCTGTTTGATGGTATTAGCATAGCTTGTGCGCACGTCGGCCGGTGAGTCAGCTGCCAGCATGCGTAACGTTTCCCGTTCGATCAGTAGGCTTTCTTGCACAAGATCCCGCGCCTGCTGCATGCGTACCAGGCTTTTTTCTGCCAATTGCCGGGCTGTGTCAGCCGATACACGCAGCGTGTATACGGTCGCCAGACTTCCTGCCACGATCAGTACAGCAAAGGCGGCCAACACCAGCGCGAATTGCCAGCGCAGGGACCGTGGCCAATGCAGGTGTCCGATAAATTGGATTGGCATTTTGACTGGACTAGCGTTTCCAGAGGTGCCGATAAATCTCCCGATAGCCATTGTCTGGATCGTATTGGAACGCAGGGCCACCATCAAAGCCTACATTGTCTGCCGTGACCAGATGTACCGGAATGACATAGCCGCTGACTGGCTGATGAGCGAGCAATCGATTCAATTCGTCCACTAGCTGCCAGCCGTGCAGGTTCAGTGGTTCCGCCACCGTACCGATCTGGAAGCTGTGAGCCTGGATGCGCATGAATGCTGCCGAACTGCCATCACCAGCGGAGAGGAAGTTGATGCGTTCGCCTGCAATACCCGCCTTGGTGAGTTCTGGCGCGGCATAATCAAAGTAGATATCGTTGATGGCCAAAGCGTAGGTCCACTTTTTGCCGTGGTGTGAGAGTAACTCCCGGGTGACGGCGGGCATCTGCTCGGCACATTGGGATATGGCCACATTGCGGATTTCCAGCAGGTTACAGTCCTTGCAAGCCTGGATAACCTCTGCCATGGCGTTGGCCTTTGTCATGGCGATCTCGAAATTGGAATCCGTGAAGATCACCACATTGGCCCGGCCTTTGGAGGCCACGGCTGCCGCCATGGCGGTGATGCGTGCAACTTCCAGCGGATCGGTGCTGACATTCATCGCAATGGCGTTGCCAGCCATGACACCCGGTTGAGGCCCCACATGCCAGCCTACGATAGGAATGCCTCGTTGCACAAAGGGGGCTAACAGGGGTTGCATGACGTTGGCGTCTGCGCCTATGACGATCAGGCCGTCTGGCTGTGCCGCCAGTGCATCAGAGGTGGCTTTATTTCTTCCGGCAGGCGTTCCACCAGCATCGAAGACCTTGACGTTCCATTGTAGAACCTTGGCCGCTTCCTGAATCCCGCGTGCCACGCCAAGAATGCCACCATTGCGCAGGTCTTCACTCATGATGGCGATTGTTTTGCCAGCGACCCCCGCCGGCCCGGTTCTGGGACCTGCCCAGGGGGGCGTATGGGTGCTGGCCGCAGCAACCTTCTGTAGCATGGTGGGGAGGGAAAGCGGCATGAGGGTGTCAGCGCCACGGTCTGTGGCACGGGCAAGCGAAGGGTCAAGCAGGGCGCCGAGTATGTATAAACATACGGCGGCCAGCCACGTCAGGATCTGGATACGACGGCCCCTGCGTTGTGTGCAGTCTGTGCGGTACATCATGCTCACCTCGGAGTAAGGAACAGGCAGACATCTGGTACGAGTCTAATCCATTCTGTGTATGCTCCTGCACACGGTACGCCCGAATGGTCCGGGTAGGGCAGCAAGAAGCAGCGCAAGCTCCAAGGTGAGACTTAGGTGGTCAAAATATCGGCTTGCCGGGCTGGGCTGATGGGTTCTGAGTGCTTGCTTGTGGCGGGGCCTGCCAGGAACTCTTGTAACTCGCTTTGTGGTCGTGAGAACAGGAAGCCTTGGATCATATCGACCCCGGCATTTTCGGCGATCTGCCAATGCTCATGGGTTTCGATGCCCTCGCTGATTACACATGCACCCAGGTCATGAAGAATGTCCACCAGCTTAGGCAGAATCCTGCGTGCCCGTGGGTTACGGGCAGCTTCCAGGCTCATGTTTCGATCCAACTTGACGATATCCGGCTCCAGGCGCCAAAGGCGGTCGAAGTTTGAATGCTGTGCGCCAAAGTCGTCGATGGCTACCCCGAATCCACGCAATTGGTAGGCTTTGACTGCATCCTGCAGCAAGCCGAAATCATCCACACTGGATTCCAGCACTTCCAGCACCACCCGGCGTGGCGACAGGCCCGCGTGGTGGAGCAGTGTTTCAAACGCGCCACCATGCTCGCCGCTACGGATGCTCGCCAGATGTCTGCCATCCACGTTTAGAAACAATCGGCTGCTGGAGCGGGTTGATTGGGTAACGAAGTTGACCACATGCACCATGCGGCACAAACGGTCGAAATAGACGATCTCACTGGTAGTCTGTGGTAGCCCGAATGCCACGTGTGGCGGCACATTGGCGCCAGAGGGACCAGTTACCCGCAGAAGCGCCTCAAATGCGCTGGGTACGCGTTTGCCAGCAGCATCGTGTAAAGGCTGAAAGGCACTACGAAGCTGAAAATCCCCGAAATAGCCAACAGCCCCATGGTCATCAAAGCCCAGGCAGTGGCGCGAGATACTCGGACGTCCAGTCCAGTTCTCAAAATATGCAAGTAGTGGTTCAATAGCCACGGCAAGCACCTCCAACGTTAAATTTTGCGCCGTAAAGACAGCCTCTTGGTGCGAGCCTAGCATTGCGCCCCAATTGGGTGCAACGAAGTCTATGTGATGAGCTTATGTCTTGCAGTAGATTCCGCTTGGTCAAAACGGACTATGTCGTTTGGGTATAGTGCGTGGGTTGGCCAGGGCTTGGTCAAAATCGTCGACGTCTCTTTCAAAGAGAACGAAGCCTCGACGAGACTTGAAACCTTGAATAAGACGGCGTCCGTGATTGCACATGAAGAACAACTAAACAAGGATTGAGCAGCATTTGTACAATTTGTGCCGCATGTACATTCAGATGACGCCGGGGCCAGTGCCGCCAAGGAATATTTGGGAATTGATCTGGGGGCCTACGTTTGTGCCAGGCTCAGAAAGCCTTTAGCGGATGGCTGGGCACCAATCCTCGGCGCATACAGTCGTTCTTGAGTTGAAGTTGTGAATTGCTGTGTGCGTCATCGCCGTTTTCTGGCGCGAATCACCATGCGTCCGCTATCGATTCCAGCCCCTGACAAAGATGGGAGGCAAAACAAAGCCCACGAAGGCTTTTGCCTTGTGGGCTTGCTGTGAATTCTGGCGGAGAGGGTGGGATTCGAACCCACGATAGGCTTGCACCTACGCCTGATTTCGAGTCAGGTACATTCAACCACTCTGCCACCTCTCCGCGAGCCGATGATTATATAAGGGTTCGCCAGTGAATGCTAGATCTGAGTTAAAGTTTTTTAGCCTTGGCGCAAGATGGCTTTGCCGTCGCGCAACTCTTCAACTTGGGCCAGAGTGATGACGGGCACACCGGTTTCTTGAATGATCGCATGGCCGCGTTTGAAGCATTTTTCTACCAGGAAAGCAGCTGCGACAGGTTCGCAGCCTGCCTGACGGGTGATTTCAACCAGTGCCAGAGCTGTGCGGCCATTGCTCAGAAAGTCGTCGACAATGGCTACGCGCTTGCCTGCGGGCAGGTAGCGCTGGCTGACGACCATGCGCACTTCGCCACCCTTGGTGGGGGAGGGGACCAGGCGCGAGAGCATCGGGGTTTCCACTTCCGGGTGATATTTTTTGCCGAAGACCATGGGGACGTTCAGGCTCAGGGCGACCATCAGGCCGGGGGCGATGCCGCTGGCTTCAGCGGTGAGAACCATGTCAGGCTTGAAGGGACGCAGGCGTTCGGCGACTTCCTGGGCCATTTGCTGCATGAAGGCGGGTTCGATGCGGTGGTTGAGGAAGTGGTCGATCTTGAGGATTTCGTTGCCCTGCACGATGGCTTCCTGTTCGATGCGTTGAACAAGTGGTGGAAATGGGCGGTTGAGTATGTCGGTCATGATGAGTTTATCTGCACAGGCGTGCTGTCTGGTCAGGCAGGCCGTCGTTATGGGTCCAAAGTCGCCCTAGAACAAGCATCCAGACCTCTACGTGATGGCACATCAGGCCCAGGGCGGGGTAAAACCGGTAATTTTAGCAGGCTTGGCAGGGTTGTGACGGCCTGTTTGCAGATTGCTGCGATGGGGGCTTGGCGGGATTTTTTGGGAAAGCGTAAACAGCAGCCAAGTCAGTGATGCGTGGGGCTGCGTAGGGGGAGAAGGAGGCAGAACCGGGGTTTCAGATGGCACCAAAATGCGTATGGGGGTACGCACGAGCAAACTTATGCCGTTGGCGATTATGCTGGTTCGGTTTGATATGCAGAGAAAAGAACAAGCGATTTTGCGATTTTTTACAATCTATCGCTACTCATGCCAAATGTGTAGGCAGAGAAGATGTTGCTGGTTTTATATACAGTATTGCTGTGCGCTGTAACAGATTGCTATGGAGGCGAGGGCCTGGGAGTGCAGCGCCGTGATACCGGTACCGCAGATCTTGTAGCCCTCCCTCGTATGCGTAGTGCTTAAGCGCGCGATGCTTCGACTGTGCGTTGTGCTTCAGCAAGGATTTCATCAGTGATGACGCCTTGATCACGCAGAACCAGCAGCAGAGCGACGGGTGTCGGGATCGTGCGGCCAGTGCTTTCATAGCGGCTGCCACCGGACTGCGTCACGCCGAGCGGTGCCCAGAAGGCAGATTGGTTCAGCCCGGTAGCTTGACGATAGCCTTGGGGGTCGGTAATCGCTTTGCAAACCTTTGCGCGTCCTTTTCTTGCCACGGTAATTCTCCTTAACAATATTGATTAAGACGTTGCGTCACGTCCAGTTCTAAGGATACATGCATTTTTGATTTTTTGATGGTTCAAATGCGCGAAAGGGAGGTTTTCTACGAAATGTTACAACGTTTGACATATTCTGTTGGCGTCTTCATCGGGTACTCAAAACACATGAAGGTGAGGAAAGGGGCGTGAGAACCTGCTCAGAATCTTTCTGCGAGGCCGTGATTGGGGCTCATGCGCTGCTCGAAATCCTCATTTATCCCCATATAAACTCCGGCTTCTGCACTGTTCTTCACACCATCGACGGCCTCTCGTTACAGATTCTTAGATTTGGTTATGGGTTTGTTCTTGCATGGACGACACGGGTTGAAAAGGTTTTCACCTCGAATTTGTAAGTAGATGTTTATGCGTTTTGTATTATTTCATAGGCTGTGAAATCCTTTGCGGCAAAGGTTTGGCGGGATTTTTTGTTTCCAAACAATCTTTTACATGCAAAGACGTTGAGCTTGTAGGGATATCCAGCATGGATTAAAAATCTTATGCGTTTTGAATCGATCTGGTATTTTGGAAATGGAGGGGCGCTTGAAGAAGTATCGGGAGCAGGGCGGGAATCCATCATATGCCCCGATATTTGGCGCTGTTGTGCTGTAAGGCAGGCAGCGTGAAGTCGTTATTTTGTGAAAAAATGTATCTTGAATTTATATGGGGTTTGAAAAATAGTTACAAAACAGTGGGTTGTGTCTGTGTTTGGGCCAGCGCCATAAGTTCTGCCAGGGTGTCGGCATCGCGGAATTGGGCGCTGCGGTGATCCAGACTGACAAGCTGAGGATTGAGTGTGGCCAGCCAGCGGTGGGCGCCGCGTTCGCCTGCGTCCAGGCTGTGGGTGAGCGCAGCGAGGCGGCTGCGCTCAATCAGACTGAATACGGGTTGCCAGTGTTGATCGATGACGGCGACCGTTGGTCGGCCCTGGGATGCCGCCCACATCAATTCGGCATAATCGGGTGGCAGGTGCGGTGCATCGGTAGGGCAGGTGAGTATCCAGTCGCTGTGGGCGGCTGTGAGTGCGGCCTCGAATCCGGCGAGTGGGCCGGGGTAATCAGGGCGCAGGTCGGAGATCACTTTGCAGCCGAATTCGGCATAACGCTCTTGGTTGCGATTGGCGACAATGATGAGTTCGTCGACCTGGGGGCGTAGGGCGCCGACCAGCCAGGCCACAAGTGCTTGCCCTTGAAAGGGGACCAAGCCTTTGTCTTGCCCGCCCATGCGACGACTTGCGCCTCCCGCGAGGATGACGCCGGTGAGCGGGGGGCGGGGCAGATGATCTGTTTCTGTGCAGGTGCTTGTAACACACGTGGTCGACATGTTGGCTTTCTTTGTAGATGCGCTTTCGCAGTACCCTTTGCGCTGAAAATCGTTCTTTTCCTGCACGCGTATTGAGGCGGGATTCCAGGCAAATACAGCGGCTTTCAGGTGTACAACATCAAGAGATGGGTGAGGAGGCGGGCGATGCGTGGATTGCTGGTGAGGGTCACCAGGGCATCCTCATCATCCCGCCAAGGGCATGGCAGACACGGGCCTGCGTCTAGATACTTACCCCTTCAGCCTCCGATGTACGACATTTCAATTTTCTGAGTGCTGCCTTGGCCTGCTCCACGCAATTCGGAGTAGCGATCTTCACGCTCACGCCAGATGCGGGCAATGCGGCGGGTGAGTTGCTCGTCCGTGGCGCCGCCGCGCAGGATGCCCGCAATGTCGTGGCCCTGGGTGGCGAACAGGCAGGTGAAGAGTTTGCCCTCGGGCGACAGGCGCAGCCGCGTGCAGTCGTGGCAGAAGGCACGGGTGACGGCCGCGATGATGCCTAGTTCGCCGCCACCATCAGTATGCTGCCAGCGTTCGGCCACCTCGCCCGGATAGTGTCGTCCGATGGGGGTTAGGCTGAAAGCTTCGCCCAGGCTCGCCAGCATTTCGCGGGCGCTGACCACCTCGTCCATGCGCCAGGCATTGCTGCTGCCCACGTCCATGTATTCAATCATGCGCAGGATATGCCCGCTGCCTTTGAAGTGGCGCGCCATGGGGATGATCTGGCTATCATTGACGCCACGCTTGACCACCATGTTGACCTTGATCGATTCAAACCCGGCAGCCTGTGCGGCATCAATCCCATTGAGTACGTCGCTGGCAGGATAGTCAGCATCGTTCATGCGCTGGAAGATGGCGTCATCCAATGCATCCATACTGACCGTCAGCCGCTTCAACCCTGCGCTACGCAAGCTGGCTGCGTGGCGGGCAAGTAGCGAACCATTGGTGGTAAGCGCCAAGTCAATGTCCGGTAGTTCCGCCAGCATGGCAACCAACCGATCCAGATTGCGTCGCAGGAGTGGTTCTCCACCTGTCAGGCGGATCTTGCGCACACCGAGTTGGTGGAAGAGGCCAGCCAGCCGCGAGACTTCCTCGAAGCGCAGGATCTGGCTATGGGGCAGAAAGGCGTGATCACGTCCAAAGCGATCACGGGGCATGCAGTAGGTGCAGCGGAAATTGCAGTGGTCCGTCACCGAGATGCGCAAATCACGCAAAGGGCGGCCAAAGGTATCCAATACAGGGGCTGAGCCTGCAGGGGGATCGCTGCGCAGGCGCGAAATCGGGATGAAAATTTCTCTTTGGGACATGGTCACCACATTATGGCTGCTTGTGTCCCGCAAATAAACCGTGTTTGGGGTAGTGTTTGCATTGATTTATGGTAAGTGGCACAACGGAGATCCAGCTAAAAACCTCATTCTTGGCGCGGTTTCTTATTTCCATTGGTTATGTGCTTGTATGCAAACCATCCTTTGCGACGCGTACCGAGTGGCGTACATTGCGCATTTTGTCCAACTGGGAGATTCTGAACATGCGCTTTGACACCCTTGCGATCCACGCAGGCTATTCCCCTGATCCCACCACCAAGGCCGTGGCGGTGCCTATCTATCAGACCACCAGCTATGCCTTTGATGATACTCAGCACGGGGCAGACCTGTTTGACCTGAAGGTCAAGGGTAACATCTACACGCGCATCATGAACCCCACGACCGACGTGCTGGAGCAACGTGTGGCCGCGTTGGAAGGCGGTATTGGCGCACTGGGGCTGGCATCCGGTCAGGCAGCGATTACCTACGCCATCCTCACCATTGCAGAGGCGGGCGACAACATCATCGCCACCACCACGCTCTATGGTGGTACCTATAACCTGTTTGCCCACACCCTGCCGCAATATGGCATTGAAGTGCGCTTTGTGGATGCCAGCGACCCGGCCAGTGTGGCTGCCAAGATTGATGCTCGCACCAAGGCTGTGTACTGCGAATCCATCGGCAACCCGCTGGGCAACGTGGTGGACTTCGGCGCCTTTGCTGCAGTGGCTCATGCTCACGGCGTGCCGCTGATTGTCGACAACACTGTGCCCAGCCCCTACCTGACCCGTCCGTTTGAGCACGGGGCCGACATCGTGGTGCATTCCCTCACCAAATATATGGGTGGCCACGGCACCAGCATCGGTGGCATCATCGTCGATAGCGGCAAATTCCCCTGGGCTGAGCACAAGGCACGTTTCCGCCGCCTCAACGAGCCGGAAGTCAGCTACCACGGTGTGGTGTATACAGAAGCCCTCGGCCCGGCAGCCTTCATTGGCCGCGCACGCACGGTGCCGCTGCGCAACATGGGCGCTGCCATTTCGCCCTTCAACAGCTTCCTGATCCTGCAAGGGCTGGAAACGCTGGCGCTGCGCATGGATCGCCATTGCGAGAACGCTTTGAAGGCCGCTGAATTTCTCAAGCACCACCCCAAGGCGGCCTGGGTGAATTACGCGGGGCTGCCCGAGCACCCCTCCAAGCCCCTGGTGGACAAATATTTCGGTGGCAAGGCCTCTGGCCTCTTTACCTTTGGTGTGAAGGGCGGGCGCGAAGCAGGGGCACGCTTCCAGGATGCGCTCAAGCTGATTACTCGCTTGGTCAACATCGGCGACGCCAAGTCTTTGGCCTGCCACCCGGCCTCTACCACCCATCGCCAACTCTCGCCCGAAGAGCTGATCAAGGCCGGGGTGAAGGAAGACATGGTGCGCCTGTCCATCGGCATTGAGCATATCGATGACATCATCGCCGATCTGGATCAAGCCTTGGCTGCAGTTTAAAGCGCCGTCAGGCAGACGCCCCGAACCCCGGCTCAGGCCGGGGTTTTTGCTGGAACACCCCGCTTAAACAAGTGCGGGATAGATGATCTACCGGGCTGTCCGATTGTCTTTGATCGTGGCATCATGTGCGACTTCTCAATATTTGAATTCCCCTAAGCTGTCCATGTCCAACCTTATTGTTCACGGGGGCCGTCCGCTGCACGGTCAGATCACCCCGTCCGCCAACAAAAACGCCGTCCTGCCGATCCTCTGCGCCACGCTGCTCACCGACCAGCCCCTGCGTTTGCTCGGCGTGCCGGATATTACCGACGTGCGCAAGATTCTGGATATCTTTGCGAAGTTGGGCAGCCAGGTGAACATGGACTACGCCGCCGGCACGCTTCAACTGCACCACAAAGACACCCATTTTGACCCCGCCACGCATCGTCTGCCGGAGGAAATGCGTTCCTCCATCATGCTCGTGCCGCCGCTGGTGGCTCGTTTTGGGGTGGCGCGGCTGGAAGACAACGTAAAGGGTTGTACTCTGGGCGTGCGTGAGATCGACCCGCACGTCGAAGTGCTGCGCCAGTTCGGCTGCAAGGTTGAGCGCGGTGAAGGCTCGCTGCTGATCAGTGCCGAAGGCCACTTGATCCCCACCCAACACTGGCTGGATTACGCATCGGTCACTACAACCGAAAACTTTGCCCTGTGCGCCGTGTCTGCCGGGGGCAAGTCGGTGCTCACCAATGCCGCTTGCGAACCGCACGTACAAGAGTTCTGCAGCTTCCTCGCCATGATGGGCGCCAAGATTCAGGGGCAGGGCACCTCGCAGCTCACCATTGAAGGCGGCCACAAACTCGGTGGCGGTGAATTCCGCTTTGCTGAAGACTTCCACGAAATCACCACCTTCCTCGCGCTGGGCGCGATTACCGGTGGGCAGATCGAAGTCCGCAATACTGTGCCGGAATTCTTCCCGCTGCTTGACCGCACCTTCGCCAAGTTCGGCATTACCGTCACCCACAAAGACGGCTGGAGTACCGCCACCCGCGAAGGTCCGCTCAAGATTCGCACCCCCTTCACCCCGAACATCCTCACCAAGGTTGAAGCGGCCCCCTGGCCCTACTTCCCGGTGGACTTGCTACCCATCTTCGTGGCGCTTGGCGTGCAATCGCAGGGCAGCGTCATGTACTGGAACAAGGTTTATGACGGCGCCATGGGCTGGACCAGTGAACTCTCCAAGTTCGGCGCCCACGTCCTGCTGGCTGATCCGCATCGCCTGATCACTTTCGGCGGCCTGCCGCTGCACGGTGCCACGGTGGATAGCCCCTATATCATCCGTGTTGCCATCGCGTTGCTGATGGTTGCAGCCAGCATTGACGGCCAATCCGTCATCAAGAACGCCCAACCCATCCGCCGCGCTCACCCCAAGTTTGTCGAAAACCTCCGCTTGGTCGGTGCAGATGTGGAATGGCAAGAAGGTGATTGATTTCGCCTGAAGCAGAGTAGGCTAGAAGCATCACAAAGCCCGGAAATGCCACAAGCGTTTCCGGGCTTTGTCTATTTGGAGCCATTGACATTGGGTTGGGCGCAGATGCAGGATGTGTGCGCCATGTTCGGTCAATGAATGGCGCTTGGATACTTATTTGTAGGGCGCCGAAGGGAAGAATGAGCAGAGCGAATTGCGCCGGATGGCTTTGGTTTATCCAGTGACATTCGGCGCAGTTCGCTGCGCTCAGTGCGCCCTACTATTGGGGGCTATTGCCCCATACGTGGCACCACACTGTCATGGGGCGTAACCTGCTCATGCGGGCATGTCAAAGTGCACGCCCATCGAAATGCTTCACGGGTAAGGCTGCCAACTCAATGTTTTCAAGGCAGCGCACATTAATGGCCACCATGTGATTACCAGCCGGATCAATGCCTTCGCCAAAGGGGTGAATCCCGCATGTGGGGCAGAACCGGTGCTGGATACGATGCTGGCCGAAGGTGTAGGTGGATATATGCGCTTCGGGTGTGAGCAGCCGGAATTTATTTTTCGGCACGAACCACATCAGGGCTGCCTTGCGCGTACAGATTGAACAGTTGCATTCGATTGCCTGGGTCAGTTCGCCCTCTACCTCAAAAGCGATCTGACCGCAATGACAACTTCCTTTGTAATGCATGGTCCCTATCCTTTTATCAAGCTATGCTGATCCGGATTTCTCAAGCGAGGTGGATTATCATCCGCCGGATAGGGGATGGGTGTCAAGCAAAGGCCTCTACGCTTGCAGGGGTGCTTGATGGGCATATCCACAAATGATTCCAGTGGTCTTTCCTGTGGTGTCTATACTTAACGGAGTTCCTGTATAGGAGCCTCTGCGATCGGTTGGGAAGAAGCCGGGACGTTGCCCGGGCAGGGCGCCTTTCTATTTGCGGTGGATTGCGTTTTGGCGGGTCCCCGCCGGGTATTTGCTTACCGCTCGGTTCCTCGTTCCAGTTCTGGAGATGAAAAAATGATCATTGATTTCAATTGGTTACCCTTTTTGTTCATCGTTGCCGCGGTCATTTGGTTTTTCTCGGCAGCAATCCGCATTTTTCGGGAATATGAGCGTGGTGTCGTATTTACCCTGGGCCGATTCTGGAAGGTGAAAGGGCCGGGCTTGGTTCTCATTATTCCGTGGATTCAGAAATCCATCCGTGTGGATTTGCGCACGGTGGTGCTGGAGGTGCCCACCCAGGACGTCATCTCGCGCGACAATGTTTCGGTGAAGGTGAGTGCAGTGGTGTATCTGCGCGTCATTGATCCGGAAAAAGCCATCATCCAGGTGGTGGACTACCTGAACGCCACCAGTCAGCTGTCGCAAACCATGTTGCGCTCGGTGCTGGGCAAGCACCAGTTGGACGACATGTTGGCTGAACGTGAAAAACTCAATATGGATATTCAGAGAGCCTTGGATGCGCAGACGGACTCCTGGGGTATCAAGGTGTCGAACGTTGAGATCAAGCAAGTTGACCTGACTGAATCCATGATCCGGGCCATCGCCCGCCAAGCTGAGGCCGAACGCGAGCGGCGTGCCAAGGTGATCCACGCCGAAGGGGAATTGCAGGCCTCCGAAAAACTCTATCAGGCGGCCAAGGTTTTGGCCCAGGAGCCCCAGGCCATCCTCTTACGCTACCTGGAAACCCTCACTGTGATTGGCGCGGACAAGAACACCACCATCGTTTTCCCTCTACCGATGGATCTGGTCGCGCCATTGCTGGAGAAGGTCAAGGCGGTCAGCAGCACTCATTGATTGAGTGGAGCAGCTTCTTTTCTGAGGGGGCTGCTTTGCGCTTATTGCAGGCTCTTTTGCAGTTGCTCCAACATTTTCTTCGCCTGTTCCTGGCTGATTGTGGCGTTGCTGTTTTGGTTGCCAGAGAGCATGTTCATCGTCATGCCATTCACGTTAATGTCCCCAGGTTTCATTCCTGCTTTGCATGCCCCCGCGTAGCTTGATTTGATGGTGGTTTGCAGGGTGCTTTGGCCGTTGATAGGCGGGGTTGCCTTGGTGGTGACAGTGATCTGGTAGCTGCTTTGCATGTCGCCGCTGACGACCGAATGGGTATTCAAGGTGGTGTTGCCGGTTTTGCAGACTGAGTCGAATTCCCAGCCTGTGGCTGTTTTTTGCGATGAGGTCAGTTTGCAGCCCGATTGTCCACCGCCGGTGAGCACTTGTTTTTGTAGGGTTGCATCGGTTGCGTCGTCGATACATTGCAGGCTACTCAGCCCCGTGGCGGATGTTGAGGCAGACTCGATTTTGACTTCCCACATTCCGGCTTTGCGCTTGGGCAGATCGGTGGTCTGCGCCCAAGCAAGGTTGCAGGCTGTAGCAAGCAGGCAGAAGAGCATGGATTGTTTCATGGCAGATATCCTTTCTTTGGATTCCGCTTTTAAATCAATGTTTTCCACTGGTTTCGTGTTGGAACGAATTGATTTAGAAGTGGAATGGAGACCCCATGTTTATCCAATTGGCGGCACTTGGCAAGTGTCTGGAGGGGAGGCTGGGGCTGGGCCGGGTAGCGGGGCAATCACAATCGCCTGATTATGTATTTGGATTTATTTTGATTGGGCGCTTGATGATTTGTTTTGCACCCGCTTGGGGGCAAGGCTTATCTGCGAACCGGGACGCAGACGGGTTTGGCACCGGGCATAGGCCGTGGGGGCATGAGGCCTTTGACGATGGCGTAGTGCTCGCACCCCGCGCGGCTGGCAAATTGCACATCGGCGTTGGAGGCTAGGGTGTGGCTCATCATGCTCGGCTGGGGGGCGCAGACCAAATTGTCTGTCATTTCCTTGGCGCCTCGGCCAGGGGCCGATTTCTCGGCTGCAACCAGCATGTTCTGGCGCATTTTCAGGCAGGCTTCCGAGCTATCCGTGCGGTATTGCACGGAGACCTGTTTGTTTTCCAGCACCTGGAAGAAATAGCTTTGGCCAGATACGGGGGCTTGGGAACCGGGATGGGATGTTTGCGCCGTATCGCGGGGGGCGTTGCCCGTGCAGGCCGTCAAGGTGGTGATTCCGGCCAGAATAAGTGTTCGGCAGGCGATTTGCCATGTGCATGGTTTCATGTAGCGCGTGTTCCTTGCATAGCTGTCTCAGACTTTTCCAATAGATCGCCCCGCATGCTGTATTTGATAGCACATTTTATGGAAAAGTGGAGATTTGCCTGCCGGGCGGCAGGCAAATAGGGCAAGGATGAGGGGATGACAAACGTCTAAAATATGCTATCCGTCTGCCCCTGGTGCATCAGGCTTGGGCGCGGCAGGCGTCGAGTTGGGCGATCCAGGCGGTCTTTTGTTCGGCGGGGACAAAGCTGGCTTCAAGGCTGTTGCGTGCCAGGGTATACCAGGTATCCACGTTCCAGTTGAAAGCCGCCTGTACGGCACGGATGTTGTCCCCCATGTAGCCGCCGAAGTAGGCCGGGTCGTCACTATTGATGGTGGCACGCACGCCTGCTGCCAGCAATTGGGGCAAGGTGTGCTGTTCCATCTTCTGGAAGATACACAGGCGCACGTTGGAGAGCGGGCAGACGGTGAGTGCGATGTGCTGGGTAGCCAGCCGCTGGATTAGGGCTGCGTCTTCCACTGCACGTACGCCGTGGTCGATGCGGTCGACCTTGAGGATGTCCAACGCCTCATGGATGTAGGCGGGTGGGCCTTCTTCCCCCGCATGGGCGACGACCGGTAGGCCAGTGGCGCGGCAGCGCTCAAAGAGCCGTGCGAACTTGCTGGGCGGATGCCCTTTTTCGGAGGAGTCCAGGCCGAAGCCGTGGATGCGGTGGATGAAGGGCATGGCTTCATCCAGGCAGGCCAGACATTCGTCTTCCGGCAGATGGCGCAGGAAGCACAGGATCAGCCGCGTGCTCATGCCCCATTGGGCTTGGGCGGTGGCTGCACCGCGCTCCAGGCCGCGCAGCACGGTTTCAAAGGGGATGCCGCGTGCGGTATGGGTTTGCGGGTCAAAAAAGATTTCGGCGTGGATTACGTTATCGGCCTTGGCGCGGCGCAGGTAGGCCAGCATCAGGTCGTGGAAATCTTCTTCTGTGCGCAATACGTCGGCACAGGCGTAGTACAGGTCGAGGAAGGATTGCAGATCTGAGAAGTTGTAGGCGGCACGTAGTGCCTCAACACTGGCGAAGGGGAAATCGATGCCGTTGCGTTGTGCCAGGGCGAAGGCCAGTTCTGGCTCCAGCGAGCCTTCGATGTGCAAATGTAGTTCGGCCTTGGGGCAGGCCAGTGCAAAATCCAGTGCGTTCATATTCTTGGTCAAACGGGAAACAATGGGCAAGCCTACCTGTTCTTGGCGCAGTGTGCAAAGCAGCGGCAGGGGGGATTTCCGTACCGACGGGCAGAGCGGCTCAAGTTCATCTGATGGGTGCCGTTAGTCTTGCATGACGGTGCAACGTGCGCTCCCTCCACGCGCTGCTCAGAAAGGTTCCAGAATAATGAAGCTCTCTACACGTTTGTCCATTATCGTGATTGGCAGCTTGCTGGGCTTGCTGTTGATTGGTGGTATCAGCCTGCAAAGCTTGCGCGCAGGGTTGATGACTGAGCGCAAGGCGCAGATTGGCACCTTGCTGAATCTTTCAGCGGGCTTGGTCGATAGCTATTACAAGCAGGAGCAGGCGGGCAAACTCAGCCATGAGGAAGCGCAAAAGCGTGCAGCCGAAGCCTTGATGGGCTTGCAGCATGAAAATGATTATCTGATTGCACGTGACGCCAACGATGTGCTCATTGCCCATGCGACCCGGAGCCGCGTTGGTAAGGTGGATAAGGGGAGCAAGCTCCCGAATGGCATGACTAGCGGTGAGGCTTATCGTGCTGGACTGGCACGCGGGGAGAGCCCAGCATTCGTCGAGTTGATGACCAACAAGCCCGGTGCAGATAAGGATGACCTGGAGCCCAAGCTCAATGGCGCGGTGATGTTCGCGCCCTGGGGCTGGATGATCGTGACGGGTTTCTTTGTGGATGATATCCAGGCGACCTTTGTGCATTACGCCACGATTGTCGGCGTAATCGGTCTGCTGATCCTGCTGGCAACAGGTACTTTGTCGATTGTGTTCTCGCGCCAGATCTATGCCCGCCTTGGTGGCGAACCCGATTACGCTGCAAAAATGGTGGAAAGTGTCGCCCGAGGCGATCTCACCCAAAGCCTGAAGAGCGCCAGGAGTGAGAGCCTGCTGGGGGCGCTGGCCAACATGCAGCAAGGCATGCGGGAGTTGATCTCTCACATCCAGGCCGATTCGGGCATCCTGACCAAGACTGCAGCGGAGATCAACCTTACGATGGAGGAGGTCGCCAAGTCCTCCCAATTGTCTTCTGATGCGACGGCTGCGACGGCCGCCTCTGTGGAGCAGATGACGGTGAGTGTGGGGATGATTGCCGATAGCGCCCGCGACACCGAGGCCCATTCCAGCCGTGCCGCAGAACTCGCCAAGGGTGGTGCGACACAGGTGGAAACGGCCGTGCGCACGATCCAGACCGTATCGAAGGGCATTGATAGCGCATCAACGCAGATTGGCTCGCTGGCCGAGCGTACCCGGCAGATTGGTACGATTGCCAATGTGATCCAGGATATTGCCGAGCAGACCAATATGCTGGCGCTCAATGCTGCCATTGAAGCAGCACGTGCGGGCGAGCAGGGGCGTGGCTTCGCGGTGGTAGCCGACGAGGTGCGCAAGCTTGCCGAGCGCACCAGCAAGGCGACGGCGGAAATCAACCAGACCATTCAGGCCGTGCAGAGCGAGACCACCGAAGTGGTCACCAGCATCCAGGCGCTGGTGCCGCAGATGATACAGGGGGTCTCCCTGGCCGAATCTGCGGCGAGCGCGCTGACCGAGATTAGTGCCAGCACCGATGCCACCTTGCACAAAATCCATGATGTGGCCCATGCCACTGCCGAGCAAAACAGCGCCTCGACCAGTATTGCCAGCAATATCGAACGAATTGCCACGATGGTTGAGGAATCTGAGCGCTCGGTGCGCAACGTGGGAGACGCCGTGAGTGCCTTGAGCCGCATGGCTCAGGACATGGATGCCAGCCTTGCACGCTTCCGATTGTGAGCGGTGCGGCGAAGAGATTTGTGTAGCCTGACGGTCAAGTTTTTATCAACCATGACGATAGAACGGTTATTCGGTGCTGATCTGGCCTGTTCTTTTGCAAGAAAGGTTGATGCCTAAATGAAACTCTCTACCCGTTTGGCAATTATTGTCATCAGTAGCATGCTGGGTCTGTTGATTGTGGGCGGGATCAGCTTGCAGAGCCTGCGTGCTGGGCTGATGGCGGAGCGTCAGGCCCAGATCGCCACCTTCCTGCGGCTGGCCCAGAGCGCAGTGCAGAGCTATTACAAGCAGGAGCAAGAAGGCAAGATGACGCAGGCTGAAGCACAAAAGCACGCAGCAGAAGCCTTGATGGCGTTCCAGAGCAAAAACGATTATCTGGTGGTGCGCGACGAGAATGATGTACTGGTCGCCCATGCCAATTCCTTCCGCGAGCGTCTGGGCAAGGTGGATAAAGGCGCCAAGCAGCCGGATGGCAAGACAACGGTGGAACTCTATCGCGCCGTGATGGCTCGTGATGGCGACCCCGGATTCGTCAACATCATGACGGCAAAACCCGGTGGTGACCCCAAAACGCTGGAACCCAAACTCAATGGTGTCACAAGGTTTGAACCCTGGCGCTGGATGATCGCCACCGGGGTTTTTACCGATGATATCCAGGCCACCTATATGTACTACATGTGGCTCATTGGTTCGATTGGCCTGTTGATACTGATAGCGACTGCCACGCTGACCATTTTGTTCTCACGTCAGATCTATTCCCGCCTGGGCGGGGAACCTGAATATGCCGCAAGAATGGTCGAGGCCGTTGCCCAGGGAGACCTGACACAAAGCCTGAAGCATGCAGAGGACGATAGCCTGCTGGGCGCCTTGGGCCACATGCAGCGCAGCATGCGTGAGCTGATTGCCCACATCCAGGCGGATTCCGGTGTGCTGGCCAGCACGGCAGCCGAGATCAATACCACCATGGAAGAGGCGGCGACTGCTGCGCAACAGTCGGCCGATGCGACTTCGGCCACTGCCGTGTCGGTCGAACAGATGACGGTAAGCGTAGGGATGATTGCCAGTAGCGCGCACGAATCCGAAGAGCACTCCAACCGGGCCACCGAACTTGCACATGGTGGGGCACAGCAGGTAGGAGAGGCGGTGGAGGAGATTCAATCTGTTTCACAGAAAATCGAAGGGGCCTCAACGCAAATCGGCACCTTGGCGGAACGCACCAAGCAGATTGGCAATATTGCTAATGTCATTCAGGATATTGCCGAGCAGACCAACATGCTGGCGCTCAATGCCGCCATTGAAGCCGCTCGGGCGGGCGAGCAGGGGCGCGGGTTTGCCGTAGTGGCCGACGAGGTGCGCAAGCTTGCCGAGCGCACCAGCAAGGCGACGGCGGAAATCAACCAGACTATTCAGGCCGTGCAGCGCGAGACGACCGAGGTCGTCACCAGCATCCGGGCGCTTGTGCCACAGGTGGCGCGTGGTGCGCAACTGGCGCAGTCCGCAGCAGATTCGCTCTCGGAAATCAACCATAGCACGGAGGCGACCCTGCACAAAATTCGGGATGTGGCCCATGCCACGGCCGAACAGAATTCTGCATCGACCAGCATTGCAGGCAATATTGAGCGCATTGCAATCATGGCCGAGCAGTCAGAACGGTCTGTGCGTAACGTGGGGGAGTCAGTGTCGGCGCTGAACAAGATGGCCAGGAATATGGATTCAGCATTGTCAAAATTCCGTCTATCGTGATGGGCTGCGCATGTGATTGCCAGATGTTGGAATTGGAGTTTTCAGTGACATAATTGGTTTAATGCATTTGTTGTATTTACAGGGCGCCTCAAAACTCTTAGAGTTCGATGCAAGGCTGTGTTGCAACGAAATCCTGGGGGCAGGCGCCCTGTTATTTTTTTGAAAAACAATAGTCACGTAAAGGTGTCAGAATCCCCGCATTGCAAAGGCCTCAACAATCTATGAGTCTGTGTTTTGGGCGCCTATCAAATTGCCTGCGCACAGGTTGCATCCCTCAAAAACCACGGGAATTGTGCAGGTTCTTGAGGGGCCAGGTGGTCTAAAACAGTTTCTGTGTTCCTCTCCGTGTGTTCCCTTTGTTTTGTCAAGCCTGTGGGCAGGATTGTCATATTTTTTGCTGCGATTTACGGTTGTAAAGGAAAAGTCTGAATATGAAATTATCTACGCGTTTATCCATTATTGTCATAAGCAGTATCCTGGGGTTGTTGCTCATCGGTGGATTGGGGTTGCACAGCTTGCGTTCGAGCCTGATGGCGGAGCGGCACAACCAGATCGCAACCCTGCTGAATCTTTCCGAAGGCCTGGTGAGCAGCTATTACAAGCAGGAGCAGGAAGGCAAACTCACCCGCGAAGAAGCACAGAAGCGTGCCGCCGAGGCACTGATGGGTCTGCAGCATGGTACGGATTATATGATTGCCAGAGATGCTGATGACATCTTGATTGCCCATGCCATGCGCAACCGCGTGGGCAAGGTGGATAAGGGCACCCGTCTGCCAAATGGCAAACTTGCGACCGATGGCTATCGAGACATTCTGGCTACCGGGGTGAAGATCGGTTTTGTCGATACCTATGCCAACAAACCCGGCCATAAGGCCGAAGACCAGGAACTCAAGCTCAACGGTATTACCCGTTTTGAGCCTTGGGGATGGGTACTGGCGACCGGTTTTTTCGTGGATGATATCGAAGCGACCTACATGTTTTATGTCAAAATCATGATCTCTGCCGGTTTGCTGATCCTGGCGCTTACCACTACGCTGTGTGTGGTGTTCTCCCGCCAGATCTATGCTCGTCTGGGGGGTGAGCCGGATTATGCCGCCAAGATGGTTGAGGCCGTGTCGCAAGGCGACCTGACCCAGCAGCTTGCCAATGCCCGCGCTGGCAGTTTGCTGGCCGGGTTGGGCCGGATGCAGCAAAGCATGCGCGAATTGATTGCGCGGGTGCAAAAGGATTCCAGAATCCTGAGGGAGACATCCTCTGAGCTGAATGTCACCATGGAGCAGATTGGTCAATCTGCCCAGCATTCTGCGGATGCGGCTTCTTCAACCGCCGCGTCGGTTGAGCAGATGACGGTGAGCGTGGGCCTGATTGCCGACAGTGCCCGCGATACCGAGTCCCACTCCAGCCATGCCGCCGAGTTGGCCAAGGGCGGCGCAACCCAGGTGAAGGAGGCCGTGGTGCAGATTCAAACGGTTTCCAAGGGGATTGAAGGTGCCTCGAACCAGATTGTGAGTTTGGCAGAGCGTACCCGCCTGATCGGAAATATTGCCAACGTCATTCAGGATATTGCTGAACAGACCAACCTGTTGGCGCTCAACGCGGCCATTGAGGCGGCTCGCGCAGGGGAGCAGGGGCGTGGTTTTGCGGTGGTGGCCGACGAGGTGCGCAAGCTCGCGGAGCGCACCACCAAGGCGACTGCGGAAATCAAGGCGACAATCCAGTCTGTGCAGAATGAAACCGGCGAAGTGGTTACCAGCATCCAGAGCTTGGTGCCTCAGATGGCCAGTGGTGTGGGCAAGGCTGAATCCGCTGCCCAGGCACTCGACGAGATCAGCACCAGTACCGAGGCTACCTTGCACAAGATTCATGATGTGGCGCATGCCACTGCCGAGCAGAATACCGCATCCACTTCCATTGCAGCCAATATTGAGCGCATTGCTGCCATGGTGGAAGAATCCGAGCTTTCCATGCGCACAGCGGGGGCATCGGTGGTGGAATTGGATCGCATGGCTGCCGATCTGAATCAGGCCCTGGCGCATTTCAAGTTATAAATCTGCTGCCAGAAATCAAAAGAGGCCCGAATGGGCCTCTTTTTTATGTTTTTAGAATGTTTGCAATCATCATTCAATACGACTCATTCTGTCACCAAGGCAGCTTCAGGGGCTCGCGTATGTGTTGGTAGCCAACGGCTGGCTGCCAGCCCAAGCACCACACAGACGACTCCGATCCCTATGAATACCACGCGCAGGCCGAATACGTCACCTGCATGGCCGATTGCAATGGTGCCAAGTGGCGCGAAGAGGATGGTGAGGAAACGCATCGTTACCACCATGCGCCCCAGCAATGCGTCAGGCGTGACGGCTTGGCGCAGGCTGAGGTAATTCACCACATACAGGGTTGCCCCTGCGTCCTGAATCATCAGCGCCAAGCCGGCCCAGATGCTCACTCCGATCCAGGTTGCCGTGGGTTGCGCATAGCAGAGGTAGCCCAGCCCGGCCAGCACAATCCCCCATGCCAAGGTAGCGCGGATGCCGAAACGGCGCTCCAGCCGGTGCACAAGCATTGAACCCAAGAGGCCGCCTACGGCGCCAAGCGTGTTGATCAGGGCGATATGCCCGGCACTGAGCCCAAGTTCGCGGGTGGCGAATAGCACGTAGAGCGCGCGGAAGCTGTCATTGAGCGTAATCCAGCCAAATACCACGACGACCAATACCCGTAGCACTGGTGTGTGCCACACCAGCAACAGGCCTTCGTGGGTTTGCTGCCACACACTTGCGTTGGGGGCTGGCGATTGCGGTTCAGCAAAACGGACCTGGCCGATGAGTACGGCGGCGATCACGAAACTTGCTGCATCCATGGTAATCGCCAGTGGTGGGCCAAAGAGAGCAACCATCGATGCTGCAAAGGCGGGGCCGATCACCATGGCGACTGATGTGGCACCAAAGAGTTTGCCATTGGCTTCCACCAGCCGATCCCGACCCACCAGTTGGGTAACGAACACCTGGGCAGCCGAGCCGCCAATGGCCTCGGTGGTGGAGATCATCGCCCCCACCAGGTAGAGCAGGGGCATGCTCAATACCCCCGCTAGATAGCCTGCCGGGATGAGCATCAGCCCGAAAGCCGCAAGCAGGTTGAACCACACGGCCATGCGCCGCTTGCTGCTGCGGTCAATCCACACCCCTGCAGGCAGACTCAGGATGAAAGGTACAAGCTGCGCGGCCGCCAGCAGGCCCATCTGGGTGGCGCTGGCATGCAAAAATTGTACAGCGGTGAGTGGCAGCGCCATTTGGGTGACCGCCGTCCCGAGCATGGACAAGGTGTTTGACCAGAACACGCGCATGAAAGCTGCGTCACGCCACAAAGAGCCAGGGGGAAACCAACGCGAAAACATGATCAGGGATACTACGTATTCAAGCAAGACCTGCCAGTCTGCGGGAGCGATGCGCACAGGTCAATGGACGTGGGACGACGACGATGTTTTAATAGAGCATTCGGGAGTATTTCCCCAGGATTGAGCACATGGATCTGGAAATCAAGGAATACATGCAGGAACTTGGGCGTGAGGCACGTACTGCTTCTCGCCTGATGGCCGCTGCCTCGACCGAGGCCAAGAACAAGGCGCTGACGCTGATTGCAGCCAAAATCCGTGAGCGTGCCGATGAACTGCTGAGCGCCAATGCGCGTGATTTGGTCCAGGCCCGTGTCGATGGGCTGGAGCCTGCAATGATCGACCGCCTCACCCTGACGGCCAAAGGTATTGAATCCATGGCCACCGGGCTGGAGCAGATCGCCAGCCTGCCAGACCCGATTGGCGAGATCACCAACGTCAAGCGTCGCCCCTCCGGCATTCAGGTGGGCCACATGCGCGTGCCGCTGGGGGTGATCGGCATCATCTACGAAGCCCGCCCGAATGTAACCGCAGACGCCGCCGGGCTGTGTTTGAAGAGTGGCAATGCCGCTATCCTGCGTGGGGGCAAGGAAGCGCTGCACTGCAATCAGGCAATTGCCCGCTGCGTGCGCGAAGGGCTGGTTGAAGCCGGTCTGCCATCCACCGGGGTGCAAGTGGTGGAAACCATCGACCGTGCTGCGGTGGGGGAACTCATCACTATGCCGCAATATGTGGACGTCATTGTTCCGCGTGGTGGCAAGGGCTTGATCGAGCGCGTCAGCCGGGATGCCCGTGTGCCGGTCATCAAGCATCTGGATGGCAATTGCCACGTATATGTAGATGACACGGCGGATGAGGCCAAGGTGCTGCCCATCGTGGAGAACAGCAAGACCCAGCGCTATGGCACCTGCAACACCGCAGAATCCCTGCTCGTGGCTCGTAGCGTGGCAGATAAGTTCTTGCCCAAGCTCGGGCAGATGCTTGCCGCCAAGGGGGTGGAGATGCGTGGCTGTGCGGAAGCACTGGCAATCTTGAAACACGCAAAAATTGCAGCGGACAAGCTCAAGGAAGCCACGGAACAGGATTGGCGCGAGGAATATCTCGCCCCGATCATTGCCATCAAGGTGGTCGCAGGGCTGGACGAAGCCATTGAGCATATCAATACCTACAGCTCGCAACATACCGAAAGCATTGTCACCGAAAACTACACTCATGCTATGCGCTTCCTGCGAGAAGTGGATTCGGCCTCGGTGATGGTCAACGCCTCCACGCGTTTTGCTGATGGCTTTGAATATGGCCTGGGGGCGGAAATCGGTATTTCCACCGACAAAATCCACGCCCGTGGCCCCGTTGGCCTGGAAGGGCTGACCTCGCAGAAGTGGATCGTGTTCGGCAATGGTGAAGTACGCAAATGATATGCAAGTGAACTGAGGACAGGCGATGCCCTCTATAGCACACGCACCCCTCATTCCCATCCTGGCCTTGCCGGTATGTGTGGTGGGCGTGCGTGTGGAGACTGAACAGATCGAAGAAATCGTCTTTATGCCACCTGGCACCACTTTGGCTGATAATCCGCCACCGCTGGCTTGCCGGGTGCGTGAAGCGATTCTTGCCTGCCTTGCCCGGCCCGATGTGCCGTTCGACCTGCCGTTCAAGGCACGTGGCACCGCCTTCCAGCGCCGCGTGTGGGCCGCGCTCTTGGCCATCCCGCCGGGCCAGACCCGCACATATGGTGAAGTGGCGGAATCATTGCATAGCGTGGCGCGTGCAGTGGGGCAGGCCTGTCGCTCGAATCCCTTCCCTATCCTCGTACCCTGCCACCGCGTGATCGGCAAGCAGGGCTTGGGCGGATTTGCCGGGCATACCGAAGACTGGTGGATCAAAACCAAACAATGGCTACTGGCACACGAAAAAGCCCTGTAATCCAAGTCTCGCCACGCCTCGCTACACCAGAGATCGATGGCTTCATTGATGAACTCTGGGTGCAGGACGGTTTGGCCAAGAACACCCTGGAATCTTACCGCAGTGATCTGGAGCTTTATGCCGGATGGCTTGCGACTCAAGGGTGTGGCATTCTGGAAGCCGATTCACAGGCGCTTGCCCGCTATCTTGCAGCGCTGTCGCAGCGTGCCAAGGCGACTTCACAGCGCCGCGTCTTGTCGGCGCTACGCCGTTTTTACCGCATGCAGCTTGCGCAAGGCGCGATCCAGCATGATCCCTGCATCCTTATTGATCCGCCTGCCGTGGCCGGGCGCTTTCCCAAGACCCTGACCGAACAACAGATTGAAGCGCTGCTGGATGCGCCTGATTGCGACACTGTTTTCGGCCTGCGCGATCGTGCCATGATCGAAACGATCTATGCTAGCGGATTGCGCGTAAGCGAACTGGTTGGCTTGCAATTTTTTCAGGCTGACCTGAATGTCGGGGTGGTCAAAATCATGGGGAAAGGCAACAAGGAACGTCTTGTGCCCCTGGGGGAATGGGCGCTGGAGTGGATTCAACGCTACCTGACCGAAGCCCGCCCGCAATTACTGAAAACGCCAAACGAATACATCTTCCTCACCCGCTTCGGCGAACCGATGTCACGCCAGATGTTCTGGAACATCATCAAACAGCATGCCAATGAGTGTGGCATAGACAGCAAGCGCATTTCTCCTCACGTGCTGCGCCACGCTTTTGCCACCCATCTGCTCAACCACGGCGCTGATTTGCGCGTGGTGCAACTCCTGCTCGGCCACGCTGATATTTCCACCACCCAGATCTATACCCACGTCGCCCACGAGCGGCTCAAGCAGCTCTATAAAACACACCATCCGCGGGCAGAGCTGTAGCAGGCTACGCCCTGGTGATTCAAGCAATGGCGAGCAGGTTCGAGACGATGCTTTGGTTGTAGGCAGCTGCCACGGCACTGCTTGCCAAGTCAGGATTGGATTGCAGGATTTTTGCCCATTCGCTCATGGTATCCGTGGTGCTGGTGGAGCCGTTTCCGCTCGAACCGCTGTTTGCAGTGCCTGCTTGTATCAGTGCGTTGAGGAGCCCGGCTGCGTTATAGAGCGGGCTGGTGGCCGTGCTGGAGGTTTGTGTGCCGGTCAGGGAGGCGATCACGCTTGCCTGCGTGCTGATTTCAGCCGCAGTCAGCGCCAAGCTTGTGTCGTTGGTTGGCGATACGCTTGTCGTTGGGGTGTCAATGCCCAGCATTGAGTACAACATTTGTGCACTCAGTCCTGATGCTGAACTTACGCTGCTCATTGTTTCATCCTTAAACACAACAGCAGGCATTTCTTTCCCTGTTGCCTATTTTCACCATAGGAATAGTTTGGGTAGCGGTCAAGTTGTCTGACTTATAGTAAGATCGCCCCGTGTGTTGCACCACGTTGCCTGGCCTGCTACCCCCTCACTCTATTCATGTAACTCTATGAAAATAAAATTTTTATATGGTGTGCTCTTGAGCCTGCTTTGTTGTGCTGGCGTAGTGCAGGCAGACACGGTTTGCTCTGTGTTGTCCGACAATAAAGTGCAGGATCATTCCGACGACACCGCGTTGCTACAAGCGAGCATTGATGATTGTGCGCGACGCGGCGGTGGCAGGCTGGAGCTGGCCGGGCGGACTTACCAGATCGGCCCGATCGAACTGCGCAGCAAGGTCTACCTGGTGTTGGCGCCAGATACGGTATTGCAAGCCACTGCGGACAAGACGCGGTTTGAGCGTGCCTTCATCGGCTGGCCTTTCCATGCGCGGGAGGCTTTGATCTCAGCTTACAAGATCAGCGATAGTGGTATCCTGGGGACCGGGCGTATCGACGGGCAGGGGGCTCTGTGGTGGGAAGAAGCACGCCGCCAGCGTAGGGATGGCACCATGGCCAGCATGTTCCCCGCGCTGCCTGATGCCAACGGAATGCCGCGCCCGTGGTTGGTGGAGTTTTATGACTCCCGTAACATCACCATTGATGGCCCTACGCTGCAGAATTCGCCCATGTGGACTCTGGCCCTGCGCTACGCCAGCCAAGTGCGAATTGGGCATCTGACGATCCGCAACCCCAAGGAAGCACCTAATACCGATGGCATTGATGTGGTGGCAAGCCAAAATGTCAGCATCCATAACGTAGATATTGCTACGGGGGATGACAACATCACCATCAAGTCCGGCTTGGCAGGTTTTGGCGTACCGACGCAGGCGGCCTCGGATATCCATGTAACGGATGCTAAATTTGGGTCCGGCCACGGCTTTTCCATTGGTAGTGAAACGCTCAATGGCGTCAATCATGTCACCCTGGAACGAGTGAGTTTCGAGGGCACCACCAACGGCATTCGTATTAAGACGGGGCGTGATCGTGGCGCAGACATCAGTGCCATTCATGTCAAGGATATCACCATGAACAATGTTGATACCGCTCTGTCAATTACAGCCTATTACCCCAAGTTTCCTGCGCAACGTGGTGAGCCTCTGGCCGTGACGGCAACCACGCCTCGTGTGCATGACATCAGAATTGAGGGACTGGTCGCCATCGGCAGCAATACCGCCGGGATATTTGTCGGCCTGCCCGAATCCCCTCTGCGCGACGTGGTGCTCAGCAAGGTCCGCATCCAGGCCGCGAAGGGCCTGATGCTGCGTGACGCCGAGGTGCAGGCAGATCGCCTTGATCTGCAAATCCAGAATGGCAAGGCCCTTGATCAGCAGGAAGAAGGCAAGCTCAATAAGCTCTGAGCGGGATGTATACCGTGCTGGTTTGGCATGCCCCATCCACCTGGGTGTGAACTTTGATGTGGGTATTGGGCAGGGTTTCACGGGTGAATTCCACCCGCCGTGGCAGCAAGGCTTGCTGGGTGTGGATTTCGCCATGCAGAGCGCCGTCTACGACGGCAAATCGCATGGCGATGGCAAAGGGGTGGGGGTTGTGGAGTCGCAGGTCCTTGAATCCCCACACAACCGTGGCATCTGAGCCCAGTGGGGTGAAGCGTTGCTCCTCGGTGTAGATGTCTATGCTGTGGGCATGGCGTTCCGTGATCGTGAGGCCCGCTAGCAAGGCGAGGTGGTAGGCCAGTGAGGAAATCTGGCACAGCCCGCCGCCAGTCTGCTCAGTGAGCTGGCCATTGACTAGATTGCGCCCGATGACGAAGCCGTTTTTCGCATCCGGGCAACGGATGCGATGCCAGAAGGACCACTGTTCGCCAGGGGCGATCAGGTTGTGGTCAAGCAGGGCAATGGCGCGCCGGATGTTGGTGAGTTTGTTTTCGTACAAGGGGCTGGGCATGATGCGTTGCTCCAGCCGGATGGGGTGGGCGCAAGAGATGTCGCCCAGGGTCTGCCCAAAATGAATGCCATGCCAGCGATCCGCACTGTTGCGCAGGAACTGGCGGATATCCTGACGGAGCGGCAGAGGAATCAGGCGACGGATAAGGTGGGTGAAGCTCATGCCAGTCGCTGTAGTTCGATAACGTAGTAGGACGCATAACGCCCCAACCCTGTGCAGCCCAAGCCTGCATCCAGCCCACGGAAGAGGGGCCGCATTGGCACAGGGATACGATGAATGGGGAAGAGCAGGATGCCCCGCCAGCGGCGCACAGCCCAGTAGGGCTGGACCCACTGCCTGATCTGCGCGATGCTGGCATCGGTATCGCCATGCCAGCCGCTATGTGGGCGTTTGGACAAGGCGCGGCGGGGGGCAGAGGGGATGTCGAAGATCAGCCTGCCGCCAGGGCGGATTACTCGGGCCGCTTCCTGCAGAAAGGCCTGAAGCGTGGCGTGATCCAGATGCATCGCCACGTGAAAGCAGATGCCACGCTCCATCTCACGATCTGCCAGTGGCAGGTGGGTGAGGTCTGCGTGGATCAGGCGCCGATCCGGGAATTTTTCTGCCGCCACCTGCAGCATGCCTGCCGAGCCATCCAGCCCGGTGTGGGCATAATCCAGCAGTCTGCCTGTGCCACAGCCGAAGTCCACCGTGCTCGCAGGGGCTGCATCGCGTAGCCAATGTGTGAGGATGCCACGCTCCAGCGCATCGATATAGCGCCCGTAGCTGTTGGCAAATCGGTCGCGGTCGTAGTCGCTGGCAAGCTTGTCGTAATAGTCAATGACAGGTTTCATGACGGCTTTCGTTTTAGATTGCGGCATATTCTATGTCACAACTACTGGCGTAGCCTCGTACGCTGGTCAAGCAGAATGACTGAACGCCAGGGTTCCAGAGCATGTAAAATGCGGCCGGGCTGATGCGGATGAGGGCTGGTGCGCTTGATGGCGTGCCAATCCTCTCGCCTCACAGCCCTGATCAAGGCGAAGTCCAGCTGGTGGCTGCCATGTACATTGTGCAGACACCTTGGATGAGTCGCATTGTTTTAAAATTCAGGGGATTACATGAAAAGCATAAATATTACGGGGAAGCGGGTTTTGCAGGGGCTGTTGTTATGCCTGGCCTTGCAGGCGTGCAGTTCGGCACCGGTGATGGTTTCACCGATGGCACCGCAGCGTTTTGAGAAGTTGGGGCATGCCGAGGGGCAGGCTTGCGGTGCCTTGGGGTTGTTGGCCACGGCTTATTATGCAGTGCCGCTGGGGCTGAACAGCCGGGTGGAGCGCGCGTATGACGCAGCGCTCAAGAGCGTTCCGGGGGCGACCAGTCTGGTCAACGTCAGTGTAAAGGAAGATTGGGCCTGGGCGCTGGTGGTAACGGCTCGTTGTACGACTGTGAGTGGCGACGCCATCAAGGAGATCAAATAATGATGAAATCTTGCATTAAATCTCTGCTGTTGGCAGCAGTCTTGGTCGCTTTGTCCGGTTGTGCAGGTCAGCCGGTAAACTTTGGTGCAGCCGTGACGCCTGAACAGATCGACCAGACCAAGGGGGAGGCGGTCAGTGCGAGTGCAACGGGTTTTCAGCTTCTATTGCTCATTCCTATTGCGGTCAACGGGCGGCAGCAAAATGCGTATGAAGAGTTGCAAGCAAAGGCTGGAGACCGTGTGCTGACGGATATCAAGATCACCGAGTCCTGGACATACGCTTTTGTGGGCACGCTCTACACCACCAAGATTGATGCAATGGCCTACCCGAAAAAGGGCACAGGGGCTGCGCAGTAAAGTACGTATAGGGGACCTGGGACACATCATCGCGCATGGTGGGTTCCGGGTTCTGCACCGGTAGGGAGGGCATCAGGATTATCCTGTAGAATAGGTGCTGCGCGCTTGCTGGTTGTGCGTGGGATGGTGCTTGTTTTGTCTTGATGTGGAATTCCGTTTTCAGATCAATCCGCTTGCATTGCCTGGGTAGGCAAAGTGTGGATTGATCTGTGCATGGGGTTTCCCAGCTTTTCGCTTCAATGGGGAATATCTTGAACGCCCAGCGCTTTTTTACCCAACGCCATATTGTGTTTGCGTTGGCAACGCTTTGTTGTCTCCTGTGGGGCAGTGCCTATCCATCGATCAAATCCGGCTACGCCTTGTTCCAGATTGCCCAAGGCGATATTGCCAGCAAGATGGTATTTGCAGGCTATCGTTTTGTGCTGGCAGGGGGCATCCTGCTGGTGTTGGCCGTACTCTGGAAAAAACCGCTGTTCAATTTCTCTGCCCGCGAATTTGGCAGGGTATGCGTACTGGGTTTGACCCAGACCACCTTGCAATACGTGTTTTTCTATATCGGCCTGGCTTATACCACCGGGGTAAAAGGCTCGATCATGAATGCCACCGGCACCTTCTTCAGCGTGCTGCTGGCGCATTTCATCTACCATAATGATCGCCTCAGCATCAATCGCGTACTGGGCTGCGTACTAGGGTTTTTCGGCGTGATGGTCGTGAATTTCAGCCACGATCTGCTGGATTTCCATTTCAGCCTTGCGGGTGAAGGCAGCGTGGTGCTGGCCGCCTGTATCCTTTCGGCCGCCTCTATCTATGGCAAGCGCCTGTCGCAGACCATGGATTCAGTCGTACTCACTGGCTATCAGCTTGCCATTGGCGGGCTGGCCCTGACTTTGGGCGGCTTCCTATGCGGCGGTGGGTTGATTGCGGCTTCTTTCAAAGCGTCTATGCTTTTGGGGTATCTGGCGATACTCTCCTCGGTGGCTTTTGCGCTGTGGACCCTGTTGCTCAAATACAATCGGGTGGGCTTGGTGGCGATCTTCAACTTCCTGATCCCGGTGTTTGGCGCCTTGCTCTCTGCCATCTTCCTTGATGAACGCATCCTGGAGTGGAAGAACGTGATCGCCCTGGTGCTGGTGTGCGCGGGGATCTGGATGGTGACGCGGGAACCTGCACAGAAGGCGCCAGCCACCAGTTGTGCATCAAACGAGGCCTAGATCGCTGGGTTTGGCACCTGGAAACACTCGCTCGATCTGTGTAGCATTGAGTCCGTAGAGGCGTGAGAAGAGACCGCCCAGCACGTTGCGGTATTCGTTGAGCACGGGGTAGTCCCGATTCTGGAAGAGCGTCGCTTCGGTAACGGCCTGTTGCTGGCCGACGATGCCTTTGGCGCCCAGGCCACCGCCCAGCACCCAATACACGGTGCCGTGGCCGTGGTCAGTGCCACGATTGCCATTCTCACGGAAGGTGCGCCCGAATTCGCTGATGACCATCACCACGGTATTGTGCCACGCGCTGCCCATTTCATCGGCATAGGCGGCCAAGCCGCGTCCAAGTTCGTCGAATCGTCCCGCCAGCGCTCCTGTTGCGCCGCCTTGGCCGACGTGGGTATCCCAGCCGCCAACATCTACGAAACCCAGGGTGTATTTATCCAGCATAAGGCGGGCGATGCGTCGTGCTTCCAGCTCAAACCCCTTTGCAGTGATGGCGTTGCGACTGGCCTGATTCATCTCGGTTTCCAACGTGTGCAGCGCTTCGTCACGTACGGCAAAGCCCTGCTCAACACTTTCCGCCAAGGGGCTGCCGTGGTACATGCTGGCGATCAGGCTGCTCTGACGTGCGTCTACGCCGGGTTTGCTGGCGTTGCGCAGGGCGATGTTGGGAACCTCCTGCCTGCCTTGCATGATGAGCGGAAGTTGCTCGGTGAAGGCGATGGGTGTGGTGCCCTGTAGCTCCTGTGCCAGTCGGTTGAGGAAGCCCGAATGATCGCTATGCAGGAAGCCAGGGCCTTGGCCAAGTTCGATGCTGTCTTGCGTCTCAAAGTGGCTGCGGGTGGTGTCGTCGGTCCCGGCGAAGGGGATGAAGGCAAGCTGGCCGTTTTGGTAGAGTGGATAAAGGCTGTCGCGCAACGCAGGGTGCAGCCCCCAATCCGTGTTCAGTGGCAGGGCGCTGGCCAGATCATTGCCCGGCTTGGCAATCGCGATGTTGGGGCGCGCGGCGTAGTAGAAATTGCTGGAAATGGGGATCAGCAGATTTGCTGCATCATAGCCCCCGCGCAAAAACACCAGCAGGAAGCGCGGTGTGTTGGCAGGCGCGGCGAAAAGACGACCCGCCGCGGTGGCGAGCGCACCTGCAGCAAAAGTCTTGAGCAAGGTTCTACGATTCATGGCTGACCTCCTGGGGTAGAGGATCTGTAAATCTATATGGCATGTGTGGTGCGGCGATGGGGGCAATTTACCGACGCATCATTTCGGGGGATGCCAGATAGAGCATGTTCCATTCCTGTGGGCTGCTGGCCTGCTCCAATGCTTGGTGCGTGGCGGGCGCCAGCCGTTTTTCCAGTTGCTGGTAATATAGGGCATTAGCCAATTGTGGGAAGGCGGGGCGTTCCACAGGCGGCGTGGTATCGCTGCGGAACAGCCCTGCGCTGCCACTGCCGATGGCTTTGGCAATTTCAAAACGGGTGGTCATCTGCCCGGAAGAGGTCCAGGCGCCCATGCCAAGGGGGTAACCGTCCGGTGTGAGGTGCCCATAAAACGGCTCGCCCATGCGATCCAGCCAGTTGAGCATGGGGCTGGCGTTGAGAATGGGCTTGCGGTCATAGGCCAGTCGCACAGCGGAAACCACGTAATGCACGGGGTCTTTGAAACCACGGTCGAGTGACCGGATGAATTCCGGCGCGTAGAACAAGGTGCGCAATACTGCGCCGATATCCCCATCACTGCGTGTATAGGTGTCGGCCATGCGTGCCACCAGGGCGGCGGAGGGCGGCGCACCCAGGAAATAAGTGGCAAGCTTGGTGCTCAGGAAACGTGCAGTGGCTGGGTGGCGGGCAAGGCGGTCGATGACTTCATCAAGCTCGGCCAAGCCTTTGCCCTGAATGGTTTGGCCGAGGAATTGTTTGTTGCCATAGTCATGGCGTTCGGGGTTGAATTCAAACAATCCATGCTGTTGGTATTGATCCTGAAGTTTGGGGCGAACTTTTGGGGTGTTTTCGCTGTAATTCACCCCTATGCCAGTGAGTACGCGGGCCAGCTCTTGCACGTCTGCTTGGCTATAACCTCCGCTCACACCCAGGGAATGAAGCTCCATGATCTCGCGGGCGTAGTTTTCGTTGATTTGCTTGGCGGCGTTACGCTCGTTATCTAGATAGGTGAGCATGGCCGGGTGCAGGGCCGTGGCCCGCAACAGGTCGCGGAAATGGCCCAGCACATGTGGGCGGATCGCATTCTCTTCAAAATCCCCCACGGTGATTCGTAGATTGGCCTTGTATTGGAAGACGTTGAAATGGTTCATCCAGAACCAGACCATCTGTTCCTGCAACTGGTCGGGCGAATACACATCGCGCAGTAAGGAACGGGTGGCCGCCTCGCGGGCCAGCGCTGTCATATCCTGCTGGTAGGTGCGTTGGGCGGTTTTCTTGGCTTCGTCGTCGGTGAGCGCATCGGCATCCCGCCGCTGGCGTTCCATCTGCTGCATCAGTTCAGGTAAGGGCGTCTTGCTGATGCGCATGGCATCGATCCGCGACTGGATCTCAGCAGGCAATGCCGGATGTGCAGCCGGGTGCAACTGCTCCTCAACGAAACGAACTGCCCCCACGGTCTGGGCATGTTGCACTAGCGAGGGCGTGACGCCCCAACTCAGCCGGTTGGTGAGTTTGACGATATCGCTGCCCTGCAAGGCGGTAGCGTCCGCTTGCTGTATAGTTTGGCGTGCAGGCTGTTGGGCGCACGCGGCCAACAGGAATGCGGCGGTGCCAATCCCACAGATACGGCGTATCACCGTGCGTCCCAGATCTGGCGCAATGCAATGCATGACGACCTCCGCTACGAGGTGGGCAAAACCTCCACTAATGGCTCATGTTAACGGAGGTGTCTGGGGACTTGCTGACTGTAATTTGTAAGAAACTGTTTGGATTCCATCCGTCCATCTTCATCATGCAAGGCAGACAGAAACCGTTTCTGCGCCCATGTGCTCCTTGTGCGTCTGTTTTATCGGGTCTGGATGGGTTTTGCCAATTTCGCCATGCGTGCTTCAAAGCTTGCAAATCGCTCATCCAGCTTGCGCAATTGCTGTTGCTTTTCTTCTGGGGTGAGGAAGGCGTAGCGGATGCTGTTGTAGACCACGCGTTTGAGCGCTTCGTAACTAGGCTTGTAGCGCGTGATGTAGAGCAGGTATTCGCCGCTGAGGTTGTTGCGCGATACGCCGGGGTCATCAGTGGAGAGCACGAAGGGGACGCCCTGGCGGGCATAGAGCGTGACCGGGTGAGCGTCGTTGGCTACGCCCAGGATAAAGGCGTTGCTGGTGAGATTGACTTCAATGGCAATGTTCTTGGTGGCAAGCTCTGCCAGTAGTTGATCGGCATTGTCTTCATGGGCGATATCCACGCCGTGGCCAATGCGTTCGGCCCCGGCAATTTCTACCGCTTGCCGGATGTGATTGCGCAGCCCTTCAGGGGGCACCATACCCAGCGCGAGTTCCCCTGCATGGGTGGAGATGTGTACGCCGGGGAAACGTTGGCGCAGATATTGGAACATGCGCATGTGCAGCGCATAGTCCCGCATTGAGACGGTGTTGTTCTCAGGCGCGACGATGTTGACGCCGACGATCAGCGGGTTGTTCTGCGCAGCGGCAAAAGCGGCGAATAAGCCAGCGAAAACCTTGGAGGCTGCGCTGGTGCGGCCCACATAGGTCTGGAAGCGCAGTGTGAAGTCTGCCTCATCAATGCCTTTGGCGTATCCGGCAAGCCGTTCGCGGTAGTCGGCAATGGATTTCTGTGCGCCGGGGTCGTTAGCAAGGAAATCGGCATAGGGCACGATAGCCGCATTAAATTGGGCCCGGGTGGCGTCCGGCGACAAGGCATCAATCGCCGGGGCAAGCTGTGGGTTGATGGTGGCCGGGGCGCTTTGCAGCATGGTTTCCAGATACTGCACATTTTCTGCCTTGGCCCGCTCTTTCAAGAGGCGTAGCCCGGCTGGTGTGTCATAACCGGAAATGGCACCGAAGTAGCCGAAGGTGTCGAAGAACTGTTGATCGGGCGGAGGCTGGAGCTGGGTGTGGTTGGAGAAGTCCTTGTCAGACCAGCGTTGCAGCAGGGTGCGGTAGGCATTCTCGTTATTGACGAGGTCGGCGGCGCTCACGCAGTCCGGCCCTGTGGGTGATGTGGTCTGGATTTGGGAACTCTGCGGATTGATGCAGTAATGCTGTTGGTCGATCCACGCTAGATAGGTTTCGGCATACTGCGCGCCGGAATAGTGGTTATGCAGATCGCCCCCCTTGGGCAGCAGGTTAGCAAAGAGGGTCAGCTCGGCTGTTTGTGGTGTGGGTGTGGCAATCAGGCGGCTGTAATAGTCGCGTGCAAGGCGTTCATTACGCGATCCAGCCGCTGTGGCGGCTTGGCTGGTGCATAGGGGCAGGGCCAACAGTAGGCCGAAGGCCAGTGGGGCAAGGCGATTTTTCATCAGGGCAGCTCCAAGGCTGGTATGGATATTTTCCTGGCATTGTAGCAGGCGCCATCCTTAAAACGCAGACTGGAGTTCCCTTGTGGGCGGAGACTGGAAAAAATTAACCGCACGGTATCTGTTCCAGGCACCGTGCGGCCAAAGCACGCCTTCAAACTGGCGGCAGGAGGAGAATGCAGTTACGACATTCGACGTAAGCATCGCTTTGTATTAAGCAAACTGCGTGCCAGATGTAAAAATCTTGGCGGGGCGGTTCTGCGTGTGGGCTTGGTGCGTTCGCTGCGGATGGCACTGCACTTTTCTGGTGCAGATCGTCAAATAGCCGTTACACATTGGAGCGGCGTAGTGCTGACTTACGGTCTGTGGTGCCGAAATTCGTCACCCACTTGGAATGTTGTAGGATATTCGATCAGGATTTTAGTTGTTGTGATCGGTTTTTATTGATCTATATGAAATTTGAGTGAAAGACCGACAAGCGGCGCTTCAGATTGTAAGGGTGGGCGTTATGATGATACCGGTAACAAAAAATGACAAAAACAATGTCATCTAGTGCCTTGCTGACGAAATAGCCGAAAAGTATGGGCATTGGTGCCTTATCCCCAACGCAGAGATTGTTTGTTTAACCCTAGTTTGGAGACTTTGTGATTATGCAGTTCAAAACCAAAACCGCTTTTTTGTCTGTTGTGCTTGCGCTGAGCGCAAGCATGGCTTTTGCTAGTAATACAGGCGGATATGCCACCGCAACAGGGGGCGGAAGTGCTGCGGAACAGACCGCCAGCACGATGGCAGCCATTCAGAGCATCATTGACAAGGCCACTGGGCCTGTGGTGATCCGCTATACGGGTAATCAGGACGCTGACATCAAGGCAGCTCAAGCCGATGTTTGCGGCCAATGGAAGAAGGCTGCCCGTGAGGTGGTGATCGATGGTAAGAGTGACGTCACCATTATTGGTGCCGATGGTTCTTCCGCTAATTTTGGCATCCGCATCAAGGGTGCTTCAAGCAATGTCATCGTTCGCAATATGAAGATCGGTATGCTGCCCGGCGGGAGCAGCAACGGTGACATTTTTGGCGTCGAAGGTTCTGCCAAGAACATCTGGATTGACCATAACGAAATGTTCAGCCGTAACGTGGAAGAGGGCGGCGAGATCTGGTGTGCAGGCACTCCGGGTAACGACACGGCCTTTGACGGCGTGATGGACATGAAGAGCAACATCGACAACATCACCATTTCGTACAACTACATCCATGATCACCACAAGGTGGGTCTGGATGGCTCCAGCGATACCGATCTATCGAAGCGGCATATCACTTTCCACCATAACTACTACTCTAACGTTGGGGCCCGTATTCCGCTGCAACGTGGCGGTTTTACGCATGAGTACAACAACATCTATAGCGGTGTGACCACCTCGGGCATCAATGTGCGTATGGGTGGGCAGGCGCTGATCGAAGGGAACTGGTTCGTCAACACCAAGAATATCGTGACCTCGCGTGACAGTTCGAAGATCGGTTACTGGGATCTGCGCAACAACAACGTGGCCAGTGCAAGCGATTTCGGCACATATGGCATCAAGTGGACGGCATGTTCCGGCACCTGTAAGGATGCGACGGATTGGACGACTACCAAGGCTTTCCCCAGCGCGGAAATGACCTATACCTATACGCCTGACACCGCCACATGCGTCAAGAACAACCTGCCAGCCGTTGCCGGTCAAGGCAAGGGTTTGAAGACGCTGACTTGCAAGTGAAATTGATCTTTGGAGCAGGGCGATCCGCTGGTTGATTGATATGCCAAGAGGATCGCCTTGGGTCCGCACAGGCCAGCCTTTTTACAGGCTGGCTTTTTTATGCTGTGTCGCGCTGTGTTTGCTGCATGCCTCAATTTAATGGGCAGGGGATGCAGACGATGAATTCGGCTCCGCCCTCGCTACGGTTACGTGCGTAGATCAGACCGCCGTGGGCCTGGATGATCTCACGGCAGATTGCCAGCCCCAGCCCAGAGCTACCGCTGCTGTGGGTGGTGTGACTGGCCTGGACGAAAGTCTCAAAGATGCGTTCGAGCTCTTCCGGGGGGATGCCGATGCCTTGATCGGCAATCCGTAATTGTATCGCGGGCAGATTGGGCAGATTGTCGCTGCCGGGGTGGGCATGCAATGTGGTGGCACTGATGTGCAGGCGTAGCTGGCCGTTCTCTGGAGAGTGCTTGATGGCGTTGGAGAGCAGGTTGCGCACTACCTGGCCCAGGCGCATCGGGTCGCCCAGTACGGTACCGTGCAAATCCAGGCTGCTTTCAATTTGGAGATGCTTGGTGGCGATGGCGGCTTCAAATTCCAATAAGGCTTCTCGCACCACCTGATGAAGTTGGACGTGTTGCAGGGCCAGATCCATGCGCCCGGCTTCGAGTTTGGAGAGGTCCAGCAAGTCGTTGAGTAACAGGAGCAGGCGCTCGCCGCTCTGGTTGATGCGGTTGAAGTAATCGCGCAGGCGCTCGGGTGGGGCTTCCGTCACACGATCTGCACCCAGGCGGGCAAAGCTGAGGATGGCGTGCAGAGGGGTGCGCAATTCATGACTCATGCTGCTGACGAAGCTGCTTTTTGCCGCGCTGGCGTTTTCTGCACGGCTCTTGGCCTGAAGCAATTCGGCGGTGCGGCTCTTCACCAATTCTTGCAACTGGTGCCGATGGCGGTGCAGCTCCTCCTCAAATTGCTTGCGCTGGGTGATATCGCTGTAGGTGGCAATCAGCCGCAGTGGTTTGCCATTGATATCGCGTTCCATGACTTGGCCACGGTCCAAAACCCATACATAGTGGCCGTCGTGGTGGCGCAATCTGTATTCGGCCAGATAGAGTGGTTCCTGGCCCACAAGGTGGGCCTGCAGGGCGGCCCCCGCCGCCAGCAGGTCATCAGGGTGGATGCGTTGGGTGCGTTCTTCAGGGCAGTCGCCGATGTCGTCGTCAGCATAGCCCAGCATGGCTTTCCAGCGTGGCGAGTAATAAGAGCGGTGGCTGATGAGGTTCCAATCCCACAGACCATCGCCTGCACCTTCCAGGGCAAATTGCCAGCGGGTCTCGGCACGGCGCAGCGAGGTGATATCGGTCATTGTACCGATCACCACCGGGTGGGCATCGGGATCTTGGCCCGGTACCATATGGATGATGATCTGGCGTAGCCTGCCCTGGGTGTCGGTGAGGGTTTCCTCGCGCGTTTTCATTTCGCTGCCAGGCTGCATGAGCAGCGTATCCTCATCCGCTTCGATCAGCTCGGCAAATTCGGGTGATGAGATATTGCTGGCCCGGCGCCCCAGGATTTCTTCCGGGTTACGCCCGAAGAGCAGCGCAAGCGCCTTGTTGGTGAGCATGAACCGGTGTTGGGCATCCTTGACGAATACTGCCGTAGGTAAGGCATCCAGCACGTGCTGGAGATATTCGCGCATCTGCACCTGCCGATCCAGCGCATTGCGTAAGCCCAATTCCGCCAGCCGCAGGTTAGTGATGTCGAAGCTGGAGCCGACGATGATGGGTTCATCCCAGGCGTTACGCCCCGGTGCCTTGGAGACGATGCGGTACACTTCGCGTCTGGTGACAGGGTTGTGGAAAACCTCCTCGCGCAGCACCGATTCCCCGACCAACACGCGCTGATCCTCGGCCATGACGCGGGCGGCAATTTCGGGGGTGGCGGCCAGATCGTGCGCTGTTTTACCGACGATGAAGCTGGCTTCTTGCCCACGTTGGCGGGCAAAGGCGTCATTGATCAGGATGTAGCGCCCAGCAGCATCCTTGATGTAGACCGGCTCCGGGATGACGTCCAGCACCCTTTGCAAGCATTGGGTGTGGGTGCGCTCCACGTTATCGTGAATCTGTCGATTCTGCTGCCATTCGTAATAGGCCACGAGTGTTGCCGCACTCGACAGCGCCAGCAATACCGCGCCCCAGGGCGGCAGGCCCAGCATGCTGGGGAGCAGCATCAGTTCAGCAACGATGGCACAGAGTGCACATCGGTGAAGCCAGCAGGTAAGGGCGGCAGGTTTGGCGCGCATGAGTAGGTGATCGAAGGAATCGCTCACACCGTCAAGCATAGCGCGCTTCTTGCGCAAATGGGGCAAGCGCTTGGGTGCCATGCGTGTGAAATGTTGTCAGGTTTTACGCAAGTGCGCTCAAAGGCGATGCCTGACCTATTTTTGACGAATACAGCACAGGCGACGAGTGGTTCTGCCCGAGTGGGAAGCGTATGCAAAGGGCTTGGTGATCCTGATTACCATGACTTGACAGCGGTCTGTTTTATCGGATCGAAGCCATGAATGAGGTAATTGCGCCTTGAAACCATTGAATATCTTGCTGGCCGACGACATGCAGTCGGTGGGCGCCTTCGTGTCGGATTATGTCCGGGCCGCAGGGCATCTGATCACCTACGTGGAAAGTGGCGAGGCGGCCGTGGAGGCATTCCGGCGCCAAGCTTTTGACTTGGTGTTGATGGACGTGGTGATGCCCGGCATCGGCGGGCTGGAGGCCGTCCGCCAGATCAAGGCCATCCCCACTGCGGCATGGGTGCCAATCATCATCATTACCGCGCTGGATGAAGAGGATGAAATCCTCAATGGCTTTCTGGCCGGGGCAGATGATTACCTGCTCAAACCACTGCGCCCCGTCACGCTGGATATCCGTATTCGCTCCATGATGCGGATTGCATCCATTCAGCGCTCTACCGCCATGGTGGTCGATAGCGTGAGCGAAGGGATTGTCCAGATTGACCGCGTGGGCCGCATCTGCCGCTTCAACAAGGCAGCCGAGGTCATCTTCGGTTATGCAGAAGAGGAGGTGCGCGGCAAGAATGTCAAGATGCTGATGCCTGCACCGTTTAGTGAGCACCATGATGAATTTCTTGCCAATCGTGTGCAGAACCATGCCTTTGGGGCGATGAATGTGCAGATGGATGTATCGGGGTTGCGCAAGAACGGGGATATATTCCCGATGCACCTGGGGATCTCGGAAGCGAATACACCAGACGGAACGCTTTTTGTTGGTCTGGTACGTGATATGACGGTGGAGCGTGGCCTACAGACTCAGTTGTTGGAAAAGAATGCCGAGATGGAACGCTTTTTCAGCGTGTCTCCCGATTTACTTTGTATTGCCGAAACCAGCGGGCATTTCCGCAAACTGAACCCGACCTGGACACATGTGCTCGGTTATGCCTTGCGTGAATTGGAAGGCACTGCCTTTATGGATCTGGTTCATCCCGAGGATCGGGAGCTGACGCGTGAAGCGGTGAGAAAGTTGCTGGCAAGCCACACCGTGGAGAGTTTTACCAACCGATATCGAGCCAAGGATGGTAGCTATCGATATATTGAATGGCATATCGTGCCCTACGAAAAACGCCTGCTATATGCTGCTGCACGCGATGTGACCGAGCAACGGGAACAGAGCCGGGTGCTGGCTGAAAGTGAGCATTTCCTGAAGTCCTTGATTGATGTGTTCCCCGGCATGGTGTGCTATTGGACCCGTGACCTGCACTGCACTTTTGCCAACCATGCCTATGTGGAATGGTTTGGAAAAACGAGCGATGAAATGCAGAACATTCATATTACCGCCCTGTTAGGCCCAGAGTTGTACAGGCAAAACGAATCCTATATTCAGGCCGCACTACGGGGTGAATCGCAACGCTTTGAACGCATCCTTACCAAGCCGGATGGCAGTATCACCTATACCTGGGTACATTACCTGCCCAATCTGAAAAATGGGCAGGTTCATGGTTTTTTTGCGCTGGTGGCGGATGTGACGGAGTTGAAAATTTCCGAGGAATCTCTCCGTGACAGTTCGCACGTATGTGCTTCTTGCTGAGGTCTGTGGGTTTATAAAAGAGCCCTTCCTGGTCGGCCACAGGCGATATCCGGATATCAAGATAAGCCCCGACGCCCTGCTGGGGCGCCGGGTGTATACATGCTAAATTGCGTTATCTAGGCTGTTGTTGATCCTGTTCATGATGATGTCCTTCTTTTTTCTTGCGCTGTTCCTCTTTTTCGCGCTCTTCCTTGCTGCGTTCTTCTGCGCGTGACTGTTCTTCATGATGGCGATTGTCTTCCTTCTGCCGGGCCTGTTGCGCGCGCCGCTCCTGGTCCTGTTGATGGGTACCATTGTTGCCGTGGTTGGTTTGGTCGTGAGCAGAAGCGGGTTCCGGCTGATTCGGGGCAGTCTGCTGGGGCATCGGACGAGGAGCGTTCGGCTGTATGCCTTGGGCATTTTGAGGGTGATTGCCCTGCTGAGCCATATCCGGGTGCGCAACGCCCTCTACCGTTGCGTGCGGCGATGGACGTTGGGCGTTTTGTGTGACGGGTTGCGTCGGCATATTCTGCTGCATGCTTTGTGGGGCTTGAGCATGATTGCCTCCTTGAGCCATGGGCTCTTGACGCACCATCTGTGCGGGAGGCAAGGCAGCCGGGGGACGCCCTGGCACGTATGAAGGAATCGGCTTGGCAGAATTCACCGCAGGTGCGGCGACCCTTAGCACGGGTTTCATCGCAGCAGCCAAATGGGCCTGGGCGGGCACCGACGAATTGACAGCCTGTCCGTTTGCCGTTGCACTAGGTGGGGCCACAATGGTGACGTTTGTGATGTTGGTTACATTGGTAACATTTGTGGTTTTGTTATTTGTGACGTTGTTGGTGACATTGTTCGTTACATTATTGTTGTTGGTAATGCGCATCCCGACATTGACTACAGGCGGGGCACTGGTCACCACCGCAGGAGGCGTACCAATGGGGGCCGGAACGATCAGGCCCACCCGTGACCCTGGAGGGGGCGGAATGAATACACCTGAGGGGCCAACAGGCCGTGGCCCTGGCACTACACCAACAGCGGCAACGGAAATGGAAATACTCAGGTGTGGTGGAGGCGGCTCAAAACGGATGCCTGGCGCAGCCCAGAATCCATCCACGAAAATGACCATGCCATCCCTGTTTTCATAATACGGATGGACCCAGGTATAGCCAGAGCGTGGAGGTGCAACCCAGCGCCCATGCGCCCATACCCAGTTGCCATGCCAAACCCAGTAGCCACCGATCCACACAGCATCATCAAAGGGTGGCGGAGGAGGAGACTCCACCAGCAGAGGCGGCGGTGCCCAACTGATTGCCACCGGCTCCGGTTGCACAAGTGGAGGATCAACATACACGCTCACCACTGGCGCAGGGGCAGGCTCAACATGGCGTACAGGGGGAGGAGGGGCTGGCCGCTCAACGTAGACTGTCCGTGTTCTTTCGACAGTACATCCGGTCATCAAAATCATCCCCAGCACAGCAATCTTCTTTGCCACCGATTTCTTGGCCATGACGCCCTTTCATTCATGCAATTCGATTATTTGATTGGCCCTGACCTCTTTTGTATGTTTCAAGAGAGGAAGACCGCTTTCCGTACCTGACTTCACGGATAGTAACGAATCTGAACAATGCAGGATGACCGGATATCTGCCGGAAAAAGGCTTGAAAGCTATTTGTCAGCTTGGGGATGAAAGAGAGATTTTATGCTTTATGTGTTTATTAATTTATTGATATTGTTGTGTTTTTGTGGTTTTATTATTTTATTGAAATGCTTTTGGTGTGGTATAAATAGTTGTTCGGCATGATTTTGGCAATAAGTTCTTACAAAATCATGTCTTAACGCATGCGACGCCTGAGTTGTCAGGGGGATGCCACTATAGTTGGTAGGGTTTTTCTGCATGCCATGCATCTCGAAACTGGCTACCTTCCTGCTGCGTACCTGTTCATCCCGACTGATGCCGGAATTGATCGTGCCTCGGAGTGCGGAAGTGATCAATGGGTTTTTTCAAGGGCGTAAAGTACAAAAGCCACCCGCCATGATGGTGGGTGGCTTTTCTGTTACGTCAGAATCTTACTTCGCTGCGGCGACTGCGGCGGTTGCATCCACAATCCCTGCGCCGCACCCGCTGCAGGTGCCGGGGAAGCTGCGGGCGGTTGAGGTCAGGATGCTCTTGACCTGATCGGGTGTCAGTGTAGGCGCCTTTGCCAGTATCAGTGCTACTGCGGCAGCCACATGGGGCGTGGCCATTGAGGTACCCTGGTAATAGGCGTAGTTGTCGGTGCCGGGGGTGGTCGTGCCGGAGTTGAGTGTGGACAGAATGCCATCCGTTGCGGCCGAACTCATATCACCGCCCGGAGCCGCTACGGTTACGATGCTGCCATAGTTTGAATACGGTGCACGGGAGCCGTAGCGATCAGTTGCCGCAACAGTAACGACGCCGCTGCAGTTGGCCGGGTTGGAGCTGGATGCGTTGGTGTTTTCATTCCCCGCCGCCACGACAACGACTGTGTTGCGCGAACGGGCGGAGGTAATCGCCCGTTGCAGCGTGGTGCTGCAAGTACCGCTGCCGCCAAGTGACATATTGATAACCCTTGCCGGGGTCGCGTTGGCAGGAACGCCAGTTACTGTGCCACCGGAGGCCCAAGTGATGGCGTCGGCGATGTCGGAGGTCAAGCCGCCGCATTTACCCAATGCCCGGACAGGCTGCACTTTGGCACCGTAGGCGATGCCAGCCACTCCTTTGGCATTATTGGTGATTGCAGCGATTGTGCCTGCCACATGAGTGCCGTGCCAAGATGAATTGCTCGCGGGTGAGCCGGAATAGCACTCATTGGCTGCTGTCCAGTCGCCTGGGTCGAGTGGTGAGGAATCTCGGCCGCCACCATCATTGGCGACGGTGGTGTCCGAAATGAAGTCATATCCCGCCACAATATTGGCGGCCAGATCTGCGTGAGGGCGGTAGCCTGTGTCAATGACGGCCACTACGACCCCGGTGCCTGTGCTGCTTGCCCAGGCTGTATCCGCACGCAGGCCACCGGTACTTTCATACAGATCCCATTGGCGGCTGTAGTAGGTATCGTTGGGCGTAGCGAGAATATGCAGGAATTGGTCTGGCTCGGCATATTCGATGCTGGGGTCGGCTTTTTTCAGCTCGGCGGCAATCGAAGCTGCCTCACTCAGCGAGACCTTTTTGTCGAGCTTCATGACCTGTGCGCCTGTTGCCGTTGTACGGGCTGTACGCAGCGACAAACCAAAGTGCTGCCCAGTTGACGTAAGAGCTTGGGCGCGCAGGGTTGAGATTTGTTCGGATTGGATGGTGGCGTTCTGTGGTGTCGCGTATTTGACGATCAGACTGTTGGTCTGCTCAATGTATTGTGGCGTGGGTTTCGCTGTGATCTTGGTATTCCCTCCCGCAAATGCGCTGGTAGAGATGGCAAGCATGGAGCAGCACAATGCTAGATGTGTTATGGAAGATGGGAATCTATGATGCATAGTCAGGTGAACCTCCATTGTATAGGGTTTAGCCAGGCAAGACAGGTTGGGCCGGGTTGCGGTTATCTGTTTTGTTTGGCGGAGTCAGACTAGCATGCATGTAAATAAATATGCAAATAGGTAATATGGCTTAAGTATATTCTAAATTAGATGGGTAGGGTTTTTGTGAATGATCTGCCCCAGAATGGGGGTGTGTTTTGTGGGCAAGCAAGCCAATTGGCGATCTTCGCTTGATGCTAATGATCTTTTTTGATGCATTTAAAATATATTCAATGCATTAGCTGCACCGATTTGGAGCGGAGTTTGGGTGATCTGCCCTTTTGGGCGGGTGCTGGAGAGAATGGTTCTCACTTGACGAAATGACGTATCCCCTTGTAATTATTTATCATGCCGAAGTGATGCATGAGATTTTCTTCGGCGCCCACATTCGAATGGATGGCGGAAAAGATGTGAACGCAAGGGGAATTTGTGGGGTGGGATGCAACGATAATATTGCCGTTCCCGCCCAGCCACTTTTGCGAGGAAGAGGGCCCTCTATTCCGAATCCCTGTTCTGGGGTGTGGGCCGTTGTGCTTTGAGCAGCACGATCAGCGCGCCTGCGCCGCCTTCGGCAAGGCGTGCCTGACAGTAGGCGATGACATCTTCGTAATTCATGAGCCAGCCCGCGACGAGTTTCTTGAGTACGGGGTCGCGGCCGGGGGAGCCTTTGCCTTTGCCGTGTACCACGCGAACGCAGCGTGCGCCTTTCTTGCGCCACTGGGCCATGCAGGCAGCGAGCAGTTCGCGGGCTTCGTCTCGGTTGCAGCCATGCAGGTCGACTTCATCCTGCACCACCCAGCGGCCCCGGCGTAGGTCGCGCAGCACACTGCGGGGGACGCCGTTACAGAGGTGGGTAAGTTCATCGCCGCCTTCCAGGTGCAGGTCAAGCGAGGTGGGGGCGTAGATGGATTCGACCAGGGCGGCCTTTTCGTCGCGTTCCCGCTGCAGGGGAATGGGCAGTGGCTTGGGGGCTTCGGCGTGGACGCGGTCGGTGACAATAGGGCGGGCGCCGCGCAGGGCTTCAGCCAAGGCCCCTGCCTCGCCCGTCAGGAGTGCGGGGGTGTCACTGTCATTCAGCCAACTTGCGGGGAGCCAATTGTCCTTTGGGCGCTCCAGCTTGGCTTCCGCTTCCTGCGTTTTGGGGCGGGGGATGGGCTTGGGTTGTGGCCGCTGGATGTCTGCCTGTCGACTTGGCGCAAGGCGTTTGACGCCGGTTACGGTTTTGCGGAAAAGTTCGGTATCGTCTGCCGCTTGAACAGCTTCCCCCGCACTGGCTTTGGTTTTTGCAGCGGGGCGTTTGGCGGGCTGTTCACGCAGGCGGCGTTTGAGTTCGGAGAGGATTTGACGATTGTTGCTCACGGGGCAATGCTTCCGGTAGTGCTTTGGGACATGCCCCCAATCATAAGGCAAGGCGGGTGGATTTGCCTTGCCTTCTCCGCCTTCTGTGTTCAGAGCCCGTCCAGATACCGCTCTGCATCCAGTGCCGCCATGCAGCCAGTACCCGCCGAGGTGATGGCTTGGCGGTAGATGTGGTCGGCCACATCGCCCGCAGCGAATACACCGGGGATGCTGGTCTGGGTGGCGTTGCCGTGCTGGCCGCCGTGCACGCTGAGGTAACCTGCTTCGTTCATCTCCAACTGGCCTTTGAAGATGCCAGTGTTCGGTGCATGGCCGATGGCGACGAATACGCCGTGTAGGGTGATGTCTCGGGTGGCGTCGGTCTTGATGTTTTTAACGCGCATACCGGTTACGCCGCTGTTATCCCCCAGCACTTCGTCGAGGGTGGAATCCAGCTCCAGCACAATTTTGCCTTCCTTCACGCGCTCGTAGAGCTTGTCGATCATGATCGCTTCGGCGCGGAACTTGTCGCGGCGGTGAACCAGGGTAACCTTGCTGGCGATGTTGGCCAGGTACAGGGCTTCTTCCACGGCGGTGTTGCCGCCGCCGATGACGGCGACTTCCTGATTGCGGTAGAAGAAACCGTCGCAGGTGGCACAGGCGGAAACGCCGCGACCAGAGAATTTTTCTTCGGAAGGCAGGCCCAGGTACTTGGCTGTGGCGCCGGTGGCGATAATCAGCGCATCACAGGTGTAGGTGCCAGAGTCACCCACCAGCTTGAAGGGGCGGGTGGTCAATTCGGTGGCATTGATGTGGTCGAAGATGATTTCGGTGTTGAAGCGCCGGGCATGTTGCTCGAAGCGGGCCATCAGGTCCGGGCCTTGAACGCCGTTAAAATCGGCGGGCCAGTTGTCGACTTCGGTGGTTGTCATCAATTGCCCACCTTGGGCCAAGCCGGTGATCAGCACCGGCTTGAGGTTGGCACGGGCGGCATAAACGGCGGCCGTGTAGCCGGCGGGGCCGGAGCCCAGGATGATCAGGGGGTGATGTTGGGTTTGTTGGGTGCTCATGGGGGATAGGGTTCCGTATGGGTTTGAATTCCCCAGAAGTATAGCTTGATGCTTGCATTTCAAGAGATTGACACAGGCTATTGGAACAATTTGCATGAACGGATTTAGGCGGCTTTTTTCGCAAACGCTTTGTGCGAGCATGCCGTAAGATGATGATGCGCATTGCAAAGTGGGGCTAAAAGTGCGCAATATTCAACGCTATAGATGTCAAGATCCTAGTTCCTTGGTAATCTTGGCGTATGCAAGGGGTTCCACAAGGCCTCGTTGGTAGAAAGAATGAGATCGCACAACGTATCTGCTACGGCACTGAGAACAATTCCAATCTTCGCCGGTCTGCCCATGGAGCGCCTGGAGGTGATCTGCCGCTTTGCGAGCATGCGCCGGGTTCCAAGGGGGACGACAGTCGTTTTGGCTGGAGACAGCACGGACTTCGTCTATTTCGTCCTCAACGGCAGCCTCAAGGTGCTGGTGGGGGACGAAGACGGGCGAGAGGTCATCCTCACCCTGCTTGGGCAGGGGGATGTATTTGGCGAGATGGGGGTGGTGGATGATTCGCCGCGCTCGGCTACCGTGACCGCAGCGGGCTCCACCGACTTGGTGGTGTTCTCGCAAGCCGATTTCCGCCGCATTCTGCAAGAGGATTTCGATGTCTGCCTGCGCCTGATGGGCAAGCTTGCCAATCGCCTGCGGGATGCCGACCGCAAGATCGAAAGCCTCGCCCTGCTGGACGTGTATGGCCGTGTCGCCCGCCTGCTGCTGGAAATGGCGGAGACCGTGGATGGCCGCAAGGTGATTCGCAAACGGCTGTCGAAAAACGACATTGCCAAGATGATCGGCGCCTCCCGAGAGATGGTCTCGCGGGTGATGAAGGATCTGGCCACGCGTGGCTTGATCCAGGACACCCCGGCGGGTGTGGTACTCGAAGCCGGATTGGGCGAAACCGACTGATCGTCGGCTGCCCTTCCGCCGTTAAGATGCTCCAGGCTGGAGCAGGCTATAATCTGCCAGTTTTCTGCCTGACTCTGCCCAAGCTGCCTACCCATGCTGTTTCGCTCCTCACCGCGCACCCCTTCACAACCGCTGCCTGAAAAGGTTGCGGTGCTTATCCGTGAGGTGCGCCTGCTGCTCGTCGGGGTGCTGGGCATCTACCTTACGGTAGTGCTGTTCGGCTACAGCAAGTCTGATCCCTCCTGGTCCCATGCGGTCAATACCCAGGTCGTGGCCAATCCGGGTGGTCGGTTTGGTGCCTGGGTATCAGACATGCTCTTGCAGCTCTTCGGCTCATCGGCCTGGTTGCTCGTCGTCTTGATGTACTGGGCGCTGTTCATCGGTGGGCGGCGTTTCCGCGATGAACTCAATGGCGACCGCCGCTCACTTTTCATCATCCTGGCTGGCTTTGTCATTGTGCTGGCCACCAGTTGCGGGCTGGAGGCCATCCGCTTCTACTCCAGTCACGCCATGCTTCCCGGTGTGCCGGGTGGGGTGATCGGCACAGAAATCGGCCGGCAGGTGGTGCGTTACTTCGGCTTTACCGGTGGCACCCTGTTGATGTTGGCAGCCGGGGCAGGGGGGCTGAGTATCTTTGTTGGCTTCTCGTGGTTTGATGCTTTCGAGAAGACTGGTCATGGGCTTGAGCGTGCATGGTTCTTCTCGCAGGCCAAAATCCAATCCTGGCGTGACCGTCGAGCAGGCAAGCAGATTGCCGAGAAGCGCGAGGAAAAGGTCAAGCGCGAACGCAAGAAACGTGAAGACGCACCGCCAGTGGAAATCCACGTGGAGCCGCCTGCCTCCAAGGTCACCATCGTCAAGCCTGTTGAACGTCCGGACAAGGAGCGTCAGCCTGCACTGTTTGCCGACCTGCCCGGTGGCGCACTGCCGGGCCTGATGCTGCTTGACCAGCCTTCGCATGATGTGGAGCCGCCTTCGGTCGAGTCGCTCGAATTCACCTCGCGGCTGATTGAGCGCAAGCTGGCGGACTTTGGCGTGGAGGTCAAGGTGCTGGCGGCCTATCCCGGCCCGGTGATCACCCGCTTCGAAATCGAACCGGCGGTGGGTGTGAAGGGCGCGCAGATCGTCAATCTGGTCAAGGATCTGGCCCGGGCGCTGTCAGTCATGAGCATCCGTGTGGTCGAAACCATCCCCGGCAAGACCTGCATGGGGCTGGAGATCCCGAACCCGAAGCGGCAGACCGTGCGTCTCTCGGAAATCGTCGGCTCCAAGGTCTATCACGATATGGCCTCGCCGCTCACCGTGGTGCTGGGCAAGGATATTGGCGGCAACCCGGTGGTGGCTGATCTGGCAAAGATGCCTCACCTTCTGGTGGCCGGTACAACCGGCTCCGGTAAATCCGTGGGGATCAATGCCATGATCCTCTCGTTGCTCTACAAAGCCGAAGCAGACAAGGTGCGCCTGATCCTGATCGACCCGAAGATGCTGGAACTCTCGGTGTACGAAGGCATCCCGCATCTGCTCGCTCCGGTCGTGACCGACATGAAGCACGCCGCCCATGCGCTCAACTGGTGCGTGGGGGAGATGGAACGCCGCTACAAGCTGATGGCCGCACTCGGCGTGCGTAACCTTGCAGGGTTTAACAAGCAGGTGTCCGACGGTTTGAAATCCGGCTCACCAATCAAGAACCCATTCTCTCTGACTCCAGAAAACCCCGAACCCCTCAACACCATGCCAACCATTGTCGTGATCATCGACGAGCTGGCCGACCTGATGATGGTGGTGGGCAAGAAGATTGAAGAACTCATCGCCCGTCTGGCGCAAAAGGCACGGGCGGCGGGTATCCACCTTGTGCTCGCCACGCAACGCCCTTCGGTGGACGTGATTACCGGCCTGATCAAGGCCAATATCCCCACGCGGATGGCCTTCCAGGTTTCCAGCAAGATTGACTCACGTACCATTCTCGACCAGATGGGTGCCGAATCCCTGCTGGGCATGGGGGACATGCTCTACATGCCCCCAGGTACGGGCATGCCAGTGCGCGTGCACGGCGCCTTCGTTGATGACAAGGAAGTGCACAAGGTCGTCAGCTTCCTCAAAACCGTGGGCGAGCCGGATTATGTAGAGGGCATCCTTAACGGCACCGGTGGCGAAGAAGGCGGCGATGGCCTGGGAGATATCCTGGGCGGCGAGGGTGGTAACGGCGGTGGCGAATCGGACGAGATGTACGACAAGGCCGTGGAAGTCGTGCTGCAAACTCGCCGCCCCTCCATTTCGCTGGTGCAGCGCCACCTGCGCATCGGCTACAACCGTGCTGCCCGCCTGATTGAACAGATGGAAAAGGCTGGGCTGGTCTCTGCTGCCAGTGCGACCGGCTCCCGTGAAGTATTGGCTCCCGCCCGCGAGAAGTAGCGTTTTTACCCGAACCGAATAACCGAGGCTCCCCCATGCGCCGCATCCTTTTTGCTTTGCTTTGCAGCACCCCCATGCTGGCATCGGCCAGCGCTATTGACCAGTTACATCAGTTCCTCACCAACACCAAAACCGCCAAGGCCACTTTCAACCAGAAGGTGATCAACAAATCTGGCAAGCCCGGCCAACAGGCCAGCGGCACCATGGTTTTCGCCCGTCCCGGCAAATTTCGCTGGGAATATCAGAAACCGTATAACCAACTGATCGTGGGCGATGGCAGCAAGCTGTGGACCTATGACAAGGAACTCAATCAGGTCGTCATCAAACCCATGAGCCAGGCATTGGGCGCTACGCCTGCCGCATTGCTCGCAGGCAGCAATGACATGGACAAGAATTTCAAGCTCGCCGAAGCAGGCGAGCAGGATGGCATGGAATGGCTGGCCGCCGAGCCCAAGACCAAGGAAGCCGGTTTTGAGTCTATGCGCATTGCCTTCAAGAACAACCTGCCGCAAGCGATGGAAGTGCGCGACAACTTCGGCCAGACAACCGTCTTGTTCTTTGCCAGTTTCGAGCGCAACCCTACGCTGCCCGCCGACAGCTTCCACTTCACCCCACCCAAGGGCGCGGATGTGGTGGGCGAGGAATAAGTTCACTGCAAGGCTTATCAATGACAGCCGACCTCTTTGCCGTCAAACCCACCCCACCGCTGGCTGAGGCCTTGCGTCCGGCCACGCTCGATGAAGTCATCGGCCAATCGCACTTGTTGGGCGAGGGTAAGCCCTTGCGTCTGGCCTTCATGTCGGGCAAGCCGCATTCCATGATTCTGTGGGGGCCGCCGGGCGTGGGCAAGACCACGTTGGCACGGCTGACTGCACAGGCTTTCAAGTGTGAGTTCATTGCGCTCTCGGCGGTGTTCTCCGGCGTCAAGGATATCCGCGCTGCGATGGAGCAGGCCCAGCAGAATCTCTCGCAGGGCAAGCACACCATCCTGTTTGTGGATGAAATCCACCGCTTCAACAAATCCCAACAGGACGCGCTGCTGCCCTACGCTGAGTCGGGTTTGGTCACGTTTATTGGTGCGACGACGGAAAACCCTTCGTTCGAGGTCAACTCTGCGTTGCTTTCGCGTGCCCAGGTCTACGTCCTCAAGTCGCTCACCGAGGCCGAACTGCGTCTGCTTTTGCAACGCGCCCAGACCAAGGTGCTGGATAAACTGGAGTTTGAAGACGCAGCAGTGGATACGCTGATCGGTTATGCCGATGGGGATGCTCGGCGTTTTCTCAATCTGTTGGAGCAATGCAATACGGCGGCAGGGGCATCCGGCACCAATCGGGTAGATGCCAAGTTTGTCGAAAACGCGCTTACGCTCAATAACCGCCGTTTTGACAAGGGCGGCGAGAATTTTTACGACCAGATCTCCGCCTTGCATAAATCGGTGCGGGGTTCTCACCCGGATGCGGCGCTGTATTGGTTGTGTCGCATGCTCGACGGTGGGGCTGATCCGCGTTATCTGGCCCGGCGTATCATCCGTATGGCATGGGAAGATATTGGTCTGGCCGACCCCCGTGGCATGCAGATTGCCAATGATGCAGCGCTGACTTATGAACGCCTGGGCTCGCCCGAGGGCGAACTCGCCTTGGGGCAGGCGGTGATCTATCTGGCCGTGGCGGCCAAGAGCAATGCAGGTTACATGGCTTTTAACGAAGCCAATGCCTTTATCAAGCAGGACAAGAGCCGCGAAGTCCCCGTCCACTTGCGCAATGCCCCCACCAAGCTGATGAAGGAACTGGGCTACGGCCATAACTACCGATACGCCCACGACGAACCGAATGCCTATGCCGCTGGCGAAACCTATCTGCCCGAGGATATGGAGGAGCCAGGATGGTATCAGCCCACCCCACGTGGTCTGGAAGGTAAGATTGCCGAGAAGTTGGCGACACTACGCCGGTGGGATGAAGAGGCCAAGGATAAATAACACTGCATGCACGGAGGCCCTATGTTTCGCTACGTCGCAGCAGGTGCAATCGTCGGTTACCAGAAATATCTCTCGCCGCACAAAGGCTATGTCTGTGCCTTTCGTTTGCATACACAGCGTTGTTCCTGTTCAGAATTTGCCAGAAAGTATGTGTTGCGCCATGGCGTGTTGAAGCTTTTGTTTGTGCTGCCCGCACGTTTTGCGAAATGCAAACAGGCCGCAATGGCGCTAAAGGAGAAGTTGGCTGTAGAGAAGGGAGGGGACAACATCCCGCCAGTCTGTAACGCTCTCATGTGTGATTGTGCGCCGGTGGGGGGCGAGTGCTGCACTTGGCCGTTTTGAATTCCAGAGTGCAGCCACCTCGCCGCTAACCATGCGAGGTGGCGCTTTTCTGGTGCTCCGGCTATTCCCCCCGTTTTTCCTTCAAGCGGGCGTGTCCTGCTTTCATGGTGGCTTTCCAGCGCTGGAGTTCGGCTTTGCGTTCCAGCACACTTTGCTGAGTCCGGCTCGCTTCGCGCAGAAGTTTATGATAGTTGCGCAGGCGATCCGGGTCTATGGCGTCACGCACGGCGCAGCCCGGTTCGTTCAGGTGCTGGCAGTCCCGGAAGTGACATTGTGCAGCCAGCGTTTCAATGTCACTGAAACATCCGCTGATGTCTTCCATATCCGCGTCAATGTTCCAAGTGCGTAGCCCTGGTGTGTCGATGATGCAGGCGCCACCGGGGATGCGATACAACGAGCGTGCTGTGGTGGTGTGCCTGCCACGGCTATCGTTCTGGCGTACCAAGCCTGTTTGTTGGGTCTGATTTCCAAGCAGCGTGTTGGTCAGGGTGGATTTTCCCGCGCCGCTGGAGCCCAACATGACCAACGTGTGTCCAGGCGTCAGCCAGGGTTCAAGTTGGGTACATGTTGCTTCAGATAGCCCATTGATGGAAATGACGTTGATGTTTTTTGGTAGCCGTGAGTGGAGATTAGCAATGCGTGCCTCAACCTCAATGCCGATATCCATCTTACTCAATACGACTACCGCTTCTACGCCCGCTGCATGAGTCATACTCAGGCAACGTTCCAGTCGGCGTGGGTTGAAGTCGTGATCCAATCCCATAACCAGTAAGGCAGTGTCGATATTGCTCACCAGCGCTTGGCGTTGTCCATCAGAAGTACGGCGGGCAATGTGGTTGAGGGGCGGAACTTGAGCCACGATCCAGTCTTCATCCGGGTCTTTGGGGGCGACCAGTACCCAGTCGCCTACTGCCAGAGTGTGTTCGCTACTGTCCAACTCAATCATTAAACGCGTTTGGGCCTGAAGTGGGAAACTACGTGCGCCGTTATGAACGGTGAAGCGATTGCGGGCTATTTCAATAATGCGTGCCATATGCACGCTTGGTAGTGTTGCTTCGGGTAAGGAAAATGCTGCGTTGATCAATGACGGGGTCAGGCCGATTGCCTGTAATGCCGGGTAATCCATTTCAATCATGGCGGGTTTCATTCCAGAATCATTCGCCCGCACAAAATGCGGGCAATACAAGGCCATGGGCATCAGCCCATGTGTCCTACCGGTTTTGAATGATGGAAGTCGGCTAACTGCCAGTGATAGAACGGACGGGGATTGCCTGTCTGTTGGTCAGGCAGCTGCCGACAGGAAGACTTGATCAGATTTAGACATGGCAAGCTCCTGTGGTTGTTGTGGAATAGTTAATTAGTCTAGAGGTGGGTACGGCGGTGTGTCAAGGCTGCTCGCATGGGAATCAATGAATTGAGATTTTGCAGCAGATGCATGCGCCATTTTTATATGAAAATATGGGTGATGAGGTGCATGTCGATAGAATTTTATGGTACTGCCATGGCATGGCCGTGGTGAAGGCAGGATGGGGGACCCACGATCAGTTGGTGTGGGCCAACTGATCGTGGGTGGGCGCTTTGAGTTGCCCTGATGCTCACTTGCCAATGTTAGGCCGGATCGTCGCGCACGAGAGTCGCGGGATCGCTATGCGAGCGGGTGCGCAGAACGAAACTGCGCGTACACGTGTAACACGTGTTCTGCTTTGTCCAGGCGGCCACGCGTCATGGCGTCCGAGACGATATCCGAGAGGCAGCGGGAGACGACAGTGACCCCTTCCTCTGTCTGCACCAAGCCACAGACAAGCTGGCCCGCAATCTCGGAAGGGATATGTTCATGCTCGGCGAACAGTTCCACCTCCTCGTCGGTGATGTCGCAATAGTCCATGCAGTCTTTCAATGTCAACATGGTGCGCTTGGCCTCTGTCTGGGGGTTTTGGTATGGAGCCTATGTGCGGCCCCTTTGTTCTCAGGCTAGCGGACAGGCGGCAGATTGCCAGTGGTCTTTGCCTATACATTGTTTGATGTGCCATTGCAGCAGCCAATAGTTTGAGTCAATCCATGATGCAGCATCAATTCGCAGGGGCTGCCAACGTGGTAATCTTCGCATTGCACAATTTGTTCGGTGTTTATTGACCCCGGATTTTTCTAATAACAGGTTTCCCAATGCTTGATATCCAACTGCTTCGTACTCAGCTCGATACCGTCGCCCAGCGCCTAGCGGTGCGTAATTTCCCGCTTGATGTGGCAGCCTTCCAGGCCATGGAAGATGAACGCAAACAGCTCCAGACTCGTACCCAGGATCTGCAATCCCGCCGTAACACGCTCTCCAAGCAGATCGGCATGCTCAAGGGCAAAGGTGAAGATGCCTCCGCTGTGATGGCTGAGGTGGCAGGCATTGGCGATGAGTTGAAGGCTTGCGAAGAGCGCCTGGCTGCGCTGCAAGAACGTTTCAACGATTTCCTCTCACGTATCCCCAATCTGCCGCATGAATCCGTGCCGGTGGGCAAGGACGAATCCGGCAACGTGGAGGTGCGCCGTTGGGGTGCGCCGCGCAGCTTTGACTTTGAGGTGCGTGATCACGTTGATGTCGGCACCCCCTTGGGGCTGGATTTCGATACGGGTGCCAAGCTGGCTGGTGCCCGTTTCTCCTTCATGAAGGGGCATGTGGCCCGTCTACACCGTGCCATCGCCCAGCTGATGCTGGACATCCAGACCGGCGAGCACGGCTACACCGAGTGCTACACCCCTTACATCGTGAATCCGGAAGTGCTCTATGGCACGGGCCAGCTGCCCAAGTTTGCCGAAGATATGTTCCGCGTGGAGCGGGGCGGGGATGGCTCGCGTACCCAGTACCTGATCTCCACCTCCGAGATCTCGCTGACCAACACAGTGCGTGACACCCTTCTCAAGGCTGAAGACCTGCCGCTCAAGCTCACCGCCCATTCGCCCTGTTTCCGCTCGGAAGCCGGGGCTGCCGGGCGTGATACGCGTGGGATGATCCGCCAGCACCAGTTCGACAAGGTGGAAATGGTCCGCATCACCAAGCCGGAAGACAGCTATGCCGCGCTGGAAGAGATGGTGACCAACGCGGAAGCTGTGCTGCAACGCTTGAACCTGCCCTATCGGGTGGTATCGCTGTGTACCGGCGACATGGGCTTTTCCGCTGCCAAGACCTTTGACCTGGAAGTGTGGCTGCCTGCGCAAAACGCTTACCGCGAAATATCCTCGGTCTCCAACTGCGAAGCCTTTCAGGCTCGCCGTATGCAGGCTCGTTACAAGAACGAAGCAGGCAAGAACGAGATGGTGCACACGCTCAACGGTTCGGGCCTTGCTGTGGGCCGCACTCTGGTGGCCGTGTTGGAAAACTACCAGCAGGCTGATGGCTCGGTGGTGGTGCCCGAAGCCTTGCGCCCCTACATGGCTGGCTTGGAAGTGATCCGCCCTGCCTGAGTTGGAACAATGGAATAGGGGGCATCGCCCCATGCAATCGGCCCCTGACCAGGGGCCGATTTTTTTGTCTCTGTGTTTGAAGGCTTGCTTGTCTGAGGCCAATGATGCACTGAATATTTCCTGATCATACGTTTATCATTTTTGTCAGTGTGCCCCTGCCAGTTTTGATGTGCAGCGCCTTCCTGGTGGTGGTTGGCACATGGCAGATGGTTTTGTTGGTGCGTATGAGCAGTTTATCGAAGCGCAGCAAACAAGAAGATCGCGCTTGATGTGTTCCAATCTATGGTGAGGGCATGATTGATTTGACTTCAATGCTCTTGCTTCGGTCTGCACTCTTGATGATGGCATTGATCAGTGCGCTGTTGCCTTCATCGTGTATGGGTTTGAGAGATGCGTCATAGAACTCCACGAACTCGTCATAAGCGTTGTGACCACCCCCGGTAGAGTAATTCAGTTCCAGGTAGGGTTTGCCTTCAAGCAAGGCGCATTGGGCGGAGGTAACAAATAACGCAACGCCATGAGCATGAGCTGCTTTGAAGGTACGCGCTCCCTTTTTGTCGGGATTGGGGAGTGCAATGTTTTGTTGCCGGGCAGGAATCGACAGTGTTTGGCGCGTGCATTCGTTCAGACTGTCTTCCGCGTGGGATGGCGTGCAGTAGCTGGTGAGTTCAAAACGGATGCCCCCGCAATCAATCCGGGTCGGCCAGACTTCTGGTGTGGCCGCCAGTGCGACATGGGGGGACAGGGCTAGCGCAAGGCAGAGGCAGCGTGAAATGTTGTAGGCTCTTGGCATGATGCGGTTTCTAGTCAAATTCTCAATATTGGCGTTGCAGGATTTTACTTTAGCTGCAGCGTGCGGATGGCTGCATCTGTGCTGAATTCGACCACCGGATTTCAGTCCGGGCACCTAACCGCATGCGCCAGATGCTTGATGTGTTGGGGTGATGGCGAGGTGAGGCGGCTTATGGGTGTCGGGACGTCGGGACGTGAAGATCAATTCCGCCGTGGGGATGGTTCGGGCGCGAGGGCCGAAGCTGGCGATGTTGGATAGCGTGGCGTTGTGGTGGGCGCGAATCTGCCCACCTCCCGCATGCGGTTTGTCGTGCGTGGTATGGGCGTCGGACACCAGTATGACGGGGTAGCCTAGCGCGAGTGCTCGCCGGGTGGTGGTATCCACGCAGAATTCCGTGGCATATCCGCAGATAACGAGTTCCTGGATTTCAAGGGTACGTAAAGTGGATTCGAGTTCGGTGCGCAGGAAAGAGTCTGGCGTGCGCTTGCGCACATGCAGATCTCCTTCCTGGGCGATGAGCCCACGTTCCAATTGCCAGGCAGGCGTGTCGAATTCGAGCGGGCTGCCCGGGCTTTCATGATGGATGAAGATGACTGGCACATGTGCCGCGCGTGCCTGGCCACTGAGCATGTTGATCCGGCTGACCACTGCATCGGCCTCAAAGGGGCGGGGTGTGGCATCGAACAAGCCTTGTTGTACATCGATCACCAAGAGTGCTTGCTTCATCGGGCCATGCTCCAGCATGTGAAGGGGGGGCTGTATTGTGCGCTCAGGGGCTGGAGGACTCAACAGGGGATTGCCCATAAAAAAAGCCCACGCCGTGGCGTGGGCTGAGTGTCAGGCAAAACTCCGTTTTACAGCTTGCCAACCCCTGCTGCGCTGGGGATGCTGCTGGCCAGCCCTGAGGCTGCACTTGGGGTATAGCTGTAGTAGGTGCCGGGCGTCCAATAGCTAGCACTGCTGCTGCCCGTGGTGACGAGGTTGGAAGAGGCCACCAGCGCCGAGGCCACATCGACGGCGCTGCCGTTGAGCAAGGTGCCACTGTCATAGAAATAGGCTGAACACAGTGCGGTACTCATCCCGCTCAGGCTGGCGCAGCTGGTAATCTTGCTGCTGCTGATTGATGTGCCGTACAGGTTAGCGACGCTTGCACTGGAAGTTCCGGCAGAAATTGCGAAAGCATTATTTTCTGCATGGATCTTGCCGCCTTGGCCCACCGTCCAACCCACCAGCCAGGGGTAATTGACACTGGTGTCCAGCGTGGCTTCGTAATAGTTGTTGAACAGGTGCACCATGCCATAACGTACGCGGGCTTGCCGTTGGCGCAGATTCTGGAAGTAGTTGTGGTGGAAGGTCACGTTGAGCACGCCGGGGTGTTCGGCGGTGAGGCTTGCCGTATCGGTACCGCCCAGGTTGAAGGACTTGTCGTGATCATGGAACTTGTTGTACGACATCGTCACATAGTTGCCTACCTTGGTCACATCTACCAGACCGTCGTGGTGCTGTACCTTGAACTCGCTGGCCGTGTAATCGGTGCCGCTATATGTTTCATTCCACACAGAAGGATAGTTGTGGTCGACCCGCGTGGTGCCATCGGAGAACTCGTTGTGGTCGATCCATACGTGTGTGGCATAGAGCACAGAGATCAGATCGTAGTTCGAATTCCAGCGTCCGGTAGTCGAATCGGTTGGGTCCCATTGCGGGAAGAAATCGAAGGCGTCCTCAAAGGCGACATTGCGAATCACGATGTTGTCGACCGCTGCACTGCTTGAACCCAGAATCAGGTTGCCGTGGATGATCTTGGCGGTGCTGCCTGCGCCGATAATCGAAGTGTTTGATGGCACATTGATTGCCACCACCTTCTTTTGGATATTGGCCGCGCAGGCGCGTGCCGATTCAGGCGTGCCGCTCACCACCCCTGCACCCGTTGCGGCGGTGCCCCATACGCTGGGTTTGTAAGCTGCGTAGTAGGCTGTCCACATTGCATCTGCCGTGGTGTAGCCGTAGCCTTTGCAGGTGGTGCTGCCTGCGTTGGCATAGGTGATGTAGCTGTCCGCCGTCAGTTCATTGCCGCTGGCATCCTGGTTCAAGTCGATGGTGCCGGAAACGTAAATGATCTTCTTGCTTGCATCCAAGGTGCCGCTGGCAATGCTGCCATTGGTGTTGAAGGTGGCGGTGCCGCCATACAACGCTTGGATGAGGTCGGCACGGGAGGCCACCGTATAGGTTTTGGCTGTTATGGCCCCGTCACCACCCGTGGTGCCGGTCGTGCTGAGGTTATTGCTGCCGTAACCCGCCCAGCCATCTGCGCCCAGCGACGAAATTGTGCTGCTGGATGAAGAGCCGGAGGAGCTTGAAGAAGAACCGGAAGAACCTGAAGAGGTGCTGGAAGATGACGTCGATGAAGTCCCTGCACTGGATGAGGAATCCGAGGAACTGCCGCCTCCACCACCACAGGCTGCCAAGCTGGCGAGCATTGCGATGGCTGCAAGGCTGCTCCACTTTTTTGCCGCATGTATCATCTGTACCTCCTCCATATAGTTCTTTAGATATAGGCAGGACGGTATATCCATGCCTGAATTGCTGAGACCGAGCAAGTGGTGGCAACGGTAACATCAATTTTGAAAATCGGGAAGATGTCAGATAGAGAAGCTTGCCTGGCAGATGGGAGGGCGCAGGAGGCATGTGCCAGACGCGCAGTCTCCCCTATGAACGAGCCGACGAACGGTTGGTGTGGCAAGATTGGATGGATCGGCTCAGCCTTGCCTACCCATTTCTGTATGGAGGAAATCTGGAATGACACCCCAGGATCAGAAGTGCTACAGCTATGCGAAAGGCCGTCGCAATGTTGATGGGGAGAACGACAAGGCTCCGCGCAAGAGTATTCCACGGGCGAAGAAGAGAGGCATTCGGGTCGAATGCCATGCCCAAGCCAGTGGCGCAAGTTGCCGGATAGCCCCTTGGCGGATGTCCTCGCGTAGTGCAAGCAATGAGGCCTTGTTTGGGCTTATGTAGAATGAGTTATTGCTATAGCATTCATGTCTTCGCCTATTTCACCATTTTCATTATGGTGTATTGAACAAAACGTTATTGCCGTGCCAGGCATTGCTGGTAATGCCCATTGACCTTTTCAGCAAACCATTGTGTGGTGAGATTGTGGCTGATTTTCACGCTTTGCAGGTGGATCTGTGGCAAGGCTTCACGAGGTACGGGGTGCCCGGTGGCCTTGTCGGCCAGTGCAAAGACGCGTTGGTAGGTGGGCGTCTGGCCCAGGGTGCTTGTTTTTTCCTGGCGGATATCGGCCATGATCTGTTGTTTGGTGAGCCCTAGTTTAGGGGCGAGTTTCAATAGCGCTCGCGTAGTGCTGCTTTGGGAGCGGGCAGGCTGTCCGTTCTGGTAGATGAGCAGGTCGCCATCGGGGTCGACGCGTGCGCCGCTCACTTTCGCCAAGGCGGTTTGGAAGGCCGCATTGCGGCTGCTGTAGCGCCCGCCGTTGTAGTCGGCGAATCTGTATATCATGTTGGTATAGGGGGCGGGGTATTGCAGCAGATGGGCGATACCAAAATAGACTCCGCCATGCCGAGTGAATACCTCCTTACGCAAACTGCCTTTGATGGGGTAAGGGTAGGGCTGGCTGTGGACATGCTCATTGGCAAACTCCACGCTGACCTGCATGGGCCCGCCTGTGCGGATGGGGTTGGTGATGCCAAAGCGCTTGGCTAACTGCGGGGCCTCGCCCACGATGGCTTCAAACAGGTCGTTCATCTGGCGCTCGGTGCGCAGCGCATCAATGCGGGCCTTGAAACTGCTGCCGTCGAGCAGGGGAACAGAGAGCGCGGCTTTGACGGTGAAAAGCGGGATGTGGTACTTGGCAGCTCTGGCGCCAACTTCCATCCACACTTTATCGCCCAGGTCAGGCACGACCGGGTCGGATTGCCAACTGGAGAGTTGTTCGATCACGGCCATCGCAGCGCAGTAGTTTTCGGTGCTTTGCTCAAGCTTGAGGGTGAGGAATGCTTTCTGGATATCGTCTGCCCAGCCATTGCGCTCTGGAATGCGCGGAGGAAGCAGGTGGTTGAGCAAGGCGCGGTTGTCCACCGGTTTTGCAGGGGTAACGCTCGGCGGTGGCGCGGAAACCGTTGTGGGGGGGGGGAGCACCGTGCTGGTGATGGCTGGCGGTGTTTGTACCAGCAGGTTCTGGGTGCTGGCTTCTGACGCTGCGCTTGGGCCTGATGCCGTAGCCGGGGGTAGGTTTGTTGCGACGCTGCTCTGCCCCGGCGTGCGCTCCACGACGGGGGCAGGTGTAGTGGTGGCGCAGCCAGTGAGTATCCCCAAAACCCCCAGAAGCCAAAATCCCTGATATTGCTTGCTCATAAATCCATCTCAAAATCCGCCAGCGGCAGCGTGGCGGAATGATAGTCCAAGTTGTTGAGTGGAACGGTTTTTCAATTGATGGAGGGCAAAGACGTTTGGAAAGTTTGAGTCGACAGGATCATTCAGCCTTGGCTGGCGTAGTGCTTTTCCAAGGCTTGCAGGCTTCTCGGGAGGGTGAGGCCGTCACGGCGGGCGATGGCGAACATGGCACGCTGGCTGAAGCCGCCGTGGATTTTGTCTTGCATGTCGGTGAGCTGCCAGTCTTCGATTTCATCCAGACGGCATGTGCACCGGCGTTCAAATCTGCCCTTGTGGCTGACGGGGGCCGTGGCGATACTGATTTCCAGTTCATCCGCCACGGGTTGCGCCAACACGTCGGCCCAGATGTGTTCGACCTGTTCGCTGTCGCTGGAGAAACGTAGCTTGACCAGTGCGTGCTTGTGCGGGGCGCCAAGCAGGGTCCGGAATTGCTCCAGCGTGGCCCGGGCCTGAGCGAAGGCATCCTGCATCAGCGGGTCGTCGGGCTCGGTGAGCAGGGGTTGATAGTCGGTCCGTGGCCTGAAGAGACGTATGCCGACCCAGATGACCAGTGCGGCGATGCAGATCATCAGGAGCAGGTGGGTGTTCATGATGGGGTGCTTCCTTGCTCCGAGAGTGGATTGTGGTGCTGCGCATCGTAGGCTTGCTGCGCGTGCAATACGGCTTCAATGTTCGATTCGGCCCAGGCGGAAAGCGATTCGATCAGCTCCGCCAGCGTCCAACCCAATGGGGTGAGGGAGTATTCAACCGTGACGGGGGTCGAGCCGATCACGCAGCGCAGAACCAAGCCATCGCGCTCCAGTTTCTTCAAGGTTTGCGAGAGCACCTTTTGCGAGACACCCTCCACATTGCGTCGTAGCTGGTTGAAGCGCACGGGGCCATCCCGCAATCGTCCGATGACCAGCAATGCCCATTTGTCTGCCAGCCGGTCCAGAACCATGCGGGCGGGGCAGTTACTGGCGTAGACGTTATAGGTCGGCTGAGGCGCTTGGTGGGCTGAAGGGGGAAGGGGCGATGCGTGCATGGTTTCCTATAGGTAATCTAGTGGGCTGAAAGTGCCTTCTTGCGGCGGGTAGTATGCAAAAGATACCATCTTTCCGCAGGAAACCTCCAGTGGGTGTCTAGACGCCGCTTCTCACTATCAATCAACAAAAAGGAAACCCTCAATGAGCAAGATTGTTGTTGTCTACTTCTCCGGTTATGGTCATACCCGCCGTGTTGCGGAGCACGTTGCCCAGGGCGCAGGTGCCTCTTTGATCACCATTGATGCCGAAGGCAATGTGCCCGATTCCGCCTGGGATGAACTGGCCGCTGCCGACGCCATCGTTTTCGGCGCCCCTACCTACATGGGCTCTGCTCCCTGGCAGTTTAAGAAATTTGCTGATGCCACCTCCAAGGCTTGGTTTACCCGCGCCTGGCAAGACAAGGTGTTCGGCGGCTTTACCAACAGCGCAAGCTTCAATGGTGACAAGGCGGTCACGCTGATCTCCTTGCAAACGCTGGCTTCCCAGCACGGTGGTATCTGGGTCAGCCTCGGCTTGCTGCCCGCCAACTCCAAGGCGGCTACACGCAATGACGTCAACAACATGGGCGGTTCGGTCGGGCTGCTGGTGCAGTCGCCTGCGGATGCCAGCGTGGATGAAATTTCGGCAGGAGACCTGGAAACGGCCAAGCAATATGGTGCCCGCATTGCTGCGGTGACGGCCCGCCTGCGCCCCTGATCGCTCATTGTCTTGCCCAGGCCGCGTCTACCCAGATCAGGGAGACGCGGTTTTTTCATGTCTGGCACTCCACGCGTCCACCACTTCAAGGAGGATGACCCACATCGCTAAACACATGGCAGCCGGAGGAGGGCCACCGTAAAGGCCGACAGCCGTTTGCGGCGAGCCCCATGTTTTGCCCTACAATGCGTCGCAGCTGTGGTTAAAGGCATTCATCCCACATCATCCAAGCATCATTGTCAGGGGCGTATCAATGAAACGTTTTCTTTTCGCACTGTTTGTCGCGGTTTTTGCCCTGGTGGGTTGTGGCAAAGACCCTGTTGTGGCTGATATTGAGGCCTTTAATACCGTAGGCAATCATGCTTTCAAGGATGTTGCCCCAACCATGGCATCGCTCAACGAACGCACCGCTGTTGCCAAAACCAATGAAGAGAAAGCTGCCATTTTGGGCGAACTGGTCACCCTGATGAATGACAAAAGCAAAATGCTGGGTGACTTCAAAGCCAAGACACCAGAAGTAGGCAAGATCAGCGAAGCCATCACCGGTGGGTTCAAGAGTGCAGCGGAAGGCGCGGCGGAAGCCCAGGCAGCCATGCTGCATAATAGTCAGGATGAACTGGGCAGCGCCACCCGCAAGATCACGAACGGGCAGACGCTACTGCGCCAGGGAATGGAAGACTTCATGAAGCTGGCTCAGGAAAAAGGCGTCAAGCTCAACAAATAGCGGCCATGCGTGGCGGATATCAATGAGTCAAGCGAATCCTGATTGCGGTGATACGGGTTCTGATCCTGCCACCAAATCCAGCGACCACGCGATCGGGCCTCTCAAAAGCGTTTTCCGGCTATATCGGAAAACCGGGCAGAAGGGGCAGGCACGGTAGATGCAGGAACGCCTGAAACCTCCTTCTATCAGCAGGAACAGCGCAGAGCGCCAGCTGACAGGGGAGGCGCTGTTGGTAGTGTACAGTGGGGGTTTGCCGCAAAATTCTCACATTATTTGCCATTGGGGTAAAATCGCTGCTCGTTTGTGTCGCCTGCGGGCCTGGAATGGGCCGTAAGCGTGCTGGCACAGCGAAAGCAAAACATTTTCTGCACTTTTTGAACGATATAAATAATGTCCGAATCTACCGCACAAGCCCCCGCCCAGACAGCACGGGACCTGCTCAAGGCGCTCCAGCAACAATTCCAGGTGCTCCGCGATTATGCCCCGCTGGCCATTGGCATCGACAAGCAACTGCTTGCGCAGCAACCGGACATCAACCGCAAGCTGCTTCGTTCTGCCCTGGGCATGCACACCAAATCGGTGCGTTACCTCAAGACGCTGCAATCGGCTACTGTGCGCTTCAATCTAGACGGCAGCAATGCCGACGCCGTGAGCGAGGAGCAGCGTGAGCTGGCTGCCAACTTGTTGCGCGAATACTTCAAGCGCCGTGCTGAGCAACACAAGGCGGAGGCTGCCGCCGAAGCCGCCAAAAAGGCCGCCGAAGCGGCCGAACAGCAGCGTGCAGAAAAACTCAGCAAGCTCCAGGAAAAATTCTCCCGCAAATAGTCCCGCCAAGTGGCTCGAAGGAGCCGCTTGACCGCGCCCCGGCGATGAAATCCCGAACCCCCTCACCAAGAACAAGGTGCGTGGGTGGATCGGCGCGGCGCGGGTAGGCTGATGCCTCTTCTCCAGAACAGGGCTACATAGCAAAGCATTCCAAACCCTGAAAAAGGTATGGATTGAGGCCAATGTTTCCGATGTGGATACCGGGGATAGCGGGTGTCTGACCAAACGCAATCGGTCAGGATATTTATTATGCCAAAAACATCAATTCTAATATTGATTTTGGTGTGTATGACGGATTTGATAGATATTCACTGAGTTAAACCGTTCTTGGCTTTTAATATGATTTTCATAGTATTAACCCCCGGCTGTTAAGCGCCGCACAGCGGCTCCGGGCTTTCTTCTCGGGTGGGCAGGTAGCGTTCATGCACCCCCCGCACGACTCAAATATCTGATTGATGAAGAATGGGAGTAGCGCTTCGTAAGCGCTCATGTTCTATATTTTAAGCTAAGTACCTCCCGCAAAGCGCTTTCCACATAAGGGGCATCCCTAGTATAAACTTGCCCAAAAAGGCAGGACATTTGGTCCTCGTATGCCCTAAGATTGTGTAAAACCGTAAATTGCAAAGAGCCACCCATGTTTCTGACCTGCACTGCCAGCTTGACATGCGGTTTACGCCATGCCTCCCGGATCTGGGTGCTCATTCTGCTGATGGGGCCCGGGCAGATATGTCAGGCAGAAGTGACGACAGTGATGCTGACGGCAACCCAGGTCGTCAAAGATCCGCGCACAAGCTATGCAGGGGCTGTTCTGGCCCTGGCGCTGGAGAAAACCCGATCAGAATATGGCGACTTCCGCATCCAGAATACGCCAGTGATGAATACCGCCCGTGCGCTGCTGGAAATCAAGGCCAACCGGATTGCCAACCAGCTGATCGTCACCTCATTCCAAAACAAGATGCTTGACGATGGCTTGCGCTACGCCAATTTTCCAATCGAATACGGCGTAACCGGATATCGCGTCTGTTTTGTCTCCCCAAATGCCAAAGAAGCGGTGCGCCGGGCGAAAAAACTGGCTGACCTGCAAAAATTCACTATCGGTCAGGGCTCCGGGTGGGCAGATGTTGCAGTTTTGCGCCACAGTGGCTTCAAGGTGGAAGAATTGAGCAACCACGAAAGCGGCTATCTGATGGTGGCCAGCAATCGCATTGATTTGTACTGTCGAGGCATCAATGAAGCGATGGAAGAATGGCAAGATCATGCCAATGTCACAGGGCTCACCATAGATAGTTCAATGGCCTTGCGCTACCCCCTGCCACGCTTCTATATCAGCAACCAGAAAAACTCCGCATTGCTTGAACGCATCTCCAAAGGCCTGCATCTGGCCCATCAAGATGGCTCCCTGCAAAAAGAGTGGCGCAGATTTTATGCAGAAAGCGTCAGCTTCGTAAAGCTGAAAAACCGCCGCATCTTCAACCTCTCCACTCCGAATATCGACAGGATTGATTTTGACTACCGGAAATATTTCATCAACCCGGAGCAGGCAATGTCTGCCAAGTAGTAACCGTTGCGCTAGTGAGACCTACGTAACAGCGGCAAAAGGGCTTGATTCCCGAACCGCTAAGGCGGACTGTCGCGCTGCTTCGAATCCACCTTACGCGTCAGATCAAAAGCTAAGTTTGCTAAGCAAGTTCACAAAGACATAAACCCCGTTTTTGTATCCGCCAGTAACAACAAAACAAATATGGCAAAAATGAAAATAGCCAGAACAATTTTGAATCCTCCCCTACTCGCCTCCCTATAAACACATAGGCAAAAGCAGGAATAATAGCCAACAACAGAACAACGGGAAGCAGTATGACAAAAGCCATCCACAAATAGCCATCATACTTTTCATGACTAACAGCAAAAACAAAAATGCTCACAAAAATGTAGACGTGTTAAGCCATTGGGAAAATATTTTTAGTTTCTGCATTCCCAAAATTTCATGTCAAGAACCCCTGTTGGCAGACCGGTACTTGCTATTACGTGGGGGTTAGCCATGTAGGGCGAGGGTTGGCACCCAAACCCGCGCGGGATAACGGTTGACTTGGCATTTATGATTTGTTTGATGGTTTTTTTTGCGCTGTATCGTATTGTTTTGATACCTACGCCTGTGGCTTCGATTGGGCTGATCGTTGTGTCCTGTCACACGCAGGTTACGGCTTCGCCTAACCCTCCTACATGGTTATTTTAAAATTTATTGATCAGGTTGATGCAGCCTATCCCCAAGGTAGAATAGCCCCCAAAAACTAGTAATCAACATCTGCCAAAAAACAAAAAAGAAAAACATCATGTAAGAAATAGAAAATAATACATGAAACTTTGTGGAAATGATGTTCTTTACTGGGAGGTAGATTGCCTGACCAAGGATAGCCAGCATTATCAAGATAATACTTTCTGCTGTCAGGAAAGCAAACATTGAACAAAGAAACCTTCTTCTGGTGAGTTCAATTGGAACTTTTTGGCCTTGTACCACGATATCGATCTTTGGTGCAGGTGCAGGCATGGTTTTATCAATGTCAGTTTTATTGAACGTAGCTATAGCAGCGAGCGCAGCTATATAAAAACCAGGTAATCCCTGAACAAAGCCAAGAATCTTAGAGATTACGGCGCCATCAGTATAAAGTGGAATATTGCCGTACTCTTTTAGCCAAAACAATAGACCAGTTGATAGTGCAGCGACAACTAGCGGATAACCCCAGTCTACTATCCATTTTTGTTTATGTTCAATGTATAGATAAGATAGAGGACTAAGCAAATGTTTAAACATTATGCCTCCAGCTACAAAAGTTCTTTCATCTTTTCAAGAATTGCATCGCAAAAACAATCATAGGATGATTTCAAATCAAATCCAAAGCTATCTAGCTTTTCTTTTTTAACATATCCCTGTGCAGAAGCGTCATCAGTATCGAATTCTACGGTTCTATCTACACCAGTCGGCGTTTTGAACTTGATACGCGCACGACTATAGTCATCTTTCTTTCCAGTAAGTACCTTTGTTATTCGACTGCATTTATCTTTTATCGGCCGATCTTCATCCTTTAAAGTCAATGCTAATATTTTGCATTTTTCTTGAATATATCCATCTTCATCAATACTGGTGTATTTCTCTTTTTCAGTAATAAGTTCAATGGATTGAATTTTTCCATTATCTAAATCGTATTTTAGATCGTCCGAAATATGACCTTCAAACCCGAATTTGAAATTAACGTTATATTTTTTCGGTTTGCCTTCATTGTCAACAGAGCCGTCGGGATGATTCTGTTCAAATTGTTGCGGAGCAATCGCTTTGGCGTCATAAAGAATTTGATTGAATAACCGTTGGACAACAAATATACCAAGTCCAGTGCAATATTCAATCAACACCAAAGCAGGTTCCAAATCATTTTGAGGAATTTGCACAATTATATGAACAGAAAAATCTTGTCCTTCTTTTTCCTGCTTTTCTGCTGTACGGCGTTTATGTTCCGTTGGGATAGTGAAAACGGGATCAGACATTCCTTTGTCTGACTTATTTACTAAAATACTAATAATATTACCGTCCTGCTTCCAGTCAGATACATAGAGCTGTTCCCGCCCTTTAGACATTTCTTTGATGCGCTGTTCAATTGGAACTAGTTCTATCAGTTGAAATGCCTTTCTAACTGAAATTGGTTTGGGTGCTTTAAAGGTTCGAGATTCAGCATCAATGATAAGATCGTAAAACAACACTAAGCGCTCAGTTTTTTTCATATTCCCCTCCCATTTGAGAATTTTCTTATAGCCTACAACTTCTTATATGTTTTTTCATCCCATGTTCGTAGCAAACTGCGCCGAACGTCACGCGTAACGGCAAGCCCAAGTCCTCAATTACGAAGATGAACCTAATCCATTTAGAACAATTCGCTTTGCTCATCGCTTCCTTTGCCGCCGTCGAATGATTGCTTTTGGCTCGCATTGCTGTGCGTCGGCTTTGATCAGTTTCCCACCATTCATGCTGCATTAATATTTAGTCAATCGTCAAGGGGAAAGTCGGGTAGGTGTCACGTTATTTGTTTCGATAGCCTTCAAAATATCCTATGACGATGCGGATGGAAACAAACGAAGAAGATGGGGCAAAAAAAACCCGCACAGCGTTGTGCTGTGCGGGTTTTGAGGGGGCGAACCGCTTGAACGGTCTAAAATGTTACTCCGATCGCATTTGCGGGAAGAGGATCACGTCGCGGATGGCGGCGCTGTCGGTGAGGAGCATGACCAGGCGGTCGATGCCAATGCCGCAGCCGCCGGTGGGGGGCAGGCCGGTTTCCAGGGTGCGGATGTAGTCGGCGTCGTAGTACATGGCTTCTTCGTCACCAGCGTCCTTGGCTTTGGCTTGTGCCTGGAAGCGGGCGGCTTGGTCTTCGGGGTCGTTCAGCTCGGAGAAGGCGTTGGCGATTTCGCGGCCGACGATGAAGAGTTCAAACCGTTCGGTGATGGTGGGGTTGGCGTCGGAGGCGCGGGCAAGCGGGCTGACTTCGACGGGGTAGTCGATGATGAAGGTGGGGTTCCAGAGCTGGGCTTCGGCGGTTTCTTCGAAAAACGCCAATTGCATAGCCCCCAGGCCGACTTCGCCCCTTGGCATGGCTTTGCGTTTTTGCAGTTCAGTAGTGAGCCAGGCGGCGTCGGTCAGTTGTGCCTCGGTGTATTCCGGGCAGTACTTCATGACGGCCTGGACGACGGTGAGGCGGTCGAAGGGCTTGGAGAGGTCCAGGTCACGCCCTTGGTAGGTGAAGTGTTCGGTGCCGAGTGCTTCGCGGGCGGAGAAACGCAGCAGGCCTTCAACGAAGTCCATAAGGGTGCGGTAGTCGGCATAGGCTTCGTAGAATTCAATCATGGTGAATTCCGGGTTATGCCGTGGGGATAGCCCTTCGTTGCGGAAGTTGCGGTTGATCTCGTAGACCTTTTCCATGCCGCCCACGACGAGGCGCTTGAGGTAGAGCTCAGGCGCGATGCGCAGGAACATTTGTTGATCTAGCGCGTTGTGGTGGGTGATGAAGGGCTTGGCGGAGGCGCCACCGGGGATGGGGTGCATCATGGGGGTTTCGACTTCGAGGAAGCCGTGGTTATCCATGTAGCGGCGCACTGCAGAGATGAGCTTGCTGCGGGCGATGAAGGTGTTCTTGGATTCTTCGTTGGTGATCAGATCCAAGTGGCGCTGGCGGTAGCGGGTTTCCACGTCGGCCATGCCGTGGAACTTGTCCGGCAGGGGGCGCAGGCACTTGGAGAGCAGGCGGATGTTTTCGCTCTTGACGGAGAGTTCGCCGGTCTTGGTCTTGAAGAGCACGCCGGTGGTGCCGACGATGTCGCCAATGTCCCAGGTCTTGAAGTCTGCATAGACCTCTTCGCCCACGGTGTCGCGGGTGATGTAGAGCTGGATGCGGCCGGACATGTCTTGAATGGTGACGAAGCTGGCCTTGCCCATGACGCGCTTGAGCATGATGCGTCCGCCAACGGTGACGGAGACCGGTTCGGCCTCAAGGGCTTCGGCGCTGTGGTCGCCGTAGGCGGCGTGGAGCTTGCCTGCGAAGTTTTCGCGGCGGAAATCGTTGGGGTAGGCTTTGCCACTCTTGCGCCATTCTGCGAGTTTGGCGCGGCGTTCCGCGATGATGTGGTTTTCGTCCTGAGCGGGCGTTTCTGCGGCGGGCGTATTTTGTTCAGACATGGTCAATTCCCAAGCTTGTAGAGTGGCTTAATCAAGAAAAACTTGCCAGAAACCTACCATTTTGACTGATTGCGTCGGCGATGTCACATGTTGGGCGGGATTTGTGTCAAAGATTCTGGGGAGAAACGGGGTTTTCAACGCTGGCAGGGGCGAGTTTGCGGGCAATTTCGCGCAGTTTTTGGCGCAGGTAGGTGTGGAGTGGGTCGAGCTTGTTGCGTGGGTGCCAGGCCAGATCAATCGGGAGCGTGAGTTCCGGGTCCTGAATCGGGATGACGCAGAGTTCGTCGCCTAGCAGGCGGCCCATGACTTCGGGCAGCAGGGCGATGGCCGGGGTACGGGCGAGCAACGGGGTGATGGGCTGGAAACTGCCCGTTGATACCTGTATGCGGCGGGCCAAGCCTTGCCTGCGAAACCAGCCATCCACAATGCTGTTGCCCGTGCCTGCGTAGTGGGCTGTGATATGGGGCAGGGCGGCAAGGTCGGTTGCCAGGAGTGGGGCGGTGAGCTGCAATTGCGTGGGGTGGTAGAAGCAGCAGATGCCTGCGCTGAAGAGGTGTTCGCGCATCAGGCTGCTGCGTGGGCGGGGGAAGTAGCCGATGGTGGCGTCGATACGGCCATTGCTGATGGCGTCCTCCAGGTCGTCTGGTGCGGTGGATTCGATGCGTAGCAGCAGATTCGGGGCTTCGTGGCGGAGTTGTTCAACGAGTTCGGGCAGTAGTGCCACTTCCACCAGATCTGGCATTGAAATGTGGATTTCGCCATTGGCAGCGGCGGGGTCGAACTGCGTACTGGGGTTGATCAGGTCTTGCGCCAGTGCGAGGCAATCGGCCAGCGGTTGGCGCAGGGATTCGGCATAGGCACTGAGCAGGTAGCGTCGCCCCTGGCGGATGAGCAGAGGGTCTTGGGTGTGCTCGCGCAGGCGTTTGAGGATGTGGCTGATCGCCGGTTGCCCCAGGTGCAGGCGTTGCGCAGTCTGGCTCACGCTCTGGGTTTCCAACAGGGTGTGCAGGGCGAGCAGGGTATTCAGATCAAACTTGCGTAGCGCCCGTACATTGATATTACTGAGGATAATGTCTGGCATGCTTATTATCGATTTTTGATTGATATATCACCCTATTACACTCATTCCATTGCCCGGGCAAGCTACTCATGGGCAAGCCCTTGTACGAGAAGGGCATCCGCATGCGTAGGCAGGCTGTTGTGCATACCGAAGGTGGTAGCATTCATGACAACAAGAATAAACCGATGGATTCGGAATAAATGAGACGCTTACTGTTGATGATGCTGGGCTGGGGCGCGCTGGTCAGCTCAGTCGGGCATGCCGAGGTGTTGAGCTTTGAGGCTGCGCGTGCATTGGTGCAGGAGCGTTCCGATGCGCTGCACGCGGCAGATGCAGAAACGCGCCGCCGCGAATATGACGTGAAGGCCGCCGAGACGATGGGCTATCCGGAAGTCTCGGTCAATTACGTGGAGATACAAGGGCACAAAAGCCTGGACCTGGGCACCTTCCCCTTCTTGGGGCATATTGTCAAAGAGGCTGATCTGGGTGGGCCGCGCAGTGCCGTGTCGATGAACTGGCCGATCTATACCGGCGGCAAGATTACCGCAGCACAACAGGCCAAGGCGGCAGACGTGGAAGCTGCGCAGGCTGAACAGCGTGGGACGCAGGAGCAACTTGATGGCGAGCTGGCGCGGCGCTACTTTAGCCTGCGTCTGGCCAACGATGTGGAGCACCTGCGCCAGGCGCAATTTGAGCAGACCGAGCGTGACCTCGCCCGTGCCCGCGAGTTTGAAAAGCAGGGACAGTTCAGCGCGCTGGAACGCTTGAGTGCCCAGGTCTCCCGCGATGAGGCCGAGCGCGAGTTCATCAAGGCGGGCCACACCCGCGCCACGGCGGAGGCTGCTCTGGCTCGTCTGCTACGCAGCAATACCCCGGTGCAAGCCAGTTCGCCACTCTTCATGCAGACCCGCCCCTTGGCGCCCTTGAGTGAATGGATGCAGATGGCACAGGATGCCAACCCGGCCTTGGCGATGCTGCGTGCCAAGCAGCAGGCGGCCGAGCAGGGCATCGTAGCGGCCAAAGCAGCGTATATGCCAGAGGTATTCGCCTATGGCGAATACAATCTCATCAAGCGCAACCTTAGCCTGACTGAACCGAACTGGATTGCCGGGCTGGGGGTTCGGATCAAGCTCTTTGCCCGCGAAGATCGCGCCAGCGCAGTGGGTTCGGCCCGTGCCCAGGTGGATCGCGTCGATGCCTTGCGTGCCGAGGCGCGCAACCAGATTGAAACCGGCGTGGAGGCCGCTTGGCTGCGTGCCGAGCAGGCGCAACGGCAATTTGCGCTCTATGCCAGCAGCTTGGATCTGGCCCGGGAAAACCTGCGCCTGCGCGAACGTGCCTTTGATGAAGGGCAGACTACCGTGCTCGAAATCAACGAGGCCCGTAACGCTTTGCTGCGTGCCCAGACCGGGCAGGCTCAGATTGCCTACGAATTCGATATCGCCCTGATTGCCCTGCTGGAAGTGTGCGGGCAAGGTGGGCAATATGTCAATTACATCAAAACTGCCGATGTGAGCTTGCAGCCATGAACAAGTCCGTCAAAATCCTCTCTGTCACACTCTCCCTTGCGGCACTTGCCACCTTCATAGGCGTTGGCCTGTGGTTGGCCAACAAGCCGATCAAGGTGCCTCTGCAGGGGCAGTTCGAAGCCAACACGATCAATATTACTGCCAAGATCACCGCCCGTATCGCTGCCCAAGCTGTGCGTGAAGGCGATGCCGTAGCCCAGGGGGCGGAACTGGTTACGCTGGATAGCCCGGAACTGCGTGCCAAGCAGACTCAGGCCGAAGCTGCCAGTTCTGTAGCCAAGGCCAAGCTTGCCTTGGTCAATGCCGGGGCGCGCAGCGAAGATATCAATGCAGCCGAGGCCATGTGGCGCCGCGCTGCAGCGGCAACCGAATTGGCCGATAAAACCTATCGTCGCCTGCATGCGTTGTATCAGGAAAAGCTGATTTCCCAGCAACGCAATGATGAGGCAGAAACCAATCTGCATGCTACGCAGGCGGCTGAACGTGCGGCCCGCGCCCAGTATGACAGCGCCCTGCATGGCGCCCGCATCCAGGAGAAGGATGCAGCCGGGGCGCTGGCCAATCAGGCAGCAGGCGCCGTAGCCGAAGTGGCTGCTGCCAGTGTCGATACCCGGCTTGTCGCCCCCTTGGCGGGAGAGATTGACAAACTTGTGCTCCACCCCGGTGAGTTGGCTCCGGCAGGTTTCCCAATTATGACGATGGTGGATATGAAGGATGTATGGGCCACCTTTAATATCCGCGAAGATGATTTTGCTGGTATCCGCATCGGTGCCACACTCACGGGCACCGTGCCAGCGTTGGGGGGGCGTAAAGTGGAGGTGAAAATCTACTACATCAGCCCCAAGGGGGATTTTGCCACATGGCGGCCTACACGGCTCTCTGCCGGATATGACGTGAAGACTTTCGAGGTGCGCGCCCGTCCGGTGGCCCCGGTGGAGGGGCTGCGACCGGGGATGTCGATTCTGGTGACGCGTGAGTAGATCATGAGCTTTGCAGCGTTTCGCGCAGTGGTAGGGCGGGAGCTGGCATTCCTGTGGGCGTCCCCCGTTGAACAGGCTCTCTGGATCTGGAGCCCGCTGATGGCGGTGGCTCTGATCCTTTGGCTGTTTTCCGCTGGTTTGCCCGAGGGCTTGCCCATCAGCGTGCTTGACCAGGACCACAGTGCCAGTTCGCGGGAGTTGATCCGCCGCCTGGGCGCCACACGTAGTTTGCGGGTAGGCGTGCTGGCCGAATCGCTGCCCGAAGCACTCGGGCAGGCACGTAGCCGCGAAGCCTATGCCATTGTGCAGATTCCCCAGGGTTGGGAGGCGGAACGCCTGCGTGGTGGGCAAAAGCCCGTAGTGCTCTACAACAATGCCCAGTATTACCTGCCTGCCGGTTTGATCACCGCCGCCGTGCGTGATTCGGTGGCAAGCCTTGCGGGGGAGCAGGCGGTGCTGCGTGAGGCCCGCTTTGGCGGTGGGCTTGTGGCTGCCGGGCAACGCATGGGGGCTGTGCGCGCGGAACTGCGTACCCTGTTCGATCCGCAGATTTCCTATGAATTGTATCTGGGTGGCATGCTCACCCCGATCCTGCTCCATATCTATCTGGTTGTCATGGTAGTCAGTGCCGTGGGGCGTGAGTTCCGCGACCGCACGGTTGAGCAATGGCTGGCGAGCGCAAAGGGATGCCTGCTGTCTGCGCTGGTTGGTAAGTGTCTGCCCGCTGTGTGCCTGCATCTGTGCGTAGGGGGCGTGCTGATGGGAATGCTGATGGGATTTACAGGAGGGCATGTTGCGGGCAGCCTTGTGTTGTGGTTGCTGGCGATGGCTGGTTTTGTGCTGGTGTCAACTGCGTTGGGGGTCTTCCTCATCAGCCTCACGGGCAATCTGCGCATCGGCTTGAGTCTGGCAGGCTTGCTGGTGGCAACCGCCCCTGCCTTCAGCGGTTTCACTTTTCCGCTTGATGCCATGAGCAACGGCGCTCGTCATTGGGGTGAACTGATGCCATTGACTTATTATCTCAAGCTGCAGCAAGGTCAGTGGATGTCTGGTGCCAGCTTGCAGGCGTGGGGGCAGGGCATTTTGCGTCTGGCTGGGTTTGGTATGTTCTTCATGCTCGTGGGATGGATCATGTTACGCCGCCAGATAGCGAACCCGGCGCGCTGGGGGCGGCGATGAGCATGTGGCAGGCCATCCGTGAAACGCTACGCGCCATTCTGCGCGACCAGGGGCTGTTGCCGTTTTTTCTGCTGGCCGTGCCGATCTATTCGCTTTTTTACCCGGCCGCATATTCTACCGAGGCGGTGCGGGGCATCACTCTTGAAGTGGTTGATCTGGATGGCAGTGTCATGTCCCGCCAGATCGTGCGGGATCTGGCAGCCAGCCCGGGGGTACGTTTGATTGGCAATGCACCTTCTGTTGAGGCCGCCCGCCGTGATATGGCCGATGGGCGTTGCGCGGGGGTGACCATCATCCCCGCTGATTTCTACCGCGATGTGTTGCGTAACACCCCTACTACGGTGGAGGCCTGGGGCAGTGGTGCTTTCCCCGTGCAGAACAAGGCTGTGCTCGAAGCCGTTGGTGCCGTGGTGCAGAATGTCGCCCGGCAGGCGGCTGTGGTGCGCATGGTGCGGCAAGGTGCCCCTGCCGCTAATGCCCGCATCGGCCGTGATCCGGTGCCTGCGTTTGTTGAGCAGAATCTATTCAATATTACGCGTGGGTATGGCAGCTACGTGGTAGCAGCCGTGGCGGTATTGATTGTGCAGCAAGTGTTGCTCATCGGCATTGCTGCACTCATCGGTACACTGTATGAGAACCGGGCAGCGCCGCTCTTTGCAGCCGAGGGCTTTGCCACGTCACGCTTTGTGGGCATGTGGTTTATCCTTGCTGCGCTCGTGTTGCCATCCTTCCTCTATATGTTCGGTTTTGCCTACTGGTATCAGGATTATCCGCGTGGCGGCAATGTGGGTGCGATGGCGGCCTTCGCTGTGCTGATGTCATTTGCCATTGTGGCAATGGGGCTTGCGTTGGGGGCGCTGTTCGGCAACCGTGAGCGCACGCTGCAAGCCATGCTGGTGACATCGATCCCTATGCTCTTCCTTTCTGGCACCATGTATCCGCGCGAAGCCATTCCCGCACCACTTCAGGCGCTGGCGGCGCTGATCCCCACCACACCGGGCATGAATGGTTTCATCAAGCTCAACCAGATGGCGGCACAGTGGAATGAAATCAGCGCCGAGGTCCAGCATATGAACCTTCTTATCATCTTCTACGCGCTGATCGCCTGGGTGGGGCTGCGTTTGCGGGCGCGTCGTCTAGCAAGATGATGCTTGTCGGATAGGGGCCGCGCCGCAGCCCCTGTTTCCCGGAGACTGGCCTATTTCAGCCAGCCATCAAGTAGATTGCGGTACTGGCCTTCGATGAGCGCAATGTGCAGGAAGTGGTCAACATATTCCTTGAACACCACATCACCACGCGGTAGCAGGTAGGCTTTTTCCGACACAGTGAAGGGGGCTTCTGGATGCACTGCGCATAGACCGGGGTGTTGCTTTTGCTGGAGTTGGGTTTCGATGGCGTCCGTCATCATCACGTCAGCACGGTTTTGCAGGATTTCGTCGAAGATGGTGACGTTGTCCGGGAACACCGTGATCATGGCGCGTTTGATTTCGCTACGGGCAAAGCGTTCGTTGGTACCACCGGGATTGACGATCACACGCACATTCGGCTGGTCAATCTGCTCAAGCGTCTGGAAGCGCACCTTGTCTGCACAGCGCACAATCGGCGTCTTGCCATCGGTTTGCACGGGCACCGAGAAGGCTGCCAGTCGCGCACGGTCGGTCGTGATAGAGACCCCGCCACTCACGAGATCACAGCGATTGGCAAGCAGGTCGGGCATCAGGGTGGCCCAGGTGGTGGCAACGAATTGCACATCTGCATGCAGGCTGGCAGCAAGTTGGCGGCCTATTTCGGCATCCACCCCCTCAAAGGCAAAGAGATCCTTGCGCCATAGTGTGAAGGGTTTGTAGTCGCCTGTCATGCAGATGCGCAAAAGGCCACTGCGTTGCACGATATCCAGGCGTGATTCTCCCGCTTTCGCCTGGGCGCGTGCCGTGAGCGGGGCGATAGCAACCTTCCAGGCCAGCGGATCGGCGCCTTCCGGGCGTGCAGCGATCAGCTCTTGGGCATCGGCAATGGTCAACTGTGGCGCGGCCTTGGCCAATGCTTCAACCAGCAGAGGGGTGAGTTTGTCCAGATGCGGGCGGATATCGCGGGCTAGATCAGGTGCCTGCTCAAAGGCGGGGGCCTGAGCCTGTGTCCATTGGCGGTGCAGGGTCCATTGCACCGTCTTGTTGGCTTCGATCTGGGCGCTGATGAAATCCCGGGCCAGTTGCTCGGTTACCCCTTGTTTGGTGGCCAGGGCAGTCGTGTCGCCAATCACCTGTTTTTCGCGGCCCAGATCTTCAATGGCGCCGTGGCTATTCCATTTGGACTGCGCCACCTCGGTTGCAATCGCGAGGCGTTCCGCCGTCAGCGTGAGCAGGTTACCGACAGCCTTGGGGATTTCCGCATGGCTGGCCGTGCTGTAGATGAGCGCACACAGCATGGTGCAGCAGGTCAGCATTTTCTTCATTGAATTCATTGTTTTCCCTCTGTGAAAAGAACGGGTGGCACGAAGCGCTGGCGAAAGTCTATGCTATTTTTGCGTCGGCGACATGACCGGCAGGCGCTATGCTGGGCATTCCTTTGCTATCCATAGACCATGCTATTTTGCCTTGTGGCCTCTATTGCCCCTCGGTTAAGCTACGGCACAAGGCATAGATGCATAGACAAGACTTACACCGGGGGTTTGATGAGTGTATTGGGCAGGTTAGGCGGAAAAAGTCCGTTCGGGAATGCTGGCACTGGGCAGAATGCGCCACTGGTGTGCGCCAAGTGTGGGACTCGTCTGCGCCATACCTTTGGCGCCAAGGTGATGCGCTGCCCACAATGCAGCAGTGATATTGCGACAGATGATGACAGGCATGGGATGCTGGACCCGGACGTGGTGTATGGCAATGCACCAGGGGATAAGGTGCCTGAAGGGGATTTGCTGATTGCCATGACGCTCTCTGAAGAGGACATGCGCCATGTGGTACTCCGATATCTGGCGCAGCAAGGTGCACCCATGCGCATGGTTGAGGCTGCGATGCAGGCGCCTGTGGAGCAGATGTTTCTTCCTGTCTATGTGTTCAGTGGTCGTTTTGAGGCAAAGTGGAGCGCCTCGATTGCCTATCAGCGTGGTTTGAATGCTGCGGAATGGATGCCTGCCAGTGGTGAAGGCGAGGGGAGCTATGCAGCAATCGTCTATGCTGGTGATCACCTGCCTGCGGAATTGGCTGCGGCAGTGGAGCAAAAGGTGGATACGTCCCTGTTCAAAACCCATGCCGATTTGCTGATCAAGGGGTTTGAGGTCGAGGAGTATGCAGCGTCTACCGATTCTGCTTATCGAAACCGGGGCCGGGACAATATCAACGCTGCCATCATCAATGAACTGGCCCGCGAAGCCCCAGGTGATCTTCATGATCAATGGGCCTGCAGAAGCCACTACAGCTTGAACGTGGCTGATGGTCTTGTGCCTGTCGGGGTGATACAACTGAGCTATCGTGGTAAGCGCTATGATTTCCTGATTGATGGCGCCCAAGGTGGGCTGTATGCGATTCCGCCCTTGCTGCCAAGTGCGAACCCCGGCTGGAATGTTTGCATGGCGGTGTTACCGGCGCTATGTGCCATTGCAGCATGGGTGCTCTGGATGATGGTGGTGTCCTTCCCCTTGTTGCCACCACAACCGGTGGTGTTTATCGTGTGTTGCACCATTCCTTATTGGGTGCTGAGACGCTATGCGCTGCGTACCTACGATAAAAAGATGAAGTCATATGCCGCCAAGGTGGATGCCTATCAGCCAGGAAATCCCCCTCCCACGCGCGGCTGGATTGTGTCCATGATCCGCTACGACGGGTTGGTAACTCCTTTGTTATGTTTGGGGGCGATGCTGTTTGTGCTGTACCCTCCTGCAATGTGGGCGGAAGCGTATGCCATTGAAAATGGATATGGTCTGGATGCCTCTGGTCGCCCCACGATCAACAGGCCATCACCTGTGGCAACCCCTGCTGTACCCGTAGCCCAAGCAGCCGGCGAGCCGCCGCTTGCCTCGCCCCATTCGGCCAAGCACAAGTCAAAATCCAAGCAATGATTATTTGCACTGAATGTGTAGGCGTATTACGGTAACAGGCTGTTTGGGTTCAAACTAATTTGGCGAAACAATCATTCATATCCGGATAATTGCACCATGTGATTGGATTTGGCACAGTATTGTGATCTGCGGGCCTTGTACGGTGTCAATTGATCGGGAGAAAAGCGTGCCTCAAGAAGTTCAGCCTGTATCGCGCGACAGCTATCCCTGGGCGATCTTCCTCATCTTTCTGCAATTAGGGCTGACTTCCTTCGGTGGGCCTGTGGCGCATCTGGGGTATTTCCGGGATGAGTTTGTCACTCGTCGGGCATGGCTGACTGAGCGTGCCTATGCTGAGGTGGTGGCTTTGTGCCAGTTTTTGCCCGGCCCCGCGAGCAGTCAGGTTGGTATTGCACTTGGGTATTCGCGTGCGGGTTTTCCAGGGGCATTTGCCGCGTGGCTGGGTTTTACGCTGCCGTCTGCGCTGTTGATGATGGCGTTTGCGGGAGGGCTTGCCCGTTATGCCGGTGGTGTGTCTGCAGGGGTTTTGCATGGCCTGAAGCTTGTGGCCGTCGCCATTGTGGCGCAGGCAGTGTGGGCCATGGCGAAAAATCTTTGCACAGATGCATTACGTATGACCATCATGGTGGTGGCCGCCTCGATTGTGTTGCTGATGCCATATGCATGGGTGCAGGTCGGTGTGATCTTTTTGGCGGGTTTGCTTGGGACGCGGCTTTTCAGGCGTGAGAGTGTTGCCATGCATGAAGCTTTGCCTCTAGCGTCCAGCCGTCGCAGTGGGGTCATCTGCCTGGGGCTGTTTTTCGCCTTGTTGCTGGCGCTGCCCGTTTTGGTGCACTGGATGCCAGGGCCGGTGCTGGCGATGATCGATGTGTTCTATCGCGCGGGGGCTTTGGTCTTTGGCGGCGGGCATGTGGTGTTGCCCCTGCTGCAGGCGGCCGTGGTGCCTGCGGGCTGGGTGGATAATGAAACTTTCCTGGCCGGGTATGGGGCGGCACAGGCCGTGCCGGGTCCGCTATTTACGTTTGCCGCGTTTCTGGGCACGGCGATGACGGCTGCACCCTGGCGCTATCTGGGTGGTTTGTTGTGTCTGGTGGCGATCTTTTTGCCCGCCTTTCTGCTTGTACTGGGGGTTTTGCCGTTCTGGCAGAGTTTGCGTGCGCTGCCGGGGGTGCAGGCGGCACTATCCGGCATTAACGCGGCAGTGGTCGGCCTGCTGCTGGCTGCGTTCTATCAGCCAGTATGGGTCAGCGCGATTCATCAGCCGCAGGATGTGGTACTTGCTTTGCTGGCATTTATGACGCTGCTTGTGTGGAAGCAGCCGCCTTGGCTGGTTGTACTCGTTTGTGGTGCCTTGGGGTATGTGCTGTGGTGAGCAGGATAATGGCATTCCAGGCCGCATATACTTGCCGATGCTGTACTTATACCCTTCCAGATTGATAAGCAGCGAAAAACCTTGTCGTTCTGTAGTCAATGAAATCCGTCTAGTCTGCAAGCTCTTACCAAGCCATTTCCATTTGCAGACAGGAGGGATCATGAAAGCATTGATTGTGGGTGCCGATCATATTGAACCAATCCGGCGCGAATTGGAAATGAGCTTTTCCGGTGGATTCACCCGTACCGAACATTGGAGCGGGCGCAAGGTGGGCGATGAGCGACGCAAGATTCCCAGTGATACCTCGCTGGTGGTGGTGATCTGTGATCGCGTCAATCACAAGCTGTTGCGCAACGTGCGAGAGCAGGCGCAGCGGCAGGATGTGCCGCTACTGTATGCCCACCATTCACTGACTGAGATCCGTGCGAAACTCAGCGGTATGAGTTTTGCATCGGCATAAATATCGGCGATCAGGGCGGTTTGACTCCGCGTACCGGGGTGCGTGGCCAGAGCGATTACCCGGCGGTTAACCCCGGTCTCGGCAACTGGCGCGTCAAGGCTTACGATGACCTGGAGAGCCATGGTATCCAGCTGCGTGGCAATCAGGATGCGCTGATCGTGGCGGTGACCAAGCCGGGGCAAACCATTGTAGTGCTGAAAAATGGCACCCCCCGAAATGAGGGGTAGAAGCGACTGTGATCTGTGGCTCTTGAGAGGAGGCTGCAGGCACAGTCGTTTTACTTTGTACTTCAGGGTGGTAGAGTGCGCAAATTCCAAACCGCAGGGGAAATCCTTGAGTTCAGGCTTTATCGGCGCAAAGTCCGGCCAAACGGCACCTGGTATGGGCGTGCGGGCTGCGGTTGTGTATGCGCTGGTGGCCCATCGCCTATCCATGTTCTACGACAATGGGTATTGGATGACCTCGGCACAAGGGGCTACGCTCTGCAGTGAATGGTTGCTGGATGCTGGGCACCATGTTTCGCAGGCAGAGCGCAAGTTTCTCTCCGAGGTGAGTGATCAGGTGGCCACACAGATCAAGACCACTTTGACGCGGCAAGCAGGGCTGTATATGGCGCACGAGTTGATGGAGTCGCTTGACCCGCGTTATGTCTCCGAGATCGGGGCAACGGTGATGGATGAATGTGTCCAGGTGCTGAAAAGCGCAATGTAGATGGCGCGGGATGAGTGCCTGGTGTTGTTGGATGGATTGCATGGAGGTGTTATGTATGGTAAATGAATTTTGTGGAAAAACGGCCCTGGTGACAGGTGCTTCTTCGGGCTTTGGCTATGCCATTTGCGCACGCTTGCTCAAGGAGGGTTATCGCGTGATTGCTGCCGCCCGCCGTACTGATCGGCTGGAGCCCTTGCAGCGTGAATATGGCGCGATGGTGTTTGTGGCTGAACTGGACGTGCGCGTGGCAGAGTCCGTCTTGCAGCTTCATGATTCGCTTCCCGAAGCGTTTTGTGCCATTGACGTGCTGGTCAACAATGCGGGTTTGGCGCTTGGCCTGGAGCCTGCCTTCAAGGCTGATTTCAATGATTGGCAGACCATGATCGACACGAACGTGACGGGTCTGGCACGTGTTACCCACTGTTTTTTGCCGGATATGGTGAAAAGAGGGCGCGGCCTTGTGATCAACATGGGCTCGATTGCAGGGACTTATCCCTATCCGGGAGGCAATGTTTACGGGGCCACTAAAGCCTTTGTGGCGCAATTCAGCCTTAATCTGCGCGCTGATCTGGCCGGAACAGGAGTTCGTGTTACGGACATCCAGCCGGGGCTGTGTGGCGGCACGGAATTTTCGTCCGTCCGTTTTCATGGCGATACGGATAGGGCGGCTTCGCTGTATGCCGGGGTTGATGCCATTACATCGGAAGACATTGCCGAAACGGTAAGCTGGATTGCAGGCTTGCCACCACACTTCAATGTCAATGCAATTGAGATTATGCCAACTGCGCAATCTTTCTCTCCCTTGCATGTGAGCAGGAAGGCTTGAGACAAGAGGCCCGGACGCGAATTCCGGGCAGAATGGATTTATTCAGAGGGCGCGTCGGAGCCATTCAGGCGCTAGGGAAAGTCCCCAGGCAGACCTGATTACGCCCCTCTCGCTTGGCTGAATAGAGCAGTTCATCTGCCTTGATAATGATTTGCTCGATGGCGTGGTCGCCTGGTGCGATGATGACGGCGCCGATGCTGGTTGTAAGGGGAATCAGTTGATCATCATCGGTATGCAGTGGCGCGGATGCAATGGCGGCGCGCACTCTTTCGGCTATTTCATCGGCACGGTTCGGTTCAATGCCGGGCATGAGGGCGACAAATTCGTCACCCCCCAGCCGCCCCAGCAGGTCTGCGTCACGCAAGTAGTTACGGCAGGCGCGCGTGAAGGCGATGATGGCGCGGTCGCCGACCGAGTGGCCGAATTCGTCGTTAATGCGTTTGAAGTTGTCGATATCCATCAGCATAAGCATGAGATGGGTCTTGTTGAGCCGGGCGCGCTGGATTTCCAGTGCTGCACGTTCTTGGAAATAGCGGCGGTTGTAGGTGTTGCTTAATTCATCGGTGATGGCGAATTTCTTGAGTTCGCTGTTGTGTTTGATGAGCTTGAGGTGGTGGCGAAATGCCATGAGCGCGGCGCCGACAAGCAGCAAGGAGATGACGCTGTATTGCACGATCTGGCGATACCAGTTGGCGAGCCACTGACGGTCGGGTTCCCCCACGTATACGAGGAAGGGGAGGCCTTGTACCTTTTGTGCGCCGGTCAGGCGGGTAACGTGATCAAGCGGGGAGGTATTGTGAAAGATTGCCGAAATCTTGTCAGATGTGACAAAGGCTTGTGATTTATGGCTACCAACCACACGGCCCACGTCGCTTTCGCGCGCTGGCATGCGTGCAAGCAAGACCAAGTGGTTATCTGTGATAGTCACCACGCTTTGCGTGCTGAAAGTGATTTTCGTCAGCAGATTGGCGAACAATTTGCTACTGATGCCGATGGCAACGACCCCTCGGAAATTTCCGCTTGCATCCACGATTTTGCGCGCTTGTACCACGGTGTAGTGTGTGGCATCGGGTTGTGGCGAGGGTGTGACGATGGATTCCAGGGCCGGGTTGCGTTTGAGTGCCTGGCAGTATTCATGGGGATCAGCCGTGACCGTGGAGTGGGGCGGCACTTGGTGCGTGGGGTGGCAATCTGCATCGAGCAGGCTGATGGACTCTGCGTACTGAATGGTGCTTTGCTTGGCCTGTAGCCAGCTCAGCCGTGCCTGGGCGCGCGGGTCGTCAGCATGGGGTAGGCGTAATTCGTCGGGTGAAACTTCGGTGGCGATGTCGCGCAGGACGTAATCGAAAGCGAGGAAATGACCCTTGATCCATTCGCTGACTAGATAGGCGATGCCTTCCAGTTTGAATGTTTCATGTTCGTATTCGCGCTGGTAACTTGAGCGCAAGTCAAATGCGCTACCGCCCACCACCAGGGTACAGAATGTGATGCATATCGCCAGACTTGCTGTTCGCCTTACCATAGTGTCGTTCCGTGCCCTACAGACCCATCTTACAGTATAGGTGTTTGTTGGCCGATCTTTGGCGTTGGCCTGCCCGAACGGCGCCAGCCCCGTGCTCGAAGGGGCTGGGTCTGGGCGGAGCGTTTTACCGAGAGGTGGGAGGCCTTCTTCTGCCGTACCCGCCCTGCAGTGAGGCGGGCTGCAATATCGATCTGGCGGCTAGCGCTACGGACTTCTTGGAGAACCCGTGTGGAGAGTGGTGCCGTGTTTCATGACTTGAACTTGCGTCTGCAAATTGATGAGCATGCTTATCGCGGATATTTCCGCAGCTTGGGTGGGCATATTATTTCCAACGCGGTGATGACGTACAGGCGATTACCCAATGGATGAATGCTTTATGCATAAAATCAGTATCGCGCTCTTCCGATATGTCTGGCTGCTATTCTGTTTATCTGTTCCTGGGCCTTACGGAATACCGAAAAGCGCCCTGTTTGGCGGATGACTGCTGTCGATGGCCGCAATATCTATCACATTTCATGCATTTTAGTGCGTTGGCATAGAATGGGGCTGCGTGCCTTTGCGCAGCCCGATAGCGGAAATTGGGTCAGTTTGGGGTAGAATCCACGGCTTGACCATCTTGTCACCCATTCATTGCCACCCTGGGCTTGTCAAATAGACGGCTGCTGTGCAGCGCGGTCAGGGGGCTATAAGGAATCTGTAAAGTGAGCAAACCCACCGCATTGAGAAACCTGTCGAAGCAGACCCTGTTCAAGAAGGGCGATGTGTTCGTCCTGTTTGGCGAACTGTTCGGGCGTGGCTACGCCAACGGTCTGGTCAATGAAGCCCGAGCTGCCGGCCTGACCCTGATCGGCATGACCGTGGGGCGCCGCGAGGCCGATGGTAGCCTGCGCCCGCTTAACGCTGAGGAGCTGGCCACGGCGGAGGCCAACTTTGGTGGCAAAATCATCAATGTACCCCTGATGGCGGGGTTCGACATGGATAGCCCCGCTGGCACGCCTACTCCGACCGCAATGGTCAATGAGATGACCCTCAAATCCTGGCAGGAGGACAAGCTCGACTGGGCTCATATCGAAGCCTGTCGCCAAGTCGGCGTGGCCCGTTTCAAGGCTGCGGTGGCCCAAGCCATGGCGCAACTGGATGCGCTGATCCCCGATGGGGCCAATGCTTTCTTCGCCCACACCATGGCAGGCGGGCTGGTCAAGGCCAAGGTCTTCCTGGCAATCGCCAACCGCATCTACAAGGGCAGAGGGGATCGCTTCATGTCCTCCCAGGCGCTGCTGGAGTCGGATCTGGGCAAGCTCAACCTGATGAACTTTGATGAAGTCACCGCCAACACCTTTGGTCACCTTATCGAAGGCAGCGCAGCCATCCGTGCCCGCCTGGAGAAGACCGGCGGTGCTGCCCGCTATACGGCCTACGGCTACCACGGCACTGAGATCCTGATTGACGGCCAGTACCAGTGGCAGACCTACACCAACTACACCCAGGGCTACGCCAAGAAGCGTCTGGAAGACATTGCCCGTGCCGCCTGGGAAAAGGGCGTGCGCGCCACCGTTTTCAACTGCCCGGAAATCCGCACCAACTCTTCAGACATCTTCGTTGGCGTTGAGTTGTCGCTGTTCCCGCTGATCACGGCGCTATCCCGCGAAGGCTGCGGCGCCTGGGGTGAAGCCCAATACAAGGCCTGTGCGGCCCTGCTGCGTGAAGATGCCTCGTTGGAAACCCTGCTGGGCAACATCCATCGCTACAATGTTCAGCCTACTATGGCCGGGTTCCGCAACTTTGACGCATGGCCGATGAACAACACCCCGGAACTGGCCGAGCTGATGATCGGCACCTCCGAAGACATCACTGCCATGCACAAGGAGCGTACCGCGCTGATTACCGATCTGCTCAGTGCGCTGGTGATCGAAGCCACCGGCCCGCTCATGTTCAACGAAGCCGCTGCGCCCAGCGCCCCTGTGCTCTGGCTCAACCACGACGTGATCGCCAAGCAACTGGCTGCGCTGCACGGCTGAAAGTGCTGCAACCCTACAGGTGTGCTGCACCTGTAGGGCGATTGATTTGCTCGAAGCAGCCAGGGTCGGCTGCTGCTTGATCGGTTTGTGGATCGCAGCATCAAGGCAGACCGGTTTGCTCATTTTGCATGTCGGGCTGCTCATAAGGCGGATGGCGGCAAAGGTGATGCCTGATCACTCCTGGGTGGGGAGTTTTAACTTCACCCTAGGATTTGCCATGGGATACATTCCCAAGGCTTGGCAAGCGGATATCTGTTCGGGTAGGATAGCTCAATAGATTTTTTCTTTTTTCAAGGGGTGTCTGCGCCGAACTTTTGGTGTCAGGCAGGTTTTGCGCTGGTCGGGCCGCCGCGCGTTGGAACTCCCATGAATGCGCTAGTGCCTGTTCTTTGCGGGTGCCTGATATGGCACCATGCGTCACTCTTTTCTTCCTTTCACGGAATCTGCTTAGGCAAATCCCTTCACCGGGAGGTGTTTTTATGCTGATCGGATTGGTTGTTGTCTTCGTCATGGCCTACGTGGCCATCGCTTTGGAGCATCCGCTACGCGTTGATAAATCCGCTTCAGCCTTGATTGGCGCAGGCGTGTTGTGGACGATTTATGCTGTTTTCGCCGGAGATCCCCAGCGTGTAGCCGAGCAGTTGAATGGGAGCCTGGTGGGCGCAGCGCAGATCGTTTTTTTCCTGATGGGGGCGATGACGATTGTTGAGCTGATTGATGCGCATGATGGCTTTGGCGTTGTGACTACACGTATCCGCACCTCCACGCTGGCACGCCTGATGTGGTGGGTAGGTGGGATCAGCTTTGTATTGAGCGCTATTCTGGATAATCTGACGACAGCGATTGTCATGGTGTCTTTGATGCGCAAGTTGCTGGCCCGGCAGGGGGATAGGCTGGTGTTTGCCGGTGTCATTGTCATTGCCGCCAATGCGGGTGGCGCGTGGTCGCCCATGGGGGATGTCACCACGACCATGCTTTGGATTGGCGGCCAGATCAGTGCTCTGGCGGTGGTGCAGGCTGTGTTGCTCCCGGCTCTGGTATGCATGCTTGTGCCTGTGTCGATACTAGCCTGGGGCATGCGTGGGCGAAAGCTGAATTGGGCAGTGTCTTCTGAAGGTGAGGTTGGCCCACAGGTTGATGCCTGGGAGCGCAATCTCATCTTCATATTGGGCGTGGGGGTGCTGCTGGCGGTGCCAGCCTTCAAGATGCTGACGCATCTACCGCCATTCATGGGGATATTGTTTGGTCTGGGCCTGTTATGGCTAGCAGGTGATCTGCTCCATCGTAACAAGGATGTCGTATCGCGCCAGCCATTGAGCCTGACGCATGCGCTGGCGCGGATCGACATGAGTTCGCTGGTGTTTTTCACCGGCATTCTGCTCTCGGTGGCCACCTTGGAACATACCCATGTACTATCGGATTTGGCAGCATGGCTGGACCACGCAGTAGGGCGTCAGGATGTAATCGTCATGCTCATCGGTTTGGTCAGTGCTGTTGTCGACAACGTGCCTTTGGTTGCCGCCGCGATGGGGATGTATAGCCTCGCCCAGTATCCCACGGACCATTTCCTGTGGGAGTTTCTCGCCTATTGCGCGGGAACAGGTGGTTCGATACTCATCATAGGTTCAGCCGCTGGCGTGGCAGCAATGGGTATCGAGAAAATCAACTTCCTCTGGTATGTCAAAAAAATAGGCTGGGTGGCTTTGCTGGGCTATCTGGCAGGGGCTGCTGCCCACCTTGTGCAGTATCGCCTGCTGCATTGAAATCTTAACCCAGCGTGTGATGTCTGCTGGGGGTTATGGGGTCGTGGCGGTACATTCCTTGTCAACCCGGGCAAGCATGCCTACGTGGGCTGATTTTTCATAAATGATGACAGAAAGGTATCCTTCTGTTGCAGGAGACATTTTTTTGTCTGGGCGTAGCAGAGTGATGTAGATACCATCAGCACTGAAATAATCGGTGGCTTGCACAGGCAAGTCTGCATCAATCTTCCCCGGATATTGCTCGGCGGAAATACGTGGATATTTCTTTGCCAGGGTCTGGGCAATCTGTGTGTGTTGTTTGGCAGAGTATTTCTGTGCATAGACTAGTGTTGTTGCCTCGTCATGTTCAGCAATGCTCAGCAGCCCCGCAGTTGTGAGAGGAAACTTGCCTTCAAACATGCACAGTTGGCGGGATTTGGCCGCAACGGCATTCACGTTGAAACCCCCTTGGCATTCCAGCTCGGGTGGTGTTTTCAGCTCTTGCGGCTTCAGGGCTTTGAGCGCAGCAGCAATCTGACTGGAGCTTTGGTTATTGAGGTCTGGCGCAGGGCAGGCCTCAAGTGCCTGGGCGCTTTGAATCAGGCACATCAGCGCAAGCAGGGCAAAGGCGGAGCGGAACATGGTTCGATGATCTCCAAGAGCTGTAGATGCAGTCGCGGGGGCAGGCATTGCGGCTACCCTAATCGAAAATGCGCCCGGCGTCAGCTTCTATCGGGCTTAGATGTGTAAATGGCCGGAGGGATATGTAAGAAACTATTTGTTCGGGCGATAAGTCGTTGCGGAAAGGGGTTAGGTTCTTTCCGCAACGCCGATACGGATCAGTTATTGAAGGCCGTTACCAGGACGCTGGCGGTATAGACTGTGCCGCTACGCGTGGTAGTGTAGTTGCCTTTGACTGGCACTGCTGCACCATAGCCAGGCAAGTACCATGCGACGTTGGAGAAGGTACCGCCATCCGAATACGTTCCTGAGGTGGAAACCTTGCAGGCATTATAGCTGGCGCCTGCCAGCGTGACGGCTTCCACACCATCAAACTTCAAGGTGGTGGCTGCTGAAAAGGAGCTACTGTCGAGGGTGGAAGTCGAAGTCCAAGTAAAGGTCTGGGAAGCCCCTGATGCTTTGCTCAGATCAACAATCCGGTTGGAATAGACGTTGCTGATGGTGCCGGTTGAATTGGTGTAGGCCAGTTGAGTGAACGCGCTACTGGTGTAGCTCGTGTACGTGGTGAAGTAGGTGCCGGATGCGGGGGTGTCCGTTTCAGCCGTGACCGTATTACCGTTGTAAGTGCCCGTGGCGACCAAGTGGGTGTAGGAGGTGGAGTTGCCGCTGGCATCAGTGGATGTATAGGTGAAGCTCTTGCCGGTTGTGGCCGTCATGCATGAGGCCAGTGTTGTTGTACCGGAGTCCAGCGAGATCGAACTGCCGCTCCCACCACCGCAGGCACTGAGCACAAGGGCTGCAATGACGGAAAATGCGAAGGAAAGCGCCTTTCTGGGATGTGAGATCATTGAATGTTCCTGACGATTTGAAGAGGGGGCATGAGGATGCGTCGCGCTGGGGATGTGATTCAGTCTCAGGGTGCGGCGCTGCAAACCTGGATTATATGCAAAAAACTGTAATATCAGGCGTGCCGAATTTATCGGCAGTCGCTTTGCCCAGGTGGGCACGACTGGGATGTGACGTTCGTCAATACAGCACCAGCCGACCTGAAGAGATCGGCTGGGCTAGGGGCTTACCAGCGGTAGCTGGCGCCTGCGAAGACGCTGTGTTGGTTGCGTCGTTGCACGATGGGGCTGTCTGCTGCGTCGCCCTGGAGGCGGGCGAAGCGGTAGCCGCCAACGAGCATCCAGTGGAGGTTGAGCATGTAGTCCAAGCCGAGACCTGCATTGATATCTTTGATGCCGGATTTTGCATCATACCGGGCAAGCCCGGATTGGGCAGATTGGCTGGCGCTCACGCCAAAATAGCTTTGCATGTAATCGGTGCTGGCCCAGGTGAAACCTGCGTTGGTGCTCAGACCCAGGTGATCGGCAAGCTGCCAGCGGTAGCCCGCCCCGGCGTTGATGAGGGAGCCACCATGGCCGTTGTCGTTGAGGGCTGTGCGGGCCGACAGACGCAGGCTGGCTGCGCCAATTTTGTAGACGCCGAAGATGCCTGCCTCGGGGCTGCGATTGACGTTGCCCAGGCCTTGCAGATGGCTGCTGTCGCTTTCCTTGCGGCCACGATCCATGCCCAGGCTCAGGCCCGCTTCAAGTTGTGGCGTATCGATGATCGACCACGCCAGCCCAGGGGCGCCGTTTTCGCTGCCGAGGCTGAATTTGCCGATGCTGCTGCGGTAGCTGCCGCGTATCAGTGGAATGGCGCGTACTTTGTGTTCATCGCTGCCTTCGTAGCGAGGGATGTCCGCCACGCCCGCGCCGAGTGAAAGCGTCCATGTGGCGTCTTCGGGGGCCTGTTGGGCGTGGGCTGCGCAGGCTGCGCTCAGGAGTAGCGCTGCGACGTGAAGCTTGAGTGCAGGGCGGGGGAATGACGTTTGAATAGTGTGGTGCATGCAGTTCCTTTCCAGGGCTATGCCAGCCATGTTTGGCGCTGCATAGTATAGGAGAGTGCGGGTAAGGGCTGGTTAAGACTGAATTAAGCCCTGCGTGGATGAGGGAATTTAGGAGCCCTTCCTGCATGATGTGTGTTCTTGTAAAGGATTGCGAAGATCTGTTTTTCCGGTATGCGTGGCAGGGGGATGTAGCTGTCCTCATCTGTAAGAACCTGTTCATAACCTTACTGGGAGGTTCGAGGACGTCTGGGTTGTGCTTGTGCCGCGTATCAGGATTGCCTTTGTACCGGGATTTGTTCAGCCGCCCATTTCAGATGCTGGGCGCGGGGCGTGTCGTCCCGTGCATGGGCTGCGTCGGCTTGGGCGAGCAGGTGGTGTCGCAACGCGGGGGTGCCGGATTCGCCGAGCCAAATGGCAATGGCATCGAATGTGGCGTGGTCGTAACCGCAATGGGCTGCAATGTCGACCATAAGCAGCAGGCCCGCTTCAGCATTCTGCCGGGCCATCAGGTATTCCGCGACTGCCATGCGCAACACCGGGGCAGGGTGATTGCGATAATGCTCAATGAGATGGGCTGACTCTGCCTCAGGCAAGGTGTGCAAAAGATACGTCAGTGGGTGCTGCAGGCCTTGATGGTAGTGCGAAGCAATGTCTGCCGGATCGGCTGTGCCTAATAGCGTGCGCGCCAGTGTTTGCAGGGCAACTTGGCCTGTGCATTGGCAGGCCAGCAGCCATAATGAGGCAGCATGCTGGCGTGATGTATCATGCCGCGTGAGGTAGGCAAGTGCCGTCTGCAATTCGGCCACAGCCAGCGCTGGGGCTTCGCCTGCATGAATTGCGCGACGCAGTGCTTCCAACGCGGTGTTGGTACTGCGGCGCAGAAGGGGGAGGAGGCGGTTATGGGTTGATGACACCATCTTTCTCCAGCGTCCAGGCCGGGCCGAGGGTTGCCTTGATCTGCAACCGGTTGGCATGGATCTTTGCATTGCGCACCACAAGGCCGTGGCAGGCTTCAATGTGTACATTGTGAAAGTGCAAATCGCGCAATGGGGCTTCGGGTACCCCAACGATATAGCCCGCAGCGTTGATTTTCCCGGTGGCGGTGAGGCCATCAATCACGATCTGTGCAAAATCCGGGGTCTTGTTGATGTCATAGATCTGGGCGGGGTCGGTGTCTGGCGGATAAAGTTGCTCACCCACCATGAAGCCGCCTTTGGCAAGAATGGCGTCCACTTCAGATCTGGCAATGGGAGCCGCTTCATAGTAGCCGGAGAGCACCAGCGGGACGGCTACGTCGACCATCGTGGTATCAACATACCGAATGTTACGCACCTGCCCACCCTTGCCACGGGAGCTTTTGATGCGAAGCCCGTACATTGAGCCTTCAAAGTGGTTGTGCGCGACCAGTACATTATTCACGCCGCCCGAGGTCTCCCCGCCGATTGAGATGCCTCGCCCTTGCAGCAGGGTATTATGGGCAATGTAGATGTTGCTGACTACGCCTTGCGGGAAGCGTGGGTCAGCCTGCTCTGCCTTGATGGCAATGTGATCGTCATTACAGTCGATAACATTATGGGTAATGCGGATATTGCGGCTGTCGATCGGGTCGATAGCATCTGTATTGGGCGCATGGAAGGGCGAAACAATGTGTGTGTGCCTTACCTCTATGTTTTCAGCATGGCGCATCACAATGTTGAAGCTGGGCGAATGGGTAAGGGTGAGCCCTTCGATCAGCACGTCTTTTGAGCGGACAATGTAGATCAGACGCGGGCGGTCGGTGCCGCCCTTCTTTCCGGTGGCACGGATGTGTTCACGCCAGCGCTCCCACCACACGGCACCCTGGCCATCAATGGTGCCCTCACCCGTGATGGCAACATTTTGCGCATCTGCAATCGAGAGGAAGGGCAGCCAGCCATTTTCTGCCGCAATATGCCTATTCGCTTCGGTAGAGCGGAATTGCGCCTCTGTGCTGGAAGCGACCAGCGTGGCCCCCTTTTCCAGATGCAGGCAGATGTTGCTACGAAGCGTCAGCGGGGCGGTGAGAAAGTTGCCAGCGGGAACCCATACGGTGCCACCGCCTGCTGCGGCGCAAGCGTCAATTGTCTGCTGGATGGCTTCTGTGTTGAGTGCGATCTGTAAACGGCTGCCATCGGCCCCATACTCGGTGATCTCAAGCACGCGAGGCGGGAATGCTAACTCGGGCAATTGCGGCCCTTCGGTGGAGACGTTCAGGGTAGCAAACGAGGACTTGCAGGTATCTGATAAGGATGTTGCGGACATGTCGGCCTCAGGTGAGTCATGTGATGCAGCGGCCTGCGAGGACGCTCATCATCCTAGGGGGCCATGGTATGGCTGTCAACGGGGGGTGGTTTATCGTTGGTTGTATGTCAAGCGTATGAATGTTGGGAGACGGTATCAGGGCAGGGGCGTAGCTGGTTTATAGGGGCGAGGGGCATGCCCGATAGTGCAGCCTTGTCAGCATACAGGGCTGGGCAATCATATTCTTGTCATGATAGCCGTGAGTGGCAGGAGGGGTTATGTGTGGCATCCGTGGCAGGGCGATGGCGGTCGTGTTCGCCTGCGCTGCGATGTGTTCAGGTGCGGTGGCGGCCAGGGATTGCGTTGGAGTGATCTCGGCCGGCGGAGGCTATGCCTTTTGGGGGGAGGTTGAGCGCGGCGCTCGTTTGGCGGGTACCGAACTGGGGCTGGATATCTATTTTCGCGGGCCCAACGACGAGAACTCGCCCTATGTACAAAAAGATCTGATCAGCGTGGTCGAAAAAATGCGCTGCAAAGCCTTGGTGTTGGCACCCAATGTGTCTGAACGCAGGCAGGAAGTGGCACATTTGGCGGCCAAGGACATCCCGACAGTCTACATTGATCGTGATTTTGGTAACCATGATGCCCTGGCGGTGATTGCCACCAATAATTACCATATGGGCGAAATGGCTGCTCACTATATGGCATTGGCGTTACATGGTCATGGTACTGTGGCCGTATTCCACATGAAACGCGGTGTTCCCTCTACCGACGAGCGTGAGCGTGGATTTGTGGCTGGAGCAACTGCTGCGGGGCTTTCAATTGTTCAGGAGGCGTGGGTGGGCAGTGGGGTGGGGGAGGCCCGAGCCAACATACAGGGAATCCTGCCTGCTTTCAAGGTATTGCCAGATGGCATATTTACCCCGAATGAATCGACTACGCTGGCGACGATCTATGTGCTGCGTCAGATGGATGCCGCTGGGAAAACGAAACTGATCGGCGTGGATATCAACAGGCTATTTGTTGACGCGATGCACGACGAGATACTTTACGGCGTAATGGTGCAACGCCCAATCCAGATGGGTTATCAGGGAGTAATGACCGCCTATCAGGCTGCACTGGGGCGCATGCCCATCCAATATAGCGTGGATACTGGCAGCTTTTTCGTTACGTTACAAAACCTGAATACCCCTGATTTTGCCGAGGAACTGGCTCCATTCATCAAACGGGTGGAGCCTTGATGGGCTCCTGAACAAGCTGATGCAGCCGTATGCGAAGGATGGCGGAGTGAGTTCGTCAAACTCAATGTGGGCCGTCATAATCTCAGAGCATGGATAGGGGCTAAGAGAAGGCGCGAATCAGCTTGATGCCAAGGTAGCCTCCAACAAAGGCGGCGGGGGCAACCGTGAGCATGATGGCGGCGACACCTGAAAAATTGCCAATTTTGGGTTTGAATATTTTTTCCAGGCGATTTGCCGTCGGCACCATGATTGCGCCACCAGCTAGAATCAGGAGGATGAAAGCTGTACCCAGAATGCCCTGCCTGTATGCGAAGGATGCAAAATATAAAATTGCCAGGACTCTCCACAGGCGCTTGTTTTCTTTTAATTTCAGCATGGCGTGTTCGAACAAATGGGCTATGCACTACTATATGCCAGCTTGAACATTTGCGGAATGTTTGCTAGCCCCGAATCATGCGGGAACTGAATTGGTGCCGGGCTTTTTCTGCCCGCCCGGCAAGGCGTAGTATTCGTGGGCTACAGGCCGAGTTGGTGCCGTGCTACGTCATCTGCATAATCCGAGACCATTGATGCCAGCCGCACACCGAATTGGGCGGGGTCTATCAGCATCAAGACGTAAAATTCTGCCTGATTGGCTGCAAGTGTTTCGGTAACCGCCTCGAAGAAGATGCCTTGATCGCTTCCTAGAAGGTCATGTTGATGCCACTTCTGACGCCGGGCCAGGATTCTGTCTGCATCGCGTTGCGCCTGGGTGGCCTCGTAGCGTGCCAGCTCCAGACGCGCGGCGTTTAGGTTGCCCAGAATGGCGTTCAGCCCGGCATCAATAACAGTACTCATGGCGCCCCCGTGTTGTGATTGCGAAGACTGAATAATACTCTGGGTATTTTATATTGTCAATATCCGGGCTATTTATCTTGTCTAGATGTTGAGAACCTGTTCACGATCTTTTGAGCAAAAGCGCCAGGAATGCAAGATGTATGAACTGCAAGCTTGTGTTGAGTTTGCGCTCGCAGTTCTTCCACAAACGCCTACATTTTTCGATCCAGGCAAATGACCGCTCAACCACCCAGCGCTGGGGTAGGACAGCAAAGGTATGCAACTGGTTGCGTTTGGCGATTTGAACCTTGGCGCCCAGAAGTTCTTCAACGGCCTTGGCAAAGGG